>NZ_MJAO01000019.1 GCF_001902635.1 Serratia marcescens | reverse complement strand
CGCGAGCCAGTTCGAACAGCCGCCGCGCCGCCGGGGTCAGCCCCAGCATGTGAATGCAGGCATGCACCATGCCCGGCAACCGTTCACAGCGCACCGCCTCGCGCAGCCGCTGCGCATACTGCTCGGCCTCATCGCGCAGCGGATCATATTCGCAGCTCAGGATGGTGGCCGGCGGCAACCCGTGCAGCGTGGCGGCATGCAGTGGTTCGGCGCCGGGATCGCGCCGCTGGGCCAGATACTGCTGCCAACAAAACACCATCGCGTCGCGCGTCAGAAAATATCCCTCGGCAAACTCGCGATAGCTGGTCGTCGTCATCTCACGGCTGAGCGCCGGGTACAGCAACAGCTGGCGCTCGATGTGCGGGCCGCCGCGATCCCGCGCCAGCAGCGCGACCGCCGCTGCCAGATTGCCCCCGGCGCTGTCGCCACCCACCGCCAGGCGCTTCACATCGATCCCCAACTGCGGCGCCTGTTGCGCCACCCAGCACAGCGCCTGATAGACATCTTCCAGCGGCTGCGGAAACGGGTATTCCGGCGCCAGCCGGTAATCGACCGACAGGATCACCCGGCCGGTGGCGTTGGCCAACGCCTGACAGGGCCGGTCGTACAGCGCCAGCGAGCCGAGGCACCAACCGCCGCCGTGGGCGAACAGCATCGCCGGCTGCGCGGTCGCGCGGTTTTCCCCCGCAGGGTGATAGGCGCGCAGCGCAATCCGGTGTCCATCGGCGGCGACCACCGTACAATCCCTGACGCCGCCGCTCAGTTCCGCCTCCCCCTGCAGCTGGCGTAAACCGGCTTCCGTGGCCGCCCGCATTTCCGCCAGCGAAGCGGGCGGCGGCGTAGCGGGCGGCGGCGTAGCGGCCGATGCCGTCAAAAAGGCGGCGATGCGTTCATCGAGCGGCATGCTGTTCTCCTGCCAGGAACGGTGTAATCAGTGCGATAAACGCCTCATGACACTCCTCGGTAATGAAATGGCCGCAGCCGGCGACCGTTTCGCCCCGCAGATCGTGCGCATTGCCTCGCAGCGTCGTCAGCGGCGCGTCGCCGGTGGCGTGTTCCGCGCCCACCGTCAACACCGGCATCGTCAAGGGCGTGGCGGCGCGCAGCCTATTCTGGCGAACGGTCTCCGGGATCGCCCGGTAATAGTCGAAGCCGGCGCGCAGGCCACCCGGCGCCGAATAGGCGGCGATATACACCTCCGCCGCCACCCGATCGCGCCGATAGGACCAGCGGTTGAAGATATAGCCAAGATACTCCCGCTCACGCCCCTGGGTCAGGGTCTCCGGCAAATCCGCCAACTGGTTGAACATGAAATGCCACAGGAAGATGTTCTCCTCCGGCGCGACGAAAATCGGCGGCGGCGGTGCCAGGCCGGGGATCACCGCCTCTGTCAGCACCAGACGCTCCACCGCCTGCGGGAAATCGCTCGCCATGGCGTAACCGATCCACATGCCGATATCGTGGCCAACCAGCTGGTAGCGATGATGGCCCAGCTGCGCCATCATCGCGTGCAACGTCGCACCAATGCTGCCGGTGTCGTAGCCGCCGACGGGCTTGTCGGAATCGCCGATGCCCGGCGGATCGACCGCAATCGCCCGAAAACCGGCCGCCGCCAGCGCCTGCATCACATGGCGCCAGGTGTACCAGGTTTGCGGCCAGCCGGGGATCAGCAGCACCGGCCGCCCTTCACCGGCCACCACGCAGTGAAGGCGCCGGCCGTTGACCTGGATATAGACGTGTTCCGCCGCGAGATCCGCCAACGGGATCTCGTTCTGTAGGTATTGCATGGGGTGACTCCCTGAAGGGTTGGGCTCAGCGAATGCCGAGCAACGCATTGATCTGCTGTGGGTTGATCGGTGCGCCGGCGAAGTCGTCGAACACTTTGTCGGTGACGCGGATAATGCGATCGCGAATGAAGGCTGCACCTTCACGCGCACCGTCCTGCGGGTTTTTCAGGCAGCATTCCCACTCCAGCGCCGCCCAGCCCGAATAGCCGTACTGCGTCAGCCGCGAAAAGATGCCGTTGAAATCGACCTGGCCATCGCCCAGCGAGCGGAAGCGGCCGGCGCGATCGACCCAGGATTGATAACCGCCGTAAATGCCCTGGCGCCCGGTCGGATTAAACTCGGCGTCCTTGACGTGGAACATGCCGATAACCTCTTTATAGATATCGATAAACTCCAGATAGTTGAGCTGCTGCAGCACCATATGGCTCGGATCGAACAGCACCCGGCAGCGCGGGTGATGGCCGACGCGCTCAAGAAACCTCTCGAACGTCACGCCGTCGTGCAGATCCTCACTCGGATGAATCTCGTAACACAGGTTGATGCCCTGCTCGTCGCAGGCGTTAAGCACCGGCAGCCAGCGTTTGGCCAGCTCGTCGAACGCGGTGTCGATCAATCCTTCCGGGCGTTGCGGGAACGGGAACAGATAGGGCCAGGCCAGCGAACCGGAAAAGGTGCCCAGTTCGCTGAGCCCGAGCCGCGCCGACGCCTTCACCGCCAACAGCATTTGCTGCCGCGCCCACTCGCCCCGCGCCTGCGGATTGCCCTGCTGCGCCGGCGGCGCGAAGCTGTCAAACAGCGCATCGTAAGCCGGGTGCACCGCCATCAGTTGGCCGAAGATATGGCTGGTCAACTCGCTGACCACCAACCCATGCTCCGCCAACATGCCGGTCAGGTCATCACAGTAAGTTTGGCTTTCCGCGGCGGTAGCCACGTCGAATAAACGCCGATACCAGGCCGGGATCTGCAATGCGGTAAAGCCGGTCGCCGCCGCCCATTCGGCGATGGCGGGCAGGCTGTTGAACGGCGCCGCGTCATCGCTGAACTGTGCAAGATGCAAGCTTGGACCTTTGAGGGTTTTCATCGTAAACTCCTATTGGTTGTCGATTGACAAACAATAGGAGCAAAATGCGGCGACCGCAAGCGAAATTTATAAAGACATTGGTATTCCCGTCGATTTGAGCGATCCTATGTCGCTGAATGACAGGCAAATTGGAGCAGCGAATGGCAGGCAGACCGCGCGAGTTTGATCGCGAACAGGCGCTATTGAAAGCGCGCAACTTATTCTGGCGGCAGGGTTACGAAGGGACCTCGATGTCAGATCTGGTGGCTGAATTGGGCATTGCTTCCGCGCGCATCTACAAGGCGTTCGGCTCCAAAGAGCAACTGTTCCGCGAGGCGATCGCCAGTTACGAAAGCGCAGAAGGCGGCTTCGCCGATCGCGCCTTCGGGGAGGAAAGCGGCATTCGCCCGGCGATCAGGCGCCTGCTGGAAGACGCCGTGCGGCTCTATAGCCGGCCGGATCTGCCGCAGGGCTGTATGGTGGTCTCCTCCGCCGCCAGCGTCAGCGCGGAAAATGACGGGCTCAAAGTCTGGCTGGCGCAACATCGGCTGCAGCGCACGCAGCAGATCGTTGAACGGCTGCGGCAGGCGGTGCGCACCGGCGAACTGCCGGCCGACACCGACGCCGACAGCCTGGGGGACTTTTTCGCCGTCTTCCTGCACGGCCTGTCGATTCAGGCGCGTGACGGCGTCACGGAAGCACGACTCTTGGCGGCGGTAAACGTGGCGCTCACCGCCCTGGACGGCGCTTAATCTTCCGGCAGATCGAAAATCACCAGCGTGCCCTCGCTGCCCGGCAACACGCGGTGCGGCACGCCGGCGGCAGCCTGATACAGCTGGCCGGCCTGCACCACAATCGCTTCCCCCGCCACCAGCAGCCGCAGCTGGCCGCTGATCACCAGCAACCCTTCGCTGTAATCATGCACTTCATCCGCAATGCTGCGTTCATCCATACGCATCACTTTGATATTGGCCACACCGACGCGGCCCAGCACGGTAGAACGCCAGGCCTCGGGCAATTCGGCGGCCTGCAGGTTTAAATCGAACAGCATCGGCATCCCCTATTTTTCTCGAGCGCAGCGGCACTCTACACCGATCGCGCTCAACGCAAAAAGATCCCTCGGTTGTAGCTTATGCCCGTCAGGCCTACACCTGTACCCGTCGGCTGATCTCCACCACCTGGTCGCTGGGCAGATAATAATAATCCGTGACGTGCATGCCGTTACGCACCATCAACGCGAACAGATTACGCTGCCACACCGGCAGCCGATCGCCCGCCTCGCGCCGCACCACGGTTTCGTGGCCGAGATAGTAGGTCGCCTCGTCGAAGTTCAGACCGCATTTCTGCGCTTCGGCGTGCTGCAAGAGCTGCGGGATATTCGGCCGCTCCATAAAGCCGTAACTGGCTACGCCGCACCAAAAGCCCGGCGCCAGTTCGCGCATTACTAACCGATCGGCGTTCAGCACCCGCGGCTCATTGACGATGGCGATGGTCAGCGCCAGCACGTTGGCGTGCAGCGAACCGTTGCGCTTGACGTGCCATTTCATCACCGGCGGCGTGCCCTGCAGGCTGCGGGTGAGGAACACCGCGGTGCCCGGCACGCGCGGCACGGATTCACGGCTGATTTTCGCCAGGAAATCCTCTATCGGCACCATGGTCTCGCCGAGGGTGCGCGCGGCCGCCAACACCCCGCGATGCCAGATCAGCATGACGGTATAGACCGCGGCGGCAAGCAGCAGCGGCATGTAACCGCCTTGCAGTACCTTGGTCAGGTTGGCCGTCAGGAAGCTGAGATCGACCACAAAGAAGCCCCCCGCCACCAACAGGCTGGCGGCCAGCCCCCAGCGCCAGACCTCACGCATCGCCACGAACAGCAAACCGGTGGTCATGATCATGGTCAGCGAGACGGCAATGCCGTAGGCGGCGGCCAGATTGTCCGACGACTTGAAGAACACCGTCAGGAACAGCGTCACCACCATCAGCAGCCAGTTGATGCCGCCGATGTAGATCTGCCCATAGCTCTCCTCGGTGGTTTGCTTGACCCGCAACCGCGGCAGCCACCCCAGCTGGATCGCCTGCCGGGTCATGGAAAAAGCGCCGCTGATGATCGCCTGGCTGGCGATAATCGTCGCCAGCGTCGCCAGGATCACCAACGGTATCAGCAACGCCGGCGGGCACAGGCGGAAGAAGATGTTTTGCGTGACGTCGGCGCCGCTCAGGATCAGCGCGGCCTGCCCGGCGTAGTTGAGCAACAGACTGGGAAACACGATGCCGAACCAGGCCAGCCAGATCGGTTTTTTGCCGAAGTGGCCCATATCGGCATACAGCGCCTCGGCGCCGGTAACGCACAGAAACACCCCGCCCAACACCAGAAAACTGGTCAACCCGTTGGAGAACAGGAAATGAATCCCGTACAGCGGGTTCAACGCCAGCAGCACCGCCGGATGTTGAATAATGCCCCACACGCCGAGGGCGGCGATCGACAGGAACCACAGCGCCATGATCGGCCCGAAGACCCGGCCGATACGCGCGGTGCCCAGCGGCTGAATGGCGAACAGGCTGAGTAAGATCACCACCGCCGCCGGCAAAATATAGGGCTGCGAGGCCGGCAGTACGATGTTCAGCCCCTCCAACGCCGAAAGCACCGAGATGGCCGGCGTGATGGCGCCGTCGCCGTAGATCAACGCCGCGCCGAACAAACCGGCGAACAGCACCAGCGGCCGACTTTTCGTTTTGCTCACCAGCAACGACATCAGCGCCATGATGCCCCCCTCGCCGCGGTTGTCGATACGCATGGCAAACATGGCGTATTTCAGCGACGTGACGATCACCAATGTCCAAAAAATCAGCGACAGCAGGCCGAGGATCACCGGCGCCGAAGGGGCGTCGCCGGAGAGAAACAGCACGGTTTTCAGGGTGTACAACGGGCTGGTGCCGATATCGCCGAACACCACGCCCAATGCGCCCAAGGCCAACGGCGCCAGGCCCGTCTTGTTCGAGGTTTCCATATCATTGCCGACTGACATCTGCTCGCTCCTTAGCGTTGCACTGAGAGTAGGAATTATTGTCACTTTATTGCCGTCGCGCCACCGGTTCGGTCCCGGTAAGCATAACCTAACCGTCATCTCCACAGGTTACAGTATCGCGCGTTTGCGGCACAAAACCCGTCGCCGGTGAGCCACGGTTTAGAAACGCCGTCGCAAGATAGTCTATAGTCCTTATGCTGCTGTCACTTTCTTGTTTGCGCGCGTCGTTGGAGAAGTGAAATGAACGTCAGGCTTAACACCCATGTTTCCGCCCGGCGCCTGTTGCCCAACGGCTGGGACGTCATCGCCTTCCCGCTAATCATCGGGCTGATCGCCATGATGGCCATCGGCCTGCACCAAACCCTGCAGCCAATAGTGACGCTGAAAACGCAGGCAGTGTCGCTCGATCCCGTCAACCTGCCGGAGTACGCCTTGCGCACCACGCTGCGCATGCTGGTGGCGATGGTGGCCGCGCTGGCGTTCTCCCTGGTGTATGGCACCCTGGCGGCCAAAAGCCGGCGCGCCGAGAAGGTGCTGGTGCCAATCCTCGATATCTTGCAGTCGGTGCCGGTGCTCGGCTACATCTCCTTCACCGTCACCTTTTTCATCGCCCTGTTCCCCGGCCGGGTGTTGGGCGTCGAGCTGGCGGCCATGTTCGCCATCTTCACCAGCCAGGCGTGGAATATGACCTTCAGCTTCTACCAGTCGCTGCGCACCGTGCCGCGCGATCTGCAAGAGGTGGCGCGCGGTTTCCACCTCAGCCCGTGGCAGCGCTTCTGGAAGTTGGATGCGCCGTTCGCCATGCCGGGGTTGATCTGGAACATGATGATGTCGATGTCCGGCGGCTGGTTCTTTATCGTGGCGTCGGAAGCGATCACCGTCGGCAACAACACCTTTACGCTGCCAGGCATCGGCGCCTATCTTGCGCAGGCGATCCTCAGCAAGGATCTGCACGCGGTCGGCTGGGTGCTGCTCACCATGACGGTGGTGATCCTGGCCTACGATCAGCTGCTGTTCCGGCCGCTGGTGGCGTGGGCGGACAAATTCCGCATGGAAACCACCCGCTCGGCGAGCGCCCCGACGTCCTGGCTGTTGAACCTGATGCGCCGCACGCGCCTGATCCACCTGCTGCTGACGCCGCTGGGCGCGCTGCTGGCCAAAACTGCGCGCCTGAAACTGAGCTTGCCCGCCCGGCCGCTGCGGCGCGGCAATACCGCCCAACGGCAACGGCGATCGCGCATTATCGATAGGTGCTGGAACGTCATCGTGGTTCTGCTGACGCTGGCGATCGCCTGGCGCGTTGTTCTCTATGTGCAAACCGGGGTTACGCTTGATGAAGTGGGCCATGTGATGGTTCTGGGGCTGATCACGCTGCTGCGCGTGGCGGTGCTGATCGCCCTGTCGTCATTGATCTGGGTGCCGCTCGGCGTGCTGATCGGCCTGCGCCCGGCGTTGGCCGGGAGAATCCAGCCGATCGCCCAGTTCCTGGCCGCGTTTCCGGCGAACCTGCTGTTCCCGGTGTTCGTTATCACCATCGTGCATTTCCAGCTCAACCCCGATATCTGGCTGTCGCCGCTGATCGTGTTGGGCACCCAGTGGTACATTCTGTTCAACGTGGTGGCGGGCGCCAGCGCGCTGCCCAACGACTACCGCGAGGCCGCCGCCAATTTTCACATTCGCGGCTGGCAATGGTGGCGCCAGGTGATGCTGCCGGGCATCTTCCCCTATTACATCACCGGCGCCATCACCGCTTCGGGCGGGGCCTGGAACGCCAGCATCGTGGCGGAATTCGTTCAGTGGGGCAGCACCCAGGTGAAGGCACACGGGCTGGGCGCCTACATCGCCGAAACCACCACCGCCGGCGACTTCCCCAAGATCATTCTCGGCATCGCCGTGATGTCGTTGTTCGTCACGCTGTTCAACCGCCTGCTGTGGCGCCCGCTTTACGCCTACGCCGAATCCCGTTTCCGCATCGATTAAGGAACCGTTCAGATGTCAGATCTTCACCCAACACCGCTGACCCACTCGCCCGGCGAGGCCATTTTAGCGGTCAACGCGGTCAGCCACGGCTATGACAAGGCGCACGGCGAACTGCTGATCCTCGACGGGGTCAATCTGTCGTTGCGGGCGGGCGAAATCGTCGGGTTATTGGGCCGCTCCGGCTCGGGCAAATCGACGCTGCTGCGTATCATCGCCGGCCTGGTCACCCCTACCGCCGGCACGGTGAATTATTTGGGGCAGCCGCTGAGCGGCCCGGCCAAAGGCGTCGCCATGGTGTTTCAAACCTTCGCCCTGTTCCCCTGGCTAACGGTGCTGCAAAACGTGGAAGCCGGCCTGGAGGCGCTGGGCGTCGCCCCCGCCGAACGGCGCGAGCGGGCGCTGGCGGCCATCGACCTGATCGGCCTGGACGGTTTCGAAAACGCCTACCCGCGCGAACTCTCCGGCGGTATGCGTCAACGCGTGGGCTTTGCGCGCGCGCTGGTGGTGGATCCGACGCTGCTGTTGATGGATGAGCCGTTCTCGGCGCTGGACGTCTTGACCGCCGAAACACTGCGCACCGACCTGCTGGATCTGTGGACCGAAGGGCGAATGCCGATCAAATCGGTGCTGATCGTCACGCACAACATCGAGGAAGCGGTATTCATGTGCGATCGTATTCTGCTGCTCTCGTCCAACCCCGGCCGGGTGATCGCCGAAATCAAGGTGCCGTTCAGCCACCCACGCAACCGGCTGGATCCGCAGTTCCGCCGGCTGGTGGACGATGTGTACGCCAAGATGACCGCCCGACCGAGCGACGGCAACGTCAAAAAAGAGCTGAAACTCGGCACGCGGCTGCCACATGTTTCCACCAACCTGATTGCCGGCCTGATCGAAACGCTGGCCGCCGCGCCCTATTTCGGCCGCGCCGACATGCCGGAGATCGCCCTTTCGCTGCATCTGGAGGTGGATGAACTGTTCCCCATCGCCGAAGTGCTGCACTCGCTGGGCTTCGCCGAGGTGCGCGAAGGCGACATCTTCCTGACCCCACCGGCGCGCGCCTTCGCCGACGGCGACGTTCAGGCGCGCAAGGTGCTGTTCGCGGAGCATCTGCTGCGCTATGTGCCGCTGGCCGCGCTGATAAAGAACGTGCTGGATGAACGGCCGGGCCACCGCGCCCCGCGCGTGCGCTTCGAACAAGAACTGGAAGACTCGCTGTCCGACAGCGCCGCCAAAGAGACGCTGGATACGGTCATCAACTGGGGCCGCTACGGCGAGATCTTTTCCTATAATGACCAAACGGCGTTCTTCAGCCTGGAAGACGTCGAGTTCTAACCCGCTGAGCCCGCCGCCGGCGGGCGTTCACGCCGGGGAACAAAAAATATTCAACAAAACGGTTGAATATTAGCCTGCCTGTTCTATATTCAACCATATGGTTGAATTATCTTCCTCTCAGCTGGACGCCATTTTTCATGCGCTGGCCGACCCGACCCGCCGCTCGATGTTGCGCGCGCTGGCCGCCGGCGAACGCAGTATCGGCGAACTGGCCGCGCCGTTGCAAATGTCATTCGCCGGCGCCTCCAAGCACGTGAAAGCACTGGAACATGCGGGCCTGGTGCAACGAACCGTGCAGGGAAGAAACCATATCTGCCGGCTCGAACCCGAGCCTATGGCGCAGGCCATGCAATGGCTGCAAACCTATGAACATTTCTGGACTGAACGGCTGGACGCGCTCGAACAGGCGCTGCGGCAGGCCGAACAGCATCCTCCCAAGGAGTGAACCATGAATGATTACGGCATCATTATCGAACCCGGCACGCTGCGCATCCAGCGGCTGCTGCCCGGCCCTATCGAACGGGTGTGGACTTACCTGACCGACTCAGACAAACGCGCCACCTGGCTGGCGGCCGGCACCATGACGTTGGAAAACGGCGCACCGCTGGAGCTGGAGTTTCGCAATTCCGATTTGGCGGGCGAGCATGAACAGCCGCCGGCCAAGTATAAACAGCACGGCGGCTGCGTCAGCAACCGCGGCCACATCACCTGTCTGTTTCCGCCGCGGCTGCTGAGCTTTACCTGGGCGGAACAGGATCAAGGGCGCCCTTCCGAGGTAACCTTCGAACTGACGGAACAGGGCAATGCGGTGTTGCTGACGGTGACCCACCGGCGTCTGGCCAACCGCGACGAGATGCTCAGCGTCGCCGGCGGCTGGCATACCCATCTGGATATCCTGCTGGATCGCCTGCACGATCGCGCGCCGCGCCCATTCTGGAGCACCCACGCCCGGCTGGAAGAAGAGTACCGCGCCCGTCTGTGATCAGGTTTCGTCCCTGCGCCTGAATGCCAGATAACCGGCGATCAGCGTAAAACCGCCGACCAGCAACACCAGCAGAATAAAACCGTGGTGATTGCTGGCCAGCGGGATCCCCCCGACGTTCATCCCGAAGAAACCGGCGACGATATTGATCGGCAACGCCAGTACGGTGATCACCGTCAGGGTGTAGAGCGTGCGGTTATTCTGCTCCATCAACTTGGCGCCCAGCTCTTCCTGCAGCAGCCGAATGCGTTCGGTCAGGCTGGCGAGATCGTTCAGCACCACGGTGAACTCTTCGGTAAACTGCCGCAGATCCTGCACCACCTCGCGGCTCAGCCAGGACGGCGGTCGATTCAACAGGCGAAACAACGCCGCCGGTTCCGGTGCCAACAGGCGCTGGAAGCGCAACAGCATGCGGCGCATACGCCCCAACTCGGCGCGGTTGCGTTTAACGCGGCTGCTCAGCAAGCGATCCTCGATGGTATCGACATACTGGTTGGCCTGCCGCACCACCTGCTCCAACACGTCCTCCTGTTCTTCCAGCAAATGCGCCAGCAGTTCGGTGGACGACGCCAGCTGCAGCGCCGTCAGGCGGCCGAGCAGCCGTTCGATCAGCCGCACCGGTTTGTGACGCACGCTGACCACCAACCCGCGGCAGCAATACAGCCACAGCGTCGCCGTTTCCGGGTTGTTGTCCTCGGGGTGGAAGATCACGTCGTTGAGCACGGCGAACAGGTCGTCGCCCTGGCGCTCAATGCGCGTGGTGTGGGAACCGTGGCGAATTTCGTGAAAGAAAAAATCGGAAATGGCGAAATGGTTTTTCAGCCACTTCTCCGCTGTCGCGTGGGTGAGGTTGAGGTGCAGCCAGATAAAACCGTCGCCGGGCGGCAGCGCCTGATAGGCCTGGCAGACCTGTTGCGAGTTCAAACGCGCCGGCGGCTCGCCGGAGCGAAAGGCATAGCCGTAGATCAGCCCGGTCACTTCATCATCAAAATCAAGCTTGTGCATCTTTTCCGCTAACATCTGCGCCATAACGCTTTTTCCCGCTTACCGCCGTTAACCCAAGACTGTCCCCGCTGTTATAGCAATCTTTATTTGCCGGCGTTAATTATTTTCACCTTTCCCGAAGATTAATATTTACGTCACAATGCCAACAGGCGATCCAGCGCCGCCACCGGCCCTTTTCTGCCGTTAAACGCCGCCCGATGCCAAAGCGTGTCATGCGCGGTCACCCGCCGTTCGCTTACCCAGTCTTGCCGGGCCACCGCGCGCAGCGCGCGGATGCTGTCGACGGTTTTATAAACCAACCAGGCGCCAAACAACGCGCCGGCCGCCGCGATCCACAGGTTGACCGCCGCCGCCAACTGGACGATCAACAGCAACAACAGCGCCGTCTGCAACACGGTTTTACCGGCGAAAGCGCGCAGAAAAAAGGTTCGCATCTGACTTTCCAACGCAAAACAGGGATTGGTTAATACCTGGCGGGTTTCCTGCACCGGAATGCCCTGCACATAGACCATCCAGCGCGAAGCCTGTTTGGGGTTCATCGCCACGCCCTTTTCCGCCAGCTGATGCAACCGCATCGAGACGGTGACCGGCCAACCCCCCCCGAGCAGCAGGCAGTAAAAAATCGCGGCGTTGACGCCGCACAGCCCTAACCCGATCGCGGCCAGTACTGCCAGCATAACCTTGCCGGAGTAAAACCAAAACGGCACCACCTGGTAATTCATAAAGTTCCCTCTTAAGTGAATGTGCAGCCCCGATAGATTACTCCTTTATCAAGGTGTTACGCACTGCGGAACAAAAAGTGTTTGCCATCGCGCAGAACGCGATCCGGCTTCCTGTACTGCGCCACCAGATCTGCTACCCTGCGGGTTTGTTTTTTGACAGGAGTCTTCCATGCGTCAACGCATCATTGTTTGCCCGCTGATTGAAAACGATAACGCCTTCCTGCTGTGCAAGATGGCCGCTCACAAGGGGGTATTCCCCGGCCAGTGGGCGCTGTCCGGCGGCGGCGTTGAGCCGGGTGAACAGATAGAACAGGCGCTGCGGCGTGAAGTGCGCGAAGAGCTGGGCAGCGCGCTGATCCTCGACAGCATCACCCCCTGGACCTTCCGCGACGACGTGCGCGTCAAAACCTACGCCGACGGCAGCCAGGAACCCATCTATATGATTTACCTGATCTTCGACTGCCACGCCGCCAACCGCGATGTGACGATCAACGATGAGTTCGACGACTACGCCTGGGTGCCGCGCGAGCGCCTGGCGGACTACGACTTGAACGAGGCCACCCGCTTCACCCTGCGGCAACGCGGATTGTTGTAACCGCGTGGGCCGCAAGGGGTAAATCGCAACGCTTTACCGCTCTGTGCATATGCAAATCCGTTTTAGATCAATGGAATATCCTATCGCCAATCAGTATTAAGGCGCGCGCCGCCCGCATGGTATTTGTCAGGCCTATCTGATGATGAAAGGAGCGGGAAAATGGCTTATGCCTTGAGCATATTGGAGAAGAGTCCGATCGCCGACGGGGAAAGCGCCGCGCAGGCGCTGGCGCGCACGCTGCGCCTGGCGCAACAGGCGGAACGCTGGGGGTATCGTCGTTTTTGGCTGGCGGAACACCACAACACGCCGCAGCTCGCCTGCCCATCGCCGGAAGTGCTGATCGGCTACCTGCTCGGCCAGACGTCGCGCATCCGCATCGGCTCCGGCGGCGTGATGCTGCAGCACTACAGCGCCTATAAAGTGGCCGAAAACTTCAACCTGCTGGCGGCGCTGGCGCCGGGGCGCGTCGATCTCGGGGTGGGCAAAGCGCCCGGCGGGCTGCCGCTCGCCACCCAGGCGTTGCAGGCTGCCCATGACCGGCAACGTAAACCGGCCTTCCCTCAGCAACTGTCGCAGCTGACCGCCTATCTAAACGATGACGCCGAGCCGGGCCTGAGCGCCACACCGCTGCCGCCACATGCCGCCCAGCGCTTTCTGCTCGGCGCCAGCAAAGAAAGCGCGGCGCTGGCGGCCGAATCCGGCTGGGCCTTCGTGTTCGCCGCGCATCTGAACGGCAATCCGCAAGATATCCGGGCGGCGCTGGAGTACTACGCCGCGCACAGCGGCGGCCGCAAGGGGTTGCTCGCGGTAGCGGCGATCGTGGCGCCAAGCGAGGAACAGGCTGCGACGCTGGCGGCGGACATTCGGCAATACCGCGTACACGTTGCCGGAGAGCAGAGCGTAACCGTCGGCAGCCTGGCGCAGGCGGAGAGTTTCGTGCAGCAGGCCGGCGCCGTCGATTACCGCATCGAGCCGCGAGAAAGCCATATCCTGCTCGGCACCGCACAGCAGGTTCACCAGCAACTGGCGCGGCTGCAACAGCAGTACGGCGTGGATGAGTTCATCATCGACACGCCGATCGGCGAACCGAACGCCCGTTTCGCCTCTCTGCAACTGTTGGCGGAGAGGAGCCTGACGCCGGCTTAGTTGATCGCCGCCTCCGCCCGCATGGCTTCGGACAGATCCTGCGCCAGCGAAGCCAGCTGCGGCGGCATAACGTTGGCCAGGCTGACGCGGATCGCCGGGCCACACTTCAGGCGGAAGGGTTCGCCGCCCTGCACCAGCCACCCCCGCTGCGCCATCAGCTGCGCGGCGGCGGTTTCCGACCGCACCGGCAACCACAGGTGCAGCCCTTCGCCCGCCGCCAGCGCCGCGTGATTCAGTGCGTTGAGCCGCTGCACCAGCTCATCCCGACGGGCTTGATACGTCTGCTGCGCCCGCTGCAATTGCCCCTCCTGCAACGCCTGTCCCCACAGTCTGGCGGCGATCTGTTGCAAGATATGACTGACCCAGCGTTCGCTGATGTACTGATCGGCGCGCATCGCCTGCAGCAACGCCGGGCTGCCGCAGGCCAGCGCGATGCGCAGGTCCGGGCTGAGAAACTTGCTCAGCGACAGCACGTACAGACCCCGATCGCCGTCGAACGGCAAATGCAGCGGCCGTTGCGACAACGGCCCCCAGAAGTCATCGACGATCGCCAGACACTGCGGATTGTCGCTCAGAAAACGCCGCCACTGCTGCGCGCGTTGCGCAGAGAACGAGGCGCCGGTCGGGTTGTGGGCGCGCGGCGTCAGGATCACCGCACTGGCCGCCCCGCTTTCCGGCAAGCGGCAGCCCTGTTCATCCACCGCCAACGGCAGCGGCCGCAGGCGCAGATGGCGCAGCAGCGTCAATAGCGGCGGCCAGCAAGGGTCTTCCACCCACACCGCCGCCCCCGGCTGCGCATGGCAGCGCAGCGCCTTTTCCATCGCGTCCAGCGCGCCGGAAAACACCGCCGGCTCCCCCAGGGCGACACCCTGCCGACCGAGCCATTCACGCCCCAGGCCGGTCAGCGCCGGAAGATCGCCGCTGATGTCATAACCGTTTTGCTGCGCAAATGTCTCCGCCACACCGAGCACCAGGGCAGGCAACAGCGCGGCGTCCAGGTTGCCGCTGGCCAGATCGCACATTCCCGTCGGCACCTGACGCGGCGTATAGGCCGCACTCACCGCCGCCAGTGGCGGTTCCAGCACCACCGTCCCCGCCCGCCCGCGCGTCGCGACCAAACCGGCGTCGCGCAATCTGGCGTAAGCGCTGGCGACGGTATTCGGATTGACCTCCAACTCCGCCGCCAGCTGGCGCACCGGCGGCAACAGGTCGCCCGGCCTCAGCGCACCGTCTTTAATGCGTGCAGCGATCTGCTCGGCAATCTGGACAGCGCCGCTGCCTTTTGCATACAATGAAGTCATACATAAATCCTTTTGTACTAGTTCAAACAAGATTAACAGCTTCTGCGGCCAAAAGTAAGGGGTTCCATGGATAAACATTACGTGCTCGACATTCAGTATGCAGGAAAAGCCTTCGCCCGCCTGCAGATGTTCACGCCCTGGGCGGCCGACCAGCTGGAGCAGGCGTGCGCGCTGTTCCCGGCCGCGCAGGGTTATCAGCTACAGCTCAGCCAGGTCAGCGAACGCCGCATCGTCTATCAGAGCGGCGCGCAGGGCATCAATGTCCTGGGGGAGTCGCTGACGCTGACGCCCTTCACCCACGCTAACGAGGTACAACAATGAAAAAAGCAGTCGCCATTCGGCACGTCAATTTTGAAAACCTGGGCATCCTCGGCTCCCTGCTGTCGCTGCGCGGCTATCAGATCGAATATTACGATGCCGGCCGCGATGATATTCGTGCTATCAATAATGATGAGACTGACCTGTTGGTGGTGCTCGGCGGGCCGATCAGCGCCGCCCAGCACTTTTCCGGCGCGCTGCGCTACGATTTTCTCGACCATGAATTGGCGCTGGTCAAACAGCGCCTGGCGCAACGGCAACCCACTCTCGGCGTCTGCCTCGGGGCGCAGGTCATCGCCCAAGCGCTGGGCGCTGAAGTGATCTCGCTCGGCGTGAAGGAGATCGGCTTCGCCCCGCTGACGGCGCCGGCGGCGGAAGACGACTCGGTGTTGGCGCCGCTGACCGACACGCCGGTGCTGCACTGGCACGGCGATATGTTCATGATCCCGGACGGCGCCCGCTGCCTGGCCGGCACGGCGGTTTGCCCGCATCAGGCCTTCGACTATCAGGGCTTCGCGCTCGGCCTGCAGTTCCATTTGGAGGCCGATCATCGCGATCTCGAACGCTGGCTGATTGGCCATGCCTGTGAGCTGGAACTGGCCGGCATCGCGCCCCAGAGCCTGCGCGAACAGGCAGCGCGCCACGGTGCACGGTTGGAACAACGCGCGCGGCAGGTGTTCGCTCGCTGGTTGGATAATAACGAACCAAGGATGTAACTCATGCAACAGGCTTCACCATTGCGTTCACCGTCAATCGACGTGATCAGCATTCAATCTCAGGTGGTCTACGGCAGCGTCGGCAACGGCATCGCCTACCGCGCCCTGCTGAAAAAGGGGCTGGAGGCGCTGCAGGTGCCCAGCGTGCTGTTCGGCTGTCCGCCCTATTACGGCGCGCCACACGGCGGCGTCATCACCGGCGAGTGGTTCGGTGGCTTTCTCGACGACCTGATCGCCCGCGGCGTGATGAAGCGCACCCGGGCGGTGATCGTCGGTTATTTAGGCGACGTGATGCAGTGCCATATCCTGGCCAACTGGCTGCAGCGGGTGCGCGCCCTCAATCCGCAGATCAAGATCTATATCGATCCGGTGATGGGCGACTACGGTGAAGGGATCTACGTGGATGAACGCATCGTCAACTGTTACCGTTCACCGTTCCTGCGGCTAGCCAACGGCCTGACGCCGAACGGTTTCGAGCTGGAACAGCTGTGTGGCCGGCGCCTGACCAGCCGGGAGCAGACGCAACACGCCGCGCAGGCGCTATTGAACGACACCACTGAATGGGTGTTGGTCACCAGCGCGCCGGGCGTGGCGCAACATGAAGACGAAGTGGGATTGATGCTGGTCAACCAACGTGAAACGCAGTGCTTTACCCATCCGAAGGTCAAATCGGCGGTCAAAGGCACCGGCGATCTGTTCACCGCGCTGCTGGTCAGCCATCTGCTGCATGGCGCCGCGCTCGAGGTGGCGGTGGTCGCTGCCGGCGGCGAAGTGTGCGACGTGCTGGCCGAAGCGGCGCATTTCGGTTGGGAAGAGATCGGCAGTCTGCGGGCGTTAAAAGCGTAAGACCATGCGTGAGTCAGGGGGCAGTGCACTGCCCCTGCTCCAGATCAGCGTTTTTTCTTCTTGTTGAAATCCAGCTCGAAGGCAAACACCGCGCTCTGAATTTTGCGCTCCATCGCCAGCCCCAGCTTGAGGAAGCGGCACGACAGGCGCGAGAAGTGCACCAGCTGTTCGTTATCGTCGGTTTCCTGATCGGCGTTGACCACCACCAGCTCCATGTTGACCTTGAAACTGCCGTAGCTGCCCAGATCCAGCTCCGCTTTTTTGAACTGCAAACCCGGTTGGAAGAAATCCGGCAACGGCCCGTCGAAGCGCAAACCGACGCCGCCGGCGGAGAGATCGTGGATACGCAGCTCGTAGGGCGTGCCGTCCGGATATTCGCCGGTGCAGAAGAATTGACGCCAGTGCGGCGTGGTGATGCGGAATTGGCGGCGGCGCTGGATATAGACCAACTCCTGCGGCAGCCGGGTTGAACAGGCCTGTAGCCCCTGATGCTCGGTGAGTTCCGCTTGCCCGACGGAAAACTCGATCTTGGCGTCGTTGCTTTCAATCACGATGGTGCAGGCACCATCGATGGCGTTTTCCGCTTCCTCACCGCTAAACACGATATTGTCCGGCCCGACGCTCAATAACAGACTTTGAAACCGGTGCTGCTGATTTTCTACGCGCAGCGGCGTGCGTTGTTTGCAAATTTCACGCAGAATCGCCAGAACTTCAAAACGCTCCCGTTTGATAAACAGTCCGTTATCGCTGTGCTCCACACGTCTCTCCTGACTTTTTTTATAATGACGTCTTACGAATTCCTTACGGTTATCATCTCTGGGAATATTCCTAAAGTCAAATTTGCCAGCGTTGCCAGGCCTGTGGCAACAGGCGTGCGAAACGTTTCGCCCACGCCTGTTGTCCGCGTTCGTCGGCGATCAGATCCTGACGAATTTCGATGCCGACATAAGGCAAACCGCGCCGTTCCGCATGCACCGGCAGCGTGTAGTCGGTAGCGTCCGTCATCGCATAAGGTTCGTTGACGCCCACCTGCAAATCCCCCTCTTCGCGCAGCAGCTCGGCCAGCAAATGCGCGAATTCCGGGTACCGGTTGAACAGCAGCCCCACCTGCCAGGGGCGCGACTCCCCCTTGAACACTGGCGTGAAGCTGTGCATGGCGATCACCGCCGTCGGCAGTTCACGCTGCTGGCGTTGCCCCAGGTGATCGTCAATGGTCTGGTGGTACGGCAGAAACACCTCGCGCTCACGCGCCAGCGCGTGTTCGGCGTCGATGCCGATATTGCCGGGGATCGGTGTCAGTTCGGACAACTGCGGGATCGAGCTGGCGATGCCGGGCGCCCGGTTGCAGTCGATCACCAGCCGTGAATAACGCTGATGGATCAGGGTGGCGTCCAGTTGGCGGCTCAGGTGACGGGAGACGTTCAGCGCGCCGATGTCCCAGCCGATGTGACGTTCGAGTTCCCCCGGCGGCAAACCGAGATCGCCGAGGGATTGCGGGATCGCCTTGCCGGCGTGATCGCACAGCAGCACAAACGGCGCATTGCCGTGCGGGGTTTCAACGGCGACGGCGGGCGGTTCATCGGCGGACAATAACGACGGGATAAAGGAGTGCGGCATGAAAGGCTCCGGCGGTGGAAAGCAAAACGTTTATCGTAGCGCTTTCCCGTCGCCGGCCCCAAGGTCGTGCTTAGATCAAAAAGGCATGAGTCAGACGCCGATCATGCCGTCTCGGCTTCCTGCGGCTGATGTACCGCGATGTAACGCTGATAACGCGACGGCTTGAGCCGCGTGGTATCCACCAGCACCAGCCCGTCGATGCAGTTGTTGAACGCCGGATCGGTACCGAAGTCGATAAACTGCACCCCGCCCGGCTCGCACAGTTCGGTGTACTGTTTGTACAGCGTCGGGATAGAACAGCCGATGTTGCTGAGCAGGCTTTTCAGCCGCACCAGATCTTCCTGATAGTTATCCCCGGCAAACTGCGCCAGCACCTGCGGCAACGACGCCGGATAAGGCCGGCGCGACTGCGCGAAGGCGTGATCCGGCGAGAAATAGAGCCGATAGAAGGCGATCAGCAGATCGCGCGCCGCCAGCGGCATACCGCCGGAGATCGACACCGGACCGAACAGATAGCGGTACTGCGGGTATTTCGACAGGTAGGCGCCAATGCCCAGCCACAGGTAGTCCAGCCCGCGTTTGCCCCAATAGGCCGGCTGAATGAAACTGCGCCCCAGTTCGATGCCCTGCGCCAGGATCGGCTGCATATCGCGATCGTAATGGAACAGGCTGTTGCTGTAGATGCTTTCCAGCCCCTTACGCTCGATTTGTTCGGCGGTGGGGATGAAACGATAAGCGCCGACGATCTCCAGCTCTTCCTCATCCCACAGCACCAGGTGGTAGTAATCGTCGTCGTAGCTGTCCAGATCGCGACGGCGGCCGGAGCCTTCTCCCACCGCGCGGAAGGCGATCTCGCGCAGTCGGCCCAGTTCGCGCAGGATCGGCGTGCGCGCTTCGTCACGGCGGCGATACAGATAGATGGTTTTGCCGTCCGGCGTCACCCCCAGCCGTTCGCAGTTCGCCAGCGCCTTTTTCAACTCCAGGCGATCTTCCGGCAGCGCGATCGGCGACTCGCTGGCGAACAGCCCGGGTTTGCCCTGGCCCAAACGATAGACGTGGCGGCGAAAACGTTCCGCCAAATCCTTGGCGCTGGTGTGGCCGTCGTGCCAGTTGGCGAACGGCACGCGGCCACCGATACGGATCTTGATGCGCCCACCCCGCTGCTGGAACATTTCGCGCACCAGCAGCAGCGTCGACAATGGGCGGTAGACCAGCGACGTAAAGTAGAACAGGTTGCTGTTGCGCGCGCTGATGTGGATCGGCACGATCGGTGCCCGCGCCTTGGCCGCCAGGCGCAGAAAACCGGTATGCCAATGGCCGTCGCGGATGCCTTTCGGGCTCATGCGCGACACTTCGCCGGCCGGGAACAGGATCAACGCGCCCTGATTGTCCAACTGCTGCTGCATGCCTTCAATCTGTTTGCGGCTGGTTTTATAAGCGACGTTATCCACCGGCACAAACAGGCTGCGCAGCGGCTCAATGTAAGTCAGTAGCTGGTTGGCCACCACTTTCACATCCGGGCGCACTGCCGCGACGGCGCGCAGCAACACCAGACCGTCGAGCGAGCCGATCGGGTGGTTGGCCACCAACACCACCGGCCCCTGGCTGGGGATGTTTTCCAGATCGCCGTCCACCAGCTCGCAGCTGAGGTTGAAGTAGTCCACCACCTGTTCGATCAGATCGAGCCCTTTCAGATGGGGATAGTCGGCGGCAAACTGTTTGAATTCTTTTTCGAAGAGAAGGGTTCTTAGCAGGCTGCGCTGCCAGGCAGGGGTATTGCGGTGTGGAAATGCATCTTGCAACAGAGAATCCAGGCTGAACATCGCGTTATCTCCTGACGTAGTCGCTGCAAACTTAAGCCAGAGCCATGACTCTGACGTGTCAGTTGCATGACAATAAAGTGAATCCCTCGACTATCAGGTATAGCAAATTATGGTGATTTGGGGGGCGAAAGGCGCGTTTTCTCCCCCATTTGCCTTCAAACCGCCGCCAACAGCGCTTCGATGCGCCGGTTCACCGCTTCGCGCAAGCGCAGCAGCGGCCCCGCCTGGTGCGGGTAGCGCTTGAAGGTGATGTGCATGCCCAATTCGCGTTCGATCAACGCCTCTACCGTCGGCCTGTCGCTCAAACTCTCCAGCAGCTGCAGCGCACGCATGTCCTGCAACCCCTGGTGCAGCACCCGCAGGCGCAGCGACTCCACCGGCTGCAGATCCTCGCCGGGATAGACCACGAACGGATCGCCGGAGGGGAACGCATGGCCGCTGTCGGTCACGGCGAATGGATTGATACGTTCGCGCGAATGGGCGCTGTTATAGAAGTTGAATCCCCAGTGCAGGAAACCGGCGATGCGGTACAGATACAGCTGCACACCCAATATGCGGTTGCGTGCCGAAGGCTGGGCGAAGAAGCGGTTGGCAACCTCGGTTTTCTGCACGCAGCAATAATAGGCCCACAGGCCAGGCACCCGGTGTTCGATAAAGGGTTCGATATGGTCAGTCGCCGCCACTGGGGTTTCCACCAGGCCCTGCTGATAAAACGCGAAATCCGACAGCGCGTCGAAAGTGCGAAAACCGTCGAGCAGCGGCCGCAGCGCGGCGCTGGCGCGCTGGTAGGCAGCCAGGTTGTCCAGCGTCGGTTCGTCGGAAATATGGAACCACACCTGTCGTTCCAACCCCCGCTCGCGGAACCAGGCGGTCAACGCCGGCAGCAGTGCCTGCAGGAAGCGCTGATACGCTTCGCCCTGCGCATCGGTATGCCAGCCGAACAACGGCTGCGTCTCGCCTTGCTCTTCCACCACGATCTTCGGCGCATGCGCCGCGCCCCATTGGGTAAACAGCGGCGCAATTTCGAAGTGTTCGATGCCCTCTTCCTGCGCCAGCGCCAC
Organism: Serratia marcescens; assembly: GCF_001902635.1. Lineage (GTDB taxonomy): Bacteria > Pseudomonadota > Gammaproteobacteria > Enterobacterales > Enterobacteriaceae > Serratia > Serratia marcescens_F. The sequence continues at coordinate 60,729 of NZ_MJAO01000019.1, read as the reverse complement.
CCACTGCGCCAGGCGGCTGAAATCGAAGCGATACTCCTGCGCCGAACGCGCCACCCCCACCAGCTGCACCGTGGTGCGTTCGCCGCCGACGGCAGTATCCAGCGGCGGCGTGAACAGCGGCGTCAGCAGCATATTGACACCGTTATTGACCGCACAGCGCACAAAGTTGCGCACCGCGCGCCAGTAATCGGGGCTGAACACCGCCAGACGGTAGTAATCCGCCAGGCAGTCGGTGTGCAGCCACTCGGTGTGCAACAGCGTTTGCGGCGGCAACGCCGCCGGCAGCAGATGCAGCGTCAGCGTGGTTTCGGCCAGCGCCTCGCCACTCTGGGCATCCAGCAGCCGCAGGGTCAACGGATAGTCGCCGGCCAGTTTCGCATCTGCCGGCGGCGTCAGGGTCAACCACAGGCTGCCATAATAGCGGCAGGCGGCGAAAAAACGCCGTTGCGGCAACGGCATCAGCGGATCGGGAAATAACCCCGGTGCGGTCGTCAGGTAATTCTCGTCGGTCTCGCGATAACAGGGAAACTGACTCGGCACCGATTGCACCTGGCGCACGCTGATATAATCCGCCAGCGCCCCTTCCAGTTGATAACACAGCTCATGGCGGGTCTCGTTGCCCGGCGTTTGCAAACAATACACTGCCTGCCAGGAAAGCACTTCATTATTCAATCCACTCAGCCGATTCTCCACGGAAATGGGTGGCACGCTGTGGTGATGAAATACTTTCTCCAGGCAATGGGTAAATACCAGGGACAGGCGCATAATGTTCAGCCCTCTTTATTTTTTAATGAATAAACGGCGTGAAATTCAGGCTAGCGCCTTTTGTCGCCACAAACAATAGCCGGTAATAAAAATCGTTCTGATGCCCTCTTCTGACAACCGCAACCCATTTTTTTGTTTATTTGCATCACAAAAATGAAAGAAGCTGACGCTTGCACAATAAAAATGTTTTTAATCCCCATTATGGTGCAAGGGTTATCAGTTATTCCTATGCCTGCGAAGGCCGCTAACTGCTGCGCCGCCGGGGAGAAACCCGCCAAAAAGTTAACGCAATGTGAACAACACCACCTTTCGCTTGGCCGCAAAAGCCTTTCGATTTTAACAACAATGAAACATTTCCGCCCCATTTTTGGGCGTTTGGGGGTGTATTGACACACTGAAAGTTAAGGGATAGAAAGAATTTACGTTGCGAAAAACGTTATTCGTCGCTCACCGAGGGGAAAGCAATGTCACCGATAAAAAATACCGGCCGCCTGCTGGCGCACTCCATTCTTGCCAGCGCATTATTATTACCCACCCTGCTACATGCCGCAGATAAAATAACATTGCGTTATGCCGTTTGGGACAGAAACCAATTACCTGCCGAACAGGAGATCGCCAAACGATTTGAACAGGCCAATCCTGACATAAAAATAGAAATAGAATTAACCCCCTCGGCGCAATATTTCGTTAAATTGGATTCCGCCGCTGCCGGCGGCGTGGCGCCGGATATATTCTGGATCAATATGCCTTATTTTGTGCAGTACGCCAAAAACGGCATTATGGAGCCGCTGGCTCCCTATATTAAGGACAGCGGCCTTAAGTTGGACGACGTGGTCGCCAGCTCGGTAAAAGCCTACCAGTACGACGGCCAACAGATGGCCATTCCACGCGACGTCGATTCGATCGCCGTGTGGTACAACAAGCAACTGTTCGATCAGGCCGGCGTCAGCTATCCCACCAGCGACTGGACCTGGAACGATCTGAAGAGCAAAGCCGCCGCCCTGAAAAGCGGGCTGAAAGGCGCCGCCTTCCCGCTGGTGATGGATCTCAGTATCGACGGCCAGGACAGCTATATGAACCTGCTGTTCCAAAACGGCAATCACATCGTGCCGAAAGACGGCCAGCCCACCGATATCGCCAACGACAAATCCATCTGGGTCTACCAGCAGCTGCAGGGCATGATGAAAGACGGCCTGATGCCAAGCGCCCAGCAGATGAGCGAAGTCAAAACCGAGAACATCTTCCAGTCCAACCGCGCCGCGATGGTCTATGCCGGTTCCTGGCTGGCGGCACCGTTCGCCAATAACCCGCTGATCAATGACCACATCGGTGTGGTGATGATGCCGAAGATCGAACGCCAGTCCGGCGTGGCGCACAGCCTGGCCTTCGCCATGTCGGCGAAAAGCGCCCACAAGCAGGCCGCCTGGAAATATATCGCCTTTATGAGCAGCGAAGCCTCGCAGGCGGAGCTGGCCAAGGTGGTGATCCCGGCCAACAAAACGGCGGCCAAAGTGTGGGCGCAGCAGATCCAAAAAGTCGATGTGACGCCTTACATCCAGACCCTTGAAGTAACCCAGGCTTACCCCACCGCCGGCACCAATACGCCGAAATGGCAGAACATGTGGATCGCCAGCCTGAAGAAGATCTTTATGGGCGCGGACGCCAAACAGGAAATGGACAAATCGGTCAAGAAGATCGAGCGCGTTATGGCGCAGTAATCGCCCCACCGCGGCGCGCTGCCCCGAGCGCGCGCCGCGGTGGACCCACGCTGAAAGTGATAGGTGAGGAATGGCAACATGTCGCTGGCAGAAACGGCTACGGTCACCCTGAAACAATCCCGGCGCGTCGCCCGCCCCACGCTCAATCGGCTCGAACGCGCCGAGCGCTTCTGGGGCTGGGTGATGATCCTGCCACTGTTTTTCGGGCTGACGGTGTTTTACCTGATCCCCTTTTTGCAGAACATCTTTTACAGCTTTACCGATCTCAACCAATTCATGCGCTGGACCACCGTCAGCCTCGATAACTACATCAACCTGTTCGAGGACGACGACTTTTACACCGCCGCCGCCAACACGCTGTTCTACGTGGCGGTGTGCGTGCCGATCAGCCTGAGCCTGTCGCTGCTGCTGGCGATCGGCCTCAACCAGAACATCCGCGGCAAAGGCCTGCTGCGCACGCTGCTGTTCCTGCCGGCGGTCACCATGCCCGCGGCGGTGGCGATGGTATGGCAATGGCTGTTCAACAAGGACTTCGGCCTGATCAACCAGGCGCTGGGGCTACTGCACATCGCACCGGTCGCCTGGCTGTCCGATCCGGACGTGGTGCGCATCAGCGTGTCAGTCATCATCATCTGGTCGTCGCTGGCGTTGAAGATCATCATTTTGCTGGCGGGTTTGCAGAGCATTCCGCGCCAGCTGTACGAGGCGGCGGATCTCGACGGCATCGGCACCCTGCGCCGCTTCTTCTGTATCACGCTGCCGATGATGGTGCCGACGCTGTTCTTCGTGTCGGTAATGAGCTTTATCGAGATCCTGCAAATCTTCGACGTGGTGTTCCTGATGTTCGACCGCGCGCTGGTGGAAAACGATGTGATGACCGTCACCAACCTGTTCTACAAGTACGCGTTTTACCTGCAGGAAAAAGGCTACGCCTCCGCCATCACCGTGGTGCTGTTCGCCGTCACGCTGGTGATCACCCTGATTCAAATGGCGATCGGCAAGCGCCTGAAAGTCAGCTGAGGAGCTGCACATGAACGCAAGTAAGAAAACGCTGGTGTACCTGTTTATGGGGCTGGCGGCGCTGGCCTCGGTGGTGCCCTTTATCTGGATGCTGGTGACCTCGCTGAAAACCCAGGCCGAGAGCATTCAGATCCCGCTGACGCTGCTGCCGGCACACCCCAGCCTGCAGGCCTACGGCCGGGTGATGCACGAAATCCCGTTCGCCGGCTTTTATCTCAACTCGCTGCTGGCGACCTTCTTCACCGTCACCTTGCAGATGGCGATCGCCACCATGGCCGCCTATGGCTTCTCGCGCCTGCATTTTCGCGGCCGCGACGCGGTGTTTCTGGTGTGCGTGTCGATCCTGATGGTGCCCGGCCAGGCGTTTCTGATCCCGCAATTTCTGGTGGTACAGAAGTTGGGCTTGGTCAACAGCATCACCGGTTTGGTGCTGCCGGGCATTTTCAGCATTTACGCCACCTTCCTGCTGCGTCAGTTCTTCCTCGCGGTGCCGAAGGAGATGGAAGAAGCGGCATTGATCGACGGCTACAGCTACTTCGCCATCTTCTGGCGCATCATGTTGCCGCTGATCCGGCCGGGCATTATCGCCTGCATCATCATCAACGGCCTGTGGAGCTGGAACAACCTGATGTGGCCGCTGATCGTCAACACCACCACCGAGAAGCTGACGTTGCCGGTGGGGCTGGCCTCGCTCTCCAGCCGCGCCGGGGTGGAGTATCCGCTGCTGATGGCCGGGGCGCTGATGGCGGTGATCCCGATGCTGATGCTGTTCATTATTTTCCAACGCTATTTCATCCAGGGCATCGCCAGCGCCGGGGTGAAAGGCTAACGCGCAGACAAGGTAAACGACATGGCCGGAATTCAGTTAAACAGCGTCAAAAAAGTGTACCCCAACGGTTTCCATGCGCTGCACGGCGTCGATCTGGAGATTGAAGACGGGGAATTTATGGTGTTCGTCGGCCCGTCCGGCTGCGCCAAGTCCACCCTGCTGCGGATGATAGCCGGGCTGGAGAGCGTCAGCGAGGGGCAGATCCTGATCCACGATCGCTGCGTCAACGACAGCATGCCGAAGGATCGCGGCATCGCCATGGTGTTCCAGAACTATGCGCTGTACCCGCATATGACGGTGTACAAAAACATGGCGTTCGGCCTGATCGGTAAAGAGAGCAAAGCCGAAATCGACCGCCGGGTGCGCGACGCGGCGGAAAAGCTGGAGATCACCAATCTGCTGCAGCGCAAGCCGGGCCAGCTTTCCGGCGGCCAGTGCCAGCGAGTGGCGGTCGGCCGCGCCATCGTGCGTAAACCCAAGGTGTTCCTGTTCGATGAACCGCTGTCCAACCTCGACGCCAAGCTGCGGGTGTCGATGCGCGTGCAATTGATCGAACTGCACAATCAGCTGAAGCAGGAAGGCGCCGCCGCCACCATGGTGTACGTCACCCACGATCAGGTCGAAGCGATGACCATGGGCGATCGCATTTGCGTGATGAACCGCGGCGCCATCATGCAGGTGGATAAGCCGATCAACCTGTACCACCACCCCGCCAACCGTTTCGTCGCCGAGTTTATCGGCAGCCCGTCGATGAACCTGCACGATCTGACAATCGTGCGCGATGGCCCATCGGTGCGGCTGCGTATCGGCCTGCAGCATCAGCTCGATCTGCCGCCGGCGCTGCAACGGCAGTTGGCGGACTACCCGCATGAGCGGGTATGCCTCGGCATCCGGCCGGAAGCGCTGCGGCTGTGCGCGCCCGGCAGCGCCAACTGTTTCCCGGCGCAGATCGTCACCATCGAACGCATGGGCAACGAAGAGTTGCTGCACTGCGAACTGGCCGGCCTGCGCTTCGTGCTGCGCATGGCGTCGCTGCCGGACTGGGAGCCGCGCCTCGGCGAAAGCCTTCATCTGGCATTCGATCTGGCGCGCGCGCATTTGTTCGATGAGCTCAGCGGCCAAAACCTCAAATAACAACAGCGGAGTATCCAGCAATGTCGTCAACACAACCCAACAACTTTGCTCATCGCCCGGTGCGGGTGCTGGTGGTCGGCGCCGGCGCGCGCGGTGAAATCTACTCGCGCTATGCGCTGGCGCATCCTGATTTGATGCAGGTGGTAGCGGTGGCGGAACCACGCGACGCCTACCGCGAACAGTTCGTGGCGCAACATGCCATCGCGCCGGAAAACGTCTTCACCGACTGGCGCCAGGCCGCCGACGCCGGCAAGCTGGCCGACGCGGTGCTGATCTGCACCCAGGATCAGATGCATCTGGAACCGGCGCTGGCTTTCGCCCGCCAGGGCTACGCCATGCTGCTGGAGAAACCGCTGTCGCCGGACGCCGACGAATGCCGTGCCATCGTTGCCGAGGTGGTGCGCCAAAAGCTGATCTTCTCGGTCGGCCACGTGCTGCGCTATACCCGCTATACCCAGAAACTCAAGCAGTTGCTGCGCGATGGCGCGATCGGCGACATCGTCAGCCTGCAACACCTCGAACCGGTCGGTTACTGGCATCAGGCGCACTCCTTCGTGCGCGGCAACTGGCGCAACGATCGGCAGGCCGCCTTTATGCTGCTGCAGAAATCCTGCCACGACATCGACTGGATCCGTTACGTGATGGAGCAGCCCTGCGAACAGATTAGCTCCTTCGGCGGCCTGCGCCACTTCCGCCGGGAGAACCAGCCGGCCGGTGCAGCGGACAACTGTCTCGATTGCACGGTGGAGGCAAACTGCCCCTATTCCGCCAAACGCATCTATCTGGGGGACGACCACAAGGCCACGCCCGGCTTCCTGCGCGTGCTGACGCCAGAGCCGGACCAGGCGCATCTGCAGGCGGCGCTGCGCGACGGGCCCTACGGCCGCTGCGTCTACCGCTGCGACAATAACGTGGTCGATCATCAGGTGGTCAACATGCAGTTCGCCGGCGGCCGCACCGCGTCGTTCACCATGACGGCCTTTACCCGCCACGAAGATCGCCATACCCGCATCTTCGGCAGCCGCGGCTGCCTGGAAGGCGACGGCCGCCATATCCGCATCACCTCGTTCCTCGACGATGGCGAGACGCATTACGACACCGACGCCGGCCAGGATCTGCACGCCATGGCCGGCCACGGCGGCGGCGACTACTACCTGATGCAGCACTTTATCGCGGCCATTCGCGCCAACGACCCGAACCAGGTGTTGTCCGGCCCGGCGGAAGCGCTGGAAAGCCACCTGATGGTGTTCGCCGCCGAACGCGCGCGCCGCGAAGCGGCGGTGATCGCCCTGAGCGGAGCCTGAAACATGGCGACGAGAGAGATGCGTTACGGCTTTGACATCGGCGGCACCAAGATCGAAATGGCCGCTTACGATCGCCGGCTTAATCAGGTGCTGCTCCAGCGGGTGCGCACCCCAACCGGCGACTACGACGAGTTCGTGGCCTGCATCGCCGGGCTGGTCGACCAAGCGGATCGCGAGCTGCATACGCGCGGCAGCATCGGCATCGGTTTGCCGGGCATCACCGATCCCGTCAGTCGCCGTCAGCTGGCGGTCAACGTGCCCTGCCTGACCGGCCACTGCCTGGCGGACGATTTGACGCAGGCGCTGGCGCGGCCGATCGCCATCGAGAACGACTGCCGCTGCTTTGCGCTGTCGGAAGCCAGCACGCCGCAAACCGCACACCTGCCGCTGGTGTTCGGCGCCATCATCGGCACCGGCGCCGGCGGCGGCCTGGTGGTGAACCGGCAACTGCACAAGGGGCGCAACGGGCTGGCGGGCGAATGGGGCCATATGCCGATCTCCGCCCAGCTGGCGCAGCGTTACGATCTGCCGCTGTTCGGCTGCAACTGCGGGCTGACCGGCTGCTTTGAACGCTACGTCTCCGGCAGCGGGCTACTGGCGCTGAGCCGCCACTTCGCCCACCCGGCCGCCGACGTACCGGCGCTGATTGCCAGCTACCGCGCGGGAGATGCGCTCGCACAGCGGTTGATAACCGTCTACGTCGACATTCTGGCCAGCGCGCTGGCCGGTTTGCAGCTGTTGCTGGACGTCGACGCCTTCGTACTGGGCGGCGGGTTGTCCAACGTCGGCGAACTTTACCGGCTGTTGCCGCCGGCGATGCGGCGCTGGCTGCTGCCGGGCGTGGAACCGGCGGCGGTGTTCCCGCCGGTGCACGGTGACAGCAGCGGCGTGCGCGGTGCCGCGCTTTTGCGTGCGCCGGCATAAAAAACAGTGAAAGCCCGGCGGTTGTCGATATACCGCCGCGGCTTTCGCCGCCGGCGGAGCGAATGAATAAACGCCGAGAATTGTCGACTGAAAAATAACGAATTTGCCGTTTTCACTTTACGTTAACACCGCTTTCGGTTATCACCCAATCGAAAGCAGAAATAAATATAAACAACTGATAGATATAGATATTTTAAAAATAATCGATTGCATTTCAGTGTTTCGTTTGCTGTAATTCGCCACGAACAACTGAAAGCGCTCCGGTCGGTATCGCTGCGGCTTATTAAGCCGCGGTCGGGCACGGCTACAGGTAAATCAGGAGTCTGCGTTAATGATCAATACCGCAAAACGCCGGGAATTAATTATCGACCAGCTGTGCCGCGAGGGCTCGGTGCGCGTGGAGCAACTCAGCCACCAGTTTTCGGTGTCCAGCGTCACCATCCGCAGCGATCTGCGCCAGTTGGAAAAGCACGGCTGTGCGGTGCGCGCTTACGGCGGCGCCATGTTGAACAAACAGTTCGCCTTCGACCGCCCGCTGCAGGACAAGGGCCGTATCAACCGCGACGTGAAGCACGCCATCGCCTGTGCGGCGGCGGCGCTGATCGAAGACGGTGACGCCGTCATCCTTGACTCCGGCTCCACCACCAGCCAGATGGCGCCACAGCTGGCGGGAAAGAAGGATCTGGTGGTGATGACCAACGCGCTGAACATCGCCTTCGAGTTGGCCAATAACGAGCAGATCGATCTGATGGTGATCGGCGGCAGCGTGCGCCGCAAAGCCTGGTCGCTGTACGGCCCCGCCGCCGAGCAGCAGCTGCGCCAGTACCGGTTCGACAAACTGTTTCTCGGCGTCGACGGCTTCGATCTGGCAGCCGGCATCACCACGCCGGATCCGGGCGAAGCGCAGCTGAACCGCGTGATGTGCGAAGTGGCGCGCGAAGTGATCGCCATCGCCGACGCCAGCAAATTCGGCCGCACCAGTTTTTGCATGATCCGCGAAATCGGCCAGATACACCGCCTGGTTACCGACAGCCGCATTCCGGAACACTATCTGCAGGCGCTGCACCATTTAGGGATCGACGTGATTATCGCCGACCGTTAACCGAGGCTTTTAAGGAGTTGTCATCATGAACGCATATTTCTCTTACGAGGCGGATTGGCTAAAGCAGCGCAACGCCTGGCACACCGCCGCCGAGATTTGGCAACAGCCGGATCTGTGGGCGGCGCTGCACCGGCAACTGCAGGATCAACAGGCACAGTGGCAGCCGTTTCTGGCACCGCTGCTGGCCAATCCGCGGCTACAAATCGTGCTGTGCGGTGCCGGCAGTTCGGCCTTCGCCGGCCGCGCCCTGGCGCCCTGGCTGCGCGAAAGAACCGGCCGTGACGTGGTGGCCTACGGTACCACCGATATCGTCGCCAACCCGCGGCAGTATCTCGATCCTGAGCGGCCGACGCTGCTGGTCTCCTTCGCACGTTCGGGCAACAGCCCGGAAAGCGTGGCGACGGTGGAGTTGGCCGACCAATTGCTGCCGGAAAGCTATCACCTGATGCTGGTGTGCAACCCGGACAGCCGCCTGGCGCAGTACGCACATCGGCGCGACAACGTCTGTTCGCTGGTGATGCCGCAGGGATCTAACGATCAAAGCTTCGCCATGACCTCCAGCTTCAGCTGCATGATGCTGGGCGCCGCACTGCTGCTCGGCCCGGCTTCGCTGGAGGCCGCCCACGCGCCGCTGAACGCCATGGTACAGCGCTGCCGCGCACTGCGCGAAACGCTGCAGCCGCAGGTAAAAGCGCTGGCCGCCAGCGGTTTTCGCCGCTATATCACCCTCGGCGGCAGCTGCTTTACCGGCCTGGCGGAAGAGGCGTCGCTCAAGATGCTGGAGCTGACCGCCGGCCGCATCGTCACGCGCTACGACTCGCCGCTCGGCCTGCGCCACGGCCCGAAATTCATGGTCGACGGCCAGACGCTGGTGCTGGTGATGTTCTCCCACGACGACTACGCCCGCCAGTATGACCACGATCTGTGGAACGAACTGCGGCGCGACGGGCTGGCGATGCAGATGGTGGGCTTGACCGGCGACCACTCGCCAACGGCCGACGGAATGCTGAACCTGCATCCGGCCGAAGACGACATTTGGCTACTGTTCCCGTACCTGCTGTTCACCCAAATGCTGGCCTTCGAAAGTTCGCTGGCGCTGGGGCTGACCCCGGACAACCCCTGCCCGACCGGCGAAGTCAACCGGGTGGTGAAAGGCGTGACGATTTACCGTTTTCCTTCCCCTGCGCTGTAAGGAGATCCCATGTATCTGATAGCCAACCGAGAAATGCTGCTCAAAGCCCAGCGCCAGGGCTACGCCGTCCCGGCATTTAACGTCCACAATCTGGAGACCGTGCAGGTGGTGGCGGAGACCGCCGCCGAGCTGCGCTCACCGGTGATCATGGCCGGCACGCCCGGTACTTTCAGCTATGCCGGCACCGACTACCTGATCGGCATCTGCCAGGCGGCGGCGCACCGCTACGATCTGCCGCTGGCATTGCACCTGGATCATCACGAAGAGCTGGATGACATCGAGCACAAAGTGAAAAGCGGCATTCGTTCGGTGATGATCGACGGTTCCCATCTGCCGTTCGAGCAGAACATCGCCAAAGTGGCCGCTGCGGCCGCCTTGTGCCACCGCTACGGCGCCAGCGTGGAGGCGGAACTGGGCCGCCTGGGCGGGCAGGAAGACGATCTGATCGTCGATACGGCGGACAGTTTCTATACCGACCCGGCGGCGGCTCGCGAATTCGTCGCCGCCACTGGCATCGATTCGCTGGCGGTGGCGATCGGTTCCGCCCACGGTCTGTATCACGGCGAACCGAAACTGGACTTCGAGCGCCTGGCGCTGATCCGCGAACAGGTGGACGTGCCGCTGGTGCTGCACGGCGCTTCCGGCATTCCGGAAGCGATGGTCAAGCGCGCAATCTCGCTCGGCGTCTGCAAGGTCAACGTCGCCACCGAATTGAAAATCGCCTTCGCCGATGCGGTGAAAAGCTACTTTGCACAGCATCCGGATGCCAACGATCCGCGCAAATATATCGTCCCCGGCAAGCTGGCGATGAAAGAAGTGGTGGCGGAAAAGATCCGCATCTGCGGCAGCAGCGGCATGTTGTAACCCCGCTCCCGTCTCCGGCGCCTCATTGGACGCCGGAGACGGAAATACTCCTCCGCCATTCCCCACTTTCCTGCGATAACGATCACAGCCTTTCATACCGCTCGCCTCGACAATCATTAACCGGCCTTCACTATGATCCAAATCATGGTTTTACTCACCTCAGCTCCCTATTATCAAATCCATTGAATTCAGGCAGTAGGATTTTTGCCCATTCGTTTTTATTTCGCCAAGCGAAATAGTTTATTTTATGAAAACAAGCCCGCTTGTTTTTTTAATTGGCAGTGTTTTTACTCTGAAAGGAACAGCATATGAACCATTACTTAGCCGTATTACTCGCATTGGTCATTCTGCCCTTCGCCCTACAAGCAAAACCGCTTTCCGACAGCCAGGCCGGCTCTGGCGTGATACACTTTACCGGCAAAATCACCTTCCCGACCTGCAGCGTTGAACATCAGGATAAACAGCTCATCTCCAACTGTTTCGTTAAACTAGCGGAAAACAAGAACGGCTATATTTCATCTTCGCTGAAGGACATACCCAAAGAGTTAGTTTCTGCGGTCACCAGCGAATTTGTGAATAACGATCCGCATTTGAAGCGCGTAACCATCAGCTATAAATAACCCCAAAGAGTTAATATTTGCCGCAAGATTAAACAAGTCACAATCAGCCGAGATTATTTATAAATTTATTTTATAAATTTATCGAACAATGGCGACTCGCCTTATCGTAAGCCGGCTATTCGGGCAACCCTACGGTTGCCCATCAGCATGTCCGAAATCCGCCATCGCTGCCCCCACTTTCATGCGATAATCGCCACACCAAACCGAGGAGTGATCCAGATGCAGACTTTTTTGATTGATCGTACCGCTACGCCGGTGGGAGAACTGGTGCTGATTGCCGATGAACAGGGGCGCCTGCGGGCGGTTGACTGGACCGATCACGAAGCGCGCCTGATGAAGCTGCTGAATACCCATTATCGCGCCGATCGTTTTACCTTGCGCGAACAGCGCGATCCCAGCGGGCTGACCGATGCGATGCAGCGCTATTTCGCCGGTGAGCTGAGCATCATCGACCGGTTGCCGGTAATGACCGCCGGCACCGAGTTTCAACGCGCCGTTTGGCAACAGCTGCGCCAGATCCCGTGCGGCGAGATCCTGACCTATGGCCAGCTGGCCCATCGCATCGGCCGCCCGACCGCTTCGCGCGCGGTCGGCATGGCCAACGGTTCAAATCCGATCAGTATCGTAGTGCCTTGCCACCGGGTGATCGGTTCGCAGGGGGCGCTGACCGGCTATGCGGGCGGCGTACAGCGCAAACAGTGGCTGTTGCAGCACGAAGGTTACCTGCCACGGGACCTGCTCACGCACTAACGCGGCGTATAGTCAGGCGGCACGCCATCCGTCGGTGCGGCGGGATAATAATCCGGCGGCACCGGCGGCGGCGACGCTTCACCGTAACCGTAGGCCGCCGGCACTTTATTGCCTTTGGCGTACATGCATTGCGTATACACGGTATCGTAACGGTTTTGCAGATCATCGCTACTGCGCCAGGCGGAGTGATTAGCCATCGCGCTGCCGACCAGCAGACCGCCGCCCGCGCCCACCAGCGCGCCCGGCCCGGCATGACCGGACGCGGCGCCGATCAACGCCCCCGCCGCAGCGCCGACGGCCGTGCCCGCTACTGCCGCCCCCGTCGCCGAATTGGCCGCCGTTTGCGCGCCGCCGCCGAGGCTGTTTTGGGCATAGCCGCGGCACATGGCCTCATCGCGATTGAATTGTTCGTAGCTTTTTCCCGTGCCGGGCAGCGCCGTCACCTCCGGCCCGGAAGGCACAGAGACGCAGCCGGCCAACAGCCCGGCCAGCGCCAGAATTGGAAAAGCAAAAGAGTGTCTCATCACGCACCGCCTTCAATCACCGGTATAACGGACTGTCTGGCACCACTTTCATCCAACCGTCGGGACAACGCGGTACCTGCGGGTAATAGCCCGCCGGACGGCGGCAGTAATAGACGTAGCTCGGTGGTTTTTCGATATAGGTTTGCGGCGGTGTGACATACACCACCGGCGGCGGCGCGTAATAGATTGGCGGCGGCCCCCAGGGCACGCCAATCACCACGCGAGGGCCGCCATAGTAATAGCCGTGCCGGTAGCCGCCGTGGCCATAATAACCGTGGGCGAAGGCGGCGCCGCCGATCGTCATCAACACCCCGGCGACCGCCATCAACAGTATGCGCTTTTTCATCATCCGCTCCCGAACAGGATCGTTCACCAGCCTATCTGACATCAGGATAACGCCGGCGCGGTGCGGCTTTGCGGCGATGATTGGGGTAAATGCGACAAGCTTTCGCCAGCAAGTGTGTCAAAGGATGATTGATTCACGCCGCTGAAATTCGCCGCCGTGCGCCGCAAACGCCGCTTTCGGTCATCACCGCGCTTCACGCCACCGGCAAACCGGCCGCATGTTGAGTGCAAGTGTTAAATAAATATAGCGACTTCAGCGTGATACAGAACAATCGGCGGCATGTGTGCGCAAAATTCGCACACAATACCCCTATTCATGCTAATGCCACCCTTATCAGCTGCGGCAAAAGATGTTAAAATTGACTCATATCAATTATTGAATGAGCGTAATCTATGATCCCGGAAAAACGCGTGATTCGTCGTATCCAGTCTGGTGGTTGTGCGATCCATTGCCAGGACTGCAGCATCAGCCAGCTGTGCATTCCTTTCACTCTTAATGCTCACGAGCTGGACCAGCTCGACAACATTATCGAGAGGAAAAAGCCAATCCAGAAGGGCCAAACCCTGTTCAAGGCCGGCGATGAGCTGAAGTCGCTGTACGCGATCCGTTCCGGGACCATCAAGAGCTACACCATCACCGAGCAAGGCGACGAGCAGATCACCGGCTTCCACCTCGCGGGCGATCTGGTCGGCTTCGACGCCATCGGCGGTCTGAAGCACCCAAGCTTCGCCCAGGCGCTGGAAACCTCGATGGTGTGTGAGATCCCATTCGAAACCCTCGACGATCTGTCCGGCAAAATGCCTAACCTGCGTCAGCAGATCATGCGGCTGATGAGCGGCGAGATCAAAGGCGATCAGGACATGATCCTGCTGCTGTCGAAGAAAAACGCCGAAGAGCGCCTGGCAGCGTTCGTTTATAACCTGTCCCGCCGCTTCGCGGAGCGTGGCTTCTCACCGCGCGAGTTCCGTTTGACCATGACCCGCGGCGACATCGGCAACTACCTCGGCCTGACGGTGGAAACCATCAGCCGCCTGTTGGGGCGCTTCCAGAAAAGCGAAATCCTCAGCGTGAAAGGCAAATACATCACCATCGAAAACGCCGACGCCCTGTCGGTGCTGGCCGGTACGCCGCGCATCAACGTGACCGTCAACGCCTAATCCCCTGCCGGATCAACATTTCACCGAAATTGTTGATCCGGCACGCTTCTGTTGTTGTTCTGTTTTTCAATGTTGGGTTACTCTGTAAATTAACAGACTGTTGATTTCAGCTGTAAGGAGGCCCTATGGCGAAGTATCAGAATCTTCTGGTGGCTATTGACCCCAATCAGGACGATCAGCCGGCATTGCGTCGCGCCGTATACCTGGTAAAACGAAACGGCGGGCGCATCAAAGCCTTCCTGCCCATTTATGACTTCTCTTACGAAATGACGACCCTGCTCTCCCCGGACGAAAGAACGGCGATGCGGCAAGGCGTGATCGGCCAACGCGCCGCCTGGATCAACGAGCAATGCCGCTTCTATCTCAACGAAGGCGTGCCGATCGAAATCAAAGTGGTCTGGCATAATCGCCCCTTCGAAGCCATCATTCAGGAAGTGCTTTCCGGTCAACATGACCTGCTGCTGAAAATGGCGCACCAGCACGATCGGCTGGAGTCGGTGATCTTCACTCCCACCGACTGGCACCTGCTGCGCAAATGCCCTTGTCCGGTGTGGATGGTGAAAGATCAACCCTGGCCGGAAGGCGGTAAAGCGCTGGTGGCGGTCAACCTGGCCAGCGAAGAACCCTATCACGACCCGCTCAATATCAAACTGGTGCAAGAAACCGTCGAACTGGCGCAGAACGTTAACCAAACCGAAGTTCACCTGGTCGGCGCCTACCCCGTTACCCCGATCAACATCGCCATCGAGCTGCCCGATTTCGATCCGAGCGTCTACAACGACGCCATTCGCGGCCAGCATCTGATCGCCATGAAAGCGCTGCGGCAGAAATTCTGCATTAAAGAAGAGTTCACCCACGTGGAAAAAGGCCTGCCGGAAGAAGTGATCCCCGATCTGGCCGAACACCTGCAGGCCGGCGTGGTGGTCTTGGGCACCCTGGGCCGCACCGGCATTTCGGCGGCCTTTATCGGCAACACGGCGGAACATGTGATCGACCATCTGAAATGCGATCTGCTGGTGATTAAGCCGGAAAACTTCAACTGCCCGATCGCGGCGGATGAAGACGACGAGCATGACGACGAAGATTAAGCGTTAACACCAATCTTAAACCGCTCGCTGCGTCGTGAGCGGTTTTCCCCTTTCACTTTAACAACGCATCGCAAAACGCCTGCATTGCCGCTGCGGAAGTGATGATTCGCCGGTGACCCAACCCCTGGGTTTCGATCAGCGTCGCGTTTGGCCAGGCATCGACCAGGATGTCGCTTTCAATTTTATGGACATAATTATCGTTTGCGTCATGAATGGCAACCAGAGGGATCTGTTGCTCGGCCACGCCGTGATAAGCACTGTAATGGTCCCAGCCATCGGCATCAATGCGGTAGCGCCGCGTGATGACCCCTTCCAGGTGTTCATGCATTCTCTTTGATAGCTTCAACTGCATGGACACTTTCTCAAAGATGCCGTAAAAACTGGACGGTGAGCTTATCACTCCCAGGCGATTGACGCTCAGCCCGGCTTTTACCGCATTTATCGCGGAAATGCCGCCGAAGCTGTAGCCAATAATGCTATCTATTCCGCCAAAAATCGCATGAAGCTTGGAGATGCATTCCATAAAGTCCAGCATGTCGGCTTCTACACCGTCAGACCGCCCATGTGCTACCGCATCGAATGCCGCAACGCAAAATCCCTTGGCAACCAAGATATCGATCAGTTTGGCGAAATGTGAGGCTCTGGACTCCCATCCATGTACCAACAACACATCGGGTTTGGCTCCACCCCAAAGATAATATCGGCAACGAATGCCTGAACTGAGGGAAAATGTCTCCGTCGAATCCGCCGTTTCCAGGAAGCTGTCCTTGGGGTCATGCTTTTTCTTTTTAGGTCTGAAAATTAAACTCTCCATTTTCCCCTTGGTGTAACCTGGCGAAATAACCTCACCGACCTTAACTAAGCTTCTGAACAGCTTCAGCGTAAGATCGCCGCGAAACTCAGCTGAATCGGCATCGCGATATGACGCCGAGATCCTCTGTTTGTAGTGCATGGCGCTTAACTCATCAAGAGAAAATATCAGGAGAGAACGTGGAGACTTCTTTGTTACAAATACTCAGCGTCACTATAAATTACCCCTACCATTTTCTAAAAAACATCTAAACTCCAGAGGCTATAATATTCATACAATTACTCATCTCATCCAGAAAAAGCTAATGCCGTCGTGCTGAAACCATTGTCGGCATACAATACCTGGGCAGTCATCGCTGAAGATAAATCGCTGGCCAGGAAAGCGGCGATATTGCCAACTTCCTCGATGGTAACGCAGCGTTTTAATGGCGCACTTGATTCAAATTGGTGCAATATCGTTTTAAAACTAGCAATTCCCGCCGCGGCCAAGGTACGAATGGGGCCGGCTGAAATTGCATTAACACGGATATCAAGTTTGCCAAGGCTTGCCGCCATAAAACGGACGTTGGCTTCTAATGACGCTTTAGCCAAGCCCATGACATTGTAATTAGGTATTGAACGCTCCGCCCCAAGATAGCTGAGCGTAATGAGCGAGGATCCGGGATTCAGGAAAGGTTTGGCCGCCTTTGCCATCGCGACAAAGCTGTAGGAACTGACATCGTGTGCAATCCGAAAGCCCTCACGCGTGACCGATTCCAAATAATCACCTTCCAGCTGATCGCCAGGCGCAAAGGCGATGGCATGCACAAACCCATCAAAAGTAGCCCAATGGCGTGAAAGGCTCTCGAATAACGTTTCAATTTGCGCATCTGAATTCACATCGCAGGGAAAAAGCAATGACGAACCACAGCGTTCGGCGACCTTCTCAACACGCACTTTCAGTTTGTCATTCAAATAGGTGAAAGCGCACTCTGCCCCTTGTGCATACAGCGCTTCGGCAATGCCCGTCGCGATAGAGCGATCGCTGGCAACACCGGCAATTAAGAACTTTTTACCTGTCAAAAGACTCATTATTATTAACCCCGAAAAACCCACAAATAATATCATTTAGAATAAATCAATCGCATAATAAACCTAAAGAGCCACCTTTCATTAACCGATCGTTAACACAGTAGCGCATGAAAAAAAATGAACATATTAGACCAGTTAATTTATTTTAATTGCGCGTCTTATTATTTCTTTTTCCCATTTCAGATCATGGTGCAATTAAAAATAAATTATAAATATTTAATATGCTAATGATTTATCATTAACTGCAAATCATATTAAAATCAAATCATTCCAATTCACAGATATAAAAACCCTCGAAATGAAAATCATCGAAGTTTCAATTAAATGCAATCGGCCCCAGGCAATTGCCCAGGGCCGATATCATGGTTTGCTGAAGAGACTTAACAGACTTTCTTTGAACGGCGTTATTGTTACAACGCCCGCAGAATCGCCTCTACGCTGTCTTTAGCGTCGCCAAACAGCATCTGGGTGTTCTCCTTGAAGAACAGCGGGTTCTGCACGCCGGCGTAACCGGTGTTCATCGACCGCTTGAACGCGATAACGTTCTGCGCTTTCCACACTTCCAATACCGGCATGCCGGCGATCGGGCTGCGCGGATCTTCCAGCGCCGCCGGGTTCACCGTATCGTTGGCGCCGATCACCAACACGGTATCGGTATCCGGGAAATCGTCGTTGATTTCATCCATCTCCAACACCACGTCGTACGGCACCTTGGCTTCCGCCAGCAGCACGTTCATGTGGCCCGGCAAGCGCCCCGCGACCGGGTGAATGCCGAAACGCACCTTCACGCCGCGCGCGCGCAGTTTCTCGGTGATTTCCGCCACCGGATATTGCGCCTGCGCCACCGCCATGCCGTAACCAGGGGTGATGATCACCGAGGTGGAGTTCTTCAACTGCTCGGCCACGTCTTCCGCCGTGGTTTCACGGTACTCACCCATCTCTTCGGCATCGCCGGTAGACGAACCGTCGCTGCCGAAACCGCCGGCGATCACGCTGATAAATGAGCGGTTCATCGCCTTACACATGATGTAAGACAGGATGGCACCCGAAGAACCCACCAGCGCACCGGTGACGATCAGCAGATCGTTGCTCAGCATGAAGCCCGCCGCCGCCGCCGCCCACCCCGAATAGGAGTTGAGCATCGACACCACAACCGGCATGTCGGCGCCGCCGATCGAGGCCACCAGATGCCAGCCGAACGCCAGCGCGATCGCCGTCATCAGCAGCAGCGTTACCACCTGCCAACCCACGCTGTCGGTGCGCACGAACGCCACCAACAGCAGGAACGACACGACCAGCGCCGCCAGATTCAGCTTATGGCGGTTAGGCAGCATCAGCGGCTTGGAAGAAATGATACCGCGCAGTTTGCCGAAGGCAACGATCGAACCGGTGAAGGTCACCGCACCAATGAAGATGCCGAGGAACACTTCGGTCAGATGGATGTTTGCCATCACCGGCTCCATCGGCGCGCCGTGATCCAGATAGCTGTTGAAGCCGACCAGCACCGCAGCCAGGCCGACGAAGCTGTGCAGCATCGCCACCAGTTCCGGCATTTCGGTCATTTCGACCTTCTTCGCCAGATAGACGCCTATGGAACCGCCGATGATCATGGCGATGATGATCCAGCCGACGTTGCCGGAATCCGGCCCCAAAATGGTGGCGATCAGGGCAATCGCCATGCCGGCGACGCCGAACAGGTTGCCCCGCTTCGAGGTTTCATGGCGCGACAGGCCCGCCAGGCTGAAAATAAACAGAATAGCGGCAACAATGTATGCAGCTGTAACCAATCCTCCAGACATTTGTTACCCCTTAGTTCTTGCGGAACATCTTCAGCATGCGCTGAGTGACGGTGAATCCACCAAAAATGTTGATGCTGGCGATCAGCACGGCGATAAAGGAGAGGAAACTCACCCAGCCGCCGTGGCCGATTTGCAACAGCGCACCGACCACGATTATCCCTGAGATCGCGTTGGTGACCGACATCAATGGGGTATGCAGCGCATGGCTGACGTTCCAGACCACGTAATAACCGACCACGCAGGCCAGCGCAAACACGGTAAAGTGCGACAGGAACTCTTTCGGCGCCGCGTCCGCCAGCCAACCGAACAGCAAGATCGCCAGCGCCATCAGGCCGTACTTGAGCCAAGGCGAGGTCGGCTTGGCTTCGGGTTTCGCGACCGGTGCGGCGGCAGGCGCCGCTTTCGGCTGGGCAGAAACCTGGATCGGCGGCGCCGGCCAGGTGATCTCGCCGCTGCGCACCACGGTGACGCCACGGATCACCGTATCGTCGAAATCGATGTCGATCTCGCCGTTTTTCTCTTTTGACAGCAGCTTCAACAGGTTGACCAGGTTGGTGCCGTACAGCTGCGAAGATTGCGTCGGCAAGCGGCTCGGCAGATCGGTATAGCCGATGATTTTCACGCCGTTGTCGGTCACGGCAATGGTGTCGGCCACGGTCAGTTCGCAGTTGCCGCCGGTTTGTGCCGCCAGATCGACGATCACGCTGCCCGGCTTCATCGACGCCACCATCTCTTTGGTGATCAGCTTCGGCGCCGGTTTGCCTGGGATCAGCGCGGTGGTGACGATGATGTCGACCTCCGCCGCCTGTGCGGCGAACAGCGCCATCTCGGCCTTGATAAAGGCTTCGGACATCACTTTGGCGTAACCGTCGCCGCTGCCCGCTTCCTCTTCAAAATCCAGCTCGAGGAATTCCGCGCCCATGCTCTGCACCTGCTCCTTTACTTCCGGGCGGGTGTCGAAGGCACGCACGATGGCGCCGAGGCTACCGGCGGCGCCGATCGCCGCCAGGCCGGCCACGCCGGCACCGATGATCATCACCTTGGCGGGCGGCACTTTGCCGGCGGCGGTGATCTGGCCGGTGAAGAAGCGGCCGAACTCATGCGCCGCTTCGACGATCGCGCGGTAACCGGCGATGTTGGCCATCGAGCTCAGCGCGTCCAGCGACTGGGCGCGGGAGATACGCGGCACCGAGTCCATCGCCAACGCGGTGACGTTACGCGCCGCCAGCTTGGCCATCAACTCGGGGTTTTGCGCCGGCCAGATAAAGCTGACCAGCGTGCTGCCTTCGCGCATCAAGGCGATCTCGTCGTCTTGCGGCGCATTGACCTTCAGGATCAGATCCGACTGCCACACTTCACTCTCGTCGACCAGCACCGCACCGGCGGCTTCGTAGGCGACGTCCTCAAAACTGGCCAGTTTGCCCGCCCCGCGTTCAATCGCGACGGTAAAACCCAGTTTCAGCAGTTGCTCCACCGTTTTCGGCGTGGCTGCCACCCGGGCTTCATTGGCCAACCGCTCTCTTGGTACACCAATACGCATAATGTTCCCTTCTCACCTGTCTTGGATGATGTTTATTATCTTCCTGCCCATAGCACGGCGCCGCCGGCGAGCGTGGCGTTAACTTGCCCGCACTGATTTCGGACGCCAACTATAACCTACTGAAAATAAGGTCGATGATCCATAATTGCTTACGCATTCAACTCTGTTTTTACATATAAACGTCTAACGCGATATGACAAATCGCAATTTACAGTGAAAAAAACCATACAGAACAGCGCATTCTGCGTGTCGTGACGTTTACGCTCGTCGTAACGATTTATGGCCGCATACGGTGGAAAAGCATAAAAGTTATCATTTTGTGAATAATTAACACTAATGACACCAAAGCCTTTATTATGGAAACTTATGGCGGTGTCGCCATCCGTGCGGCCTACGCCGCCTTCGGCGATTTGTCGCACGGGATAACATAAAATGCTGAGACAGTTTTCAGAATTACATGTAATAATCGACGGCTGAATTACACTTAAACAGTTCAGTACGTTATAAACGTTAATGCGCTAGGCGAAAGGATTTTTTATGAAGCTGAAGACCACGATCATCGCATCAGCCTTGTTATCACTCACCGCGCTGTCAGCTCATGCAGCGCAAGAGTTAACTCCTGAGAAAGCAGCGGCGCTGAAGCCGTTTGATCGCATCACGATTACCGGCCGCTTCAATGCCATCAATGAAGCCGTCGACGCCGTATCCCGCCGTGCAGACAAACTGGGTGCAGACTCCTTCTACATTCAGGACACCAATAACAGCAATAATGGCGGCAACTGGCGCGTCACCGCAGACCTTTACCATAAAGATGCGCCAGAAGTGAGCAAAACACCAAAATACCGCGTATTTAACGGCGTGAATGAACTGCCTAAAGATGAAGCCTACCTGCTGGAACCTTACGATACCGTGAGCGTCAGCGGTTTCTACCGTAGCCAGCCGGACATCAACGACGCCATCTCCAAAGAAGCGAAGAAAAAAGGTGCCGCCTCGTTCTTCATCGTGCGCCAGGTTGACGCCAACTCCGGCGGCAACCAGTTCGTCACCGCCTACATCTATAAGGCCGACGCGCCGAAACGCCGCGTGCAGAGCCCGGATGCCATCCCGGCCGATTCTGACGCCGGCCGCGCCGCGCTGGCCGCCGGCGGCGCCGCAGCCGCGAAAGTCGAAATCCCTGGCGTCGCGTCTTCCGGTTCGCCAAGCCGCGAAGTGGGCCGTTTCTTCGAGACCCAGTCCTCTACCGGCCAGCGCTATACCGTCACGCTGCCTAACGGCACCAAGATCCAGGAAGTGAACAACGTGACCGCCGCGCAGATGGTGCCGTTCGATTCCGTCACCTTCACCGGCCACTTCAACAGCATGACCGACGTGTCGACCGAAGTGGCGAAACGCGCAGCCGAGAAAGGTGCCAAGTACTATCATGTCACCCGCCAGTGGCAGAACAAGAGCGGCGGTAACCTGACCGTCAGCGCCGATCTGTTCAAATAAAACCCGCTTTTCGGTTTACCATCGGGCAGCCCTTGAGCTGCCCGTTTTTATTGCCGTTATTTTCGTCACGCGCTGAATAATTTTTTGTAAATTCCGCATATCCAATCATTGCATCTCTAATCATCCCTCCGTAGAATTTGCGCCAATTTTTAGGGCTATTGTCTATTCGCGCAGTGGTTGTTAACACATTGTTGCCGCCAAGCAGTTCCCTTCCAGTTGTTTATTCTGCGTTCAGGATCCGTCATTGGAAAAAAAACTCGGTCTTACCGCGCTAACCGCTTTGGTGCTCAGCTCGATGCTGGGTGCCGGCGTGTTCAGTCTGCCGCAAAACATGGCGCAGGTCGCCAGCCCCGCCGCGCTGTTGCTGGGCTGGGGGATCACCGGCGTCGGCATTCTGTTTTTGGCCTTCGCCATGCTGCTGCTTACGCGTCTGCGGCCGGATCTGGACGGCGGTATCTTCACCTACGCCAAAGAAGGGTTCGGCGAGCTGGTGGGTTTCTGCTCCGCCTGGGGATACTGGCTGTGCGCCGTGATCGCCAACGTCTCGTATCTGGTGATCGTGTTCGCGGCACTGAGCATTTTCACTGACCGTGGCGGCGACGTCATCCTCGGTGATGGCAACACCTGGCAGGCGCTGATCGCCGAATCCGCCCTGCTGTGGATCGTGCACGCGCTGGTGCTACGCGGCGTGCAAACCGCCGCCAGCATCAACCTGGCGGCCACCCTCGCCAAACTGCTGCCGCTGGGAATGTTCGCCGTTCTGGCAGCCATCGCCTTTAAAATGGACGTGTTTACACTTGATTTCCAGGGCATCGCGCTCGGTAAGCCGGTATGGGAGCAAGTCAAGGACACCATGCTGATCACCCTGTGGGTGTTTATCGGCGTGGAGGGTGCAGTCGTGGTTTCCGCCCGCGCCCGCAATAAGAAAGACGTTGGCCGCGCCACCATGCTGGCGGTGCTGTCGGCGCTGGCGGTGTATCTGATGGTCACGCTGCTGTCGCTGGGCGTGGTGCCGCGCAGCGAGCTGGCCGAAATGCGCAACCCGTCGATGGCGGTGCTGATGGTAGAGCTGATCGGCCCTTGGGGAGACGTGCTCATCGCCGCCGGCCTGATCATTTCCGTGTGCGGCGCCTACCTGAGCTGGACCATCATGGCGGCGGAAGTCCCGCTCTTGGCCGCGCAGCACGGGGCGTTTCCGCGCGTGTTCGGCAAACAGAACCGCCACCACGCCCCAGCCTCTTCGCTGTGGCTGACCAACATCGCGGTGCAGCTGGCGCTGGTCTTAATCTGGCTGACCGGCAGCAACTACAACTCACTGCTGACCATCGCTTCAGAAATGATCCTGGTGCCTTACTTCCTGGTCGGCGCGTTTCTGTTTAAGGTGGCTTACCGCCGTCGCGACAAGCGTCTGATCTTCGCCGCGACCGGCGCCTGCGTCTATGGGCTGTGGTTGCTGTACGCTTCAGGGTTGATGCACCTGCTGATGTCGGTACTGCTGTACGCGCCAGGGCTGCTGGTATTCATGTATGCCCGTCATGGCCACCGCGATGTCAATTTGCTGAATCGGTTGGAAAAGGGCAGCATCTTCTTGCTGCTGGCGGCTACGCTGCCTGCCGGCTGGTTTATGCTGCACTAGTTCTCTGTCGATGCGGCTGCCCGTCAGCCGCATTTTATTTCCCCTTCTTTCCTCTCTCGCGCGTTTCCTGTCTTTGCTCACTCAGTCAGCAGCCCCTCTTGCGATCTTAAATGCAACCAATCATCATTATCATTTAAGGCATTACCGAAAGACGTGGATGAACCCCTGACAGGAAGGGTAGAAAATGGCCGTCGTGGTCATAGAACGCGAGGCGCTGGGGTTGCCGCTTCGTTGGCACCCCCGAGTTGCTCCTGGCGGGCAAGCCGTTTGACGATGCGCAGACGTTTGCAGAAAAAACGGGATGAAACCGCCGAAATACGCGGTGTTAATTCATATAGACAGCATCTTTACCCTGCACTCTGGGCCCGATGCCGGAAGGAAGCTGTAACCGCCTGCGATGATGAAAGTAGACGTTTCGCGTTCATGGTTAGGCAATGTCATCGCCTAACCATGAACGGGCGGACGGGTGGACGCACCCGATCAGCTTTTAGGGGGAATGGTAATGGTCATGCGTTCTCCCACCAGGGCGATTGCAATGCCTTCCGCACATTCTTTCTGAATAGCCGCCAGCTGTTGCGCATCCAGCGCATAAGGCAGCTGAATATCAAACACCGTCAGGCCCTGCTGCTGCGCCAGATCGATCAGACGCACGATATTGGTTTCGTCGCTGACCTGCGTCGACACCACCTGCAGCGCCAGCTCTTTCAACTGCTCTTTGCGCGTTTGTGACGTGGTCACGCGCGATTTCAACACCATGCCGAAGATCGGCATCACACCATAAATAGCATCAACAAAGCGCCAGTGCTTCCTGCACGATGCGGACAGAAAATCCATGTAGTCAAAACAGATTTTCTCACTGCGCGCGATGGATGCAAGGTGATTGCTGTTCATCCCCTCATTCCTCTCATGGCCAGTGTTAACCCGTGGTCTTTCAAGCCGCCGCCGGGCGGCAACCTGAAATGCTTTGGGGATCTTACATCCAGAAATGGATAATCATGCGAAGCTTTAACGACTTTCCGCCGTATGATGGCATAATTCCCCTATTGTTTGCCAGTCTGTCCAGGAGCTTTAATCAATGGAACACCACAACTCTGCCCCGGTGCTGATTACCGGCGGCGCACGGCGCATTGGGCTGGCGCTCGCCAGGTCGTTTCTTCAGCGCGGCATTCCCGTCATCATCGCCTATCGCAGTGAATATCCGGCGATGGCCGAGTTGAAAGCCTTGGGCGCCTGCTGCATTCAGGGCGACTTCTCTACCCATGAAGGCATCTACCGTTTCGCCGACCAGGTTCGGCAGGTGGCGCCCAAGCTGCGTGCGGTGATCCACAACGCCAGCGCCTGGCAGGCCGAGTCGTCGGAGGTGCCGCCGGAGCAGGTGATGGCGGCGATGCTGCAAATCCACGTCTATACCCCCTATTTGCTCAACCTGCTGCTCGAATCCTGCCTGACTGGACAAGGCCAGGCCGGTGCCGACATTATCCATCTGACCGACTACGTGGTGGAAAAAGGCAGCGACAAGCACATCGCCTATGCGGCCAGCAAGGCGGCGCTGGACAATATGACCCGCTCTTTCGCCCGCAAGCTGGCGCCGGAGGTGAAGGTGAACGCCATTGCGCCGGCGCTGATCATCTTCAACGCGGGTGACGACGAGGCCTATCGCCAACAGGCGCTGGCGAAGTCGCTGATGAAGGTAGCGCCGGGAGAAAGCGAAGTGGTCAATCTGGTGAACTACCTGCTGGAGAGCCGCTATGTCACCGGCCGCACCCACGGCGTCGACGGCGGGCGGCCGCTGCGCTGATGCAAAGATCCGCATGGCGCATCTTCGCGGGCCGCGCTATGCTGAAATCCGCTTTTCTTATTAAAACACGGGCATATGCATAAAATTGTTTTTGTGGAAGACGATCCTGAAGTCGGCAAGCTGATCGCCGCCTATCTGGGTAAACACGACATCGAGGTGCTGATCGAACCGCGCGGCGACACCGCGCAGGCGCGCATCGAGAGCGAGCAACCCGATCTGGTGCTGCTGGACATCATGCTGCCCGGCAAAGACGGCATGACGCTGTGCCGCGATCTGCGCCCTACGTTCCCCGGCCCGATCGTACTGCTTACCTCGCTCGACAGCGACATGAACCACATCCTGTCGCTGGAGATGGGTGCCAACGACTATATTCTGAAAACCACACCGCCTGCGGTGTTGCTGGCACGCCTGCGTTTGCACCTGCGCCAACACAGCCAGCAGCCGAAAGAAGAGTCGGTTCAGCCGCTCACGCAGCACAATGCGCTGCATTTCGGGCTGCTGTGTATCGATCCGGTCAACCGCCAGGTCTCGCTCGGCGAAGAAACGATCACCCTGTCCACCTCGGATTTCGATCTGTTGTGGGAGCTGGCGACCCACGCCGGGCAGATCATGGACCGCGAAGCGCTGCTGCAAAACCTGCGCGGCGTGAGCTATGACGGCATGGACCGCAGTATCGACGTGGCGATCTCCCGCCTGCGCCGCAAGCTGTACGACAACGCGCTGGAGCCGTTCCGCATCAAAACCGTGCGCAACAAGGGCTATCTGTTCGCCCCTAACGCTTGGGCGTCGGTGCAACAATGAGAAAACTTTTCGTCCAGTTCTTCCTGTTGCTGTTCGTCTGTTTTCTGGTCATGGCGATGCTGGTCGGCCTGGTGTACAAGGTGACCGCCGAACGCGCAGGCCGCCAGTCGATGGACGATCTGATGAAAAGCTCGCTGTACCTGATGCGCAGCGAACTGCGCGAGATCCCGTTGAAGGACTGGAACAAGACCATCGCCACGCTGGATCTCAACCTGTCGTTCAAGCTGCATATCGAACCGCTCGGCAAACAAGAACTGAGCGAAGACCTCAAGAAGCGGCTGCGGCTGGGAGAGATCATCGCCCTCGACGATCAATACACCTTTATGCAGCGCATTCCGCGCAGCCACTATGTCTTGGTGGTCGGCCCGATTCCTTATCTGTTCTATCTGCACCAGATGCGCCTGTTGGACCTGGTGTTGCTGGTGTTTATCGGTATGTCGCTGGCGCTGCCGGTGTTTCTGTGGATGCGGCCGCATTGGCAAGATCTGCTCAAGCTGGAAAACGCCGCCCAACGGCTCGGCGCCGGGCACCTGGATGAGCGAACCCACTTCGATCCTACCTCCAGCCTGAGCCGGCTCGGCGTGGCGTTCAACCAGATGGCGGACAACGTCAACACCCTGATCGCCAGCAAGAAACAGCTGATCGACGGCATCGCCCACGAGCTGCGCACGCCGCTGGTGCGCCTGCGTTACCGGCTCGAAATGAGCGACAACCTGTCCGAAAGCGAGCAGCAGGCGCTGAATCGCGATATCGGCCAGCTGGAGTCGCTGATCGACGAACTGCTGACCTATGCGCGTCTGGACCGACCGCAGGTGGCGCTAAACATCGAGCCCATCGATCTGCCAAAGTGGCTCGAGGACAAGATCGAAGATATCCGCCTAATCCATCAGGAGCGTGAAATCCAGCTTGATATCCCGCACGTCGGTGACTTCGGCGGCGTCGATCTGCGCCTGATGGAGCGCGTGCTCGACAACCTGGTCAACAATGCGCTGCGCTATTCCGAACAGCGCCTGCGCGTTGGTCTGTGGTTTGACGGCGACCTCGCCTGCCTGCAGGTGGAGGACGACGGCCCTGGCATCCCGCCGGAAGAACGCGAGCGGGTGTTCGAGCCATTCGTCCGTCTCGATCCCAGCCGCGATCGCGCCACCGGTGGTTGCGGGCTGGGGCTGGCCATCGTCCACTCCATCGCCGTCGCTTATCAGGGACAGGTGTTCGTCGAAGGCAGTTCGCTCGGCGGCGCCAGCTTCCGTTTCTGCTGGCCGGTGAAGCCGACATTCAGTTTAAAAGCCGATCTGGCGTAATGCCGTCGGATCATTCTCATAGGGAGCCGAACAATAATGACATCTGCACATTCCAACACTTCCGCTTACGATCACCTGCGTGCCCTGTTTAGCCGGCTGTCGCGTTTCGGCCACCTGTCCGCCATCGCCGGTTGGGACATGCAAACCATGATGCCGCCCGGTGGCAGCAAGGCACGCTCCGAAGCGCTGGCCGAACTGAGCGTGCTGCAGCACCAGATTTTAACGGCGGAAAGCACCGGCGCACTGCTGGATCGCGCGCAGCAGGAAACGCTGGACGAACTCGATCGCGCCAACCTGCGCGAAATGCGCCGCCAGTATGAAGACGCGGTGCTGCTGCCGGCCTCGCTGGTCGAAGCCAAGTCGCTGGCCGGTGCGCGCTGCGAACACGCCTGGCGCGCCCAGCGCCCGGCCAACGACTGGGACGGCTTCGCCGAGAACCTGCGCGAAGTGGTCAAACTCAGCCGAGAAGAGGCGCAGATCCGCGCACAGGCGGCCGGCACCAGCCGTTACGATGCCCTTCTCAACCTGTATGAACCGGGTATGCGCAGCAGCGATCTGGACCGCATCTTCGGCGATCTGAAAACCTGGCTGCCGGATTTGCTGCAACGCGTGGTGGCCAAGCAAGCCAATGAACCTTGCCAGACGCCGCAGGGCCCGTTCCCCGTGGAAACTCAGCGCCAACTGAGCCTGAGCGTGATGAAACTGCTCGGTTTCAACTTCGACAACGGCCGCGTTGACGTCAGCGCGCACCCGTTCTGCGGCGGCGTGCCGGAAGATGTACGCATCACTACCCGCTAT
Organism: Serratia marcescens; assembly: GCF_001902635.1. GTDB lineage: Bacteria > Pseudomonadota > Gammaproteobacteria > Enterobacterales > Enterobacteriaceae > Serratia > Serratia marcescens_F. Next base: position 32,350 of record NZ_MJAO01000019.1, on the reverse strand, counting down.
AACGAAAAAGAGTTTCTGACCGCATTGCTCGGCATCGTGCACGAAACCGGCCACGCCCGTTACGAGCAAAACCTGCCACGCGATCTGCTCGGGCAACCGGTCGCCCTGGCCCGCTCCACCGCCATCCACGAATCGCAGAGCCTGCTGTTCGAAATGCAGCTGGCACGCGGCAATGAATTCCTGAAAATCTTGCGTCCGCTGGTCACCGCGCAGTTTGGCGAACAGCCGGCGCTGGAAGAAGCCAACTTCATTCGCCTCAACCAGCGGGTGAAACCGGGCCTGATCCGCGTTGACGCCGATGAAGTGAGCTACCCCGCTCACGTCATCCTGCGCTATGAGATTGAAAAAGCGCTGGTCGAAGGCGATATCGAGGTGGAAGACATTCCGGCGCTGTGGAATGAGAAAATGCACGCTTACCTCGGCCTCGACACCATCGGCAACTACCGCAACGGCTGCATGCAGGATATTCACTGGACCGACGGCGCCTTCGGCTACTTCCCGACCTACACGCTCGGCGCGATGTACGCCGCGCAGCTGTTCCACAGTGTGCGTCAGGCACTGCCTTCGCTGAGCGAGGATATCGCCGCCGGCAACCTGCAGCCGTTATTCCACTGGTTGCAGCACAACATTTGGCGCCACGGCAGCCGTTTCCCGACCGAGACGCTGATCGCCAATGCGACAGGCGAAGCGCTCAACCCGCGCTACTTCCGTCAGCATTTGGAAAACCGCTACCTGTAATTCCCCCTGGCGCGGCCCCGGCCGCGCCCTTTCCTTACCTGTATGACTGGATAATGTTTCATGGCGCACATGCCCTGCCAATAACGCCTTGGTTACAGAGTGGCGGGTTGCTACTCATCACAAGTATGTTGTAACTAAAATAGCAAAAAGCAGCGGGCCGCCTGGCCGCTCATCCCTGAGCGTGACGCGCGATCATCGCCGCCAATTGCGGCCGCAGTTGCGCAGGCAGGTCATGCCCCATGCCCGGCATAACATGCAATTTGGCGTTGGCGATCGTCCTGGCGATCGCCACCCCGCCCGCCTTACGCACCAGCCGGTCACGATCGCCGTGGATCACCAGCGTCGGCGCGACAATGCGCCGGCTGTAACGGCGCAGATCGCCGCTGCCAAGCAACGCAGAGAGCTGCCGCTGCACGCCTTCCGGATCCACGCCTCGCTTCAGCAACCGCTTTATCAGCGCATCCAGCTCCGCCTCCTCCGGCGGATAAACCGGGCTGCCGAGCGCGCGCAGAAAGGTCTTCATTCCCTCATGGCGCTGCTGCGGCGTCATATCGGCCGGCGGCCGGCGCACCAGCAACCATAACAACGAAGGCGCCGGTGGCGGCAACAGCGGTTGATTGGTACTGGAGAACAAGATACACAGCGAGGCCACGCGCTGCGGGTAGTCGGCGGCCAGCACCTGCGCGATCATCCCACCCATCGAGGCGCCCAGTACGTGGGCCTGCGGGATGCGCAGATGATCGAGCAGATGCGCCGCGTCCGCCGCCATGTCCGCCAGGGTATAAGGCACCGGCGTTTGCCAACCGAGCTGGGCGCGCAACATCAGCAGCCACAGCGGCTGCGTGCGTTGCGCCTGAGTTTTGCCGGAAAGGCCGACGTCGCGGTTGTCATAACGGATCACCCGAAACCCCTTGGCCACCAGGGCGCGGCAGAAATCGTCAGGCCACAGCAGAAGCTGCGCGCCGATGCCCATGATTAACAGCAGCGGCGGGTGCGTCTCATCGCCCCAGTCCTCATAGGCCAACGGTACCTCGCCCTGTTCGGTCACGCCGCAACGAATCGTTATCTCGTTCATTTTAAATCCCTTTTATCGTGCCTGGCGGTCATTATAGCAGCAATCCCCCCTGCCGCCGCCGCCCTGTACATTAGGTTACATGCCGAAACCAATCACTCACGGAAAGCCGGGCGCCGTTTGCCTACTATCATCTCAACGGCCCCGCAGTGGGGTTGATACCCAAAAGTCATGTTGAGGATTCTGCGATGAAAAAAGTATTAGCTCTGGTTGTTGCCGCTGCAATGGGTCTGTCTTCTGTGGCTTTCGCTGCCGAGGCTGCCACCACCACCGCACCTGCGGCTACCGCAACCACCGCCACCGCTGCGCCGGCTAAAGCTCAGGTGAAACATCACGGCAAGAAAGCACCGGTACAGAAAGCTCAGGCGGCCAAAAAGCATCACAAAAAAGCCGGTAAGAAAGCCCCGGCACAAAAGGCCCAGGCGGCTAAAAAGCACCACAAGAAAGCCAGCCACAAAAAAGCTGCCAGCACTCCAGCAGCGTAATGGCGTGAGGTTCCCCTCACCGCTTCAGGCTTGACGTGTACGACACCCGGTTCGCCGGGTGTTTTTTCATCGGGGGGTTCTCATTGATGCTGCGCCGCTACCTGTTCGAGATCATTCTGACCGCCCTGATCCTTTGCGGCCTGATAGCCGTCTGCTTTTATCTGTAGCCTGCCGCATTGACGGCGGGAAATTATTGAAAAATCAATTATTGCCCATCTACATGGCTGCTAAATCAGTCTATAGTTAGCATTCAGTGTGTTTATGGATGATCCGTATTTGTCAGGCAAGAGATCTATGCGCAAATCCGTTTTACTGTTGCTGTGCTCACTCCCGTTCATCGCTTCCCAGGCGGCACGCGCCGACAGCCCGTCCAGTGCTGAACAAACGCGCCTGTTTTTCGGCAAAGATGAACGAGTCAAGGTCACGGATACCGCCGCCCAACCGTGGCAAGCCATCGGCCAGGTAGAAACCGTCAGCGGCAACCTGTGCACCGCGACGTTGATTTCCCCGCATTTAGCGCTGACCGCCGGTCACTGCGTGCTGGCGCCGCCGGGGCAATTGGATAAAGCCGTCGCCCTGCGCTTCGTGGCCGGCGATAAATCATGGCAGTATCAAACCGGCAATATCGAGACGCTGGTCGACAGCAAGTTGGGCAAAAAATTGAAGCCGGACGGTGACGGCTGGATTGTACCGCCTGCCGCCGCCGCTTATGACTTTGCGCTGATCCGCCTGAAAGACAAAACGCCGCTGCCGATCAAACCGCTGCCGCTGTGGCAGGGCGACAGCAAAGCGCTGACCCAGGCCCTTAAACAGGCCAAACGGCTGATTACTCAGGCGGGTTACCCGGAAGACCATCTGGATGACCTCTACAGCCACCAAAACTGCAAGGTGACCGGTTGGGCCCAGCAAGGGGTGCTGTCGCACCAGTGTGATACGCTGCCCGGCGACAGCGGTTCACCGCTGCTGCTGAAAACCGCCGACGGCTGGCAATTGATCGCCATCCAAAGCTCGGCGCCGGCGGCGAAAGATCGCTATCGCGCCGATAACCGCGCCCTGGCGGTGCCCGGCATCCGCGCAGCGCTGGACGCCCTGGCGGCTGGCAAGTAATCCTCTCACAACGGCGCATGATGCGCCGTTGTGTTTTTTCGTTCCCCCGTCCTATCGCGCCGCGCCGGCCCTCTGCTGACCGGCGCGCCTGAGCTTAGCCCGAAAGCTGCTCGATAGTTTGCAAAATGCGCTTGTCGGAGATCGGGTAAGGCGTGCCCAACTGCTGCGCGAACAGGCTAACGCGCAGCTCTTCGATCATCCAGCGCACCGCTTTCACCTCTTCCTCCTGCTGTCGCTTCGGCGGCAGCTTGTTCAGCCACTGCTGCCACGCCTGCTGCACCTGCTCCACCCGCAACATCTGCGCGCGATCGCGGTGCGGATCGATAGCCAGCTTCTCCAACCGACGTTCGATCGCCTGCAGGTAACGCAGCGTGTCCTGCAGGCGTTTCCAGCCGTTGCCGGTGACGAAGCCGCGATAGACCAGGCCGCCGAGCTGAGTCTTGATGTCCGACAGCGCCAGCGCCAGCGACATGTCCACCCGGCCCTTCAGCCGTTTGTTGATGTTGAAGACCGCCGTCAGGATCTGTTCGACCTGCTTGGCCACCTCGACGACCGTGTCGTTCAGCTCGGCGCGGATCTGCTCCTGCAAGCGCGCAAAACCTTCCTCCTGCCAGACCGGGCCGCCGTGTTCGGCGATCAGCTTGTCGATGCCGCACGAAATGCAGTCGTCGATCAGCTCCAGCACCTTGCCGTACGGGTTGAAATAGAGCCCCAGCTTGGCCTTGTTCGGCAGTTTCTCGTGCAGGTATTTAATCGGCGAAGGTATATTCAGCAACAGCAGGCGGCGCGTGCCCTGCCACATGGCCTGTTGCTGCTCGCTTTCGCTGTCGAACAGGCGGATCGCTACGCTGTCCTTTTCATCCACCAGCGCCGGGTAGGCCTTCATCGAATAGCCGCCGCGCTTCTGCTCGTAAAACGCAGGCAGTTGACCAAAGCTCCAGACATGCAGATTGCTCTGCTCCAGCCCGTCGTCGGCCACCGCCGACAGCGTTTCCTGCACCTTCTCTTTCAGCTGCAGGCGCAAGGCGGCCAGATCTTTGCCTTCGCGCAGCGTCTGGTTTTTCTCGCCCACCACGCGGAAAGTCATTTTCAGGTGATCGGGCACCTGATCCCATTGCCAATCATCACGTGACACCGTCACGCCAGTCATGCGCCGCAGTTCACGCTCCAGCGCATCCAGCAGCGGCAGTTCCAGCGCCGTGACGCGGCCGAGGAACGCTTCGGCGTAGTTCGGCGCCGGCACGAAGTTGCGGCGCACCGGCTTCGGCAGCGACTTGATCAGTGCAATCACCAGCTCGCGGCGGATGCCGGGGATCTGCCATTCAAAGCCCTGCTCCTCCACCTGGTTGAGGATTGGCAGCGGAATGTGCACCGTCACGCCGTCGGCGTCGGTGCCCGGTTCGAACTGGTAGCTCAGCCGCAGCTTGAGGTTGCCCTGATGCCAGAAGTTCGGGTAGTCGAGCGCGCTGATCTTGTTGGCGCCGTCCTTAATCAGCATCTCTTTTTCGAAGTTCAGCAGATCCGGCTGCTGTTTGGCGGCGTTCTTCCACCAGCTGTCGAAATGGCGGCCGGAAACCACGTCGTTGGGAATGCGGCGATCGTAGAAGCCGAACAGCGTTTCGTCGTCCACCAGAATGTCGCGGCGGCGCGATTTGTGCTCCAGCTCTTCCACCTCGGCACGCAGTTTTTGGTTGTCGCGGAAGAAGGCGTGGCGCGTCTGCCAATCGCCCTCCACCAGCGCATGGAGGATAAACAGCTCACGGCACAGCAGCGGATCGATGGAGCCGTAGTTGACCTGGCGCGCCGCGACGATCGGCAACCCAAACAGCGTCACCTTTTCGCTGGCCATCACCGCCCCCTGCGACTTCGACCAGTGCGGTTCGCTGTAGCTGTGTTTCACCAGGTGTTGCGCCAGCGGCTCGATCCATTCCGGTTCGATGCGCGCGGCGATACGCCCCCACAGGCGGCTGGTTTCCACCAGTTCGGCCACCATGGTCCACTTCGGCGGCTTCTTGAACAGGCCGGAGCCGGGGAAGATCGAGAAGCGGGCGTTGCGCGCGCCGGTGAATTCCTGTTTGTCCGCGTCTTTCTGGCCGATGTGCGACAGCAAGCCGGTCAGCAACGCGGTGTGCACGCTGCGGTAGTCGGAAGGCGTGCTGTTGATCGGCAGCCCCAGTTCTTTCACTACCTGGCGCAGCTGGGTATAGATATCCTGCCACTCGCGCACCCGCAGGTAGTTGAGGAAATCGTTGCGGCACAGCCGGCGGAACTGGCTGGAAGAGTTCGCTTTTTGCTGCTCCTGCAGATAGTCCCACAGGTTGACGAACGCCAGGAAGTCCGAGTCCTTGTCGGCGAAGCGACGGTGTTTTTCATCCGAGGCCTGCTGCTTGTCCATCGGGCGCTCACGCGGATCCTGAATCGACAGCGCGGCGGTGATGATCATCACCTCGCGCACGCTGCCGCTCTTCTGCGCTTCCAGCACCATGCGCGCCAGACGCGGGTCGATCGGCAACTGCGCCAGCTGCCGGCCCTGCGGCGTCAGCTGATAGTGGCCGTTGTCGGCGGTGGTGATCGCCCCCAGCTCTTCCAGCAGGCGCACGCCGTCCTGAATGTTGCGCTTGTCCGGCGCCTCGACGAACGGAAACGCGGCGATGTCGCCCAGCCCCAGCGAGGTCATTTGCAAAATGACCGACGCCAGGTTGGTGCGCAGAATTTCCGGATCGGTAAACGCCGGCCGCGACAGGAAGTCCTGCTCGGAGTACAGACGGATGCACACCCCTTCCGACACGCGGCCACAGCGCCCTTTACGCTGGTTAGCGGAGGCCTGCGACACCGGCTCGATCGGCAGGCGCTGCACCTTGGTGCGGAAACTGTAGCGGCTGATGCGCGCAGTGCCCGGATCGATGACGTACTTGATGCCCGGCACCGTCAGCGAGGTTTCCGCCACGTTGGTGGCCAGCACGATGCGGCGGCCGTGGTGCGACTGGAACACCCGGTTCTGCTCGCTGTTCGACAGACGCGCGTACAGCGGCAACACCTCGGTATGCGGCAGGTCGAGGCGGTTCAACGCGTCGGCGGTATCGCGGATCTCACGTTCACCGCTCATGAAGATCAGGATGTCGCCCGGCCCTTCGCGCCCAAGCTCGTCCACCGCATCGAAAATCGCCTGTAGCTGATCGCGATCGGTATCGTCGCCGTCGTCGACCACCGGGCGGTAACGCACTTCCACCGGGTAAGTGCGCCCGGAAACCTCAATGATCGGCGCATTGTTGAAGTGGCGCGAGAAGCGCTGCGGATCGATGGTCGCCGACGTGATGATCACTTTCAGATCCGGGCGTTTCGGCAGCAGCTCGCGCAGGTAGCCGAGAATAAAATCGATGTTAAGGCTGCGTTCGTGCGCCTCATCGATGATCAGCGTGTCGTACTGCATCAGCAGGCGATCCTGCTGAATTTCCGCCAGCAAGATACCGTCGGTCATCAGCTTGACCAGGGTGTTTTCCCCCACCTGATCGTTGAATCGCACCTTGTAGCCGACGCTGCCGCCGAGCGGGGTTTCCAGCTCGTCGGCGATGCGGTTGGCGACGGTGCGCGCCGCCAGACGGCGCGGCTGGGTATGACCGATCACCCCTTTCACCCCGCGCCCCAGTTCCAGGCAGATCTTCGGCAACTGGGTGGTTTTACCCGAGCCGGTTTCCCCGGCGACGATCACCACCTGGTGATCGCGGACGGCGTTTAAAATATCCTGTCTTTTTTGACTGACCGGCAGGCTTTCCGGGTAGGTAATGCGCGGGCAAGACGCGGCGCGCGCCTGCACTCTTTGCCGCGCCGCCGCGATGTCGCTTTCCACTTCGGCGGCGACCGCCAGCTGGGCATCGGGATTTTTGATTTTTCGTGCGCCCTGCAGGCGACGACGCAGGCGTTGTTGATCGCGGAGCATCAGCTCACCCAGTTGGGCCGGCAGTGCCTCGAGCGGAGATTTCACGTTCGGTGTTCCTTTTTCATCGCGGCCAAGGCCAGGCTTAGCAACGGTTTAATGTTTTTTTAGCGATTTTTTTGCTTTAGCCGCACAGCCTATCACAAACGGCTTTTTCCCCCTACTTCCGCAAGTAAAGCGTCGGCATGTTATTCAATAAAATCGAACGAAGATCTCGAAATATTGCGCTATCACTGTTGGGGGAATGTGAATAGCATGTACTTCATGCAAGGGACGCTGAGTCCTGATGTCACTGTCACAACGTAAGGAATTATCGATGAGCAAAGTATTGGTTCTGAAATCAAGCATCCTGGCGACCTACTCTCAGTCTAACCAACTGGCCGATTTCTTCGTAGAGCAATGGAGCAACGCCCATAGCGGCGACACCATCACCGTGCGCGATCTGGCTGCACAGCCGATCCCGGTACTGGACGGTGAACTGGTCGGCGCGCTGCGCCCTTCCGATGCCCCGTTGACCCCGCGTCAACAAGAAGCGCTGGCCCTGTCGGACGAGCTGATCGCCGAACTGCAGGCCAATGACGTCATCGTGATTGCCGCACCGATGTACAACTTCAACATCCCGACCCAGCTGAAAAACTATTTCGACCTGGTTGCCCGTGCCGGCGTTACCTTCCGCTACACCGAAAACGGCCCGGAAGGCCTGGTGAAAAACAAACGCGCCGTGATCCTGACCAGCCGCGGCGGCATCCATAAAGACACCCCAACCGACCTGGTGGAACCGTACCTGCGTCTGTTCCTGGGCTTCATCGGCATCACCGACGTGGAGTTCGTCTTCGCGGAAGGCATCGCCTACGGCCCGGAAGTGGCGACCAAAGCACAGGAAGACGCCAAGGCGGCCCTGTCTCAGGTGGTTGCCGCCTAAGACGCTGCGCAGGGGCGGCATGCCCCTGCCGGACACGCTGCCAGTCCTGTCAAACCTGCACTACCCTCATAATAATCATCTATCCGTATCTCTTGGCGCGCCTGATGGCGCGCTTTTTTTATTTCTTCAGCCACTGGCCGTTGATGCCGCGCACATACTCGCCGCTCTGCGCGCGCGTCACCAGCTTCTGCCCGGCCATGCGCGCCACTTCGTCGACGGCGATATGGTTGCCATCCGCCACTTCCTGATACTTCTCGGCGCGGCCGGCGTTGATGCGTTTCACCAGCGCCAGCGTTTCCGCATCCTGCTGCACCGGCGCAATATAGCCGCTCAGCGTTTCGCCCACCCGCCCTTGCTGTTTCGCTTCATCCAGCGTCAATGCCATCGCCAAGCCGCTGAACAGCCAGGTGGCGGCAGTCAGCCACAAATAACGTTTCTTCATGCCGGCTCCTAGAACAGACCGCTTTGGGTTTTCAGCAGGTTTTCGACGTCCTTATCCACCTTGATATGAATTTCATGCTCGATCTTGACGTTCATATTGATGGTAATCGGCTCCTTCGGCGTCGCCACCTCGATGCGCGGCACACAACCGCTCAGCAGCGAAGCGCACAGCACCGCTGCCAGCGCCGACACACTCATGATTTTCATTGTTGTTCCCCAGGTTGTGAGAGGGCCTGCTCCAGCCACTCCTGTAAATTGTCGCCGAAGCGCAAACTGCGCCACAGCTGAAACACGTTTTCCTGATGGCGATAGTTCAGGATCACCTCGCGCTTGGCGTTCTTCTGCGGGTTGATGCCGTCGATGCGTGCGCTCAGCGTCAGCTCGCCCAGGTTGTCGAGATCGACCCGGGCGTGCGATCGGTTGATTTCCATATAGCGCAGCCAGTCGATCGCCGCGCCGGTCGCCAGATTGTTGCCGCCGATGGCGTCGGCCATGTCTTTGTCCAGCCGCAGCGTCAGGGTGCCGGCATTGGCGATCCAACCGTTTTGCACCAACCATTTCGGGTGGTTCAGGAACAGCGGCAGTTCGCCGTCTACCCGGCCGGACATGGCTAACTGCTTCGGTTTCAGGGCGGTGAACAACGCACTGAGATCGATCTTGTCCAACTTCAATACCGCGGCGTCATGCTGCGGCAAACGCAGCGCCGACAGGCTGATATGCCCGTTGAGCATATCCACGCCGACGTTGCTCAACGTCAGCGGCTGCTCCTCACTATAAGGATAGGTGCCCTGCAAATCGGCGGTGATGTTCTGCATCTCGAACAGGTTGGTGAAAGACTTGATGCGCAGCGACACCGGCTGCTTGGCACCCAGCTGCCACTGATGCTGCTTAAACCGGTACGACAAGATGAAATCCAGGCCGCTCATTTCTCCGTCTTTCAGCCACATGCCACCGTTTTTCACCACCCAGTGACCGCCGGCTTCAAAACCCTGCTCGCGGGCGGCGGAAAACGCCGACTGCGCGTAAAACTCACCGTCGCGCAACGTGATATTGAGATCCGGCGCCAACAGCGGTTGGAAGACTTTCAGCGATTGTTTCGGCCACCAGCCTTCACCACGCAGGCGTTCGCCGTCCCAACGGCCGCGCAGCGCGATCGGCCCAATCTGCTGTGCCTGCAGCTTGCCCTGCAGTTGGAAACTGTCCGGCGAACTGCCGTTTAATTGCAGCGCCAGCACCGGCGCCGGCAGATGGCCACCGTCGCTGAAGCTGACTTTATCCGCCGCCAGCTGCAGCTCGCCGTTGAACTGCGGGCGCTGCTCATCACGCTGCCAGCGCAGCGGCTGGTTGAGGCTCAGCCGCGGTGCGGCGACCGTCACCAGGCCGTACTTCAATTTGTCGAAGCCGGTGGAGAGTTTGTCGAGCACCAGATCGCGGTCTCGCCAGCTGCCGCTGCCGGTGACGTCCCAGGCGGCCTGCAGCGGCGGCAACCGGCCATTGCCCCAGTAGCGCCACTGCCAATCGCCCTTGTCCGGCCAGAAATCCTGCGCCTGGCCGTCCAGATGCAGTTTGAAACGCCCCCAGTAGCTGTCGCTGGCGCTCAGAATCGCCTGCAGGCGGCCAGTGATGCCGGCGGCGGTCACCTTCACACCCGCCAGCGGTAAACGCACCTCTTCCAGTTTCATTTCCGGCGCCACCTGGCCCCACAGGCGCAGCAACGATCCCGATTGCAAGATCAGCGTCGGATTGAGAATGCTGCCGCCGATCACACCCGGAATCGACGCAGTGGCCGAGAAGTCGGCCAGATTGGCCTGGCCGGTCAGCTGGAAACGCAGATCGCTGTCGGTCAAACCCACTTTGCCCGGCCCGAGGGTGAGCACCGCATTGCCCTTGCCATTGTGGCCGGCGGTGATCACGTTCAGCCGCGCGCTGATCTCCGTTTCATCCAACCCTGTGCTCCAATCGTGCAGCGCGATGCTCAGGCCGCCGTTCAACGGCTGCCCACTATACGGCCAACGCCACTCGCCCTGCTTGATGCTGACCCGCTGCGGCGTGACTTCCCACGGCAACACCGCCAGCGGACGATCGTCACCTTTTTCGCTCACCGTCAACACGCCCTGCTGCTGTTGCCAGCGCATGTCCAGCAACACCGGTTTTTCCAGATAGGCCGTCTGCATTTCCCCCTGCAACGCCCCCTGCGTCGGCAGGCTGGTCAGATCCAGCGGAATGGTTATCTTGCCGGCGAGGTGCAGCGGTTGTGTGCTATTGGGCGGGACGACGGTCAGACTTTGCAACGTCAGCTGCTGTTTTTCATCCAGCTGCGCCTCCGCGCTGAGATTCGGCCCCTGATAATGCAGGCGTTGCCCGTCATGGCCGGAGGAAAGCTGCAGCTTGCCGGCATAGCGCTGCCAGGGAATGAGCGTCAGATCGTTAATGGTGAGATCCAGCGGCGGCAACTGCCGCTGCAATTGGTCAAGCGCCAGCGGCGCACTGTTGGCGTCGCTGGCCGGCAGTTTTGACAAACAGGCGCTATCGACGCTGACCTTATCGCTCGACAGCTGCCAACGGCCCTGCCGATAGGCCAGCCGCGTCGGCCCGACGTTGGCCAGCAGGCAATCTTGCGCGCTGAAACGCGCCCCCGCCAGCGCCAGGCCACCCTGGCGCCAGTGCAATTTGCCCTGCAATTCCAGCCGGCTCCCCGCCGGCAACCAATGCGATAACACGCCCGGCAGCCAGCGCGGCAAGGTTTGCCACAGCGCCAACGCCAGGATCGCGCAGCCCGCCACAGTCCCTATGAATACTTTCAATCGCCTGGTCATTAAATGATTGCTTCGTTCCTGAGTTAGGCATTCATTAAGTCTATGCCTGAATTGACAATAATGATGGCACGAAATTGACATAGGGTGAAGCTGAGAGCCGTTACCGGCGCCATTTGCACCTTTTTGGCGCAAACGCGCACGGGATTGTAGATTTTCGTTACATATAGTTCACATGAATGGGACAGTTTTCAGACTTTTGTTATTGTCGTTACCGTTGATGATTAATAGTCTTGCAAGCATTCTAATAAAAGTTTAGCTGCTAGCTAACTGTGTACTAGAGAAGCCATTCCCCACACCCCCGTGGGGATTTTTTTGCCGCCCGCCATCACCATCGCCCCCTTCAACCGCGTCAAGCCCGCACAGCCGCGATCCCACCGCATCCGAAACCGCTAACCAATTGTCGAATTTACTAAAATCTGTTAAATTGATCACAAAATCACGGTGGAGAAACCACGATGAAATTGGCGATATACAGTACCAAACAGTATGACCGTAAATATCTCGAACTGGTGAATCAGCAGTTTGGCTATGAGCTGGAATTCTTCGACTTTTTGCTCAGCAAGAAAACCGCCAAAACGGCCGCCGGTTGCAAGGCGGTGTGTATCTTCGTCAACGACGACGGCAGCCGTGAAGTGCTCGAAGAACTGGCGGCGCTGGGGGTCGAAATCCTCGCCCTGCGCTGCGCCGGTTTCAACAACGTCGATCTGGACGCCGCCAAAGAACTGGGCATCAAGGTAGTACGCGTGCCGGCGTATTCGCCGGAGGCGGTGGCAGAACACGCGGTGGGCATGATGATGTGTCTGAACCGCCGCATTCACCGTGCCTATCAACGCACCCGCGACGCCAATTTCTCGCTGGAAGGGCTGATCGGCTTTAACATGCACAACCGCACCGCCGGCGTGATCGGCACCGGTAAAATCGGCGTGGCGACGATGCGCATTCTGAAAGGCTTCGGCATGAAACTGCTGGCCTACGATCCGTTCCCGAGCGAACAGGCGCTGGAACTGGGCGCGGAATATGTCGATCTGAAAACGCTGTACGCGCAATCCGACGTGATCACCCTGCACTGCCCGCTGACGGCGGAAAACCACCATCTGCTGAATGCCGACGCCTTCGCGATGATGAAAAACGGCGTGATGGTGATCAACACCAGCCGCGGCGCGCTGATCGACTCCACCGCCGCCATCGATGCGCTGAAGCAGCAGAAAATCGGCGCGCTGGGGATGGACGTCTACGAGAACGAGCGTGACTTGTTCTTCGAAGACAAGTCTAACGACGTGATCCAGGATGACGTATTCCGTCGCCTGTCGGCCTGCCACAACGTGCTGTTCACCGGCCATCAGGCTTTCCTGACCGAAGAAGCGCTGACCAGCATTTCGCAAACCACGCTGCAGAACATCAGCCAGTTGGATCGCGGCGAAGCCTGCCCTAACCAGTTGAACGCCTGAGCATGACGTCAGGGCGCCCGTGTGGCGCCCTTTTTATTAAGGGAAAGGCGATGAGAAAAACTGCGGCGACCGCCCTGGCGGCGCTGGCCTTAACGGGGTGCAGCATGATGCAACACACCACCGTCGCGCCAAACGATTTGTTGCATCACAATTTCGTGTTGCAAAGCGTGGATGGCGAAGCGGCCAAGCTGCCGCCGGGCGGCGGCTTGCTCAATCTGGAGTTCGGCGAACACCTGCATGTGTCCGGCGCCATGTGCAACCGCTTCTTCGGCCAGGGGCAATTAGACGACGGCGTGCTGACGGTGAAGCCGTTGGCCATGACGCGCAAGCTGTGTCCTGACGATCAGCGAAATCAATGGGATCGGGTGATCGGCACCGTACTGGAAAACGGCGCCAAAGTAACGCTCAGCGCGCAGCAGTTGACGCTGAGCGGCAGCGGCCACACGCTGGTCTATACCCTGCGCGATTGGGTGTACTGATCCTGCGCGCCCGGCCTGGCGCCCTATGCTTATCCGGCGCAGCTGCCCAGGCCCAGCGAGCGCTCCTCACACTGCTTGCCGTTCGGCATTTGGCACATACGCAACGCTTCGCCGTTCAAATTGTGCGCGATGGTGGTGACGCCGCCGACCGCCGCGCAACCGGCGCTGGTCTGCAACGTATTGATTCTGGCACTGTTGCCCTGCTGTACTGGCTCTTCGTTATTGCTGCTGCAGGCGGCTAAAAGCAGCACGGCGCTGGCAAGCAGCCATTTTGATGTCGTCATTATCCCACTCCTGAACCTGGAACTGCGCTGTGTAAAATCGCCATTGCTGATAGTGCGCGTCACTCGGCGGACACGTTTCGCTATCTTTGATGCAAACCTGTTTAATCTAGCTCGATATATAAATAATGAAAATATATTCCGGCCATTATTGGGTGTTTTTTTGCACCGGATGAACATTTATTTTTATTGCAGGCTATTTCCGCTTCGCCGCAAGGCGCCAAACGTGACGCTGCCACCCGCTACAGGCGTCGGCCGCACGCAGAAAGTGATAACGTCACTGCTGCCGACGAGGAGGTTTCTCCCGCAATATCGGGATTAATTATCTTCGCGTGCTTTCAGTGAGACGGCGCATTTTTTGCTACCGGAGAGGAGGATATTTGCGTCTATGCTGGCGGCGCTAAGTAATTAGCATTCCACTATTTTCAGTGAATGATGGCTGAATTCTTCAACCGGCGCGACTTGCTGTCACGCCGGCCTTTTTTCACATTAAAATAACACTCAATGCACCGAGGCTTTCGACAGTAAATTAATCACCAGCACACCGGCAATAATTAATCCCATGCCGACGATCGCCGGCCAATCCAATTTTTGCTGATAAACGAATACCGCGGCGACCGACACCAGCACGATCCCCATGCCTGACCAGATCGCATAGACGATGCCCAGCGGCATGCTCTTGACCACCATCGACAGCCCCCAAAATGCCACGCCGTAGCCCAGCACCACCAGCAGCGACGGCCACAGGCGGGTAAAGCCCTCGGAGGCTTTCAACATGGTGGTGGCGATCACTTCCGCGACTATCGCCATCGTCAAATACATAAATGCGCTCATGGTTTTCTTCTGTTAGTTTGCCGATGCGTAATTATGACGCGCCGGAAATAAATTGTCTTTAAACGGTGAAAACAATTTATTGCCGTCGGCCCCCAATCGACGAGGAAATACGCCCTTGCCGATTTATCAACCGCCACACAAACGCGATAAAGCGACGTTCTCCCCTCTGTTAGACTTTTTTCCATTACTGCGAAAGTGCGCTTTCGCGGCTTTGTGAGCAATGAAAAGGTAACGTCGATGATAACTACAGATGGTAATAATGCAGTCGCTTCCGTGGCCTATCGCACCAACGAAGTGATTGCCATCTATCCTATCACGCCGAGTTCCACCATGGCGGAACAGGCGGATGCCTGGTCCGGCGATGGCCGGCAAAACATCTGGGGCGATATCCCGCGGGTGGTGGAAATGCAGTCGGAGGGCGGTGCGATCGCCACCGTACACGGCGCCCTGCAAACCGGCGCGCTGTCGACCTCGTTCACCTCATCGCAGGGTCTGCTGTTAATGATCCCGACGCTGTACAAACTGGCCGGCGAGCTGACGCCGTTTGTGCTGCACGTCGCCGCGCGCACCGTGGCCACACATGCGCTGTCAATTTTCGGCGACCATTCGGACGTGATGGCGGTGCGCCAGACCGGCTGCGCCATGCTGTGCGCCGGCAGCGTGCAGGAAGCGCAGGACTTCGCGCTGATCTCGCAGACCGCCACCCTCAACGCGCGCGTGCCGTTTATCCATTTCTTCGACGGCTTCCGCACCTCGCACGAAATCAACAAAATCATGCCGCTCAGCGACGATACGCTGCGGCAAATGCTGCCGCAGGCGGCGATCGACGCACACCGCAGCCGGGCGCTGTCGCCGGATCATCCGGTGGTGCGCGGGACTTCCGCCAACCCGGACACCTATTTCCAGTCGCGCGAAGCCACCAATCCCTGGTATGACGCCACCTGCCAACACGTAATCGACGCCATGGAGGCCTTCGCCACCCTCACCGGCCGCCACTACCGGCCGTTCGACTATTACGGCCACCCGCAGGCCGAGCGCGTGGTGGTGGTAATGGGCTCCGCCGCCGGTACCTGCGAAGAGGTGATCGACACCCTGCTGGCCCGCGGCGAGAAAGTCGGCGTGCTGAAGGTGCGGCTGTTCCGGCCGTTCTCGGCCAAACACCTGCTCGACACGCTGCCGGACAGCGTGCGCAGCATCGCGGTGCTCGACCGTACCAAAGAACCGGGCGCGCTGGCTGAACCGCTGTATCTGGACGTGATGACCGCGCTAGCGGAAGCCTACAGCCGGGGTGAACGCACCACGCTGCCGCGAGCGATCGGCGGCCGTTACGGCCTGTCGTCGAAAGAGTTCGGCCCGGATTGCGCGCTGGCGGTGTTCCGCGAACTGGCGCAGCCGCAGCCGCGCCCGCGCTTCACCGTCGGCATTTTCGATGATGTCACTGGCCTTTCGCTGCCGCTGAGCGACGAAATCCTGCCGCAGCGCGCTTCGCTGGAAGCACTGTTCTACGGCTTGGGCAGCGACGGCTCGGTTTCGGCCACCAAGAACAACATCAAAATCATCGGCAACGCCACGCCGCTGTATGCCCAGGGCTATTTCGTCTACGACTCCAAAAAAGCCGGCGGCCTGACGGTGTCGCACCTGCGCGTCAGCGAGCAGCCGATCAACTCGGCCTATCTGGTCAGCCACGCGGATTTCGTCGGCTGCCACCAGCTGCAGTTTATCGATAAGTACCAGATGGTCGAACGCCTGAAACCCGGCGGCACCTTCCTGCTCAATACCCCTTACGGCGCCGACGAGGTCTGGTCGCGCCTGCCGCAGGAGGTACAGGCGCTGTTGCACCAACGCCAAGCGCGTTTCTATATCATCAACGCCGCCAAGCTGGCGCGCGAATGCCGGCTCGGCGCACGCATCAACACCGTGATGCAGATGGCGTTTTTCCATCTGACGCCGATCCTGCCGAGCGACGTGGCGCTGCAACAGCTGCAGGATGCCATCGCCCGCAGCTACAGCAGTAAGGGCCAGGAGATCGTCGAGCGCAACTGGCAGGCGCTGGGCGCCACCCGCGGCGCGCTGATCGAGATCCCGCTGCAGCCGGTCGACGCCAGCAGCCCGATGCGCCCGCCGGTGGTCTCGGACGCCGCGCCGGACTTCGTCAAAACCGTCACCGCCGCGATGCTGGCCGGGCTGGGTGATGCGCTGCCGGTTTCCGCCTTCCCGCCGGACGGCACTTGGCCGGTAGGCACCACCCAGTGGGAGAAGCGCAACATCGCCGAAGAGATCCCGGTCTGGCAGCCCGACCTGTGTACCCAGTGCAACCACTGCGTCGCCGCCTGTCCGCACTCCGCCATTCGCGCCAAGGTGGTTCAGCCGGCGGAGATGGCACACGCCCCCGCCTCCCTGCAGTCTCTGGATGTCAAAGCGCGCGATATGCGCGGCCAGAAATACGTGCTGCAGGTAGCGCCGGAGGATTGCACCGGCTGTAATCTGTGCGTCGAGGTCTGCCCGGCGAAAGATCGCCAGAACCCGGAGATCAAAGCCATCAACATGGCTTCGCGCCTCGATAATCTGGCGGCGGAAAAAGACAACTACGACTTCTTCCTGCAGCTACCGGAAATCGATCCGGCGCAGCTGGAGCGCATCGATATTCGCACCTCGCAGCTGATCACGCCGCTGTTCGAATACTCCGGCGCCTGCTCGGGCTGCGGCGAAACGCCATACATCAAGCTGTTGACCCAGCTGTATGGCGACCGTTTGCTGATCGCCAACGCCACCGGCTGTTCGTCGATCTACGGCGGTAACCTGCCGACCACGCCATACACCACCAACGCCGAAGGGCGCGGGCCGGCGTGGGCCAATTCGTTATTCGAGGACAACGCTGAATTCGGCCTGGGCTTCCGCCTGACGGTCGATCAACATCGCGCGCGGGTGCTGCGCCTGCTGAGTTCGCTGGCACCGCAGCTGCCGGAGCCGTTGGTCAACGCCCTGCAGATGGCGGACGTGGCGCCGGAGCCGCGCCGTCAGCAAATCACCGAACTGCGCGCGCGGCTGGCGAGCCTCGAAGGGGAAAACGCGCGCCAGCTGGCGGCCGATGCCGACTATCTGGTGGACAAGTCAATCTGGCTGATCGGCGGCGACGGCTGGGCTTACGACATCGGCTTTGGCGGTTTGGACCACGTGCTCAGCCTGACGGAGAACGTCAACGTGCTGGTGCTCGACACCCAGTGTTACTCCAACACCGGCGGCCAGCAGTCGAAGGCCACGCCGCTCGGTGCCGTGACCAAGTTCGGCGAGCATGGCAAACGCAAGGCGCGCAAGGATCTGGGCGTCAGCATGATGATGTACGGCCATGTCTACGTCGCGCAGATCTCGCTGGGAGCGCAGCTTAACCAAACGGTGAAAGCGATTCAGGAGGCCGAGGCCTATCCGGGGCCATCGCTGATCATCGCCTACAGCCCGTGCGAAGAGCACGGCTACGATCTGGCGCTCAGCCACGATCAAATGAAACAGCTGACCGCCACCGGCTTCTGGCCGCTGTACCGCTTCGATCCGCGCCGCAGCGCCGAAGGCAAGGCCGCATTGGCGCTGGATTCCCGGCCGCCTAACAGCGACCTGGCGGAAACGCTGCTGAAAGAACAGCGCTTCCGTCGCCTGAATTCGCAGCAGCCGGAGGTGGCCAGCGCGCTGTATCAGGCCGCCGAGAAAGAGCTGAAGGAGAAATACGACTTCCTCAGCCTGCTGGCCGGCAAGGCGGAAAAATCCGCCGCAGAGTAATCCCGCACAGGGCGCGAGCGATTCGCGCCCTGTTCATTCCGCCGTCTGTGATCAAGCGACTATCACGGAGAAGACAATGTCTCGCGATAAAGGCCTTGAAGCGGTGTTAAACGATGACCTGGTGGAAATGCCGGGGATAACGGAGAAGGCCATGTTCGGCGGGTGGGCGTGGTTGCTCAATGGCCATCTGTTGTGCGGTGCGCGCGATGACGGACTGCTGGTGCGCCTGGGTAAGGGCAATGATGATTGGGCATTGGCGCTCCCGGGCATTTCGCCAATGATCTCACGAAATAAAAAGATGCCAGGTTGGGTGCGCGTTGCGCCAGAGGCGTATGGTGACGATGCACTGCGGCTGAGACTGCTGCAAGCCGCGCAGCTCTTTGTTTTGTCCCTTCCCGCAAAATGAACGCGTCGGCGCCTGCTATCCGTTCATTGCCGGACAATCAGCAGGCATCATTGCAAAACCTGCTGGCATTCCTGCGCGCAATCCGTACCATACAGGCCTCGCGTCGGGCGCATGGAGGCAAGATGATGAATAATGATCAAAATCGGCCGGTTGGATGGTAAAATCGCGGTCTAAAACGCCATGCCCCCTAGTGCCCCCCATTGAGAATGAGCACGATTTAAATGTCAGAAAAGCAATCCGTTAGCCAAAAAGAGCAGTACAACCTGAACAAATTGCAAAAGCGCCTGCGCCGCAACGTGGGCGAAGCGATCGCCGATTTCAATATGATCGAAGAAGGCGACCGCATCATGGTCTGCCTGTCCGGCGGTAAAGACAGCTACACCATGCTGGAGATCCTGCGCAACCTGCAGCAGAGCGCGCCGGTCAACTTCTCGCTGGTGGCGGTAAACCTCGATCAGAAGCAGCCTGGCTTCCCGGAGCATATTCTGCCTGCCTATCTGGAAAGTCTGGGGGTGGAGTACAAAATCGTCGAAGAGAACACCTACAGCATCGTCAAAGACAAGATCCCTGAAGGCAAAACCACCTGTTCGCTGTGCTCGCGCCTGCGCCGCGGCATTCTGTACCGCACCGCCACCGAACTGGGCGCCACCAAGATCGCGCTGGGCCACCACCGCGACGACATTCTGCAAACGCTGTTCCTCAATATGTTCTATGGCGGCAAGATGAAAGGCATGCCGCCCAAGCTGATGAGCGACGACGGCAAACACGTGGTGATCCGCCCGCTGGCCTATTGCCGCGAGAAAGACATCGAGCGCTTTTCGATCGCCAAGGAATTCCCGATCATTCCATGCAACCTGTGCGGTTCGCAGCCTAACCTGCAGCGCCAGGTGATCGGTGACATGCTGCGCGACTGGGACAAGCGTTACCCAGGCCGGCTGGAAACCATGTTCAGCGCCATGCAAAACGTGGTGCCTTCGCATCTGAGCGACATCAATCTGTTCGATTTCAAAGGCATTCACCACGGCAGCGCCGTGGTGGACGGCGGTGACCTGGCGTTCGATCGCGAAGACATTCCGATGCAGCCGGTCGGCTGGCAACCGGAAGAGTCAGACGACGCGGCACCGGCGCCGGAACGTTTGAACGTGCTGGAAATCAAATAACCCCCCTCACCGCCCGCAGCCCTGCGGGCGGTGACATCTCCCCTTCTCGACGATCTCGATCCTGCTCACAGTTTGCGCAAAATTTACTGGGCGGTGCCGTTTTTACCCTATACTGTTCATTTATACAGTTATACGGAGATCGCGTAATGAATATCACCCCCTGCCTGTCCCACATTTCATTGGGCACCAACGACTTCGAGGCCGCCGCCGCCTTTTACGATCGCGTTTTGGCCGCCTTAGGCTGCCGTCGCGTGCTGGAGCACCCGGGTGCGGTCGGCTATGGCCGCGATTATCCTGAGTTTTGGCTGCAGCTGCCGATCGACGGCCGGCCCGCCTCGACCGGCAACGGCGTACACGTCGGCTTTTTCGCCACCAGCAAACAGCAGGTGGATGAATTCCATCGTCAGGCGCTGTTGGCCGGCGCCGTCGATGAAGGCGCGCCCGGTTCGCGGCCGCACTACGGCGAAGCCTATTACGGCTGCTTTGTCCGCGATTTGGATGGGCACAAGATTGAAGCCAGCTTCTGGGATGAAAGCGCAGCCTGAGGAAGAGGAATAGCCGGATAAAAAAATGCCGGTGATTAAACCGGCATTGTACGAATCAAATGTGCTATGCAGTAATTCAAAAATAAGAAAGTAAGACAATTATGGAGCGCAACGCCCATCGCTTGACGTTGCATTCACCTGCGAGAGAGATCATGCCCCATTTCCCCCGGCTAAATGTTGATATTGCTCAATGTTAACCGGGTTTTCGTCGTTTTTGCTTACAGCCAGCGGCTGCGCTTTAGCCACCAGGCGACGCCCCCCACTAACGCCAGCAGCATCAGGCAAAAGGTGACGAAACCAAACGGCGCGCTGTTGCCCGGAATGCCACCAAGGTTGACGCCGAACAGCCCGGTCAGGAAGGTGGTGGGCAGAAACACCATCGCCAATAATGACATGGTATAAGTGCGGCGGTTCATCGCATCGGCCATCACCGTGGTGATCTCGTCGGACAAGATGGCGGTGCGCGCGATGCTGCCGTCCAGATCGTCCAGCCCTCGCCCCAGACGATCGGCGATGTCCTGCATGCGGCGGCGATCGTCATCGCTCATCCACGGCAAGCGATCGCTGGCCAGCCGGGCGAAGACGTCGCGCTGCGGCGCCATATAGCGGCGCAACACGATCAGTTGTTTACGGATCAACGCCAGCTGACCACGCTCCGGCACCTGCTGCTCCAACAACGCGTCTTCCAGATCGATGATCTTGTCGTGCAGATCTTCGATAAACTCGCTGGTGTGATCGGTCAGCGCATCGGAAACCTCCACCAGCCAACTGCCGCTGTTGGTCGGCCCGGCGCCGCTTTGCAGATCGTTTACTACCTGATCGATGGAATACACCTTGCGGTGCCGGGTGGAAACAATCAGTTTACCGGTGATGTACACGCGAATGGTGACCAATTGATCCGGACGGGAGTTGGCGTTGAAGTTGATGCTGCGCAGAGTGATCATGGTGCCTTCGCCCTGGCGATTAACGCGCGGCCGTGAGCTTTCGCCGGAGAGCGCTTCGCGCACCGAATCCGGCAGCAGCGGCGTGGTGCTCAACCATTCGGCGCTGGCCGGGTGCGCATAATCGAGATGCAGCCAACACGGTGCGTCGCAGGTTACTTTGTCATCCTGCTCGATCGGCGTTACGCCCCCCTTGCCGTCCAGCTGATAAGCGTAAACCGCGTCGGCGACCTGCAGCTCGCTCCCCTCAATAACATCCATTGATTCATCCCCTCAATCTTGCTTATGGTGCAGAGTCTAGCGTTAACGTCTTGGAGATCAAAGACCAAGCTGTAACGCCAGTTTTCACGCCTGGCTAAAAGCGTGCCCTATACTTCAGGCGCAAGGAACGAGTGGTTGCCTACCCGCGGCAGGTAACGGCGCTATTTTCCCATTAAAGCAGACGAATAATAACGGCAATGAAATAAACCATTGCCGATAAATCAGACAATATCGCCGATAAAGCGCTGGTAATACTTTTATTATTATGACTTAACATATTAGTATCAATTTAAATTCAAAATGATAATAATAAATCAACATAAAGCTGTTTCAGCGCAAATTTTAGGGGCATATACTTTTCTCACTACGAGGAGGTAGTTATGTTACGCGACCATTTAAAAATAAACGCCAGCGATACGCTGGAAAAAATCAGCAGTATGCATTTGCAAAACCAGGGCCAGGAAGAGATCAGTGAGTTTGTGGTGAAAAACGCCGCCGGCCTGCAGATTGGCAAGGTCTCCGTCCACGATCGTTTCAGCACCCGTCGCTCTTATCCCACCAGCTACCGCATCACCCAGACCGACATGAGCGGCCGCGTGGTGGTGGATGCCATGCGGGACTGTCTATAGTAGTGACGCACAAATAAAGATCGCGCATGAGCGCGATCTTATAGCCACCCGCCGCTTTCACCACGATGCTGTGTGATTTATCGCGACTCAAATTAAGAATACCTGTGGCAGCCTGGGTAAAGACCAGCAGGGTATCGCGGCTCATCGCTGGCGCAATAAAGTTAACAACCACATTATTTAGCGAGTCTGCCGATACGCCCGGAGGCACTTCCCAGAAATCGCCGCCACCGGCAGCAAGTTCTATCCCCCTGCAACCTGAATCACATGATCATGAGTATGACTTGAGTTACCATCAGAAACTGTCAGTGATAACGTATAAGTCGCCGATGGATTACTGGCCGGTACCTTGACCTGAACAATGGCGTGATCAAGGCCGCCAATCACCTCCAAACCAGACGACGCCCTCCAGTGATGAGTTAACTGCTGCCCTTCAGGGGCAAACGGGTGAGCCCCAGTAAAGGTCAACGGTGCGTCCGGTTGAACCGGATTCTCCGGGCCGGTAATCACCGCAATCGGTGGCTCATTAATTGACAATGGCCCGACATTCACGCCTGTAAAATAGAAAGGTTGCATGTCGACGACTTGCGTTGTCACATTGCATCCCAATCCTTCACGTACCGCGTTCACTAACAAACCATTATCTTTATCAATCGTCCACGTGAAAACACCCCCCAATCCTTTACTCAAGGCATAAGCACCTTTGGCTTTGGCCGTGCGCGGGGTGTCCAGCGACATAAACAGGTGTGACTGCGGGCTATACAGATAATCGGCATTCGCCTTTTCATCGGTGTACAACAAGAAGCCATTTTTGCCTGACTTAGCATTAAGATCCAGATAATTATAAAGAATGTCGCACCAATCAGACGTCCCGGATTCAAAACTACCGGTTGTGGAACCCAACTCAGGCTGTGGGACATAGCTGCCACTGAGTGGGGATTCGTTATTAATCGTGGCATTACGAGCATTGCGGGTATAGCCGGCATAGCCGATATTGATATTGCCAGGGTTAACGCCCAAATCCAGCAAATAATTAACGGCGGCATCAACGCTGCAGACCGCCTCACTGGTGCTATACAGGTTGGTGTGATGGTTTAATTTGGTAGCCCACGGCGTACCAAAGAAGTCATAGGTCATCAGATTGATGCCTTCCACCCCGGCAGCAAGCAAATCAGGGATATGAGCCAGCGCCATCACGTCAGGGTCTGCGGAAGTCGCAATACTGATCTTCACATTACCTCGACCAGAGCTAGTCAACGCGGCCTTGAGGTCTTGAATTAATAGTTTGTAATACTGCCAATCATCTGGCCCATGGCTATTACCATTACCCGGCGCACCTGGGTATTCCCAGTCCAGATCCAGCTCGCTAAACATTGGAAAACGCTGGAATAAATCGACGACGCTGGCGCAAAAGTTAGCGCGTTTTACGGGATCGCGCGATGTGTGATAAAAACCGTCACTCATGCTCCAACCACCGATACTGAATGACAAAATCAAATTATGCCCTGCCTTCTGCGCAGTGACTTGTTTTTCACGTAATCCCCCGAGTACGCCGCGAACTTTACTCTGATAAAAATCACCAGGCATTTGAATATCAACCCAGCCTTCAAGACCATTATTTTTGGCTGCCTGACAATCGCCCCATGCATCCAGGAACGTGACATCACCCAATTTAGAGCGCGCAAATTGAGGGGCCGCGGCAGATATTGCCGCCGCCTTTTCCCCTTTATCGCCCAGAATACCGGCAAAACCGATAATGATTTTATCGAATGCCAAAGGATCTAATAGCGCTAAATTCACACCGATTCCACGAGCAGCCGGTGGGCAGTCGATGTTATCCAAACGCCCATCATATTGTGACCAATCGGTGTAGTAACCAAATACTCTGGGTTTGCCCGCCGTGTCATAATGGTTATAGAGAGGATTGAGCACTCGTGCCGAGGTATAGCTTAATTCTTGCGTTGCTGTTGCTGGAACAAAACCATCGATAGCGTAAGAATGGTCGGTCGCCAGATCGGGTTTAGTAATATTCGTCATATTAATTCCTCATAGAAACGCTTGATAATAATAAATTGGTAACTCTGACTGATAGCCAGGTATCAAGAAGCCAGAGATTGATAAGATATTTTTATCAATTTAAGCATGTGTAATTGTATGCTTAAACGCCGAATTATCCAGCTTTTCTCTGTGGAATTAAAAAATACACATGTAATTAGCTGTTATTAATCGCTATATTTATTTGGCACATCTTAGGGTTGAACAGCTTTCAGTCGCCTGCATTATCCGTGATATCATCACTCAGTGTGCTATCTGGTATCTTGCTTATGATTTCAGCTTGTGCAATCTGACAGAAATGATGGCAGGCTACGGAGATCATGGGATCCCCTGCGTTCTACTGCGTGGGTGGAGGAGTGGCGTGCCGAAAGAATTTTATTCTGATATATATCAGTAATTTACAAGATAACTTCAATAATGAGACTGATATTTAGCCAGTGTATTTTTATTATCACTGAATGTGATTCTAACGCCGCTATACATCTCAGCTACCGTGGCTTCAAAAGGAGTGCTTATTACACGTGATGATGGTCATCATTGCACTCCACAACATATAATTGTAACGGCCTCTGAAATAACGAAATAATAACATGATGATACACCCCTGTTTATGGCTAAACGGGGGTTATCGCGTGAAAAAAATAATCAACTCCGTCATGACGCCGCTGGTAAAATACCGCCCCCGCATTAGGCGGGGGCGATAAATAAATCGACTCAGTGTTTAATGATATACATCGTCTGGCTGTAGGCCACGTCTTCCGGGTTGGTGATCGGGTAGCCTTTTACCCACGGTTTGATCAGGCGGCCGTTGGTGTATTGGTAAATCGGCGCGATCGGCGCCTGGTCGGCGATAATCTGTTCCATCTTGTTGTAATCGGCGGTCACCGCCGCCGGATTGGTTTCCCGCCCCGCCTGCGCCAACAGCTTGTCGTAGTCCGCGCTCTTGAACTTGGCGATGTTGCCGCTGTGGGTGGAGGTCAGCAGCGACAGGAAGGTGGAAGCCTCGTTATAGTCGCCGACCCAGGAGGCGCGGATCACATCGAAATTACCGGTGTTGCGGCTGTCGATATAGGTTTTCCACTCCTGGTTTTGCAGCTTGACGTCAATGCCGAGCTTTTTCTTCCACATCGAAGCCACGGCGATGGCGATCTTCTGGTGACTTTCCGAGGTGTTATACAGCAAGGTCAACTTCAGCGGGTTGCCTGGGCCATAGCCGGCCGCCTGCAGCAACGCTTTGGCCTGCGCGTCCAGCTCAGCCTGCGGCTGCTGTCGCAGCAGACTCGCTTCCGGTTTGAAACCGGCGGTCACGTCCGGCGTGAAGTGATAGGCCGGTTTTTCGCCGGTGCCCAACACTTTCTCCGCGATAACCTTGCGGTCGATGGCGTAGGACAAGGCCTGGCGCACCCGCACATCATTGGTCGGCGCGCGCTGGGTGTTGAACGCGTAGTAATAGGTGCCGAGCTGATCCGGGGTGTACACCTGGCCCGGAATGTCTTTCAGCAGCTTCTGATACATGTTTTTCGGGAAGGACTCGGTGATGTCGATGTCACCCGCCAGATAACGCTTGGTGGCGTTGGATTCCTGGTTGATCGGCACGAAGGTCACTTTGGTCAGCACGGTCTGCGCGTGATCCCAGTAGTGATCGTTAGGCGTCAGCACCAGCTTCTCGTTCACCACCCGCTCCTGCAGTTTGAACGCGCCGTTGCCCACCAGATTGCCGACCTTGGTCCAATCGTTGCCGTATTTTTCCACCACCGCCTTGTTCACCGGGAACAGGCTGAAGTTGGCCGTCAGGCTGACGAAGTACGGCACCGGCTTATCCAGCTGCACCTTGAGCGTGTAGTCGTCCGGTGCCGAAACGCCCAGGCGATCGGCCGGCAGCTTGCCGCCGATAATCTGTTCGGCGTTCTGGATCCCCGCCAGCTGCGCGAACCAGGCGAACGGCGACAGGTTTTTCGGCTCCACCAGCCGCTGCCAGCTGTAGACGAAGTCTTTCGCCGTGACAGGGTCACCATTTGACCAGCGCGCATCTTTGCGCAGATGGAAAATATAGGTCTGGTTGTCGCTGGTCTGCCAGCGTGTGGCGACGCCGGGGATCACTTTGCCGTTGGCGTCCTGATTGACCAGCCCTTCGAACAGATCGCGCGCCAGTTGGGCCTCCGGCAAGCCGACCGCTTTAATCGGATCGAGCGATGCCGGCTCGTCTTTAATGTGGCGCACGATTTCCTGTTTGTCCGCCAACGCGGTGCCCGGGGGAACCTGCGCCGCCATCGCGCTGCTCATACAGGCACCGATCGCCGCCGCGCAAAGCGCCAAACGAAAACCCCGTTGTATTTTTCTTCCTGCCATTATGATTTATCCCCCGTTAACCATCTGAATTTTTTATCATATAGCACAAGATCCATCAGACCTATAGCCCGCGGCCGAGAAGTTGCAAAAAGTGCGATTCAGGCGATAAAAAACCCGTGCGGCGCAGGGCGGCACGGGTTGCGTTTGCAGCAGCGACCGTCAGTCGTACAGGTGGATGCTGTTGATGCGGTAGCTGAATTCTTCGCCTTCTTCTTCATCGAACACGGTGAAAAAACCTTTCTCAGCCAGCGGACGGGCCGAAATGTCGGTTTTTTGCAGCTGGCGCGCGTCGGCGTCGTCATAGCCGTAGTCGAGGTAGAAAGCATCTTTCTGGTAATCGATATGCAGGGTGAACGGATAGTTCGATTCGTCCCCGCGCCCGTCGTCATTTTTCACCACGCCGAACCATTCACCCTGGCGGATCTGGTTTTCAGCGTCCACGCCGCACAGCAGCGTGATGGTGTCATTTTCATTTTCGCTATAGCTGGCGATGATTCTGGCTACTGGCATGTTAAATCCTCTTGCGGGTGATTGGCTTAGCTCTGCCGTTAGTATAACAACAGCGCCCGGTCAGGTGCGGTTTAATTGGTGTTTTCACCGCCGTGGCGTCACAGATCGCGCAAACGTCGCACAATTGCGGTGGGAAAGATGCGCCAAAGCGTAATACACTGAATAAAATGACAATGACTCTCGGCCTTTAACTCAGAGACAACCACTATGATCGAACATCGACCGCGCAGTGAACGTGGCCAGTTGGCCGTCGCAGGAGAGAATTACGGCAGTTCACTGCTGGGCGCGCCGTTGCTCTATTTCCCGGCGGCGGTGAGCGGCCCGGATACTGGCCTGATCATCGCTGGCACCCACGGCGATGAGGGCGCCGCCATCGTGACCCTGTCCTGCGCGCTGCGCAGCATCGCGCCCAACCAACTGCGCCACCACGTCGTGCTGGCGGTCAACCCCGACGGCTGCCAGCTGGGGCTGCGCGCCAACGCCAACGGTGTCGATCTGAATCGCAACTTCCCGGCCGCCAACTGGCGCTCCGGCGACACCGTTTACCGCTGGAACAGCGCGGCGCCGGTGCGCGACGTCAAGCTCTCCACCGGCGGGCGCCCCGGTTCCGAACCGGAAACCCAGGCGCTGTGCCATCTGATCCATCGCCTGAAGCCGCACTGGGTGGTGTCGTTCCATGAGCCGTTGGCCTGTATCGAAGATCCCGCCAGTTCACAGCTCGGCGTTTGGCTGTCGCACAAGTTCGAGCTACCGCTGGTAACCAGCGTCGGTTATGAAACGCCCGGTTCGTTCGGCAGCTGGTGCGCGGATCTGTCGCTGCCGTGCATCACCGCCGAATTCCCGCCGATCTCCGCCGACGCCGCCAGCGAGCGCTACATCGACGCGATGACCGAGCTGCTGGCCTACCCCAATTAATTCCTACGGGGCGAGATCGACGATCGCCCCGCATTCGAACACCAGGCCCGGCTCGACGTCCCGCGCCAGCCAGGTCGGGCCGTCCAGATCGATGAAGCGCGCCGCCGGTGCCAGCGGCAAGGCGGCGGAGATGGCCCGCGAAGTGCACAGCATACAGCCGAGCATGATGGCGAAGCCCTGCTCCCGCGCGCTTTCCGCCAGCGCCAATGCCTCGGTCAAGCCGCCGGTTTTATCCAGTTTGATATTGACCATCTGATAGCGCCGCGCCAACCGCGGCAGATCGGCGCGGGTGTGGCAACTCTCGTCGGCGCAGATCGGCAGCGGATGAATAAAGTGCTCCAACGCGTCATCGTCGCCGGCCGGCAGCGGCTGCTCCAGCATCGCCACGCCGAGATCGGCCAGCAGTTGGCAGCGCGCCGCCAGCCCTTCCGCACGCCAGGATTCATTGGCGTCGACGATCAGCGTCGCCTGCGGCACCGCCGCGCGGATCGCCACCAGCCGCTCGCTGATATAGTGATCGTCGAGTTTGATCTTCAGCAACGTAGCCCCCTGCCGCTCCAGTTCACGCGCGGCGAAGGCCATCGCTTCCGGCGTGCCGATGCTGACGGTCTGCGCCATACGGATCTGCGCCGGCGCCGTTACGCCGCTGCGCTGCCACAGGCTCTGTCCGTGCAGGCGACACTCCAGATCCCACAGCGCCGAGTCCAGCGCGTTGCGGGCGGCGCCCGCCGGCATCTGCGTCAACAGCTGCTCGCGAGTGAGACCCTGCGCGATCGCCGGCACCATCTCCGCCAGCTGCGCCATCACCGATTCCTCGCTCTCACCGTAACGCGGGTATGGCGTACATTCGCCGGTACCGCGCACGCCCTGCTGTTCGATGTCGACCACCACCACCCGGGCTTCGGTGCGGCTCCCGCGCGCAATCACGAAGGCGGTGTGCAGCGGCCAGGCTTCCGGGTAAAAACGCATGTCTCTCATAACGGCTCCTGAGCGAAAACGGCGCATCAAGGCGGGCTGATGTGCCGGTGATGATTTATAGAACAGCCTAATATATACAACTATTTAGCAAACTTTGATATCCAATCCGCCCCGGTTGTCATAAACTGGCGCCGGGG
Organism: Serratia marcescens; assembly: GCF_001902635.1. Lineage (GTDB taxonomy): Bacteria > Pseudomonadota > Gammaproteobacteria > Enterobacterales > Enterobacteriaceae > Serratia > Serratia marcescens_F. Next base: position 3,139 of record NZ_MJAO01000019.1, on the reverse strand, counting down.
TGTGAACCTGATGTTAAACGCCATCGCAAACGCGCCGTTTCATCAGGTTCATACCCTTTGTATAAACACCTGTAAAAGGAATCTAGCAATGACTCAGACAGTACATTTTCAAGGCAATCCGGTCAGCGTAGCGGGCAAACTGCCACAGCAAGGCGAACAGGCCAAGGCCTTCTCACTGGTTGCCAAAGACCTGTCAGACGTAGCGCTGAGCAGCTTCGCGGGTAAACGCAAAGTCCTGAACATCTTCCCAAGCATCGATACCGGCGTCTGCGCGACTTCGGTGCGTAAATTCAACCAACTGGCCAGCGGCCTGGATAACACCGTGGTGCTGTGCATCTCCGCCGATCTGCCGTTCGCGCAGTCGCGCTTCTGCGGCGCGGAAGGCCTGAGCAACGTGGTCACTCTGTCCACCCTGCGCGGCGCCGAGTTCAAGCAGGCGTACGGCGTTGAAATCGCCGAAGGTCCGTTGGCAGGCCTGACTGCGCGTGCGGTCGTGGTGCTGGATGGCCAGGACAATGTGCTGTACAGCGAGCTGGTGAACGAAATCACCACCGAGCCGGACTACGACGCGGCGCTGGCTGCGCTGAAATAACAAAGCCGGCGAACGCCGGCTTTGGAAACACGTTAAAGGCGCCGCAAGGCGCCTTTCTTATTCTTCGCCCTCAGCGCCACCCTTGCGGCTGCTCAGGCCATACTCGCGCAGCTTGTTGGCGATCGCGGTATGGGAAACGCCCAGCCGCTTCGCCAGCTTGCGGGTGCTGGGATAAGTGCGATACAGGCGCGTCAGCACCGAGCGCTCGAAACGCTTGCTGATGTCGTCCAGCGAGCCGTCCAGCACCTCGTCGCCCAGCGACACCTCCACGTCGAACTCCGGCAACACGATATCCTGCGGCCGCAGCTCGTAGCCTTCGGTTTGCGTCAGCGCGCGGTAGATGGCGTTTTTCAGCTGACGCACGTTGCCCGGCCAGCCGTATTTGCTGAGGAAACCGCCCAGATCGCTCGCCAACTTGGGCCGCGCCACGCCCTGTTCATCGGCGAAGCGCGCCACGAACAGCTCGGTCAGCGGCATGATGTCCTGCGGGCGCTCGCGCAGCGGCGGGATGGTGATGGTCAGCACGTTGAGGCGATAATAGAGATCTTCACGGAATTCGCCGCGCTGTACCAGCTCGGTGAGGTTTTTCTGGGTGGCGCAGATCACGCGCACATCGACGTGCACCTCATGCTCTTCACCGACGCGGCGGAACGTGCCGTCGTTGAGAAAACGCAGCAGTTTGGTCTGCATGCGCGGCGACATTTCGCCGATCTCATCCAGCAGCACCGAACCGCCGTTGGCCTGTTCGAAGAAGCCCTTTTTACCTTCCAGCGCATTGGGATAAGCGCCCGGCGCATGACCGAACAGTTCGCTCTCCACCACGTCATCCGGCAACGCGGCACAGTTCAGCGCCAGGAACGGCTGTTTGCCGCGCGGGCTGCGCAGATGGCAGGCGCGGGCCAAAATATCCTTGCCGGTACCGGTATCGCCGACGAGCAGCAGCGGCGCGTCGAGCATTGCCAGCTTGCGCGCCTGCTCCAGCACGTGGCGCATCTTGGCGCTCACCGCGACGATGTGATCGAATTCGGTATCGTCGTTCACCGACAGATTTTGCAGCTGGCGGCCCATGCGCGCGGTGGACTTCAGCATCACCACCGCGCCGACCGCCGCCGGTTGCTGCTGTTCGTCTTCCAGATAGATCGGCGTGATATCCATCAGGAAGTCCTGGCTGCGGATCACCACCCGCTCGGAGTGCGGCGCCGTGTGTTCGCTCTCCAGCCAGCGGCTGAAGTTATAGCCGCCGATCAGCGCGCCGGCGGTCTGGTTGCGGATCTTGTCTTCGTTCAGGCTGAACAAGGCCTGCGCCGCCGGGTTGGCCAGCTCGACTTTGCCCTTCATGTCGATCGAGAACACCGGTTCCGGCATCGACTCCAGCAGCGCACGCAGCGCGCGATGCTCACGTTCGGAAGGCATAAAGCTGACGGTGCGCACATCGGTCACGCCGGCGATGCGGCGGATCTCCGCCATCAGCGCGCGGAAAGTATCGAAATCCAGCTGGGAGAAATTGAGGTAAATGCGGCCGATGGGATCGATCTCAATGCCGCGCAGGTCAATGCTGCGCGATACCAAAAGATCGAGTAATTCTCGAGTGAGACCGAGACGGTCTTCGCAAAATACTTCCAAACGCATCAGTATTGGCCTTATCTCTGCAAGTGCGGGGATCGTTGACGATGATGATACTCCCTCGCACCGGGCGGTAGAAGCGATCTGTCAGCAAAAGTTGACAGAACTCTGATTTATTGCCGTGGTTGCTGATTTTAAACGCAAGTGAATAACAGCATCGGCGTCATTTTAGCCTGCATACAGAGAGTTATAACAACCAGTATTAATTTTGCAGAGATTTATAATGTAATTACAGGGGGATCGACTGTCGTCAAGCCTCGATTACGTCCAGCGTTTGCGCCGCTGAAAAAACGGCGCTCCTGAAAGCGCCGTCGCGGGGTTATTTGGCCTTGCCGTCGCTCTTTTTCAGCGTCTCTTTCAACTGGCCGATCAGCTGGCTGCGGAAATCGCCAAGCTTCGGTTTTCCCCTTCCAGCCACGGCAGCGGGCGGCACAGCTCCATCGCCTTGATGCCCAGCCGCGCGGTCAACAACCCGGCGCCGATGCCCTGCGCCGCACGCGCCGACAGCCGCGCCGCCAGATCCTGCGACATCCAGTCCATGCCGACTTCGCGCACCAACTCGGAAGCGCCGGCGAAGGCGATATTCAACAGCACCAGCCGGAACAGGCGAATGCGGCTGAAGTAACCCAGTTCGATGCCATACAGCGCGGCGATGCGGTTGATCAAGCGGATGTTGCGCCAGGCGATGAACGCCATATCCACCAGCGCCAACGGGCTGACGGCGATCATCAGCGTCGATTCGGCGGCCGAGCGGCTGATTTCGCGCCGCGCCTGGTTGTCCAGCACCGGCTGCACCAGTTTGGCGTACAGCTCCACCACTTCGCGGTCGTTTTGCGTTTCATGCAGCGACGCCTGCCAGCGCTGCAGCGCCGGATGCCCCTGATCCAACCCGGCCTGGCGCGCCAGCTTCTCGCAGAATTCGCG
>NZ_MJAO01000018.1 GCF_001902635.1 Serratia marcescens | reverse complement strand
ATTATGGCGCTTTTATCACCACTTGAAATGCAGGGGCAAAAAAGTGATTGACGCCTATAACCGCCAGCAGTAAGATGCGCCCCGCATCGGCGAGTAGCGCAGCTTGGTAGCGCAACTGGTTTGGGACCAGTGGGTCGGAGGTTCGAATCCTCTCTCGCCGACCACATTCGAAAAACCTGCTTTTTAAAGCAGGTTTTTTTTCGCCTGAAGTTTATGAGGATGAGCACCTCCGCAGGAGGTTCGAGCCTCGCGTAGCGAGACAACGTTGCTTCAGCAACGGCCCGCAGGGCGCGCATCAGAGATGCGCGTAATCCTCTCTCGCCGACCACATTCGAAAAACCTGCTTTTTAAAGCAGGTTTTTTTTCGCCTGAAGTTTATGAGATTCGCTCTTCTGCGGACACACCCGGCCTCGTTTGAGCAACGGCCCGCAGGGCGGCGTCACCAAGGCGTCAATCCTCCGCCTTGGTGAAAAGTATTTATCCTTTGCGATTAACTAATTCACATTCCTTATTCCCACTAGGCTCTTTGTTTTATATTTAAATAAATTCACGCTTGCAGAATAAAACCCGGTTGATAGCGCTCTTGTTTTCACGTTTTTTTTACCTATAGTCTGAATAGACGAAGCGGGAATGATTATTTTCGCTGAGTGGTGAAAGGCTGTGTTTATTTATTGACTTTAATCTTCGCAGATTATTGCGGAATCATTTCGCTTCGGCAATGTATGGCGACGATTAACTCTTTTATGTTTATCCTCTTGGAATAAAGGAATCAGTTATGCGCAAATTTAATAAACCGCTGTTGGCGCTGTTGATCGGCAGTACGCTGTGTTCCGCGGCACAGGCCGCCGCACCGGGCAAACCGACCATCGCCTGGGGCAACACCAAGTTCGCCATCGTTGAAGTCGATCAGGCGGCCACCGCTTATAATAATCTGGTGAAGGTAAAAAATGCCGCCGATGTTTCGGTCTCCTGGAATTTATGGAATGGCGACACTGGCTCTACGGCAAAAATTTTATTAAATGGCAAAGAGGTATGGAGCGGTCCTTCAACCGGTTCTTCCGGCACGGCGAATTTTAAAGTAAATAAAGGCGGCCGTTATCAAATGCAGGTGGCGTTGTGTAATGCCGACGGCTGCACCGCCAGCGACGCTACCGAAATTGTGGTGGCCGACACCGACGGCAGCCATTTGGCGCCGTTGAAAGAGCCGCTGCTGGAAAAGAATAAACCGTATAAGCAGAACTCCGGCAAAGTCGTCGGTTCCTATTTTGTTGAGTGGGGTGTTTACGGGCGCAATTTCACCGTCGACAAGATCCCGGCGCAAAACCTGACCCACCTGCTGTACGGTTTTATCCCGATCTGCGGCGGCAACGGCATCAACGACAGCCTGAAAGAGATCGAAGGCAGCTTCCAGGCGCTGCAGCGTTCCTGCCAGGGCCGGGAGGACTTCAAAGTTTCGATCCACGATCCGTTCGCCGCGCTGCAAAAAGCGCAGAAGGGCGTCACCGCCTGGGATGACCCCTACAAGGGCAACTTCGGCCAGCTGATGGCGCTGAAGCAGGCGCGTCCCGACCTGAAAATCCTGCCGTCTATCGGCGGCTGGACGCTGTCCGACCCGTTCTTCTTCATGGGCGACAAGGTGAAGCGCGATCGTTTCGTCGGTTCGGTGAAAGAGTTCCTGCAGACCTGGAAGTTCTTTGATGGCGTGGATATCGACTGGGAATTCCCGGGCGGCAAAGGCGCCAACCCGAACCTGGGCAGCCCGCAGGATGGGGAAACCTATGTGCTGCTGATGAAGGAGCTGCGGGCGATGCTGGATCAGCTGTCGGCGGAAACCGGCCGCAAATATGAACTGACCTCCGCCATCAGCGCCGGCAAGGACAAGATCGACAAGGTGGATTACAACACCGCGCAGAACTCGATGGATCACATCTTCCTGATGAGCTACGACTTCTACGGCGCCTTCGATCTGAAAAACCTGGGGCATCAGACCGCGCTGAATGCGCCGACATGGAAACCGGACACCGCCTATACCACGGTGAACGGCGTCAATGCGCTGCTGACGCAGGGCGTCAAGCCGGGCAAGATCGTGGTCGGCACCGCCATGTATGGCCGCGGCTGGACCGGAGTGAACGGCTACCAGAACGCTATTCCGTTCACCGGCACCGCCACCGGGCCGGTCAAAGGCACCTGGGAGAACGGCATCGTGGACTATCGCCAAATTGCCAGCCAGTTTATGAGCGGCGAGTGGCAGTACACCTACGACGCCACGGCGGAAGCGCCTTACGTGTTCAAACCTTCCACCGGCGATCTGATCACCTTCGACGACGCCCGCTCGGTACAGGCTAAAGGCAAGTACGTGTTGGATAAGCAGTTGGGCGGTCTGTTCTCCTGGGAGATCGATGCGGACAACGGCGATATTCTCAACAGCATGAACGCCAGCCTGGGCAACAGCGCCGGCGTGCAATAATCGGTTGCAGTACGTTGCCGGGGGATATCCTTTCGCCCCCGGCTTTTTCGCCGCCGAAAGTTTTTTTACGCTGCACAGATTGTGGTCATGCCCTGCCCAAAACGCGGTCATCGGACTCACCCTTTTGGGTAATCTTTCAGCATTTCCTCCTGTCTTCAACGGCGATCACAAAAATAACCGTTCAGATCTTCAGCATTCAGCAACAAAGTTTTTGCGTTTTTTAGCGGAGTTAAAAACCAGTAAGTTTATGAGGGTCAGACCAATGCGCTAAAAATGACCGCTTAGCATAAATTTTCATGCTGTAACTGTTAACAAAAGGTTTTTTTTATGTTTGTTTGCTGTTTCTCACAGTCTGCGCAAATCCCCACTGGTTATATTGACGACACCCCAAACAGTTGGCAACTTGATAGCCTCAGGGGTAAGAGCGAGAGCTGTTTGAGTGAATTCCACGCGCTCAGACGTCCCCGCCGCGATGCGTTCCATCCGGCATTCTCGCGCCATACTCTTCCTGCCTTCGGGCGCTGACCGCACAGGCCACGCAACAAAAAATACAGGTCTGGCGGCAATTACACACATCACATCACACAATGGAGCACTAACGATGACACGTTCCTTGGGTAAATCGGGGGTTTTGAAATTCGGCCTTGGGCTGATCGCGCTGACCGTGGCGGCCAGCGTGCAGGCCAAGACGTTGGTTTACTGTTCTGAAGGTTCCCCGGAAGGGTTCAACCCGCAGCTGTTCACCTCCGGCACCACCTATGACGCCAGCTCGGTGCCTATCTACAACCGCCTGGTCGAATTCAAAATCGGCACCACCGAACTGCAGCCGGGCCTGGCTGAGAAGTGGGACGTCAGCGAAGACGGCAAAACCTACACCTTCCACCTGCGCAAAGGCGTGAAGTGGCAGAGCAGCAAAGACTTCAAACCGACGCGCGATTTTAACGCCGACGACGTGGTGTTCTCCTTTGAGCGCCAGTTAGATGCGAACAACGCCTATCACAAAGTGTCCGGCGGCAGCTACGAATACTTTGAAGGCATGGACATGCCGAAGCTGATCGCCAAGATCGAAAAAGTGGACGACAACACCGTGCGCTTCGTGCTGAACCGCTCGGAAGCGCCGTTCCTGGCTGATCTGGGCATGGACTTCGCATCCATCCTGTCCGCCGAATACGCCGACGTGATGATGAAAGCAGGCACGCCGGAGAAAGTTGACCTGAACCCGATCGGCACCGGCCCGTTCCAGCTGCTGCAATACCAGAAAGACTCCAAGATCCTGTACAAAGCGTTCGACGGTTTCTGGGGCACCAAGCCGAAGATCGATCGCCTGGTGTTCTCCATCACGCCTGACGCCTCCGTGCGCTACGCCAAACTGCAGAAAAACGAATGTCAGGTGATGCCGTACCCGAACCCGGCCGATATCGCCCGCATGAAGCAAGACAAGTCCATCAACCTGATGGAACAGCCGGGCCTGAACGTGGGTTACCTGTCGTTCAACGTCGAGAAAAAACCGCTGGATAACCTGAAGGTGCGCCAGGCGTTGACCATGGCGGTCAACAAGCAGGCGATCATCGACGCGGTCTATCAGGGCGCGGGCCAGGCGGCCAAGAACCTGATCCCGCCGACCATGTGGGGCTATAACGACGCGGTGCAGGATTACGCTTACGATCCGGCCAAGGCGAAAGAGCTGCTGAAAGAAGCGGGCATGGCCGACGGTTTCAGCATCGACCTGTGGGCGATGCCGGTACAGCGTCCATATAACCCGAACGCGCGCCGCATGGCGGAAATGATCCAGGCCGACTGGGCCAAGATCGGCGTGAAGGCCAAAATCGTGACCTATGAGTGGGGTGAATACCTCAAGCGCGCCAAAGCGGGCGAGCACCAGACGGTAATGATGGGCTGGACCGGCGACAACGGGGATCCGGATAACTTCTTCGCCACGCTGTTCAGCTGCGCGGCGGCGAAAGACGGCTCCAACTACTCCCGCTGGTGCTACAAGCCGTTTGAAGATCTGATCCAACCGGCGCGCGCCGAATCCAACCATGACAAGCGTATCGAACTGTACAAGCAGGCGCAGGTAGTGATGCACGATCAGGCCCCGGCGCTGATTGTCGCGCACTCCACCGTGTACGAGCCTGTACGTAAGGAAGTGAAGGGCTACGTCGTGGATCCGCTTGGTAAGCATCACTTCGAGAATGTCTCTGTAGACTGATTCCGACCGCTTAACCGGAGACGCACGAATGGACTTGCAGGGGCGCAACAGGTTTGCGCCCCTGCTGACCAGTCTCCGGCGTATGGCCGTCGAATCGTTCAAAGGCATGTGAGCGTTAATAAGCCTGGCGGACGATGAGCTGCCGGGCATTGATACAGAGAGTTCGGGATATGTTGCAGTTCATACTCCGACGTTTGGGGTTAGTTATCCCAACGTTTATCGGCATTACGTTGCTGACTTTTGCATTCGTCCATATGATCCCCGGCGACCCGGTGACCATCATGGCCGGGGAACGCGGTATCTCCGCTGAACGCCACGCGCAGTTGATGGCGGAAATGGGGCTGGACAAGCCGCTCTATCAACAATATTTATCCTACGTGTCCAACGTGCTGCACGGCGACCTGGGCACCTCACTCAAAAGCCGCATCCCCGTCTGGAGCGAATTCGTTCCGCGCTTCCAGGCCACGCTGGAGCTGGGCTTCTGCGCGATGATCTTCGCGGTGCTGGTGGGCATCCCGGTCGGGGTGTTGGCGGCGGTCAAACGCGGGTCGATATTCGATCACACCGCGGTGGGCATTTCGCTGACCGGCTACTCGATGCCGATTTTCTGGTGGGGCATGATGTTGATCATGCTGGTGTCGGTGCAGCTTAACCTGACGCCGGTGTCGGGGCGCATCAGCGATACGGTATTCCTCGACGACAGCCACCCGCTGACCGGCTTCATGCTGATAGACACCCTGATCTGGGGCGAGCCGGGCGATTTCGTCGACGCGGTGATGCACATGATCCTGCCCGCCATCGTGCTGGGCACCATTCCGCTGGCGGTGATCGTGCGCATGACCCGATCCTCGATGCTGGAGGTGTTGGGGGAAGACTATATCCGCACCGCGCGCGCCAAGGGCGTGAGCCGCATGCGGGTGATCGTCATTCACGCGCTGCGCAACGCGCTGCTGCCGGTGGTGACGGTGATTGGGCTGCAGGTCGGTACGTTGCTGGCCGGCGCCATTCTGACCGAAACCATCTTCTCCTGGCCAGGATTGGGCCGCTGGCTGATCGACGCGCTGCAGCGCCGCGACTATCCGGTGGTGCAGGGCGGGGTGCTGCTGGTCGCCTGTATGATCATTCTGGTTAACCTGCTGGTAGACGTGCTCTACGGCGTGGTCAACCCGCGTATTCGCCACAAGAAATAAGGGGCGCTCTTATGTCTCAAATCGCTGAGTCTGTAGTTAAAGGTGCGCCGAAGCCGATGACCCCGTTTCAGGAGTTCTGGCACTATTTCAAGCGCAACAAAGGGGCCGTGGTCGGCCTGATTTATATCGTTCTGATGCTGGTGATCGCGCTCGGCGCCGGGCTGCTGGCACCGCATGCGCCGGCGGAGCAATTCCGCGACGCGCTGCTCAAGCCGCCGGTGTGGCAAGAGGGCGGCAGCTGGCAATATATCCTCGGCACCGACGATGTGGGCCGTGACGTGCTGTCGCGCCTGATGTACGGCGCGCGCCTGTCGCTGTTGGTCGGCTGCCTGGTAGTGGTGCTGTCGCTGATCATGGGCGTGGTGTTCGGCCTGCTGGCCGGTTACTTCGGCGGCGTGGTGGATGCGGTGATCATGCGCGTCGTCGACATCATGCTGGCTCTGCCGAGTCTGCTGCTGGCGCTGGTGTTGGTGGCGGTATTCGGGCCGTCGATCGTCAACGCCTCGTTGGCGCTGACCTTCGTCGCTCTGCCGCACTATGTGCGCCTGACGCGCGCGGCGGTGCTGGTGGAGGTTAACCGCGACTACGTTACCGCCTCGCGCGTGGCGGGCGCCGGCGCGCTGCGCCAGATGTTCGTCAATATTTTGCCTAACTGCCTGGCGCCGTTGATCGTTCAGGCTTCTCTCGGTTTTTCGAACGCCATTCTGGACATGGCCGCTCTCGGCTTTCTGGGCATGGGCGCGCAACCGCCGACGCCGGAGTGGGGCACCATGCTCTCCGACGTGTTGCAGTTCGCGCAAAGCGCCTGGTGGGTGGTGACCTTCCCCGGCCTGGCGATCCTGCTGACGGTGCTGGCATTCAACCTGATGGGGGACGGCTTGCGTGACGCTCTCGACCCCAAACTCAAGCAGTAACAGAGGACGAGAGAGATGGCGTTATTGAATGTAGACAAACTTTCGGTGCACTTCGGTGACGAAGGCACCCCGTTCCGCGCGGTAGACCGCATCAGTTACAGCGTGGAGCAAGGCCAGGTGGTCGGCATCGTCGGCGAATCCGGCTCCGGCAAATCCGTCAGCTCGCTGGCGATCATGGGGCTGATCGATTTCCCCGGTAAGGTGATGGCCGACAAACTGGAGTTCAACGGCCGGGATCTGCTCAAGATCTCCGAGAAGGAGCGTCGCCAGCTGGTGGGCGCCGAAGTGGCGATGATCTTCCAGGATCCGATGACCAGCCTGAACCCGTGCTATACCGTCGGCTACCAGATCATGGAAGCGTTGAAGGTGCATCAGGGCGGCAACCGCCGCACCCGCCGCCAGCGCACCATCGATCTGTTGACGCAGGTGGGCATCCCCGATCCGGCCTCGCGGCTGGACGTGTATCCGCATCAGCTTTCCGGCGGCATGAGCCAGCGCGTGATGATCGCCATGGCGATTGCCTGCCGGCCGAAGCTACTTATCGCCGATGAGCCGACTACCGCGCTCGACGTGACCATCCAGGCGCAGATCATAGAACTGTTGCTGGACCTGCAGCAGCGCGAAAACATGGCGCTGGTGCTGATCACCCACGATCTGGCGCTGGTGGCGGAAGCCGCGCATCACATCATCGTGATGTACGCCGGCCAGGTGGTGGAATCCGGCAAGGCGGCGGAGATTTTCCGCGCCCCGCGCCACCCTTACACCCAGGCGCTGCTGCGCGCGCTGCCGGAGTTCGCCGCCGACAAGGCGCGGCTGGCTTCGCTGCCGGGCGTGGTGCCGGGCAAATACGATCGCCCGACTGGCTGTCTGCTCAACCCGCGTTGCCCGTATGCCAACGAGCGCTGCCGTATCGAGGAGCCGGAATTGCGCAGCATTCCCGGGCGTCAGGTTAAATGTCACACACCGCTGGATGATGCGGGGAGGCCGACCGTATGAGCCAGAATCAACCTTTACTGCAGGCGATTGACCTGAAGAAGTATTACCCGGTGAAAAAGGGCCTGTTCGCGCCGGAGCGGCTGGTCAAGGCGCTGGACGGCGTTTCCTTTACCCTGGAGCGGGGCAAAACGCTGGCGGTGGTCGGCGAGTCGGGCTGCGGCAAATCGACGCTCGGTCGCCTGCTGACGATGATCGAAGTGCCGACCAGCGGTGAGCTGTACTACCAGGGGCAGGATCTGCTGAAACCGGATGCGTCCGCCGAGAAGCTGCGGCGCCAGAAGATCCAAATCGTGTTCCAGAATCCTTACGGATCGCTCAATCCGCGCAAGAAGGTCGGGCAGATCCTCGAGGAGCCGTTGTTGATCAATACCTCGCTCAGCGCCGCAGAACGGCGGGAAAAAGCGCTGGAGATGATGGCGAAGGTCGGCCTGAAGACCGAGCACTACGACCGCTACCCGCATATGTTCTCCGGCGGCCAGCGCCAGCGTATCGCCATCGCCCGCGGGCTGATGCTGAACCCGGACGTGGTGATTGCCGATGAACCGGTGTCGGCGCTGGACGTGTCGGTGCGCGCTCAGGTACTGAACCTGATGATGGATCTGCAGCAGGAGCTGGGGCTGTCCTACGTGTTTATCTCGCACGATCTGTCGGTGGTGGAGCATATCGCCGATGAGGTGATGGTGATGTACCTCGGCCGCTGCGTGGAGAAGGGCAGCAAAGAGGCGATCTTCAACAATCCGCGCCATCCGTACACCCAGGCGTTGCTGTCGGCGACGCCGCGGCTGAACCCGGATATGCGTCGCGAGCGCATCAAGCTGACCGGTGAGCTGCCCAGCCCGATGAACCCGCCGCCGGGCTGCGCGTTCAATGCCCGCTGCCGCCGTGCCTTTGGTACCTGCGTGCAGCTGCCGCCGCAGCTGAAACAGTATGGTGCGCAGATGGTGGCCTGCTTCGCGGTCGATCAGGACGAACATCCGGGGACGTGAACCGTCGATTGCTCCGCTTAAACTCACGCCGGCATAACGCCGGCGTTTTTTATTTTTCGATCAACGAGTTAATTATTGGCAAACCGTTATAACCGCGATTTTTATTTGATATTCCAAGAATGCCTGAAATATGGTTATTTTTTTAAGAATCTTCGTATGTGATTAATAAGCGAATAATAGGTGTTAACACCTTGCCGTAAATAGCATTTTTACGGTCGACGAGCGTCATCATTTTTCTATGATGAAGCACAAAAAAAAGCACGCCGTCGGCGTGCTTTTGGGCGATGGAGCCGCGTTTATTGTGGATAAGGCACCCAGTCGCCGCCGTTTAACCGAATGTAGGGTTTGCCCTGATACTGCATCACAATGGCGTTGTCGTTTTCGGAGATGACCGGAGTCTGCGGCAGCCCCTGCGTCAGCGCCTGCCAGTTAACGCTGGCCTCGCTGAAGACCTTGCCGTCCACCAGGCGCGACACCAGCTCCGACAACGCCAGATAGCTGCTCGGCGTTTTGATTTGCTGCGGGCTGCCCTGGTGCGGCGTCTTCATGCCCACCAGTTTGATGCCGACCGGCGTATGGGTGATGCTCGGGCTGGGGATATCGCGCAGGCCGGACATTTGCATCTTGTCGCCCACCAGCGCCGCACCGTGTTCCGGTACGATCACCACCACCACTTTGCGGCCGGATTTCTCCAGCTGGTCGAGGAAGGCGTTCAATTGATCGAACAGCTTCTGCGCGCGCGGCTGGTAGTCGGCGCTCTTGTTGGCGCCGACGAAACGGTTGCCGTCGTGCAGCGGGATGACGTTGAAGAAAGTGGCGGTGCGGCCGTTGCCGGCTTTTTGCTGCTGATCCAGCCAGCGGGTCAGCAATTCGAGATCGTTATAAATCGGTTCACCGTCAAACGACGTCAGCTCGTTGCTGATGCCGGCCTGCGATATCAGCGGTGCCTGCATGTCGCCCTGTTCGCGCAGCTCTTTCAGGTAGTTACCGAACACCCCGGAGTGGTCGAGCATCAGCTGTTCCTTGAAGCCAAGCTTCGCCAGGTTGTCGAACAGATAACACTGCTGGTTCACCGGCTGATACAGATCGTGATGCGAAAGCTGGCCGCAGCTGGCGCGCAGCAGTCGTATGGAGGCTGGGCCGCTGTAGGCGGTGGCCGAGTTGAAGCTGTCGAACATGATATCCATCTTCGACCACAGCGGGTGATTTTGCAGGTTGACCGCGTCCATATCGGCCCAGGCCAGCGAACAGATGTTGATCACCAGCAGATCGAACGGCTGGGCGTCGGCGGGCAAGGAGGCCGGGAACGCGGTGGCGCGGCCTTTTTCCCGATCGTAGAACTGATTCAGATAGGCCGTCAGGTTGGCACTGGTCGGCGGCAGGTTGTCTGCCGGCGCACTATCTCCCGCCGCCGGCGCGGTTGCGGACGTCGAGTTGGCGCCGCCGGCGGAAGCTGTGGACGTGGCCGGCAGCAACGAAACCGCCGGTCCGGCGAGGTTGACGATATTGAGCCACGCCAGCACCGCCACGGTAAACACCGTGATGCGCACCCACTGTGCGACGAACAGGTAGGCGATGAGCAGCACGAAGGCGGCGCCGATCATCTGCCAGTTGATAAAGCGATTAATCAGCTCCAGCAGATACTGGGCGCTGAAGCCGGCCAGCTGCGAGCCTTGGCTGAGAATGCTGTTGATGCCCGGCAGCCAGGTATCGTGGTAAAACAGCGCGATACCGATCGGGATGGCGAGGTAATGACGCCAGCGGTGCAGGCGCTGCGAGGGGATAGGCATCAGCAGAAACGCCATGAACACCAGGTTCGGCAGCGCATGGAAGTTCAGGTAGCCGAACCACAGCAGGGCAAACTTGGCCAGAAAATAGAGATTCCAGGCGCCCAGCCCGCGCCAGTAGCGCCACAGAGCGTTATCGGATTGCGTATTCGAGTTTGGATTCATGGCTGCTTCTTACGTTTAATCTGAGATGAGGAGCCTGTGCGCACCCACAAACCGGCGGATTTCAAATAGCGCGGCGATAACAACAGGTTTTGCCAGTATTGACGCAAATGCGGAAACCGCCGGTGAAAGGCGTAACCCAGCGGAATGAAGATCAGCGCGCACAGCAGGATCAGTTGCACGATGTCGTTAAGGTTCAGCATGCTTTGCCTCCTGCGGGCCTAGAGACAGCGTGAAAGCGACCGGTTGGCGACGTTCCACGGGCTCAGCGGCCACCTCAACGCTGGGGCGCGGCGCGATGCCGGTGGCGCCGGTGGCCGAAAGTTGCCAACGCCCCTGGGCCATGCGTTTGATTTCAGAGGTGATATCGACATCCTGGTGCCACACCACCCGGTTACTGAAGGCTTCATCCACCGGCAGACGGAAGATGAACTTCAGTGCGGTATCCAGATCGTTGATGCGGCAGGTGGAGAGGAACAGCACCAATCGGCCCTGCGCCACGGTCATCACGTCGCCGAAACGCCGCAGATGGCACAAGGTTATCGCTTGTTCGGCGCGCAGGCCGGTGGCTGGGCGCAGCGCCACCATCACGCCCTTGCCGTCTTCGGGCAGCAGCGTGTTGCCCATCAGCGAAAGCACTGCCTGGCTGAACGCTTCCGGCCGCATATAGCCTTTCAGCTGCAGCGGACGCAGACCGGCCAGCAATGCATCAATGTCGGCGGGCACATGGCGTGAGAAGCGCTGCCCTTGGATGCCTTCCAGCATGGTCAGAAAACGCGACAGCGGCGCAACGTGCGGCACGATCAGGTTGGCGCCGCAGGCCAGCAGCAGCCGCTCGTCGCTGTAGCGCAAACTGGCGCTCATCTCGCGCACCGCGATTTTCAGGCCGTTGCCGCGGCTGCGGCGCAGGGTGTGGATCTGGTGCGCCAAATGGTCGATTTGATCGCTTTGGTACAACGCGAAAATCAGCGTCGACGAGAGCCTCAGCATGCCGTGCTGCGCCAGTTCGTCGTTGCTCTCCAGCAGCTGCCAGTTGGCGGACAGCGGCGGCGCGCCTTCCAGAATACTGCGCTCGGCCAGATACTGGCCTTCGTCGCTGCGCAAGGCGGTAGGCGAGGGCTGGTTGTTTTCGTCCTCGCCCTGCCAGCCGCCTTCCGCGGCGTACAGCGTCAGCAGCTGATTGGCGTTGATGCCGTTTTCGGTGCTCCACCAGTTCACCAGGTACTGCGCGCTGTCCTGCTGCCACTGCAGGCTGGACAGGCCGTTCAGGATGCGGTGCTGCGCACTGAGCTGCCCCTTGAGCTTGTTGATGCCGCCGCCGTGGCTGAGGATCAACAGCGTACACCCCTGCTGCCGCAACCAGGCGGAGAGGGCAAGTGTCCACGCGCGCAGCTCTTCAGTGGTGAAGGTTTGCCACAGGCTGGCGTGCGCCAGCAGGATTAACAAACGATTTTGCGGCCGCAAGGCGCGCATCAGATCATCGCTGAAATGCGTCAGCGCGGCTTTTTTCTCCGGTAATTGATACAGCGGCAGCTTCTGCAAGGCGGGCGACGCCAGCTCGGCCAGCAGGCGCTCGGGTTTGTCACCGCTGCAGATCAGGGCGACTTTGTGGGTGGCCGGCTGGGCGGCGATGGTTTGTCGACACAGCAGCGCGGCGTCGCTTTGCCGGTCGATATTGATCCAATAAAGCCCGGGAGCCTGCATCACCGCCAGTTCTTCCCAAATCTGCCGAATGCCTAGAGAAAAAGAGTGCGCCATAGGATGTGTTCTACTTTCGTTGAAAGCCGACTAAAGGCGTTTATATTTAAAGATAGCCATTTTTACTCTGGCAATAACAAATCTCCGAAGTTCTTCGACAATATTTGTTGAGAATCATCTTATTGCCTCTCTCTTTTTGTATCGTTGCTATAGTTAATTAACATAGCCTATTTTTGCCAAGGCGGAAGAATGAATAACTCACCCACCCATTTTCGTGCAGCGGCACCTGGGGAGAGCCAGGATGACCTGCAGGCGCTCAGCCAGGCTTTTTCATTGCCAAAATTAAGCTATGTCGATGTTTCACGGCAGGAGCGGCTAGCGCAAATGATGACGCGTTGGCCGCTGCTGGCCGAATTGGCGCAGACCACGGGGAGCCACTGATCTATGCCGGTGATCGCGCTGCAAGGGTTGCGGGGTGGAATGGGGACGACATCGGTCACGGCGGCGCTCGCCTGGGCGTTGCAGCAGCTGGGCGAGTCGGTGTTGGCGATCGATTTCACGCCGGACAATTTGCTGCGCCTGCATTTCAATACGCCGTTCGAGCTGGCGCGCGGCTGGGCCCGCGCGGAGCGGGACGGCGGCGGCTGGCAGGAAGGCGCGCTGCGTTACTGTGAAAACCTCGATTTTCTGCCGTTTGGCCGCCTGAATGCGGCGGAACAGCTGGAAATGCAACGCCAGTGTCGGGACCATCCCGAACGCTGGCGCGAAAATATGCGCCAACTGATCGCCGGCGAGCCGCAGCGCTGGATCCTGCTGGATGTCCCGGTCGGTGATGGCGTGCTGGCGCAGCAGGCGTTGCAGCTTGCCGACAGCGTGTTCATGCTGCTGAACCCCGACGCCAACTGCCAGGTACGGCTTCATCAGCAGACGCTGCCGAACGGCTGCCGTTTCCTGGTTAACCACTACGCCTCCGCCAGCCAGCTGCAGCAGGATCTGCATCAGCTGTGGCTGCAAACCCTGAGCGGCCTGCTGCCGGTGGTGATCCACCGCGATGAAGCGTTGGCGGAAGCGCTGGCGGTTAAACAGCCGCTGGGCGAGTACCGCCCCGAAAGCCTGGCGGCGGATGAAGTGCTGACGCTGGCCAACTGGTGCCTGATCAACCTCAAACGGGACGTTGCGCCATGAGCCGGGTGCTGAGCCTGCTGCTGGTGCCGCCGGTGCGTCAGGCGGTGCAGGCGCGTTACCGCGGCTATCGCCGCAACGGCGCGTCGGCGGCGGCCGCCTTTTTCGCCACGCTGCTGGTGGCGCTGGGGTGGCTGCTGCTGCGCTTCGAGTCGCCGGCCTGGCGGCGCGTGCGCGCCGGCCGCGCTTATTGGTTCCCGCACCTCTCCGCTGAACGCCCGCGCCCGGCGGATGCGTTGCGTTATCTACTGCAGGGGCTGTGGCTGCTGCTGTTCCGCAGTGGCCGGGCGCCGGTGCAGCGCGACTATTTCGCCGGTTGGCGCCGCTTGCAGCAGCGCTACGCCGACGGGCTGCAGAGCCTGCCGCAACGGTTGAAAGACGCCGGCGTGGAACAGCGCTCGGTGGAACGCCTTGGCCGCATGAGCCGCGGCATGCGGCGCGTGCTGTTTATTCTGGTCAGCGTGCTGGCGGCGGGCCTCGCCATGCTGTGCATCTCGCAACCGTTCGATCTGCCGGCGCAGTTCGTGTTCGTCCTGCTGTTGTGGGGGATCGCGATGGTGGTGCGCCGGGTGCCGGGGCGTTTGCCGGGCCTGATGCTGATCGTGCTGTCGCTGACCGTGTCCTGCCGCTACCTGTGGTGGCGCTATACCGCCACGCTGAACTGGGACGACCCGCTTAGCCTGGTGTGCGGTCTGTTGTTGCTGGTGGCGGAAACCTACGCCTGGGTGGTGCTGGTGCTGGGCTATTTCCAAACCATCTGGCCGCTTAACCGCCAGCCGGTGCCGCTGCCTGAAGGCAGCGCGACCTGGCCGACCATCGATCTGATGGTGCCGACCTACAATGAAGATCTCGGGGTGGTGAAGCCGACCATCTATGCGGCGCTGGGCATCGACTGGCCGAAGGAGAAGGTGAACATCTATATTCTCGACGACGGCAACCGCCCAGAACTCCGGGCGTTCGCCGCCGAAGTGGGGGTGAAATACATCGCCAGGCCGACCCACGAACACGCCAAGGCCGGCAACATCAACAATGCGCTGAAGCAGGCCACCGGCGAGTTCGTGGCGATTTTCGACTGCGACCACGTGCCGACGCGTTCCTTCCTGCAGCTGACCATGGGCTGGTTCTTCAAAGACAAAAAGCTGGCGATGCTGCAGACCCCGCACCACTTCTTCTCGCCGGATCCGTTCGAGCGCAACCTTGGCCGCTTCCGCCAGACGCCCAACGAGGGCACCTTGTTCTACGGTCTGGTGCAGGACGGCAACGACATGTGGGACGCCACCTTCTTCTGCGGCTCTTGCGCCATTCTGCGCCGCAGCGCGTTGGACGAGATCGGCGGCATCGCGGTGGAAACCGTTACCGAAGACGCCCATACCTCGCTGCGCTTGCACCGGCGCGGGCACACCTCGGCCTACATTCGCATTCCGCAGGCCGCCGGGCTGGCGACCGAGAGCCTGTCGGCGCACATTGGCCAGCGCATTCGCTGGGCGCGCGGCATGGTGCAGATCTTCCGGCTGGACAACCCGCTGCTGGGCAAGGGGCTGAAACTGGCACAGCGTCTGTGCTACGCCAACGCCATGCTGCACTTCCTGTCGGGCATTCCGCGGCTGATCTTCCTTACCGCGCCGCTGGCGTTCTTGTTGCTGCACGCCTACATCATCTTCGCGCCGGCGCTGGCGATCGCGCTTTATGTGCTGCCGCACATGATCCACGCCAGCCTGACCAACTCGCGCATCCAGGGGAAATACCGCCATTCGTTCTGGAGCGAAATCTATGAAACGGTGCTGGCCTGGTATATCGCGCGGCCGACGACGGTGGCGCTGTTCAATCCGCACAAGGGCAAATTCAACGTCACCGCCAAGGGCGGGTTGGTGGAAGAGGAACACGTCGATTGGGTGATCACTCGGCCTTACATGTTCCTGGTGATCCTGAACCTGGCCGGGCTGGCGTTCGGCGTCTGGCGGCTGGCCTATGGCCCGACGAACGAGGTGATGACGGTGATCATCAGCCTGGTATGGGTGCTGTACAACATGACCATTCTCGGCGGCGCGGTGGCGGTGGCGGTGGAGGCCAAGCAGGTGCGCCAAGCGCACCGTGTGGAAATCGCCATGCCGGCGGCGATCGCGCGCGCCGACGGCCACCTGTACCCCTGCACGCTGCGCGATTACTCCGATGGCGGCGTGGGCATCGAAATGCGGGTGGAGAATGCGTTGAAAGACGGCGACAAAGTCTCGCTGCTGCTCAAGCGCGGCCAGCAGGAGTACAGCTTCCCCTGTGTGGTGACGCGCGCCTTCGGCAGCAAGGTGGGGGTACGCCTGGTCGAACTCTCCACACGTGAACACATCGATTTCATTCAGTGCACCTTCGCCCGCGCCGATACCTGGGCGCTGTGGCAGGACGGGTTCCCTGAAGACCGACCGATCGAAAGCCTGCGCGACGTTCTGGCGCTGGGTTTCCGGGGGTATGTGCGCATGGCGGACTACGCGCCGCCGCTGGTGCGTGGTCTGCTGGTCGGGGTCACTTCGCTGACTGCCTGGGTAGTGTCGTTTATTCCGCGCGGCGTCGGCAGGGATCCGTCCTTGGGTCAACAAGAAACAGTGGGTTAGCTGCGAGTTCAACCGCCCGCTCACTCGCCCGGTGAACAGGCTCCAACATTGATGATGATACGATGACGAGAAAAATAACCTGGTTAACTGCTCTGGCCTTAGGCATCAGCACTTTGTCGCAGGCCGAAACCGCTACCGCGCCGACCGTGACGGCACAACCGCCGATCGCCGTGCCGACCGATGCGACGACCACGCCGCTGCCGCTGGCCGCCGTGCCGCAGGATCCGAATGCGCCGGTGCGCGACGTGTCGCTGCCGTTTGCGCAGATTGCGCCGCCGCCGGGGGCGTTTATTCTGCGCGGCACCCGGCCGGACGGGCAGATCGAATTCGGCGTACGCAGCGATGAGGTGGTGTCGCAGGCGATGCTCGATATGGAGTTTACGCCATCGCCGGCGCTGATCCCGGTGGAATCGCACGTCAAGGTCTACCTGAACGACGAGCTGATGGGCGTGACCACTATCGCCAAGGAGCAGCTGGGCAAACCCAATCGCATCCAGATGGCGATCGATCCGCGCTATATCTCCGATTTTAAC
Source organism: Serratia marcescens (assembly GCF_001902635.1). GTDB lineage: Bacteria > Pseudomonadota > Gammaproteobacteria > Enterobacterales > Enterobacteriaceae > Serratia > Serratia marcescens_F. Next base: position 100,775 of record NZ_MJAO01000018.1, on the reverse strand, counting down.
CGTGTCAGGCTGGTGTTTGTCGGCCATTATCAGAACATCTGCGAAAACCCGGCCAGCACTTCGCTGTGGCTCGACGTCAGCAAGTCCAGCGCGCTGCAGCTGCGCTTCCAGACGCTGCCGCTGAAAAACGAACTGTCGCACTTCCCTGAGCCGTTCTTCGACGGCCGCGATAATCGGCCTTTGACGCTGCCGATGGTGTTCGCCGGCCAGCCGGATCTCACCCAGCAGCGCGCGGCAGGCATTCTGGCCTCGTGGTTCGGCAGCAAGGCGCAGTGGCGCGGGCAATCCTTCCCGGCGCTGTACAACGCGCTGCCGACGCAGCACGCGGTGGTCTTCGCCACCAATCAGCAGCGCCCGGATTTCCTGCGCGATTATCCGGCGGTCAACGGCCCGACGGTGGAGATGATCAGCCACCCGGACAATCCGTACGTCAAGCTGTTGCTGATCCAGGGGCGTGACGACAACGATTTGGTCACCGCGGTAAAAGGCATCGCGCAGGGCAACATCCTGTTCCGCGGCCAGAACGTGACGGTGGACAAAGTGGAACAGCTGGCGCCGCGCCAGCCTTACGACGCGCCGAACTGGGTGCGCACCGATCGGCCGATGACCTTCGCCGAGCTGCAGCAGTACGCCGAACAGCTGCAGACCAGCGGCATCGAACCCGGCCCGATTTCGCTGACCATGAACCTGCCGCCGGACCTGTTCCTGATCCGCAGTACCGGCATCGACATGCACTTGAAATACCGTTACACCGCGCCGCGCATTCAGGACGGTTCGCGGCTGAGCGTCAGCCTGAACAATCAGTTCGTCCAGGCTTACTCGCTGGTGCCGGAACATGAGCAGGGTACTCAGCTGTTGCGCCTGCCGCTGACGCAGGGGCTGCTCGACTCCGACAAGAGCGTCACTATCCCGGCGCTGCGGCTGGGGGCCACTAACCAGCTGCGCTTTGACTTCGACTACACCACGCTGCTGGCCAGCGGCGCGGAAGGGCGCTGCGAGACTTACTCCTTTACCCAAAACCACGCGGTGATCGACGGTGCTTCCACCATCGATTTCTCCGGCTACCGCCACTTTATGGCGATGCCGGATTTGCGCGCCTTCGCCAACGCCGGTTTCCCGTTCAGCCGCCTGGCAGATCTGTCGCAAACGCTGGTGTTGGTGAACCAGAAACCGCAGCCGCCGCAGGTCAGCGCGCTGCTGAACGCGCTGGGCGTGATTGGCGCGCAAACCGGCTATCCGGCGCTGGCCTTCACGCTGAGCGACGACTGGTCGCAGGCTAAGGATCGCGACGACGATATCCTGATGGTCGGCACCATTCCGCCGGAGTTGCGTGACGATAAGAAAGTCAGCCTGTTGGTCGATGCGACGCAAAGCTGGGTGAAACAGCCGACGCGCCAGCCGCCGATGCCCAGCGCGGAGGTGCTGGCGGAAGATACCAAGCCGGACAGCAAAACCACCGTCCGCGCCGAGGGCGCGATGTCGGCGATCATCGGCGTACAGTCGCCGTTCAACGACCAGCGCAGCATTGTGGCGCTGCTGGCGGACAGCCCGCGCGGCTATGAGCTGTTGAACGATGCCCTGCTGGACAGCGGCAAGCGCGCCGCGGTGTTCGGCTCGGTAGCGGTGATCCGCGAATCGGGGGTCAACAGCCTGCGCGTCGGCGATGTTTACTATGTCGGCCACCTGCCGTGGTGGGAGCGGCTGTGGTATGCCCTCTCCACCCATCCGGTGCTGCTGGCGGTGATCGCGGTGGTGCTGGTGGTGATCCTGGGGCTGATGTTGTGGCGCGGCCTGAAGGCCATCAGCCGGCGCCGTCTGGCGCCTGAAGATCGGGATTGACGGCGGTGAGTGCGATGCTGCAACGCCTGTCGCTCGGCATGCTGCTGCTGTGCGCTTTCAGCGCGGCGGCGGCCTGCGAGTGGCCGGGCTGGCAACAGTACAAACAGTTCTATATCAGTCCACAGGGGCGGGTGATCGATCCGAGCAGCCCGAACAAAATCACCACCTCGGAGGGGCAGAGTTACGGCCTGTTCTTCGCCCTGGTGGCCAACGATCGGCCAACTTTCGACCTGCTGCTGGCATGGACGGAGAACAACCTGGCGGCGGGCGATCTCAGCGCCCGTTTGCCCGCCTGGCTGTGGGGCGAGAGCGACGACAAACGGTGGAAGGTGCTGGACGCCAACTCGGCGTCGGACGCCGACCTGTGGATCGCTTACAACCTGCTTGAAGCCGGCCGTCTGTGGAAAATCCGGCGTTATCAAACCCTGGGGACGCTGTTGCTGCAACGCATCGGTCGCGAAGAAGTGGCCGATATTCCCGGCCTGGGCCTGATGCTGCTGCCGGGCAAGGTCGGGTTCGTGGCGGAAGATCGCTGGCGGCTGAATCCCAGCTACCTGCCGCCGCAGCTGTTGGCGCGTTTTTCGGCGCTGAACGGTCCGTGGCGTGCGATGCGTCAGGTCAATCAGCGGCTATGGCTGGACACCGCGCCGCACGGTTTCTCGCCGGACTGGGTGGTGTGGCGGGTCGGCGCCGGCTGGCAGCCGGACACCGTCAAGCCGAACGTTGGCAGCTACGACGCCATTCGGGTCTACCTGTGGGCCGGTATGCTGGCGGACGACGATGAGCACAAGGCTGCGCTGCTCGAACGCTTCCAGCCAATGGCGCAGCTCACCGCCAAACAGGGCGTGCCGCCGGAGAAAACCGATACCGCCAATGGCAAAACTACCGGCGATGGCCCGGTCGGTTTTTCCGCCTCGTTGCTGCCGATGCTGGCGGCGCAGGCCGAGGCGCTGGCGGTGCAGCGGCAACGCATCAGCGATCACCCGCCGGGTGACGACGCCTATTTCAGTGCCTCGCTGACGCTGTTCGGTCAGGGGTGGGATCAACATCGTTATCGCTTTAATCGTCAGGGTGAATTGCAACCCTCGTGGGACGGCCAATGCACAACTTCAAAATAAACTGGCTGAATTTGATTCCGCTGAGTCTGGCGATGCTGCCGCAGGCGCGCGCCGCGGAAGCCGTGGCCCCGGAGCAGTGGCTGCTGGAGCAGGTACGCATTGGCGAGGCCGGCAATAAGGACGATCTGGTGCGCCAATCGCTGTACCGGCTCGAGCTGATGGATCCGAACAACCCGGACGTGATCGCCGCGCGCATGCGGTTGGCGCTGCGGCAGGGCAACATGGCGCTGGCGCAGCAGCAGTTGGACAAGCTGAAAACCCTTGCGCCGCAGTCCGGCGCCTATCGCCAGGCGCAGATGAACATGCTGCTGACCCAACCGGAAACTCGGGAAAAGCTGCAGCAGGCGCGCCTGATGGCGACCGCCGGCCGGTTGCCGGAGGCCAAGGCGCAGTACGATGCGTTGTTCCACGGTGAACCGCCGACGCTCGATCTGGCGGTGGAGTATTGGCGGCTGGTGGCGCGCTTGCCGGGGCAGGAAGCGAAGGCGTTGGTACAGCTGCAGGCGCTGGACCAGCAATATCCCGGCAACGGGGCGCTGCGCATGTCGCTGGCGCGCATGTTGTTCAGCCAAAATCAGGACGCGCAGGCCTATGATCTGCTGCAGAAGGTTGCCGCCGATCCGGCCGGGCGTGGCGATGCCGCCGAGCTGTGGCTGGGCAAGGTGAAAGCGATGCCGGTCAGCGCGCAGAGCGTGGCGGCGCTTAACCGTTTTCTCGGTGTGTTCGACACCGGCGATCAGGTGACCAGCGCCCGTGAAGAACTGGCCAGACAGCAGAAACTGCTAGCCGATCCGGCCTATCAGGCGCGGATGCGCGGACTGGCGGAGGTGGATAAAGGCGGCAGCCGAGCGGCCATTCCTGAGTTGCAAAAGGCGCTGGCGGCGGCACCGAACGACGCCGACGTGCTGGGCGCGCTCGGCCAGGCTTATTCACGCGCCGGCGACCGGGCGCAGGCGTTGATGCTGTTCCGCAAGGCGCTGGCGGCCGATAAAAACGGCTACGACAGCGGTAAGTGGCAAAGCCTGATCAAGAGCACCGGCTACTGGCTGGCGATCGACGAGGGCGACAAGGCGCTGAAGGCCGGCAATTTGCCGCTGGCCCGGCAGAAATATCAGCAGGCGCGCCAGCTCGACGACAGCGACGGTGACGCATTTATCGGCCTGGGCGATGTGGCGGTGGCGAGCAAGGATGACGCTGCGGCGGAAGGGTTTTATCAACAGGCGTTGCGGCGCGATCCCGGCAACGGTAGCGCGTTGCGCGGTCTGGTGAATATCTACCAGCGGCAGTCGCCGGAAAAAGCGCTGGCCTACCTCAACGGGCTGCCGCGCAGCCAGCAGGCCAAGCTGCGCAGCACCCTCGACGGGCTGCGGATCGACATGCTGAAACAGCAGGCGGAGGCGCTGGCGGCGCAGCAGCAGTGGCGGCAGGCGGCAGAAGTCTATCGCCGTGCCCGGCAGATGGATCCCGACGATGTCTGGCTGACTTATCGCTACGCGCAGGCGCTGCGTCAGGCCGGGCAGCCGCAGCAGGCGGACGCCTTATTCCGGCAGTTGGCGCAGCGCCAGCAGGCCAATCCGCAATTGGCCTATGCTTATGCGCTCTATCTTTCCGGCAGCGATCGCGACGATCAGGCGCTGGCGCAGCTCAATACGCTGCCCGCTGCGCAGTGGAACGACAACATGCGCGAACTGGCGCAGCGGCTGAAAATGCAGGCGGTGATCGATCATGCCGAACGGCTGCGGGCGGCCGGTGACGAACCGGCGGCGGAGGCCTACTTGCGCAAGCAGCCGGCGGACACACGTATCGATCTGCTGCTGGCCGACTGGGCGCTGGCGCGCGGGGAGTATGCGGCGGCGCTGGACGATTATCAGCGGGTGAAGCGGCGTGAACCGAACAACCCGGACGCGCAGCTGGGCGAAATCGAAGCCTATGTCGCGCAGGGGGATCTGGACGCGGCTCGCCAGCGGCTGAAGACCGAACCGCAGCCGCAAGACGCGTCACTCAACAGTCAGCGCAGGGTCGCCAACGCCTGGGGTGCGGTCGGCGATCCGCAGCAGGCCGAGGCTATTTTCGGCCGGCTGAAAACGGCGGCGGCATCGGAGCCTGTCGGGCAGACCAAGGCGCTGATCTACCGCGACGCCGCCCGTCTGGAACGGGCGCAGCGGCAGCCGGAGCAGGCGCAGCAGGATTACCGGCAGGCGATGGTGGCCGGCGGCATTACGCCGACGCTGCCGCAGGATAATGACAGTTACACCTATCTAACGCGCAATAACCCGGGCGACGACTGGTTGAAACGCGGCATCCGTTCCGACGCCGCGGATCTGTACCGGCAGCAAGACGTGAACGTCACGCTCGATCACGATTACTGGCGCTCGAGCGGCACCGGCGGCATTTCCGACTTTAACGCGCACGACACTATGCTGCAGGTGGACATGCCGCTGTATGACGGGCGCGCGTTCTTGCGCACCGACACCGTTCAACTGGACGCCGGCCGCTTCTCGACCGACGGCAGCGGTAACTATTACGAGACCTTCGGCACCTGCCACACGCAAGGATGCCGCGGTGACGAACACCAGAAAACCACCGGCACCAGCGTGGCGATCGGCTGGAAAAACGATCGCTGGGCCGCCGATGTCGGCACCACACCGATGGGCTTTGCGGTGGTCGACTGGGCCGGCGGCCTAGCCTACAGCGGCGACTGGAATCATATCGGCTGGACGTTGGCGGCCTCGCGGCGGCCGATCTCCAGTTCGCTGTTGGCGTTCGGCGGCGCCAAAGACCCGAATACCGGCATTACCTGGGGCGGCGTGCGCGCCACCGGCGTCAGCCTGAGCGCCAGCTACGATCGTGGAGAGGCGAACGGCGTCTGGGCCGATCTCAGTGCGCATCAGATCACCGGCAAGAATGTGGCGGACAACCAGCGGCAGCGGTTGATGGCCGGCTATTACTACAAACTGATCAACGAAGACGACCGTCGCCTGAGCGTTGGGCTCAATACCATGCTGTGGCACTACCAGAAAGATTTGAGTGGCTATTCGCTGGGGCAGGGTGGCTATTACAGCCCGCAGCAATACCTGTCGCTGGCGCTGCCGGTCAACTATCGCCAGCGCACCGAAAACTGGTCGTGGGAGCTGGGCGGCTCGGTGTCGCTGTCCCATTCGAAAACCAACAGCCAGCACCGTTATCCGCTGCCGGGGCTGATCCCGGATTCGCTGCCCGACAAGTTCGCCGTCGAGGACGGCAGCGCCTCCAGCGGCTATGGCTACACCCTGCGGGCGATTGTCGAACGCCGTCTCAGTTCACACTGGACGCTCGGCGCTGGCATCGATATTCAGCAGGCGAAGGACTATACGCCGAGCCATGCGTTGATTTATCTGCGTTATTCCCTGGCCGGCTGGCAGGGGGATCTCGATTTGCCTCCTCAGCCGTTGACGCCTTACGCCGACTTCAAGTAACCGGAAGGGGAAAGATTCGGAGTGTCGGACGCAGGGGAGTTTTGTTACCCTGTGTCCGGGTGGCGTTTGTCCGCTTTAGGAAAAGACTGAAACCCGCGATTTTCTTGGTTTTGCCTGCGGCATGGCCAGATAAAAACACCCGATAATCGAGTATACTCAGCCCGGTTCGAGGGGGCGGGTGAGAATCGGCCCCCTTTTTGTTTCAGCCCGATTTCACGGAGAGCAAGTTTGCGGGTCAGGCGTTCGTTAACGATTAAGCAGATGGCGACGGTGTCCGGCGTGGCGCTGGTCACGATCTGCATCTTTATCGTGATCCAGTTATTCCACTTTGTGCAGCAGCGCAGGGATGACTACGCCCAGCAGTTGGAGAATATCGCCCACTCTGTGCGCCAGCCGCTGGCGGATGCGGTGTTGCGCATGGATGTGCCGGAAGCCAAAAAGGTGCTGAACACGCTGTTGCCGGTCGGCATCCTGAGCCGGGCGGATATCGTATTGCCGAACGAGTTTCAGGCGCTGCACGCCAATTTCCCGCCGGAACGTCCGGTGCCGACGCTGATCGCCCGGTTGTTCGAACTGCCGATCCAAATCTCCGTGCCGCTCTATTCGCTGGAGCGGGTGCCGGCCAATCAGCAGCCGCTGGCCTATCTGGTGCTGCAGGCCGATTCGTTCCGCATGTACCAGTTTATCCTCAGTATTTTGTCGACCATGCTGTCGACCTATCTGCTGTTGGCGCTGATTCTGTCGGTGGCCATCACCTGGTGCATGAACCGGCTGATGGTGCATCCGCTGCGCGCGATGGCCAAAGAGCTGGAAAACATTTCACAGGACGAAGCGCCCTATCACCAGCTGATGCTGCCGGCGCTGCACCAGGACGACGAGCTCGGTTTGCTGGTGCGTAACTACAACCGCAATCAACAGACGCTGGCCAAGGCGCATGCCGACATGAGCCGCCTCAGCACCCGCCACCCGGTGACCGAACTGCCGAATCAGGCGTTGCTGAACGCGTTGCTGGAGCAGCATATCGCCTCCAGCCTGCGTCCCGAACGTTTTAACCTGTTGGTGATCGGCATCGAAACGCTGCATGAAGCGTCGGGCGTGATGAGCCCGGCGATGCGCGAAGCGTTGCTGCTGGCGTTGGCGAAGAAGCTGCGCGGCTGCATCGACGAAAACGGCGTGCTGGCGCAGCTGAGCAATACCGAATTTGCCATTCTGGCCAAAGGCATCGAGCGGCCGTTCCACGCCATGCAGCTGGCGCGGCGCATTATGGCGGAGATCAACGCGCCGTTGACGCTGGAAGGTTTGGCGTTGCGGCCCAACGCGAGCATCGGCATCGCGCATTATCTCAATCAGGGGGAGAGCGCGGAACAGCTACTGCGCAGCGCCACTTCGGCGATGATGTCCGCACACCGCGAAGGCAAAAATCAGATCCTGTTCTTCGAACCCAGCCTGACGGAACGCACGCAGAAGCGGCTGACGCAGGAGAGCGAGATCCTGCACGGTATCGAGCAGCGGCATTTCACGTTGTTCCTGCAGCCGCAGGTCGACATGCAGTCCAACGAGGTGATCGGTGCCGAGGCGCTGCTGCGTTGGCAGCAGTATGACGGCAGCTACACTCTGCCGGCCGACGTTATCCCGCTGGCGGAAGAACTGGGCGTGATCGTGCCGCTCGGCAATTGGGTGCTGGAAGAGGCTTGCCGCATTCTGGCGGACTGGCAGCAGCGCGGCATTGCGCTGCCGTTGGCGGTCAACGTTTCCGGCATTCAGATGCAGCATGAGGCGTTCGTCCCGCATTTGAAAAGCCTGCTGGCGCAGTATCGGATCGATCCGCGCAAGCTGCTGCTGGAGATCACCGAGACGGTGCGCATCGACGATCTGGACCGCGCGCTGGCGTTGCTGCGCGAGCTGCACGATCTGGGGTTGTCGATCGCGTTGGACGACTTCGGCATGGGCTACTCCAGCCTGGAGTATCTGAACCGCTTGAAATCCCTGCCGATCGATTTGATTAAAATCGACCGCAGCTTCATCCAGGGCCTGCCGGCCGACGATGCGATGGTGCGCATCGTGAGTTCAATTTCCGAAGTGCTGGCCTTGCCGGTGATGGCCGAAGGCGTGGAAAACGCCGAACAGCGCGCCTGGTTGCTGCGGCACGGCATCCGCAGCGGGCAAGGGTTCTTGTTCGCCCGGCCGCTGCCGCGCGAAGCGTTCGAAGCCGAGTTTTGCCGCGCGGCGCAGTGAGCGCCGCGTTACCTTTCCGGTACTTTTACGCGTCCGAAAATCGCCATTCCCCTTCTACCTCTTTTGCGTTAGTGCAAACAAAGGCTTACGCAATTTTCAGCTTTGCACCCGGACTGACGCGTTTCAGCTCTTAAATTCACATCAACCCCGAGGGGCGGGTGCAACAAATTATTTCCATGTTGTTAAGTGGGTGTTATTTTCCGCGCAAGCAATGAACAGGCTGGATTTTTAGACTGCCGCCTGGTGCGTGTCTTCCCCCCATAGGATGTTCATATGAAACCAACTATTTTTAAGAGCCTCTATTTTCAGGTGCTGACGGCGATCACGCTGGGTATCCTGCTTGGCCACTTCTACCCTGACCTCGGTGCCCAGATGAAACCTCTGGGCGATGGCTTCGTCAAACTGATCAAGATGATAATCGCCCCGGTGATCTTCTGCACCGTGGTGACCGGCATTGCCGGCATGGAAAGCATGAAAGCGGTGGGGCGCACCGGCGCCATCGCGCTGCTTTATTTTGAGATCGTCAGCACCATCGCGCTGATTATCGGGCTGGTGATCGTCAACCTGGTGCAACCGGGCGCCGGCATGAACGTCGATCCCGGCACGCTGGACGCCAAAGCGGTTGCGGTCTACGCCGAGCAGGCGCAGCAGCAAGGCATCATCCCGTTCCTGCTGGACATCATCCCCGGCAGCGTGATCGGCGCGTTCGCCAGCGGCAATATCCTTCAGGTGTTGCTGTTCGCCGTGTTGTTCGGCTTCGCCCTGCATCGCTTGGGCGAGAAGGGGCAGCTGATTTTCAACGTGATCGACAGCTTCTCGCGGGTGATTTTCGGCATCATCAATATGATCATGCGCCTGGCGCCGCTGGGGGCCTTCGGCGCTATGGCGTTTACCATCGGCAAGTACGGCGTCGGCACCCTGGTGCAACTCGGCCAGCTGATCGTGTGCTTCTATATCACCTGTATCCTGTTCGTGGTGGTAGTACTGGGCGCTATCGCCCGCGCCAACGGCTTCAGCATCTTCAAATTCGTCAACTACATCAAAGAAGAGCTGCTGATCGTGCTGGGGACGTCGTCATCCGAATCCGCGCTGCCGCGCATGCTGGATAAAATGGAGAAGCTGGGCTGCAAGAAATCGGTGGTGGGCCTGGTGATCCCGACCGGGTACTCCTTCAACCTGGACGGCACCTCGATCTACCTGACCATGGCCGCAGTGTTTATTGCGCAGGCGACCAACACCCACATGGACATCATGCACCAGGTTACCCTGCTGGTGGTGCTGCTGCTTTCCTCCAAGGGCGCGGCGGGCGTGACCGGCAGCGGTTTCATCGTGCTGGCCGCCACCATCTCCGCCGTAGGTCACCTGCCGCTGGCCGGCCTGGCGCTGATCCTCGGCATCGACCGCTTTATGTCGGAAGCGCGCGCGCTGACCAACCTGGTGGGCAACGGGGTGGCGACCGTGGTGGTGGCGAAGTGGTGTAACCAGCTGGATGAGAAACAGCTGAAAGACACGCTGAACAACAAAAACGCCGGCGCTGACAAAACGCTGCCTTCCGCCTGATCCCGGCGGTGAATCACCGGCCGCCGCCGCGGCCGGTGAGGCTTTCCCCCTGCTTCGTAACGATTTCTTGCATTAAAAACCCCGCTATCCATTATTTTTCACTCTAATGAGTGACATCCGCAAAGGCGCGCGGTCTAACACGATGGTACACTTTCTGCTTTCCGCCCCACTGTGAAACTCAGGGCGTATTTTTATGATTCCATTGAATGGAATACCCGCATTTGCATAAAGAAATTGGATAGTCATTAAGTAGGGGTTCACATGCAGGGCACCAGAATTCATCTTATAGTTGGTGGGCTGCTATTGGCTGCAGCCAGTAGCAGCGTGCAGGCTGAAGCACTACAACCCGACCCTGCCTGGCAGCAGGGGACGTTGGCCAACGGGTTTTCATGGCAGATTCTCGATACGCCACAGCGGCCGAGCGACCGCGTGGAACTGCGGCTGATCGTCAATACCGGCTCTCTGGTGGAGTCTTCGCAGCAGACCGGCTTCGCCCATCTGCTGCCGCGGCTGTCGTTGATGCGCAGTGAGAGCTTCACCGCGCCACAGCTGCGCGCCCTGTGGCAGCAGAGCGTGGATAACGAGCGGCCGCTGCCGCCGGCTATCATCTCGTATGATTTCACCATGTATAACCTCAGCCTGCCGAACAACCGGCCCGATCTACTGAAGGAAGCGCTGAGCTGGCTGGCCGACACCACCGGCAAACTGGCGATCGACGAGCATACGGTGCACGCGGTGATGAATTCCAGCGTCAATCCGGTCGGCACTTTCCCGCCGAATACCAAAGACGCCTGGTGGCGTTACCGCCTGAAAGGCTCGACGTTGCTGGCGCACGATCCGGCGCAGCCGGCGAAACGGCCGGTCAATCTCGAGCAGTTGAAAAAATTCTATCAACAGTGGTACACCCCGGATGCCATGACGCTGATCGTGGTCGGCAAGGTCGACAGCCGCAGCCTGGGCGAGCAGATCAACAAGGCGTTCTCGCCGCTGCAGGGCAAACGTGAAACGCCGGCCCCGATGCCGACCCTGACGCCGTTGCCGCAGCAGCCAGTGAGCCTGATCAGCGAACAGGTGAAGCAGGATACGCTGTCGATCATGTGGGACGCGCCCTGGCACCCGATTCGCGATTCGCAGAGCCTGATCCGCTACTGGCGCGGCGATCTCGCCCGCGAGGCGCTGTTCTGGCACCTTCAGCAGACGCTGGAAAAGAGCGACCAAAAGAACCTGCATCTGGGCTTTGACTGCCGCGTGCAGTACCAGCGCGGGCAATGCGCCATCCATCTGGATACGCCGAACAACAATCTGAACGGCAGCCTGGGCTTTATCGCCCGCGAGCTGGCCAACGTGCGCGACAACGGCCTGTCGAAAGAGGAGTTCGATGCTCTGCTGGCGCAGAAAAGCGATCAGCTGAGCAAGTTGTTCGCCACCTACGCCCGCACCGATACCGATGTGTTGATGAGTCAACGCCTGCGTTCGCAGCAGAGCGGGGTGGTGGATATCGCGCCGGAGCTGTACCAGAAGCTGCGCCAGGAGTTCCTGTCCAGCCTGACGCTGGAAACGCTGAATCAGGCGTTGAAGCTGCAGCTTTCTCAGGAGGCGACGCTGGTGCTGTTGCAGCCGAAGGGCGAGCCGGAAATGAGCATGAAGCAGTTGCAGGATACCTATAACGGCATCATGATGCCGGCGCCGGCGGTGGTGACGGAAGAGGCCAAACCGGCCGACGCCGCGGCTGTTGCACCGGCGACGGACGCCGGCGCGCAGTAATTCGCAGCAGGGGGCTCAGGCCCCCTCAGTTGCGGTACAGCACCTTGATGATGTGGTAACCGAACTGGGTTTTGACCGGGCCGTAAGGTTTGAGCAGCGGAATGCTGAATACTGCCTTGTCGAACGCGGCCACCATCGCGCCTTTGTTGAATTCACCCAGCGAACCGCCGTTGCGCTTTGACGGGCAGCTCGAATATTTGCGTGCCAGCGTGTCGAAGCTGACGCCGCGCTTCAGCTTGGCCAGCAGCTCGTTGGCCAGCTTTTCATTGTCTACCAGAATGTGCAGGGCGCACGCCGTTTTTGCCATGGTATTGCCTTTGTCGATGCGAAAATTGCGCTGATTATACCCGCTAAATCTCATCGGCGCTTTCTGCTACAATTCCCTTCCACGTTTTACAGCCGAGCAAGCCAGCACCATGCGATTAAACCCCAGCCAACAACAAGCCGTCGAATTCGTTACCGGGCCCTGCCTGGTGTTGGCCGGTGCCGGTTCCGGCAAGACGCGCGTGATCACCAACAAGATAGCCCACCTGATCCACCACTGCGGTTATCAGGCGCGGCACATCGCCGCCGTGACCTTTACCAACAAGGCCGCGCGTGAGATGAAAGAGCGCGTGTCGCAAACCCTGGGACGCAAAGAGGCGCGCGGGCTGATGATTTCCACTTTCCATACCCTGGGGCTGGAGATCATCAAACGGGAATACGTGGCGTTGGGGATGAAGTCCAACTTCTCGCTGTTCGACGATCAGGACCAGCTGGCGCTGTTGAAAGAGCTGACCGAGAAGTGGTTGGAAAGCGACAAAACGCTGGTGGCGCAGCTGATCTCGACCATCTCCAACTGGAAAAACGATCTGATCGATCCCCAGCGGGCGGCGGAGTTGGCGCGCTCGGAGCGCGACAAGCTGTTCGCCCATTGCTACGGCCTGTATCACGCCCATATGCGGGCGTGCAACGTGCTGGATTTCGACGATCTGATCCTGTTGCCGACGCTGTTGCTGCAACGCAACGAAGAGGTACGCGAACGCTGGCAGCAGCGCATCCGCTATCTGCTGGTGGATGAGTATCAGGATACCAACACCAGCCAGTATGAATTGGTGAAGCTGCTGGTGGGCAACCGCGCGCGCTTTACCGTGGTGGGCGACGACGACCAGTCGATCTATTCCTGGCGCGGCGCGCGGCCGCAGAACCTGGTATTGCTGAAGGAAGACTTCCCGGCGTTGCAGGTGATCAAGCTGGAGCAAAACTACCGTTCCAGCGAGCGCATTCTGAAGGCGGCCAACATCCTGATCGCCAATAACCCGCACGTGTTTGAAAAGCGGTTGTTTTCCGAGCTGGGCTATGGCGAAGAGCTGAAGGTGGTGACCGCCAATAACGAGGATCACGAAGCCGAACGGGTGGTGGGGGAGCTGATCGCCCACCACTTCGTGAAAAAGACTAACTACGGCGATTATGCAATCTTGTATCGCGGCAACCACCAGTCGCGGGTGTTTGAAAAGATGCTGATGCAAAACCGCATTCCGTACAAGATTTCTGGCGGCACGTCGTTCTTCTCGCGGCCCGAGATCAAGGATCTGCTGGCCTACCTGCGCGTACTGACCAACCCAGACGACGACAGCGCTTTTCTGCGCATCGTCAATACCCCCAAGCGCGAGATCGGCCCGGCGACGCTGCAGAAGCTCGGTGAATGGGCCAACCAGCGCAACAAGAGTTTGTTCCACGCCAGTTTCGATCTGGGCCTGAGCCAGCACCTGACCGGGCGCGGGCTGGAGTCGTTGCAGCGTTTCACCCACTGGTTGGGCGGCATCGCCCAGCAGGCGGAGCGTGAGCCGATAGCGGCGGTGCGCGATCTGATCCGCGGCGTGGATTACGAAAGCTGGCTGTTTGAAACCTCGACCAGCCCGAAGGCCGCCGAAATGCGAATGAAGAACGTCAATACGCTGTTCGGCTGGATGACGGAGATGCTGGAAGGCAACGATCTGGACGAGCCGATGACGCTGACCCAGGTGGTGACGCGCTTTACCCTGCGCGACATGATGGAGCGCGGCGAAAGCGAAGAAGAGCTGGATCAGGTACAGCTGATGACGCTGCACGCTTCCAAAGGGCTGGAGTTCCCCTACGTGTTCCTGGTGGGGATGGAAGAAGGGCTGTTGCCGCACCAGAGCAGCATCGATGAGGACAATGTCGATGAAGAGCGGCGTTTGGCCTACGTAGGGATCACCCGCGCGCAAAAAGAGCTGATTTTCACCCTGTGCCGCGAGCGCCGTCAGTATGGCGAGCTGGTTCGGCCGGAGCCGAGCCGGTTCCTGTTGGAGTTGCCGCAGGACGATCTGGCGTGGGAAAGCGAGCGCAAAGTGGTGAGCCCGCAAGAGCGGATGCAAAAGGGGCAGAGCCATCTGGCCAATATCCGCGCCCAGTTGGCCAAGGCCAAAGGCGGGAATTAAAAAGACAGGGCGCGAATCGCGCCCTGGTCATATCAACGTTGTTCTTCCAGCCGCAGCGTCCAGTGGACGTAGCTCTGCCAGTGGCTCTCCTGCTCCAGCGCCTCGGCGCGCAGCGGATGCTGTTCCAGCCAACCCGGCGGCAAAATCACCGTCAGTTCATCGTCCTGATTGGCGCGTAAACGCACCGCCGGCAGCGTGTCATCGCGGCGGCGGCTGGCGAAGATGATCGCCAGGCGCAAAATGCGGCACAGGCGCTGCGCGGTGCGCGGCTGCAGCGCGTTTTGCTGGTTCAACAGCGACAGGTCGAGGGGGTTGCTCTGGTTTTGCAGCAGGGTGGCCAGCAGTTTTTTCTGCGCCGGGGTGAAGCCGGGTAAATCCAGGTAGCGGATCAGGTAGGCGGCGTGTTGTGGCGCCTGCTTGAAATCGACGCTGAGGCCGAGTTCGTGGATCAGACAGGCGCTGTGCAATAGCTCGCGACATCGCGCATCCAGCTGCCACTCGTTGGCGACCTGCTGCGAGAAGTTGGCGGCGAGTTGGCTGACGCGTTCGGCCTGTTCGGTGTCGATCAGGTAGCGGCGCTGCAGGTTGCGGATGGTGCGGATGCGAATATCCTGCTCCACCGGCAGATGCAGCATGCCGTAGACCAGTCCTTCACGCAGCGCCCCGCCGGCCAGCATCATGCTTTCGATGCCCAACTCCTGGAAGATGGCCAGCAGGATGGACAGGCCGCTCGGGAACACCAGAGCACGCTCCAGCGTTAACCCTTCGATCTCCAGCTCTTCCAGCTTGCCGCATTGGATGGCGCGCTGTTTCAGCTGGCGCAGTTTGGTCAGGGTGATGCGCTCGTCCATGCCCTGCGCCACCATGATTTCCTGCAGCGCCTGCACGGTGCCGGAGGCGCCGACGCAGATCTGCCAGCCTTGCTGACGCAGCTGCGGCGCGATCGGCCGCACCATTTCGCGCGCGGCCTGTTCGGCGCGCTCGAAGTTCTCTTGCCCAAGGTTGCGATCGCTGAAGTAACGTTCCAGCCAGGTGACGCAGCCCATCGACAGGCTGTACAGCTGCGACGCCTGCGCGCCGGTACCGGTCACCAGTTCGGTGCTGCCGCCGCCGATATCGACGACCAGCCGCTGATCCGGCCCGCCGGTAGTGTGCGCGACGCCGTGGTAAATCAGCCGCGCCTCTTCTTCGCCGCTGATTACCTGCACCGGGCAACCGAGGATCTGTTCGGCGGCCTGCAAGAACTCATCGGCGTTGGAGGCCAGCCGCAGCGTGGCGGTGGCGACGACGCGGATCTGCTCGCGCGGAATGTCCTGCAGGCGTTCGGAGAACAGCCGCAGGCACTGCCAGCCGCGCTGCATGGCCTCATGCGACAGGTGATTGTTCTGATCCAGCCCGGCCGCCAGGCGCACTTTGCGCTTGATCCGCGCCAGCGTCTGAATGCTGCCGGCTACCTCGCGCACCACCAACATATGGAAGCTGTTGGAGCCGAGATCGATGGCAGCATAAAGCGTGCTGGAGCTGAGCATGGCGATCAGCCCGAACGTTTACGGTTGTTGCGCGGCGCGCCGCCGCGACGAGGCGCGGAGTTGCGGCGTGGGCCGTTGCCGCCGCGCGGACGCGACAGGCGCTTCGGCGCAGGCAGATCGGTCAGCAGCGCATCGCTGTTGTACTTGCTTACCGGAATGCTGTGGTCGATATAGGTCTCGATCGCCGGCAGGTTGAGTGCGTACTCTTCGCAAGCCAGGCTGATGGAATGACCGCTGGCACCTGCGCGGCCGGTACGGCCGATGCGGTGCACGTAGTCTTCACAGTCGTCAGGCAAATCGTAGTTGAAGACGTGCGTGACGGATGGGATGTGCAGACCGCGCGCGGCGACGTCGGTGGCGACCAGGATATCGAGGTTGCCCTTGGTGAAATCCTCGAGGATGCGCAGGCGTTTTTTCTGCGCTACGTCGCCGGTCAGCAGGCCGACGCGGTGACCGTCGGCGGCCAGGTGGCCCCAGATGTCTTCGCAGCGGTGCTTGGTGTTGGCGAAGATGATGGCGCGATCCGGCCACTCTTCTTCGATCAGCGTCTGCAGCAGGCGCATTTTTTCTTCGTTGGACGGGTAGAACAGCTCTTCTTTAATACGATGGCCGGTTTTCTGTTCCGGTTCCACTTCAACATATTCGGCGTTGTTCATCTGCTCGAAGGCCAGTTCGCGTACGCGGTAGGACAGGGTAGCGGAGAACAGCATGTTCAGGCGTTGATCGGCCGCAGGCATGCGGCGGAACAGCCAACGGATGTCTTTGATAAAGCCCAGATCGTACATGCGATCGGCTTCGTCCAGCACGACGACCTGCATCGCGCCGAGATCGACATAGTTCTGTTTGGTGTAATCGATTAAACGACCGGTGGTGCCGATCAGAATGTCCACGCCGCTTTCCAGCACTTTCAGCTGTTTGTCGTAGCCGTCGCCGCCGTAGGCCAGGCCCAGTTTCAGGCCGGTGGTCTGGGAGAGAGCTTCCGCATCGGAGTGGATTTGCACCGCCAGTTCACGCGTAGGCGCCATGATCAAGGCGCGCGGCTGATTGGTCTGGCGATCCTGTTTCGCCGGGTGAGTCAGCAAATAGTGAAAAGTAGACGCCAAAAACGCCAGCGTCTTTCCGGTACCGGTTTGCGCCTGACCTGCGACGTCACGCCCGGAGAGCGTGAGCGGCAATGCTAACGCCTGGATGGGCGTGCAATTGTGAAACCCTTTTTTCTCAAGGGCTTCAAGGACTAACGGGTGCAGGGCGAAGTCGGAAAACTTCTGTTCAGTCAAGTGTGTTTTGCTCATAGTGTGGTAGAATATCAGCTAACTATTGCTTTACGAAAGCACATCCGTTGAAATAAACGTGGTGCAATAAAATCACCTTGAGTTGGTTAATGCTACACCAACAAGGTAGACATAATCCTGTGGAGTAGAACATGAGCGATAAAATTATTCACCTGACTGACAGCAGCTTCGAAGCCGATGTGCTGAAAGCGGAAGGGCCGATCCTGGTCGATTTCTGGGCTGAATGGTGTGGGCCGTGCAAGATGATTGCTCCGATTCTGGATGAGATTGCCGAAGAGTTCGAAGGCAAACTGACTATCACCAAGCTGAATATCGATCAGAACCCGGCTACCGCACCTAAGTACGGTATCCGTGGTATCCCTACGCTGTTGCTGTTCAAGAACGGTGAAGTGGCCGCGACCAAGGTTGGCGCGTTGTCCAAAGGTCAGCTCAAAGATTTCCTGAACGCGAATCTGTAATCGGGCGGGAAGCCCAGTATCAGGCGTCTGGCGGGGATGTTCAATTCACCGCTAGACGCCTGCCAAGAAGCGTGTTAAGTTTAACCACACTGCATATAGAACTTGCCCGAAGTTTTAAATCTAAAGAGTTTGAATCTAAAGCTATACTCTGTGTTGAACCACTGGCGTTGAAAGTAAACTGAACTCAGCCCGTGTTTTGGCAATCAAACGGTTTTGCAAAAATCATTTTTAAGGTACCTTCGATCTTAAACCGTCAATGCGCGCGTCCAATGTAAGCCATTTCTTACCGCGACGGCTCTGCGCCCGGTGATCGAACGTCCAGTAAACAGGCACGCGCATCTCGCTGCCATACCATTCACGATACAAGTTCGAGACATACCCCGAGTTTAAGAACCCACCACTATGAATCTTACCGAATTAAAGAATACGCCGGTTTCTGAGCTGATTACTCTCGGCGAAAATATGGGGCTGGAAAACCTTGCCCGCATGCGCAAGCAGGACATTATCTTCTCCATTCTGAAGCAACATGCGAAAAGCGGAGAAGATATCTTCGGCGACGGCGTGCTCGAGATATTGCAGGATGGATTCGGTTTCCTCCGCTCTGGAGACAGTTCCTACCTCGCCGGCCCCGACGACATCTACGTATCCCCTAGCCAAATCCGCCGTTTCAACCTCCGCACAGGTGACACCATTTCCGGTAAGATTCGTCCGCCAAAAGAAGGCGAGCGCTATTTTGCCCTGTTGAAAGTCAACGAAGTCAACTACGACAAGCCGGAAAACGCCCGCAGCAAGATCCTGTTCGAAAACTTGACGCCGCTGCACGCCAATTCCCGCCTGCGGATGGAACGCGGCAACGGCTCAACCGAAGACCTGACGGCGCGCGTACTGGATCTGGCGGCGCCGATTGGCCGCGGCCAGCGTGGCCTGATCGTGGCACCGCCGAAAGCCGGTAAAACCATGCTGCTGCAGAACATCGCGCAGAGCATCGCCTACAACCACCCAGACTGCGTGCTGATGGTGCTGCTGATCGACGAACGTCCGGAAGAAGTGACCGAGATGCAGCGTCTGGTGAAAGGCGAAGTGATCGCATCGACCTTCGACGAACCGGCTTCGCGTCACGTGCAAGTGGCCGAAATGGTGATCGAGAAGGCCAAGCGCCTGGTTGAGCACAAGAAAGACGTCATCATCCTGCTCGACTCCATCACCCGTCTGGCGCGCGCTTACAACACCGTGGTACCGGCCTCAGGCAAGGTGCTGACCGGTGGTGTGGACGCCAACGCCCTGCATCGTCCGAAGCGCTTCTTCGGTGCGGCGCGTAACGTGGAAGAAGGCGGTAGCCTGACCATCATCGCGACCGCGCTGGTTGATACCGGTTCGAAGATGGACGAAGTGATCTACGAAGAATTTAAAGGTACCGGCAACATGGAATTGCATCTGGCGCGTAAAATCGCCGAGAAGCGCGTATTCCCTGCTATCGATTACAACCGCTCCGGTACCCGTAAAGAAGAGCTGCTCACCACCTCTGAAGAGCTGCAAAAAATGTGGATCCTGCGCAAAATCATTCACCCGATGGGTGAGATTGACGCGATGGAGTTCCTCATTAATAAGTTGGCGATGACTAAAACCAACGACGAATTCTTCGATATGATGAAACGCTCATAATTCGTTAAAAATTCGCGGAACGCCACGCCTAGTCGTGGCGTTTTTCGCTTTTGGCGGATACGATAAGTAGCAGTAATGGAAAAGTAAGTTGTTTCCTCGACTTATTGAGAATTCATCTTGTTTGTCGAACGGTTCTGCGCCGGTCGGCTTTGCTGCTGTCGTTTTGTCAGCCGAAGCGAAGAAAATAGGCATGAATCACCGTTGTCATAGGAAATGACCGAAAGGTAGCGGGGGTCGGTGGCACAAGCTGTTGCCCGTGGTAAGCTGCCTTATCTTCTACAGAGATCTGTTAACTGTGAACTTACTCACTATGAGTACTGAAATTCTATTTGTTTTCCTGTTTTCTTTGGCTTTTCTCTTTGTTGCTCGCAAGGCGGCAAAACGTATTGGTCTGGTAGATAAACCCAATTATCGCAAACGCCATCAGGGGCTGATTCCTCTGGTTGGCGGTATTTCCGTTTATGCCGGGTTGTGCTTCGCTTTTTGGATCTCCGAACAACCCATCGCACACGCCAAGCTTTACCTCACCTGCGCCGGTATTCTGGTGTTTGTGGGCGCGCTCGACGACCGTTTCGACATCAGCGTTAAAATTCGTGCCTTGGTTCAGGCGCTGGTCGGTATCGCCATGATGGTGTTCGCCGGCCTGTATCTGCGCAGTTTCGGCCATGTGCTGGGCGACTGGGAGATGTTGCTGGGGCCGTTCGGTTATCTGGTGACGCTGTTTGCGGTATGGGCGGCGATCAACGCCTTCAATATGGTCGACGGCATCGATGGCCTGTTGGGCGGGCTGTCGTGCGTCTCTTTCGGCGCGCTGGGCTTGTTGCTGTATCTGAACGGCCATAATGAGCTGGCGTTCTGGTGCTTTGCGATGATCGCCACCATCGTTCCCTATATTTTGCTCAACCTCGGCATCTTCGGCCGCCGTTATAAGGTGTTCATGGGGGACGCCGGCAGCACGTTGATCGGTTTTACCGCCATCTGGCTGCTGCTGCAGAGCTCGCAGGGGAAGGTGCACTCGATCAACCCGGTGACCGCGCTGTGGATCATCGCTATTCCGCTGATGGACATGATAGCGATCATGTATCGTCGTTTACGCAAGGGGATGAGCCCCTTCTCTCCCGATCGTCAACATATCCACCACCTGATCATGCGCGCCGGTTTTACGCCGCGGCAGGCTTTCGTATTGATCACCCTGGCAGCCGCGTTGCTGGCGGCGGTAGGTGTGATCGGTGAACGCCTGACTTTTATACCAGAGTGGGTTATGTTGGCATTATTCTTGCTTGCTTTCTTCCTGTACGGTTATTGCATCAAGCGCGCCTGGCGGGTTGCGCGATACATTAAGCGTATCAAGCGCCGCCTGCGGCGTTCGAGCGATAACAAGCAAGTATCTTAACCAGAGGCTTTTTGGCTGTGATGAATCCAGAAACAACGTCTGACAAGCATACCCCGGCGGTGGATAACGAACTCGATATCCGCGGCCTGTGCTGCACCTTATGGCGCGGCAAACCGTGGATTATCGGCATCGCGGTGCTGTTCGCGGCGGTCGCGCTGATCGTCTCCTACCTGGTTAAGCAGGAGTGGAGCGCTACCGCGATCACCGACAGACCGACGGTGAATGCGCTGGGCGGCTACTATTCGCAACAGCAGTTCTTGCGCAATCTGGACGTGCGCACGCTGCCGGCGGCGGCCGGCGATCAGCCGAGCATTGCGGACGAGGCATACAATGAATTCATCATGCAGCTGGCGGCCTACGATACGCGCCGCGATTTCTGGCTGCAGAGCGATTACTACAAGCAGCGTCAGGAAGGGGATGCCCGCGCCGATGCGGCGTTGCTTGACGAGCTGATCAACAACATTCAGTTTACCCCGCGCGACGACAAGAAAGTGCCGAACGACGGTGTGAAGCTGACGGCGGAAACCGCCGCGGACGCCAACCACCTGCTGCGCCAATATGTCGCCTTCGCCAGCCACCGTGCCGCCCTGCACCTGAACGAAGAGATTCAGGGCGCCTGGGCCGCCCGCACCACGTCGATGAAAGCGCAGGTCAAGCGTCAGGAAGCGGTGGCGGAGTCGGTGTACAAGCGTGAGCTGAACACCACTCAGCAGGCGTTGAAAATCGCCGAGACCCAAGGCATCAGCCGTACGCAAACCGACACCCCGGCCGAGCAACTGCCGGATTCGGATCTGTTCTTGCTGGGCCGGCCAATGTTGCAGGCGCGTCTGGAAGGGCTGCAGGCCTCCGGCCCGACCTACGACCTGGATTACGATCAGAATCGTGCGATGTTGGCAACGCTGAACGTTGGCCCGACGTTGGATGAAAAGTTCCAGACCTATCGCTATTTGCGCACGCCGGAAGAGCCGGTAAAACGCGACAGCCCACGCCGGGCATTCTGGCTGATTCTGTGGGGCGCGATGGGCGCTTTGGTTGGCGCAGGCGTAGCCTTGGCGCGTCGGCCGTCGAATTAATTATAGACTTAACTTACCGATGGGCGCTTAGTGCGCTCGGTTCGCAGGTACGCCTGCGCTTAACTGACGAAAAAGAGATTCTCTGTGAAAGTGTTGACTGTTTTCGGCACCAGACCTGAAGCCATTAAAATGGCGCCGCTGGTACATGCTTTGGCCCAGGATGAGGCCTTTGAATCGAAAGTCTGCGTAACGGCGCAGCATCGCGAGATGTTGGATCAGGTATTGCGGTTGTTTGAGATAGCGCCAGACTACGATCTGAACATCATGAAGCCGGGCCAGGGGCTGACTGAAATTACCTGCCGCATTTTGGAAGGGCTGAAGGGCGTGCTGGAAGCGTTCAAACCGGATGTGGTGTTGGTGCATGGTGATACCACCACCACGCTGGCGACCAGCCTGGCGGCATTCTATCAGCGCATCCCTGTCGGGCATGTTGAAGCCGGCTTGCGTACTGGCGATCTGTACTCCCCTTGGCCTGAAGAAGCCAACCGCACTCTAACCGGACACCTGGCGAAATTCCATTTTGCGCCGACCGAAAACTCGCGCCAGAACCTGCTGCGCGAGATGCTGCCAGATGATCATATTTTCGTGACCGGCAATACGGTGATCGACGCGCTGTTCTGGGTGCGCGATCGCGTGATGAGCGATGCCGAACTGCAGGCTAACCTGGCGGCGCAATATCCATTCCTCGATGCCAACAAAAAGCTGATCCTGGTCACCGGCCATCGGCGTGAAAGCTTTGGCGGCGGTTTCGAGCGGATCTGCAGCGCGCTGGCGGAAATCGCCCGCAACCACCCGGAAGTGCAGGTGGTGTATCCGGTGCACCTGAACCCGAACGTCAGCGAGCCGGTGAATCGCATCCTGAAAGGCATCGATAACATCATGTTGATCGAACCGCAGGATTATCTGCCGTTTATTTATCTAATGACTAAAGCGCACCTGATCCTGACCGATTCCGGCGGCATTCAGGAAGAGGCGCCGTCGTTAGGCAAACCGGTGCTGGTGATGCGTGATACCACCGAACGTCCAGAGGCGGTAGATGCGGGCACGGTGCGCCTGGTGGGTACTGATGTGGCCAAAATTGTTGATGCGGTGACCCGACTGTTGACGGATGAAAGCGAATATCAAGCCATGAGTCGCGCACACAATCCATACGGCGATGGACATGCCTGCCAGCGTATCCTCGAAGCTTTAAAAAATCGTCGGGTGACACTATGAGCTTTGACACCATTTCTGTCATTGGTCTGGGTTATATCGGTTTGCCAACGGCGGCGGCGTTCGCCTCCCGCAAGAAAAAAGTGGTTGGCGTAGATGTTAACCAACATGCGGTAGATACCATTAACCGCGGCGCGATCCACATCGTCGAGCCGGATCTGGATAAAGTGGTCAAGGACGCCGTCGACGGCGGTTTCCTGCAGGCGGTGACCAAACCGCTGGCGGCCGACGCGTTCCTGATCGCGGTGCCGACGCCGTTTAAAGGCGACCATGAGCCGGATCTGGCCTATGTCGAGGCGGCGGCGAAATCGCTGGCGCCGGTGCTGAAAAAAGGCGACCTGGTGATCCTCGAGTCCACCTCGCCGGTCGGTGCCACCGAACAGATGGCGGAGTGGCTGGCAGAGACGCGCAGCGACCTCAGCTTCCCGCAGCAAGCGGGCGAAGCGGCGGATGTGAATATCGCCTACTGCCCGGAGCGCGTGCTGCCGGGGCAGGTGATGGTGGAGCTGATTAAAAACGACCGGGTGATCGGCGGCATGACGCCGAAGTGCTCGGAGCGTGCCAGTGCGCTGTATAAAATCTTCCTTGAGGGCGAATGCGTATTGACCAATGCACGCACTGCGGAGATGTGCAAACTGACGGAGAACAGTTTCCGCGACGTGAACATCGCCTTCGCTAACGAACTGTCGCTGATTTGCTCAGAGCAGGGGATCAATGTCTGGGAACTGATTCGCCTGGCGAACCGCCACCCGCGGGTGAACATTCTGCAGCCGGGCCCGGGCGTCGGCGGCCACTGCATCGCCGTCGATCCGTGGTTTATCGTGGCGCAGAACCCGCAACAGGCGCGCTTGATCCACACCGCGCGCCTGGTGAACGACGGTAAACCGCTGTGGGTGGTCGATCGTGTAAAAGCCATGGTGGCCGACTGTTTAGCCGCCACTAACAAGCGTGCTTCCGAGGTGAAAATCGCCTGCTTCGGCCTGGCCTTTAAACCAAACATCGACGATCTGCGCGAGAGTCCGGCAGTGGAAGTCGCGCATATGATCGCCGAGTGGCATGCTGGCGAAACGCTGGTGGTGGAGCCGAATGTGGAACAGCTGCCGAAATCGCTGGCGGGCCTCGTGTCGTTGAAATCTGTCAACGAGGCGCTGCAACAGGCCGACGTGATCGTGATGTTGGTCGACCACAAACAGTTCAAAGCCATTCAGCCGGACGAAATCAAGCAAGCCTGGGTGGTAGACACCAAAGGAGTCTGGCGTTGAAACGTATCTTAGTTACCGGTGGCGCCGGTTTCATTGGCTCCGCAGTCGTGCGGCACATCATCGAGGCCACTCGCGACAGCGTGGTGGTGGTGGATAAGCTGACCTATGCCGGTAACCAGGAGTCGCTGGCGGTGGTGGCCGATAGCGAGCGCTATGCTTTCGAGCAGGTCGACATCTGCGATCGCGCCGAGTTGGATCGGGTGTTTGCCCAGTATCAGCCGGACGTGGTGATGCATCTGGCGGCGGAAAGTCACGTCGATCGCTCCATCGATGGTCCAGCGGCGTTTATCGAGACCAATGTGGTCGGTACTTACACCCTGCTGGAGGCGGCGCGCCACTACTGGCAGCCGCTGGCGGCGGAGAAGAAGCAGGCATTCCGCTTCCATCATATCTCCACCGACGAAGTGTATGGCGACCTGCACGGCACCGACGATCTGTTCACCGAAACCACGCCGTATGCGCCGAGCAGCCCGTATTCCGCTTCCAAGGCATCGAGCGATCATTTGGTGCGCGCCTGGCTGCGCACCTATGGCTTGCCGACCCTCGTCACCAACTGTTCGAACAATTACGGCCCTTATCACTTCCCGGAGAAGTTGATTCCGCTGGTGATCCTGAACGCGGTGGCAGGCAAACCGCTGCCGGTGTACGGCAACGGCGCGCAGGTGCGCGACTGGCTGTATGTTGAAGATCACGCGCGCGCGCTCTATCGGGTGGTGACCGAAGGCGTGGTGGGCGAAACTTACAATATCGGCGGCCATAATGAGCGCAAGAATATCGAGGTGGTACAGACCATCTGCGATCTGTTGGAAGAGCTGGCGCCGAATAAACCTCAGGGCGTGGCGCAGTACCGCGATCTGATCACTTACGTGAAGGATCGCCCAGGCCACGATATGCGTTACGCCATCGACGCCGGCAAGATCGAGCGTGAGCTGGGTTGGCGGCCGCAAGAAACGTTCGAAAGCGGTATTCGCAAAACCGTGGTTTGGTACCTGAAAAACGAAATCTGGTGGCGTCGAGTGCAAGACGGCTCTTATGCCGGCGAGCGTTTGGGGCTGTCCGACTGAATGCAACGCAGTGCTTTTCAGATGGCGCTGCGGATTTGGGAGCAAGTATGAAAGGTATTATTCTGGCTGGCGGTTCAGGTACGCGTCTGCATCCGATCACGCGCGGCGTGTCCAAGCAACTGCTGCCTATCTATGATAAGCCGATGATCTATTACCCTATGTCGGTACTGATGCTGGCGGGGATCCGCGACATCTTGATCATCTCTACCCCGGAAGATTTGCCGTCCTTCGAACGTTTGCTGGGCAACGGCGAACAGTTCGGCGTCAATCTCAGCTACGCCGCGCAACCTAAGCCGGAAGGCTTGGCGCAGGCGTTTTTGATCGGCGAAGAGTTCATCAATGGTGATTCTTGCTGCCTGGTGTTGGGCGATAACATCTTCTTTGGCCAGTCCTTCAGCCCGAAATTAAAAACCGTCGCGGCCCGTACCGAAGGCGCTACCGTGTTCGGTTATCAGGTGATGGATTCAGAGCGCTTCGGCGTGGTGGAGTTTGACGATAATTTCCGCGCATTGTCGATCGAAGAAAAACCGAAGAAGCCGAAATCTGATTGGGCGGTGACCGGTCTGTATTTCTACGATAGCCAGGTGGTGGAGTTCGCCAAACAGGTGAAGCCTTCCGAGCGCGGCGAACTGGAAATCACCAGCATCAACCAGATGTATCTGGAGCGCGGTGAACTGACCGTCGAGCTTCTGGGCCGTGGCTTTGCCTGGTTGGACACCGGTACCCACGACAGCCTGTTGGAGGCCAGCAGCTTCGTGCAGACGGTGGAGAAGCGGCAGGGCTTTAAAATCGCCTGTCTGGAAGAGATCGCCTGGCGTAACGGCTGGTTGGATGATGCTGGCGTCAAGCGTGCCGCCAACTCGTTGTCCAAAACCGGCTACGGCAAGTATTTGCTGGATCTGCTGCATGCGCGTCCACGCCACTATTGAGCCCCTGGCGTGGGAAAGCGAGTTTTTCGCCCTGAACAGCGCGAAACTCAGCTTCTCTCCCTCGGCCCCGGCGCTTGCCGAGGCCGACTTGGCGGCTTACGCCCTGGTGCAAGCCAAGATCCCCGCACAGCACCTTGCGTTGGCGGATGGCCTGGCCGATTTCGGGTTTCGCCTGGTTGAGGGCGAGGTCGATCTGGTCTTGGATCTCGACAGCGGGCGAGTGACTAAGTCAGGCGACGACGCGCAGGCGGTTCGTCTGGCGATCGAAGCCGATATCCCGGCATTGCGCGCAGCGGCGGCTCAGGCGTTCACCGTCAGCCGCTTTCGCGCGCCTTGGTATCAAGCTGATGACAGCGGCCGGTTTTATGCTTTGTGGATTGAAAAAGCCGTTCTGGGCACCTTCGATCACCAGTGCCTGTTGGCGCTGGACGCACAGGGGCGGCCAGAGGGGTTCGTCAGCCTGCGCAATCTGGGCGGACGGGAGGCGCGCATCGGCCTGTTGGCAGCGTTTCCCGGCGCTGCGGGAAAAGGCGTGGGAGGGCGGCTGATGGCGGCCGCCCGAGAAACGTGTCGGCAGCAAGGTGTGCAGCGCCTGCGGGTCGCGACCCAGATCGGCAATATTGCCGCATTACGACTCTATCAACGACAGGGTGCCGTGATTGAAAGCACCGCGTACTGGTTATACAGAGGTAGACATGATTCCATTTAACTCTCCACCGGTTGTTGGCACTGAACAGGATTATATGCAGGCTGCGATGAGCAGCGGCAAGTTGTGCGGCGACGGCGGTTTCACCCGCCGCTGCCAGCAGTGGATGGAACAGCGTTTCGGCAGCGCGAAAGTGCTGCTGACGCCGTCCTGCACCGCGTCGTTGGAAATGGCCGCCATCTTGCTGGATATTCAGCCGGGTGACGAAGTGATCATGCCAAGCTTTACCTTCGTTTCAACCGCCAACGCCTTCGTGCTGCGCGGCGCCAAGGTGGTGTTCGTCGATCTGCGTCCGGACACCATGAACATCGATGAAACCAAAATCGAAGCGGCGATTACCGATAAAACCCGCGTCATCGTGCCGGTGCATTACGCCGGCGTCGCCTGCGAGATGGATACCATCATGGCGCTGGCGAAAAAATATAACCTGTTCGTGGTGGAAGACGCCGCGCAGGGCGTGATGTCTACCTACAAGGGCAAGGCATTGGGCACCATCGGCCATATCGGCTGTTTCAGTTTCCATGAAACCAAAAATTACACCGCCGGCGGTGAAGGCGGCGCGACCCTGGTGAACGATCCGGCCCTGGTCGATCGGGCGGAAGTGATCCGTGAGAAGGGCACCAATCGCAGCCAGTTCTTCCGCGGTCAGGTGGACAAATACACCTGGCGCGACATCGGCTCCAGCTATTTGATGTCTGATCTGCAGGCCGCCTACCTGTGGGGGCAGCTGGAAGCGGCGGAACGTATCAACCAGCGCCGCCTGTCGCTGTGGCAGAAGTACTACGAGAGCTTCCTGCCGTTAGCCCGCTCAGGCCGCATCGAGCTGCCGAGCATTCCGGCGGACTGTGTGC
Source organism: Serratia marcescens (assembly GCF_001902635.1). Classification (GTDB taxonomy): domain Bacteria; phylum Pseudomonadota; class Gammaproteobacteria; order Enterobacterales; family Enterobacteriaceae; genus Serratia; species Serratia marcescens_F. Next base: position 72,932 of record NZ_MJAO01000018.1, on the reverse strand, counting down.
ATAACGCGCACATGTTCTATATCAAGCTGCATGATATTGAAGAGCGCACGGCCTTTATCGACTATCTGAAAGAAGCCGAGATTATGGCGGTGTTCCATTATATTCCGCTGCATGATTGCCCGGCCGGCGAGCAGTTCGGCTGCTTTGCCGGCGAGGATCGCTATACCAGTCAGGAAAGTGCGCGTCTGGTGCGGTTGCCGTTGTTCTACAACATGTCCGATGTCAATCAGCGTACGGTAATCAATACCATCCTGAGCTTCTTCGCCTGATATGTCGTTGGCAAAAGCGTCGATTTGGACCGCCGGCTCCACGCTGATCAAGATCGGCGTGGGGTTGCTGGTGGTGAAGCTGTTGGCGGTGGCGTTCGGCCCCAGCGGCGTAGGGCAGGCGGGTAACTTTCGTCAGTTGATCACCGTGCTGGGCGTGCTGTCCGGTGCGGGCATTTTTAACGGCATCACCAAGTATGTGGCGGAGTACCATCAGGATCCGCAGCGTCTGCGCCTGGCGGTCGGCACCGCGTCGAGCATCGTGTTGGGCTTTTCGACGCTGCTGGCGTTGGTATTTCTGTTCGCCGCCGAGCCGATCAGCATCGGGCTGTTCGGCCATGCCGATTATGTCGGCGTAGTGCGCGCCGTCGCCTTTATTCAGATGGGTATCGCTTACGCCAACCTATTCATGGCGGTGCTGAAAGGCTATCGCGATGCGATGGGCAATGCGCTGGCGGTGATCGGCGGTAGCCTGATCGGCGTGGTGGCCTATTATCTGTGCTTTACGCTGGGCGGCTATGAAGGCGCGCTGGCTGGGCTGGCACTGGTGCCGGCGTTGGTGGTGTTGCCGGCCGGGCTGATGCTGTGGCGGCGTAAAACGCTGCCGCTGCGTTATCTGGCGCCGCGCTGGGACAAGCTGGTGGCCGGCAACCTCAGCAAGTTCACCATCATGGCGTTGATCACCTCGGTGACGCTGCCGGTGGCTTACGTGATGATGCGTAACCTGCTGGCCGCGCATTATGGTTGGGATGAGGTGGGTATCTGGCAGGGCGTCAGCAGCATTTCCGACGCCTATTTGCAGTTTATCACCGCCTCGTTCACCGTTTATCTGTTGCCGACGTTGTCGCGGCTGACGGACAAGGGCGCCATCTCGCGGGAGATCGTGCGTTCGCTGAGGTTCGTGCTGCCGGCGGTGGCGGCGGCGAGCTTGACGGTCTGGCTGCTGCGCGATTTCGCCATTTGGCTGTTGTTCTCGGACAAGTTCGTCGCCATGCGCGATTTGTTCGCCTGGCAGCTGGTGGGCGATGTGCTGAAAGTCGGGGCTTACGTGTTCGGCTATCTGGTGATCGCCAAAGCGTCGTTGCGCTTTTACATCCTGACGGAAGTCAGCCAGTTTCTGCTGCTGACGCTGTTCTCGCACTGGCTGATCCCGCAGCATGGCGCGCTGGGGGCGGCTCAGGCCTATATGGCAACCTACATCGTGTATTTCACGCTCTGTAGCTGCGTATTTCTTATTTATCGTAGACGAGTATGACCACACTGATTCACGTTCTGGGATCCGATATCCCGCATCATAACCAGACGGTGCTGCGCTTCTTCAACGACGTGCTGGCGCCGGGCCTGCCGGCTGAACAGACGCGGCATTTTATGGTGGCGGCCAAGGATGTGGCGGCGCTGGGGGATTTCCCTGCCCTGGACATTGAGCCTTACGCAGACAAAAAGGGGTTGGCGGCGGCGGTGATCGCCCGCGCTCAGGCCGATCGCAGTGCGCGTTTCTTCCTGCACGGCCAGTTCAATCCGGGGCTGTGGCTGGCGATGCTGAGCGGCAAGATCCAGGCGCGTCAGGTCAGTTGGCATATTTGGGGCGCCGATCTGTATGAAGACGCCACCAGCTGGAAATTCCGGCTGTTTTACCTGCTGCGCCGCATTGCACAGGGGCGGGTGGGCAACGTATTCGCCACCCGCGGCGACGTGATTCATTACCAGCAGCGTCATGCGCGGGTACCGGCCTCGCTGCTGTACTTCCCGACCCGGATGGATCCGGCGCTGACCGACGTGCGCGTCGAAAAAAGCCTGGCCGGGCCGATGACCATTTTGGTGGGCAACTCCGGCGACCGCAGCAATCGGCATATCGAAGCGCTGCGGGCGATTCATCAGCAGTTCGGCGCCGACGTGCGCGTGATCCTGCCGATGGGCTACCCGGCCAACAACGACGCTTACATTGAGCAGGTGCGCGCTGCCGGGTTGCCGCTGTTCGGCGAGAAAAACCTGCAGCTGCTCACACAGCAGGTGGCGTTTGAGGACTATCTCAATATTCTGCGCGCTTGCGATCTCGGCTATTTCATCTTTAACCGCCAACAGGGGATCGGCACCCTGTGCCTGCTGATTCAGTTCGGCGTGCCTTTCGTGCTCAGCCGGCAAAACCCGTTCTGGCAGGATTTGGCGGAGCAGCGCCTGCCGGTGCTGTTCTACGGCGATTCGCTGGACGAGGCGGTGGTGCGTGAAGCGCAGCGTCAGCTGGCGGCGGTGGATAAGCAGGCGATCGCCTTCTTCAATCCGAATTATGTCGACGGCTGGCGGCAAGCGCTGGCGTTGGCGGCGGGAGAACACGCATGACGTTGGCGCAATTCGGCGGTCTGCTCGTCGTTTATCTGGTCAGCCTGACGTTTATTCTGACGCTGACCTACCAGGAGTTTCGGCGCGTGCGCTTTAACTTCAACGTCTTCTTCTCGCTGTTGTATTTGCTGACGTTCTACTTCGGTTTCCCGCTGACCTGCCTGCTGGTGTTTCAGTTCGACGTCGAGGTGGTGCCGGTGGAGTTTCTGCTGTACGCCCTGCTGTCGGCGACGGCGTTTTACGCCATCTATTACGTCACATACAAGACCCGGCTGCGCAAGCGGCGCACCCAGCCGCGTGCGGCGTTGTTCACCATGAATCGGGTGGAGACCCATATTACCTGGGTGCTGCTGGCGCTGGTGGCGATCGGCACCGTGGGGATCTTCTTCATGCAGAACGGTTTCCTGCTGTTCAAGCTTAATTCCTACAGCCAGATCTTCTCCAGCGACGTTTCCGGCGTGGCGCTCAAGCGGTTCTTCTATTTCTTCATTCCGGCGATGCTGGTGGTCTATTTCCTGCGGCAGGATCTGCGTGCCTGGTTCTTGTTCCTGGTGGCGACGGTGGCGTTCGGCATTCTGACCTACGTGATCGTCGGCGGCACCCGCGCCAACATCATTATTGCCTTCGCGCTGTTCCTGTTTATCGGCATTGTGCGGGGTTGGATCACGCTGTGGATGCTGGCGGCGGCGGGCGTTTTCGGCGTGGTCGGCATGTTCTGGCTGGCGTTGAAGCGTTATAGCCTGGACGTCAGCGGCGCGGAAGCGTTTTATACCTTCCTCTACCTGACCCGCGATACCTTCTCGCCGTGGGAAAACCTGGCGCTGCTGCTGCAAAATTACGACAAGATCGATTTCCAGGGGCTGGCGCCGATCGTGCGTGATTTTTACGTCTTTATCCCAACCTGGTTGTGGCCGGGCCGGCCGGACGTAGTGCTGAACTCGGCCAACTATTTTACCTGGGAAGTGCTGAACAACCACTCCGGGCTGGCGATTTCACCGACGCTGATCGGTTCGCTGGTGGTGATGGGTGGCGCGCTGTTTATCCCGCTCGGCGCGATTCTGGTGGGCATGATCATCAAATGGTTCGACTGGCTGTACGAGCTGGGCAAAACCGAACCGAACCGCTATAAGGCGGCTATCCTGCAAGGATTCTGCTTCGGCGCGGTGTTCAATATGATCGTGTTGGCGCGTGAAGGGGTAGACTCGTTCGTGTCGCGCGTGGTGTTCTTCTGCATTATTTTCGGCGCCTGTCTGGTGCTGGCGAAGTTGCTGTATTGGTTGTTCGATACCGCCGGGCTGATCAAAGCCAGGGTGACGCGCGCCCGAGCGCTGACGCCCCCGCGGGCGAACGGTCTTTTGTAAGGGTAATGACGACGATGGAAGCAAAGATTTCGGTGCCGCAGTATGAGCTGCGCGGTTTCAGCCTGTGGGGCTTTCGCGATATGGCGCACTGCATGGACTTTCTGTTCGACGGCGGCCGGGTAAAACGGGGCACGCTGGTGGCCATGAACGCGGAAAAGATCCTGAAGGCTGAAGAGGATCAGGCGCTGCACGCGTTGCTGGACGAAGCGGAATATAAGTACGCCGACGGCATCAGCATGGTGCGCTCGATTCGCCGCAAATACCCGGCGGCAGACGTTTCGCGCGTCGCGGGCGCCGATCTGTGGGAAGCTTTGATGCAGCGGGCCGGCCGTGAAGGCACGCCGGTCTTCCTGGTCGGCGGCAAGTCGGAGGTCTTGGCGGAAACCGAGCAGAAGCTGCGCAGCCAGTGGAACGTCAATCTGGTGGGCAGCCAGGACGGCTATTTCACGCCGGAGCAGCGACAGGCGCTGTTCGAGCGCATTCGCGCCAGCGGTGCCGCCATTGTGACGGTGGCGATGGGATCGCCGAAACAGGAGATCCTGATGCGCGACTGCCGCAAGGTGCATCCGCAGGCGCTGTATATGGGCGTGGGGGGCACCTACGACGTGTTCACCGGCCACGTGAAGCGGGCGCCCAAGGTGTGGCAGAACCTCGGTCTGGAGTGGCTCTACCGCCTGCTCAGCCAGCCCAGCCGTATCGGCCGGCAGTTGAAACTGTTGAAGTTTGTCGGCTACTACTACAGCGGCAAGATGTAACCCCTCATCCGGGGCGGAAAGTGCTGTTCCTCCCCGGTCTGCTGTACCAATAATCTGCTTTTGTGTATTTCTCCCGCATATCTATAACCCCCGGCCCTAAACGTCGTCGCATTTATTCCATAAAGTTTTAAATTGCGGTTTGCTTATAGCGGCGAAATGCGAAACGATACCGCCCGGAAATTATCCCTGGCCGCTGAAGCCTGATGCGACAGCGCTGAACGATGTTCTTCTCACGGTAACTTCGCTCCGACTACCCGTTGCTGCCAACCCGATCGGCAGGGGATGATTTATTCTTTTAATAACGACAATAACGACCGGCAGCGGCCGGCAGGCAAACACAACCCGAGAAAAATTATTGAGGATTTATGGCACACAAAGAGAAACCGCAAGGGCTACACCGGGGCCTTGAGGCCCGGCACATCGAGCTTATCGCTCTGGGGGGCACCATCGGTGTCGGCCTGTTCATGGGTTCGGCAAGTACGCTGAAGTGGGCGGGGCCGTCGGTGCTGCTGGCTTACATTATCGCCGGGCTGTTCGTGTTCTTCATTATGCGCTCGATGGGGGAGATGTTATTCCTCGAGCCGGTTGCGGGCTCGTTTGCCGTTTATGCGCACAAGTACATGAATCCCTATTTCGGTTACCTGACCGCCTGGGGTTACTGGTTTATGTGGATTGCCGTCGGCATTTCGGAAATCACCGCCATCGGGGTATATGTCCAGTTCTGGTTCCCGGAAATACCGCAGTGGGTGCCGGCGCTGATCGCCGTGGCGATGGTGGCGCTGGCCAACCTCGCGGCGGTGCGCCTGTACGGTGAGCTGGAGTTCTGGTTCGCCATGATCAAAGTCACCACCATCATCGTGATGATTCTGGTGGGGCTGGGGGTGATCTTCTTCGGCTTTGGCAACGGCGGTGAACCGATCGGCTTTGCCAATTTGACGGCGCACGGCGGCTTCTTTGCCGGTGGCTGGAAAGGTTTCCTGTTCGCGCTGTGCATTGTGGTGGCGTCCTACCAGGGGGTTGAGCTGGTGGGCATCACCGCCGGTGAGGCCAAGAACCCGCAGGTCACGCTGAAGCGCGCGATCAACAATATCCTGTGGCGCATCCTGATCTTCTATGTTGGCGCGATCTTCGTCATCGTCACCATCTTCCCGTGGAACGGCATCGGCACCACCGGCAGCCCGTTTGTGCTGACCTTCGCCAAGATCGGCATTGTCGCCGCCGCCGGTATCATCAACTTCGTGGTGTTGACCGCTGCGCTCTCAGGCTGTAACAGCGGCATGTACAGCGGTGGCCGTATGCTGTATGCGCTGGCCAAGAATCGCCAACTGCCGGCGGCGCTGACCAAGCTTTCCGCCAGCGGCGTGCCGGTGAACTGCATCGCCGTCACCATTGGCTGCCTGTTGGTGGGCTCCGCGCTGAACTACATCATTCCTAATCCGGAGCAGGTGTTCGTCTATGTCTACAGCGCCAGCGTGCTGCCGGGTATGGTGCCGTGGTTCGTGGTGCTGATCAGCCAGCTCTATTTCCGCCGTGCCCATAAGGAAGCGATCAAAACCCACAGCTTTAAGTCGATCATGTTCCCGTATGTGAACTATCTGACTATCGCTTTTCTGGTTTGCGTGCTGGTCGGCATGGGAATTAACCCGGATACGCGGATTTCCCTGCTGGTTGGGGCGATTTTCTTAGCGGGCGTCAGCCTGTGCTACTTCGCTTTCGGTATGCACAAGAAACATCATCCGGCTGAAAATCGGGTGGAAAAGCGGCAGTAAACGGTGAAAAGGGGCTACGGAGAGCGCTTTTCTGCGCGGGAGTGAGCAAAGCGTAATCAAACGCAACATTTCTGCGAAAAAGCACTAGACAGAATTGGCGTAAATCCGTAGTATCCCCTCCCGCAACGGCGCTACGCGCCCGTAGCTCAGCTGGATAGAGCGCTGCCCTCCGGAGGCAGAGGTCTCAGGTTCGAATCCTGTCGGGCGCGCCATTAAGTTTGTGCGCAGGAGCTGCGGTGGTAACATCGTGAGTAAGAAGTAGTAATGGTGGCTATAGCTCAGTTGGTAGAGCCCTGGATTGTGATTCCAGTTGTCGTGGGTTCGAGTCCCATTAGCCACCCCACTTCCTAGGGAAGTGAAGATTTAGCAGTATTTTGTGACAGTGCGAAGGTGGCGGAATTGGTAGACGCGCTAGCTTCAGGTGTTAGTGTTCTTACGGACGTGAGGGTTCAAGTCCCTCTCTTCGCACCACGCAAAATATCTGATAAATATACGATTTATATGGACAACGGTCTGATAAATCGAGTAGTATGAGCAACACAAATCGGCGAGTAGCGCAGCTTGGTAGCGCAACTGGTTTGGGACCAGTGGGTCGGAGGTTCGAATCCTCTCTCGCCGACCACTTTCAAAAAGAACCGACGCAAGTCGGTTTTTTTACGCCTGCAGTTTAAGAGGATGAGCACCTCCGCAGGAGGTTCGAGCCTCGCGAAGTGAAGCGAACATCGACAAGCCCGTGCAGCACTGCGCGGGCTTTTGCGTATCTGGCGCTGGCATTTTCATGCGTTGGCGAGCGTGTTGGTTTTCAGCGACAGCGCTATCTGACATTGTCGTCAGTTTGAGACAAATAACGCATTGATTTTAAATAATAAAAATGGCTTTGGCTTAAGTCGTCGTTTTGCGGCGACATGTCCGGAACGGTAGCCGCAGGTGGCTATGGGCAGCGGCAAACAACAGGAAAAGCACGGTGATGATTAAAAACTTATATTTTTCAAGTTGTTGAAAAATATTTTGACGGTGGTGGTCATGAAATTGAAAGTTGGCACGCCAAGTGCAATATCTCTAGCGTAGATGCTCATTCCATTTCTTATGTTCGCCTTAGGCCTCATAAACCCTGGGAATGACGCAGAGCCGATTTAGGGTGCCTATCGCCCACGAGAACGATGACTAACCCGTCATCACGCTCAGGGCAGAACGTTGAGTGAGGCACCGCCCCTGTTGTCCTAGACCTGATTGCTTCTTATACACTTGCCACTGCGGCAAGTGTTTTTTTTTTGCGCTTCAGCCAGCCGGCGGGCAAAAAAAAAGCGCGGCCTCGAGGCCGCGCTTTTCTCAACCGGGCAAGGCGTTATTCGCCGCCGTTCTGTTTCAGCGTCAACATCAGCCCTTCACGCCGCATCTGCGCCGCCTCATCCGAGCGATGCAGTTTCTCCAGCGTATCGGCCAACCAGGCGTAATCGTAGGCGTCCGGGCGCTGTTTCAGCGCTTCACGGAAGGCGTCGGCCGCCTGCTGCCATTCGCCATGCTTCATCAGCAGCTGCCCCAGCGTACTGTTCAACAGCGGCGTTGCGCCGTGCTGTTTCATCTGCTGACGCAACGCTCTTTCCAGCTGCTCGGGGTTGCCGGACTTCAGCCGCGGCAACAACAGCACCAGGCGCTCGTCGTATTGGCGCTTCAGGCTGTCGAGCACAATCTCCTGCGCGAGTTGGTGATCGTTGCATTCGATCAGGTGTTCCACCATCGCGATTTGCAGCGGCACTTCGTGACGCGTCTTGCGGCTCTGATCTTTCCACCAGCGCTTCAGGCCTTCGCTGCCTTCGTCCGCCATTGCCTGATTCATCAGCCCGATGTAGGCCTGTTGCTGCAATGCCTGCAGTTGCTCCTCGCTGTGCAGTTCGATTTTACGCATCGACGGCAGCACTTCCAGCAGCGACGCGTAGGCGCCGGTGCGCAGATAGGCGTGTTCCGCCAGGCGCAGCACTTCCGGATGACGCGGTGCCTGGTTCAGCAGGCGATCGACGCCGTGGCGCGCGGCGTGATTCTCGCCCTGCGCCAGCTGGATGCGCACGCGAGTAATATCCACCGGCAGCTGATCGGTGTCGGCAGCTTCGGCGGCGCGCTCCAGATATTGGTTGGTGCGGAAGCCGTCGCCGCGTTGCTGCGCGGCCTCGGCAGCCAGCAGGTAGTTTACCACCGGCTGTTCGGCGTGGTCGGCGTTGCGCGTCAGCAGTTTCTCAACCTGCTTGTAGTCGCCTTCCGCCAGTTTGATCAGCGCGGCTTTGGTCTGCTGGCGCGCGCGGGTGCGCTTGCGGCCGATAAACCAACCGCGTGTGCGGGCGCCGGTACGGAAGATACGGCGCAGGATCCACTCGATCGCCAGCAGCAGCACGAACAGCAACACCAGCATAATCACCAGGCCGGTGACGCTGGTTTCAATATTGTAGTTGTCGGTCTGGATCAGCACATAGCCCTGATGCCCGGCCAGCATCGGCCCGAGCACCACGCTGGCGATCACCACCAGAAACAGAAATAGCACGCGTAACATGGCTTAACCCTCCTGGTGAGCGACAGGGGACTGGGTCATCAGGTTGCGCACCCGGGTCTGCATCACTTTTTCCAGCAGCGGCTGGCTTTTCAGCTGATCCGGCACGTCCATCGAGATCGACTGTTGGCTCAGGCTATCCAGTTCTTCAAGGAAGGCCTTGGTCGCCGGGTCGGTGGTGTCGAAATAGGCACGCACCCAAGTGGAGACGGTTTCCAGCGACTGCTTGTAGGTCTCGTTCTGGTGGCGCGGGATGGCCTGCGCGGCCACCAGCAGGCGCGAACGGATGTTCTCGCGCAGGTAGATATCCTGGTTCGGTGCCAGCAGCGGTTCGGCGCTGGTGTCGCGGCGGCGGATGGTGATGAAATCGGCCATGAAATTGCGCCAGCTCTTGGCCAGGTTCTGCCGCCATTCGCCGATCGAGCTGGAGAGCTCGCTGCTGTTTTGATCCATCGGCGCTTCATCGGTGTCGTTGTCCGCCAGACGCAGGTTATCCACCTGATTGGACAGCTGATTGACCTTGAGGATGATGCCGTCGTAATCGACCTGGGTCAGCGTAGAAAGCGTGCTGATGTCTTCGGTAATGGCGCGGCGCACGTCGAGCAGGCTCGGATCGTTCATGTCCGCCAGGCTGGCATCGGCGCTTTTCAGCAGCGCAGCGGCGCTGGTCACGTCCTGATCGCTCCACAGTTTGCGACCGGCCATTTTCACCAGGAAGTCGGCCTGCGCCAGCAGCCAGGTTTTGGCGTCGCTGCCGGAGATGATCGCCACTTTTTGCTGCAGTTCGCCAAGCTGGCGCGCCAGGTTCGCCTGTTCGCGATCGGCGGCGTCCAGGGTTTTACCCTGTTGTTGCAGCAGGCCTTCCAGCGCGTTTCTTTCCTGTTGTTGGCTCTGCTTCACGCCTTCGAGCTGTTGCTGCAGCGCCTGATTGGCGGCGATCAACTGTTGCGCCTGTTTATGCGTGTGGTAATAGCCGCCCGCGCCGAGGGCAATGACCAGCACGATGGCGATCGCGCCGAGCACCGGGCCGGTGTTTTTTCCTTTGCGGCTGGCAGCGGCTGGCTGCTGGGAGCTCTCAACCGCGGTGGCTGGCTCTTCAACCGGTGCGGATGGGGTATTTTGTTCCGTCATAGTGGCACATCCCATAGTCAGATTATTGTAGCGCGCGGATCAGCGCGTCATTATCGGCGTTGTCAGCTACCCGAATCGTACGCCAGCCCAAGTCCTGGGCGAGGGTAGCCAGGCGTTCGCTCACTACTACCAGGCGGCAACGCAGCAGCCATGAAGAACGATAGTAATCAGGAACTAAAGTATAGAGCTGTTGTAACATTTCACCGCTGGTCACCACCAGCGTATCCACGCCGGCACGCTGCCAGTGGGCGCTCTGCTCGCTGCCGTCGTAGTGCACCGGGCTGCGTTGATAGCATTCATAATAGCTGACGTCGGCGCCGCGCTCGCTCAGCGTCGACCCCAACAGTTCGCGGCCGCCGTTGCCGCGCAAAATCAGCGCGCGTTTGCCTGCCAGCTTTTGCAGCGCCGGCAGCAGCAGCAGCGTTTCGCTGATCTCGCGCTCGCGCGGGTATTCCACCGGCAAACTGCTGATGCGGTGCAGCGCCAGCCCGGTGGTGCGGCCGATGGCGTAATAGGTCGGGTTAACGGGCCAGGTCAGCCCGGCGCGGCCGATGACCGAATCGGCATAGCTCACCGCATGCTGCGACAGCACGAACACCAGATCGCCGGCGCGCAACTGCTGTAACGCCTGCGGCAGCTTCGGCAGATCGCCGCCGGGGGCGAAGTCGATCAGTGGTGCATGATAGGCAACCCGGCCGAGTGCGCGCAGCCGGCTCACCAACAGCTCTCCCGAAGGCGATGGGCGGGTTACCAGGATCGTCATGCCGGCGGATTTCCCTGATAAACCTCACGCAGGATCTCGCGCGCGCCGCGCGCCAGCAACTCTTCCGCCAACTCAACGCCCATCCGTTCGGCCTCGGCGGCCGGGCCGCGGCGTTCGCCGCGCACCATCTGGCTGCCGTCCGGGGCGCCGACCAGAGCGCGCAGCCACAGGCTGTCGCCATCCAGTTCGGCATAGCTGCCGATCGGTACCTGGCAACCGCCTTCCAGGCGGGTGTTCATCGCCCGCTCGGCGCGGACGCGGGTTTCGGTGGCGGCATGGTTCAGTGGCGTCAGCAGCGCGCGGGTGACGCTGTCGTCGAGGCGGCATTCAATGCCGACCGCACCCTGACCGACCGCCGGCAGGCACTCTTCGGCGCTCAGCGGGCTGCGGATACGTTGTTCCAGCCCCAGGCGCTTCAGGCCGGCCACTGCCAGAATAATCGCGTCGTAGTCGCCGTTGTCCAGCTTGGCCAGACGGGTGCCGACGTTGCCACGCAGGTCGCGCACGATAAGATCCGGGCGGCGTTCACGCAGCTGGCACTGGCGGCGCAGGCTGGAGGTGCCGACCACGCTGCCCTGCGGCAGTTGATCGAGCGAGGCGAAGCGGTTGGAAACAAAAGCGTCGCGCGGATCTTCGCGTTCGCAAATGGTGGTCAAACCCAGGCCGGCAGGGAAATCAACCGGCACGTCTTTCATCGAGTGCACGGCAATGTCGGCGCGGCCTTCCAGCAGCGCCAGTTCGAGTTCTTTAACAAACAGGCCCTTACCGCCGACTTTCGCCAACGGCGTATCCAGAATAACGTCGCCGCGCGTCACCATCGGCACCAACTCGACCTGCAGGCCGGGATGGCAGGCCATCAGACGTTGCTGCACATAATGTGCTTGCCAAAGCGCAAGCGGGCTTTGTCGGGTGGCAATTCGAATAATTTTGTCTAACATGCTTGTTACCGTTTTTATATTTCGCCATCCATCCTACCACTGAGAGCCAATACTGTCAGTGCAAGAAGCCGGAGGCGGAAAAAGGACAACGGAATCAAAGGGACGTGTGATGTGTTTTGGGGCAGTTAACACTGCGGGTAAATCGTTTAGGGAAGCGCTACAATAATTGTGAAGCGTTACCTCCTTTACGGTCAATCAGCAAGGTGTTAAATTGATCACGTTTCCAGCAATAAGTCGCCAAATATTCTTCTTACACTAACGGCGCTTATGGAATACGGGTTTTTTTCTAAACACCGGGATAATCAGGCGAGACGTCTTGTACCTCTACATCGAGACATTGAAGCAGAGACTGGATGCGATCAATCAGCTACGTGTCGATCGCGCCCTGGCGGCTATGAAGCCCGCGTTTCAACGGGTATACAGTCTGCTGCCTACCTTATTGCACCATCATCACCCGCTGATGCCGGGTTACCTGAACGGTAACGTTCCCCACGGCATTTGCCTCTACACGCCTGATGAAACCCAACAAGATTATCTGAACGATCTAGAAGACAAATGGGGCAGCCCGTTTGACAAACCGGCCATCGGCGAGCTGCCGATCACCGGTCTCTATTCGATGGGCAGCACCTCGTCTATCGGCCAAAGCTGCAGCTCGGATCTCGATATCTGGGTCTGCCACCAGTCCTGGCTGGACAACGAAGAACGCACCCGCCTGCAGCAAAAATGCAGCCTGCTTGAGAAGTGGGCCGCCTCGATGGGGGTGGAAGTCAGCTTCTTCCTGATCGACGAAAACCGCTTCCGCCATAATGAAAGCGGCAGCCTGGGCGGCGAAGACTGCGGTTCGACGCAGCACATCCTGTTGCTGGACGAATTTTACCGCACCGCGGTGCGCCTGGCCGGCAAACGCATCCTGTGGAACATGGTGCCGGGCGAAGAAGAAGCGCACTACGATGAATACGTGCTGTCGCTGTACGCGCAGGGCGCGCTGACGCCGAACGAGTGGCTGGATCTCGGCGGCCTGAGTTCGCTGTCGGCGGAAGAGTACTTCGGCGCCAGCCTGTGGCAGCTGTACAAGAGCATCGATTCGCCTTACAAGGCGGTGCTGAAGACCCTGCTGCTGGAAGCCTATTCCTGGGAATACCCCAATACCCAGCTGCTGGCGACGGACATCAAACACCGCCTGCATCAGGGCGAGATCGTCAGCTTCGGGCTCGATGCCTATTGCATGATGCTCGAGCGTGTGACCCGCTACCTGACCGACATCAACGACACCACCCGTCTCGATCTGGCCCGCCGCTGTTTCTACCTGAAAGTGTGCGAAAAGCTGTCGCTGGCCAAGGCTTGCGTCGGCTGGCGGCGCGAAATCCTCAGCCAATTAGTCAGCGAGTGGGGCTGGAGCGAAGAGCGTCTGGCTATGCTGGACAACCGCGCCAACTGGAAAATCGAGCGGGTACGCGAAGCGCATAACGAACTGCTCGACGCCATGATGCAGAGCTACCGTAACCTGATCCGTTTCGCCCGCCGCAACAACCTCAGCGTCAGCGCCAGCCCGCAGGATATCGGCGTACTGACCCGCAAACTGTACGCGGCGTTCGAAGCGCTGCCCGGCAAGGTGACGCTGGTGAACCCGCAGATTTCGCCGGACCTGTCGGAAAACGATTTAACCTTTATTCACGTGCCGGTTGGCCGCGCCAACCGTACCGGCTGGTACCTGTATAACCAGGCACCGGCCATGGATTCGATCGTCAGCCATCAGCCGCTGGAATATAACCGTTACCTGAACAAGCTGGTGGCCTGGGCCTACTTCAACGGCCTGCTGACGCCGCAGACTCGCCTGCACATCAAGAGCGGCAACCTGTGTGATACCGCCAAGCTGCAGGAGCTGGTGGCCGACGTTTCTCATCACTTCCCGCTGCGCCTGCCGGCGCCGACGCCGAAAGCGCTGTACAGTCCGTGCGAGATTCGCCATCTGGCGATCATCGTCAATCTGGAAAACGATCCGACCGCCGCCTTCCGCAATCAGGTGGTGCACTTCGATTTCCGCAAGCTGGACGTGTTCAGCTTCGGCCAGCAGCAGCAGTGCCTGGTGGGCAGCATCGATCTGCTGTACCGCAATTCCTGGAACGAAGTGCGCACCCTGCATTTCAGCGGCGAGCAGTCGGTACTGGAGGCGCTGAAGACCATTCTCGGCAAAATGCACCAGGACGCCGCGCCGCCGGAGTCGGTGGAAGTGTTCTGCTACAGCCAGCACCTGCGCGGCCTGATCCGCACCCGCATTCAGCAGCTGGTGTCGGAATGCATCGAGCTGCGCCTGTCCAGCACCCGCCTGGAACCCGGCCGCTTCAAGGCAGTGCGCGTTGCCGGGCAGACCTGGGGGCTGTTCTTCGAGCGCCTGAGCGTGTCGGTGCAAAAGTTGGAGAATGCGGTGGAGTTCTACGGCGCCATCTCCAACAACAAGTTACACGGCCTGTCTATCAAGGTGGAAACCGATCAGGTGCATCTGCCGCCGGTGGTGGACGGCTTCGCCAGCGAGGGGATCATCCAGTTCTTCTTCGAAGACACCTCGGACGACAAGGGCTTCAACATCTATATTCTGGACGAGTCGAATCGGGTGGAGGTGTATCACCACTGCGAGGGCAGTAAAGAGGAGCTGGTGCGCGACGTCAGCCGCTTCTATTCATCTTCGCACGATCGCTTCACCTACGGCTCCAGCTTCATCAACTTCAACCTGCCGCAGTTCTATCAGATCGTACAGCTCGACGGGCGCACACAGGTGATCCCGTTCCGCAGCAACGTGCTGTCCAGCCTGTGCGTGACGGTGGCCGACGGCGCTCCTCAGCCGCTGAAGCAGCAGTTCCAGCTGCATTGACGCTGCAAGGGCTCGGTGGCCGAGCCCTGTACTGCCTCAGGAAAAACGCAATTCCTCGCCGGCCTGCGCGCTGGCCGCTTCGCTGAGCAGCTGATAAAACGGCTGCCCACTGCGATCGCATAGCCAAACGCCGTCGCGGTAGTTGAAGTGGTAACCGCCGGCCTTGGTGGCGAGCCACACCTGGTGCAGCGGCTCCTGGCGGTTGATGACGATTTTGGTGCCGTTTTCGAAGCTCAGCGTCATCACGCCGCCATTGGTTTCGTAATCGATATCCGCATCGCCGTCAAAATCGTCCAGTGTCTCTTCAATATTCAGCATCAGCTGGTCGGCCAACTGATGAAACTCGCTGTCGTTCATATTCAATTCCTATTGCTTTTCATGATCCACCTGCGATTATAGAGACCTTGGACGCATGAATTACAGGCATTAATGCAAATGAAAAAACAACTACGCTATGCGCTGATGGCAGTTCTGCTTACCGGCCTCGCCGGCTGTGGTCTGAAGGGCCCGCTTTACTTCCCACCTGCCGACTCCGCCGGCCAAAAACCGGCCAAGCCGCCGGTGCAAACGGGCGATCAGGTGCAAAAGAACCAGCAGGAGCAGTCTGGCTCTCAGCAAAAACCGTCGATGGTCGACCAGTAACACCCTGTTTGCGGTGGCGAATGCCGCCGCAAAATCAAGACGGATAGCGCGTCCAGATAGCGGAGTATGATATGCAGTTCTCCAAAATGCACGGTCTGGGCAACGACTTTATGGTGGTCGATGCCGTTACACAGAATGTCTATTTTTCACCTGAGCTGATCCGCCGGCTGGCCGATCGGCACCTGGGCGTCGGCTTTGACCAGATGCTGGTGGTAGAACCGCCTTACGATCCCGAGCTGGATTTTCACTACCGGATTTTCAACGCCGACGGCAGCGAAGTGGCGCAGTGCGGCAACGGCGCGCGCTGTTTCGCGCGCTTTGTGCGGCTGAAAGGGTTGACCAACAAACGCGACATTCGCGTCAGCACCCAAACCGGGCGCATGGTGCTCAGCGTCACCGACGACGATCTGGTGTGCGTGAATATGGGCGAGCCGAATTTCGATCCGCAGGCGGTGCCGTTCCGCGCCGCCAGAGCCGAAAAGACCTACATCATGCGCGCGGCGGAACAGACCGTGTTGTGCGGCGTGGTGTCGATGGGCAACCCGCATTGTGTTTTGCAGGTGGATGATGTAAAAACCGCCAAGGTGGAGCTGCTCGGGCCGGTGCTGGAGGGGCATGAACGCTTCCCGGAACGGGCCAACATCGGCTTTATGCAGGTGGTCAGCCGCGATCACATCAAGCTGCGCGTTTATGAGCGCGGCGCCGGTGAAACGCAGGCCTGCGGCAGCGGCGCCTGTGCGGCGGTGGCGGTGGGGATCCAACAGGAGTTGCTGTCAGAAGAGGTACATGTAGAACTGCCGGGCGGCAGCCTGCATATTCGCTGGAAAGGGCCGGGCAACCCGCTGTTTATGACCGGCCCGGCAACCCATGTCTATGACGGATTTATTCATCTATGAAGAGCGTAGAAGAACAGAGCGTCGCCGGCCTGGCGCTGGATGACGACACCGTGATGCAGTACCTGCTGCAGAACCCGGATTTCTTTATGCGCAACGCGCGCCAGGTTGAACAGATGCGCGTGCCTCATCCAGTGCGCGGCACCGTTTCGCTGGTGGAGTGGCATCTGGCCCGCCAGCGCAATCACATCGAACGGCTGGAAGAAGAGATCACGCTGTTGATGGAGCAGGCCAGCGCCAACGAAGGGCTGTTCGCCAGGTTGCTGCATTTGCAGGCCGATCTGGCTACCGCCGATAACCTGCAGGATATGCTAAACCGGCTGCAACGCTGGGCGCGCGGCTTCGGTTTGGCCGGCGCCACGGTGCGCCTGTTCGCCGATCGCTGGAATATCGGCGCGCCTTCCGACTTCACCCACCTGGCGCTGACGCGTTCGGCGTTCGAGCCGTTCCGCATTCAGCGGCTGGGCAGCGAGCAACACTACCTGGGTGGCCTGAACGGCCCCGAACTGCTGTTGCTGCTGCCGCAGGCCAAACAGATCGGCCAGATTGGCTCGGTGGCGCTGTCGATGCTGGGCGACGACAACGAACTGGGCATGGTGATCTTCAGCAGCCGCGATACGCAACACTATCAGCAGGGCATGGGCACGGTGATGCTCAATCAACTGGCGCGTATGCTGCCGGAGCTGCTGGAACGCTGGATCGAACGCGCATGACGCCGATTGCGCCCAGCCTGCAGCAGCCGGTGGACGCTTTTCTGCGTTATTTGAAGGTGGAACGGCAGCTCAGCCCGCTGACGCAGCTCAGCTATTCACGCCAGCTGGCGGCGCTGATGCGTCTGGCGCAGGAGATCGGCGTCACCGAATGGACGGCACTGGACGCCGCCCGGGTGCGCATGCTGGCGGCGCGCAGCAAACGCGCCGGTCTGCAATCCTCCAGCCTGGCGCTGCGGCTCTCTTCGCTGCGCAGCTTCCTCGACTGGCTGGTGAGCCAGGGCGTGCTGCCCGCCAATCCCGCCAAAGGCATCCGCACGCCGCGCAGCGGCCGTCATCTGCCGAAGAACATCGACGTTGATGAAATGAACCAACTGCTGGAGATCGATCTCAACGATCCGCTGGCGGTGCGCGATCGCGCCATGCTGGAAGTGATGTACGGCGCCGGTTTGCGCCTCTCCGAGCTGGTGGGGCTGGACTGTCGTCATGTCGATATGGCGGCCGGCGAGGTGTGGGTGATGGGGAAAGGCAGTAAAGAGCGCAAATTGCCGATCGGGCGCACCGCCGTCACCTGGTTGGAGCATTGGCTGGCGATGCGCGAGCTGTTCGGGCCGGAGGACGACGCCATGTTTCTGTCCAATCAGGGGCGGCGCATCTCGACGCGTAACGTGCAAAAGCGCTTCGCCGAATGGGGCGTGAAGCAGGGCGTCAACAGCCATATCCATCCGCACAAGCTGCGCCACTCCTTTGCCACCCACATGCTGGAATCCAGCGGCGATCTGCGCGCGGTGCAGGAGCTGCTCGGTCACGCCAACCTGACCACTACGCAAATTTATACCCACCTCGACTTTCAACATCTGGCGAACGTGTACGATGCCGCGCATCCGCGCGCCAAACGGGGGAAATCCTGATGCATTTTTATCGCCCGCTGCGCCCGCTGGCGGCGCTGACTTTTGATCTGGACGACACGCTGTATGACAACCGTCCGGTGATCAGGCAGACCGAACAACAGTCGGTGGCCTTCCTGCAAAGCTATCATCCCGGCCTGAGCAGTTTCCAGTCGGCGGATTTTCACCGCCTGCGCCAGGAGCTGCGTGAGCAGGATCCGGAGATCTACCATGACGTCACCCAGTGGCGCTGGCGTGCCATTCATCTGGCGTTGAGCCAGCAGGGGTTGCGCGACGCCGAAGCCGCGATCGGGGCCGATGCGGCGATGCAAAACTTCGCGCTGTGGCGCAGCCGCATTGAGGTGCCGGAAGCAACCCATGCCACGCTGAAGGCGCTGGCCGCACGCTATCCGCTGGTGGCGATCACCAACGGCAACGCCGATCCGGCGCAGTGCGGCCTGGATGGTTACTTCCAGTTTGTGTTGCGCTCCGGGCCGGATGGGCGCGCCAAGCCGTATCAGGACATGTATCACTTGGCCGTCGAGCGCCTGGGCGTGGCGCCTGAACAGATCCTGCACGTGGGCGACGATCTGACCACCGATGTGGCCGGCGCGCTGCGCGCGGGGCTGCAGGCCTGTTGGATCAACGATCGGCAACGCGATTTGATGCAGGCCGCCGACAGCCGCCTGCTGCCGCATATTGAGATTTCGCAGTTGGCATCGCTGACAGCATTGTTATAATCCCTGCCAGAACTCTGTATAAATTTCCAGTGAAAATCCGCCGCCGGCGGGTTTTCCCTTAACCATTAGTGGTGCCTATGGACGTCTCCGATCTGCTCGACAGCCTGAATGAAAAACAACGTGAAGCCGTGGCGGCGCCGCGCAGCAACCTGTTGGTTCTGGCCGGTGCGGGCAGCGGCAAGACGCGGGTGCTGGTGCATCGCATCGCCTGGCTGCTGTCGGTGGAAAACTGCTCGCCGTATTCGATTATGGCGGTGACCTTCACCAACAAGGCGGCGGCGGAAATGCGTCACCGTATCGAACATCTGATCGGCACCAGCCAGGGCGGTATGTGGATCGGCACCTTCCACGGCCTGGCGCATCGCCTGCTGCGCGCTCACCACCTGGAAGCCAACCTGCCGCAGGACTTCCAGATCCTCGACAGCGACGACCAGCTGCGGCTGCTCAAGCGCATCATCAAGGCGCTGAACGTCGACGAGAAGCAATGGCCGCCGCGTCAGGCGATGTGGTACATCAACGGCAAGAAGGACGAAGGCCTGCGCCCGCAGCACGTCGAGACCTACAACAACCCGGTGGAGGCCACCTGGCTGCGCATCTATCAGGCCTATCAGGAAGCCTGCGATCGCGCGGGGCTGGTGGACTTCGCCGAGCTGCTGCTGCGCGCGCACGAGCTGTGGTTGAACAAGCCGCATATCCTCAACCACTACCGCGAACGTTTCACCAACGTGCTGGTGGACGAATTCCAGGATACCAACAGCATCCAGTACGCCTGGATCCGCCTGCTGGCGGGTGGCAACAGCAACGTGATGATCGTCGGCGACGACGACCAGTCGATCTACGGCTGGCGCGGCGCGCAGGTGGAAAACATCCAGCGCTTCCTGAAGGATTTCCCCGGCGCGGAGACCATCCGCCTGGAGCAGAACTACCGTTCCACCAGCAACATCCTGAAAGCGGCCAACACCCTGATCGCCAACAACGACGGGCGCATGGGTAAAAACCTGTGGACCGAAGGCGGTGAAGGCGAACCGATTTCGATCTACTGCGCTTTCAACGAACTCGACGAAGCGCGCTTCGTGGTCAACCGCATCAAGACCTGGCAGGACAACGGCGGCGCGCTGAACGACTGCGCCATTTTGTACCGCAGCAACGCCCAGTCGCGCGTGCTGGAAGAAGCTTTGCTGCAAACGGCGATGCCGTATCGCATCTACGGCGGCCAGCGCTTCTTCGAGCGTCAGGAAATCAAGGATGCGCTGGCTTATCTGCGCCTGATCTCCAACCGCAACGACGACGCGGCCTTCGAGCGCGTGGTCAACACTCCGACGCGTGGCATCGGCGATCGCACCCTCGACGTGGTGCGCCAGGCGGCGCGCGATCGTCAGCTGACGCTGTGGCAGGCGACGCGTGAGCTGATGCAGGACAAAGTGTTGGCCGGCCGCGCCGCGTCGGCGCTGCAGCGCTTTATCGAACTGGTGGAGTCGCTGGCGCATGAAACCGCCGACATGCCGCTGCACGTGCAGACTGACCGGGTGATCCGCGACTCCGGGCTGTTCATCATGTATGAGCAGGAGAAAGGCGAGAAAGGGCAGGCGCGCATCGAAAACCTCGAGGAACTGGTGACGGCGACGCGCCAGTTCAGCTATCAGGAAGAAGATCAGGATCTGATGCCGCTGCAGGCGTTCCTGTCGCATGCGGCGCTGGAGGCGGGTGAAGGCCAGGCCGACGCGTATCAGGACGCGGTGCAGCTGATGACCCTGCACTCGGCCAAGGGGCTGGAGTTTCCGCTGGTGTTTATCGTCGGCATGGAAGAGGGCATGTTCCCGAGCCAGATGTCGCTGGATGAAGGCGGTCGCCTGGAGGAAGAGCGCCGTCTGGCCTATGTGGGCGTGACGCGCGCCATGCAGAAGCTGACGCTGACCTATGCCGAAACGCGCCGCCTGTACGGTAAAGAGGTTTACCACCGGCCGTCGCGCTTTATCGGCGAGCTGCCGGAAGAGTGCGTGGAAGAAGTGCGCCTGCGCGCCAGCGTATCGCGCCCGGTCAATCACCGCCGCATGGGCACGCCGATCAGCGAGAACGACACCGGCTACAAGCTGGGCCAGCGCGTGCGCCATCCCAAGTTTGGCGAAGGCACTATCGTCAATCTGGAGGGCAGCGGCGAGCACAGCCGCTTGCAGATCGCCTTCCCGGGCGAGGGCATCAAATGGCTGGTGGCGGCCTACGCTCGCCTGGAAACGGTATAAAGGGAGAGGCGAGTTGCAGGGGCTCGCCCCTGCAATCGTTCATTATCAGTGAGGGTAGCGATCGCCGACCTGCGCGGTGGCGTACCAGCGCATTACCGCTTCGGTGCCTTCGCCGCCTTCCTGCGGCGCCCATTGCATGCAGTCCTCTTCGGTCAGCGCCTGATAGGGGCCTTGCTTCACTTCAAATACCACGCCGCCGGCATCGACTGACAGCACCGCATGCCAGGTAAATGCCGGCATTTCCAGCACTTTGGTTTCTTCGCCGAGCAGGGTGCGTTGCGTCACGACGCCGTCATCGTTGAACTGCAACACGACAAAGCGACCGCGCAGCGGCGTCAGCAGCTCCCAGGTTTGCGGGTGGCGGTGCGGGCGGATATAGGTGCCGGGCTCCATGGCGATCGCCAGACGTTGTACCGGGTCGCTCAGTTCTTCGTGTAAGGTGCGGTGCGCGCGCAGGCGAGCCACGCTGGCGGCCTGTTCGCTCATCGCGGTCAGTTCATGGGCGGTAATCTGTTTCATCGTTTAAATCCGCATGCTTGTCGTACCATTAAGGGTGACGTCATATTAACAACATTCTTGGTGGCGGTAAGCGATCGCCGCGACTTTTTCAGCATGGTTTATCCCAGGTTAAGTGCGATTTTTGTTATTGATCATCGTGATGATTTGTTGCGCAATTATCCCGCCTAACGTGTTGA
This sequence comes from Serratia marcescens, assembly GCF_001902635.1. GTDB lineage: Bacteria > Pseudomonadota > Gammaproteobacteria > Enterobacterales > Enterobacteriaceae > Serratia > Serratia marcescens_F. The sequence continues at coordinate 51,397 of NZ_MJAO01000018.1, read as the reverse complement.
CAGGCTTTTTCCTCTCGGCGTAACATGCGCGCACTATTATCATTGAGGACAGACGCCTTGGACACACCCAGTAGATACTGGCTCACTGACCTGCGCCGCAGGTATAACTTCTAAGGCTCTCCGTTTCTGCTGATAGCCTTCGTGGTTGTCGGCGACCCCGCAAAGCGTCGCTATGAGTCAGATCTCTTCATGGTCTGAAACAAACCGGTGATACGCATCTCCCTCTGTTTCTGTGCTTCAACGCGTTGTCCGCACCCGTTACCTTCAGGGAGTTTCGGCACATGCTGAGCGCTTTTAAATTAGATAACCGCCGCTTGTCCCGTCTGGAGCTGGACGACTCAGATGACCTCACCTCATCGCTGTGGGTTGACCTGGTCGAACCGGAAGAAGGCGAGCGTGAGCGCGTGCAGAATGAGCTGGGGCAAAGCCTGGCGACGCGTCCCGAACTGGACGACATCGAAGCCTCCGCCCGTTTCTTCGAAGACGAAGACGGCCTGCATATTCACTCCTTCTTTTACTTTGAAGATGCGGAAGATCACGCGGGCAACTCCACGGTGGCGTTCACCATTCGCGACGGCCGTCTGTACACCTTGCGCGAGCGTGAGCTGCCGGCGTTCCGCCTGTACCGCATGCGCGCCCGCAACCAGACCCTGCTCGAAGGCAACGCCTACGAACTGTTGCTGGATCTGTTTGAAACCAAGATCGAACAGCTGGCGGACGAGATCGAGAACATCTACAGCGATCTGGAGCAGCTCAGCCGAGTGATCATGGAAGGGCATCAGGGCGATGAATACGACGCTGCGCTGTCGACGCTGGCGGAACTGGAAGATATCGGTTGGAAGGTGCGTTTGTGTCTGATGGATACCCAGCGTGCGCTCAACTTCCTGGTGCGCAAGGCGCGTCTGCCGACCGGCCAGCTGGAACAGGCGCGCGAAGTGCTGCGCGACATCGAATCCCTGTTGCCGCACAACGAATCGCTGTTCCAGAAGGTGAACTTCCTGATGCAGGCGGCGATGGGCTTTATCAACATCGAACAGAACCGCATCATCAAGATCTTCTCGGTGGTGTCGGTGGTGTTCCTGCCGCCTACGCTGGTGGCCTCCAGCTACGGCATGAACTTCGAATTCATGCCGGAGCTGAAATGGTCGTTCGGCTACCCGGGCGCTATCACATTGATGATCCTGGCCGGCCTGGCCCCTTACCTGTACTTCAAACGCAAGAACTGGCTGTAACCCGGCGTGCCGCTCAGCGCAGCTTGCGCTGAGTGTAGAGCGCGTCGAGGGTAAACAGGATCAGCGCCGCCCAGATAAAGCCGAAGGTCACCAGTTTGTCCTGACCGACGGTCTCGCCATAGAAGGTCACCGCCAGCAGGAACATCAGCGTCGGGCCGAGGTACTGGAAGAAACCGAGCGTCGACAGGCGCAGGCGGGTGGCCGCCGCGGTGAAGCACAGCAGCGGCACGGTGGTGACGATGCCGGCGGCCACCAGCAGCAGGTTTAGCGACCACGGGTTGGCGCTCAGATGGCTGGTGGGGCTGTCGGCGATCAAGAACAGATGGGTCGCCGCTACCGGCAGCAGCCACAGCGTTTCGATCAGCATGCCGGTCTGGGCGTCGATGGCGATTTTCTTACGCAGCAGGCCGTAGAAGGCAAAGCTGAACGCCAGCCCCAGAGCGATGATCGGCAACGAGCCGAACTGCCAGAGCTGCACCAGCACCCCGGTGAACGCCAGCGCCACCGCCACCCACTGCATGCGGCGGAAGCGCTCGCCGAGAAACAGCATCCCCAACAGCACGTTAACCAGCGGGTTGATGAAGTAGCCCAGGCTGGCCTCGAGCATATGGTGGTTGTTCACCGCCCAGATGAACAGCAGCCAGTTGCCGCCGATCAACAGTGCGGTGACCGCCAGCAGCAGCAGCCGTTTGCGATTCTGGCAGGCGGCGCGCACTTTCGGCCAGTTGCGGCCCAGCGAGATCAACGCCAGCATGAAGAAAAACGACCAGATGATCCGGTGGGTGAGGATTTCATCCGCGGGCACTTGCTGAATCAGTTTGAAATAGGCCGGGGCGATGCCCCACATAAAATAGGCGGCCAGGGCGAAGAAAATACCCTGACGCGTTTGTTTTGCGTCCATGACGTCACTCTGGTGGGGAACTTTAGATGCGGTGAGTGTACTGAAGACGCTCACCGCACACAATCATCAGCCGACCAGGTAGGTGGCGGTGGCGGTGGCGATGTGCAGGCCGTCGTGGTTATGCAGTTCGACGCGCGCGACGGCGACTTTGTTGCCGCTGCGCAGCACGCTGGCGGAGGCGACGAAGTGTTCGCCGCGGCCGGGGCGCAGGTAGTCGACGCGCAGGTCGATGGTACCCATGCGCGACAGCTTGGCGGCGATCTCTTCTTCGATCAGTGGCTCCATGCGCGTCAGCACACCGCCGGCGCACGCCAGTCCGGCGGCGACGTCAAGCACGGCGGCGATCACGCCACCGTGCAGAATCTCCTGTGCGGCGTTGCCCACCAGCTTGCGCTGGTTGGTGAAGCTCAGCTCGACGTAGTCATCATCGAAGCGGCGCAGCTCCAGCCCGAGCTCGCGGTTAAACGGCATGTGGTAGACAAAAATTTCGCCGATCTTGCGGCGGGCGGCTTCCAGGGTCAGTGGTGTGGTCGACATAGCGGGTTTCCGTTCTTCTTTTGCGTTTTAAGGGAGCTAACTGGTCAGTCCAGGTTAATGGAGTGTTGATTTTATGCTTAACCTTTGTTGCTTTCCAGCGTGTTTCGGCAAAAGAGTCGCACGCGCGTTGGTGTCATGCTGAACGATATTATGTAATCATACCCGGTGGGTGTGTACCGATGAAAAAATGGGGAAGTGTGTGTCAACCGCAGCAGTGATTAACAGAGAGTTGCTGGCCGAGCAGGTATTGCGCGATACCTTCGGCTACCAGCAATTCCGTCCGGGGCAGCAAACGATTATCAATGCCGCGATCGGCGGGCAGGATTGCCTGGTGGTGATGCCGACAGGCGGCGGCAAGTCGTTGTGTTACCAAATCCCGGCGCTGGTGATGGACGGCCTGACGCTGGTCGTTTCACCGCTGATCTCGCTGATGAAAGACCAGGTCGACCAGCTGTTGGCCTACGGCGTTTCCGCCGCCTGCTACAACTCGACGCAAACCCGGGAGGAGCAGCTGGACGTCATGGCCGGCTGCCGCAACGGCACCATCAAGATGCTGTACATCGCGCCGGAACGGCTGATGATGGAAAGCTTCCTCAACCTGCTCGATCACTGCCCGCCGGCGATGCTGGCGGTGGATGAGGCGCACTGTATTTCGCAGTGGGGCCATGACTTCCGGCCGGAATATCGCGCGCTGGGCCAGCTGAAACAGCGCTTCCCGTCGATGCCGGTGATCGCGCTGACCGCCACCGCCGACGAGTCCACCCGCGGCGATATCGTGCGCCTGCTGTCACTGCAGGATCCGCTGGTACAGGTCAGCAGCTTCGACCGGCCGAATATCCGCTACACGCTGGTGGAAAAATTCAAACCGCTCGATCAGCTGTGGCGCTTCGTGCAGGATCAGCGCGGCAAGAGCGGCATTATCTATTGCAACAGCCGCGCCAAGGTGGAAGACACCGCCGCGCGCCTGCAGAGCCGCGGTCTGAGCGTCGGCGCCTACCACGCCGGGCTGGACAACGACCGCCGCGCGCAGGTGCAAGAGGCGTTTCAGCGCGACGATCTGCAGGTGGTGGTCGCCACCGTCGCCTTCGGTATGGGCATCAACAAACCCAACGTGCGCTTCGTGGTGCATTTCGACATTCCGCGCAATATCGAATCCTATTATCAGGAGACCGGCCGTGCCGGGCGCGACGGCCTGCCGGCCGAAGCCATCCTGCTATACGATCCGGCCGACATGGCCTGGCTGCGCCGCTGCCTGGAGGAAAAACCCGCCGGGCAACAACTGGATATCGAGCGCCACAAGCTGAATGCCATGGGCGCTTTCGCCGAGGCGCAAACCTGCCGCCGCCTGGTGCTGCTCAACTACTTCGGCGAAGGCAAGCACGAGAACTGCGGCAACTGCGACATCTGCCTCGATCCGCCCAAGCGCTACGACGGGCTGGAGGACGCGCGCAAGGCACTGTCCTGCGTGTACCGGGTCGGCCAGCGCTTCGGCCTGGGGTACATCGTGGAAGTGCTGCGCGGTTCCAACAACCAGCGTATTCGCGAATACGGTCACGACAAGCTGCCGGTGTACGGCATAGGCCGCGACCAAACCACTGAACACTGGACCAGCGTGCTGCGTCAGCTGATCCATCTGGGCTTTATCACCCAGAACATCGCCATGCACTCGGCGCTGCAATTGACCGAGGCGGCGCGCCCGGTATTGCGCGGCGAGGTGGCGCTGCAGCTGGCGGTACCGCGCATTCAGAGCCTGAAGTCGCGCAGCAGCGCCAACCAGAAATCCTACGGCGGCAATTACGATCGCAAGCTGTTCGCCAAGCTGCGCAAACTGCGCAAATCGATCGCCGACGAAGAAAACATTCCGCCCTACGTGGTGTTCAACGACGCCACGCTGCTGGAAATGGCCGAACAGATGCCGATCAAGGCCGGCGATTTGTTGAGCGTCAACGGCGTTGGCCAGCGCAAACTGGAGCGTTTCGGCGCGCCCTTTATGGCGATGATCCGCGACCATCTCGATAATGACGAAGACTGAGGGCGATAAATCATGCTGATGCTGTTTCTCACCGTGGCGCTGGTGCATCTGATTGCGCTGATGAGCCCGGGGCCTGACTTCTTTTTCGTGTCGCAAACCGCCGCTAGCCGCTCGCGTCGCGAGGCAATGATGGGAGTGGCCGGCATTTCGCTCGGTATCGTGGTATGGGCCGGTGTGGCGCTGATGGGGCTGCATCTGATCCTGCAGAAGATGGCCTGGCTGCACCAGATCATCATGGTCGGCGGCGGCATTTACCTGTGCTGGATGGGCTGGCAACTGCTGCGTTCCGCGCGGGCGCAGCAAGCGCAGCCGGCGGCGGAGGCCCAGGTGGCGTTGCCGAAGGCCGGGCGCAGCTTTATTCGCGGCTTCTTGACCAATCTGTCCAACCCGAAAGCGGTGATCTATTTCGGCAGCGTGTTCTCGCTGTTCGTTGGTGACAACGTCGGCGCCGGGGCGCGCTGGGGGCTGTTCCTGCTGATCGTCGCCGAGACCTTCGTCTGGTTCAGCCTGGTGGCGGTGGTGTTCACCGGCTTCGGGTTACACCTGATCTTTACCCGCTAACAGGCAGTGAAACGCCAAGGGCCGAGCAGCGATGCTCGGCCTTTTTTGTCAGGCTTTGCGGGCGGTCGCCAGCAGCCCCGCCACCAGGATGAACAGCGAGCCGAACAGCCGGTTGAGCAGCTGCATCTGGCGCGGGGTCTTCAGCCAGCCGGCGATGCGCGTCGCCAGGGTGGCGTAACCGATCATCACCAGAATATCCACCACCACGGTGGTGACGCCGAGCACCAGATACTGCTCGGCCTGCGGCTGATTGGGCAGGATGAATTGCGGGAACAGCGCGGCGAGAAACACGATGCTTTTCGGGTTGGTCAGATTCACCAGCACCGCGCGGCGGAACAAGCGGCGGCGCGGCATACTGCCCGCCAGCGCATGCAGATCCAGTGCGCCGGCGGCGCGCCACTGCTGGATGCCGAGCCACACCAGGTAGGCGGCACCCAGCCATTTCAGCAGCTCGAACGCCAGCAGCGATTGCGAAATCAGCGCGCCGAGGCCGATGCCCACCAGCACGATGTGCGCGCTCAGCCCGACCTGCAGCCCGGCGATCGACGCGGTGGCACCGCGATAGCCGTGGCTGATGCCGGTGCTCATGGTGTTGATGGCGCCTGAACCGGGGGACAGGCTGAGGATAAGCGTGGTCAGCAGATAGGTTAACCACCAGTCCAAGGTCATGGCTCGGCTCCCTGAAAGTGTCGTTTTGTGCCACAATGCGCCGAGGCGGCGCCGTTTTTTGTAAGAATTGAATCACAATACGCTAGTATGATTTCTTGTGCCAGCGGTCACACTTTACCGCCGGCCACACGGGGAAAACGCTCTCGATGACCTCATTCACTCTCAGTTCCGATGACTGGTTAACGCGTGAAACGCAGTTTGCGTCTTTCGCCACCGGGCCGTTGCTGGATTTCTGGCGACAGCGCGAAGAAGGCGAGTTCAGCGGCGTGGACGGCGTGCCTATACGCTTTGTGCGCTTCAGCTCCGCGCGGCATCAGCGGGTGGTGATGGTCAGCCCCGGCCGCATCGAAAGCTATGTAAAATACCCCGAGGTGGCCTACGACCTGTTCCACTGCGGTTACGACGTGGTGATCATCGATCATCGCGGCCAGGGGCGCTCCGGCCGTTTACTGGCGGATACGCACCGCGGTCATGTGGTAAACTTCGCCGACTACGTGGCGGACTTCGAGCAGCTTTGGCTGCGCGAGGTCGAGTCGCGCGGTTATCGGCAGCGCTTCGCGCTGGCGCATTCGATGGGCGGCGCGATACTGGCGCAGTTCCTGCTGCGCCGGCCGCAGGCGTTCGACGCGGCGGCGTTTTGCGCGCCAATGTTCGGCATCCAGTTGTCGATGCCGGGTTGGCTGGCCGATCACATTCTCGACTGGGTGGATAAACGCCCGGCTATCCGTGACTATTATGCGGTGGGCACCGGCCAGTGGCGTCCGCTGCCCTATGTGGTCAACGTCTTGACCCACAGTCGCGAGCGTTACCGGCGCAACCTGCGCTATTACGCCGACGATCCCGAGCTGCAGGTGGGCGGCCCGACTTACCATTGGGTGCGGGAGAGCATCCGCGCCGGTCGGCAGATCATCGCTCAGGCCGGTGATATCACGACGCCGCTATTGCTTTTGCAGGCCGGTGAGGAGCGGGTGGTCGACAACCGTTCGCATCAGGCCTTTTGTCAGGCTCTGTCAGACGCGGGGCGCCCTTGCGAAGGGACGTTCCCGCGGGTTATCAGCGGCGCACGCCATGAGATCCTGTTCGAGCGGGACGCGATGCGCGCCGAAGCATTGAACGCAATCCTGCGCTTCTTTGCTCAACACTTAGGCGGCGCGCTGCCGCCGACAACTCCATCAGAGGTTAGAACATAACGCTATGTATCACGTCGTCGCTTCCGATTTAGATGGCACGCTGCTGTCTCCCGACCATACCCTGTCGCCGTACGCCAAAGAAACGTTGAAGCTGCTGACCCAGCGCGGCGTACACTTCGTGTTCGCTACCGGTCGTCACCATATTGACGTTTCGCAAATTCGCGACAACCTGGAAATCAGCGCTTTCATGATCACCTCCAACGGGGCACGGGTGCACAACACCGCCGGCGAGCTGATCTTCAGCCATAACCTGGACGAGGACATCGCCGGCGATCTGTACGGGATGCTGCACGACGATCCGGAGATCACCACCAACGTCTACCGCAACGACGATTGGTTCATCAACCGCGAAAGCCCGGAGCAGGAAGAGTTTTTCCAGGAGTCGGTATTCAAATATCAGCTGTTTGAGCCGGGCCTGCTGGAAACCGACGGCGTCTGCAAAGTCTACTTCACCTGCGAAGATCACGAGCGGTTGCTGCAGGTGGAAGACGCCATCAACGCGCGCTGGGGCGATCGGGTCAACGTCAGCTTCTCGTTCCCGACCTGTCTGGAAGTGATGGCGGGTGGCGTGTCGAAAGGGCATGCGCTGGAAGAAGTGGCCAAGATCATCGGCTATACGCTGCAAGAGTGCATCGCCTTCGGCGACGGCATGAACGATCTGGAGATGCTGTCGATGGCCGGCAAGGGCTGCATCATGCGCGATGCGCATCAGCGCCTGAAGGATATGCTGCCGGAGCTGGAGGTGATCGGCTCCAACGTCGATAACGCGGTGCCGCACTACCTGCGCAAAATGTTCCTCTGAAGTAACCCTTAAATAACAAGGGCGCCTTGCGGCGCCCTTGGCATTACTTGTGCTGGCCCTGCTTCTGCAGGAACTGCACACCCTTGTCCGGGAAGTCGGTGAACACGCCGTCGACGCCGGCCTGGTTGTAAATCACGTCATACAGTTGATTCACGTCGGTCACGTATTTCGGCAGCGCATCGGCGCGGATGGTGAACGGATGCACCGCCAGCTTGCTGGCGTGCGCTTCTTTCACCATGTCGGTCAGCACGATGTGGCCCGGCTTGGATTGATCCGCCACTACCAGCATGTGGTAGTCCGGCCCGATGCCGTCGGCATACTGAGCGATTTTCTTCATCGCGCCCGGCTTGAACATCCAGTCGTAGTCGTATTCTACCCACTTGCCGTCGGCCTTCTGCTCGTAGGTTTCCTGCCAGTCGTTATAGGCGATCAGCTGCACCAGCTTCAGATCCATGCCCAGTTTCGGCTCCAGCTCGTTCTTGATACGTTTGAGCTCGTTGGCGTCGAAGCACTGCAGATAGACGTTGTCGTTCTTGCCGGTGTAGCCGTACTGCTTCAGCACCGCCAGCACTTTGCTGGAGATGTCTTTGCCTTCCTGTTTATGGAACCACGGTGCCTTGATTTCAGGGTAGATGCCGATGTTCTTGCCGGTCGAATGGTTCAGACCCTGCACGAACTCGATCTCTTCCTGGAAGGTGTGTACGCGGAAGTCGGATTTGCCCATCGGGAAGCGGCCAGGATAGCCCTGTACCTTCTTGCCGTTTTCGATGTCGAAACCTTCGGTGAACTTCAGCGATTTGATCTCCGCCAGCGTAAAGTCGATGGCGTAGTAGCGGCCGTCTTTGCGCGCGCGGTCCGGGAAGCGCTCGGCGACGTCGGTGACGCGATCGAGGTAGTGGTCATGCAGCACCACCAGCTCGTTGTCCTTGGTCATCACCAGGTCTTGCTCGAGGTAATCGGCGCCCTGCGCGTAGGCCATCGCCTTCGCCGGCAGGGTGTGTTCCGGCAGGTAGCCGCTGGCGCCACGGTGGGCGATCACCACTTTATCCGCCGCCTGCGCGGCGCTGACCATAGAGGTCGCGAGGATGATCCCTGTCAGCAGGGCTTTGACTTGAGTCCGCATTCTATTTTTCTCCGTGTTGTTGGGGCAGGGTAGTAAAAAGGCCGCAGGGCGGCCTTTAAATCATGCAAAAGTCGTGTGACGCTTAACCGCGCTTGGCGGCGATTTCCGCGTGATGTTTCTTCTCGTTCAGCATGGTCAGCAGCAGCAGGATAACCGCCAGCACGCCGCCGCCGATCATCACCATAAAGCCGCCGTCCCAACCGAAGAAGTCTACGGTGTAGCCGACGATGGCGCTGGCCGCGACCGAGCCGCCCAGGTAGCCGAACAGGCCGGTGAAGCCTGCGGCGGTGCCGGCGGCTTTCTTCGGCGCCAGCTCCAGCGCGTGCAGGCCGATCAGCATGACCGGGCCGTAGATCAGGAAGCCGATGACCAGCATACAGATCATGTCCACGGTCGGGTTGCCCGGCGGGTTCATCCAGAACACCACGGTGGCGATGGTTACCAGCGTCATGAAGAACACGCCGGTGGCGCCGCGGTTGCCTTTGAACACTTTGTCCGACATCCAGCCGCACAGCAGGGTGCCCGGGATACCGGCATATTCATACAGGAAGTAGGCCCAGGAGGACTTGTCCAGCGCGAAGTGCTTCACTTCTTTCAGGTAAGTCGGCGACCAGTCCAGAATGCCGTAACGCAGCAGGTAGACGAACACGTTGGCGACCGCGATGTACCACAGCAGCTTGTTCGGCAGGATGTACTGCATGAAGATCTGCTTGGCGGTCAGCTCTTCTTCGTCTTTTTCGCTGTAGTCGTCCGGATAGTCGTTTTTGTACTCTTCAATCGGCGGCAGGCCGCAGGATTGCGGGGTGTCGCGCATCAGGCCGAAGGCGATCAGGGCCACCAGGATGGCGCCGAAGGCCGGCATGTACAGCGCTGCGTGCCAGTCGTTGAACCAAGCCATGCCCAGCAGGAACAGCAGCGGCGGCAGGCCGCCACCCACGTTGTGGGCGCAGTTCCAGATGGAGACGATGCCGCCGCGTTCTTTCTGCGACCACCAGTGCACCATGGTGCGGCCGCACGGCGGCCAACCCATGCCCTGGAACCAGCCGCACAGGAACAGCAGGACGAACATGATGGCGATGCTGGAGGTCGCCCACGGCACGAAGCCCATGAACAACATCACCGCCGCCGCCAGGATCAGGCCGGCAGGCAAGAACACTCGCGGGTTGGAACGGTCGGAGACCGAACCCATGATGAATTTGGAGAAGCCGTAGGCGATGGAAATGCCCGACAGCGCGAAGCCGAGGTCACCGCGGCTGAAGCCTTGTTCGATCAGGTAAGGCATGGCCAGGGTGAAGTTCTTACGCACCAGATAGTAAGCGGCGTAACCGAAGAAGATCCCCAGGAAAATTTGCCAGCGCAGCTTACGGTAGAGCGGGTCTACCTTATCGCTCGGCACACGGGCGATGTGTGCGGCCGGCTTAAAAATACTCAACATGAGCGCCTCCGATGGCTTTATCTGTTATCACATCAATATGACCTTTTACGTTCATTTGATGATTGAGCGGATATCGAATGTGGTGTTTTTGTGTTCCATAACGAGCGCCATTGTCATCAAATACGCCTGGTGTCGCTGTGACGAATGGCGCAATTGTTACACTTTCATGAAACCACGGCGGATTTTGAGCGATTCGTTAACGTTATGAAATAGAAAAACGACCAAAAATCGTGATTATGATCACATTGATGGTTTTTTGTGGACATTTTTATTTCGTTTCATGTTCGTTATTGTTCCTTATCAAACAAAACCCCTAATAACCGTGGCTCAATAGGCTCATAACTACCGATCCTGAGGGAGCGACATGAGCAGCTATTTTGACGGCGGCGAAACGGATGTGATCATTATCGGCGGCGGCGCCACCGGCGCAGGCATCGCCCGCGACTGTGCGCGTCGCGGTTTGCGCTGCATTTTGCTGGAGCGCCACGATATCGCCACCGGCGCCACTGGCCGCAACCACGGTTTGCTGCACAGCGGCGCGCGCTATGCGGTGACTGACGGCGAGTCGGCGCGCGAGTGCATAGAAGAGAACCGCATCCTGAAACGCATCGCCCATCACTGCATCGAACGCACCGATGGGCTGTTCATCACCCTGCCGCAGGATTCGCTGGACTATCAGCAGCAGTTTATCGCCGCCTGTCGCCAGGCCGACATCGACGCCGAAGCGATCGACCCGCAACTGGCGCTACGGCTGGAGCCGGCGGCCAACCCGGCGTTGATTGGCGCGGTGCGGGTGCCGGACGGTACCGTCGATCCCTTCCGGCTGACCGCCGCCAATATGCTGGATGCGCGCGAACACGGTGCGCAGATCCTGACCTACCATCAGGTAGTGGGCTTGCTGCGCAGCGGGGATCGGGTGACGGGCGTGCGCGTTTACGACCATCAGAGCAAGCGGCGTTATGAGCTGCACGCGCCGGTGGTGGTCAACGCCGCCGGCATCTGGGGCCAGCAGATCGCCGAATACGCCGACCTGCGTATCCGCATGTTCCCGGCCAAGGGCGCGCTGCTGATCCTCGGCCATCGTATCAACAACATGGTGATCAACCGTTGCCGCAAACCGGCGGACGCCGACATCCTGGTGCCGGGCGACACCATCTCGCTGATCGGCACCACCTCGACCCATATCGATTACGACCAAATTGACAACATGCTGGTGACCCCGCAGGAGGTGGATATTCTGATCCGCGAGGGGGCGCTGTTGGCGCCAACGCTGGCGCAGACCCGCATTCTGCGCGCCTATGCTGGGGTGCGGCCGCTGGTGGCCAGCGATGACGATCCCAGCGGGCGCAACGTCAGCCGCGGCATCGTGCTGCTCGATCACGCCAGCCGCGATGGGCTGGAAGGGTTTATCACCATCACCGGCGGCAAGCTGATGACCTACCGCCTGATGGCGGAGTGGGCTACCGACAAGGTGTGCGAAAAGCTCGGCGCCGGCAGCCCGTGCACCACTGCGCAGGACGCGTTGCCCGGTTCCCGTCAGTCGGCGGAGGAGACGGTGCGCAGCGTGGTTTCCCTGCCCGCCAGCATTCGCGGCTCGGCAATTTACCGCCACGGCGATCGCGCCAGCCAGGTGCCGGCGGCCGATCGGCTCGACACCAGCCTGGTGTGCGAATGCGAAGCGGTAACCGCCGGGGAAGTGCGTTACGCGGTCAACTCGCTGACCGTCAATAACCTGGTGGATCTGCGCCGCCGCACCCGCGTCGGCATGGGCACCTGCCAGGGGGAACTCTGCGCTTGTCGCGCCGCCGGGCTGCTGACGCGCTTCAAGGTCAGCACGCCGCAGCAATCCATCGCGCAACTGTCGCAGTTCCTCAATGAGCGCTGGAAAGGCGTACGGCCGATCGCCTGGGGCGACGCGCTGCGCGAGAGCGAATTTACCAGCTGGGTTTACCAAGGGTTATGCGGGCTTGAGGCCCAGGCAGACAAGGCGCGGGAGGCGGATGATGCGATTTGACGTAGTGGTGATTGGCGGCGGCCTGGCGGGCCTGAGCTGCGCCATTGCCGTGGCTGAACAGGGCAAGCGTTGCGCGGTGGTCAGTTCCGGACAAAGCGCGCTCTATTTCTCCTCCGGCTCGCTCGATCTGCTGGCGAGATTGCCGGACGGCACGCCGGTCGAGATGCCGCTGGCGGCATTGCCGCAGCTGGCGCAGCAGGCGCCGCAGCATCCGTACGCCCTGATCGGGCCTGGGCGGGTGGCGGCGCTGTCCGCCGCCGCGCAGCGGCTGCTGGAGCGCTGCGGGCTGAATTTGCAGGGCGAGGGCACCAACAACCATCTGCGCATTACGCCGCTGGGCACGCGCCGCGCCACCTGGCTCAGCCCGCAGGCGATCCCGACGCTGCCGCTGACCGGCCAACTGCCGTGGCAGCGCATTGCGGTGATCGGCATCGAGGGTTTCCTCGATTTCCAGCCACAGATGGCCGCCGACTCCCTGAGCCGGGAACTTGGCGTGCAGACGGACGTGGCCTATTTGCACATGCCGGCGCTGGATAGACTGCGCAACAACCCCAGCGAATTCCGCGCGGTGAATATCGCCCGGGTGCTGGATTTGATGGAAAGCCTGCCGCCGATGGCCGAGGAGCTGCGGCGGCTGGCGGGTGAGGCCGACGCGCTCTTCCTGCCGGCCTGTTTGGGATTGGAGGACGATGCGTCGCTGGCGGTGTTGCAAGATGCGGTCGGCAAACCGATCCGCTTGCTGCCGACGTTGCCGCCTTCGGTGCCCGGCATGCGCTTGCATCAGGCGCTGCGGCGGCGTTTCCAGCAGCTGGGCGGCGTTTTCATGCCTGGCGACAGCGTGCTGCGCGCCGAGTGCGAAGCCGGCCGCGTCACCGGCCTGTATACCCGCAACCACGGCGACATTCCGCTGCGGGCGCAACAAGTGGTACTGGCCAGCGGCAGCTTCTTCAGCAATGGGCTGGTGGCGGATTTCGACGGAGTACGCGAGCCGATCTTCGGACTGGATGTGCACAGCCGCGCCGATCGCGCCGACTGGAGCCGGCGCGAGCTGTTCGCACCGCAGCCTTATCTGCAGTTCGGCGTACGCACCGACGGCAGGCTGCGGGCGATGAAGCAGGGTATGCCATTCGACAATTTGTATGCCATCGGCGCGGTCGCCGGCGGTTATGACCCGCTGCAGCAGGGCTGTGGCGCCGGCGTGTCATTGATCGGCGCGTTGCATGTCGCGCAGCAGATCGCCGCGGAGGAAAACGCATGAGCCTGCATCAGGACCACAGCTTTGAAAGCTGCATCAAATGCACCGTCTGCACCACCTACTGCCCAGTCGCCAAGGTCAATCCGCTCTACCCGGGGCCGAAACAGGCGGGGCCGGATGGCGAGCGCCTGCGGCTGAAAGATCCGGCGCTGTACGACGAAGCGCTGAAATACTGCACCAACTGCAAGCGCTGTGAAGTGGCCTGCCCGTCCGACGTCAAAATCGGCGACATCATTCAACGCGCTCGCGCCGACTTCGCCCAGAGCAAGCCGACGCTGCGCGACGCCATTCTCAGCCATACCGACATCATGGGATCGCTGTCGACGCCGTTTGCGCCGATTGTTAACGCTGCCACCGGGCTGAAACCGGTGCGCAAGCTGTTGGATAAGGCGCTGAAGATCGACCACCGCCGCGAACTGCCGAAATATTCGTTCGGCACCTTCCGCCGCTGGTATCGGCAACAGGCGCAGGCTCAGCAGCGCTACGCCGAACAGGTAGCGTTTTTCCACGGCTGTTTCGTCAACTATAACCATCCGCAGTTGGGCAAGGATTTGATCCGGGTGTTCAACGCGCTGGATATCGGCGTGCAGTTGCTGAAGCGCGAGAAATGCTGCGGCGTGCCGCTGATCGCCAACGGGTTTATCGATCAGGCCAAAAAGCAGGCCAGGGTCAACGCCGAGTCGCTGCATGAAGCGGTGCTGGAGCGCGGCATCCCGGTGGTGGCGACCTCATCGAGCTGCACCTTCACCCTGCGCGACGAATACCCACATCTGCTGGACGTGGACACCACTCCGGTGCGCGATCGGGTGGAGCTGGCGACGCGCTATCTCTACCGCCTGATCAATCAGGGGCGCAGCCTGCCGCTGAAGCACACGCCGCTGCGGGTGGCTTATCACACGCCTTGCCATATGGAGAAGATGGGCTGGACCGCCTACACCCTGGAGCTGCTGCGGCAGATACCGGGGCTGGAGCTGGTGGTACTGGATTCGCAGTGCTGCGGCATCGCCGGCACCTACGGGTTCAAGTCGGAGAACTACGCCACTTCGCAAGGCATCGGCGCGCCGCTGTTCCGGCAGATAGAAGAGAGCGGGGTGGATCTGGTGGTGACCGACTGCGAGACCTGCAAATGGCAGATAGAAATGTCCACCAGCAAGCGTTGTGAACATCCGATCACCCTGCTGGCGCAGGCGTTGGCGTAAAGGCCAAGGGGCCGGCAAACCGGCCCCTGCGGGATTACTGCTTCAGCTTCAGGGTAGAAATGATGCCTTCGGCTTCGGTTTGCGCCTGCTGCTGATTGTCCGCCGGCAGCGTCACCTGAATGGTCAACATGTTGTTGTTCAGCGAGCCGATCAGGATGGAAGAGTAGGCCTTTTCGCCGCCGCTGGTGATGATGCTGTCCAGCTGACGCAGCGGCACGCCGTTGACGTCGATAGCCTTGTTGGTGATTACCTGCAGGTTGGCGTCGCGCGCGCGCTGGGTGTTCTCCAGGCGCTGGGCCAGGGTCTCCAGGCTGTCGGCGGTCTTGTCGCCCAGGATCACGATCACCGCGCGTTGGCCGGTGCTGTCTGCGTAAACATGCATGTTGTTGGCCTGGTTGCCCAGCTTGCCGCTCTGATCTGCCATGCCGACCGGCAGGGTGAACGCCAGTTTGCCGTCCAGCAGGCTGACCTGCTGCCCGGCCGCCGCGCTGGCCGCCGTGCCGTTCGCCGTTGCCTTGGTGTCTTTGGTGTCGCCGTCGCAGGCCGCGAGACCAAGCGCCAGCAGGCTGATACCCATCAATTTCGCTACTTTACGCATTGGGTTTCCTTCTTCCTTTCCGGTAGGGATTTACTGTCGTATCGCAACCTATTCCAGGTTGAAATGCAAGGCAGATGTTGTCACAAGTTTTTTTCCAGTAATAGCCGATAATCAGCCACTTCGCCTTTCTTTTCCAGCTGAACAATCTGATAGTGATGGGCGATCAGCAGCGTCAGCATGGCGCGGAACCGGTTACGGGTTTTGACGGTCAGTTGGCGGTAGCCCTGCGCCCGCGCCCAGCGTTCCTGTTCGGCCAACAAGGCCTGCGCCACGCCGCCGCGACGAAACGCCGGCAGCACGCCGCCCAGCCAGCTGTAAAACACCGTTTCCCGTTGTTGATAACCGAGTTTGAAACTGGCCGGCTGGCCGTTGATCTCGGCGATCAACAGGCTGTCGGGGGCGGCGCCGATACGCTGCTGCAGATCGGCCAGGCTATGCAGGCCGCCGAATTCGGGGATGCGTTGGTACAGTTGATGGATTTCTTCGAGCGTGGCGCTGCGGGTGGTCAGGGGCATGGGCGGCCTCCAAAGGGTATGGCCGCCATGATAGCACGGCTCAGCCCGGCTGCAGGCTGCCGCTGCGCGCCGCGATGCGTTTGAGCAGCATGTTCAGCAACACGCCGTACATCGGCAGGAAGAACAGCAGGCAGATCATCACTTTGAAGCTGTAATCCACCAGCGCGATCTCCACCCAGTTGTTGGCCATGAAGGGATCGCTGCTCTTATAGAAGGCGATGAAGAAGAACGCCAGCGTATCGCTGATGTTGCCGAAGAACATCGCCGCTGCCGGCGCCACCCACCAGGCACTGCGTTGGCGCAGACGGTTGAAGACGTGTACGTCGAGGATTTGGCCGAGCACGTAGGCCATAAAGCTGGCGACGGCGATGCGCGCCACGAACAGGTTAAAACTGCCTAGTGCCGCGAAGCCCTGCCATTCCCCCTGGTAGGTGACGGTGGAGATCACGTAGGAGATGAACAGCGCCGGCACCATCACCGCCAGGATAATCCGCCGCGCCAGCGGCGCGCCGAAAATGCGCACGGTCAGATCGGTCGCCAGGAAGATAAACGGGAAGGTAAAGGCGCCCCAGGTGGTATGGAAGCCGAAAACGGTGATCGGCAGCTGCACCAGGTAGTTGCTGGAGGTAATGATGGCGATATGAAACATCGAAAGCCAGACCAACGCCGTGAAGCGCTGCTGTGCGGTAAACGAATACATGTTGTAGCCTTTTTAGCAGTGGGGTGAGGGAACCCAGTGTGTCTTGTTAAAACAGCAAAAAACGCTGCGCGGCGGCATGATACGCGTTTGCGCAACCAATGCAATGGTTAAATTTAACGCAAACGTTAACGCATCTTGCGCAGAAAAACTACCGGCGTAAACTAGGCGCTAATGAGATGCGGCGAGCGTTCGCCGATCGTTTTTGAACGAGAAAAATTGCATGACTGACTTATTTGCCCAGGCAGACCAGACGCTCGACGCGCTGGGCCTGCGTTGCCCGGAACCGGTGATGATGGTGCGTAAAACCGTGCGCCATATGGACAACGGCGAAACGCTGCTGATTATCGCCGACGATCCGGCCACCACCCGCGATATCCCGGGGTTCTGCCGCTTTATGGAGCACACGCTGGTGGCGCAGGAGACCGAGCAGGCGCCATACCGTTACCTGTTACGTAAAGGCGTATAGTTTTTAAGCGCCTCCTGAGATAAGCTCCCTGCGATTGGGGAGCGCTCAGCGGAGGGCGGGTAAACATGGCCATTTCGGTGGTGTTTTAATCTAAATCCGGTTTTTCAGGCATGATGATCCCGTGCCGGTATCTAAAGCCATCGTTTTTCGCTGGTCGGTGCAGCCTGGCGGGCAACCGTTTTGTCGCAGGTGCGTCTGGATAGCGGAAGGTAACCGATTGGTTTGGCGCCAGGGTCTATTGCTTATCAGTGACCGTTCGCGTGGCATCGCAGTTAAGGTATCGCCCTGCTGCGACAAATGCGATGGCGCCAGAATAAGTAAAATTGTTGGCGAATTACGCGAGGTTGGCGTGGTTAATCAGTATTTGCGTTATCTCCTCCAATGCATAGAGCTGGTTGTGGGTGATCCCGTCTACGTGGGTGGGGGCAATCGGTAGAATGAAATCCTGATGCTGATTGTGCAGCCACAAAGCCGTGAAATTGCACCACGCCAAATTCAGTTCTCGCAGTTGAAACGCCTGCTGCTGCACCCGGGCATCCGCTTCTGCGGCATGGAGTGCGTTTATTGTAGATACTAGCGTTGGCCCATCGAGGGTCATCGACACGAAATTGAGTTTGCCCTCTTCTAAATTCAGATGAATGTCGGCAACGACGTCACCTCCGGAAAGGAGGAGATATCGCCATCCCATCTTTTGCGCTCCTTCAATCAGTGACTTTGTTTTCATAAACATATCCCTGCCAACGTGGAATACGTCGATAGGCATCGATGTCGAAATATTGCTTAAATCCAGGCGGCTGGTTGTATGAATCATTCCCGCTGCCGAAATATTTTGTAGAGTGGATGCAAGCATTTCAGTCGCACCCTCTGGATGGCTTGAAAATAAAATAGGCATTTTATTCCTTGACTCTTTCTGAAATGGTTTATGCATTCGATCAGGCAGACGAATATTGTGTTAAGACCACATCCTGATTGATGCAGTTGGTGTTCGCTCCAGACATTGAAGCAGAATATATGCGCCAGAAGCTAGCACGGCATCTGGGTAAAATCAGTGAACCACCAATATGCCAAGGGGTCTCCACGGTAACCCACAGGGAATGAAGAATAGTTTACAATCTGAATGCCAAACATCGGGTCGAAAATCTTCCAGAAAGAGCCCCCTCCTTCATTGTATGCATCAGAAAGAACTATCGCATGACCAAGCGCCCCATCGACATCGTGTCCATACGAGAATCTCACGCCCATCACCATGGGCCTATTTTGTAATAGCTCTGTTAACATGCTGCTGTCAGGCGCTCTCCCCGATATTTCTTTGGCAAAGGCATTGATGGCACCCAGAGCTTTGGAGGGCCACCCAGTGCCGTTGCAGCACGTGTCTTCATTCGGATATGTTCTGGGCGGACAATTGCAAGTGCCCAATGGAAGATCTTTTGCCATCTCGTAGATTGTCTCTTGGCGGTATCCAAAATCTTTTTCTTTATAATAACTTCCAATACTTGCCGCGCAGGCAACCCAGCACCAATGAGATTGCTCCTGGATTTGCCCATAGCCATTTTTAACTAAATCGGTGAAGTAACCAGAACTGTTGCCGTAAAGTTGGCTTGAATGAATATTGGAATTTGTAGTTTTAACATCGACTTTCGTAAACGAAAGACATTGTGGAAGGCTATTAATAGATGGAGTATTCATAAATACCTTTCATAAGAAATAGTTTAAAAGGAATTAGAGTACATAGAATTAATTAGCTAACTGAATATCCACGCCATGTGGTGGCAATTAAATTGCCTCAGTCCTTATCGGGATCCTGATACCTCGGAAAGTATAGGTGGGATTTTCCCTTTTTCTAGTTCAAGGCGGCGTTATTGAATAAATAGCGATTTTAGGTGGCGGTGGATCTGATCGTGATGGTCGCGTCAACATCGGGTTCCTATGGCAACGTGTTATATTCTCTGAAAAATAAAACACCATCGCCATAACTTATTGTGCTGACGGTAAGAGAGCTAACAAAAGGCGGGGAGAGACGTCGTCACCCGCAAAACTTTGCAGAAGCGAAATGGATAACGCCGGGTTCCCCCATCGAGAAACCCGGCGCAGCGTTATTGGCGCTTTTTCAACAGCCGCAACGCGTTGGCGGTGACCAGTGCGGTGGCACCGGAGTCCGCCAGCACCGCCAGCCACAACCCGGTTAACCCCAGCAGGCTGGTGATCAGGAATACCCCTTTCAAC
The DNA here is from genome assembly GCF_001902635.1 of Serratia marcescens. Lineage (GTDB taxonomy): Bacteria > Pseudomonadota > Gammaproteobacteria > Enterobacterales > Enterobacteriaceae > Serratia > Serratia marcescens_F. Next base: position 31,945 of record NZ_MJAO01000018.1, on the reverse strand, counting down.
CCCAACGCGATGGTGATGTTTTGCCGGATATTGGCGTGGGTGGCGCGCGAGATGCGGATCATCTCGGCGACGCCCAACAGCCGGTTGTGGGTCAGGGCGGCGTCGGCGGTTTCCAGCGCCACGTCGGTGCCGCTGCCCATGGCGATGCCGATGCTGGAGGCCTTCATCGCCGGGGCGTCGTTGATGCCGTCACCGATCATCGCCGTCGGGCGCAGCTCGCTCAGCTCGGTGACCGCTTTGACCTTATCTTCCGGCAACAGACCGGCGCGATAGTCGAGGCCCAGTTCGCCGGCGATCGCCGCAGCGGCGCGCGGGTTGTCGCCGGTCAGCATTACGCCGCGGATACCCAGCGCGTTCAGTTCCGCCATCGCCTGTTTGGCGTCGCTGCGCAGCGTATCGCGCAACGCCAGCAAGCCGATGGGTGAGCCATCTTCCAACACCACCACCGCCGTTTTACCGGCGCTTTCCAGCTTATCCACCTGGCCTTGCCATTGGGTGCCGAGCAGGCCCGGCGCCAGTTTGCCCGGCGCACTGATCAACACGGTTTTGCCGTCTACGATCCCTTCCACACCGACGCCGGCCAGGGCGCGGCGCGCCTGCGCCAGCGGCAGCGTATCCCCGCTCTCGGCGGCGCGGTTGATGATCGCCTGCGCCAGCGGGTGATGTGAACCGGCCTCCACTGCGGCGGCCAACGTTAACAGCTGCTGTTCGCTGAGAGTGCCGATCGGCAGCACGTCGGTGACCGTCGGTTTGCCTTCGGTCAGGGTGCCGGTTTTATCGAAGGCGATGGTTTGAACTTGCCCCAACTGTTCCAGCGCCGCACCGCCTTTAATCAGCGCACCGCGCCGCGTTGCCGCCGCCAGCCCGGAAGTAATGGCCGCCGGGGTCGAGATCACCAGGGCACATGGACAGCCGATCAACAGCAGCGTCAGGCCGCGATAGATCCAGGTATCCCAAGGCTGCGAGAACAGCAGCGGCGGCAGCAGGATCACCGCGACGGCCAGCAGCATAATGGCCGGGGTGTAATAGCGGCTGAAGCGATCGAGGAAGCGTTCGATCGGCGCGCGGCGCTCTTCGGCTTCTTCAATCAGCTGCAGAATGCGGTCGATGGCGTTTTTGCCGGGCTCGGAGATCACCTTCATCTGCGCTGCCTGATCGACAGACAGGCTGCCGGCGGCCACTTTCTCACCCTGTTGGCGCTCGACCGGCACCGATTCACCGGTCAGCGCGCTTTCGTCGAAGCTGGCAAAGGGATTGAGCAGCTCGGCGTCGGCCGGCAGGCGCCCGCCGGGCGCGATTTCAATCACATCGCCAGGGCGCAGGCTAGCGACCGGCACGCGTTTGCGTTCCGTGCCTTGCAGCAGCAGCGCATCTTCCGGCACCAGCTCCATCAGCGCCGTCACTCCGCGCCGAGCACGGTTGGCGGCGTAGGATTCCAGCAGTTCGCCGACCATAAACAGCAGCAGTACCATCGCCGCTTCGGCGGTGGCGCCGATGAACAGCGCGCCGATGGCCGCCACGCTCATCAGCGTTTCGATGGCGAACGGCGTACCGGAACGCATCAGACGCAGTGCCTTGGCGGCGACCGGCGCCAACCCAACCAGCGTGGTGGCGATAAAGGCGATGCGGCCCAGCTCCGGGTTAACCCGATCCAGCACCCAGCTAACGACCATCAGGGTGGTTAATAGCAGCAGCGGTGCGAATTCGCCGAAGCGTGAGGTCTTTGGCGCGGCGGCTTTGGCGGTCTGAGTGCCGAGCAGGGTAAAGCCGGCTTGGGCAACCGCGTCCTGGATTCGCAGGCTGATGTCGGACTGCGCGTCTACCACCAGTTTTTCGGTGGCGAACAGCACTCGCGCGCTGTCGACGCCGGGGAGGGCGGTCACGGCATTTTCGATTTTCTTGGCGCAGCTGGGGCAGTCCATACCGGTGACTTTCCAGCTGAAACGTTGGCTGCCGGAAGGGGGCGCGGCAGCCAGCCTGTCGCTTTCCTCGTCCGGATCGTTGGGCGCGGCGGTACTGCAGCAGCTATCGCCATGTTCGTGATGGTGGTGAGCATGTTCGGCGTGAGCAGCGGTGTTTTTAGGCTCGCTGCTGCAGCCATGCTGGGTTTTGCTGTGGCTGTGGTTGCAGCCGCATCCGCCTTCGGCGTGCTGATGTTCCTGATGATTATGATTTTGCTGATTGTGCATAACGTCCCCCTTCGGGCAGTTAACCGGGTTTGCTCACCCGACTCTACACCTTGGAGTCCACTCCAGAGTCAAGCGCCGGATGAGAATTATTGCTAATGCCGGGCCAGGGAGTGAAGGGGAATTCATTCAATGGTGAATCATATGAATATCAATCTATTGGCTTTGCTTATTACCTATTTCGATAAAAAGGCTCGCCGCCGTTAGTTTAAATAAGAAAACAATATTCCTATAGAAACTAAAAAATCCCCCGGCCTAATAATAAAGAGTTATTAATCTATAAATCTTTAGCAAAATTTACCTTTCATAGGGCGGCAAGCCAGCATTATTCGCTTGTGTCTGCAGGCCGCATTGCCATTGAAGTTTGGTGCCAACTTATCCGAGTTGAGTTTCATTTGTTTTGTAAAGACAGCAATAAAGTAGCACAACAATCTTTCGTTGAGCCAATAAATGGTTGATTATTTTATGTTCAGTTTTACGGCCCTGCCTATAATTGGAATCGATTACCGTTTTTAATGGTGATCTTATTTGCTGATATATATGCATTAATTCTACCTAACACACTGCCGGCAACGGCGCATAAGCCCCTTCCAGCAAGCTTAAGGTTCATTAACCGTAGATTGCGGGGAGGTTATGTCTATCTGTCTGATTGATAACAATCAGATAATGAGTGGAATCGAACCAATGCAATCTACTAAAAAGGCAATTGAAATTACTGAATCCAACTTCGCAGCCGCGACTACCGGCTACGATGCTGTAGACAGCCTGCTGCATTATCATGAGCGTGGCAACGGGATTCAGATTAATGGCAAGGATTCATTTTCTAACGAGCAAGCTGGGCTGTTTATTACCCGTGAGAACCAAACCTGGAACGGTTACAAGGTATTTGGCCAACCGGTCAAATTAACCTTCTCCTTCCCGGACTATAAGTTCTCTTCCACCAACGTCGCCGGCGACACTGGGCTGAGCAAGTTCAGTGCGGAACAGCAGCAGCAGGCTAAGCTGTCGCTGCAGTCCTGGGCCGACGTTGCCAATATCACCTTCACCGAAGTGGCGGCCGGTCAAAAGGCCAACATCACCTTCGGCAACTACAGCCAGGATCGTCCCGGCCACTATGATTACGGCACCCAGGCCTACGCCTTCCTGCCGAACACCATTTGGCAGGGCCAGGATCTGGGCGGCCAGACCTGGTACAACGTCAACCAGTCCAACGTGAAATATCCAGCGACCCAAGACTATGGCCGCCAGACGTTCACTCATGAGATTGGCCATGCGCTGGGCCTGAGTCACCCAGGGGATTACAACGCCGGGCAGGGCAACCCGACCTACCGCGACGCCACTTATGCGGAAGACACCCGCCAGTTCAGCCTGATGAGCTACTGGAGTGAAACCAACACCGGCGGTGACAACGGCGGTCACTACGCCGCGGCTCCGTTGCTGGATGACATTGCCGCCATTCAGCATCTGTATGGCGCCAACCTGTCCACCCGCACCGGCGACACCGTGTACGGCTTCAACTCCAATACCGGCCGTGATTTCCTCAGCACCACCAGCAACTCGCAAAAACTGATCTTTGCGGTCTGGGATGCGGGCGGCAACGATACCTTTGACTTCTCCGGCTATACCGCTAATCAGCGCATCAACCTGAACGAGAAATCGTTCTCCGACGTTGGCGGCCTGAAGGGTAACGTATCAATCGCTGCCGGCGTGACCATCGAGAATGCCATTGGCGGTTCCGGCAACGATGTGATCGTCGGCAACGCGGCCAACAACGTGCTGAAAGGCGGCGCAGGCAACGATGTGCTGTTCGGCGGCGGTGGGGCGGATGAGCTGTGGGGCGGTACCGGCCAGGATATCTTCGTGTATTCCGCCGCCAGCGATTCTGCTCCGGGCGCTTCGGACTGGATCCGCGACTTCCAGAAAGGGATCGACAAGATTGACCTGTCGTTCTTCAACAAAGAGGCGCAGAGCAGCGACTTCATTCACTTCGTCGATCATTTCAGCGGCGCGGCCGGTGAAGCGTTGTTGAGCTACAACGCGTCTAACAACGTGACCGATCTGGCGGTGAACATCGGGGGGCATCAGGCGCCGGACTTCCTGGTGAAAATCGTCGGTCAGGTAGACGTCGCTACTGACTTTATCGTGTAACACAGTAACGGAACGCCCGGTGCAGCATCGGCCGGGCGTGAAACGGGGGCCGAGATGAAAACGAGTTTAACGCGCACTGCCCTGGCGGCGGGCGGCATGATGGTGACGAGCGCGGTGATGGCCGGCAGCCTGACGCTGCCGACCGCACAGTCGCTGGCGGGGCAATGGCAGGTCGCCGACAGCGAGCGACAGTGCCAAATCGAGTTTCTGGCCGATGAACAGAACGAGACGAACGGCTATCAGTTGGTAGATCGGCAACGCTGTTTGCAAAGCGTGTTTGCGGCCGAAGTGGTGGGCTGGCGCCCGGCACCGGACGGCATCGCCCTGCTGCGGGCGGATGGCAGCACGCTGGCATTCTTCTCGCGTGACGGCGATCTGTATCGCAATCAGTTGGGCGCCGATGACGCGCTGACGCTGAAGGCGTTGGTGTAATGGAAGAAACGGGTTCGGCGCACCGAACCCGCGGTAGGCGTTTACAGGTAGAGCGAACGTACGATCAGGAAGTGGCCGGAGAAGTAACAGAAGGCCACAATGGCGTCCGCCGCGCGGAAGGTGAAACGATAGCGGTTGATCAGCCAGACCACGTTGGCCAGCAGCAGCAGCGAAGTGCCGGTCAACAGCGAGAAGCCGAAATCGGTGCTGCGCAGGAAGTATTGCTCGCCCGCCAGCCAGACCATCAGCAGCGTCATCGCCACGTAGGTGGCGATCGGCCAGCGCATCTCCTCCAGCCGGGTCCAGATGGTCGCCAGCAGCAGCGCGCCGATCGCCAGCAGCGTCAGCGGCAGCGGCCAGAACAGGCTGAAGGTCATCTGGCTGGCGAAGCTCAGGGTATACAGCAGGTGGGAGAGGAAAAAGGCGCCGATGGCGTACAAAACCCGCTCGCGCGGCAACAGGAGCAGCGCGTCGCCGATCAACGTCGCCAGCAGGCCGAGTACGATCAGGTAACCTGCGGCGCCCAGCACCGGCGCCTGCCAGGCCAGCAACAGCAACAGCAATAACGTGACGGGTTTGAATACCCATCGCTGCCAACGCGGCCCGCGGTAAGAGGCGTCGACGAACAGCCAACCGGAAAAGAATACGGCAAGGAACGGCCAACTCATTATGTCTTCCTTATGTATGAGGGAGCCGCAACAACCGGCTCCAAACTGTCACCAATGTCACTTCTTATTTCAGTGTAGGTAGCCTGCCGACGATCGACAATGCTTTCTTGAGAATGCTATGTTTACGCCGATTTGACCGCGAAGGGAATGGGAAACCGATGAGCAAACCGCCGTTATTTTTTGTTGCCGTGATTGCATTGATCGCCGTGCTGGCTACGCAACGCTACTTCAAACAGCGCCAGCAGGAGGCGGAAAACGATCGCGCGCCGATGCGCAGTCTGCAGGTGACGGTGAGCGACAAGCGGAGTTTCCCGGTCGCCAAGACCCGCGCGCCGCAGCGCGAACCGTTGGTCAACGAGCCGATGTATTACGAGGTGGTGTTCAGCCCGGCGCAGGGTGGCGAAGACATCACGCTGCGGCTGAAGCAATGGCAATACAACCCGATAGAAAAAGGCGCGCAGGGCATGCTGAACATGCAGGGCACGCGCTTCGTCTCTTTCACCGCTCAGCCGTAACGGTTACTTCTTCTTGATGGGCGGCTGTTTCTTTTGCCAGGCCAGCAGCTCGAACACGCCAAAGATAAAGATCTTGGCCTCCTGCCAGTAGCTGATCGGCTGATCCTTCGGCTGGGTAGATTTCAACAGCACCAGCTGCAGGCCGTGCATCACCACCATAAAGAACAGCGCCACGTCGATGAAATACTTCAGCGGTTTGGGAAATGGATGGAACAGGTTGGAGAGCAGGAAGCCCCACACGCACAGCATCAGCAGGCGGCCCAGATTAATCAGCATGGTCGGTTTTCTCTTGCGAACGAATATAAAGGCGATAAGCCACCTGGCCGGCGACCTTCTCCCGGTGCAGTTGCCAGTTGGCAGGCACGTCCGCCGCGGCGCTTTCCGCCTCGGCTTCTACATAGATCCAGGCCTCGTCGGCCAGCCAGCCCCGCAGCTCCAGCAACAAGGCGGTCTCCGCCAGCAGGCCTTTGCGGAACGGCGGATCGAGGAACACCACGTCGAACGGTTGGCCGTCGCCCGCCAGCCAGCCCAGTGCGTTGGTGTTGATCACCACGCCTTTGCCCTGCAGCAGCGCCAGATTTTTCTCCAGCTGCTGCGCCACCGGCCGTTCAAACTCCAGTAGGGTAACGCTGCCGGCATAGCGCGACAGCGCCTCCAGGCCTAGCGCACCGCTGCCGGCGAAGCAGTCCAGGCAACGCGCGCCCTGAATCACCGGCGCCAGCCAGTTGAACAGGGTTTCGCGCACCCGGTCGGTGGTGGGGCGCAGCCCCGGGCTATTAGGCACCGGCAGCTTGCGGCCGCGCCATTGGCCGCCGATGATGCGGATCTGTCCGGCTGCGGCCTGGGACGGTTTTTTGGCCGCCGCCCGTGGCGAGAGTCTTGTCATAAGCGTTGTTTGATTTCTTTTGCGGCGCGGGGCCGCAGGGGTTAACGAAAAGTTGCCCCTATTCTACCGGTGACGGGCGCCGGGGGGAACGGTAAAACTCTGTTGTCTGATTTCACACCGGAAAGCATGCCGGATGCGTGTTGCTGCGCGAGGGAAAGTGATAGACTCGGCGGATTATTGTCAGCATATATCCTTCAGGTATGTAGGGTAAGCGAGCCTTCGGTACGGAGTAGAGTCATAACATGGCAAAAGATAAGAAACGTGGGTTTTTCTCCTGGCTGGGCTTTGGCCAGAAGGAAAAGGAAGAAGAGCAGCAGCAACCTGAGCAGCCGGTAGAGCAGGCAGAACCTCAGGCAGCGGAGACGCCGGCTGAACCGGCTGCCGCCAAGCTGGACGACAAGCTCCCCGCCCAGGAATCTGAACCTGCCGCCTCCGTCGAGACCCCGGGGGAATGGGATAACGGCCAGGCCGGTGAACAAATCGCGGAAAACGTGCCGGCGGTGGCTGAACATCCGGCGGCGCCGCAAGCGTTAGCCGAAGAGATTGCCAGCGTGACCGAGCAGGTAGTGGCGCAGCATCAGCCGATCGTCGAACCCGAACCGGTGGTTGAGCCGGAGCCGGTTGTCGAACCCGAGCCGGTGGTTGAGCCGGAGCCGGTCGTCGAACCCGAGCCGGTGGTTGAGCCGGAGCTGGTTGTCGAACTCGAACCGGTGGTTGAGCCGGAGCCGATCGTCGAACCCGAGCCGGTTGTCGAACCTGAACCGGTGGTTGAGCCGGAGCCGATCGTCGAACCCGAACCGGTGGTTGAGCCAGAGCCGGTGGTTGAGCCGGAGTCGGTCGTTGAGCCAGAGCCAGTTGTTGAGCCAGAGCCAGTCGTCGAACCTGAACCGGTGGCGCCGGTTGCTGCGCAAGAGCAGGAGCGCCCGACCAAAGAGGGCTTCTTCGCCCGCCTGAAGCGCAGCCTGCTGAAGACCAAGCAAAACCTCGGCTCCGGCTTTATGGGGCTGTTCCGCGGTAAAAAGATCGACGACGACCTGTTCGACGAGCTGGAAGAGCAGCTGTTGATCGCCGATGTCGGCGTGGACACCACGCGCAAGATCATCACCTCCCTGACCCAGCACGCCAGCCGCAAGCAGCTGAAAGATGCCGAGGCGCTGTACGGCAAGCTGAAGGAGGAAATGTCCGAAATTCTGGCCAAGGTCGATCAGCCGCTGGATGTCAGCGGGAAAGCGCCGTATGTCATCCTGATGGTCGGCGTGAACGGCGTGGGTAAAACCACCACCATCGGTAAGCTGGCGCGTCAGTTCCAGGCGGAAGGCAAGTCGGTGATGCTGGCGGCGGGGGATACCTTCCGCGCCGCAGCGGTGGAACAGCTGCAGGTATGGGGCGAACGCAACCGCATTCCGGTGGTGGCGCAGCATACCGGCGCGGATTCCGCTTCGGTGATCTTCGATGCGGTGCAGGCCGCCAAGGCGCGCGGCATCGACGTGTTGATCGCCGATACCGCCGGCCGTCTGCAGAACAAATCGCACCTGATGGAAGAGCTGAAGAAGATTGTCCGGGTCATGAAAAAACTGGACGACCAGGCCCCCCATGAGGTTATGCTGACGCTCGATGCCAGCACCGGGCAGAATGCCGTCAGTCAGGCGAAATTATTTAATGAAGCCGTGGGCTTAACCGGCATCACGCTGACTAAACTGGACGGTACCGCCAAGGGTGGGGTGATCTTCGCCATCGCCGATCAGTTCGGTATCCCGATTCGCTATATCGGCGTCGGGGAAGGCATCGAAGATTTGCGGCCGTTTAAGGCTGACGATTTTATTGAGGCACTTTTTGCCCGAGAGGATTAATACGGATGATTCGCTTTGAACAGGTCAGTAAAGCTTATCTGGGCGGACGGCAAGCGCTGCAGGGGGTTGATTTCCATCTGCGCCCGGCGGAAATGGCGTTTCTGACCGGCCATTCCGGCGCGGGGAAAAGTACCCTGCTGAAACTGATTTGTGGCATCGAACGGCCCAGCGCCGGCCACATCTGGTTTGGCGGTCACGACATCAGTCGTTTGAAAAACCGCGAGGTGCCGTTCCTGCGTCGGCAGATCGGCATGATTTTCCAGGATCACCATTTGCTGCTGGATCGCACGGTCTATGACAATGTGGCGATGCCGCTGATCATCGCCGGCGCCAGTACCGAAGACATCCGCCGCCGCGTCTCCGCCGCGTTGGATAAGGTCGGTTTGCTGGATAAAGCGAAGAACTTCCCGATTCAGCTGTCCGGCGGTGAGCAGCAGCGCGTGGGCATCGCCCGCGCGGTGGTGAACAAACCGGCGGTGCTGCTGGCGGATGAACCGACCGGCAACCTGGACGACGCGCTGTCCGAAGGCATTCTGCGCCTGTTTGAAGAATTCAACCGCGTCGGCGTCACGGTGTTGATGGCGACGCACGATACCGGGCTTATCGCCCGCCGTAATTACCGCATCCTGACGCTGAGTCAGGGCCGTATGCTGGGAGGCGCTCACCATGGCCAATAACGCAAAAACCGCCAAGAGCAAAGCGCTGCGCGGCGGCTGGCGCGAACAGTGGCGTTACGCCTGGATGAACGCCATCAAGGACATGCTGCGCCAACCGTTGGCGACGCTGCTGACGGTGATGGTGATCGCCATTTCCCTGACGCTGCCGAGCGTGTGCTACATCGTCTGGAAAAACGTCAGCACCGCGGCCAGCCAGTGGTACCCAACGCCGCAGCTGACGGTCTATCTGGATAAATCGCTCGACGACGATGCGGCGCTAAAAGTGCTCGACGCCATTAAGGCGGAAGCCGGGGTGGAGAAGGTGCACTACCTGTCGCGCGAAGAAGCGCGCGGTGAGTTCCGCAATTGGTCGGGCTTTGGCGGCGCGCTGGACATGCTGGAAGAGAACCCGCTGCCGGCGGTGGCGATCGTTACACCGAAGTTGAATTTCCAGAGTTCGGACACCCTCAACACCCTGCGCGATCGCGTGGCGGCGGTGCAGGGCGTTGAAGAAGTGCGTATGGATGACAGCTGGTTCGCCCGCCTGGCGGCGCTGACCGGGCTGGTGGGCCAGATCGCGGCGATCATCGGCGTGTTGATGATCGTGGCGGTGTTCCTGGTGATCGGCAACAGCGTGCGTCTGAGCATCTTCAGCCGCCGCGATACCATCAACGTGATGAAGCTGATCGGCGCCACCGATGGCTTTATCCTGCGGCCGTTCCTCAACGGCGGAGCGATGCTGGGCTTTGCCGGTGCGCTGCTGTCGCTGGTGCTGTCCGGTGCGTTGGTGTGGCAGCTGGAGTCGGTGGTGGCCGGCGTGGCCAAAGTGTTCGGCACAGCCTTTGCCCTGCACGGGTTGGGCTGGGACGAGGCGCTGTTGCTGCTGATCATCTCCGCGATGATCGGTTGGATCGCCGCCTGGCTGGCGACCGTGCAACATTTACGCCGATTTACACCACAGTAAGATTTTTTTGGTATACTCTTCTCCTGCTGCTTTTTGATCGCGTTGCGGGAGAAGAGTGACCTCAAGCGAAGTCAGCACCATACCTCTCTTCTTAGCGCACAAATTCCCTATCGGCCTGCACCTTCGTCACGTATTGTCAGCAACAATGCGGTCAAAAAAAGGGTGAACTTATAGGGCGGAGTACGGTCAAAAATTGCAGCAAATGTTAAGGTGCCCGGCGAGTGGAACCGCTTTTGCTTCAGCAACTGCCGTAGAATCAATCATTTCCCCGCTGTAATAATCACCTGCATGATTTTGTATTCTCAATAGAGAGGGTTTGAATGACCAAAGAAATGCAAACTTTAGCCTTAGTACCCCAAGGCAGCTTGGAAGCCTATATCCGAGCAGCCAACGCCTATCCGATGCTGACGGCAGAGGAAGAGCGGGAGCTGGCTGAACGGCTGCATTATCAGGGCGATCTGGATGCCGCTAAGCAGCTCATCCTGTCTCACCTGCGCTTTGTCGCTCATATTGCCCGCAATTATTCAGGCTATGGTCTGCCGCAGGCGGACCTGATTCAGGAAGGCAACATCGGCCTGATGAAAGCCGTTCGCCGCTTCAACCCTGAAGTCGGCGTGCGTCTGGTTTCCTTTGCGGTGCATTGGATTAAGGCGGAAATCCACGAGTATGTATTGCGCAACTGGCGCATCGTGAAAGTGGCGACCACCAAAGCGCAGCGCAAGCTGTTCTTTAACCTGCGCAAAACCAAACAGCGTTTGGGCTGGTTCAACCAGGACGAAGTGGAACTGGTGGCCCGTGAGCTGGGCGTAACCAGCAAAGACGTGCGCGAGATGGAGTCTCGCATGGCGGCGCAGGACATGACTTTCGATCCGACTCCGGATGACGAGGCCCGCGACGGCCAGTCGATGGCGCCGGTGCTGTACCTGCAGGACAAGAGTTCCGACTTCGCCGAAGGCATCGAGGAAGATAACTGGGAAAGCAACGCCGCAGACAAACTGGCCTATGCGCTGGAAGGTCTGGACGAGCGCAGCCAGCATATCATCCGCGCCCGTTGGCTGGACGACGACAACAAGTCGACGCTGCAGGAACTGGCCGATCAGTACGGCGTTTCCGCGGAGCGCGTGCGCCAGCTGGAAAAGAACGCCATGAAGAAACTGAAAATGGCGATCGAAGCCTGAGTCGAGACGATATTCGATAAAAAAAGCCCGGCAAGCCGGGCTTTTTAGTGCCTGAAATTCGGCGTTATGGCGCCACGGCGGCGAAATCTGGCGCCGGGCAGTCGTAACCGAATTTGGCGGCCCAGGGGTAGCGGGTGCCGGTGTTGATATAGCGCTGATAAAGCGCCCGGCCGGTCTTGGCGTCGCGCTTGATAACCCAGCTGGCGGCGTTACACAGCACGGCGGCGTAGGCTTGGCTTTTCGGCGGCAGCAGATCGGCCGCCTGTTGCGCCAACCCCACTGCCTGCCAGCGATAGTGCAGGAAACGGTTGTCCTGCGCCGGCAACGCCGCCTTGGCGCGCGCCGCTTCCGCGCTGTCGATCCAGCTTTTATGCTTCAGCTCGCGAGTATCGAACGCATCCCCCAGATAGGAATAGCCGGCGCCATAGATGGCGTAGTCCGGCGTCATCTCGTAGCCGGTAAATTCGAGCCCCTGAGCGCGCAGCAGGTTGGCGGCGCGATAGTAAGCCTGCGCGCGCGTCAGCGGCGCGGCGGATTTGTCCTTGGCGGCCTTCAGCTCGTCGGCGTACTGCTGCGCCGCCTGCCGGTAGTTGGGAATATCGAAGTAGGCCAACGCCTCCGGCGCCCGTCCGGCGCGCATCAGCCGCCGTGCCAGCAGTTCGCGCAGCTGCACTTCCGGCGTGATCTGCTGGCCACCGTAGTCGTCGGGGTTAACCGGCTTCAGCGGCGTTGTCGGCGCCGGGGCGTGCTTATCGACAAAGCTTTTCAACTCATCGACGGTCAGCACCCGTTCCGCCACATCGGCCACGTCGGCCCAGTAGATCGCCTTGCCGCGATACAGCAGGTCCATCGCCTGCAGATAGTCGCCGCGGTTCAGCGCCAGGATCGCCTGTTCGCCGGCCACTCGGCACTCGGGCACGATGGTTTCCGCGACGAAGTCTGCATTGCGCTGCTCGCCCCAGCTTTCGTCGGCGGGGAACGCGCTTGCCGCTTTGGCGTAGGCGGCGGTGGCGGCTTTCACGTCGCCGTCACGCAGCGCCATTTTCGCGCGCAGCCACCAGGCGAGGCCGCTGTCACCGGCATTTTTCAGCAGGCTGGCCGCCATCGGGTATTGCCCGGAACGGTAGGCCAATGCCGCCAGCCGATCGCTGCCGGCGAAGCCGTTCTTCACCGTGCCGTCCAGCAGCGTCAGGATCTGGCTGATGATCTGCGTGGAGCGGCCGTTGCCGTCGGTATCCGCCATTTGCAGATTGCCGCTGCGGGCGAACAACTCAATGGTCACCAACTGCTGGATCAAGGGATCGCCGATAACCTGTTTCAGCGTTTCCAGATGGCCGGGATTGACCAGATAGCTGGAGACGAACTGCAGCGACTGCCCGCCGCTTGGATCGCCCTGCGCCGCCTGTTGTGCGTACAGGTGGGCGGCGGGGGCGACGTCACCCAGCCACAGGTGGATACGCGCCTGCTGCCCGAGGCTGCTTAGCGCCAGCTGGTCGGGATCGGCTGCGCCACTTTTCACCCGATCGATCACCTGCTGGAATGCCGCCAGCGCCTGCTCAAGTTCGGCTTTCGGCGGATGTTCGGCGGCGGGGGCCGGCTCACCGGATTCATTCACTGGCGTGCCGTGGTCATTCATCAACACCCGTCCAAGTGAATACTGTGCTCGTAGCCCCCAGTCGCCTTGCTCGGCGGCCGGGAGCTTCAGCACCTGCTGGAAATAGTCTGTGGCGCGCGGATCGTGGCTGGCGAAAGCGACGGCGCCCAGTTGATAAAGACGCGCGGCATTGGACAACCCCTGCGTATTGACGGCGTCGGCCTCTTCCACGGTCTTGGCGGCGCGCATTTTGCCGATCGCCACCGTTTCCGGCGACAGCGGCATCGGTTTCGGCGGCATTGGCGGCGGCGGGGCTTGCCAGTGCGGCAACTGTTTATCCGTCGGCACCAGCCGGCCGGCTTCGAAAGCGAAATTGCCCTCCGGCATATACAGCAGGGTGCCGTTGCGGTCGATCAGCAGTCGGTTAGGGAAATCCGGGCCGCAGGCATAGCCATTCAGCGGCAGTGCCAGCGCGGCGCCGACCAGCATGGCCAGCGGAAGAAGGCGGCGGGTGTTCCGTGCCGCGCGCGTATCAAGGTGTGACAAGGGTGCCTCCTGGCGTCAGTTGTTGGCAGCGCAGCCAGCCCAGCGGCCGGGATTGCCCGGCGCGCAGCTGATCGCCGCTGATGCGGATAAAACGCTGCCGTTGAGGAGCGGATTCCAGCCGGTAGTTGCCGACCGCGTCCGCCGCCAGGCAGTCGTCGGCGCGGATGACGACCTCTTGCGGCAGCGGGGCGTCCACCGGCCCGTTGTTATGAATTATCAGGTCATACAGCCCGTTTTGCTGTGGCTGAGGCCTAAATTTTACCTGCCAGTCGACGTCTAGCGGCCGCCGTTCGATCACCGCTCGCAGCGTGGCGAGCGACCAGGCGCGCCGATCGTCCGCCAGCGGCAGTCGGAACCAAATCACGCCGCGCAGCCGGGGTGGCGTTAACTGCGCCAGCGTCTGCAGAAAATCGGCGATCTGCTGCGGCGCGACCGTCAGCTCACGGCCGTTGCCCGCCACGCGCAGCGAGGATTCGCTCTCCACCTGCGCGCCCTGTGCATCAAACCCCAGCAGCGCCATGCCGTAGGCCGGCAGCGCGACGCGAAACGGCTTCGGCGTGACGGCGGCGTACTGCCGCACCCAGCGCAGTGCTAATGGGCCGTCAAACAGCCCTTGCTGCGGCGAGAGCACCGCATGTACCTGCAGGACTGAGCTGTCGGCCTGCTGCAGTAGGCCGGGCAGGTCGGGCGAGCCGATCCAGGTGGGCAGGGCGGTGATGCCGAGCTGCAAAGCAGCGGGCAGCCGTTGGCGCAGCCGGTGCAGAAAACGTTGGTAGTCCGGCAGACGGGCGGTGGCGGCGTCATGGTCGATCTCGACGCCGGTGACGGGCAGCCCGGCCGCCTGCCAGCGTTGGGTGAGTTCCAGCAGACGTTGGATAATGGCCGTTTGGTCCAGCTGCGGCAGCTGGCCGTCAAGACGCGCCACCAGCCAGAGCGGGCGGCCGTCCTGCTTCAGCAGGCTGAGATCGGCCGGGATCTCCCGCCAGCCCTCGCGCGGATGCACCTGCAACGCCAGCACCCGCAGGCCGGTGAACAGATCGCGGCTGTGCGCCAGCGCATCGGCGTGTTGCGGCGTCCAAACCCGCTGCCAGACATAAACCTGCTGATCCCAGCCTGAGGCCAGGCGCAGCGCCTGCTGGCGCCCGAGGAACGTGGCCGCCAGCCCCAGCGCGATCAAGACCAGCGCCGCCAGCCGGCGTTTCATTTTTGCCAGAGATCGCCCTGCGGTGCGAAGCCGCAGGCGCGCATGAAGTTATCGACTTCCCCACGTTCGCGGGGCGCCAGGCCGGCGGTCGACAGCTGCCAGTGGGCGATCTGCGGCAGTTGACGCTGCGCATCCTGCACCAGATAGAGGCCGACGCCGCGGCGGCGCGTCACTTCGCGCACCAGTAAATCCTGCAGCTCGGCGCGATCGCCCTGCAGCGTGATCTTCACCGCGCCCAGCAGGCGCTCGTTAAAGCGGGCGGCGAACAGTGCCTTGCCGTCGCTCAACCAGCTCTGCCACTGTTCCGGCTGCTGATGCGGCCAAATTTTACCGAGGTCGATAATGTCTTGCGGGGACAGCGCGGTCAGGCGCTCGATGGTCAGTTTCATGCAGAATTTCCGCGCAGCTAAATGATGCCGACAGTGTAATAGATCTTGTGCAGAGCGTTGTGTAAGTTTTTCTGTACGATTACTGTGCAATATGTTTTTTGCACGGGGCATTTTCCGAGTAAATAGTTAGTAAACGGATTGTTAACCAGCACAACGCGCTGCGCCTCAAGGTAAACAGCGCAGATTTAATTCGAATTTTATCCTGTTTACACCGCTTGTTTCTGCCGGATGAAGTTGATTTGCAGAAGAAAATTCCTGTTTAATGACATGAAAAATAAAGTCTTATTAGAAAATAATGCCGACAAAACGCCTAAATCATTATTACTTATAACAAAAGCGGTCAATAACGATCGGGCGCAGGCAAACACAACAGGTACGTTCACAACGACAGATGGGGATTTGCGGATGAAATTAACAACAGGTAAGGCACTGCTGGCGGGTTGTATTGCGATGGCCATGAGCCAGGCGGCGATGGCGAAAGACATCAAGGTGGCGATCGTCGGGGCGATGTCCGGCCCGGTCGCGCAGTATGGCGACATGGAGTTTACCGGCGCGCGCCAGGCGATTGCCGACATCAACGCCAAGGGCGGCATCAAGGGTGACAAGCTGGTCGGCGTGGAATACGACGACGCCTGCGACCCGAAACAGGCGGTTGCGGTCGCCAACAAGGTGATCAACGACGGCATTCGCTACGTGATCGGCCATCTGTGCTCCTCGTCCACCCAGCCGGCGTCCGATATCTATGAAGACGAAGGCGTGATCATGATTACCCCGGCGGCCACCAACGCCGATCTGACCACCCGCGGCTACAAGATGATCCTGCGTACCACCGGCCTGGACTCGGATCAGGGCCCGACCGCCGCCAAATACATCCTCAGCGACATCAAGCCGAAACGCATCGCCGTGGTGCACGACAAGCAGCAATACGGTGAAGGCCTGGCCCGCTCGGTGCGCGACAGCCTGAAAAAACAGGGCACCGAAGTGGCGATGTTCGAAGGCATCACCGCCGGCGACAAAGACTTCTCCACCCTGGTGGCGCGCCTGAAGAAAGAGAATATCGACTTCGTTTACTTCGGCGGTTACTACCCGGAAATGGGCCAGATCCTGCGTCAGGCCAAACAGGCCGGGTTGACCACTCGCTTCATGGGGCCGGAAGGCGTGGGCAACTCCTCGCTGTCCAACATCGCCGGCGCCGCTTCGGAAGGCATGCTGGTGACGCTGCCGAAACGCTACGATCAGGTGCCCGCCAACCAGCCTATCGTCGATGCGTTGAAAGCCAAGAAGCTGGATCCGACCGGCCCGTTCGTCTGGACCACCTATGCCGCGCTGCAGTCGCTGACTACCGGCATGGAGCGCAGCGGCAGCCAAGAGCCGGCGGATATCGTCAAGGATCTGAAAACCGGCAAGCCGGTAGATACCGTGATGGGGCCGCTGAGCTGGGATGACAAGGGCGACCTGAAAGGCTTCGAGTTCGGCGTGTTCGAGTGGCATGCCAACGGCACGTCCACACCGATCAAATAAGCCATAATGATTAGGGTGGGGCGCAGCCCGCTGCGCCCGGCGGGTCGGCTTGCCGGCCCCGTCTCCCTTTACCCGCCAGTTCTCCGCCGGCGGGTTTCGCAGCCAAGGGTTCAGAGTATGTCAGAGCAGCTCCTCTATTTTCTGCAGCAGATGTTCAACGGCTTAACGTTGGGCAGCACCTATGCATTGATCGCCATCGGTTACACCATGGTTTACGGCATCATCGGCATGATCAACTTCGCCCACGGCGAGGTGTACATGATCGGCAGCTATGTCTCCTTTATCGTCATCGCCGCCCTGATGATGCTCGGCATCGACGTTGGCTGGTTGCTGATCGGCGCCGCGTTTCTGGTCTCGATCGTCATCGCCAGCGCCTACGGTTGGAGCATCGAGCGGGTGGCCTACAAGCCGGTGCGCAACTCCAAGCGCCTGATTGCGCTGATCTCGGCCATCGGCATGTCGATATTCCTGCAAAACTACGTCAGCCTGACGCAAGGCTCACGCGATCTGGCGCTGCCCAGCCTGGTTACCGGCCAGTGGGTGCTGGGGGAAAGCAACGGCTTCGCCGCCACCATCAGCACCATGCAGCTGACCATCTGGCTCGTGACCTTCCTGGCGATGCTGGCGCTGACGCTGTTTATCCGCTATTCGCGCATGGGCCGCGCCTGCCGCGCCTGTGCGGAAGATCTGAAGATGGCCAGCCTGCTGGGCATCAACACTGACCGGGTGATCTCGCTGACCTTCGTCATCGGCGCGGTGATGGCGGCGGTGGCCGGGGTGTTGCTCGGCCAGTTCTACGGCGTCATCAACCCTTACATCGGGTTTATGGCCGGTATGAAAGCCTTCACCGCCGCGGTGCTGGGCGGTATCGGCAGCATTCCCGGTGCGATGATCGGCGGCCTGGTGCTGGGCGTGGCGGAAGCGCTGACCTCCGCTTACCTCAGCACCGAATACAAAGACGTGGTGTCGTTCGCGTTGCTGATCGTGGTGTTGCTGATCATGCCGACCGGCATTCTCGGGCGTCCGGAGGTTGAGAAAGTATGAAACTCAATCTGCTCAACGCGCTGATCGCCACGGCGGTGCTGTTCGTGATGGCGTCGTTCCTGATGGGCATGCAGCTCAGCCTGGACGGTACCAAACTGGTGGTGCACGGCGCGGCGGAAGTGCGCTGGATGTGGATCGGCATCGGCTGCGTCATCGTCTTTTTCTTCCAGCTGTTGCGCCCGCTGCTGCAGCAGGGATTGAAAAAAGTCTCCGGCCCGGCGTTCGTGCTGCCGAGCTTTGACGGCACCACGCCGCGGCAAAAGCTGCTGGCGGCTCTGCTCATCGTCGCGGCGGTCGCCTGGCCGTTCCTGGTGTCGCGCGGCACGGTGGATATCGCCACCCTGACGCTGATCTATGTGATGCTGGGCCTCGGCCTCAACGTGGTGGTGGGCCTGTCGGGTCTGCTGGTGCTCGGCTACGGCGGTTTTTATGCCATCGGCGCCTACACCTACGCGCTGCTGAATCACTATTACGGCCTCGGCTTCTGGGAGAGCCTGCCGCTGGCGGGCATCGTCACCGCCGCCTTCGGCTTCCTGCTCGGTTTCCCGGTGCTGCGGCTGCGCGGCGACTATTTGGCGATCGTGACGCTCGGCTTCGGTGAGATCGTGCGCATCCTGCTGCTGAACAATACCGAGATCACCGGCGGGCCGAACGGCATCAGCCAGATCCCGAAACCGACCTTCTTCGGCCTGGAGTTCAACCGCAGCGTGCGCGACGGCGGCTGGGATACCTTCCATAACTTCTTCGGTCTGAAATACGATCCGAGCGATCGCATCGTGTTCCTGTACCTGGTAGCGCTGCTGCTGGTGGTGCTGACGCTGTTCGTCATCAACCGCCTGCTGCGCATGCCGCTGGGGCGCGCCTGGGAAGCGCTGCGCGAAGACGAGATCGCCTGCCGTTCGCTGGGCCTCAGCCCGACGCGCATCAAGCTGACCGCCTTTACCATCAGCGCCGCTTTCGCCGGGTTTGCCGGCACGCTGTTCGCCGCGCGCCAGGGCTTCGTCAGCCCGGAATCCTTCACCTTTGTCGAATCGGCCTTCGTACTGGCGATCGTCGTACTGGGGGGCATGGGCTCGCAGTTCGCGGTCATTCTGGCGGCGATCCTGCTGGTGGTGTCGCGCGAGCTGATGCGCGATCTGAATGAATACAGCATGTTGCTGCTGGGGGCGCTGATGGTGCTGATGATGATTTGGCGGCCGCAGGGGCTGTTGCCGATGAAGCGGCCGCAGCTGAAGCTGCAGGCGGCGGACATTCACGCGGGCAAGGGGGAGCAGGCATGAGCGCTCAACCTTTACTGCAGGTGGAGGGCCTGTCGATGCGTTTCGGCGGGCTGCTGGCGGTCAACAACGTGGCGTTGACGCTGAACGAAGGCGAAATCGTGTCGCTGATCGGCCCCAACGGCGCCGGTAAGACCACGGTGTTCAACTGCCTGACCGGTTTTTACCGCCCGACCGGCGGCACCATCAAATTGCGCGATCGCCACCTGGAAGGGTTGGCGGGGCAGGCCATCGCCCGCATGGGCGTGGTGCGCACTTTCCAGCACGTGCGGCTGTTCCGTGAAATGACGGTGATTGAGAACCTGCTGGTGGCGCAGCATCAGCATCTGAAAAGCGGCGTGTTCGCCGGGCTGTTGAAAACCCCGGCCTTCCGCCGCGCCGAAGCCGAAGCGCTGGCGCGCGCGGCGGAGTGGCTGGAGCGCGTCGGCCTGCTGGAGATGGCCAACCGTTCGGCGGGCAACCTGGCCTACGGCCAGCAGCGGCGGCTGGAGATCGCCCGCTGCATGGTGACCCGGCCGGAGCTGCTGATGCTGGACGAACCGGCCGCCGGCCTCAACCCGAAAGAGACCGACGAGCTGGATCACCTGATCGTCGAGCTGCGCGATCGGCATAAGGTATCGGTGCTGCTGATCGAGCACGACATGAAGCTGGTGATGGGCATTTCCGACCGCATTTACGTGGTGAATCAGGGCACGCCGCTGGCGCAGGGCACACCGGCGGAGATCCGCAACAACCCGGACGTGATCCGGGCTTACTTGGGCGAAGAATAATATGTTGTCATTTAATCAGGTATCCGCCCATTACGGCAAAATTCAGGCGCTGCATCAGGTCAGTCTCACGATAAGCCAGGGCGAAATCGTGACGTTAATCGGCGCCAACGGCGCCGGTAAAACCACGCTGCTCGGCACCCTGTGCGGCGAGCCGCGCGCCAGCGAAGGCAGCATCGTCTTTCAGGATCAGGACATCACCCAGTGGCAAACCTCGCGCATCATGCGCGAGGCGGTGGCGATCGTACCGGAAGGGCGGCGGGTCTTCTCGCGCATGACGGTGGAAGAAAACCTGGCGATGGGTGGCTTCTTCGCCGATCGCCGGCAGTATCAACAGCGCATCGAACGGGTGTTCAACCTGTTCCCGCGGCTGCTGGAGCGCCGCAACCAGCGCGCCGGCACCATGTCCGGCGGCGAGCAGCAGATGCTGGCCATCGGCCGCGCGCTGATGAGCCAGCCGAAGCTGCTGCTGCTCGACGAGCCCTCGCTCGGGCTGGCGCCCATCATCATCCAGCAGATCTTCGACATCATTCAGCAGCTGCGGGAAGAGGGTATGACCATCTTCCTGGTGGAGCAAAACGCCAATCAGGCGCTGAAATTGGCGGACCGCGGTTATGTGCTGGAAAACGGCCGCGTGGTGTTGGAAGATACGGGGGCTGCATTGCTAGCCAACGAAGCAGTGAGGTCGGCGTATCTGGGCGGTTAATCCGCCCCCCTACGAATTAAAATAATCAGGTACGAGAAGAAGAAATGAAGACAGAAGGGTTACTCGCACAGCGCATCGTTAACGTAAAAAGTTCTGCCATCCGTGAATTGCTTAAGCACAGCAAGATGGAACACGTCATTTCGCTGGCGGGCGGCATCCCCTCTGATGCGCTGTTCGATTTCGAAGGGTTGAACATCGCCACCCAGCAGGCGATCACCGAACAGCCGAAAAGCGCCTTCCAGTATGGCTTGACCGAGGGCAGCCCGCTGTTGCGTGAGCGCATTTGCGCGCTGTGCGCCGAGCGTGGCGTCACCGCGCGGGCGGAAGAGGTGATGGTCACCGCGGGCTCCCAGCAGGCATTGGATCTGGTGATGCGCGCCATCGTCAACCCCGGCGACGTGTTTGTGGTGGAGCGCCCGACCTACCTGGCGGCGCTGCAAACGCTGGAACTGGCGGAAGCCAACATCATGTCGGTCTCTTCCGACAGCGACGGCATGGTGGTGGAAGAACTGGCCGAACTGCTGAAAACCCAGCGTATCAAGGGCGTGTACGTGGTACCGAACTTCGGCAACCCCAGCGGCATCACCCTGAGCGCCTCGCGCCGCGAACTGCTGGTGAAGCTGGCCGCCGAACATAACTTCCTGATCATCGAAGACGATCCGTACGGTGAGCTGCGTTTCACCGAAGAGCGCCACCCGACGCTGCATCAGGTGTCGCAGCGGGTGCTGGGCAACACCGACCACATCATCTATACCTCGACCTTCTCCAAGATCCTGGCGCCGGGCCTGCGGTTGGGCTGGGCGATCCTGCCGCCGTTCCTGCTGCATAAAGTGGCGATCATCAAGCAGGCGGCGGATCTGCATGCCAGCGCGTTGTCGCAGAGCATCGTCGAATGCTACCTCGGCCTGGGCCGCCTGCCGGCGCAGATCGACAAGATCCGCGCCGCCTACAAACAGAAGGGCGAGATCCTGGCCGGTTTGGTGGAGCAGGAGCTGGGTGACTACATCACCTTTGATAAGCCGAAGGGCGGCATGTTCCTGTGGGCGCGTTTCCGCCAGCCGTTCAACGCCACCGAATGGCTGAACGCTACCCTGCAGCAGGGCGTGGTGTTCGTGCCGGGGGAATACTTCTTCTCCGACAACCCGGATCGTTCGACCTTCCGTCTGTCGTTTGCCACCGCCACCGAACAGCAGATGCAGGAGGCGGTCGCGCGTCTGCGCCGCTCGCTGTAATCCTCGCGGCGGCGGAGCATATCGCCCCGCCGCCGACATCAAACCGCCATCTTCACTTCACCCTTCTGTCACGCGGCTGTCACTTTTTAGTTATTTTTCTGTCATCCGCGCATGGCATGTTAGCTTCCGAACAAAAACTGATTCTTTTCGCTCACGCGCTTTTACACCAGCTTTTTTCAGGAGTTAGGCATGCTCACCTACGCTATTCGCAAAACCACGCTGTGCGTCGCGTTGACCCTGGCGGTCAGCACTCAGGCGCTGGCGGCGACCGAGATCCCGTTCTGGCATTCGATGGAAGGCGAACTGGGTAAAGAAGTGGATTCCCTGGCGGATCGCTTCAACCAGTCGCACAGCGACGTCAAGATTGTGCCGGTTTATAAAGGCAACTATGAACAGAGCCTGGCGGCGGGCATCGCCGCTTACCGCTCCGGCAAGGCGCCGGC
Source organism: Serratia marcescens (assembly GCF_001902635.1). GTDB lineage: Bacteria > Pseudomonadota > Gammaproteobacteria > Enterobacterales > Enterobacteriaceae > Serratia > Serratia marcescens_F. Next base: position 9,739 of record NZ_MJAO01000018.1, on the reverse strand, counting down.
GATCCTGCAGGTTTACGAGGTGGGCACCGCCACCATGATGGCCAGTAAAGCCATCAAACCGGTCTATGAAGTGTTTAAAGAGGCCGGCATCAACTTCGACGAGTCGGTATTCGTGCCGACGGTGGCCGGCTATTACACCGACAACAAGAGCGGCCATCTGCTGTCTCAGCCGTTCAACAGCTCTACGCCGGTGCTGTACTACAACAAAGACGCCTTCAAGAAGGCCGGCCTGAACCCGGATCAGCCGCCGAAAACCTGGCAGGAGCTGGCGGCGGATACCGCCAAACTGCGCGCGGCCGGCATGAAGTGCGGCTATGCCAGCGGCTGGCAGGGCTGGATCCAGCTGGAGAACTTCAGCGCCTGGCACGGCGTGCCGTTCGCTAGCGAAAACAACGGCTTCGGCGGCACCAGCGCCAAGTTGGAGTTCAACAAGCCGCTGCAGGTCAAGCATATCGAGCTGCTGGAGGCGATGAACAAGAAGGGTGATTTCACCTACTTCGGCCGCAAAGACGAATCCACCGAGAAGTTTTATAACGGCGACTGCGCCATCACCACCGCTTCTTCCGGTTCGCTGGCGGACATCAAGCACTACGCCAAATTCAACTACGGCGTTGGCATGATGCCTTACGATGCCGATGCGAAAAACGCGCCGCAGAACGCCATCATCGGCGGGGCCAGCCTGTGGGTGATGAACGGTAAAGACGCCGCCACCTACAAGGGCGTGGCCGAGTTCCTGCAGTACCTGGCGCAGCCGGAAATCGCCGCCGAATGGCACCAGAAGACCGGCTATCTGCCGATCACCACCGCGGCTTACGATCTGACCAAGCAGCAGGGCTTCTACGACAAGAACCCGGGTGCCGATGTCGCCACTCGCCAGATGCTGAACAAGCCGCCGTTGCCGTTCACCAAGGGCCTGCGCCTGGGCAACATGCCGCAGATCCGCAGCGTGGTGGATGAGGAACTGGAAGGCGTGTGGACCGGCAAGAAAACGCCTCAGCAGGCGCTGGACGCCGCCGTACAGCGCGGGGACGTATTGCTGCGCCGTTTCGAAGCATCGACGCAATAATCCCATTTGACTACTGCGCTTGCCATCTTGGGAGTGGACAGTGCTCGGACTCCTCACGTACTACGTGTACGCTCCGGGTCCTGTGCGCTGTCCGCACCCAATCTGGCGGCGCTCGCTACGTCAACTGAAATTATTGAAGCCATGACTTTTGGCTCCCGCATTTCGCTTCACTCCGATTCGCCATTTTTGTCTGCATGAGTCCTAGATTATGAGCTCACATCGTCCCGGTTTCGGCTGCAGCTGGTTGCCCTATGCGTTGGTGCTGCCGCAGCTGCTGATTACCGCCGTCTTCTTTTTATGGCCCGCCGGCGAGGCGCTGTGGTATTCGGTGCAGAGCCTCGATCCGTTCGGCCTGTCCAGCCAGTTTGTCGGGCTGGATAACTTTAAGCAGCTGTTCCAGGATCCTTACTACCTCGACGCGTTCTACACCACGCTGATCTTCAGCTTCCTGGTGGCGGGCATCGGGCTGGCGGTTTCGCTGTTCTTCGCCGCGCTGGTGGACTATGTGCTGCGCGGCAGCCGCCTCTATCGCACGCTGATGATCCTGCCCTACGCGGTGGCACCGGCGGTGGCGGCGGTGCTGTGGATCTTTCTGTTCAACCCCGGCTTGGGGCTGATCACCCATTTCCTCAACGGGCTGGGCTATAACTGGAACCATGCGCAAAACAGCGGCCAGGCGATGTTCCTGGTGGTGCTGGCCTCGGTGTGGCAGCAGATAAGCTATAACTTCCTGTTTTTCCTCGCGGCGCTGCAGTCGATCCCACGCTCGCTGGTGGAGGCGGCGGCCATCGACGGCGCCGGCCCGGTGCGGCGCTTCTTCCATCTGGTGCTGCCGCTGATCGCACCGGTGAGCTTCTTCCTGCTGGTGGTTAATCTGGTGTACGCCTTCTTCGATACCTTCCCGGTGATCGACGCCGCCACCGGCGGCGGGCCGGTGCAGTCCACCACCACGTTGATCTACAAGATCTACCGCGAAGGCTTCGCCGGGCTGGATCTCTCCAGCTCCGCCGCGCAGTCGGTGATCCTGATGCTGCTGGTGATCGGCCTGACGGTGATCCAGTTCCGCTTCGTTGAACGTAAGGTGCGCTATCAATGATTGAGAATCGACGCGGGCTGGACATCTTCAGCCATGTGGTGCTGATTATCGGCGTGCTGGTGGTGCTGTTCCCGCTGTACGTGGCCTTTGTCGCCGCCACGCTGGACGACAAGCAGGTGTTTCAGGTGCCGATGACGCTGGTGCCCGGCGGCCACCTGTGGGAGAACATCCGCAATATCTGGCTGGGTGGGGTGGGCAACCTCAAGGTGCCGTTCTCGCTGCTGCTGCTGAACAGCGTGATCATGGCGCTGGCGATCACCTTCGGCAAGATCGCGGTGTCGGTGCTGTCGGCTTACGCCATCGTGTATTTTCGCTTTCCGCTGCGCAGCCTGTTCTTCTGGCTGATTTTCCTCACCCTGATGTTGCCGGTGGAGGTGCGTATTTTCCCGACGGTGGAGGTGATCTCCAACCTCAACCTGCTGGACAGCTACACCGGCCTGACGCTGCCGCTGATGGCCTCGGCCACCGCCACCTTCCTGCTGCGCCAGTTCTTCATGACGCTGCCGGATGAGCTGCTGGAGGCGGCACGCATCGACGGTGCCGGGCCGATGCGGTTTTTCTGGGACATCGTGCTGCCCCTGTCGAAAACCAATCTGGCGGCGCTGTTCGTCATCACCTTTATCTACGGGTGGAACCAATACCTGTGGCCGATCCTGATCACCAGCGATGCCTCGATGGGCACTGCGGTGGCGGGCATCAAGAGCATGATCTCCACCTCCGGCGCGCCGACCCAGTGGAACCAGGTGATGGCGGCGATGATTCTGACTTTATTGCCACCGCTGGCGGTGGTGCTTCTGATGCAGCGCTGGTTTGTGCGCGGTCTGGTTGATAGCGAGAAATAACGACGATGGCAGGATTAAAACTACAGGCGGTCACCAAGTCTTACGACGGTAAAACGCCGGTGATCAAACAGATCGACCTCGATGTGGCGGACGGCGAATTCATCGTGATGGTCGGCCCGTCCGGCTGCGGCAAATCCACGCTGCTGCGCATGGTGGCCGGGCTGGAACGCACCACCAGCGGCGATATCTATATCGATACCCGGCGCGTGACCGATCTGGAGCCCAAGGATCGCGGCATTGCGATGGTGTTCCAGAACTACGCGCTCTATCCGCACATGAGCGTGAACGACAACATGGCCTACGGCCTCAAGATCCGCGGTTTCGGCAAAGAGCATATCCGCCAGCGGGTGGAGGAAGCGGCGCGCATTCTGGAGCTGGAGCCGCTGCTCAAGCGCAAACCGCGCGAGCTTTCCGGCGGCCAGCGCCAGCGTGTGGCGATGGGGCGCGCCATCGTGCGCGAACCGGCGGTATTCCTGTTCGATGAGCCGCTGTCGAACCTGGACGCCAAGCTGCGGGTGCAGATGCGTCTGGAGTTGCAACAGCTGCACCGCCGTCTGAAAACCACCAGCCTGTATGTGACCCACGATCAGGTGGAGGCGATGACGCTGGCGCAGCGGGTGATCGTGATGAACAAGGGCGTGGCGGAGCAGATCGGCACCCCGAGCGACGTGTATCAGCGGCCGGCTTCGCTGTTCGTCGCCGGCTTTATCGGATCGCCGGCGATGAACCTGCTGCCCGGCACCCTCAGTGCCGACGGTGGGCAGCTGTTGCTGGCGGACGGGATGGCGCTGCCGTTGCCGGCGGCCAAACCGCAGTGGGCGGGGCGGCAGTTGACGTTGGGCATTCGGCCGGAGCATATTCAGCTGGTGGCGCAAGGCCAGGGAGTGCCGCTGCAGCTGCAGACGCTGGAACTGCTGGGGGCCGACAATCTGGCGCACGGCCAGTGGGGCGGCCACGGGGTGATCGCGCGGCTGTCGCATGAAACCTTGCCGGCGGCGGGCAGTACGCTATATTTGCAGCTGCCTGCTCAGGCGCTGCACTTCTTTGACACCCACAGCGGATTACGGATGGATTGATGACTAGACCCTGGCCTTATCCCCATATTGTCGCCCATCGCGGCGGTGGTTCTCTGGCGCCGGAAAACACCCTGGCAGCGATCGACGTCGGCGCGCGTCACGGCCACAAGATGATCGAGTTCGACGCCAAGCTGGCGCAGGACGGGCAAATTTTCCTGCTGCACGACGACACGCTGGATCGCACCAGTAACGGCTGGGGCGTGGCGGGCGAGCTGCCGTGGGATAAATTGGTGCAGCTGGACGCCGGTAACTGGTATAGCTCGGCCTTCAAGGGCGAGCGGCTGCCGCTGTTGTCGGAAGTGGCGGAACGCTGCCAGGAACACGGCCTGATGGCCAATATCGAGATCAAGCCGACCACCGGCAGCGACGATGAAACCGGGCGGGTGGTAGCACTGGCGGCGCGGCTGTTGTGGCAAGGGCAGACCGACCCGCTGCTCTCCTCCTTCTCCGTGGAAGCGCTGGCGGCTGCGCAGCGCACCGTGCCGGATTTGCCGCGCGGCCTGCTGCTGGAGACCTGGGACGACAACTGGCGCGAGCTGACCGAACGCCTGGACTGCGTCTCGCTGCATATCGATCACCAGGAGCTGACCGCCGAGCGGGTAAAAGCGTTGAAAGACGCCGGGCTGCGCATTCTGGTGTATACCGTCAACCAGCCGGATCGTGCGCGCCTGCTGCTCGACTGGGGCGTGGACTGCATTTGCACCGACCGGATAGATTTGATCGGCCCGGATTTCTAATCCGGCGCCGATGGATCCCGCGACGGCAAACCTTGCCGTCGCACCGCCGGAAGAAATGTGATGCCTGGTTGCATGCCGTCACTGTGGCACCAGATCGTGCGGTCTTTCCCGCTGTTCGTCCCGATCGCGTTGGATTATGGGCTGTTCCTTACCGTCATGGGCGTGCGGGTGTAGCCGGTAGCGGAGCCTGCGGCACCGCCGGCGCGGTGCGGTTGAACGGATCGCGCGGTTGGTTGCCGTTGGGCAGCAATTGCCCGCCGTTCGGCGCGGTTTGCAGCAGCTGTTGCCGCTGATTGTCGAACTGCCGCTGCTGCTGCTGGCGGCGTTGATCCCTCTGCCGGTTGTTCAACAGGCGCTGTTGCTGCGCCTGTTGGCTGTTTTGGTTAAGAAGCTGCTGCTGTGAGCGCAGGTCGGTCACGCCGTTGGCCGCTGCGGCCAGCCCAGGCAGCAACAGCAGGGCGAACAGAATGTGAGAAGTTTTCATGATGGCCACCTCGCCTTTTTATTAAGCCTAACCCAGCGATGAAATCCTGCCGGTAGTTTGTATTTCACTCAAATGTAAACTGCCTTTTCGCCACCGTGGCGCGAATCTTCCGTTACAATCGCCCTTTCGGTCTTTTTAGGATGAACCCATCGTGCTGCTTTTGGTTATAACCACCATCCTGTGGGCGTTCTCTTTCAGCCTGATCGGCGAGTACCTGGCGGGCCATGTCGACAGCGGGTTCTCGGCGCTGATGCGTATCGGGCTGGCGGCTCTGGTGTTCCTGCCGTTCCTGCGCTGGCGCAATATCAAACCCAGAGTGATCCTGCTGTATATGCTGGTGGGCGCCTTCCAGCTGGGCATCATGTACCTGTTCAGCTTCCGCGCTTATCTTTATCTGACGGTGCCGGAGTTCCTGCTGTTCACCGTGCTGACGCCGCTGTACATCACGCTGATCTACGACTTGCTGAGCGGCCGGCGCCTGCGCTGGGGCTATGTGTTCAGCGCGCTGTTGGCGGTACTGGGCGCGGCGATCATTCGCTATCACCAACTGAGCGAACACTTCTGGTGGGGGCTGCTGTTGGTGCAGGCGACAAACATCAGCTTCGCCATTGGCATGGTCGGCTATAAACGCCTGATGGAAGTGCATCCACTGCCGCAGCACACCGCGTTTTCCTGGTTCTATCTGGGGGCCGCTCTGGTGGCGGTGGTGGCCTGGTTCCTGTGGGGCAACCCGCAGCAGTTGCCGACCACCAACCTGCAGTGGGGCGTGCTGATCTGGCTGGGCGTGGTGGCGTCGGGGCTGGGCTACTTCATGTGGAATTACGGTGCGACGCAGGTGGATGCCGGTACGCTCGGCATCATGAATAATATGCATGTGCCGGCCGGTTTGCTGGTCAATCTGGCCATCTGGCATCAGCAGCCGCACTGGACGAGCTTTATCATTGGCGGGGCGGTGATTGTCGCGTCACTGTGGGTGCACCGCCGCTGGGTGGCGCCGAAACAGGTCAGCTAAACGTTCAGGCCACCCAATACGGGTGGCCTGAACGTTTATACGCCGGTCGCCAACGCTTTGGTGCCGGTAGCGCCAGGGCGCGCGGCGTCGCGCACGAACGGCAGATGATCGCAGGCGTGCTGACGTGCCGAACGGATAAAGGCTTCGGTCACTGCCTGGCGTTGCTCGCCGTCGCGCACGGAGGCGTACAGGCGGCTCCACAGGCCGTCGCCCAGGGTTTTAGTCACCACCAGCCCTTGGCGTTCGAAACTTTCTACCACCCAGTGCGGCAGCGCCGCAATCCCCATCCGCGCCGCGACCATCTGGATCAGCAGCAGCGTGTTATCGACGCTCTTCAATGCCGGATTGACGCCCGCCGGCTGCAGGAAGTGCCGCCATATATCCAGCCGCTGACGCTGAACCGGGTAAATCAGCAGCGTTTCATCGCTCAAATCTTCCGGTTCGATATGTGGCTTGCTGGCCAGCGGGTGATCCGGCGCCAGTACCAGGCGTACCTCGAAATCGAACATCGGCGAATAGTGCAGACCACTGCGCGGCAGAATATCCGAGGTCATCACCAGATCCAGTTCGCCCTGCTGCAAGGCCGGCTGCGGATCGAAGGTGACGCCGGATTTGAAGTCCATCACCACCTGCGGGAAGCGCTGGCGGAAGTTGTCGAGCGCCGGCGTCAGCCACTGAATGCAGCTGTGGCATTCGATGGCGATGCGCAGCGTGGTCTGGTGCGGTTCGTGGCAGGCCTGCAGCGCCTGCTGGATCTGCGGCAGCACCTGCTCCGCCAATTGCAGCAGGATCTCGCCCTGGGCGGTGAAGCGCAGCGGCTGGCTCTTGCGAACGAACAGCTTGAAGCCCAGGCGTTGCTCAAGATCGCTGAACTGGTGCGACAGGGCAGACTGCGTCTGATGAAGTTGGGCCGCCGCCCCCGCCAGCGAACCGGTGTTGCGCAGGGCCTGCAGCGTCCGTAAATGTTTCAGTTCGATCATGAGATTCCTTCACAGTGACAGTGAATAAATTGCGCTTGTGGTTAATACAGTACCTGCGGATTATGGATGTGTAAACATCTGGACGGCTAAATGGGGAATATGACGATGGCAATTTTGAATCACACACTGGGTTTTCCTCGCGTTGGGCTACGACGTGAGCTGAAAAAAGCTCAGGAAAGTTACTGGGCTGGCAACTCAACGCAGGAAGAGCTGTTGGCGGTTGGCCGCGAGCTGCGTGCTCGTCACTGGCAGCAGCAACAGCAGGCCGGAGTGGATTTGGTGCCGGTCGGCGATTTCGCCTGGTACGATCATGTGTTGACGACCAGCCTGCTGCTGGGCAACGTGCCGGCGCGCCATCAGAATGCGGATGGCTCGATCGATCTGGACACGCTGTTCCGCATCGGCCGTGGCCGCGCCCCGACCGGCGAGCCGGCGGCCGCGGCGGAAATGACCAAATGGTTCAATACCAACTACCACTACATGGTGCCCGAATTCCAGCAAGGGCAGCAGTTCACACTGGGCTGGACCCAACTGCTGGACGAAGTGGACGAAGCGCTGGCGCTGGGCCATAACATCAAGCCGGTACTGCTTGGCCCGGTGACCTATCTGTGGCTGGGCAAGGTGAAGGGCGAGCCGTTCGACCGTCTGTCGCTGCTGAAAGACATCCTGCCGGTTTACCAGCAGGTGCTGGCCGAGCTGGCGAAACGCGGCGTCGAGTGGGTACAAATTGACGAACCTGCGCTGGTGCTGGAGCTGCCGCAAGCCTGGCTGAACGCCTTCAAACCGGCTTATGACGCGTTGCAGGGGCGGGTGAAGCTGCTGCTGACCACTTACTTCGACAGCGTCGGCCACAACCTCAACACCCTGCGCACGCTGCCGGTACAGGGGTTGCACGTCGATCTGGTCGCCGGCCATGACGATATCGCCGCGTTGAGCGCCGCATTGCCGAAAGACTGGCTGCTGTCGCTGGGCGTGATCAACGGCCGCAACGTTTGGCGCGCCGATCTGAGCCGCTGGTTCGAGCGTCTGCAGCCGCTGGTGGGGAACCGCGCGCTGTGGATCGGCACCTCCTGTTCACTGCTGCACAGCCCGATCGACCTGAGCGTGGAAAGCCGTCTGGACGAAGAGATGAAGAGCTGGTTTGCCTTCGCGCTGCAAAAATGTGCCGAGCTGGCGTTGCTGACTTCGGCGTTGAACGCGCCTGACGCGGCGAAGCAGGCTGAATTGGGCGCCTACAGCGCGCCGATCCGCGCCCGGCGCCAGTCGAGCCGCGTTCATAATGCGCAGGTCGAGCGCCGTCTGGCGGCAATCACCGCGCAGGATAGCGAACGCCAAAGTGTTTACGCCGAGCGCGCCAAGGCGCAGCGTGAACGTTTTAACCTGCCGGCTTGGCCGACCACTACCATCGGTTCGTTCCCGCAGACCACCGAGATCCGCGGCCTGCGTCTGGACTTTAAACAAGGCCGTTTGGACGGCAGCAACTACCGCACCAGCATCGGCGAGCACATTAAACAGGCGATCGTCGAGCAAGAGCGACTCGGGCTGGACGTGCTGGTGCACGGTGAAGCCGAGCGCAACGATATGGTGGAGTACTTCGGCGAGAACCTGGACGGTTTCGTGTTTACCCAGAACGGCTGGGTGCAGAGCTACGGCTCCCGCTGCGTGAAGCCGCCGGTGATCATCGGCGACGTCAGCCGCCCGGAAGCCATCACCGTCGAATGGGCCAAATTCGCCCAGTCGCTGACCGACAAGCCGGTGAAAGGCATGTTGACCGGGCCGGTGACCATCCTGTGCTGGTCGTTCCCGCGTGAAGACGTGACCCGCGAAGCGATCGCCAAACAGATTGCGTTGGCGCTGCGCGACGAGGTGGAGGATCTGGAAAAAGCCGGCATCGGCATCATTCAGATCGACGAACCTGCGCTGCGTGAAGGGTTGCCGTTGCGTCAATCCGACTGGGCCGCGTACCTGAACTGGGCGGTGGACGCTTTCAAACTGAACGCCGCCGTGGCGCAGGATGACACCCAGATCCACACCCACATGTGTTATTGCGAGTTCAACGACATCATGGATTCTATCGCGGCGCTGGACGCCGACGTGATCACCATCGAAACCTCGCGTTCCGATATGGATCTGCTGGAAGCCTTCAAGGAGTTCGAGTACCCGAACGAAATCGGGCCGGGCGTATACGACATTCACTCGCCGAATGTGCCGAGCGTGGAATGGATCGAAGCGTTGCTGCGTAAAGCCGCGCAGAATATCCCGGCGGAGCGCCTGTGGGTCAACCCGGACTGCGGCCTGAAAACCCGCGGTTGGCCGGAAACCCGTCAGTCGCTGGCCAACATGGTGCTGGCGGCGCAGCGCCTGCGTGAGCAAGCGTGATGCCGTGCGGCGGATGAACCGCCGCGTATAGATTGACTGGTGTGATGATTGGGCGCTTCGGCGCCCT
>NZ_MJAO01000017.1 GCF_001902635.1 Serratia marcescens | reverse complement strand
CGCCCCAGGGCGCCCGTTTCGTTTATTGGTGCTTAGTGAGCGCCGCCGCCCCCACCGCCGCCGGAACTGAACGGCGGCTTCGCCACCCACACCAGCGCCAGCAGGATCAGGAATACCCCGGCCGACAGCCAAAAGATCTCGTTGGCGGAGATGATCAGCCCCTGCGCGGTGATCTCGTTGGCGATGTAGGCCGACGCCTGCTGCTTGCTCATGCCGAGCTGCTCCAACTGCCGGTACATCTCTTGCGACTGCGGGTTATACGGGTTGACGAACTCCGTCAGCTGCGCATGATGCTGAGATTCGCGCTGCGTCCATAGGGTCGTGGTGATCGACGTACCGATCGACCCCGCCAGCGTTCGCGTAAAGTTCGACAGGCTCGACGCCGCCGCCATGCGTTCCGGCGGCAGACCGGATAGCGTGATGGTGGTCAATGGCATGAAGAAGCAGGCGATGGCGAAGCCCTGGACAAACTGCGGCCAGGCGGAAGCGCCGAAGTCCATGCCCGGTTCAAACGTATAGGCGCGCCAGTAGAAGCACACGGCATACATGATGAAGCTGAAGGTCACCAGCCGGCGCATGTCGAGCCGGTTGCCGAACTTGCCGATGATCGGCGACAGCAGCACCGGGATCAGCCCAACCGGCGCCGAAGCCAGCCCCGCCCAGGTGGCGGTATAGCCGTACACCTCTTGCAGCAGCTGCGGCAACAGCACGATGGCACCGAAATACAGCATGTAGGCCAGGCTGATACACAGGCAGCCGATGGTGAAGTTGCGCGACTTGAACAGCGACAGATCCACTACCGGATGGTCGTCCGTCAGCTCCCACACCACCAGGAACAGCAGCGCCACCACCGCGACGACGGTGAGGGTGATGATCTCGGTCGAGTTGAACCAGTCCAGCTCTTTGCCCTGATCGAGCATGACCTGCAGCGAACCGATGCCGACGATCAGCAGCACCAGCCCGACGGTGTCGATCGGTTTGATCTCGGTTTTGGTTTCTCGCCCCTTCAACGTTGCCATCGCCGCCATGATCACGAAGGCGCCGATCGGGATGTTGATGAAGAAGATCCAGCCCCAATGGTAGTTGTCGCTGATATAGCCGCCGAGGATCGGCCCGAAGATCGGCGCGACGATCACCGTCATCGACCAAAGCGCCAGGGCCATCGCGCGTTTGGCGGGCGGGTAGTTGTTCAGCAACAGGCTCTGCGACAGCGGGATCAGCGGCCCGGCCACCACGCCCTGGATCACGCGGAAGAAGATCAGCATGCCGAGGCTGTTGGAGATGCCGCACAGCCAGGAGGCTAGCACGAACAGCGCGGTCGACCAGAGGAACAGGCGCACTTCGCCGATACGCTTCGCCAGCCAGCCGGTGATCGGAATCGAGATGGCGTTCGCTACGCCGAACGAGGTGATCACCCAGGTCCCCTGCGAGTTGGAAGACCCGAGGTTACCGGCGATGGTGGGGATCGCCACGTTGGCGATAGTGGAGTCCAGCACCTGCATGAAGGTCGCCATGGCGAGCGCGACCGTCATCCAGGCGAGCTGGGCGCCTTCAAGCGGTTTCTGTGGCAAGATGGCCTCCCGCGCGCTTAGCCGGCGTTCGCATGGATCACGTCGGCGATCAGCTGGTTAACCGGCGCCAGATTCAACGCCAGCGCGTCGCTCTGGTACAGCGGCTTGTCGCGCACCACGTCGGCCAGCACGCGGCCGTCCAGATTGGCGGTGTCGACGGTCACCAGCGTCGAAAGGCCGATGCGCAGCGGATGATCGGCCACCTGCTTGGCGTCGAGTTCGATACGCACCGGCAGGCGTTGCACCACTTTGATCCAGTTGCCGGTGGCGTTTTGCGCCGGCAGCAGCGAGAAGGCGCTGCCGGTACCCATGTCGATACCGACCACTTTGCCCTGATACACCACGTCGCCGCCGTAGACGTCGCTGACCACCGTCGCCGGCTGGCCAATGCGCATGTTGGCGATCTGGGTTTCCTTGAAGTTGGCGTCAACCCAGATGTGATCGGCCGGCACCACCGCCATCAGCGGCGCCCCGGCGGCGATCTGCGCGCCGACCTGCACGCTGCGGCGCGAGACATAGCCGGTGATCGGGCTGATCACCTTGGTGCGCTGCAGCGCCAGCCAGGCGTCGCGCATCTGCGCGGCGGCCTGTTGGATCGCCGGCTGCTGTTCCAGCGGGGTGTTCAGCACCATCGCCTGGTTGGCATTGTATTGCTGCACCGCCACTTCCAGCGCCGCTTTGGCGCTGTCGACCGCATCGCGAGCGTGTTGCAGTTCTTCACGGCCGATGGCGTCAACGCTGCCCAGTACCACGCGGCGCTTCAGATCGTTCTCGGCCTTGCTCAGATCGGTCTTGCGCAGGGCGATGTTGGCCTGGTACTGCTTGCTATTGATGATCAGCTGGTGGGTTTGACGCACGCTGTTGGCCAGGCCGGTCTTGGCGCGTTCAAACGCCTGCTCGGCGTCGGTCGGATCGAGCGTCAGCAACACGTCGCCCTGCTTGACGTAATCGGTGTTGTCGAAATTGACGCGGTTCACGCTGCCGGATACCTGGGCCATGATCTGCACCTGGTTGCCGGAGACGTAGGCGTCATCGGTTTCCTGGTGATGACGCAGCACCAGGAACCAATACACTAAGTAAGCCACCCCAATAACAATGAAAATAACCGTCAGCAACAGCAGCCAAAATTTACGCTGCTTCTTTTTGCCGCTCGGCTGCTGCGGGTTTTGGATGTCCGCGCTTGCGCTCATGCTCTTCTCCAAGCCTTATATTATTATGCTTTTGAATCCGCTGCGGCCGGGGCCTGATAGCCACCGCCCAATGCGCGGATCAGTCCTATCTTCGCCTGCAGTAAATTGCTGCTGGCATTCAACTCCGCCTGTTGCTGCTGCAATAGCTGCGTCTGGCTGGTCAGCAACTCGTCGCGCCCGATAATCCCTGCCTGGTAACGGGCGTTGGCGACCTGGTACACCTGTTGCATCGACTGGGCCGCGGACGCCGCCTGCAGCTGCTGTTGCGCAGAGCTCTGCTGGATGGTGATGGCGTCGGCGGTCTCCTGTACTGCGTTCAGGATGGTTTGGTTATAGGATTCCACCGCTTCGTCATACAGCGCGGATTCCTCGCCCAGCTTGCTGCGCAGCGCCCCGGCGTGGAAGATCGGCAGCGAAATCGCCGGCATCACGTTCCAGGCCTGGCTGGCCGCTTCAAACAGATTCGGGCTGGTGCCACTGGTATTGGTGGTCATCAGGCCGGCGAAGGCTGAAATGGTCAGGCTGGGGTAAAACTCTTTACGCGCGGCGCTGACGCGCTGGCTGTAAGACTCCACCAGTTGGCGTTGCGCGGCGATGTCCGGGCGTTTGCCCAGCAGATCCGCCGTCAGCTCGCCCTGCGGCGCCATCAGGTTGTCTGCGGGCAGCGGCACCTGCCGCAGGTGCTGCATGGCGTTCGGCCCCTGGCCCGCCAGCGCGGCGAGCTGGTGCCTGAGCTGCTGGATCTGCGACTGCAATTGCAGGATCTGCTGCTTGGCGACGTCGGACTGCGCCTGGGTTTGTTGCGGCACGTCGACGCCGGTCAGGCCGGCCTGATAGCGCTGTTGGCGCAGCGCGGTCAGGCGCTCATTGTTGTTCACTTCCTGTTGCAACAGCTTTTCGAGCGCCAGATTGCTCTGTAGCTGGTAGTAGGCGGACGCCACCGAGCTGGTGAGCGTCAGCGCCGCCTGCTCCTGCTCGGCGCGCGCGGCGTTGACCTGCGCCTTGGCGGCGTTCACCTGATTGCGGTATTTGCCCCACCAGTCGAACTCGTACGCCAGGTTCAGCCCCAGCGAGTTGGAGCTTTCGTAGATCGGCTTATGCGGATACCCCAGCCCCATGTTGACGTTTTGCGGCACGCGCTGACGCTGGGTGCTGGCGTTCAGATCCAGGTTCGGCCCGTTGGCGGCGCTGGCTTCACCCACCACGCTCTGCGCTTCGCGCACGCGGGCGGCGGCCTGGCGCAGGGTCGGCGAGCTTTGCAGCGTCTGCGTCATCAAGGCGTCCAGCTGCGGATCCTTAAGGGCGCGCCACCACTGCGGGCTGACGGCCAGCGAACTGACTTTCGGCTGAGCCAGCTGCAGGTTCTGCGGATCCATCAGCGTGGATTGCGGGGCAATATTATCGGTCGAAGCACACCCAGCCAGCAGCAACACGGCGAACAGCGGGGTGAATCTCCAGTTAAATGGGGATCGCATAAGTAGGTACCTGAACAGAAATTGTGAATTAGGATAACTGTTCTGTGATTTCCATTTGATCCAGACGTGCCAGCAATTTGCGCGTCAGTTGTTCCAGCTGTTTTTGCTCATCGTCGGTCAGCGTGGACCACAGGAAATGCAGACATTGGTGCTGCGGCGGCAGCAGTTGACTGAGAAATTCTTCCCCCTGCGGCGTCAGATGCAGATGCAGGCAGCGGCGATCGTTGTCGCTTTCCCGGCGCTCGATCCAGCCGCGTTTCTCCAGCTCGTCGGCGATGCGGGTGGCATTGGTGCGCGAGGAGCCTAAGGCAGAGCTTAGCTCAGAAGGTTGGATGCTGTGGCTTTCCTGCGCATCCAGGGTAATCAGCGCCATAAACAGTGTTTCGTTAATCCCCTGCGCCTTCAGCATTTTATTGCGATTTTCCAGCAATTTACCTTGCATATGCATACACAGGCGGGTCAGCAGGATTTCCTGATAAGGGAAATCTTTCTGCCGTTTGGCGCGGAAATTCAGCATTTGTTCTATGGGGGCAAACGAGCTTTCCATAATTTAGGGCCTCATTAATTTCGTTCGAGATAGTAACGACGGTGACAAATAATGTAAATGTTCAGCCGTGCGGATAATTTAGCAATTCGTGTCATTTGTCAGTGTTTGTAAAGGTGCGGCGCATGAAAACACCAAAGTGAAGCCAAACGTCCGGGAACGGCGTCAGCCCGGAGCGAAAAACATTAACAATTTTAATGTGACGCCAAATGCCGTCGCGCCGAGCAGCGTCGACAGGATGATGCTTTTGCTGCGGTAGAAGCACAGCGCCAGCGCGGCGAAGCCCACCAGCGTCGGCAGCAGCTTATCGGGCTCGCGCATCACCACCGGCGTGCTGGAGACCACCAGCAAGGCGCAGATCGAGGCGATACCGATGCTGTCGAGCAGCAGTGCGGCCTTGCCGCGCTTGATGCCGGGCTGGGCGCGCGCCGGCGCCAGCCGCAGCGGCAGATAGCGGAACAGGTAATTGGCGCAGCCCACCACCAGGCCGATCACCAGCACGTCAGTGTTCATGGCTGGCCTCCGCGGGAGTGGGCTGGAACAGGGCTGCGAGGCAACCGGCGCCGATGCCGGCCAAAATGGCGACCGGAATGGAGAACAGCACTGCGCCAAGCAGTGCGCCGGCCAGCGCGGCGGCGATGGTCAGGCTCTGCGGGCGCCGGAAAGCGGTCAGCAGGAAGCTGAGAAACAACGCCGGCAGCATGAAGGTGAGCGACGCTTCGATCACCGGGAACTGCTCCAGCGGGCCGTTGCCGAACAGCGCGCCGAGCGCGGTGCCGGCTACCCACGAGAGCCAGGCGCAAAGCGCGATGCCCAGCATCCAGTTTTCGCTCCAGCTGCGGTGGTTGCGTATCAATTTGGCGGTGGCGGCGGCGAACACCTCATCGGTCAGGCCAAAGGCCCACAATGCCGTTTTGCCGGGCGACATGCGCGAGACGATGCGATGGCGCAGCGCCGGGCCGTACAGCAGGTGGCGCACGTCCATCGCCATCACCGTCAACGCGGAGACCCACAGCGACATGCCGGCGCTGAGCAGGGCGGTGATCACGAACTGGCTGGCGCCGGCGTAGATGATGCAGGAGAAGAAAATGCTTTCCAGCGGGGAAAAGCCCAGTTTGACGGCGCTGAGGCCGAAGGCGAACGCCACCGGGACATACCCGATGACGATCGGCAAACTGTCGACGACGCCGTTGGCGAAGGTGGCGCTGACGGCGGGCGGATTGAGGCTGTCTGCAGCTTGGCTTTGCATGGTTGTGGGTCGCAGGGTAGATAGGACTTCAATAGTTTATGTCCAGAACATTACCAGAGAGTGAGTAATGTTTATACCCTGCACCGCTAATAAATTTCTTTAGTTACTATTTGCACGGTAATTAGATTGTCGCCGGTCCCTGCGGATCGTGGTGCTTGCCGAGCCACCAGGTCAGCAGGTTGAGCAGGCATAAAACGCCCCCGACGGCGGCCACGCCGTACCAGCCGGCATGCTGATAGGCCGAGGCGGAAAGCAGCGAACCGAGGGCACCGCCGATAAAGTAGCTGGTCATGTAGCCGGCGGTCAGTCGGTTACGCGCGTCCGGCATGATGCGGTACATCACGCTCTGGTTGGTGACGTGTACCGCCTGCACTGCAAGATCGAGGATCAGGATGCCGGCAATCAGCGCCCACAGCGATTGTTTAGCCAGCGCGATGGGTATCCAGGACAGCAGCAACAGCACCAGGCCGACGGTGGTGGTCAAACCGGCCTTGCCTTTGTCCGCCAGATGGCCGGCGCGCGAAGCGGCCAACGCCCCGGCGGCGCCCACCAGGCCGAACAGCCCGATCACCCCCTCGGAGTAGTTGAACGGCGGTGCGGCGAGCAGAAAGGCCATCGAGGTCCAGAGCACGCTGAAGTTGGCGAACGACAGGGCGCCGAGGATGGCGCGGGTGCGCAGCAGCGGTGTGCGGCAAAACAGGCTGAAGATCGAGGCCAGCAACTGCGGATAGTTCAGCCCGGAATGCTGCTTATAGCGCGGCAGCGCACGCCATAGGATCAGCGCCATCAGGATCATCAGCCCGCTGGCGACCCAGTAGATGGTGCGCCAGCCGCCGAACGACGCCAGCGCGCCCGCGACGGTGCGCGCCAGCAGGATGCCGAGCAGCAGGCCGCTCATGATGATGCCGACGGTCTTGCCGCGCTTTTCCGGGTGGGCCAGCGTGGCGGCCAGCGGCACCAGAATCTGCGCCACTACCGAGAACAGCCCGGTGAGCGCGGTGCCGAGGATCATCATCGGCAGCGTGGCGGAGGTGGCGGTGATCAGCATGCCCCCGGCGGCCAGAAGCGTCATGAAAACGATCAGCCCGCGGCGCTCGAACATATCGCCGAGCGGCACCAACAGCAGCAGGCCGGTGGCGTAGCCCAACTGTGCGGCGGTGACGATAAAGCCGGCCTGATTGACCGACAGGTTGAAGCCGGTGGCGATGGTTTCCAGCAGCGGTTGCGCGTAATAGTTGCTGGCGACCGCCAGGCCGGTAGCGATGGCGATCAGCACGGTCAGCGCCGGGCTGAGGCCCGGATGGGCGTTTTGTTGGCTCATGGTTTATTTCATCACGGGAAGAAGATGGCGCGCAGTATCCGGCAACGTACGCTGGGAAACCAATGTATAATTTTCATTTTATTTATCTCATTTCAAGATAGATGCCATGAACCTGAAACAGATCCGCTATGCGCTGGCGGTGGCGGAAGAGCTGAACTTTACTCGGGCGGCGCAGCGCTGCCATACGGTACAGTCGGCGCTCAGCCACCAGATCGCCAAACTGGAAGAAGAGCTGGGCTGTACGCTGTTTGAACGCACCTCGCGCCGGGTGCGGCTGACCCCCGCCGGCCAGGCTTTTATGGCCCCTGCGCAGCGCCTGCTGGCGGCGCAGCAGGCGCTGGTGGAGGAGGTGACGGCGGCCGACGGCGCGGTGTCCGGCACCCTGACTATCGGCACCATTTCAACGATAAACGTGATGGCTCTGACCGAAAGGCTCGACAAGTTTCACCGCCACTATCCGGCGGTGAATATCCGCCTGTACGTCGGCATGAGCGAAGCGTTGCTGGAAGACGTGCGCCAGCAGAAGTGCGATATGGCGTTCGTCGGCATCTGGCCGGGCGATGCTGACCTGCTGCCGATGTCGCACCGGCAGTTGGCCGATGAGCCGCTGGTGGCGTTGGTGGCGCCGCAGCATCCGTTGGCCGGCCGCGAACGGGTGAACCTGCAGGCGCTGGCGGAAGTGCCGCTGGTGGATTTTTACAGCGGCACCGGTGCGCGGCGCCAAACCGATCGCGCCTTTCAGGCGGCGGGCATTCGTCGGCACGTCAGTTTTGAAATCGATCATATCGAATGGCTGGAAAATTTGGTGCGGCGTGGGTTGGCGGCGGGCATCGTACCGATCTCGACCGCACAACGCTTAAGCGCGCTGGTGTCGATTCCGATTGAAGACGGGCCGCGGCGCCAGGTGTATTGCATTTGGCCGCAGCCCATGTCGACTATCGCCGAGCGCTTTTTGCATTTCAGCGGCATCGACATGGCGGGGTAGGGGCGCGGCAAAGGCGGCGCCCCTGAGTGGTTATGGCTTCGCCGCTTCGGCGGCGGTTTTCACCCAGCCGTCGAAGGTCGCCTGGTGCGCCTTGATCCAGCCGTTGACGTGGTTCTGGATGTCGGCTTCCGAGGCCTGGCCTTCATGCATACGCAGGTTTTGCGCGTTGATGTCGGCGATCGGCAGCTTCATGATGGCGAACAGCTTGGCGGCCGCCGGATTGGCTTCGGCCCACTGCTTGTTGGCGGCGATGCGCATGGTATTGACCGGGAAACCGTAGTTGGCGCCGTTAGGCAGCTTGGTGTCGACGTTCTTCTGCTCGCCCGGCAGGGCGGAGAACGGCACCTGCAGCCAGATCACGTCGCGGCCCGGCACCATCACATCGCTGACCCAGTACGGTGTCCAGGTGTAATACAGCACCGGCTTGCCCTCTTTGTAGCGGGTGATGGTGTCGGCGATCATCGCTGCGTAGTTGCCCTGGTTGTGTTCGACGGTGCTGCTCAGACCGTAGGCCTTGATGTGGTGGTTGATCACCGCTTCGCAGCCCCAGCCCGGGGTGCAGCCGGTCAGATCGGCCTTGCCGTCGCCGTTGGTGTCGAACAGTTTGGCGATCTTGGGATCCTTGAGCTGTTCGACATTGGTGATGTGATACTGCTCGGCGGTTTTCTTGTCGATCAGGTAGCCCTGTGCGGCGCCGTTGACGTAGACGCCTTCGCGGTAGAACTTGGCGTCGCCGCCGGCGGCCTTGTATTGATCGGCGTGCAGCGGATCCCAGTTGACTGCGATAAAGGTCGCGTCGCCGGAGGCGATGGAGGTGTAGGCGACGTTGTAGTCCACTTCGCGCGGTTCCTTCACGTCGTAACCCAGCTTTTCCAGCGCCTTGCTGACCAGCAGCGTCTGGAAAGTCTCTTCGGAAATGGTGCTTTGTACCGGCTGTACCGCGATCCCCTTGCCGGGTAAATCAGCGGCGATGACGCTCTGTGAGCCAATCAGCGTCGTCAGGGCGAGAGCCCAGATGCCCGTGGTGCGCATAGTGTTTCCCCTTTTTTCGATGTGGTGGTGCCTTAGCCCGCCGGGGCTGTAGCCGCCGGCGGGAAAGCGTCAGGCTTGTTTGATGAACGGGCGGGTAAGCAGCCCGATGGGGCCGCGGCGGTACCAGCGGCCGGTGCCTTTGCTGCGGCGATCGCGCCCCAGCGATTGGGTGAGGCGATCGAGAATGATCGCCAGGATCACGATGCCGACGCCCCCGACGGCGGCCAGGCCCATATCCAGCCGGCCGATGCCGCGCAGCACCATCTGGCCCAGACCGCCGACGGCGATCATCGAGGCGATCACCACCATCGACAGCGCCAACATCAGCGTCTGGTTCACGCCGGCCATGATGGTCGGCATCGCCAGCGGCAGCTGCACCTTGAACAGCAGCTGGCGCGGGCTGGCACCGAAGGACTCGGCGGCCTCGATCAGATCCTCCGGCACCTGTTTGATGCCGAGAATGGTCAGACGCACGATCGGCGGCAGCGCGAAGATGATGGTCACCACCACCCCCGGCACGTTGCCGATGCCGAACAGCATGACGATTGGCACCAGGTAGACGAAGGCCGGGGTGGTCTGCATGGCGTCGAGCAGCGGTCGGATCACCTTGGCGGCGTGCTTGCTGCGCGCCAGCCAGATGCCGAGCGGCAGGCCGATAAGGATGCAGAAGAACAGCGCGGTCAGCACCAGCGCCAGCGTGACCATCGCCTGCGACCAGGCGCCGATGGCGCCGATAGCGACCAGGGAGAGCAGCGTGGCGGCGCCCATGCCGAGACCGGCAACCTGCCAGGCGAGCAGCGAGAACACCAGGATGGCGATTGGCGCCGGCATGCCCAGCAGCAGTTGTTGGAAACCGCTGAGGATCATGTCCACCGGCACGCGGATGCCCTGGAACAGCGGGCGGAAATGCAGCACCAGCCAGTCGATGCCTTGCGTGACCCAGGAATCGAACGGCACCCAGGCTTTGTGGAACGGATCGAGCAGGCTGAAGTGTTCCGGTTGCGCCGGAGCGCTGCTAAGCCAATCTGCGCCTGGCGCGGCGGCGTCATGGGCGGCCGGCGGCGGCGCGCTGGACCAGGCGTCGCCGGCGTTGGCGGTAGCGGCGCCGGTATCGGCCGGTGCGGTAGCCCAGGGATCTTGGGTTTGCGTGGTATCACTCATTGGCTGAGCCCTCCTTGTCCAACGCCTGCAGCAGCATGGCCTTGGAAATGATGCCGAGATAGTTATGTTCTTCGCACACCACCGGCACCGCGCACGGCGCCTGGGCGACCAGGGAGATCAGATCGCTGAGCGGCGTATCGGCCGGTACGGCGGCGGGCGCCTCGAGCAGGGCATCGTCCAGCGTTTGATTGGCGGACAGCGCCTTTTTCAGCGACTCTATCGACACCACGCCGATAAATTTCTTCCCGCGTTCAACAACATAACCATAATCACGATCCTCATCGCGCAGCAGCTGCAGCGCCGATCGGGGGCCAAAGCCGGGGGTTTTGCGGATCAGCGTCACCGGGCGCCGTTGGGCGATGTCCTTGGCGCTGAACACATGACTGATGTCCACGCCGCGGAAGAAGGTGCGTACATAGTCATTGGCCGGGTTATTCAGTATCTCGTCCGGCGTGCCGACCTGGATCACTTCACCGCCCTGCATGATGGCAATGCGATCGCCGATGCGCATCGCTTCGTCCAGATCGTGGGAAATAAACACGATGGTGCGCTGATGCTGGGCCTGTAATTTAACCAGCTCATCCTGCATTTCGGTGCGAATTAACGGATCGAGCGCCGAGAAGGCTTCGTCCATCAATAATATGTCTGGGTCGTTGGCCATGGCGCGGGCTAATCCCACGCGCTGGCGCATGCCGCCGGATAATTCATCTGGATAAGACAGCGCGTAATTCTCCAGCCCGACCTGGCGCAGGGCGTCCAGTGCTTTTTCCTGGCGCTCCTGCAGCGGTATGTCGGCTAATTCCATGCCAAAGGCGGTATTATTCAGGACATTCATGTGCGGCATCAACGCGAATGACTGAAATACCATGCTGATCTTATTTCGCCGCACGGCGCGCAGTGCGGAATCGGATATTTTGGCGATGTCCTCACCATCGATCAGTACCTGACCGCGGGTGGGCTCTATCAGACGATTGAGAAGGCGTACCAGGGTGGACTTGCCGGAACCGGAGAGCCCCATGATGACAAATATCTCGCCTTCTTCAATGGCCAGAGTGGCGTCTTTTACGCCGAGCGATAAGCCGGTTTTTTCAAACAGCCGATCTTTTGTCAGGCCTTTATCCAGCAGTTTGAATGCGCGTTCAGGGTGTTCGCCAAATATCTTATACAGGTTATTTACTTCGAGTTTAATTGCCATGCAATTTGCTGTTTCCTCTGATTTAATTAAAGCGATATGAGCTGTCCTTAGCGGGGATAATAGTGCTTTTTACCCTAACACAGTGAATGTCTGAGACAACCCTCAATGTCATTTAAATGGGATATTAGTGGTTTACATCAAAGTTTTAATTGGTTATGGTATTTTGGCCCATGCCTCAAAATAGGTGGCTGTTATTCGCCATCGCGGGCTGGTTTTCGGGGAAATAATTCGGCGTGAAGCAAGGGGATATTTCGATTCTACGCCTGCCGTTCAGATAATAAAAAACCCGACCAGAGGCCGGGCAAAAATCATCAGTATTTCATCAGTTTTAACGACAGGTGCCGATATCGAGGGGGATATCGTCGGGCGCTATGTTATCGCCGTAATATGACAGCCAGATGGCAGCCTCAGGCTTTGCGATACAGCCGCCGCGGATGGCCGATATTGCCGTACAGCATCTCCACCCGTACGAACTGGGTGGCGACGCAGTATTCCAGATAACGGCGGGCGGTGGTTTTGCTGATGCCGACCTGCTCAACCACGTCCTCCACCGCATGCGCCACCGCCGGCTGGGCGATAAACAACGCCTGCACCAGCTCGAGGGTATTGGTTTCGATGCCTTTGGCGCTCGGTTCGCTGGAAAACTGCTTCGATTGCAGGTTGTACAGCGCATCGACGTTGTCCTGATCGATGATCTTGAAGGTGCGCTGGGTTTGCACGAACTGCATGAAGCGTTCGAGCGAATTGCGCAGCCGTTTGTAGGACACCGGCTTGATGATGTAGTCGAAGGCGCCGTTGCGGATCGCCTGGCTGCAGGTATGCATGTCGCTGGCGGCGGTGATGAAGATCACCGAGCAGGCGGGGTTCTTCACCGCCGGCTCTTCCATCAACTCGATGCCCTGGCCATCCGGCAGAAAGTTATCCAGCAGGATCAGCCGCGGCTGATGCGCGTTGGCTTTGGCCCGCGCTTCGGCCAGCGTGGCGGCGTAAGCCACCACTCGCAGGTTGAAATTCTTCTCGATGAACTCCGCGTGCAGCGTCGCCAGTTGCGGCTCGTCTTCCACGATCAGAACGTCCAGTGTTTGGTGTGACATAATCGGGTGCTCAAAAAATCGGGTTATGGGTTTTATTTAGGGATAAATATAGAGAATATCGCGCCGTGCGGCTCGTTGTCCGACACTTCTATGCTGCCGTGCGCCTGCGCCACGTGGCTGGCGACCAGATGCAGGCCGATGCCGTGGTCGCTTTTATCCGCTTTGGTGGTGACGCCCTGTTCAAACAGCGTATCACGAATCTCTTCGGCGATGCCGGTGCCGCGATCCGCCACCTCGATCACCAGCTCGTCGCTGCCGTCGCTGATATAGAGTTCGATCGCGTCGTGCGGGGCTGGGCAGTGCAGCGTCGCCTCCACCGCATTATCCAACAGGTTGCCGACGATCGACATCAGTTCGGTCTCATTCAGCGCCGCCGGGATCTGCCGCAGCTGGCAGGCCGGATCGAAGCGCAGCTCGATGCCTTTTTCTCTGGCGCTGGAATATTTGCCCAGCAGCAGGCCGCACAGCGCCGCCGAGCTGAAGCGCTGCGAGATGAAATCGAGGATCTCCTGCGCGCCCTCCGACTGGGCTTCTACATAGCGAATGGCCTCGTCGTAGCGCTGCATATGCAGCAACCCGGCCAGCGTGGCGGTCCAGTTCAGCTGCTCATGGCGCATGATACGCAGGTTGTCGGCATAGCGTTTCACCTGGCTGAGCTGGCTGCTCAGGGTATTGATATCGTTCTTGTCGCGGAAGCTGATCACCCAGCCTTGCAGTTCTTGCTCCTGCATGATGCGCACCCGGCTGGCGATCACCCGCACGTGGTTGAAGCGGCACACCTCGTCGTGTGTATCCTGGCCCAGCTGCGCGGCGCTGAAGAAGTCCGGCTGCGCCTGGATCACGTCGCCGATCGGCCGGCCCAGCAAGCCGGCGGCGGGCTGGCGCAGATCCAATAGCTCGCGCGCCGCATGGTTGATGGTGATGATACGCAGCTGCGGATCGATGGCGATCACCCCTTCATAGATAGCTTCCAGCAGTGCTTTTTGCTGGCGCACCAGCAGCGCGATTTCTTTCGGCTCCAGCCAGAACATCTGGCGCTTGAGGTTTTTCGACAGCAGCCAGGAAAAGACAAACAGGGCGAGCAGCAACAGGACGATGGAGCCGATAATTTGCGTCAGGGTTCTGGCATTGAGATTATCGATATGCGACTTCAAATAACCGACGGAAACGATG
The DNA here is from genome assembly GCF_001902635.1 of Serratia marcescens. GTDB lineage: Bacteria > Pseudomonadota > Gammaproteobacteria > Enterobacterales > Enterobacteriaceae > Serratia > Serratia marcescens_F. Next base: position 111,768 of record NZ_MJAO01000017.1, on the reverse strand, counting down.
CCAATCACGTGATTATTTTCATCCACGATCGGCGCCTTGCTGCGTAATGAAACGCCGATACCGCCTTTGCGAATGGAAATAATGCTTTTCCCTTCCAGCACCTCTTTATTATCGCCGCCGATCATCGGCGTACCCAGGCGGCCTTCATATTCGGAATGATAAAGATGACGGGCGTGATTATCGCCGATGACGATATAACTGGCGTCGCTGCTGGCGCGGATTTTTTTCATCAGCGCGGCGATCCTGGCGGCGTCGTTGTTTTCCACCGCGTCCACCAGCGAAGGGATGAGGGCGATTTCTCGCGCCTGCACCTGGGCGCGGGCGCCGAGATCGCGGTGCAGCTGCGCATCCAGCTGGTAATAGGTGTAGGCGCCGATGCAGGTCAGCAGCAGGCAGGAGAAGGCCACCAGGCATAGAAACAGCTTGATTTGAAACGAGAGTTTGAGGTGCATGGCGGGGCTTCACCGTAAAGATATCCTGAAACCTTACCCTACCACGAGAAGCGGAGTCTGTAATATTGCGCCCGATCAACTTGTGATCCCCCACACGGGATTAGAGTAAAGCGGACGATAATTGTTCGCCTGCGATAAAGTTGATAAGCATTAAAATAAAAACAACATTAACACCATTAAAACCACGGCTATTTTTACATAATCTTAATTAACGCCATAGAAACCATAACCACCATTAAAAACCCTTTTTAAATTTGAACATAATCACAGCAGATAATCCGTGCGCTTCTCTATGATGGCTGAACAAACTAATAAGAGGCCAGATTATGAGCACAACAGATGATTCTTACCTCGTAACCAAAGACAAGACCGCCGATATTCCTCTGCGTGAGAAATGGTGGCGGATACTGGACAATTATAAAGTAGGGATTATTCCGTTACCGTTCTTTATTCTGGCCGGCGTATTGATTCTGCTCGACTGCCTGGAAGGTAAACTGCCGAGCGATATCGTGGTGATGGTGGCCACCCTGGCGTTCTTCGGTTTCGCCTGCGGCGAGTTCGGCAAGCGCCTGCCGCTGATCGGCAAAATGGGCGCGGCGGCGATCTGCGCCACCTTCATTCCTTCCGCGCTGGTGCATTACGGCCTGCTGCCGGACGTAGTGGTGGAATCGACCACCAAGTTCTACAAATCGACCAACATTCTTTATCTCTACATCTGCTGCATCATCGTCGGCAGCATCATGAGCATGAACCGCCAGGTGCTGATCCAGGGCTTCCTGCGCATTTTCATTCCGATGCTGTGCGGCGAGATCGTCGGCATGTTGGTGGGGATGGGCGTCGGCATGGCGCTGGGCCTGGAGCCGTTCCAGATCTTCTTCTTCCTGATCCTGCCGATCATGGCCGGCGGCGTGGGCGAAGGGGCGATCCCGCTGTCGATGGGCTACGCGGCGATCCTGCACATGGAGCAGGGCGTGGCGTTGGGACGCATTCTGCCGATCGTGATGCTCGGCAGCTTGACCGCCATCGTTATCGCCGGCCTGCTCAACCAGTTGGGCAAGCGTTATCCGCACCTGACCGGCGAAGGCAGCCTGATGCCGAGCAAGCAGGGCGACAGCGACATGAACGCGGTGGAAAAAATCAGCGGCAAGGTGGACGTCAGCACGATCGCCTGCGGCGCGCTGCTGGCCATCCTGCTGTATATGGTGGGCATGTTGCTGCACCGTCTGATCGGCCTGCCGGCGCCGGTGGGCATGCTGTTCGCCGCCGTGGCGGTGAAGCTGGCGCACGGGGTGTCGCCGCGCATTCAGGAAGGCTCGCAGGTGGTGTACAAATTCTTCCGCACCGCCGTGACCTACCCCATCCTGTTCGCCGTCGGGGTGGCCATCACGCCGTGGCAGGAGCTGGTGGACGCGTTCACCGTACAGAATCTGATCGTGATCGTCACGACCGTCAGCGCGCTGGTGGCGACCGGTTTCTTCGTTGGCAAGAAAATCGGCATGCACCCTATCGACGTGGCGATCGTCTCCTGCTGCCAGAGCGGGCAGGGCGGCACCGGCGATGTTGCGATCCTCACCGCCGGCAACCGCATGTCGCTGATGCCGTTCGCCCAGATCGCCACCCGTATCGGGGGCGCTATCAACGTCTCGTTGTCGCTGCTGGTGTTGGCCAAGTTCTTCGTATAACTCCTATAAAACCTTAGCGTTACTTTGCCTTTCCCCGCCCCCGCGGGGATTTTTTTTGCCCGCGCGGCGGCCAGGCGCGCGGGCGGGGGAAACACCGGTTACGCCGCCTGCTTCATGGTGGCGTCATACCAGGCGAAGTAACGTTCTACGCCGCGGCGGCCGGATTCGATCAGCGCGCGTTTCTTCTCCTCGCTGATGTTGAAATCCAGCGTTTTGACGTCGAGCGTGTCGACATACACGGTGCGCTTCCAGTCATCGCTGTCCAGATGTACTTTGGTTTGAATGTCCAGCATCACGTTGGCCACCGCCAGGGTGAAGTCGAACAGGTTGTTGACCGGCGTGCGCGGGCCGGCCTGGCCGGCGGCCTGGGCGATTTCGCCGGCGGAATCCAGGCGAATGCCCAGGGTACGGGTGTTGATGCGCTGGCTGGAACTGTCGATGTAAGGCGGCGTGGCGGAGAAGTCATAGTCGAACAGCCGCACCGGGTAGTTGTCGATCATGCCGCCGTCAATGCACAGGTCGCCCAGGGTATTGTGCTTGGCCACGAAGGCGAACGGGAACGACATCGAAATGCGCAGGCCGTCCGCCACTTTCATGTGCGGCGTGGTGCGATGAGAATAGACCTCGCGCTGGCCGCTGTTGAGGTTGGCGCCGATAAAGTAAATCGACTTGAACCCTTTCGCCGTCTTCATCGCCTCGAACTGCTCGAAGGTCATATCCGGGTTGCCGGTATATTGCTTGATAATATCGCGCGACCAATTATAGAAATAATCGCCGGGCGCAATGCCATATTGATTGAACAGGCGATAGGCGTCCTGGATCGTACCGAAAAAACCGCCGTTATAATCGAGGAACTTTTTAAAATCCATTGCCGACAGAATTTTGGTCACCTCGGCCGAGCTGCAGCCCAGCCCGACCAGCAGCGCCGCGATGGCACCGGCCGAGGCGCCGGAGGTTTGCTTGATCTGTGGCATGATGCCTTTGGCTTCCAGCAATTCCAGCACGCCACCATAGGCGATGCCTTTTACGCCGCCGCCTTCGAATACCAGATTTTCGAATTGATAGTTCATGATATTTCCTTACTCGTGGTTTAGGGAGTAAGAAAAATAACGAAAGGCCTGACGATAAAATATTGATTAGGGTTGTGTGATTCGGCAAACAAAATTATTCGGAATAAATATATTATTTATATATTTGTCAAAGGCATTTATTAAACAGGCGCAGCGGGCTTTTTGCGTCAATACTTAGCGCTGTTCAATTCTCGCAAGGAGTCACTATGTTCTGGAAACGTTGTCTGCTGGGTGCGGCGCTGGCCGTGATGTCGTTACAGGCCGGGGCCGCCGCGCCGCAGGCCAACACCCCGACGCCGGGATTTTACCGCATCATGCTGGGCAGTTTTGAAGTGACCGCGTTGTCCGACGGCATTATTCGCCTGCCGGCGGACAAGCTGTTGCTGGGCAGCACGCCGCAGCAGATCGCCGCCGGGTTGGCCGAGCAGCATCAAAGCCTGCCGGTGGTCACCTCGGTCAATGCCTATCTGATCAATACCGGCGGTAAGCGGGTGATGATCGACAGCGGTGCCGGCCAGCTGTTGGGCGACGGCCTGGGCAAGCTGGTGGCTAACCTGCGTGCGGCGGGCTACCAGCCTGAGCAGGTGGATGAAATCTACCTGACCCATATGCACCCGGACCACCTCGGCGGCCTGACGCAAGACGGCAAGGCGGTATTCCCCAATGCGGTGGTGCGCGTCGCCAGCCAGGACGCGGACTTCTGGCTGAGCGCCGACCAACTGAAACAGGCCAAGGCGGAAAGCAAAGGTAATTTCGAAACCGCGATGGCGGCGATCAAGCCTTATCAGGCTGCTGGTCACTTTAAACCGTTCAGCGGCGACGGTGAGCTTTCACCGGGTATCGCCGCCTTCGCCGCCCACGGGCATACGCCGGGCCACAGCGTGTATCAGGTGACGAGTCAGGGGAAAAAGTTGCTGCTGCTGGGGGATCTGATCCACGTGGCGGCGGTACAGATGCCGCATCCGAAGGTGGCTATCAGCTTTGACAGCGACGCCAAGGCGGCGGTCGCTCAGCGGCTGCGGGTGTTCAGCGACAGCGCGCGGCAGAGCGAGCTGGTGGGCGGCGCGCACCTGTCGTTCCCGGGATTGGGTTATCTGAATCGCCAGGGCGAAGGGTACAGCTGGGTGCCGCTGAATTACGGCGCGCTGTAACGCACGTTCTCGCTACCGGTTCCGCTCGGCGAACACCCGGCTGAACCAATCGAGAAACACGCGCACCCGCGGCGACAGCTGGCGGTTGCGCGGATAAAGCAGCGAGACCGGCATCGGCGTGGAAGGGTAATCCGGCAGCAGCGGCAACAGGCTGCCGTCGGCCAGATCGCCGCGCAGGTGATAGCGTGGCACCTGAATGATGCCCAGCCCGGCGCGGGCGGCGGCGACCAGGCTCTCCGCCGCGCTGACCGACACCGCCGCCGGCAGCGTGATGGGCTGCGCTTGCCCTGCCACGTTGAACTCTAGCGGCATCAGTGCGCCGGTCGCCGAAGAGCGAAAGCCCACCATGCGGTGATGGCGCAGATCGTCCAGGCTCTGCGGCGTGCCAAAGCGTTGCAGGTAGGCCGGGGCGGCGCAGGTCACCTCTTCCAGTTCGCCCAGGCGGCGCGCCACCATGTCGCTGTCCCGCAGTTTGCCGACGCGCACCACGCAGTCGATACCTTCCCGCAGCGCGTCCACCAGCCGATCGCCTTCGCTCATATAGAGCTCGACATCCGGGTATTGCGCCAAAAAGTCAGGCAAATCGGGCAACAGAAAATGGCGCGCCAGCGTGCCGTGCACCTCGATGCGCAGCAGCCCGCGCGGTTTGGCGCCGGCGAACGCCATCTCCGCTTCTTCGATGTCCGCCAGAATGCTCAGACAGCGCTGATAGTAGGCTTCGCCGTCCAGCGTCGGGCTGACGTGGCGGGTGGTGCGTTGCAGCAGCCTGACCTGCAGCCGGGCTTCGAGCTGTTTGATGGCGTCGGTCACGGTGGATCGCGGCAGGTTCAGATCCTGCGCCGCCTGGGTGAAGCTGCGTTGTTCCACCACGCGGGTGAACAGACGCATGGCGTCGATTCTGTCCATAATTGTTCGTTTATTTCGGATAGTGATAACGAAGAATAGGGGATTATTCGCCGTGCCGAAAGGTGCATGATGACAACTCACTGACCCAGGAGGAGAGATTTATGCACCACGCCACTCACCCCGTCGCCATCGTCACCGGCGCATCGCGCGGCATCGGCGCCGCCATCGCCGAACGTTTGGCCGCCGACGGCTTTACCGTCATCATCAACTATTCCGGCAACCCGGCGCCGGCCGATGAGCTGGTGCGCAAGATAGAACTGCGCGGCGGCCGCGCGCTTGGTGCCAAAGCCGATGTCAGCGATGCGACTGCGGTCGCCCGCCTGTTCGACAGCGCCGAACAGGCGTTTGGCGGCGTCGACGTGCTGGTCAACAACGCCGGGGTGATGGCGCTGGCGCCGGTGGCGGACATGTGCGATGAAGACGCGGATCGCCTGATCGACATTAACCTGAAAGGCAGCTTCAACACGATGCGTGAAGCGGCGAAGCGCCTGCGCGACAACGGCCGCATCATCAACTTCTCCTCCAGCGTGGTGGGGTTGCTGCAGCCGGGGTACGGCATGTATGCCGCCAGCAAGGCGGCGATCGAGGCGCTGACCAGCGTGCTGGCGAAAGAGCTGCGTGGCCGCAATATCACGGTGAACGCCGTGGCGCCGGGGCCGACCGCGACCGGGCTGTTCCTCGACGGTAAAACCCCGGAACTTATCGAGCGGCTGGCGAAGATGGCGCCGCTGGAGCGCCTGGGCACGCCGGAAGATATCGCTGCGGCGGTGGCCTTCCTCGCCGGGGCCGACGGCGGCTGGATCAACGGCCAAACCCTGCGCGCCAACGGCGGTATCATCTGATTGACGACGCGCCGCCGTAGGATCGGGTATCCTGTGGCGGCACACATTACATCAAGGGCGGTTTATGGCGGGCGACAATCAGCAATCCCAATACGGCGTGAGATCGCCCTGCGTCAGCCTGTGCCGCATCGACGACGAAACCCAGCAGTGCCGGGGGTGTCGGCGCACGCGGGCGGAGATCGCCGCCTGGCCGAGCGCCAGCGACGCGGAGAAACGCGCTATTTGGCGGCGGCTTGAGCTGCGTGCGGCCTTCAAGCAAAACACATAGTCGCGGGAGCACGACACGTCGCACTCACGCGAAAGCCTTTTCCTGATACGGCCAGCCAGCCCTCAGAAATCCCAGTCCTCATCCTCGGTGTTGACCGCCTTGCCGATGACGTAAGACGAACCGGAACCGGAGAAGAAGTCGTGGTTTTCATCAGCGTTCGGCGACAGCGCCGATAGGATCGCCGGGTTGACCTCCGCCATCGCCGGTGGGAACAGCGCCTCATACCCCAGGTTCATCAATGCCTTGTTGGCGTTGTAGTGCAGGAAGGTTTTCACGTCTTCCGTCCAGCCGACGCCGTCGTACAGCTCCTCGGTGTAGCGCACCTCGTTGTCGTACAGATCCTGCAGCAGATCGAAGGCGAAGTTTTTCACCTGCCGGCGCCGCGCGGCGTCCACTTTCTCCAGCCCTTTCTGGAACTTATAGCCAATGTAATAGCCGTGCACCGCCTCGTCGCGGATGATCAGGCGGATCAGATCGGCGGTGTTGGTCAGCTTGGCGCGGCTCGACCAGTACATCGGCAGGTAAAAGCCCGAATAGAACAGAAACGACTCGAGGAACACGCTGGCAACCTTCTTCAGCAGCGGATCGTCACTGCGGTAGTGCGCCAGAATGATGCCGGCTTTCTTCTGCAGCGCGCGGTTTTCTTCGCTCCAGCGGTAGGCGTCGTCCACGTCCGGCGTTTGGCACAGAGTGGAGAAGATTGAGCTGTACGAGCGGGCGTGCACCGCCTCCATAAAGCTGATGTTGGAGTACACCGCCTCTTCGTGCGGCGTCAGCGCATCGGCGATCAGGGCCGGCGCGCCGACGGTGTTCTGGATGGTGTCCAGCAGCGTCAGCCCGGTAAACACCCGAATGGTCAGCTGCTGCTCCTGCGGCGTCAGCGTGGCCCATGAGGGGATATCGTTGGACAGCGGCACCTTCTCCGGCAGCCAGAAATTGGCGGTCAGGCGGTTCCACACCTCCAGATCCTTGTCGTCTTCGATGATGTTCCAGTTGATGGCGCGCACCAGCGGCGCCGATGTTACGGTGGTCATAAGTTGCCTCACAGCGAGCAGGACACGCAGCCCTGCACCTCGGTGCCTTCCAGCGCCATTTGGCGCAGGCGGATGTAGTAAATGGTCTTGATGCCTTTGCGCCAGGCGTAGATCTGCGCGCGGTTGATATCGCGGGTGGTGGCGGTATCGCGGAAGAACAGCGTCAGCGACAGCCCCTGATCGACGTGTTGCGTAGCGGCGGCGTAGGTATCGATGATCTTTTCCGGGCCAATCTCGTAGGCATCCTGGTAATACGCCAGGTTGTCGTTGGTCATGTAGGGGGCCGGGTAATAGACGCGGCCGATCTTGCCTTCCTTGCGGATCTCGATGCGCGAAACGATCGGGTGGATGCTGGAGGTGGCGTTGTTGATGTACGAGATGGAACCGGTCGGCGGCACCGCCTGCAGGTTCTGATTGTACAGCCCATGCATCATCACCGACTGGCGCAGCGCGCGCCACTCGTCGCGGCCCGGAATGGCGATGCCGGCGGCGGCGAACAGCTCGCGCACCCGCTCGGTCTGCGGCAGCCAGTCGCGTTCGGTGTACTTGTCGAAGTACTCGCCGCTGGCATAGCGGGAGTGTTCAAAACCGTCGAAGGCGCCGCCGCGCTCGATCGCCAGCCGGTTCGAGGCGCGGATGGCGTGATAGGCCACGGTATAGAAATAGAGGTTGGTGAAGTCGATGCCTTCTTCCGAACCGTAGAAAATGCGCTCGCGCGCCAGGTAACCGTGCAGGTTCATCTGGCCCAGGCCGATGGCGCGGGCGCTGCGGTTGCCTTCGGCGATCGACGGCACCGAGCGGATGTCGCTCATGTCGGCCACCGCGGTCAGCGCGCGGATCGCGGTCTCGATCGCCTTGCCGAAGTCCGGCGCGTCCATGGTTTTGGCGATGTTCAGCGAGCCGAGGTTGCAGGAGATGTCCTTGCCGATGCGATCGTAGCTCAGATCCTCATGATACGTGCTGGCGCGGTTGACCTGCAGGATCTCCGAACACAGGTTGCTCATGTTGATGCGCCCGGCGATCGGGTTCTCCCGGTTGACGGTGTCCTCGAACATCACGTACGGGTAGCCGGATTCGAACTGGATCTCTGCCAGCACCTGGAAGAACTCGCGCGCGTTGATGCGCGACTTGCGGATGCGCTTGTCGTCCACCATCTCGCGGTACTTCTCGCTGACGGCAATCTCCGAAAACGGCACGCCATATACCCGTTCGACGTCGTAGGGCGAAAACAGGTACATCTCTTCATTGTTCTTCGCCAGCTCGAAGGTGATATCCGGGATCACCACCCCCAGCGACAGCGTTTTGATGCGGATCTTCTCGTCGGCGTTTTCCCGCTTGGTGTCGAGGAAACGCAGAATGTCCGGGTGGTGGGCATTGAGATACACCGCGCCGGCCCCCTGGCGCGCGCCGAGCTGGTTGGCGTAGGAGAAGGCGTCTTCGAGCATTTTCATGATCGGAATGACGCCGGAGGACTGGTTCTCGATGCGCTTGATCGGCGCGCCCACCTCGCGAATATTGCTCAGCAGGAAGGCCACGCCGCCGCCGCGTTTCGACAGCTGCAGCGCGGAGTTCACGGCCCGCCCGATCGATTCCATATTGTCTTCGATACGCAGCAGGAAGCAGGAAACCAGCTCGCCGCGCTGGCGTTTGCCGCAGTTGAGGAAGGTCGGGGTGGCCGGTTGGAAGCGGCCGGAAATCATCTCCTCCAGCAGATCCTGCGCCAGCCCGGTGTCGCCCGCCGCAAGCTGCAGCGCCACCATGCATACCCGATCTTCGTAGCGCTCCAGATAGCGTTTGCCGTCGAAGGTTTTCAGCGTATAGCTGGTGTAGTACTTGAAGGCGCCGAGAAAGGTCTCGAAGCGGAATTTCTTGGCGTAGGCCTGCTGGAACAACCGCTTGATAAACGGGAAGTCGTACTGTGCCAGCACCTGCGGCTCGTAGTAGCCTTCCTCCACCAGATAGCGCAGCTTCTCCTCCAGGTTATGGAAGAACACGGTGTTTTGGTTGACGTGCTGCAGGAAGTAGTGCCGCGCCGCCAGCCGATCTTTATCGAACTGGATCCGGCCTTCCGCATCGTAAAGATTGAGCATCGCGTTGAGCGAATGGTAATCCAGCGCGCCCGTCTCGGGCCTGGTCAGTTCTGTCGTTGCCAAAATGCGGTTACTCCCTGTCGAACGTTTTCGACGTCTTGCGCGGTGCCGAGCAGCTCGAAGCGGTACAAAAAAGGCACCTGGCATTTTTTGGCGATGATGTCGCCGGCGATGCCGTACGCCGCGCCGAAGTTGGTGTTCCCGGCGGCGATGACGCCACGCAGGTATGAACGGTTTTGCGGAACGTTGAGAAAGCGGATCACCTGGATCGGCACCGCGCCGACGGCGCTGCCGCCGCCATAGCTGGGCACGATCAAGATATAGGGTTGTTCCATCAGCAGCTTGCTGCGGGCACCGGCGATCGGAATGCGGATCGCCGGCAGGCCCAGTTTCTCAACGAACCGATGGGTGTTCTCCGAACTGCTGGAGAAATAGACCAGCGGATTCATCGGCGGGCCTCAACAGGCGAACGCCAGCGCGCCGATCTTGTCCGGCCGGAAACCGGACCAGTGATCGTCGCCGGCGATAATCACCGGAACCTGCTGATAACCTAATGATTTAACGTGGTTCAGCGCCTGCTGATCCTGGGTGAGATCGATCACCTGATAATCAATCCCCTGTTTATCAAATGCGCGATAGGTGGCGTTGCACTGGACACAATCTGGTTTGCTGTAAATAATAATGCTCATGATTCGCATTTACCTTTTGGCTGAGGAAAAGGCGGACAAGTCAGATAACGGAGCATCGTTCCTGGCGTTTCTGACGGCGTTATCAACCGAATGGCAGTCCCTGCGGTTGATAGGTAAAATACTATATGTTGATATTTATTTTATCAACCACGCTATATATGGTGTTTTGTTGGGTTTTGCGCGCAGGCCGCACCGGGGCTGGAAAAGCGAGGGGAAAAATTTTGCGGGTGATGCCTTCCCCCTCCGCTGCGAGGGGGAAGGAACGGCTTACTGGCGCATGCTGACGGCCAGCCGGTTGAAGGCGTTCATGATGCTGATGGCGAAGGTCAGATCGGCGATCTCGGTATCGCTGAAGTGCGCCTTTAGCGCCTCGAAAACGTTGTCCGGCGCGCCGGTGGCGGCGATCAGCGTGACCGACTCAGCCCACTCCAGCGCCGCGCGTTCGCGTTCGCTGAATTCATGGCTGACGCGCCAGCCCGCCAGCGTATCCAACTTGGTATGGCTGAAGCCGCTTTCACGTAGCGCTTTGCCGTGCATATCCAGGCAGTAGGCGCAGCCGTTGATCTGCGAAACGCGCATAAACATCAACTCGATGGTTGCCTTGTCCAGGGCACCTTTCTCCAGCGCCATCAGCGCACTCACCATATTTTTGTACGGTGCGGGCGCCAGCTCGGCATAGTTCAAACGTTGCTTAATCATGGTCAACCTCAATCGGTAGGTAACGAAATCATGGCGCTACTTTAACGGCCTTATGGTCTATGCTATAGGGCCATAAAATGATTATTTAACCAGGCCATAATGCAATCCTTTCTGACCTCGCTGCGGCTGGACAGTCGGCTCGCCGAACCGCTGTACCGGCAGATTTACCTGCGAATTAAAGACGCCATCGCCCAGAGCAGCCTGGCGGCGGGCAGCCGGCTGCCCTCGGTGCGCGGGTTGGCGAGCGATCTGGGCGTGGCGCGTGCTACGGTGGAAAGCGCCTACGCGCAGCTGATCGCCGAAGGTTTCTTGCAGAGCCGCGGGCAGGCGGGCACCTATGTTTCGCCGCAGCTGCAGCTCAGGCTGCCGGAGGCGCATCCCGTTGCGCCGCCGTTGGCGGCGATGGCGCCCGATCCGCTGCAGCCGCAGGGCATGCTGCAACCTTTCCAGCTGGGTGTGCCGGCGTTGGATGCGTTTCCACGAGCGCTGTGGCAGCGGATTGTTGCCCGCCAGTTGCGCGGTTCCACGGCCGCTTCCCTGGCGCTACCGCCGGCCGGCGGCCTGCCAGAGCTGCGCGAGGCGATCGCCCATTATCTGCATTTGTCGCGCGGCATCAGCTGCCGGCCGGAGCAGATTTTCCTCTGCGCCGGTTACCCGGCGTTGCTGGACTGGGTGGCGGAGACGCTGTTGCAGGCCGGCGACGCGGTATGGGTAGAAGATCCCGGCTATCCGGTCACGCGGCCGCTGTTGCGGGCTGCCGGCGCCAGGCCGGTCGCCGTGCCGGTGGATGAACAGGGTATGGATGTGGCCGCCGGTATCCTGACCGAGCCTGAGGCGCGGTTGGCGGTGGTGACGCCGACCCATCAAAGCCCGCTCGGCGTCTCGCTCAGCCTGGCGCGGCGGATGGCGCTGCTTGATTGGGCGCAGCAGCGTGCGGCCTGGATCCTCGAAGATGACTACGACAGCGAGTTTCGCTACCACGGTCGGCCCCTGCCGCCGCTGAAAAGCCTCGATGTTCAGGGACGGGTGCTGTACGCCGGTACCTTCAGCAAAACGCTGTTCCCGGCGCTGCGCATGGCGTATTTAGTGGTGCCCGCCGGTCTGACGGAGGCGTTCACGCGCAGCAGCCGGCTGCGCGGCTGCGGCTGCCCGCCGCTCCTGCAGGCTAGCGTGGCGGACTTTATCCGGCAAGGGCACTTCTACCGTCATCTGAAACGCATGCGGCCGCTGTACCGCCAGCGGCGCGAATGGCTAACGCAGGCGCTGGAGCGGCAGCTGGGGGCGTGGCTGACGGCGGTGCCGCAGCAGGGCGGCATCCAGCTGTTGGCCCGGCTGCATGACGGCCTGGCGGATGCGCCGTTGGCGGCACAAGCCTGGCAACGGGGGCTGGCGGCGCAGGCGTTGTCGGACTGGCGAATCGATTATCCGGCTGGGCAGGGCTTGCTGTTGGGATTCGCCAATTTCACTCGGCAAGAGGAGACGGAGCGGGCGGTGCAGGGGCTGGCACAGCTGTTCAGGCACGCAAATTAAACGGCCCGCGATTTCCGCGGGCCAGACGCACATCTGTTTTATCTTTATGACTGCGGGGGTGTTAACGCCGGGCCAGCAGCACGCCGAGCACGATGCCGACGGCGGCACCGATCCCTACGCCCTGCCAAGGTTTGTCACGCACATAGCTGTCGGCATGATCGACCGCGTCGCGCGCATGCTGTGTCAGACTGGTGGAGCCATTGAACCGCGCCCGCGCGTCGCGCAGCACGCCTTTCGCCTTGCTGTGCAACGCTTTCAGTTCCTCTTGGGTCTTGTCGCCGGACTCACGCAACACTTCATCCAACGTATCGGCCAATAGGGTCACGTCCTGATCGATGTCGCGTTCGGTTCTTTCCGCTTTCTTAAACATTCGGCTCTCCATTCGACACACGTGTTTTAAGTGTAGACCATGCCGAGATTTGCGTTGGCGATCGCGGAAAGAACGCCGCGTAATTATCCGAAGAGTTGTGAGCGCTGCAGCTAGATATCGCTATTCTGCTCCCCTTCAATACGGATCAGGAAGGGATAAAGTGGTGCCAACTGGGCAAAGGCGTCTGCCGGCGTATTCACTCACTGTGGCTTGAATAGTTCGGCAATATCATGGTTTTCTTGCATGTTCGAGTAAGATTTTCGATTATACTAGGTGGCGATCGCTTCGGGCTGTAAGGGGCTACGCTTCGCCTGCCCATTCAAACATCGGTAAAAAATGCGCCGTGGCGTGCCGGAATTCATCTTCGCGGTGGAGAATGTTTTCTCGGACGCGATCCATTTTCTCCCTCTTTTTAACGCTTACCGTAAGGTGCATTTAATTAAGTGATCATTATTGTTATTTTGCGATAGAAATCTGCTGGAAATCGGTTTTTGATATATATCAATAAAAGTTGGTCTGTGTGTGAAATACATATGCAGTTGTCGATGGCAAAGGTATTCTTTCTTATGGTGATTAATTTCATATTTGATTATTTCTACTCTAAATACATCGAGCGCTATTGAATACATCTGACGTTAAGCCTTTACAGGAGGAGCGGTATGTTCAAGCCTAATAGTGTGATTTTGTACGTCGACAACGTCGAAGCCAGCACCGCGTTTTACCAAGCTATTTTGGGTGAGGGACCGATCGAGGCTTTCCCCGGTTTTTCCGTGTTCTCGTTAAAAGATGGTTTTATTTTAGGGTTGCAAACCAAGCACGATATCGAGCCTAAGCCCCAACCGGCATTCGGCGGATTTGAGTTGTGTCTGACTGATATTTCGATTGAAGAGGTCGACGCCATTTATCGCGACTTTAAAGCGCGCAATGTTCCAATGGCGTTGCCACCGAGCAGGCTGGAGTTTGGCTACACCTTTGTGGCACTGGATCCGGATGGGCACCGCATCCGCCTGTGTGCGACGGATACCAGCGGAATCGAGAAGCTGTAATCGACCGGGACGATTTCGCCCTCACCGGCGTTAGCAGCCGGCGGCGATAAAATCGCCGTTGGCGCTGACCGGGATCACCGAATTGAACAGCACCAGCGCGAACAGAATCAGGATCACGCCGCCGAGCATCACGGCGATACGCGACGCCTGCGCCAGATAATAGCCTGTCAGGCCGGGTTGATGGGCGAGAAAGCGCTCGCGCGCGTGGTGCACCAGCGTGGCGAGAATCATGATAGACAGCCCGGTGCCCAGCGCCATGCTCATGGCGGAGATCACCCCCCAAGTGAACATGCCGATGGCGTTGGCGAACACCAGAATCAGGATTGCGCCGCTGCATGGGCGAATACCGATGGAGACGATCAGCCACAGCGCGTTGCGCCAACCGCCGGTCAGTTCGGTCGCGCCGGGTTGATGCCGGTGGCCGCAATCGCACGCCGCCGTATGCGCGTGGTCCGCCGGGTGCAGCGCTTTGATGACCGGTGAACGACGCCGACGCCAGCGCCAGCCATTGGCGCGCAGGATCACCATCAGGCCGAAGACGGCGATGAATACCGCGCTGCCTTTTTCCACCCAGTAACGGCTGAGGCTGAGATCGCCCATCGACAGGTTGAGCGCCACCGCCAGCACGACCACGAACACAATGGCGATCACCCCTTGCATCAGGCTGCCCAGCAGGGTGATCAGCCGGCTGGCGTTCAGCTGTTGGCGGTGGGTAGCGAGATAAGTGGTAATGACGAACTTGCCGTGGCCGGGGCCAATGGAGTGCAGGAAGCCATAAGCGAAACTGGCCAGCGTTAGCATCAGCCCGCCGCTGTATTGATGGTTGCGCTGTTGCAGCAGATAGAGCACCAAATAGCGGTGCATGTAAATCTGGAAGTTGATGCAGTACTGTACAAAATCCGCCCAGTGCTGCACGAACAGATAGAGCAGCGTCAGCAGCAGCAGACCGGCGAGTACCAGGCCGGCGAAGCGGCTTGGCGCGTGTTTCAGTGAGGCGGTTTTCATCGCGTGAGTGACCCTGTGTCGAGGGGCGTCTTCCTTCAGCATATACTCGCCTTTGCGGTTCTCAAGTGCCATTCACAAACGTTGTACATTTGGTTACTCGGCGAAACCAATCACTCACGGAAACGGCCGTTTGATTCCACTAGTATCTGTTTCAACGGCTCCACCGGAGCTTACCGAAACAACACTCTGAGGATTTAAAGATGAAAAAAGTATTAGCGCTGATCGTTGCTGCCACTATGGGTCTGTCTTCTGTTGCTTTCGCTGCTGATACTGCAGCTACTGCTCCGGCTACCACCACCGCGCCAGCTGCGACCACCACCACCGCTGCGCCAGCGGCTGCTGCTGAAAAAGCGCCAGCTAAAGCAACGCACCACAAAAAAGCTAAGCACCACAAAAAAGCGCCAGCTCAGAAAGCCCAGGCTGCTAAAAAGCACCACAAAAAAGCGCCAGCTCAGAAAGCCCAGGCTGCTAAAAAGCACCACAAAAAAGCGCCAGTGCAGAAAGCTCAGGCCGCTAAAAAACACCACAAAAAAGCCGGTAAAAAAGCTTAATTAAGTGATGTTTGCGGGACCGAAAGGTTCCGCACTCTCCAGCCCGTATTTCAGACACCCGGTTTATCCGGGTGTCTTCTTTTGAGGCTACGCACGATGATCAATCGCTATCTGTTTGAAGTCATTTTCAGCGCGGTAACTCTGTGCGGGGTGGTCGTCGGTTGGGAACTGTTTCTGGCCGGCAGCTTCCTGTGATTATTGTGCCGCGGCGGTTTCGTGCAAATGCCGCCAGCCGAGCGCGGTGGGCAGACGCTCAAACACCACCGTGGAGTGGCGCAGCGTGGCGCTTTGTCCCGGCAGACTCTGTTTTTCCCGGTAGCTGACTACCGCTCCCGTCGGCCATTCGGCCACCAGTTTCATCTCTTCTATCACGATTTCCAATCCCGGTTTGGCAGCACGATGCGCGCAGAAAAAGGCGCACAGCGCGGCGAAATCCAGCGGGGCACCGTTCAGCGCAATCATGCTGAAATCCGGCATAAAGCGCGCCAGCAGCGCCTGCTCTTCTCCTGTTCCTTTGCCCAGCCAGCGTTCAATGGCGATGTGGGCGTCGATCACTTCGGTAAAATACGGGTTCATAAAGCATCCTGTTGAGCGTTGAGTTGGCGCACGATGGCGCGGTTGGCGAGGCGCAGGCACAGCAGCAGCGGGATAAGTACGCTGGCGCCAGCCAGAATGAAGCAGGTTCGGTAGGCCGCGGCGGGCGGCAACCCGATCAGTAGCAGATTCAGCAGCAGGCTGAGCAGCGCCACGCCGAGGCAAAAACTGAGCTGACGGTTGATATTCCACAGCGCACTGGCGTCTGCCAGCTGAGCGTCGGGGATCTGCAGGAACGCGCTGCTCTGCGCGGTGCTGCTGCACAGGCTGCCGCCGAACCCCATCAGGGCGAAGGCGGCGATCTGTAACGCGTGCTGCCCGGCCTGGTCGATCTGTGCCAGCGTCAGCATGCCGGCGCCTTGCAGCAGACAACCGACGATCAGCAGCGGCCGCGGGCCGAGACGATTAAAGGTTTTTCCGGTCAGCGTGATGGCCAGGAATGATGCCAGCGCCCAGGGCAGCATCAGGCCGCCGACCTGTGCAGCGGGCATCCCCAGTTGGTTTTGCAGATACAGCATCGCCACCAGGCTGACGCCGATGAACAGGCCGGGAATACACAGGTAGACCGTCATGGCGTTGCGCAGCAACGGATCTGCGACCAGCCGCAGGTTCAGCAGCGGTTGCGGGGTGCGCAGACTATGGCGCAGATAATACGCCAGTACCAGCAGGCCGGCGGCCAGCAGCGCTGCGCCGGAAGGCAGATGGCCCGCTTCGCTCAGCCGGGTCAGGCCGAGCAGCAGCAGCGTCAGCGCCGCGCAGGCGCTCAGCAGTCCTTTGGCATCGAGCGGTTTGCGCGCCGCCGGCGACGTTTCCGCGCGCAGCCACAGCGCAGCCAGCGCCAAGGCCAGGGCCGCCAGCGGCAGATTGGCGAAAAACACCCAGCGCCAGTCCAGCCGATCGACGAGCCAGCCGCCGAGCGCCGGTGACAGCGCCGGCGCCAGCAGCCCCACCAGCATGATGGCCGCCGACAGCCCGGCGCGCTCATGGCTGCGGTACAGCTGATAGGTCAACGTCTGGCCGATGGGGATCAGCAAGCCGCCGCCCATGCCCTGCAGGGTGCGCCAGCCGATAAGTGCGCCGATGCTGTCGGCGTTGCCCGCGCCAAAGGTGGCCAGCATAAACAGCGCCAGCGACAGCAGAAACACCCGCCGTCCGCCGATGCGCTGCGCCAGCCAGGCGCTGAGTGGGATCACCAGCGTCAGGCCGAGAATATAGCCGTTGCTGACCCACGCCAGCTGGCTGACCGATGCCCGCATCGCCTGGCCGATGGCCGGGTAGGCGACGTTGGCGATAAACATATTGATCAGATCGACGAAAAAGCCGAGCAGATAGACGATTGCCACTTTGCTGCGATAAGACATGGTGCCTCCGGTTGAAGGCGAGCAGTGTATCGGGGGGAAAAGTGCGGATAAATCGGCGGCGGGCGATTACACTGTCAAAATTATTTTGACAATAAGGGCGGCGAAATGCTGAATTTGCAGCGCCTGGCGATCTTTGCGGCGGTGGTGGAAGCGGGCAGCTTTACCGCGGCGGCGGTGGCGCTGGGGCAAACCAAGGCGGTGGTGAGCTTTAACGTCAAGCAGCTGGAGAACGAGCTGGGCGTTTCACTGCTGGCGCGCAGCACCCGGCGGCTGTCGCTGACCGACGCCGGCGAACGTTTCTACCAGCGCAGCCTGCAGCTGTTGCAGGAGGCGGAAAACGTGCTGGACGACGTGCGTCGCGATCATCACGGGCTGAGCGGCGTGCTGCGCATCACCAGCACGCCGGAGTATGGCGCGCAGGTGGTGGTGCCGGCGCTGGCGGCGTTTTCGCGGCAGCATCCGCGCCTGCGCATCCAGCATGTCTCTTCTTCTTATCACGCCGATTTGATTTCGGAGCGCTTCGACGTGGCGATCCGCTTGGGCCAGCTGGCGGACTCCAGCCACCGCGCGGCGCTGATCGACAGCTTTGCCATTTTTCCGGTGGCGGCGCCGGATTACCTGGCCGAGCGGCCGATTCATTCGCTGACGGATCTGGCGCAAGCGCAGTGGATCGCCCACAGCCGGCTCAGTTCGCCGCTCAGCTGGCAGGTGGTCACGCCGCAGCGCGATGCGGTGCTGTTCAAGGTTGCGGACGCCGCCACGCTGACCGGCGACAGCGCCGCGGCATTGCTGGCGTTCACCCTGCATGGCGCCGGGGTGGCGCTACTGCCGGCGTGGTTGGCGCAGCCTGAAATCGACACCGGCAGGCTGCAACGGTTGCTGCCGGATCACCGCTTCCCCGAGCAGAGCATCTATGCCCTCTACCCAAACACCCGTCACGTGCCGGAGAAGGTGCGGGCGTTCATCGATTTTCTGCGTGCGAGGGTGGCAGCAAACCGTTAGCGAAATAATAATTCGTTATAACTCTCTCATTTATCATCAGATCCCATCGGGGTATGCTGGAAATTCCTGTCTATCCCGTCCGATGCGAGCCACCTTCGATGACCGCAGAAAATAATCGCCAGCTGAACCGACGCATTCTGTCCGTGGTGATGTTCACCTTCGTCTGTTATCTGACCATCGGCCTGCCGCTGGCGGTGCTGCCGGGGTTTGTGCATGACCACCTGGGCTACAACTCGGTGTTGGCGGGTCTTATCATCAGCGCGCAGTACTTCGCCACGCTGTTCAGCCGCCCGCACGCCGGGCGCTACGCCGATCAGCTGGGGCCGAAGAAGGTGGTGCTGTTCGGCCTGGCGTGCTGCGGCGCCAGCGGCCTGTTTTACGCGTTGGCGTTCGGCGTTGACGGCTGGCCGTGGCTCAGCCTGCTGTTGTTGTGCATGGGGCGGGTATTCCTAGGCGTCGGCGAAAGTTTCGCCAGCACCGGCTCCACGCTGTGGGGCATCGGCCGGGTCGGGGCGATGCACACCGCGCGGGTGATCTCCTGGAACGGCGTTGCCACCTACGGGGCGATGGCGGCCGGCGCGCCGCTTGGCGTGTATCTGAATCAGCAGTGGGGATTGGCCGGGGTGGCGGCGCTGATCGTGCTGGCGGTCGCGGTGGCGCTGCTGTTGGCGAGCGGCAAGCCGGACGTCTCGATCGCCGCCGGGCAGCGCATCGCTTTTCGCGCAGTGTTCGGCCGCATCTGGGCCTATGGCCTCGGGCTGGCGATGGGCACCGTTGGCTTCGGCGTGATCGCCACGTTCATCACCCTTTACTACGCCGATAAAGGCTGGAGCGGCGCGGCGTTTTCGCTAACGCTGTTCAGCTGCGCCTTCGTCGGCATTCGCCTGATCTTCAGCAACGTCATCAACCGCCACGGCGGGTTGAGGGTGACGCTGGCGTCGTTTCTGGTGGAGATCGTCGGGCTGTTGCTGATCTGGCAGGCCGGCGAGCCCTGGATGGTGCAAACCGGCGCATTACTGGCCGGCGCCGGTTTTTCGCTGGTGTTCCCAGCGCTGGGCGTCGAGGCGGTGAAACAGGTGCCGCCGCAGAATCAGGGCACGGCGCTCGGCACCTATTCGGCGTTCCTCGATTTGGCGCTGGGCATCACCGGGCCGTTGGCCGGGCTGTTGATCGGGCAAACGGGCGTGCCGTCGATCTATCTGGCTGCGGCGCTGCTGGTGGCGCTTGGCGTGCTGCTCACCCTGCGTCTGCTGCAGCGTAGCCGGGCCTGATTCAGGAATAGTCTGAAACCCGAACTCCTCCCCAGAAAATCATTGTTTCGGTGAATGATTACGGTAAGGTCGCTCAGCGGTCCAGAATGAGAGGAGGAATCGATGTATTTACGGCCGGATGAAGTGGCTAAAGTGTTGGAGAATACCGGCTTTGAGCGTGATTATGTCACTGACCAGGCCTATGGTTACCGTAAGGGCGCACACTACGTGTATGTGAATCGCGAAGCGCGGATGGGCAGAACCGCGTTGGTGATCCACCCGGCGCTGAAAGAGAAAAGCGTGCATTTCGCCACGCCGACCTCCCCGGTGCGCACCAGCGAGCAGTATCTGGAATTTCCCCTGGATTTAAGCAGCGACGCCCCGAACCAGCGCTACGGCATCGCACACGGCTTCAGTTCGCGTGAAGCGCTGTCGCGCTACCTCTACAGCATGTTTCTGTAATCGGTCCCCCGCCCAAGGGGGACGCTATCCGCCGTGCGCCAACGCTTCGCGGTTGAAACGCTCGTTGTAGGCGCGGCGAAACTGCGCCAGTTCAAACGCATCGATATCCAGCTCGGCGAAATAAAACAGCGCCGCTTCGGTGTGCTCGGCGTGCAACTCCGGCGACAGCCCGGCGCGCAGCAGCATGTCGCGCCACTGGCCGATCTGATCGTCGTCCGCCTGCTTGATGAACGTCAGGTAGATAAACAGCAGATAAGCGGCCTGGTGCATCTCCTCGGTGTAGCCGTTGTTCAGCATGCGGATAAAGGTCTGGCTTTGGCGACCGCCCATTTCCTGGATCATCGATTCGATCAGCATCGGTTTGACCCTCAGCAGATGGGCCAGTGAATCGATGGCTTTGCGGGTGTCGGACGTCAAAATGCGATAACCGATAATAAATACGACGATCAGGGCGGCGAGGATGATCCAGGTCATTTAGGCTTTATTACACTCTCAGTACGCCAGAAGCGGGGCGGGAGGCGCTGTGCGACAGCGCCCGTTATCAATGCTGTTCGCCGCTGAAATTGCCGGCCGCGCGCTGTTGGCGCAGGTGGTGGTTGAAGGTTGCCGCATCTTTGGCCAGCGCATCCAGATGGGCGCCGAGCATTTTGATCTGCTTCACCAGCGCATGCTGTTCAGGCACCGAGCTGGCGGTACTCAGTTTACGCGCCAACTGTTCATTTTGCGCCTGCAGCGCGGCTTCGCGCTGTTTGGCTTCTTCCAGCAGTTGCTGCAGCGCCTGGTAGCTCTGCTGCCATTCGCGGTGTTGCCGTTCGAAGCTGCTCTGTAACTCATTCATCGCATTTTGAAACTGGATTTCCAGCTCGCGCATTGTCATGGGCTCGATCCTTTACGGCACTCAATGATGGCTTAGCAGTATAGCGAAAACTGCTCGCAAGCTCACCCGTTGACGACAATTGAGACAAATGCCGCTGACAATTCCCGGCTTGCAACCGCGCCACGGCGTCTTACAATCGTCCCCATTCCCGGCCGTAAAGGCTGCCGTTCAAGAGAGGTGGAACATGAGCGAGCAGGAAAAAGACTTTTTTGAACAGGCGATGGCGGACGTGGTGCCGCTGGCGAGCGGACAGCAGACGCTTTACCTCAAGCCGCAGGAGACGATGGACAAAAGCGCGCGGCGCGAAGCGCAACGCCTGCTGCAGGAAAACTTCCTCAGCACCGATTTTCTCGAGGTTATTCCCTGCGAGCAGCCGCTGGCGTTTAAAGGGGAAGGCATTCAACAGGGCGTGCTGGACAAGCTGCGCAACGGCCGTTATCCGCCGCAGGCGTCGCTGAACCTGCTGCGTCAGTCGGTTGAAGCCAGCCGACAGGCGCTGTTTCGCTTTATCGTGCAGGCGGAGGCGCAACACCTGCGTTCGTTGCTGATCGTGCACGGCCGCGGGCGGCAAAACGAAAGCCATCCGAATGTCGTGCGCAGCTATGTCGCCAAATGGCTGGCGCAGTTCGAGCAGGTGCAGGCGTTTTGCCGCGCCTTACCGCGCGACGGTGGCGAGGGCGCCTGCTATGTCACGCTGCGCAAATCGGCGCAGGCTAAAGCAGAGAACTTTGAGCGCCACGCCAAGCGCAGCCGTTGAGAGGGCGAGGGAAATAAAATGGCCGGCGAATACCGCCGGCCATCAATGAATTATTTATTAAATATTTTATAGTCCAGCGAATAACGGCCGGCGCCGGTCACCGCCAGCAGCAGCAAACCGCCAATGATGCTGATGTTTTTAAAGAAGTTGATTTCGTTGCCCATCATTTCCATGCCGGTCATTTTCCAGAACGGATGGCCGATAAAGGCGGTGCCCAATACGTACAGGGCGAAAATGACTGCAATAGGGCGAGTAAACAGGCCGAGAATAAGCGCGATGCCGAAAATAAACTCCACGACCACGGCGACAATCGCCGCCAAATAAGGCATCGGCGTGCCGTAGCCTTCCATCGCCGTGACGGTCGCACCGAAGTTGACCAGTTTCATCCAGCCGAAAATGATAAACAGAACCATCAGTAGAATGCGGGACAGCAAAATTACGCCGTCTTTTGAGCTATCACCCATTTCGAACTCCTTAGCCACTGTCGGAATTATGTTGTCTTGCTGATTAAAGATTAGAACAATTTACGTTTTTTTCTAGCGGCGGCGGGCGGTTGCACCTCTTTTTTCGGCGGGCGAGACGCGTGGTGAAGCCGGCGGCATTGCCTATACTTGAGCGTGGAGCAAAAAATAAAACAGGCAATGTGAGGTCGTGATGGATGAAGAATTGACCGCCGCCGGCTACCGCCGTTATTCCGGTGAAAAGATTGACGTTTATTTTAACAGCGCAGTTTGCCGCCATTCCGCTAACTGCGTGCGCGGCAATGCGGCTATTTTCACGTTGAATCGCCGCCCGTGGATTATGCCGGATAATGCCGACCCGGCAGAGGTGAAACGCGTTATCGACACCTGCCCCAGCGGCGCGCTCAAATATAGGGAGAGATGATATGGACTTGAAAATACTGGCCGACGAGAAGCGTTTTTATATCAATGACGATCAGGGCAAGCTGATTGCCGAGATCTCTTTCGTGCCGAGCGGCGACACGCTGACCATTATCGATCACACCTGGGTAGATGAATCATTGAAGGGGCAGGGCGTCGGCAAAAAGCTGGTGGCGCTGGTGGTGGATAAAATGCGCGCGGAGCAGCGCAAAATCATCCCGCTGTGCCCGTTCGCCAAGCATGAGTTCGATACCACCCCAGCCTATCAGGACATCCGCGCCTGAGGCGATAACGGGGCGCGTTGCGCCCCGGTCATTCAGCAGACGCCGAAATCGCCGTCTTCGTGGTACAGCGCCACGTCGCTGGCCTGCACCTCCGTGCGCTGCTCTTTACCCAGTTCATTCCAGCTGCAAACCAGGGTTTCGCCGTCGATCGCCACTACGGTCATCTTTGGGCCGCCGGTGGTGCGTTGAACAAAATCGCCGATGTTGAATGCCATGCGTTCCTCCACAACAGATTAAACCTCATCTATTGATAACACAGAATAGCGCCGCCGTTGGCAGGAGTTTCGTTATGTATTAATTTATACAGCGATTATCACCAAGGAGAGCAGAATAACATGCCGGGATTATTGATGTTTTATGTGGGCGGTACGGCGCCGGGCGCCAATATTGAGCTGCACGACGTGCAGTTCGCGGCGGTGGACCGGCCGGAAGAAGCGCATCCGCTGCTGCGTGAAAAGTGGTTCGGCGACAAGCGCAAGGTGCATGTCGATGGCTATGCGCGCATCGATTGGGCAGACGGTTACGATGTGAGCCTGGAGCCCGCGCCGTTTGCCGGTGAAGAGAAACTGTTTTTCATCAACGTGGGCGGCTACCGCAGCGATGAGCTGGCGGAGCTGCACCAGTTCGGCCTGTTCGTGGCGCGCTCCGCCGACGAAGCGAAGGACAAGGCCAAGCGGGTACTGCTGACGGACAGCGCGCAGCAGCACAAGGATGACCTGGCCGAGGTGGACGATTGCCTGCTGCTGCAGGCGCTGCAGGGCTATCACGTGCATCTGCGGGCCAATCCGCACGGCAAGCCGGCGCTGCCGCTGTGGCAGGGGTATCTGCCGATCGGTGAATCCGCGTTATAACGCCGCCAGCGTCTGCAATTGTTGCCGCAACCAACGGCAGGCCTCCGGGCGGCCGTTTTTGCGGTGTAGGTAGATTTTGATCTGATACGGCGGTACCGGAAACGGCAGGGGGTGGATATCCAGCGCCGCCGCCTGCCGTAATTTTTGTGCGGCGTAGCGCGGCATGCTCATCACCAGTTCGCTGTCGGCAATGATGAACGGCGCACCCAGTAATGAAGGCGTGCGCAGGGCGATATCGCGCAGCATCCCCAGCTTGTCGAGCTGGTAGTCGATCACGCCGCGCTGTTCGTTCCACGGCGTGACCACCAGATGGCGCGCCCGCAGGTAGTTTTCCTGCGTCATTTCGCCATATTTTGCGCGGAAAGCGGGCGAACAGATCGCCACATATTCATCCTCCAGCCAGGTCACTTCGTCGATCTCCGGGTAGCTTTCGCCGTCGGTTTCGGTAAAGCCCAGCGCGAAATCGATGCGCCCCGCCAGCAGATCGTTCAGCGCCACTTTGCGCTCGGAATAGCGCAGCTGGAACGACAGCCCCGGCGCCAAACGCTGCATCTGCGCCATCAGCGCCGGGAACACCGCGAAGGCGGTGTAATCGGTAATGGCAAAGGTGAAGCTCTCCCGACTTTCGGCGGGGACGAAGCGCGGGCGCGGATGCAGCCCTTTGGACAACAGCGCCAGGCTTTCGCTGACGGTGGGGGCCAGGCTGTCGGCATAGACCGTCGGGTGCATGTCGTTGCCGACCCGGTAAAACAGCTCGTCAGCCAGCGTTTTGCGCAGCCGGATCAGCGCGTGGCTCAGCGCCGACGCGCTGAGGGCCAGCTCTGCCGCGGCGCGCGTCACCGATCGCAGCCGATAGACCGCTTCGAACACCAGCAGCAGGTTGAGATCGAGACGCTTCAAATCCAGATGCATAATACTCATTACCTGTTGATGAAAATGCAGTTCATACAGTATTTGAGGCGCGATATGCTGGCAAGCACAGTCATCAACACACTCAGGATTTGCCATGACCATTGAGATTTACCCGGCGCAAAAAAGCGACGCCAAACTGATTCTGGATATGATTATCGAGCTGGCGGTGTACGAAAAGGCGCGCGAGCAGGTGCTGGCCGGCGTGGAAGACATCGAACGCAGCCTGTTTGGGCCGGGTGCCTGTTCCGAAGCGCTGATTTGCACGGTGAACGGGGAGCCGGCAGGCTATGCGGTGTTCTTTATGAGTTACTCCACCTGGCTGGGCAAAAACGGCATCTATCTGGAAGACCTGTACGTGGCGCCGAAGCATCGCGGCGCGGGCGCCGGTAAACAGCTGCTGCGGCACATTGCCCAGCTGGCGTGCGAACGGCAGTGCGGCCGCCTGGAGTGGAGCGTACTGGACTGGAACCAACCGGCCATCGATTTCTACCTCAGCATCGGCGCTCAGCCGCAGGGCGAGTGGGTGCGCTATCGTATGGAGGGCGAGGCGCTGACGCACTTCGCGGCGCACGGGGCGGCGCTGCCGGCATAATAGCCATTGGGGGGAGGTGGCCTCCCCAACTGTGGTGATGTGAACGGTTTACTGCGGATCAATCAGGCGGGTTTACGGGCGGCGAGAATGAAGATCATCGGGCGTTCCTGCTCTTCGTCCAGCGCCGGATTAGCGGCGATTTGCTGCGCGCTGGGGCCCCATTCGTTCAAATGCTGAATGATAAACCCTTGCTGCGCTAACGGATTGATATAGCCACCGAGCGTGCGGTGCTGCTTGATGACGCCTTCCGCCAGCCAGTTGGAAACGCGCCGGCCTTCCCGCTGGTAGCCGTTGACCGGCCAGGATTTCAGCCCGTTGCCGTCGGCCAGCCAGCCCTGCTGCGCCGGGGCGGTGTAGATCGGGTGCTCGGCGGTGAAGATGAACTGCCCGCCGGGTTTCAGCGCGGCGTAAACCGTGGCGAACAGCGCGGTCAGATCCTCAAGGTAGTGCAGCGTCAGCGAGCTGTAGACCAGATCGTAACTTTCCGGCGGCAACTGCAGCTGCGCCAGATCCTGCCGGCGATACGCGATGCCTGTGTCGGCGGTCATCTCCCGCGCTTTGGCCAACATCTTTTCCGAAACGTCCAGCCCCAGCACGTCGGCAGCGCCTTGTTCGCGCGCACTGCGGCAGAACCAGCCGTAGCCGCAGCCGAGATCGACCACGCTCTTGCCCTGCAAATCCGGCAGGATGCGGCGGATGGCGGGCCATTCCGGCGCGCCGTCCAGGCCGTACTGCGAACGGCTGAGTTGCGCGTAGCCGTCGAAGAAGGCCTGATTGTCATAGATGTTTTGTGTCACTGTGACTCCTTAAATGAGTGATGGCGGCGGAGTGCCGCTGCCATACTGTGCATCTTGCTGCATAATTCTACGCTGACAATATTGATAACGGGAATGACGATGGACATGATTTCGGTGCGGCAAGCGCCCGAGCTGGCGTCGCGCGCCATCGCGTATTTTCAGCGGCATTGGGCCACGGCAGAGACGCTGATGATGTATGAAGACGCCATCAATAGCAGCATCGGCGCCGCCAATCCGCTGCCGCAGTGGTACCTGCTGATGGCAAATGAGCAAATCCTCGGTTGCGCGGGGCTCATCACCAACGATTTTATCAGCCGCGGGGAGCTGTATCCCTGGCTGTGTGCGCTCTATGTGGAAGAAACGCAGCGCGGCCGGGGCTACGGCGCCGAGCTGATTGAGCATGTGGCGGCGGAAACCCGCCGGTTGGGCTTCCCGCAGTTGCACCTGTGCACCGATCTGGAAGGCTACTACGAGCGCAGCGGCTTCGTTTATAACGGGCTCGGGTATCACCCCTGGGGCGAAGCCTCGCGGGTCTATTCGCGGGTGCTGTGATCGCCGCCGCCGGGGGCGATTAAGACAAATCTGACTTTTCTTTCACCTCACTGCGCATCGCGGGTTACACTGGCCGCTTGTTCGCAACCGACCGGGTTAATTCGCCGCCGCGATGAGAGTGCCACGCCAGTTACAGCAACGCTTTAGCGCCTGCATCGCCATCATGGCGGTGCTGTTGCTGTTTGTGGCGCCGGTGGTGTCGAAATCGCTGACGCACCATCAGATGATGGACGGCATGCCGCATGAGATGCATGCGATGGCGATGCCCGCCGCCGAGCATGCCGGCCATCACGGCATGGACCCGGCGGAGATGATTTTCTGCGGCTATTGCGAACTGCTGATCCACGTGCCGCTGCTGCTGTGGGTCTTCGTCCCGCTGCTGTGGCTGATGATGCGCATCGTGCGCTTGCCTTGCGCCCCGCGCATCGTTTCTCCGCCCATTCGGCGCCTTGTTCTGCGGCCAAGCCCGCGCGGGCCGCCCGGCCAGCCGTTTTTCCTTATAGCTTGAACATGGGTGATTCCGTCCGTATCGCTGCGGACGGTTTGCCTGCGCACACAGTTTGAAAAACGAGAAAGGCCATGTCTTCTATCACTAAAACTCCACCTGCCGCATCGCCGCGTGGCGCGATGCTGAATCTGATCAGACGGCTGCATTTTTATATCGGTCTGTTGGTCGCCCCCTTTATTCTGGTTGCCGCGCTGACCGGCACGCTGTATGTGTTGACTCCGCAGCTTGAAGAGGCGCTGTATCGCGATGCGTTGTTCACCGAACCGCACGGGCAGGCCAGGCCGTTGGCCGACCAAATCGCTGCCGCCCGCCGTGCGGCGGGTGACGAGACGCGAATTTACGCCGTGCGCCCGGCACCCGGCGCAACGGATACCACGCGCGTGCAGTTTGTTGGTACGGATCTGGGCGCTTCCGAGTCGCGCGCGTTGTTTGTCGATCCTTACACCCTGGCGATCAAGGGCGATATGACGGTGTACGGCACCTCCGGCGTGCTGCCGCTGCGCACCTGGCTGGACAAGCTGCACAGCAGCCTGCTGCTCGGCGACCTGGGCCGCAATTACAGCGAACTGGCGGCCTCCTGGCTGTGGGTAGCTGCGCTGGGCGGCGTGGCGCTGTGGCTGGCGACGCGGCCAAAACGCAAGCTGAAAAGGGCGAAAGGGGGCTTCGCCGCCAGTCGCCATTGGCATATCACGCTGGGCGTGGCATTGCTGGCCGGGCTGCTGTTCTTCTCGGCTACCGGGTTGACCTGGTCGCAGTGGGCCGGCGGCAACATCGACGTGCTGCGGGCCAACCTGGGCTGGCTGACGCCGCAGGTCAACACCAGCCTGCAGGCCGATATGCCGCAGGCGCCGGCCGATCCGCACGCCGAACACCGCGGGATGATACCGGGCATGAAGATGGGCCCTGCCGCGCAGACCAATGCGCAGAACGGCGACTGGGATCGGGTGCTGCACGCCGCGCGCGCCGCCGGGATCGACGCCGCCAAGGTCGAGCTACGCCAGCCGAAAGGCGAGGGTAAAGCCTGGACGGTGACCGAAGTGGATCGCAGTTGGCCGACGCAGGTGGACGCGGTTGCTATCGCGCCGCAGAGCTTCGCCGTCGTCGACCAGGTGCGGTTCGACACCTTCCCGCTCATCGCCAAACTAACCCGCTGGGGCATCGACGCCCACATGGGCATTCTGTTCGGCTTGCCGAATCAGCTGCTGCTGGCGGCGTTCGGCATTGGTCTGTGCTTGATGATCGCGCTGGGCTACCGCATGTGGTGGATCCGCCGCCCGGCGCTAGGGGCGCAACATCCGGTGCATACGCTGGTTGCCGCCTGGCTGGCGCTTTCCCTGCCGGCGCGTACTGTCACGCTGTTGACTGCGGCGGCGTTGGGCTATTGCCTGCCGCTGATGGGGGGGAGCCTCGCGGCGTTGCTGCTGGTGGACGTGTGGCGCTGGTACGGCCACCGGCAAGGGCATCAGGACGAAACGCCGGAAGTGGCCGCCAGACGCGCCGAGGTGCGCAAGTTCCGCGCGGCGGTGGCGACGGTTGCGGTAGCAGTCGGCTGCGTGATGGGCCGAGCGATCCTCGGCGGCACCGTCGAGCAATTCCAACTGCCGATCGGCGCCTGGAGTGCCCAGATGGTGATCATGCAGAGCCTGATGGTGCTGCTGTATACGCTGGTGTTCACCCTGCTGCTTTCCATTCCGCTGTGGTATTTCTTCCTGGGGGAGAAAGAGGGGCGGTGAGGGGGCGTCCGGCATGCGGGGTGGCCTGCCGGACGTTGCTCATGAGAAACGGACAGAACGCTTGAGTTAACACCGTTTGGCGATGAACGCCATGGCGCATCGGGATAATGTGATGCGCCTCTCATACTGGTTTTTGATAGAATTTATTTCTTCTTATTGTTTATGCATGGAATTTTTTTCTCTTTGATAGCACTAATCCACACTAATATTGTGACTTTTTTCTCTTGTTTCAGGGGTAAGATTTTCCACATTAAAACCATAACTCGCCTGCATTTTCGTACCGTCCATCGTGCCGAAACTATTAAAAAAAACCTCTACCTACACAAGCGAGAAACTTATGGAAACGGCTTCAAATAATAGCGTGCTATTGGATGACACGTCGCCTGCGTTGCGGGCGAAGATGACGGAAAGTGAATGGCGTGAGGCAATTAAATTCGACAGCACTGATACCGGCTGGGTCATTATGAGTATTGGCATGGCCATTGGCGCAGGCATTGTGTTTTTACCGGTTCAGGTCGGATTGATGGGGCTATGGGTATTTTTGCTCTCCTCAATTATCGGTTATCCGGCAATGTATTTATTCCAGCGTTTATTTATCAATACCCTTGCGGAGTCGCCGGAGTGTAAAGATTATCCCAGCGTGATTAGCGGCTATCTGGGGAAAAACTGGGGCATCCTGCTCGGTGCGCTCTATTTTGTCATGCTGGTGATCTGGATGTTTGTTTATTCCACCGCCATCACCAACGACAGCGCTTCTTATTTGCACACCTTTGGCGTGACGGAAGGGCTGTTGTCCGACAATCCTTTTTACGGTCTGGTGCTGATCTGCATTTTAGTGGCGATTTCATCTCGCGGCGAACAGCTGCTGTTTAAGCTTTCAAGCCTGATGGTGCTGACCAAGCTGCTGGTTGTGGCGGCGCTCGGCATGTCGATGATTGGCCTGTGGCACGTGCATAATATCGGCGCGCTGCCGCCGGCGGCGCTGCTGATTAAAAACGCCATCATTACGCTGCCGTTTACCCTGACCTCGATTCTGTTTATTCAGACGCTTAGCCCAATGGTCATTTCTTATCGCTCGCGCGAAAAATCCATTGAGGTTGCCCGGCATAAAGCGTTACGCGCCATGAATATCGCCTTCGGCGTGCTGTTTACCACCGTCTTTTTCTATGCCGTCTCTTTCACTCTGGCGATGGGGCATGACGAGGCCGTTAAGGCCTATGAGCAGAATATCTCCGCGCTGGCGATTGCCGCTCAATTTATAAGCGGCGACGGCGCCGCCTGGGTAAAAGTCGTCAGCGTGATACTGAATATTTTCGCCGTGATGACCGCATTTTTCGGCGTTTACCTGGGTTTTCGCGAAGCGACGCAGGGTATCGTGATGAACCTGCTGCGCCGTAAGCTGCCGCTGGAAAGCATCAATGAAAAATATGTGCAGCGCGGCATTATGGTGTTCGCCATTCTGCTGGCCTGGAGCGCTATTGTGTTGAATGCCCCGGTGCTGAGTTTCACGTCCATTTGCAGCCCCATCTTTGGCCTGGTCGGCTGTCTGATTCCGGCGTGGCTGGTTCATAAAGTGCCGGCGCTGCATAAATATAAAGGCGCATCGCTGGTGCTCATCATCGTGACCGGTCTATTACTGTGCGTCTCCCCGTTCCTGGCATTCTCCTGATATAGCTAACACGGCATTAAGGTTGTCATTATGTTGAACCCTGAAAGTCTTTCATTATGGAAAAAATACATTCGCGTGGTGCAGGAGGAGGTGAAGCCTGCGCTGGGGTGTACCGAACCGGTTTCTCTGGCGCTGGCCAGCGCCACGGCGGCGGCCCATTTACCGGGGCCGGTGGATCGCATTGAAGCCTGGGTTTCGCCGAATTTGATGAAAAACGGCATGGGCGTGACGGTGCCCGGCACCGGCATGGCGGGATTGCCGATCGCCGCCGCGTTGGGGGCCGTGGGCGGCGATGCTAACGGCGGTTTGGAAGTGCTCGAGAAGGCCTCGGCAGAAGCCGTCACCCAGGCGAAGTGGCTGCTGCAACAGGGGGCGGTGCGCGTAATGTTGCAGGCGCCTTGCGACGATATCCTCTATGCCCGGGCGAAGGTGTACGCCGGCGAGCGCTGGGCCAGCGCTACCATCGTCGGCGGACATACCCGCATTGTGAGCATCGAGCAGCAGGGGGCCACGCTGTTCACGCTGGCGGAGCAGGCGCAGGGCGAAGCACCTGTGTGCCCGCTGCAGGTGCTGGCGCAGACTTCGCTGCGTGAGATCGTGGATTTTATCGAGCGGGTGCCGTTCGACGATATCCGCTTTATTCTCGATGCCGCGCACCTCAACGATGCACTGTCGCGTGAAGGGCTGCGCGGCGAGTGGGGATTACACGTGGGCGCCACGTTGCAAAAACAGCGCGTGCGCGGATTGATGGCGAGCGATCTGGCCAGCGACATCGTGATCCGTACCAGCGCTGCGTCCGATGCGCGCATGGGGGGCGCGACGCTGCCCGCGATGAGCAACTCCGGTTCCGGCAATCAGGGCATCGCCGCCACCCTGCCGGTGATGGCGGTGGCGGAGCACTTCGCGGCCGGTGAAGAAAAGCTGGCGCGAGCGCTGATGTTGTCCCACCTGAGCGCCATTTATATCCACTATCGTCTGCCGCGCCTCTCCGCGCTGTGTGCCGCCACCACCGCTTCGATGGGGGCCGCCGCCGGTATGGCGTGGTTGGCGGATGGCCGGTACGACACCATCGCCAAGGCCATCGGCAGTATGATTGGCGATGTGAGCGGGATGATTTGCGATGGTGCCTCCAACAGCTGCGCGATGAAGGTTTCCACCAGTGCCTCTTCGGCGTGGAAAGCGGTGCTGATGGCACTGGACGACACGGCGGTAACCGGCAATGAGGGGATCGTGGCGAACGATGTCGAGCAGTCGATCGCTAACCTTTGCGCGCTGGCCAGCCAGGCGATGCAGCAAACCGACAGACAGATCATCGAAATTATGGCGCAAAAGGCGTCCTGAGCGTTCCCCGCTGCGGCGGGGGGGCTTGGCTACATCAGCCGGTGCGCGTGCAGTTTAACGCTCGCCATAATGCTGTCCATCATCACCTGCACGCGGTGCGGCAACACGCCGCGCTGGCGGTAGATCAGGTAGGCCTGCATATCGATACAGCGATCGCGCGCCAGGCAGGGCAACAGCGTGCCGGCATCCAACTCGGCGGCGACGGAATAATACGGGGCGTAGACGATGCCCAACCCTTGTTTAGCCAGCTCGATCGCCGGCAGAATATTATCGCAGACGCTGGCGCCGCTGACGTCGACCTGCGTTAATTCGCCCTGCGCGCCGTAGCTGCTCCAGGTATTGCGGATGCCGCCCAGCATGCGCAAGGTGATGCAGCGGTGTTGCGACAGCTCATCCAGTTCCGTTAGCGGTGAATGGGCAATGTAATCCGGCGCGGCGAACAGCCCGACGCGAAAACGGGTGAGCGGCCTGGCGATCAGGTTTTCGTTTTGTGGCTGGAAGAAGCTGATCAGCAGATCGCAGTCGCTGTCGAATACCGCACCGTACTTTTTCTCGCGTTCGTCGGGGTTGCGGGTCACCAGATCGATCGTCAATTCCGGCGCGGCGTGCAGCAGCGGCGGCAGTAAATAGCGGGCCAGGAAAGCGTGGATGCCGATCGGCGCGCCGAGCGTGACCATGCCGTTCAGACTGCGCTTGTAGGTGCCTGAGATATCGAGCAAATCGCTATGCTCGTCCAGCAGCTGCGAGGCGCGCCGCAAGAATTGCTCGCCGAACTCGGTCAGCGCCAAGGTGCGCGGGCCGCGCAGGAACAGTTCCAGCCCGAGCCGCCGTTCCAGTGAAGTGAGCGTGCGCGACACGTTGGACTGCGGCATATCCAACCGCTGCGCCGCTTTGCTGACGCTCGCCGTTTCGGCAATGACGCGGACAATCCTGAGTTCTTCTATGCGGAAGTCTTTCTCTTTCACGGCGCCGGCTCTTATGAGTTTGTATATCAAAAATGATATACGTCTTTGGCGGCATTGTCATATGACTTATCACGGACGGGTGGGTATCATTCGATTTGATTATTTGCTATCCACAAAATAAAGAGAAATCCGTCAATGAAAGTGACAAGAGCGGTTGTTTTACCTGCGCTGTTATTACTGGCCGCGTGTTCTTCCGCCGTGACCGAAAAAGAAAAATACTCGACGTTTCTGACCAATTATAACGATATCAATAAAGGTCAATCCGCGTCCGGTAAAGATGTTTTATATTGGAAAGATAAGAACGTCGATTTTTCGCGTTATCAATATCTGGTTTATCAACCGATGATCTATTTCCCGCGGCCGAAGCCGAGCGAAATGGTCAGCCAGCGCGCACTCGACAATATTCTGAACTACACCAACCAGCAGTTTAAACAGGCGATGGGCACCCACTTCACGCTGGTGGACATGCCGCGCGAGCATACGTTGATTTTCCGTGGCGCCATTACGGCGATCGACACGCAGAAGAAAGGGCTGCAGATCTATGAAGTCTTGCCGATCACCCTGCTGATCGCCGCGACGCAAAGCGTGACCGGCCATCGCACTATTGAGAGTGCGGTCTATATGGAAGGCGAGTTTATCGATGCCGCGACCAATCAACCGGTCATTAAGGTGGTACGCAAGGCTTCGGGGGAAAATCTCAATAATGAGAAAGCGCAGCTGAAAGTCACCGACGTGAAAAACGCCATCGATACTATCGCCAACGACATTAGACAATATAACACGCTATAGACATCGTTTATTTCCACTATTATCAACCAGGGCTTTACATGTTCCTTAACTATTTCGCTTTAGGCGTACTGATCGCGGTATTCCTGATTTTATTCTACGGCGTCATTATTATTCATGACATTCCCTATTTGCTGGCCAAAAAGCGCCAGCACCCGCATCAGGATGCGATTCACGTCGCCGGCTGGGTCAGCCTGTTTACGCTGCACGCCATTTGGCCGCTGTTGTGGATTTGGGCGACGCTCTATCGGCCGGAACGCGGCTGGGGCATGAGTGAGAGGGCGGAACCTTCGCCGGACTTGCAGGCGCGCATCGCACTGCTCGAAGCGGAATTGCAACGCCTGCAGGAAAAGCCGACGGCTGTTCCCGGCCCCACGGTAAGTTGAGCGTAGCCTATGGATTTGCTTATTATTCTCAGCTACGTAGCGCTGAGCTACGGCG
This sequence comes from Serratia marcescens, assembly GCF_001902635.1. Taxonomy (GTDB): domain Bacteria; phylum Pseudomonadota; class Gammaproteobacteria; order Enterobacterales; family Enterobacteriaceae; genus Serratia; species Serratia marcescens_F. The sequence goes on along the minus strand of NZ_MJAO01000017.1, from coordinate 77,768 downwards.
TATTTAAACTGTTCCGTATTCCGGTCAACAAATGGACCGTGCCGACCGCGGTGCTTGGCGGAATATTTATCGTCGGCGCCTTGATTCTGACGATGAACTACAACCACCCGTACAGCGATCGGGCGCAAAAGATCGCCGTTTCTGTGCCGATGGTGCCGCAGGTCTCGGGCATGATCGTTGAGGTGACGGAGAAAACCAACGTACTGCTGCGCAAAGGCGAGGTGCTGTTCCGTCTCGACGACAGCCGCTACCGCGCGCGTCTCACCAAGCTGGAGGCGGATCTGGCCGGGGCGGAGGCGGAGATCAGAACGCGCCGGGCGGCGCTCAGCGAGTCTGCCGCCAACGTGCAGCGGGCGAACGCGGAGTATGAGCGTGCCCGCAAGGATTATCAGCGCTACGCGAAAGGGGCGGCCATGTCGGTCAACCCGTTCTCGGAGCAGGATATCAGCCATGCGCAGCAGCAGTATCAGGCGCAGTCTGCGGCGCTGCAGGCGGCGAAAGCCCAGTACCAACAGGAACAGGCGCGGTTGTCCGGGCGCTATGACGGCGAAGACGCCGCGGTAGCCAGCCTGAAATCGCAGATTGCCGAAGCACGCTACAACCTGGAACAAACGGTGGTGCGTGCGCCGAGCGACGGTTATGTCACGCAGGTACTGGCGCGGCCGGGTACGGCGGCGGTTCGCCTGCCGTTCAAGCCGGTGATGATTTTTATCCCGCAGCAAAAGCGGCAGGTGGTGGCGGTATTCCGCCAGAACGCCATCCTGCGTTTAACGCAGGGCGATCAGGCGGAAGTGGTGTTCAACGGCTTGCCGGGGCAGGTTTATGGCGGCACCGTGAGCCGGGTGTTGCCGGCGATACCGGACGGCAGCTACCAGGCCAGCGGCGCATTGCAGGGCCTGAGCGCCACGCCGGGCCGAGAAGGGGTGTATGTGATGATTGACCTGGCGGCCAACCCGGATCTGGATCATCTGCCCGACGGCGTGAGCGCCCAGGCGGCAGTGTATACCGGGCACTTCGAGCACGTCTCCGTGATGCGCAAAGTGCTGCTGCGCATGACCAGTTGGCTGCATTACCTCTATTTGGATCACTAGCCTGTATCGGCCCGGGGGAGCCCGGGCCGTGGGGTTGGTCCCCTGAATGTGACAAAAACAAAAAAGCCCGCAACCGAAGTTGTGGGCTTTTTCGCTATTATCGCCGGGTCTATCTGGTTCACTGGCGACGTATTTGGTGGGCTGGCGGAGTCTGAATTGGTTGTGTAACTTGTTGTTTAATAGCTGATAACCTCCAGTTCAATTTTCAGTTTGGTCCCATTGTTGGTCCTAAAAGAAAATGTCAGGTTTTTTTGCAGGGGAGGGGAGGTTACAACAGGAGTCTCTTCGTCTGTGAGGTTAGCATTTTGCTTTCCTTTAATCTGCTCTGTATTTAAGCGTTTATTTCACGTTAGTTTTTAGCAAGCCGGTAGAGCGCCTTGCTCGCAGAATATCCACTACGGAAATATACGGGGTTTGTTCTTGCCACGAAAATCCCTTTCGGTCGATACGGACAAGCCCGTATTTTTCGACAAGAAAGTTCACCGCATCGCTGAGCGATACTCCAGCATCAATATGTTCTCGTATGGTGGTTTCATTACTGAACGGTGTGTCATTCAGCGTCAGGCCATAGTGCTGCGATAACAGATGAGTCAGCAGCCGTTGCCAGGTTTCAACGGGTGACAGATAGGGCTGAGTCGCCCGTGTCGGGTGTGATGATAAGGTTTGCATGATGTTTACTCTGTGATGTTCAGGGAATAAGCGGTGAGTTACTGCGGCTCAGTCTAGTCAGGATAAATAGCAATGTAGACATAGCCACAGGAACCGAGTGTGTCGGCTTCGCAAGCGAGCCCGTTGTGGTAAAGCGTGACGCAGTGCTGATAGCGTGGATTGAGCTCGCCGCTGGTCAGCATTAGTTCCAGTTTTTTGAGTATCAGGGGAAAGGCCTGATCCAGGTGTAGCGCGTCATCGTCGCTGAAAGCACCGTTGAATCCGGCCCGGTCAGCGAGAAAATGCACCCGGTTGCCTTCCTGCACCAGACGAGCGCCAAAACAGGGGGTGATCGTGCGCTTTAGTCCCCACTGTTGGCAGGTAAGATTCTCCGGTTTGGTACCGGATTCTGAGTGATTGTTCATTATTGTTCCTGATTAAAGGGAAGGATTAATTAAGAGTGACACTTCGAAGAATTACATAGGCACCCTTGCGATCCTGACGGCGCTCAGCAAACACTGCCAGAACACCGCGTATGTCCTGAACTTCCCGGCCAGCATAATGGCAGATACTGCCGGACCATTTATATTTACCGGTACAGAAGCGAAACAGCCGGGAGCCTGGATGCTGTCGGTACAAAGCCATTGCCTGGCGTTTACTGATGATTTTCATATCCACCCTCGCTCCGCAAACGACACAATGCCATCTGAACCGACAACCAGATGATCAAGCGTGTTCACATCAACCAGTGCCAGGGCTTCTTTAAGCCTACCGGTAATGTTGCGATCGCATAGGCTGGGCTCCGGGTCGCCGGATGGATGGTTATGCGCCAGCACGACAGCTGCAGCATTGAAGCGAAGCGCTGACTTCACTACCTCTCGAGGATGGACTTGGACATGGTTAATCGAACCGGCAAATAGAGTTTCACTCTCCAGTAAACGATGCTGGTTATCGAGATAGAGCACCATAAACACTTCCCGTTCTTGTCCTGCCAGCTGTAGCCGAAGCCAGTCACGGGCAGCAGTACTTGAGGTAAAGGATATGCCAGGTTGGCGCAGATATTTTTCCAGCAGGTTGATAGCGCGGCGAATGGTGCGTTGGGCATAGGGGGTTAATCCGGAGGTCGCGGGGAGCAAACAACCATGCTGGGCAATAATCGCCAGTGGAAAGAGTTCAGGCTGAGATGACAGCGGGGATAATGCGGTATTCATGTTCGGTATCCCTCAGTCGATGAGATGCATAATGGTGCTGCACTCTAGATGGTTCAGCGCGTAGTCGCGTAAGCGATAATAGTGCTCAGTCATCGCGTCACACTCGATACGGCAGGCATGATGGCTGTATACCATCAGACAGGCGACTATCCCTGCAGCTTCAACAGTAAGTTCCGCGCCGTTGCCATTCATACTGCTGAACAATGTCCACTTCTCATCCTGATCTGACTCAGGGGCCATAAAAGCGCCGCCGTTGCTGAGCGTCGAAAAGTGCCAGATACCGCCGTGATAATCGGTACACAGGCGGTCCATCCAGGCAAAAATTCTGGGCTCAAGGGTTATCCATTGCGGGATGGAGCCAAAGTGCTGTGGCCAGAAACCGATGCGTAACTCATCAGGTACCACTGAGGCAGTAATAGCTGTCTGCTCAGCGAACTGAAGGTTCTGTGTATCCATGAAACTATCTCCTTATGCAGGTACCGTTGTTTAACACCCGAAAAACTCGAGCATATTCTCTGCCATTACCCACAGGGCACGATTGAGCTTCACGTCGCCATCAATACCGGTAACGGCACGGGTGCGACTGCTTTTCCCTTGTGCGGTTCGTCCTGACAATCCCCCTTTCATCAGGTTCTCCTGCACGCGCTGGTAGACGGTCCACAGGTCATCGCTGCAATCCTCCCGGCGACGTGAGGTCAGCAACTGCGATACCGTGACCGGCTGGTGGTCCTCACCAAAGCGATATTTCAGCGCGGCATTCGCCAGAGCGTGCTGTGCTGGTGGCGGAAGTAACAGTGACACCATTGCATCGCGCTTTTCATCCACCTGGTCAAATACCCCGAGCACTTCGTAAGCCCCTTCAATCACCTTCTCGACGACATTACCTTTATGCGGTACACGCACTTCTCCGAATGACTGACCACAGACCAGACCGTTGGTACAGACACCACGAAACAGCCCCGGCAGCATCTGGTAGCTTGATGAGCCGTCATGGCTGTTGAGTAAAATGATTTCCGGTACCTGATGACCGTTTAGCTGCCCGGCGCGACGCAGGCGAAGCATGTGTTTGGTGTGCTCCCGCTTGCTCTGGTCCCGAACCTTTGTCTGACAGGCAAAGAACGGCTCAAAACCCTCGCGCTGCAGGCTTTCGAGGATGATGATGGTCGGAATGTAGGTGTAACGGTCTGAACGCGATTCATGTTTATCACTCCCGAATACACTGGGAACATGACTCATCAGCTCTTCATGGGTCAGAGGACGGTCACGGCGTATCTGGTTTATACGGCCAAAGCGGCTGGCTAATCTCATGAGGAATTCCTTTAAAAGAGGCAAAAGAAAACGCCCTGCTCGTTTGAGCAGGGCGTTCAGATAGAAAAGAAAGGTGGAAAAGCGCGCGGTGTCAGCTGTCAAAATCAAACTGCCATGCGCCTTCGCTTGTCTGGACAACCACTTCCAGTACATTACAGGGAACCATCAGCCCCTTGCCGGTAAATTCATGGGATACAGCACCGCCAAATCCCAGACGTACTGGTTTCCACGGGCTGGCGAATTCTGCATCCTGGCAGTTTCCCCGGTTGACAATGAGTTGTTTAATCACAATCGAATCGACTTTTGATGTAATCCGAATCGATGAGTAGTGGCTGTAGCTTCCGGGACTAACACTGACGCTGACCGGTGAAGAAGCGGCCAGCGAAGAAAATGACAGCAGACAGAGTGCTGCGACTGTGATGATTTTCTTCATTAAATTTCCTTTAACCTGTAAGAATGAGGCACAACTACCGTGCAAATCCGGGCACGCAGCCGTTGTCACCGAAGGCAGGAAGAACTGCAGCAGCCCCCGCTAAAGTGAAAGTGACAGGTTTTACCCCGCTACCTGAAACCACAACACGTTTGCCGATGCGTAATTTGTTCCATGCCCACATCACATTGTCAGATCCCACATGAGACTCGCTTTCGCTGATATTCACTTCTTCAGCGTTATCAATTCTCATGGTAAGCGTCTGACCACTGTCCATCCTGACCCGATGGCCATTCACGTCAGTGAAGATAATGGTCGCTGGCTGTGAGCCGGAACTGTCGCAGGCCAGGTAAAGTTGTGATTGCCCTTTACCGAGGATGGTGTACTCAGAGGTTCCCTGCGCATAGCCACTTACCCAGCTATCACGGTTGCCAAACGCATGCGAGACAGAAGGCGTCAGCACTGAAGCCAGTAAAAGTGAAATAATCAGTTTATTTTTCATTGGAGTGTCCTGTCAGAAGCCAGCCATATTGCCCAGGGTGGTGATAATGAACAGCAGGCAGGCCATAAAGATAATAAGGGTGATGTACCAGCGGGTGAACTTACCGAACAGACACAGAAATGTTTTCATGTGCGGTCCTTTGCAATAAGCCAGTACAGCAGCCCCGCCAGTATCGGGTCGATTATCAGACCGAGAATGAGCCAGCCCCAGAACGAGCGGCCGTTGGCGGACGCCACGAAACCCAGCAACAGGGCCAGCGCGCCCCATAACAGAAATAACGGCATATACTTCCCTTAATGCGTGACAACCCCTGCGATACACCGCATTGATTTTGATGGTTAAAATTAATAAATCACATAATGCCCTGTGGATTATGTGGCTACCGGATTAATCATGTACAACGATGAATACCGATCGGCTCGATCGAGAAAATCGATCGTGATGAAACAAAGAAACTTATCGAAAACGGCAAGGCCGCTCATTGAAAGCGAAGTGACTAGCCGAAGAAAAATCCCCACAGGGAGCGTGCCGCGCGGGCGACAGCGTGTGTTGCAGCCTGCAGTGCAATGCGAGCCACCTGTGGTAGCGGGGCCAGGTCAATAACCTTATCGATAACGTCTACCACGGCATCGCCAAAGCTGCTGCTGGCGGTGCTGATGATACTGGTAGTGCGATACCCGTTCTGCAGGTGCGGCACAAGTGGACTGCGGGCCTGCTTTGGGAGCAGGGTAATCATGGCCTCCACCAGACGCGACAGACGATAGCGCCCCCGGACCGAAACCGGCAGAATATCCTGCTCAGCGATACCTAACTGCCGGGCCACCGCCTGCTGTTTCTGAGCAATACGCTCGGCCTGTAACGCCGAGGGCTGGGCGGACGGCCAGTTCCACTGCTCGGCGGGGTCGGTTTTGTCCACCTGGTTGAGCACCCATAACACCGGCGGCTGCGGTCCGCTGTACTGCGCGAATACGTCCTGATAAAACTGCTCTTCCACCGCATAGGCGCGGTCATCGGCCTTGAGTACCCACAGCACCATATCGAGTTGTGGCATGAGGTCACGATACAGTTCACGGTATTCATCATCACGGGTAACACTCTCGCCCACACCGGGTAAATCAACCAGCGTCAGGAAGTGATTACCGAAACGTAGCCGGACACGCTGTGGCTGACGGGTGCAGGCTTCCACGGCATTGACAGTACAGACTTCGCTCCGGAACAGTGCATTGCATAGCGAGGATTTACCGACGCCGGTTTTCCCCATGATGCCAATCACCGGTTCATACGTAACGAGTCGGTTGAGCTCCTGCAGCAAATGCTGGCGTAGCGCGTGTGGATAACGCCGCAGATGGCGACGGATAAGGGCATAGCCTGAGGGATGTTTCATATCGGCCTCTGAATGAAAAAAGCCATCCGTGGGGATGACCTGCTGGAAATAAACAGGAGGGAATTCAGTCAGGTGATATATAACTGAGAGTTTTTTAAAAATACCTCAGCCTCATATTAACCGGGCAGTATAATGCCGTGCAGGAGCATCCATTTATCTTTTTATCACTCAAATAACAGATGGGTGATAATCCTGACTTATGCCAGTTAACTAATTTAGTCCAAAGCTGTCGGATTGGGCTAAATGTCAGTTTTTTATATTGACTTGCGATTGGGTTTTGCGATTAATTGTCAGCTCCATAAACAACATACTTCGCAGGTATCGTAATGAAAAATTTTCCATTTAATGCTTTTACAGGACTATTGCGTGAAACTATTTTTAATATTGAGGATCACACACAGTCACCACCTGAAATGATTGCATCCGCAGTTTTAAGTGCATTATCCCTGGGGTGCCAGAGCCTGATTAATGTAAAGATCAATGACACTTTAATATCTCCGGTGTCATTGTATTCATTCGTGATAGCAGAGTCTGGCGAGAGAAAAACGACGGTGGGTAAATTGGTATTCAAGCCTTTTCATGAGCATGATCTACGTGTATTACTCCAGTATGAAGAACAGCAAAAAGAACATGAGCGCTGCTCTAAAATATGGCGCAGAAAAGAAAGTGCACTCTTGAAATGTGTAGATAAAGCCACTATGAAAGGAAAGTGTACAGATGAATTTTCACTGCAGTTAAAGGCGTTATACGCTGAAAAACCAGAACCACCAAAAGCCAGAAGATTTGTTTATAATAATACCACACCGGAAGCCCTACAGTTTGCAATGTACACTCAGTCGCCGCAAACAGGACTAATAACCGATGAGGGAGCTAATATACTTAACAGAAAGACCATGGCTGACTTCGGTTTTATTAACTCAATGTGGGATGGGGGATATTTTCAGGTTGAACGTAAAACAACACCGAGTTTTACGCTCAGGAATGGACGTATTACTTTGTTGGTTATGGTACAAAAAGCTATATTTGATGATTATTTAAAACGTAAGGGCGAAAGTGCACGCGGAAGTGGTTTTTTTGCACGTTGTCTTGTCTTGAATATTGATGAGAATTTATCGACACAAGGCCAGCGTTTGATTCGTCGTCAATCTGGCCCTCAGTCTGGTGACCTAGAGAATCTTAATTCCTTCTACCAACGTATGAATGAACTGGTAGAAAAAAGTGCTTCTCAACACGGAACCGGGCATCAGACATGTTTATCCTTCGAACCTCAAGCTCAGGAAGCATGGGTGAGAATTCACAATAAGATAGAGCGTCGCCTGGGGCCAGAGGGAGACTATGAAAACTCGAAAGATTTTGCATCCAAAATGTCGAATAATACTGCACGCGTAGCCGCCCTGTTGAGTTACTGGAGTGAGGGTGAATGTGCGATAAAAAAAGAATATGTCGAAAATGCATGGTTGCTGTGCGAATGGTATATGCAACAGGCAGTAACACTCTTTGGCAATGAGGAGGGCTATTATGAAGCACTGTTATTGTCGTGGCTACGTCGGCAGTATTCACGTTCATGGAAAGATGTAGTTCGATATAATGATATCCGAAACGGCGGACCTAATGTGTTACGTAAGGGAAAGTTACTGGACAGGGTTATTGACAGACTTGAAAAGGAAGAGGTGATAGATATTGATTATTCAAAATATGGTGCCCGAAAGGTATATAAAGGTCGTCATTTTGATAATAATCCGTTTACAAAACATGCAGCATATCAACACTACTGAGCCCCGGTAGTTGCGATCAGTCGCAACTACCGGGGGAGGAACCTGTAGAAAATGACAAAAACCAGTAAAACTAATATCAGAGTAATATTATTATCATGCTTACTATTTGTATGAGGTTTAATCAAGCTAAAGTGCTTATTGTTATATTATTACTGATGAATTAACTGTCGGTATAGTAATATATGTTTGTTAATAATATATCCACTCTCTATCCAGAGTGTTGGTCATTAACATACTAATACATTATGCCTATACAATCAGTTAATTATAACGCAGCATACATTGATTACGTAACACCATACGGTTAATGATTATTATTCGATTATGTTCATGTACATATCTGCATGTAACATTAACACAATTGTTAATCGCATGGTTAGTTATTCATACTTACCTCAATGTTAATTATTGAGTGAGTTATTTATTCAGGTCTTAATATGCAACTTGATTCCTTGAACGCTGATTACCAGCAGGCATTTTACGATGTTATTCGTAATGCAGTAGATGAGTTTCCGCGTACGTTAGCACTACGTGTTGATTTACGTTTTCCCCGCAACTATCATTATGGTGATTCGAACAAAGAGGTTACTCGTTTTATTGAATCACTGAAAGCTAAGTTACTGGTCGATTGCCAACGTAAGAACCGACGATGGAAACGTAATCGGTCTAATAGGTTACGGTATGTATGGGTACGTGAAGTCGGTGAGCTTAACCGCCGTAAACATTACCATGTATTACTGCTGCTGAATAAAGACTTCTACCATGGTGCCGGGAACTATAACGCCGATGACAGTTTATACGCATTAATCCAGCAGGCATGGTGTAGTGCGTTAGGTCTGGATTCGGAGCAATATTCAGGTTTAACGAATATGACTGAGAACGGGTGTTTTTATTTAAACAGAAATTCCCCTAATTATATGCAACAGATTACCGAATTGCTGAAGCGTATGGAGTATATGGCAAAAGACCACACCAAGAACTATAACGACAGATATCGATCAATCGGAATGAGCCGAGGGTGAAAGAAGTCACAGTATGAACTTTGGATGGGCAAATTGCTTTGACTGTCGTCTCTAAAATTTTTTGCGCTGTAAACTAACGAAAATTTAGTATGGCAAAAAACATCTAAAGGAACTGTAGGCTTCGGTCTAATGGTGGTTGGCGCAACTTCGTTTGGCCAAGTCCTGTATCAACCTGATGGGCTCCTTTCCCCCGCTCTCTGAGTGGAAGCTTTGGTTACCTATTGGAGCGATCCGGTTGGTAAATGAAGTGAAGAAAAAACCTAATATATTGATAATAATGACTTATTTATTCAACTATCTAAAGCTAAGAACGTGAGCTACATCAACTAAGTTCTCTTGTAATATAAATACAATGTATTCGTACTTATCTGATTGAAAATGTGAGATTTGATTTTCAAGAGGGGAGTGTGATAAGCAAAGTGATTGCTGTGATGCACATTTACCGCACTCAGGGGAAGAGCACATGTTTTTGAATGATCAAGAAACTGCAACAGACCTTTTGTATTACGAAGCTATCGCGAGGACGGTCGTAAAACTGATAGATCATACTCCTGATGCGCCAATAACCATCGGTGTGCATGGTGATTGGGGGGCTGGTAAGTCAAGCGTTTTGAAAATGCTAGAAGCATCATACGAAGGAAAAAATAAGACACTTTGCTTATGGTTTAACGGATGGACATTTGAAGGCTTTGAGGATGCCAAGACGGTCATTATAGAAACCTTGGTCGAAGAATTAATGCAAGCCCGACCGGGGTGTATCAAGGTTGCTGCGGCTGCAAAAAAAGTATTGCGCCGGGTTGACTGGTTGAAAATGGCACGTAAAGCGGGGGGGTTAGCTTTCACCGCATTTACAGGTATTCCTACAATGGATCAACTCAAAAGTGTCTACGAGCTTGCCTCCGGTATCCTTAGCAATCCCCAAGATAATATATCAGTCGATGATATAAAGAATTTTGCGGACAGAGCTGGTGATTTCATAAAAGAAGCGGATTCCGATGGGGAAACCCTTCCCAAGCATATTCATGCCTTTCGTGAAGAGTTTAAAGACCTTCTCAATGTTGCCGAAGTCGAAAAGCTAGTTGTAATCGTTGATGATCTTGACCGATGTTTGCCAAAAACAGCGATAGAAACACTTGAGGCTATACGTTTATTTCTTTTTGTTGAGAAAACAGCCTTTGTTATCGGTGCGGATGAAGCGATGATCGAATATGCGGTGCGCGAACATTTTCCCGACCTTCCGCAAAGCACTGGTCCTTTGACTTATGCCAGAAACTATTTGGAAAAACTTATACAGGTGCCATTTCGGATACCGGCGCTAGGTAGCGCTGAAACCCGTGTTTATACAACGCTTCTTCTTGCAGAGAATGCCTTAGGCTCGAAAAATAAGCATTTTATGAAATTGCTTGGCAAAGCCCGTGAAGAAATGAAAAGACCATGGATTAGTAGTGGGTTAGATAGGAAAGTAGTACTTGAAGCCTTGGGAGAGCACATACCAGAGGAAATTGAACAGGCTTTAAAGATTAGTGCACACGTAACGCCACTTCTTAGTAAAGGTACTAGGGGAAATCCACGTCAGATAAAACGCTTTCTCAATTCGATGATATTGCGCCAGTCTATTGCAGAAGAACGGGGGTTTGGTGAAGACATTAAGCGTCCTGTATTGGCGAAGATTATGTTGGCTGAACGTTTTTATCCTGCCTTTTATGAGCAAATAGTGAGACAGGCAAGTAGTCATAAAGAGGGGAAACCTGAGGCACTGATTCAATTTGAACAGCTGGTAAGGGGAGCAAAGTCTAAACAGCAGCAGGAATCGAATTCACCTAGCAAAATTACTGTTGCCGAGCATTCTGACATAAATGAATGGCTGAAAAACGACTGGGCAGTTGGATGGGCTGAAATTGAACCTGCATTAGCCAACCAAGACCTACGCCCCTATGTGTTCGTGACCAGGGACAAGCAAAGTACATTTGGAGTCTCCCTAACATCCAGTCATCTTGCCCCGCTTGTTGAAAAACTTCTCGGCTCTAGTATGGCCGTTGCAGGAACAAAAGCAGTACTTGAAAAACTTACAGCCTCAGAAGTGGACGAGGTATTTGAAACACTTAGCGAGCAGATCCTCCAAGAAGATAGTTTCGGTAAAAAACCAGCTGGAATTGACGGAATTCAATTCCTCGTGAAAGTACTGCCTCAGATGCAAAGAAAACTGCTTGATTTCATCCGCCGAATCCCGGTTCCGAAGACTGGTGGAGTCTGGCTGGGATCAACCTTCATGCAGTGTTTTGTTGACGATACTCATGAAGAGGAATTCCGATCTATCCTTCAGGGATGGGTAGATCAGCCTGATAATTCAAAATTAAGCAGTACAGCTCAAGCGATGCTTGATTTACCAAGGAAGAAAAAGTAAATGGGAACTTCAAAATCTTATGGGGGGCCTACCAGCGGACTGGTACCTGACTTTGTAGACAACCCTCCGGCACCTACATTACCTATATCCCCAACAACTCCGGAAGATGACCAACTTCAGGGTGGGCCTTTAACTCCATCACTAATCCCTCCCGATTCAAATGGTGCAGGGCCGTTAAGTACACCTAAAGGTAACTTTACCCGCTACGTTCGTTCCGGAAGTCGAAGTTCGCTCGGCAAGGCAATTGCCGGTTATGTGCGCAACGGCACAGGGGGGACGAGTAGAGCCAGTCGCCGTATGGGCTCCTCCCGCGTCGTTGCTGGTGGGCTACTTCATATCTTGGGTGATTTCCAGCAGGGAGGTGCAGAACAAGCCCTTCAGCGTTTTAATCTAAGCAATTTGGCTGGAGAGCCTGCGCCAACAGTTTTCGTATCGCTTGTCGAATTTTTGTGCCCCCCTGGCGGATCAGTCGATGAAGGGGTCTCCAGACAGGCAATGCTTGATACGATTGCTGACATGTCTGATACCGATGTGGTTAGTTTTGATTCATTAAACACCGAGCAGATGCAAGAAATATTTATCGGTTTCATCGTTCACTCCATTGAAGGGCGAATCATGGCCGATATAGGTAAAAATGGCATCAAGTTACCTGATGATGTCGATGCTATTGGTGACATTCAGGATACACTCCACGATTTTGTTGATGGTGCTACTCGTGTTCAGTTGAGAGACGAGTTGAGAGATGTATCAGGACTATCAGGTCGTGAAATTAACCAAAAGGTCGAACAGATTTATGAACTGGCATTCGAACTGATTGCTAGTGAAGGGGAGAGATCAGAATGAGCCATCACACTATTATTGCGAGACTTGGCGCTAGAGATTCCCAGCAGCCTGTACTAAGCCGATTACAGACCAATATTACCCAAATTAACTTTTTAAAAAATAATGGGCAGTTGGACTTTGGTCTAGGGCAAGCGTTAACAGGATTAAGGGAGCTTGGGCTCACTCCGTCGGAAACCTCAGTTGATCTTGCTCTGTTAGCTGCAACAGTTACTGCTGCAGATACTAGAATTTCACGTAATCGAAATGCCCAAGATCTTTGGACTCGTGAATTATCTTTGCATATTCCTGTATTTGATCCTGTTTTATGGAGTAGTCAGACGGGGCTGCTAAGTAATTTATTGAATTTTTTGACAGGGGATCGTTGGTCATTGCATTTTCATGAACGGCCTGAAATTGAGCGCGGCCTTGTCAGAGAATCAACTAAACCACGAATACTTAATCCCACTTCTGTATGTCTTTTCTCTGGCGGGCTGGACAGTTTTATTGGTGCGATTGATCTTCTTTCTCAGGGAAGAACTCCACTATTTGTCAGCCATTACTGGGATTCTATTACTAGTAAATACCAAAAAAAGTGTTCAGAATTATTGTCTAGCAGATTCACTCAAGAATTTGGCCATGTCCGGGCACGCATCGGTTTTAAGAAAGATACCATTATAGGTGATGAGGGCGAAAATACCTTAAGAGGTAGATCATTTCTCTTTTTTTCCCTTGCAACGTTAGCAGCAGATGCTGCTGGTGGAGCTATGGAGATAAATGTTCCTGAGAATGGTCTCATATCTCTCAACGTCCCTTTAGATCCATTACGTGTGGGCGCACTCAGCACCAGAACGACGCATCCATATTACATGGCTCGCTATAATGAACTGCTACGTAATTTAGGGATAGACGCTTATTTAAATAATCCTTATGCCTTCATGACAAAAGGCGAAATGGCGCGACAGTGCCATGATCAGACATTTCTTCGCCAACATGCTGAAAATACCATGTCATGTTCATCCCCACAAAGTACCCGGTGGAATCCCGATTTAAATGAAGAACAGTCTATACACTGCGGTCGGTGCGTACCTTGTTTGATAAGACGCGCATCGTTATTTGCGGCTTTTGGTTCAGACGGAACTGCTTATCGAATCCCGGATCTTCGAGCACGAGTACTCGATTGTAGTAAAGCTGAAGGGGAGCATGTGCGAGCCTTTCAGTTCTCACTGGAGCGGCTAGCACGTTTCCCCGGCCATGCGAAATTTGATATCCATAAACCTGGACCACTAAGTGATCACCCTGATAATTATGATGACTATGCAGGCGTATATATAAGGGGCATGGAGGAAGTTAGCCGCCTGCTAACTGGGGTGAGAACGAGACCATTATCATGAATACAACCAAGCATCAACTTTCTCCGCACTGGGTAGATTTTCACTGCCACCTTGATCTATATCCGGATCATAAGGCTGTCATTGCGGAATGCGAGCTGGCACGTGTGGCTACACTTGCGGTAACTACAACCCCTAAAGCATGGCAAAGAAATTGTGAATTGGCTTTAGATTCATCATTCGTTCGTGTCGGATTGGGTCTACATCCACAACTGGTCTCAGAACGTGAAGATGAAGTGGTACTGCTAGAACGCTACTTGTCTTCAGCACGCTATGTGGGAGAAATTGGTCTAGATGCCGGTCCCCGTTTTTACCAAAGCTTTGAAGCTCAGGAGCGTGTGTTTTCGCGTATTCTTCAAGCCTGTGCAGAACAGGGGAACAAAATACTTAGTATCCATAGTGTACGTACAGCAGCAAAAGTTTTAGATCATCTTGAGAAAAGCAAAATTCTTGAAAATTGCCAAGCTATTCTTCATTGGTTTACAGGGTCATCTGCAGAGGCTCGACGTGCTGTTGAACTCGGATGCTACTTTTCAGTTAATGAGGAGATGCTACGTTCAGTCAAACACAGGAAACTTATTGCTAGTATTCCTCTAAACAGACTGCTGACAGAAACAGATGGCCCTTTTGTAAAGAACGAGGGAAGGGCTATATGTCCTCGAGATGTTTATCGCGCTGTGCATGAAATAGCCCTGCTTCATGGTATTTCTGAAGATGCTACTAGATTCGTAGTTTTGAGTAATCTTAAAAAACTTGTGACAATGGACTGTCTTAAATAGTTGTCAAACATATGTATATTCCTTTTAAAACAAAATGAAAAAAGATAAAACATTGTCTTTAGGGACAAGAGCAGAATTGAATTTTGCTGCGATAATGACCTTACACCAACCTTATAAAAAGATGGGGAGGTAATGATGCCTCTAACGCTGACTGAAATAGTACACGACTCTCTTTGCCATGGTTCAAGATGGATCATTGCTGATGAAAATGATCTCGCTAGTAAGGTTGCTTCTCTCGCTCTGGGCCAAGCACGGCATATATCCATAATCCTTGCTGGAATTGATAAAAAACCACCATCCACCCGCCCTGATACTGCTAAGGAAGCAATCAAACTTCTCACCGTGCCCGCTGGAAAGGATCCTTATCATCGAGACGGTTGGATTTTCCAAGCGATTTCATGGATTGCAGCCCATAGAGCAAATAAAGGAAATATTGTTCGTGCGCCACATGCTATCTTGGCGCATAAAGGGTTTGATGGTATGCAACTTCAACTAGACCAAACCAATGAAAATGTTATTGCTGTTGTTATATTCGAAGATAAGGCCACTATAAATCCCCGATCAACAATTACTAGTGATGTTTGGAAGGGAATACGCTCATTAGAGTGCGGTGAACGAATGCCTGAATTAATACAAGAGACAGGCGCACTGTTAGAAGCTCATCAGATTAAATTCCCAGAGATGGATATTGATGCTGCGGTCGAAAAGATTATTTGGGAAGAGGCTAGACATTATCGTGTTGCGGTAACGATAGATACTAAAGATGACGATGATAGTAGCCGTAAAGCTCTATTTAAGGGCTTTGATGAAGTTGCTCCTGGTAAGCATGAACGTCGACAAGGCGAAACTATGTGCATAAAAGATCTACGTAACTGGATGGAGCAGTTTTCGTCAAAGGCAATAAAATATATTGAGGCTTGGATAGACAATGTTTGACCCTGTAACTATAGATCTAATTAGCTCAGCTCCTCAGCTTGACTCTCTCGAATTAGAGGAACTACCTCAGCGTTTCACTAATGCTTATGCAGAAATCGTTGCTGCACGTGTCAGGTACCATGGTGCCATCGATACAAAAGAGAAAAACGAAAAATTGGAAGAATTGCTAGAAGAGATGCGACGTTTAGCGGCTACACAGGAGCTATTAGTCACATCTTCGCCTGAGAGAGTTGATCGAGCTGCTGCTGCATTTGTTGCAGGAACTGCACATCAACTTTGCATGATGGCTGAGGTTATTAAAGGAGGAGAGCGTGAAGCCTTTATCGATATAGTTCGTGTCGCGCCGGAAATTTGTAGCACCTTACTCTTTTTGATTGCTGACTTTCAAAGTGATGCAGCAGAAATGGCAAAGCATTTGAATCAACGGGATGATTCAAATTCTTCCGAATCAATTTTGATAAAAGATATTGGAGCTCTTGCAACAGGACGGCTTGGTGAAATTCTGGATATAGAACCACGGGAAAAGGATTTGGGTAATGAAACTACTGGCCCCGAAGTTGCTGTTGACGCATTACTAAGGCATCTTCATGCTGGTTTGGTAGAGCTTGCTCAAGAATTACTATCAGAGCCAAATGAAGTCGCTGAGATTCCTCGCTCTCAGATGATATTTAAAGAGGTTATATCGTTATGTATTTCTCGTATCGATGGGGTTTTTGATGATGAAGGGCCTGTTGCTGTTAATATCTTTCCCGGTCCACTTCATTTAGCAAAATTACTACTAGCGGTTTCTATTAACCTTGCCGATACCTCATTATGCCGAATTGAGGCACCTGCCGGTATAAATGTAAAACAATGGTGGCGTATTGTGCGTCAGGCGGCTAATAAACGTCCCTACCTTTGGCGTAATCACCGCACTGCGCTTGAAAGAGGTTATCTTACCAAAGGCGTTTCTGCTGCAATAAGTTTTCCGACTGGCGGGGGGAAATCAACACTTGCGGAGCTGAAAATAGCTGTTTCATTACTGAGCGGCAGTAAGGCTATTGTTCTTGCTCCTACGTTGGCTCTAGTAGATCAGACTGCTTTTACACTTAAAAATGCTTTCAAAGACTTTAGTGTTTATGGCGATCTTGACGAAGATATTGTGTTTACAGATATTGTTGAATTGCCAGAAATAATCGTGACAACTCCCGAAAGATGCTTAATGCTGCAATCTCTGCAGCCAGAAGCATTTAACGATATCGGTTTGATAGTGTTCGATGAATGTCATCTTTTGCATCCAAGAGATGCTGATCGAAGTCGTCGCAGCATTGATGCAATGTTATGTATTTTAAATCTTACTCAACTGGCACCTGAAGCAGATTTTTTGATGATTTCAGCAATGATGCAAAACGCTGCCGAAATTGCTGGTTGGATTTCCGAACTTACTGGCCGTCCTTGTCTTGAGTTAGATTTAGCATGGAAACCTACCCGACAAGCTCGTGGTTGCGTAGCTTACAGTTCAGATCGGATATCAAAGTTAGAAGAAATACTTCGAAAAGCCCAAGCCAAAGCAACAACTAAAGGTGTACCAGCAAAAGTTAAATCACAGCTTAATGCTCAACCGTCTGCTTTCTTCTGTCTTAGACAGACTTGGGCGACGCGTAAGCGTAAAGATTATGCGTTGATGACATTATTAAATAAATCGGTGTCATTTTCTACAGGTATAAATAAATATAAAGGTAACTGGTACTTAACCCCAAACGGAAATAAAGTTGCAGGGGAGATTGCTGCTGCTGCTGCACAAGATAAGCTTAAGACACTTATATTTGTTCAAAGTACTATTGCTGCGGAATCTACTGTTAAATACTTTCGTGAACTATTACCGAAACACGGAGTTACTCTTACGGAAGACGAGAAAGTATTACGAAAAATAGTTGAGGAGGAACTTGGTGGATCTCAACATTGTTATCTTAAAATTGACGATAATTATAGAGTTGTAGGTGGTGCTATAAGTCATCATGCTCAATTGATAAAACAAGAACGTCTCTTGCATGAATCGCTTTTTAAACGGTCTGATGGTCTAAGTGCTATGTTTGCGACTTCAACTCTTGCTCAAGGAATGAATCTTCCTAGTGATATCGTCTTGATTGCGGGAGATAGCCGCTGGGATGTTGAGGGAGACAAAATGAAGCAGTTAGATGCTCATGAATTGCTTAATGCTGCAGGCAGAGCTGGACGAGCAGGGGAAGGAGGGCAAGGGTTTGTTTTAGTCATTCCCAGTAAAATAATCAATATTGATGAAGATAAAAGTAACATAAATAGTCATTGGATGACTTTACAAGGAATATTTTCTCAGTCAGACCAGTGCCTCAGGATAGACGATCCGCTCACAGGTCTACTTGACCGTATCCACTCAGGAGCTCTTGATGATAATGAGGCATATTTCCTCGCCAGATTACCAAAGGGTGATGGCGATGCTCCAGATGAATTAGCGAAATATATGATCAATAGATCATTCGCTGCTTACCGCATGCGTCAGAAGGGCAATAATGATTGGATCGAGACTCGGATATCTTCAGCTATACTTGAGCGCTCTAGACTTTCTCCGAAGCAAGAGTTAACTTGGTTAGAAAGAGTTGCGGCGTCTTGCGGACTGCCTTATGTAGTTATTGAGAGTATGACTCAGTTGGTAAGTAGTGGGGCATTTCTTGGGAGCACCCGCGATTGTATCCAAGATCTTTTTGAATGGCTTGAAAAGCATCCTGGTTGGTTGTTCCAGCTAATTAGACCCAACGATATTGCCGGTCTATTTGGTACAAATTATCGTTCTTTAAGCGATGAAAATAAAACAAAATTAGCTATCCCTTTGTTGAAAAAACTTTTAGTCGCGTGGATGGATGGTAAACCTCTCAGCGATCTTGAACGCGCGATTGGAACAGCAGAGAAGGATATCAAGACATGTGAAATAGCGCGACATTTTGCGGTTCGTTTAACTGCAGATCTTGCTTTTGTCGCGGGTCTTCCAGCCCGTATATATACCGCCCAAGCTATCGCTAATGGTAATGAACCCATTGTTCCTGTCAGTATACTGACTTTAAGTGGGGCGGTAAGGAAAGGGTGCTCTAGCCCAGAACTTCTTGCAAATGCAATCTATCTCAATGGTTCTTCGCGTCCTGCCGCTCGCGCTGAATTTACAAAGATTTTACCATATCTGCAGTCAGGATTAGCGTCTGAAAGTTTTGAGGATGTGCGTGATAG
This sequence comes from Serratia marcescens, assembly GCF_001902635.1. Classification (GTDB taxonomy): domain Bacteria; phylum Pseudomonadota; class Gammaproteobacteria; order Enterobacterales; family Enterobacteriaceae; genus Serratia; species Serratia marcescens_F. The sequence goes on along the minus strand of NZ_MJAO01000017.1, from coordinate 58,831 downwards.
GGTACGTGAAGCACATATATCAGCATTACTGGATGAATTTTAATCTTCACTGGAATGTTTGATGCTAATGATTGCTGAGTGACTTAACCGGAGATTACATTCTCCGGTTTACTTAGCTAAGTAATTTTATTGGGAGGAAATTTCGCGTTGTAAGATCCACTGATCTACTTCGGATTCTAGCCAACCGACAGACTGGTTCCCAAGGCGGCGCTGCTTTGGAAATGTCCTGTCATAGCGTGTCGATTTAGGATTGATCCAGTCGTAAATCGTCGAGCGGGCGATGCCCAGTTTTTGGGTAAGTGCATTGATACGAAGGATTTTTACGGTAGATGATGACATAGTGTTGTTTCCTCTAATCTGGTTTGCTTTGGATGAGAGGAAGGTTATTCATTGACGCGGGTATAAGGTATACGGCTGCGTTACCTCATTTTTTACACGAGTTAGGTTATTGATTTATGGATGATTTTAATCTCTGTTTTTTTGTCGATACGATAAAGGAATCATTCAACTTAAAGAAAAGTAGACTGGTGCTCGCTCTACGTGCGGTTGGATGGAAAAGCTGTATAACCTGTTTAAATGATGGCGATACTCATATTAACAAAATAGTCAATGATATTATGCTGGATACAGCGAAGCGTCGTGAATTGGAAAATCAGTCGTACCATATTTTGTATGAAGAGGCTGACACTATCCAGGAATCAATAGATGAGTGGATCTTTTTGGCTGCAGTATACTGGTGCCTAGGGATACATCTCGTGGCTTCAGATTGGCGTGATGGTGTCACGTTGTTGCTCAAATCGACAGAACTTCTCGACATGTGCCATGGAATTGTTCACCATGAAATATGGCAAAACACTGAGGCGAAAAAAAAAGAACAGGCCACTAATGGGGGTAAAGCAAAAGCATCGCTTTACGCTCCTCTAAAAGCTGAAATTATCCGTTTGTTGTATTGCAACAAGCCTGCGGATGGCTGGAGAAACAGGAGAGAGGCTATAGAGTTGATTGATGAGGATGTAAGCATATTTATTCAAGAGCATGGCTATCCTGGTTCCCCTGAAGAAAAACAGGAAGACTTAGCTGTATTATTTGCAAGAATTCCCCGGCTGATTGAAGATTGGTCTAGAAATGACGCCGTAGTTAAGGCTGCCTTTAACGCAACGCTAAAGAAAAAAAGCGCCAATAAAGGCGCAGAACAGAAACCTTGGACATCAGACATCTAAGTACATAATTAGATCATCTAGAAATTTTGAGTAATTCACCCAATTTCTTTTTTCTATCATGGCTACTCCCAAGCCCCATTGGGGCAAAAATAATACCAGCACCACTTACGATTGATTTTTTATTCAAACTATCTATTATTTTTTTAAGATAACTTTTGTTTATGTAAGTACTATAACCTGATTCTATTTTCGCCAACATTCTACTGGCATTCAATCTGTCATCTGGACTTTCTGAATCAATTACTCGCATGTTCATTTTTAGTAATAAACTGCTTATTAGATTAGAAGAGTGTTCAGGTATTTCTCTTACTAATATATTTTTTTCTTTATGATAAGTATCATTAGACTGAAACTCATCTAGGAATGCATTTAAAACGAATTCCTTCTCGTTAAGATTAAATTCGAAAGTATTTCCTTCATGCTTCTGTGATACGGTAATTTGATGTAAATACCCCTTATCCTCATATCTGGCCTGGGATACTAAAGGGTGTTCGCTAAAATGAATTGTCACTGTTAAAGCATTAATTGAGGAAATAAACCAATCATCCAAAAGAATACATCCACTATTATTTGTTATATTACTCACATCTACTTTTCGACCAGAGTTTATAAACTCGCTCTCGCTTTGCAATATCCAGAAAAGAAGATTGTTTTGATGTATGCGTGATGCTATAAATAAAGGGTGTCGGAATCTATGACAAAACTCACTGTACTTATTTAAGAAAGAGCCTGATATTTTTTTAGTTTCTAGAGCATTGCTCGTCTTCACCTCAATAAAACATTTTAATTCCTTCCCTTTTGGCATATTAAAACTAGCCAGATAATCTGGCACCTTAATGCCAGTGTTATTTACTGGTGATTGACCTAAAGAGGTTAGACTTGTACATACTTCCATGAAAAAGCACAGCAAAGCGAATTCATCCTCTAAAAACAAACCGTTAATTCGCCTTTTTATTTCATTTTTATTTTCATCATTCCCTACAGAGGTAAGGAAAGCCTCAAATTCTTCTTCTGAACTCATTCCAATTCGAATGTTTTTGAAAAGCTTTAATTTTTCAATTTCTGAAAGGTAATTTAAACCTTGCATATTATTTCCTCGTCCATTAATGTTTTAATATTACGAATTGCAATTTATTCTATACCATCAGAATAGTTGTGCCGATCATAGCAGTTATATTTAATCAAGAAAAATACGTGAGTGATACACTAGGGGGCGGACCGATATGCCATGAGCTGGAATCGCCCCCATAGACTTAGTATCTGTGTCATCGGAACAAGCACATAGGAGCAGTTTTCGTGGGCTGGCGGAGGTTCCATCGTCTATGGAGGCAAAGTTCATACCAGATGTTCGATAGTAGGTTGAGCGGTCCCGTGGCTGAGTTTACAGGTTCAACATTCTCCCGGAAACTTGGAGCGGTTCAAAGCAACCTCGGAGGCGTCAGTCCGGAGGCTTAAGAACCGGTTTCGTCGTGAGGACAGAATATGCCTAATGAGGTAGGGTTAGTCCAGTTAAGGACGGTCAGATCCAGTAAGTATTTGATTCAAAAATAAAGTATTAACCTATCTATAGGGAAAATCTGAGCTGGACTTAACCCATTCTTATCATCCCACTAACCGCATCCCTTTTATCCCATCTGCAATCACGCTTCCGCGATCCGCTGCCATCACGAAATCAGCCCACCATTGCATCATAGGGCGACGTTGCTCAAGGTAATCACTGCGGTTATAAGCGCGACGTACCTCATTTTTGTCTACATGAGCCAGTGCTGCTTCAATGACATCAGGTGGAAATCCTTCCTCATTGAGTGCCGTACTAGTGATAGAACGTAGACCGTGTGATACGAGTACGCCTCCTAAGCCAGCACGCTTGAGTGCTGCATTCACTGTCTGGCTGTTCATTGGCTGGGTTGGTTTGATGCGACTGGGAAAGATAAACTCTCGTCCACCACTGAGTGACTTCATCATTTCCAGAATAGAAAGAGCCTCATCGGATAGTGGAACCGTATGGTCCCGGTTCATCTTCATTCGAGCTGCAGGAATTTTCCATTCGCTAGCATTGAAATCGATCTCACCCCATCGAGCCTCAGCGGCCTCGGCAGGGCGGGTGATGGTGAGAAGTTGCCACATGAAAAGGCATCTTGTGGACAAGCTGATACTTGCCGTACGCATAGTCTGCATTAGCTGCGGAAGTTGATCCGGGCGGATGCTTGGCATGTTTTTCTTTTGCGGTTTCTCAAATGCTTTTCCGATATTTACACTGGGAACTGCATCAATCAGGCCTGTGTTCTGCGCATAAATCATGACTTCGTTAATACGCTGACAAAGGCGGCGAACAGTCTCTAATGCACCTCTGGCCTGAACCGGCTGAACAGCTTTAACCAGAGTATGAGCCTTAATCTCAGTGACACTGATATCGCCGATTGCTGGGAAAACATCTCTCTCAAGCGAGCGCCAGATATCGTCGGCATAGTCCTCTGTTACGCTGGCTTTCTTCACATTCCACCAACGCTCGGCAACTAACAGGAAAGTGTTGGTTTTAGCCTCTTGAGAATTTCTTACCTGTTCTTTCTGATGTTCCTGAGGATCAATATCTTTCGCCAACAAAACTCGAGATTCAGCTCTGAGTTTACGCGCATCAGAAAGGGAGACAGCAGGGTAGGCACCGAAGCTCTGTTTGGTTCGCTGTTTTGTCAGCGGTCGATAGTAACGGAACTGCCAGAGCTTACTACCACTGGACTTGATTAATAGAGTAAGCCCATCACCATCATACAGCTGGTAATCGGCATCTTTAGGTTTGGCGGCTTTGATTTCCGTATCGGTTAACGGCTTGGTTTTTCTTGCCATGGGGAATCTCCATGCGTTTAGGCCCAACGAAAACAATAGAGCTTTTCGTTGGGCCTATCAATGGGCCTAAAAGGTTCGGATTTAATTAGTTCTCTTCGGACTTCGCGGGACAAATTGAGGGCACAAAAAAGCCCGCAGGGCTTGCGCCGTGCGGGCTCTTAGGACTTCATCGGATGACTCTGGTAATCACCGATGGAGAATTTTGGTGGAGCTGGCGGGAGTTGAACCCGCGTCCGAAATTACTACACCGTCGGCACTACATGCTTAGTCCAATCTTTACATTCGCCGGCCAGCTGCGGATGGACACGCTACTGACAGACTAGCCTGATTAAGTTTAACGCTTCAGCCCCAGGCAGGACGTCCACGCGATCTCTTTTGGGTTTGACCTCTCTTGATCCCCGTCCTAAGAGCGGAGGCTAGGGAGAGAGGGCTCTAAGCAGGTTATTAAGCTGCTAGTGCGTAGTTTTCGTCGTTTGCGACTATTTTTTTGCGGCTTTTTACGAGGCCAACCGCCCCTCGGCATGCTCCTAGGGCTTCGCAAATCCCGTCGAATCCAGAATCAGCCCCAAGTAACTTTGTGCAGTATACCAGAAGTTTACTTCGATAAGCCAGCGGCTTAACGATTGGCGTGCTTCATGATACGGGCTTTCGCCGTCTGCCATTCGCGATCTTTGATGTCATCGCGTTTGTCGTGCTCTTTCTTGCCTTTGGCTACACCGATCTTGATCTTGCTCCAGGCATTTTTCCAATACAGGGACAAGGCCACCACGGTGTAGCCATCGCGGTTGACGCGGCCGAGCAGGGTGTCCAGCTCGCGTCGGTTCAGCAGCAGTTTACGGGTACGCGTCGGATCGCACACCACATGCGACGAAGCCACGTTGAGCGGGGTGATGGTGGCGCCAAACAGATAGGCTTCACCGTCACGGAACGTCACGTAGCTGTCGCTGAGGTTGGCTTTGCCGGCACGCAGCGATTTAACTTCCCACCCTTGCAGCGACAGGCCCGCCTCGAACTCTTCTTCAATGAAGTATTCGAAACGCGCGCGCTTGTTTTGGGCAATGGTGGCGGAACCGGGTTTGTGTGCTTTTTTCTTTGTCATAGTGCGTTCATTATACTGGATGCTTCAGCGAAAGAAATCCTTTCCCGTTCAGCACCTGCGCAATTTTTCGCATTTTTGGCGCCGCCATCCCGTAGCAGATTTTTTGTTTGCCGCCAGATAAATGGTATTATCTGTACGTTTTATGTCTTACAGGAAATGATATGCCCCAGATCAGTCGGTCTGCATTAGTGCCGTTCAGCGCCGAGCAGATGTATCAGTTGGTTAACGATGTTCATTCTTATCCCGATTTTCTGCCAGGCTGCACCGGCAGCCGGGTGCTTAACGCTACCTCCAACGAAATGACCGCCGCGGTGGACGTCGCCAAGGCCGGCATCAGTAAGACCTTCACTACGCGCAATACGCTGCTGGATAACCAGAGCATCAATATGCAGCTGGTCGATGGTCCGTTCCGCAAGCTGATGGGCGGCTGGCAGTTCACGCCGCTGAGCGAAGAGGCCTGCAAGGTGGAGTTGCACCTGGACTTCGAGTTTACCAACAAACTGATCGAGTTGGCGTTCGGCAAGGTGTTCAAAGAGCTGGCGGGCAGCATGGTGCAGGCCTTCACCCAGCGGGCGAAAGAGGTCTACAGTGTCTGACATTCGGGTCGAGGTGGTGTATGCCTTGCCGGAGCGCCAGTACCTGCGCAAGGTAAAGCTGGCCGAGGGCAGCAGCGTCGAGCAGGCGATTCAGGCTTCTGGCCTGCTGGAGCTGCGCCAGGATATCGATCTTAAGAGCAACAAAATCGGCATCTACAGCCGACCGGCCAAGCTGGGTGATACGCTGAACGACGGCGACCGGGTGGAGATCTACCGGCCGCTGATCGCCGATCCGAAAGAACTGCGCCGGCAACGGGCAGAAAAGGCAAAAAAAATAAGGCGCTTATAGCGCCTTATTTTTTTATCTGAAACTGATTATTCTCTTCCGCGTTGCAGCCTGCGACTGTCATGAGGAACGTCATGCCCCCTCATGGGCCGGAAGAGCGGGCGGCGCCGATTACTTGGTCAGCGCCGGTTTGTTCTGGATATCGGTCAACACGCCTGCGCTGTTGAAGGTCAGCGTCAGCGTTTGCTGGGTGATATCTTCATGGCCAGGCTGCTGGCGGAACACATAGAACCACGTCTGAGTCCCGAACGGGTCTTGCAGCATTGGGGTGCCCAATGTGTAAGCGACCTGTTGCTGGGTCATCCCCTTCTGGATTTTCGCCACGTCGGTCGACGTCAGGTAGTTCCCCTGGTTGATGTCAGGACGATAAACCACCTTTTCAAAAGTAGAACAGCCTGCAGTCAGCATCACAAGAACTACAGCGGCGGCAGTCAGCGTTTTACAGCGCATAGTAATCACATTCCTTTAGGGCATAGGATGCCGATGATAATAGACCTTGCGGCAGTTGGAAACCTTTATACCCTTCATCTTTCAAGTTGCGGCGCGTTGGCTTTCCTTCAGCACCTCAAGCGCTTGGCCTGTTTCAGGCCGTTGAGGAGGCTTCAGATCACCGCTGCGCCGCGCTTTAGATATTTCTCGGGCCAACAGCGTCACTGTCAGACCGCAGGAAAGTGAAAAAGTTGAGCTTTTTTATGCCGCCAGCAGTTCTTTGGCATTCGCCAGCGTATTGCGGGTGACTTCGCTGCCGCCGAGCAGGCGCGCCAGCTCCTGTAGCCGCGCGCGTTTATCCAGCGGTGCCATTTGGGTTTCGGTGACCGTGCCGTCGGTCTGCTTGCTGACGAACAGGTGCTGATGCCCGCACCCGGCCACCTGCGGCAGGTGGGTCACGCACATCACCTGGGTGGATTCGCCGAGCTGGCGCAGCAGGCGGCCGACGATGGCGGCGGTTGGGCCGCTGATGCCCACGTCCACTTCGTCGAAGATCAGCGCCGGGGTTTCCATCTTGCGAGCGGTGATCACCTGAATGGCTAGCGCGATGCGCGACAGCTCACCGCCGGAGGCAACCTTCGCCAGCGGCTGCAGCGGCTGGCCTGGGTTGGTGGAGACGCAGAACTCGCTGCGGCTGGCCCCTTCGGCGCTCAGATACTGTGGTTCGAAGCGCACGTCGATGTTGAATTTGCCGTGCGGCATGGAGAGCGCCTGCATGCTGTCGGTGATGAGCGTGGTCAGCTCGGCGGCGTAATGCAGGCGTTTCTGGTGCAGCTGCTCCGCCAGTTCCAGCGCCTGCTGGTGATGCAGAGTGACCGCCTCGTTCAGATGCTCGTGATCGCTTTCCTGCTGCGACAGCAGCTGCTGTTCATCCAGCAACTGTTGATGCAGCTGCGGCAACTCTTCCGGTGCGACCTGGTGTTTGCGCGCCAGGCTGATTTGGCGCGACAGGCGCTGCTCCAGCTCGTGCAGGCGGTTGGGATCGAGATCCATGCGATCGGCGTAATGGCGCAGCTCGTCGCTGGCTTCGCTGATTTGGATCGAGGCCTCTTCCAGCATGTCCAGCAGGCCGCTGAGCTTGTCGTCCAGCCCGGCGAGCTCGAGCAGCAGGTGTTTGGCGCTGTAGAGCTGGCTGAGCATGTTGTTCTCGTCGCTGTCGGCCAGCAGCTGCAATGTCTGCTGGCTGAGGGTCAGCAGCTGGCCGCTGTTGGCCAGGCGCTTGTACTCGGCGTCGGTCTGTTCGAACTCGCCGGCCTGCGGCGCGAATTCGTTCAGCTCTTTCAATTGGTATTGCAGCAGCTGCTTGCGCGCTTCGCGCTCGATGGACTGCTGCTGATGGTGCGCCAGCTCGCGGCAGCTTTGGTGCCAGCGCTGATAGGCCTGGCTCATTGCCGCCAACAGGGCGGGTTCGTCGGCATAGGCGTCGAGCAGCGTTTTTTGGTGCTCCGGCTTGAGCAGCAGCTGATGGGCGTGTTGACCATGAATTTGGATCAGGCGTTGCCCCAGCTCGCGCAGCTGTGACAGCGGCACGGCGGTGCCGTTGATAAAGCCGCGCGAACGGCCGTCGGCGTTGATCACCCGGCGCAGCAGGCATTCGTTGCTGTCGTCCAGCTGGTTCTGCTCCAGCCACTCGCGCGCGGACGGGGTGTCCGCCAGCGAGAAGCGGGCGCAGATGTCGGCGCGGGCGGCCCCCAGACGCACCACATTGCCGTCGGCGCGGTTGCCGAGGCACAGCCCCAGGGCATCGATGGCGATGGATTTGCCGGCGCCGGTTTCACCGGTGATCGCCGTCATACCCGGTTGAAAATCGATTTCCAACTCACGAACGATAGCAAAGTTGCTGATGGTTAATTGCGCCAGCATGGGAACCTTCCTGTGTATAAACACATAACTGTAGTTTCATACAGTATAAACTGGTTTTATATACAGTAAAGTGGCCGGCGCAGATTTTAGAACAATTTTTTCGACCAACCCAGCTTGGTGCTTAACGTGTTGAAATAGCTGTAGTCCTTCGGGTGAATCAGATTAAGGTGGAAATCGCTGCGGCGGATCAGCACTTCTTCACCTTCCTGTATCGGCAGCGCGATCTGGCTGTCGCAGCTGATTTCCAGATCGCTGCCGATCTGCGAAAACTTCAATCGGATGGTGCTGTCGCCGTTGATCACCAGCGGCCGGGCGGAAAGGGTGTGCGGGAACATCGGCACCAGCGCGATCGCTTCCAGCGACGGGGTGAGGATCGGCCCGCCGGCGGAGAGCGAGTAGGCGGTGGAACCGGTCGGCGTGGCGATGATCAGGCCGTCGGAGCGTTGCGAGAAGGCGAAGCGATCGTCGATATACACTTCGAATTCGATCATGTGCGCCACTTTGCCGGGGTGGAGCACCACTTCGTTGATGGCGGTGCTGATGCGGCACTGCTGGTGCTCTTTATGCACGATGGTTTCCAGCAGGAAACGCTGTTCGTCGATATACTCGCCCTCCAGCACGTCCGCCAGCTGCTGCAGGGCGTTGTCGGGATCGAGATCGGTGAGGAAGCCGAGGTTGCCGCGGTTGACCCCGATCACCTTGATGTCGTAACGCGCCAGCACGCGCGCGGCGCCGAGCATGTTGCCGTCGCCGCCGACCACCACCGCCAGGTCAGCGCGCTGGCCGATATCCGCCAGGCTGCCGGTCACGGCGTCTTTCAGCCCCAGATCATGGGCGATCTGGCGCTCGACCATCACCGAATAACCGCGGGCGACCAGCCAGTGGAACAGCATCTCGTGGGTTGCCAGCGCAGAAGGGTGACGCGGGTGGCCAACAATGCCTATACAGGCGAATTTTTTATTCATTTGTTGTGATTTTCCTCACCGGGACCCGTTTATGCCCCACATTGTGACCGGTTGACTTGAAACCCCGGTTTTGATCCCCATAATAAGCCAAGTTGCGAGATTAATGCTAAAACGCGGAGATATTCATGAGTAGTAAAGAACAGAAGACGCCAAACGAGCAAGTCTCGGAAGAAATGGAACAACACGCTCATCACGAGGATACGCTGCCGGAAGCGGCGGAAGGCGTCGATCTGCGCGATGCGCGTATCGCCGAATTGGAAACTCAACTGGCGGAAGCTCAACAGCGCGAGCGCGACAGCCTGCTGCGCGCCAAAGCGGAAGCGGAAAACATCCGTCGCCGCGCCGAACTGGACGTCGAGAAAGCGCACAAGTTCGCCCTGGAGAAATTCTCCGGCGATCTGCTGCCGGTGATCGACAACCTGGAGCGCGCGCTGGAGCTGGCGGATAAAAACAATCCGGAACTGGCCGCGATGATCGAAGGCATCGAACTGACGCTGAAATCGCTGCTGGACGTGGTGCGCAAGTACGGCATTGAAATCGTCGGCGACGTCAACGTGCCGTTCAACCCGGAAGTGCATCAGGCGATGAGCATGATGGAATCCGCCGATCACCAACCGAACCACGTGATGATGGTGATGCAGAAAGGCTACACGCTGAACGGCCGCTTGCTGCGCCCGGCGATGGTGGCGGTCTCCAAAGCCAAGGCGTAATCGCCCCGGCGGAAAGCATAAAGAAAGGCACCCGAGGGTGCCTTTTTTGTCTCTGAATTACGCCTGCGGCAGGCGTGGCATCCAGTCGATAGGTGCCAGCCCTTGCTGTTCCAGCAACTGATTGGCCTGCGAGAAGTGGTGGCAGCCGAGGAAACCGCGGTGGGCGGAGAGCGGCGACGGGTGCGGCGCTTTCAGCACGTGGTGGCGGTTGCGGTCGATAAAGTTACCTTTCTTCTGCGCGTGCGAGCCCCACAGCAGAAACACCACGCCTTCACGGTTCTCGTTCAGAGCGGCGATCACTTTGTCGGTAAAGGTTTCCCAGCCCAGATTGGCGTGCGAGTGCGCGCGGCCGCCTTCCACCGTCAGCACGGTGTTGAGCAGCAGTACGCCCTGTTCGGCCCAGCTTTGCAGGCAGCCGTGATCCGGGCGCTCGAAGCCGGGAATGTCGGTCGCCAGCTCTTTATACATATTCACCAGCGACGGCGGCGCCGGCACGCCGGGGCGCACCGAGAAAGAGAGGCCGTGCGCCTGATTGGGGCCGTGGTACGGATCCTGGCCGAGGATGACGACTTTGACGTCCGCCAGCTCGGTATAGCGGAAAGCGTTGAACACGTCCTTCTGCGGTGGATAAATGGTCTTACCGGCCTGGCGCTCAGCGGCAACAAAGGCGAGCGTTTCAACAAAATAGGGCTGCTCTTTCTCTTTGCCGATCACGTCATGCCAGGTGAGGGAGGTGGCCATAAACGCTCTCCTTTGTTTTCTTTAGCAATTCATGGGCTATAGCTTACCGTTTCGGCACGCGTAGCGAAACCCGCTTTTCATTTCTCGCCGCCGTGCTTTATGCAATTATTTTTGAAAATTTACAAAAATAATTGGTTTTTGCCGCAGTGGGAAAATTGATATAAAACATAAATTTGCCCCTTCACGCCTTGTGCCTACCCGGTAAAAATTGACTTTAATCAAGGAACTGGCCCGGTCAGGCTGGTATACAGAACAACAAGACAACAATGGTTTTACCAAATGGCCGAAACCAGAATTGGGTTTTCTCACGACGTGAATTTTTACGCCCTTGTACGGAGGCAACATAATGATTACCGGTATTCAAATTACCAAAGCGAACGACCAGGCGCTGGTGAATTCTTTCTGGCTGCTGGACGATGAAAAAGCGGAAGCTCGCTGCGTGTGCGCCAAGGCCAACTACGCGGAAGATCAGGTTGTCGCGGTGAGCGATCTGGGCCAGATCGAATACCGTGAAGTGCCGCTTGAAATGCAACCGACCGTGCGCGTGGAAGGCGGTCAGCATCTGAACGTCAACGTGCTGCGCCGTGAAACCCTGGAAGACGCGGTCAAGCACCCGGAAAAATACCCGCAGTTGACCATCCGCGTGTCCGGTTATGCGGTGCGCTTCAATTCCCTGACGCCGGAACAGCAGCGCGACGTCATCGCCCGCACCTTTACCGAAAGCCTGTAATTTGCGGTGCAGTCAATAATGAGGGAGCTTCGGCTCCCTTTTTTACGTCTGACGGTTGAAAACTGAACGCGGATCACATTCTGCGCAAAGATAAGCATTCGTAATACAGAACTCATCCGACCTGCCGATAGCTAAAGCAGTGCCTATTCAGGTGCTGAATAAAAAAGTCTATCGACAAGGAGTCGGCATGAGTATGTCTTTAAGTTTTACCTCTGCAGTATCCCCGGTGCCCGCGATCCCTACAGCTCGGGCCGTTGCCGAGACGGCGACGGCGGCGCAGCCCGCGGCAGCGCCGACAAACCCGGCGGCGGTGGCCACTCCCTCTCAGAACACGCTTAACGCGCAAAATCTGCTGAATACGCTGGTCAGCGATATCTCAGCGGCGGCGCCGACGGCGACGGCAGCGCCGGGTGTGACGCGGGGGAAACAATCGCAGGAGGGTGATTATGCGTTGGCGCTGTTGGCCAAGGACGTTTATTCGCTAAACGGCCAGGGCGCCGCCGGGTTTAACCGCCTGAGCGACAGCGCGCTGCTCGGCTTCGGTATCGATCCCGCCAGCCTGCATGACGCGGGCAGCGGTTTCCAGGCCGGGATCTACAGCAACGACAAGCAGTATGTGTTGGCTTTTGCCGGCACCAACGACTGGCGCGACTGGCTGAGCAACGTGCGTCAGGCGACGGGCTATGACGATGTGCAGTACAATCAGGCGGTCGCCGCCGCGAAAAGCGCCAAGGCGGCGTTCGGCGATGCGCTGGTGATCGCCGGCCATTCGCTTGGCGGCGGTCTGGCGGCCACGGCGGCGCTGGCGACCGGTACCGTGGCGGTCACCTTCAACGCGGCCGGGGTTTCGGATTACACCCTGAATCGTCTGGGCATCGATCCGGCGGCGGCGAAGAAAGATGCCGAAGCCGGCGGCATCCGCCGCTACAGCGAGCAATATGACATGCTGACCAGCACCCAGGAGTCGACCTCGCTGATCCCGGACGCCATCGGCCACAACATCACCCTGGCCAACAACGATACCCTGACCGGCATCGATGACTGGCGGCCGAGCAAGCATCTGGATCGCAGCCTGACGGCGCACGGCATCGACAAGGTGATAAGCTCGATGGCGGAACAAAAGCCGTGGGAGGCGAAGGCCAATGCCTGAAGGGCGTCGCTTGCGGCGGGCGCTGGCGATAGCCTTACTGGCGCTGGTCGCAGTGACCGGTTTACTGATGATGGCTAAGGAGCAACAGATGGGGCAGGAGATTTCGCCGTTTGACGGCCGGAGCAATCTGGCGCTGGCTCAGGCGGTGGCGCGCGGCGATGCGCAGGGCATCAAGGCGCAGGCCACGCAGGAGCGCTTGCGCGAGCGGGGCGATCGGCAGGTCACGCTGTTGCAGTGGGCGGTGCTTGCGCAGCAGCCGGGCAGCGTGCAGGCGTTGCTGGATCTCGGCGCCGACGTTTCGGCGGCGGGGCTGGACGGCAACAGTGCGCTGCACACCGCGGCGATGTTGCAAGATGCGCAGTACCTGCGGTTGCTGCTGACTAAGGGTGCGCAGGTGAACGTACGTAATGCCGTCACCGGCGCCACGCCGCTGGCGGCGGCGGTGCTGGCCGGGCGCGAGGAGCAGCTGCGGCTGTTGCTGGCGGCCGGGGCGGACTCCACGTTGAGCGATCGGCTGGGGGATACCCCGCTGCATCTGGCGGCGAAGATCAACGCGCCGCACCTGGCGCTGCTGCTGTTGCAGGCCGGGGCCGACGCTCGGGCGCGCAATCAGCAGGGCGTCGCGTTCCAGTTTTACTTCTCGCAAACGCCGGCGCATTTGCAGAACGACGAGCTGAAGGCGCAGTTCCGCGAACTGGACCAATGGTTGCAGGGGCACCGGCTGGCCACGCACTACGCGCAGCAGTAAACGCCCATAAAAAAACCGCCTGTGAAGGCGGTTTTTCTTATAGGGTGACGGTTATTCCGCGTCGCCGGCCGGTTTGGCCTTCGCCTGGCGGCGCTTGCCGACGTTTTTGGCATCGCGATGACGCACTTTCACCTTGGCCTTTTCTTTGTTCTTCGCCTTATCTTCCGCGCGCTTGGCCAGCACTTTTTTCGACGGCTTGCCGTTGCTTTTCTCGTTCGGCACCTTGGTTTTTGGCCGCAGTTCGTCGATCACGCGCGCTTTCAGCGGTTCGTTCAGGTAACGGCCCACTTTACCCAGCAGCAGGTGGTCGTGCGCTTCCACCAACGAAATGGCGGTGCCTTTGCGCCCGGCGCGGCCGGTACGGCCGATGCGGTGCAGGTAGGTGTCCGCAGTGCGCGGCATGTCGAAGTTGAACACGTGGGTGATATCGAGGATATCCAGACCGCGCGCGGCAACGTCGGTGGCGACCAGCACGTTAACCCGGCCATCCATCATGCGTTTGACCGCTTCGTTGCGTTTGGCCTGCACCATTTCGCCTTCGAGATAGCAGGTGTTGATGCCCGCTTCGCGCAGCCAGGTGGCCAGCTCGTGCACGCGCTCGCGTTTGCGCACGAAGATCACCGATTTTTGCACGTCCGGCTGTTTCAGCAGATGGATCAGCAGTGCGGTTTTGTGCTGCACGTCATCGGCGCGGTAGTACCACTGCAGGATCTTTTTACGTTCGCGGCGCGACGGATCGGCCTCCACTTCCACCGGCTCTTTCAGAATGCGCTCGGCGAATTCGCGGATCGCTTCACCTTCCAGCGTGGCGGAGAACAGCAGCGTCTGGTTGCGCCAACGGGTTTCGGCGGAGATGGTTTCGATGTCCTGCGCGAAGCCCATGTCGAGCATGCGGTCGGCTTCGTCGAGGATCAGGGTTTCCACCGCGCGGCAGTCGAAGTTCTCTTCTTTAATGTATTGCAGCAAACGGCCAGTGGTGGCGACCACCACGTCCTGGTTTTCGCTGAACACTTCCGCGTGGTTCATGTAAGCGACGCCGCCGGTGATGGTGGCGATATCCAGCGAGGTATGAGCAGCCAATTCACGCGCCTGGTCGGCGACCTGCATCGCCAGTTCACGCGTCGGCGTCAGGATCAGCACGCGCGGCGGGCCGGATTTCTTGCGTGGAAAGTCCAGCAGGTGCTGCAACACGGGCAGCAGGAAGGCGGCGGTTTTGCCGGTGCCGGTCGGAGCCGAACCTAAGACGTCGCGCCCGTCCATTGCCGGCGGGATCGCAGCGGCCTGAATGGCGGTGGGGCGATCGTAGCCTTTGTCGCGCAGCGCGTCGATCAGGCGATCATCGAGTTCGAGTTCGGAAAAATTGGTTGCTGTCATGGTCTACCTCTACTTGGGGCGCCGATTATAGACGGGTTGGCCGCGTTCTTCACCTATTTAAGCGGAAAGCCTCTCTTTTCCCGCCCATCAGATTGCCTTATGCTACGCCAGTTTTATAGCCAGGTGGTGAGTGTGAGCAAGCGATCGAAAGCCGATTTTACCCCGCGCCGCGGGGGTTTTACCTTTAAACAATTCTTTGTCGCCCACGATCGTTGCGCCATGAAAGTGGGCACCGACGGGGTGCTGCTCGGCGCCTGGGCACCGCTGGGGCAGGCGCGCCGGGTGCTGGACATCGGCAGCGGCAGCGGGCTTATCGCGCTGATGCTGGCGCAGCGCAGCGGCGATGAGGTGACCGTCGACGCGGTGGAGCTGGATGAAGCCGCCGCCGGCCAAGCGTGCGAAAACGCGGCGGAATCGCCGTGGCCGCGGCGGATCCGGGTGCATGCGCAGGATATTCACCATTATGCGCAGCAGCATGTTGCTGAGTATGATCTGATCGTCAGTAATCCGCCTTATTTTGAGCCGGCGGTGGCCTGCCGCGACCAGGCGCGCCACAACGCGCGCTACACCGAAACCCTGACTCATGAGGCGCTGTTGGCCTGTGCGGCGCAGCTGTTGGCGGAGCTGGGGACGTTCTGCGTGGTACTGCCGCACGATATCGGCGCAGAATTCGAACGTCTGGCTCAGCAAAGCGGCTGGCACACGGCGGCGAAAGTGAACGTCAGCGATCGGGCCGACACGCCGCTGCACCGGGTACTGCTGGCGCTGACGCGGCAGGAAACGCCGCTGCAGGAGCAGGCGCTGGCGATCAAACAGGCCGACGGCAGCTATACCGACGATTTCCGCCGGTTGATCGCTGACTTCTACCTGTTCTACTGAAAAGAAAAGGGCGCCGATAAGGCGCCCTGTCGCCTTGTTTAAGGCTGCAAAATAGTCGGCAGCGCTTCCGGCAGCAAATCCGGGTAGTCCAGCGTGTAGTGCAGGCCGCGGCTTTCTTTGCGCGCCATCGCGCTGCGCACGATAAGTTCTGCCACCTGCACCAGATTGCGCAGCTCCAGCAGGTTGTTGGAGATGCGGAAGTGGGCGTAGTACTCGTCAATTTCCGCCTGCAGCGTGTTGATACGGCGCAGGGCGCGCTCCAGCCGCTTGGTGGTGCGCACGATGCCGACGTAATCCCACATGAACAGCCGCAGCTCGTGCCAGTTGTGCTGGATCACCACCCGTTCGTCCGCATCGTCAACCCGGCTTTCATCCCACTGCGGCACCTGTTTGGCCTGCTGGATGAACGGCAGGCGCTGCAGAATGTCTTCCGCCGCCGACCAGCCGTAAACCAGGCACTCCAGCAGCGAGTTCGACGCCATGCGGTTGGCGCCGTGCAGGCCGGTGTAGCTGACCTCGCCGATGGCGTACAGCCCGTCGAGATCGGTGCGGCCGTGTTGATCGACCATCACGCCGCCGCAGGTATAGTGCGCCGCCGGGACGATCGGGATCGGCTGTTGGGTCAGATCGAAGCCCAGCGTCAGCAGCTTCTCGTGGATCATCGGGAAATGCTGAGTAATGAACTCCGCCGGTTTGTGGCTGATGTCCAGATACATGCAGTCGGCACCCAGGCGCTTCATTTCATGGTCGATGGCGCGGGCGACGATATCACGCGGGGCCAGCTCGCCGCGCGGGTCGACATCCGGCATAAAGCGGCTGCCGTCCGGCCGTTTCAGGTAAGCGCCTTCGCCGCGCAGCGCTTCGGTCAGCAGGAAGTTGCGCGCCTGCGGATGAAACAGGCAGGTTGGGTGGAACTGGTTGAATTCCAGGTTGGCGACCCGGCAGCCGGCGCGCCAGGCCATGGCGATGCCGTCGCCGGAGGAGATGTCCGGGTTGGTGGTGTATTGGTACACCTTGGCCGCGCCGCCGGTGGCCAGCACCACCGTTTTGGCGCGGTAAGTTTCCACCCGCTCCAACTCGCGGTTCCAGACGTAAGCGCCCACGACTCTGCGGGTGCCCGGCAGGCCGATTTTGTTCGAGGTGATAAGGTCGACCGCGTTGCGGCGTTCCATCACGCAAATATTGGGGTGAGCGCTTGCTTTCCCCACCAGTGTGGTCTCTACTTCCTTACCGGTAGCGTCTGCGGCGTGCAGGATACGGCGGTGGCTGTGGCCGCCTTCGCGCGTGAGGTGATAGTGCTCCTCACCCTGCGCGTTGACCTCGGTGTCGAACAGCACGCCCTGATCGATCAGCCACTGCACGCAGTGGCGTGCGTTGCCGGCGATAAACTCGACGGCCTCTTTGTCACACAGACCGGCCCCGGCAATCAAAGTGTCATCAACGTGTGAGGCAATGCTGTCCGTCTCATCGAACACCGCGGCGATCCCGCCCTGGGCGTAAAAGGTGGCCCCCTCGCTGAGCGGCCCCTTGCTGAGGACGGTAACCTTGCAATGCTGCGCCAGGCGCAGCGCCAGTGACAGGCCAGCAGCGCCGCTGCCGACGATCAGTACATCGCTAACATGTTCAGATGATGGTTGCATAACGTATGATGTGTGCAGAAGAAGAGTGAAATTCATGTTAGCCTAACTGTCCGGGCAAAAGCCACGGATAGGGCGACATCAGCAGAAAAAACAATGGCGATATGGAACTTCGTGTTCTATATGAACTCCAAGCGAGTGCTTGCTCAGGAAAATAATGTATGGCTGGCAGTACAATTTTACGCGTGGAGACGGATTTGGGGAGAGTTTACCTCGGATGAGCGAGCAGTTAACGGATCAAGTTCTGGTTGAGCGGGTCCAAAAGGGCGACCAGAAATCGTTTAACCTACTGGTAGTGCGTTACCAGCATAAGGTGGCGAGTCTCGTTTCCCGCTATGTGCCGCAGGGCGATGTGCCCGATGTGGTGCAGGAGTCGTTTATCAAGGCCTATCGAGCACTGGAATCGTTCCGTGGCGATAGCGCTTTTTATACCTGGTTGTATCGAATCGCCGTGAACACGGCAAAGAATTATCTGGTTGCTCAGGGGCGCCGTCCGCCATCCAGTGATGTGGATGCCAACGATGCGGAAAATTACGAAAGTGCGAGCGCGCTGAAAGAAATTTCGAACCCTGAGAACTTAATGTTGTCAGAAGAGCTGAGACAGATAGTTTTCCGTACCATTGAGTCGCTCCCAGAGGATCTTCGCATGGCGATTACCCTGCGGGAGTTGGATGGCCTAAGCTACGAAGAAATAGCCGCCATCATGGATTGCCCGGTCGGAACCGTACGTTCGCGTATTTTCCGCGCCCGGGAAGCTATCGATAATAAAGTTCAACCGCTGATCCAGCGTTAGCAATGGCGGGCACAGGAAGGGTACTTAGGCATGCAGAAAGAAAAGCTTTCCGCTCTGATGGATGGTGAATCGTTCGACAGCGAGCTGTTGAGTTCTCTGTCGCAAGATCGAACGCTTCAGCAAAGCTGGCAGAGCTATCACCTGATTCGTGACACACTGCGGGGTGATATCGGACAAGTGATGCATCTCGATATCGCCGATCGCGTGGCCGCTGCGCTTGAGAAAGAACCTGCTCGGCTGGTTCCTTCCGCCGTTCAGGAATCTCAGCCGCAGCCTCACACCTGGCAGAAAATGCCGTTCTGGGACAAAGTGCGTCCTTGGGCGAGCCAGATTACGCAAATCGGTATGGCGGCCTGCGTGTCGTTGGCGGTGATCGTCGGCGTACAGCACTATAACCAACCGTCCGCGCCATCAGGCGCTGCCGAGTCGCCGGCGTTCACGACCCTGCCTATCATGGGCCAGGCGTCGCCGGTCAGCCTGGGCGTGCCGGCCGACAGTTTCTCCACCGGCAGCGGCCAACAGCAGCAGGTGCAGGAACAGCGCAAGCGCATCAACGCTATGCTGCAGGACTATGAACTGCAACGTCGCCTGCATTCGGATCAGCTGCAGCTTGAACAAAGCAACCCGCAGCAGGCTGCTATTCAGGTTCCCGGAACTCAGTCTTTAGGAATGCAACAGCAGTAATGAAGCAAATTTGGTTCTCCGTTTGTTTATTGACGGGCAGCCTGCTCTACTCAAACATCGCCCCGGCGCAGCCGACTGCGTCCGGGGCGTTGTTGCAACAGATGAGCAGCGCCGGCCGTTCTCTCAATTACGAGCTCGCCTACATCAGCATCAGCAAGCAGGGAATCGAGTCGTTGCGCTATCGCCATGCGGTGATCGGCAACGTATCGCTCGGCCAGTTGCTGCACATGGACGGCCCGCGCCGTGAAGTGCTGCAGCGCGGCGACGGGATCAGCTATTTCGAACCTGGCCTGGAACCGTTCACGCTTACCGGCGATCACATCGTCGATGCGCTGCCGGCGATCGTTTACGCCGATTTCAACCGCCTGGCCAAGTATTACGACTTCATCTCCGTGGGCAGCACCCGCATTGCCGATCGGCCGTGTGAAGTGTTGCGCGTGGTGGCGCGCGATGGTTCCCGCTACAGCTACATCGTCTGGATGGACGAAGACACCAAGCTGCCGTTGCGGGTCGATCTGCTCGATCGCGATGGCGAAACGCTGGAGCAGTATCGGGTGATCTCCTTTGCGGTCGGTTCCGGCGTGCAGGGCGTGATGCAGGGGCTGCTCAAAGCCAATCTGCCGCCGCTGCTGTCGCTGCCGGCGGTGGAAAATGTACAGCTGAGCTGGAGCACCGGCTGGTTACCTGCCGGGGTGGACGAAGTGGCGCGCAATCGCCGCAAATTGCCGAACGTCGCCGTGCCGGTCGAATCCCGGCTGTACAGCGACGGCCTGTTCAGCTTCTCGGTCAACGTCAGCCCGGCGGGCAGCGGGGCCGGGCAGCAGTATTACCGACAGGGGCGCCGCACCATTCAGACCGAAGTGCGCGCGGGCAACGAGATTACCATCGTGGGCGAACTGCCGCCGGCTACGGCCAAGCGCATCGCCGACAGCATTTCTTTCAAGGTATCGCCGTAATGATGAAAGAGTGGGCCACGGTGGTTTCGTGGCAACAGGGCGTCGCATTGCTGCGCTGTGAACCCAAGGCCGGCTGCGGCAGCTGCACCGCGCGTTCCGGCTGCGGCGCGCGCGCATTGAACGAGCTGGTGCCGGAAACCGAACACCAGCTTCAGGTGCATATCGATCAGCCGCTCGAACCGGGGCAGCGGGTCGAGGTCGGCATCGCGGAAGGCAGCCTGCTGCGCTCCGCCATGCTGGTTTATCTGACGCCGCTGCTGGGCATGATGATCGGCGGCAGCCTGCTGCAATACTGGCTTGGCAGCGACGCCTCGGCGGCGATCGGTGCCGCGCTGGGCGGCGGTGCGGCCTTCATGCTGGCGCGCCGGTTGGCCCGCCGTCTGGGTGAGCAGGCTGATTATCAGCCGGTGGTGCTGCAGATAGGTTTACCGCCTACCGCGATGCGCATGCAGAGCGAAAATTCTCCGCTGATTTAAAACGACAGCCGCGTCATCGCCGGGTTGTGATAAGCGGGGATGCGGTTGTGGATCATATGTTCCAGCAGCGCGATGAATAGATCTGCGCTGAGCAGCGAATCATTGCCGATCGCGAACAGCGTATTTCCCTGGCCGTCCAGCAGGCGGATGCCGCGCTGCGGGTGGTTTTCCAACGTGCGAATTTGCTCGATCGGTATACTTCCTTGTCCGGTCGTCAGCGCAGTGGCACTCAGCTGCAGCGTCTCGGTCGGCGTACTTTGTGGCTTGCCCAACAGCAGCCGCCACAACCAGCGCGCGTCGCCGCCAACGGTGTGAAACGGCACCACCTCCCCCTGATAAAGCGCATTCAGCGCCAGCGGCCCGCGTTGCTGCAGCTGTTGGTCGACGATCACGTCCGCCAGCCGCCACGAATGGGCGACATTGCTGAAGACCGTACACCAAGGCTGATCCGCACCGGTGCGAAACGCCGTGACGTCGAACAGCCCGCCAAAGGCCTTGCCGCCGCGAAAGCGATAAATGTCGCCGATTCTTTCAAAGGGGATAAAACGCTCTTTGTGGTTATGACTGTCAAAGACCCGCACGCCGTGTTCGTAAAGACGATAGGTCAGCGTAGGACGCAGATAATGCCGCAGCGCCAGCAGCGTACAGCCGAGTAAAACCGTGCCCGCGCCGGCCTGCAACAGCGTCATGACCTCGCTCTCATCAATGCTGCTCAGCAGCGGCAGTACCAACAGCGCGGCCCCCACGCTAAACAGCAGCGCCGCCGCGACCAGAATGCCCCAGTTGACCTTCGAAAAATCGTGCCGGCTCAGCATTTGCCCTTTATCGATCATGATGCACCTTCCAATCAACGTACGCAGATATGCTGTTGAACTCCGGTGGGCTGCCGATGTAGTGCCCTGAATAATGTTTTGTCGCGGAGTTCACGCTCTTTCTATCCGAGGGGCGGTGGTGGCGTATATGGGGTTTTTCCTAAACACCCGGCGGGCATGCAATTTTCGCGTATTGATAAAATGTGTTGACCGAGCTTGGCTGAATAATATGGCTTAACCAGGCGTTAAGGATTAGCGCTGTAACCGACCCTTGTCTGTCGAGGGACAATTACTGCTTTTCTTGAGGGGGGGTTGTGTTTGCTGTCCCGTGGTGATGGGGTTTTCTTGGGGAGAAGAGGCGGCGCCGAATTGCTAAATAAGGCGCCGTTTGGGTTTCTCGTCTGTTATTTTTCCAAACTTCTTACTTCATCTTTCTTGATTATTGACGGATAGGCGAAGAGTGATTTACCTACGCCGCGATTACACAAGGTCCAGATGATTAATGAGGACACGGTGCAAAATGCGACCGCGAAAGCGGGGAAGGTGATGCTCCATATCAAAGAGAGATGATTATTTTTGAACATGCCGCTTTCAACTCCGACACCCAGAGCGGTTACGCCGATCCCCTCGATTATAATTCTGTGAATAACGTATATTTGCAGGGTGTTTTTGCCGACCCAATTCAACCACGCCATGTTGAAGTGATTATTTAAAATTCTGCAAATGATAATCGCTGATATGATCGCCAGCAGGCAAACAAAAATGTTCTTGCCAATACCGAGCTTGATATTGATGAGGCCCAAAACAGCCAGCCCAATCCACAATAGGATGTTTTTCTTATTGACTTCACTGGCCTGAGTCAGCAAATCACTAAGAAATGCGCCAATCAAGAAGAAGATCATGTTCTGTGACAAGCTGACCATGCCCCATCCGGGGATGATGCCCAATGCTGCCGCATAGTTAAAAGCAACGGCCAGGATTAGCAACAGATATTTGACGCGCTGGAACAGCTTGGCAATGACGAAATAACCGGCCAAGGCATACAGGTACCACAGGCTGGTTTTTGCCATCAGCAGCAGCGTGATGAATTCAGAGGGCGTTACCGAATAGGCGCTATTCTCTGCATCGGACAGCTGTATCCCCGAGATGGCGGAGATAACGAGTTTAATAAAGAACCACTGGATAACGCCCCAGAGGATATACAGATAAATTAAATTTGAGACTTTTTTGGTAAAGATATCTGCCCACTTTTTCTTGCTTATCGCGTTGGCCGCGAGCAGACCGGAAACGAAGAAGAACGCAGGCATTCTCAGTGGCGAAACCACCTGATTGAATAAGACCCATATTTTAGCCGGTAATTGGCCGGCGGAAAGGTGATCAATAGAGGGTATTAGGGTGGTAATGACCGCATGGTGGAGGACCACAAGTAAGATGCAGAATCCTTTCAGCGTATTTATCCAGAGGATTTCGTTTTTCCTTTCATGCAGAGACATGCGCTACCCTTAGTGGCCTAATAATATTGATTTAGCTTTAATACCGACAATGAATTAATACGGCTCAATTTTACGATTGTACCTAATTGATGGTGGCTTTTTCGGGTGACGAATAAAATTAACGCTGATATTTAATCTTTTAAATTAAATGGAAATGGCCTAATCAATTGATTTAAAAAAATAAATAAGTTAATTTTTTGTTTATTTGGCGTTGATTTTTTTGGTGGTTTTAGGAAAAGTGCCATCTTTTTTCGGGAGGGGAGTCTGGTTTTTGTACAGAAAATCGCATTATCTACTCGCAATAGCCGGGTATCACCGGATTGCCGCCAAACATGGGCTACCTGACAAACCGTTGCCGGTGTTGGCTTTCACGCAGCGCATATACAGTGTAAGATGCGCCCCATGCTATGTGGGGAGTTGTGGATTTGTGTCCATCGCTGTATCCACCGATTAACAACTTAAGCGTGTAATCTGAGAAAACTTCAATTAAATGAATCAAATAAGAAACTTCTCCATTATTGCCCACATTGACCACGGTAAGTCGACGCTGTCTGACCGCATTATCCAAATCTGCGGTGGCTTGACCGACCGTGAAATGGCTGCGCAGGTGCTCGATTCGATGGATCTGGAGCGCGAGCGCGGTATCACCATCAAGGCGCAGAGCGTCACGCTGGATTATAAAGCGCAGGATGGGCAGACCTATCAGCTCAACTTTATCGATACCCCCGGCCACGTTGACTTCTCGTATGAAGTTTCCCGCTCGCTGGCAGCTTGCGAAGGCGCGCTGCTGGTGGTGGACGCCGGGCAGGGCGTAGAAGCCCAGACGCTGGCCAACTGCTACACCGCGATCGAAATGGATCTGGAAGTGGTGCCGGTATTGAACAAAATCGACCTGCCGGCCGCCGATCCGGATCGCGCCGCGCAGGAGATTGAAGACATCGTCGGCATCGACGCCACCGATGCGGTGCGTTGCTCGGCCAAAACCGGCGTCGGCGTGCCCGACGTGCTGGAGCGCCTGGTGCGCGACATTCCGCCGCCGCAGGGCGATCCGGATGCACCGCTGCAAGCGCTGATCATCGATTCCTGGTTCGATAACTATCTGGGCGTTGTGTCTTTGGTGCGCGTCAAGAACGGTACGCTGCGCAAGGGCGACAAGATCAAGGTCATGAGTACCGGCCAGGTGTATAACGCCGATCGTCTGGGTATCTTCACGCCGAAGCAGGTCGATCGCGACGTGCTGAACTGCGGCGAAGTAGGCTGGCTGGTATGTGCGATTAAAGACATCCTTGGTGCGCCGGTGGGCGATACCCTGACGCAGGCGCGTCAGCCGGCGGATAAAGCGCTGCCGGGCTTCAAGAAAGTGAAGCCGCAGGTGTACGCCGGTCTGTTCCCGATCAGCTCCGACGACTATGAAGCCTTCCGCGATGCGCTGGGCAAACTGAGCCTCAACGACGCTTCTCTGTTCTACGAACCGGAAAGCTCCACCGCGCTGGGCTTCGGTTTCCGCTGTGGCTTCCTCGGCCTGCTGCACATGGAGATCATTCAGGAGCGTCTGGAACGTGAATACGATCTGGATCTGATCACCACCGCGCCGACGGTTGTCTACGAAGTGGAAACCACCGGCAAAGAAGTGATTTACGTCGACAGCCCGTCCAAGCTGCCGCCGTTGAATAACATCCAGGAACTGCGCGAACCGATCGCCGAATGTCACATGCTGATGCCGCAGGAGTACCTGGGCAACGTCATCACCCTGTGCGTTGAGAAACGCGGCGTGCAGACCAACATGGTCTACCACGGCAACCAGGTGGCGTTGACCTATGAAATCCCGATGGCTGAAGTGGTGCTCGACTTCTTCGACCGCCTGAAGTCCACGTCGCGCGGTTATGCGTCGTTGGATTACAACTTCAAGCGCTTCCAGGCTTCCGACATGGTGCGCGTGGACGTGCTGATCAACAACGAGCGCGTGGATGCGCTGGCGCTGATCACCCACCGCGAAAACTCGCAGTATCGCGGCCGTGAACTGGTGGAGAAGATGAAAGATCTGATCCCGCGCCAGCAATTCGACATCGCGATTCAGGCGGCGATCGGCACGCACATCATTGCGCGCTCCACCGTGAAGCAATTGCGTAAAAACGTGCTGGCGAAATGCTACGGCGGTGACGTCAGCCGTAAGAAAAAGCTGCTGCAGAAACAGAAAGACGGTAAGAAACGCATGAAGCAGGTCGGCAACGTCGAGCTGCCGCAGGAAGCGTTCCTGGCCATTCTGCACGTCGGCAAAGACGGCAAGTAACCGCGACGGGTTCGCGAAACGAGGGAGTTTGCATGGCGAATATGTTTGCCCTGATCCTGGCATTGGCCACGCTGGTCACCGGGATCATCTGGTGCTTCGAGCGCTTTAAATGGGCACCGGCCCGCCGCGCGAAGATCGCGGCGGTCAACGCACAGACCGCGGGCGCCGTGGACGATAAAACGCTGGCGAAAGTAGCCAAGCAGCCAGGCTGGGTGGAGACCGGTGCATCGGTCTTCCCGGTGTTGCTGCTGGTGTTTGTGGTGCGTTCGTTTATTTACGAACCGTTCCAGATCCCGTCCGGCTCGATGATGCCAACGCTGTTGATCGGCGATTTCATCCTGGTGGAGAAATACGCTTACGGCATTAAAGATCCGATCACCCAAACCACGCTCATTGAAACCGGTCATCCGAAGCGCGGCGATATTGCGGTATTTAAATACCCGCTGGATCCGAAACTGGATTATATCAAGCGCGTGATCGGCCTGCCGGGCGATCGTATTACTTACGATCCGGTGAATAAGCGCGTGACCGTGCAGCCGTCCTGCAACAGCGGGCAGTCTTGCGACACCGCGCTGGCGGTGACTTACGCCGACGCGCAGCCGAGCGATTTCGTGCAGCTGTTCAGCCGCAGCGGTATGGGGGAGGCCAGCAACGGTTTCTATTCGATCCCGCTGAGCGACAACGTACCGCAAGGTGGCATTCGCCTGCGTGAGCGCCAGGAAAGCCTGGGCAACGTAACACACCGTATCCTGACCGTGCCGGGCACGCAGGATCAGGTGGGCGCTTACTACCAACAGCCGGGCAAACCGCTGGCGGAGTGGGTGGTGCCGGCCGGGCATTACTTCATGATGGGCGACAACCGCGACAACAGCGCGGACAGCCGTTACTGGGGCTTTGTGCCGGAGAAGAATCTGGTGGGTAAAGCCACGGCCATCTGGATGAGCTTTGAAAAGCAGGAAGGTGAGTGGCCTACCGGCGTACGTTTCAGCCGGATCGGCGGCATTCATTAATCGCTGATTTATGTCCGATAACTTTCACGCCGCATTAGGTTGCGGCGTGAAAGATGAAGGGGATATAAACGCAGCATTATGTTTCCACTCGTTGTAGAATACCTTCTCGAGCGATAAAAAGTTGGTTCCCTGTTGGGAGCCACTGCAAACGAAACAGCTTTGGATCGGCTTTCGGCGAAGCAGGCCTGTTCCGTATGCTGCAAGTTTTTGACGCATTCTTGATCTATTGGTAACTCATGAACCCCATCGTAATAAACAGGCTGCAGCGGAAGCTGGGCTACACTTTTCAACAGCAGGAGCTTTTACTGCAGGCTTTGACTCACCGCAGCGCCAGCAGTAAGCACAATGAACGTCTTGAGTTTCTGGGTGACTCGATTCTGAGCTTTGTCATCGCCAATGCGCTCTATCACCGTTTTCCTCGCGTAGACGAAGGCGATATGAGCCGCATGCGCGCCACATTGGTGCGCGGCAACACGCTGGCGGAGATGGCGCGCGAGTTTGACCTGGGCGAATGTCTGCGGCTTGGGCCGGGCGAATTGAAAAGTGGTGGGTTCCGCCGCGAGTCAATCCTGGCGGATACGGTGGAGGCATTGATCGGCGGCGTGTTCCTGGATAGCGATATTCAAACCGTTGAACGACTGATTTTGGACTGGTATCGCAGCCGGTTGGACGAAATCAGCCCCGGCGATAAGCAGAAAGACCCGAAAACCCGCTTGCAGGAGTTTTTACAGGGCCGTCATCTGCCGTTGCCTTCTTATTTGGTAGTGCAGGTTCGCGGTGAAGCGCACGACCAGGAGTTTACCATCCACTGCCAGGTGAGTGGTTTGAGCGAGCCCGTGGTGGGCACCGGCTCGAGCCGCCGTAAAGCCGAGCAGGCGGCAGCGGAACAAGCGCTGAAAAAGCTGGAGCTTGAATGAGCGAAGTAAAACAACACTGCGGTTTTATCGCTATCGTCGGCCGTCCGAACGTGGGCAAATCGACGTTGCTGAACCAACTGCTGGGGCAGAAGGTTTCCATTACGTCGCGTAAGCCGCAGACGACCCGTCACCGCATCATGGGCATCGACACCGATGGTGCCTATCAGGCGATCTACGTCGACACCCCAGGGCTGCACATCGAAGAAAAACGCGCCATCAACCGCTTGATGAACCGCGCGGCCAGCAGCTCGATCGGCGACGTCGAACTGGTGATCTTCGTGGTCGAAGGCACCAACTGGACCGCCGACGACGAAATGGTAGTCAACAAACTGCGCAGCCTGCGCTGCCCGGTATTGCTGGCGATCAACAAGGTCGATAACGTCACCGACAAATCCAAGCTGCTGCCGCACATCGCGTTTCTCAGCCAGCAGATGAATTTCCTCGACGTGGTGCCGATCTCCGCCGAGAAAGGGATGAACGTCGACACCATCGCCGGCATCGTGCGCAAGCTGCTGCCGG
The DNA here is from genome assembly GCF_001902635.1 of Serratia marcescens. Classification (GTDB taxonomy): domain Bacteria; phylum Pseudomonadota; class Gammaproteobacteria; order Enterobacterales; family Enterobacteriaceae; genus Serratia; species Serratia marcescens_F. Next base: position 31,550 of record NZ_MJAO01000017.1, on the reverse strand, counting down.
AAGCGGAACACCACTTCCCGGAAGATTACATCACCGATCGCTCCCAGCGCTTTATGGCGTCTGAAATCATCCGCGAGAAACTGATGCGTTTCCTGGGCGAAGAGTTGCCGTATTCGGTGACGGTAGAAATCGAACAGTTCGTGGCTAACGATCGCGGCGGTTACGATGTGCACGGCCTGATCCTGGTCGAGCGCGAAGGCCAGAAGAAAATGGTCATCGGCAACAAGGGCGCCAAGATCAAAACCATCGGCATCGAAGCGCGCCAGGACATGGAACAGATGTTCGACGCTAAAGTGCATCTGGAACTGTGGGTGAAAGTGAAATCCGGTTGGGCGGACGACGAACGTGCGCTGCGCAGCCTGGGCTATGTTGACGATCTGAAGTAACGATTCGTGGACGGCTGGGAGCGCGCTTTCGTCCTGCATGGGCGGCCGTACAGTGAAACCAGTCTGATGCTGGATCTGTTTACCGAAGGTCATGGGCGGGTGCGCTTGCTGGCGAAAGGCGCGCGCAGCCGCCGCTCCAATCTGAAGGGCTGCCTGCAGCCCTTTACCCCCCTGTTAGTGCGCTGGGGCGGCCGCGGCGAAGTGAAAACGCTGCGCAACGCCGAAGCGGTCTCCCTCGGTTTACCCCTCAGCGGCATGATGCTTTACAGCGGCCTGTACGTGAACGAATTGCTGGCGCGCGTGTTGGAGCAGGAAACCAACTACTCGGTACTGTTCTTCGACTATCTGCAATGCCTGCAGGCGCTGGCGGCGGAAGACAGCTCGCCGGAACAGGCGCTGCGGCAGTTCGAGTTGGCCTTGCTGCACCACTTGGGCTACGGCCTGGATTTCCTGCACTGCGCCGGCAGCGGCCTACCGGTGGATGACGCCATGACCTACCGCTACCGCGAAGAGAAAGGCTTTATCGCCAGCCTGGTGGTGGATCACTACAGCTTCACCGGCCGCGAGCTGCGCGCATTGGCGGAGCGTCAGTTTCCCGACGCCGAGACGCTGCGCGCCGCCAAGCGTTTCACCCGCATGGCGCTGAAACCCTACCTCGGCGGCAAACCGCTGAAGAGCCGCGAACTGTTCCGCCAGTTCGTGCGCAAGCAGCCGAACACGCCGGTGGACGACGCCTGACCTTTTCCCCTTTTGCCGTCCTGCGCCCGCGTGTACACTGCTGGCACTGAAAATCGTATTTAGAGGTTGTCATGGCTGATTTGCTGCTGGGCGTCAATATCGATCACATCGCCACGTTACGTAACGCGCGCGGAACCCAATACCCGGATCCGGTTCAGGCGGCATTCATTGCCGAACAGGCGGGGGCTGACGGCATTACCGTGCATTTGCGCGAGGATCGCCGCCATATCACCGACCGCGACGTGCGTTTGCTGCGTCAGACCATCCAGACGCGCATGAATCTGGAGATGGCGGTGACCGACGAGATGCTGGACATCGCCATTGAGCTGAAGCCGCATTTCTGTTGCCTGGTGCCGGAAAAGCGCGAAGAAGTGACCACCGAAGGCGGCCTGGACGTTGCCGGCCAGCTGGACAAAATGAGCGTGGCGGTCGAGCGTCTGGCGCAGGCGGGCATTCTGGTCTCGTTGTTCATCGATCCCGATCATCGCCAGATTGACGCGGCGGTGGCGGTGGGCGCCCCCTATATCGAAATCCACACCGGCGCCTACGCTGAAGCGCAGGGCGAGCTGGCGGTACAGGCCGAGCTGCGCCGCATCGCGGTGGCTGCGGCCTACGCGGCGGAGAAAGGGCTGAAGGTCAACGCCGGCCACGGTCTGACTTACCACAATGTGCAGCCGATCGCCGCGCTGCCGGAAATGCATGAGCTGAACATCGGCCATGCGATTATCGGCCAGGCGGTAATGAGCGGCCTGCCGGCGGCGGTCGCCGACATGAAAGTTCTGATGCGGGAAGCGCGCCGTTAATGGCGGTACTCGGGCTGGGTACCGACATCGTCGAGATAGCGCGTATCGAAGCGGTGGTGGAGCGCAGCGGCGATCGTCTGGCGCGTCGCGTGCTGAGCGACGCCGAGTGGGCGTTGTATCAGCAGCACCAGCAGCCGATACGTTTCCTGGCTAAGCGTTTCGCCGTAAAAGAGGCCGCCGCCAAGGCGTTTGGCACCGGGATCCGCAACGGTCTGGCGTTCAACCAGTTCGAAGTGTTCAACGATGCGCTGGGCAAGCCGAATATTCGTCTGCACGGCCGCGCCGCCGAGCTGGCGGGGGAGATGGGGGTCGCCGCGATCCACGTTTCGCTGGCCGATGAACGGCGCTATGCCTGCGCGACGGTGATCGTCGAAAGCTGAAAATGCAAAGGGCGCCCTGAGGCGCCCTTGTCGGTTCTGCGGCGGATTAAATGCGATCGGCGTGGTGCAACACCACGAACTTGTCCCACAGCTGCTCGTTGGTTTCGCAATGCTGCGGATCGGTAATGATGGTGTTGTCGATCGGGCAGACCTGTTGGCAGGTCGGCGTATCATAATGGCCGACGCACTCGGTGCAGCGATCGGTGTCGATCTGGTAGATATTCTCGCCCATCGAAATCGCCTGGTTCGGGCATTCCGGCTCGCACATGTCGCAGTTGATACATTTCTTGGTAATCAGCAGTGCCATCTTCAGTTATCTTTCCATCGGTGTGCTCGGGCAGGCGCGCAATCTATCATACAATCACCGTGCGACGGGCGTTTTTTCGTCATCTTACCGCTTAGGGTAACTCAGGCGGGTCGTCAGCCAACTGATCGAAATCAACCATTGTCTGCCCGTCAAACACCCAGCGCGTGTTCGAATCCGCCATGCGCGTCATCTCGGGATGGGCAACTCGAATCCCCGCCTCCTGAGCAAATAAACCGAGAAAATCAAAAGCGTTCAACGGCTCATCAATGACCTGATGCTGTTGGTCACGGTCGGAAAGCACCAGCAACGGCACCTGGTAATTTTGCCGGGTATCGCCGCCGTGGCGCAGAGAGCGGCCGCCGCCGATATCCTTATGGGAAAGGCCGTGATCGGAGAAGTAGAACAGCTTGAAAGGCGCGCCGTTCTGTTTCAGCATCCGATAAGCCTGCTCGATAAAACGGTCGGTCTTGCGATAGGTGGAGAGATAGCAGGCCAGTTCCTTATTCGGTGACTCGACGCTGGGTGGCTCACCGTTAAGCCGCTCGCAAAAGTCGGCGTGCGAGCCCATCAGATGCAGCACATACAGGTTGCCTGGCTCCTGGTGGCTTAATAATTGGTCAAGTATCGGCAACAGCGCGTCATCGTCGGTGTCACGCGACTGGTAGTCACCTTTCTTCAAGAAGTAATGGTTATCGCTGAACATGGCGATTTTTGACACCGGCGTATCGAATTGCCCGAGCATGCCCTGATTGGACAGCCAGTGGGTTTTGAGACCGGCGGCTTTTGCCAGGGTGATGATATTATCCCCAATGGCGATGTTGCGACCGTGGCTTAACGCCAGCGTGCGGGGAAGCGATTCGAACGTATTCGGCGCGGTGGAAATATAATTGCTGTAAAACCGACCGTTGGCATTATCCAGAAAAGGCGTAGTGGCCACAGGATAACCAAATAAGGACATATGATCCCTGCGCATGCTTTCGCCGACGATAATGACATAATTCTCGTTAGCTGCTGCTCCGGCTGTCACCGACCAATTGCTTGGCGCTGCGGTATTGGCGTTTAACTCATCAATTTGCTGTTGGTATTGATGGTATGCAGAGTAAATGGATAAAAAGAAGTCGGGCAGTTTAAGGTTAGCCAATCCGCCGCTGAACATTCTGACGATGACGATTACCGCAAGCAGGGCCAGTAAGGGAAATAGTGCTTTCTTTGAAATGGCCTGTCGCCAAATAAACCGACCGAGAATGAACAGCGTCATCAGAATGACGGCCGGCAACAGATAGCAACTGGCCGGGAGAGTATGCAAGAACTCTCTGGCCTCCATGAAGTTGGTTTGCAGCAGAGCGGACATCACGGCAGCGGAAGGGGTGCCGTAAATGGCCCCGACCGGTGCATACAGCGCGCACAGTAAAATAAATGGAATGATTAAGCCGTAACGGGTAACCGAATGGGTAGATAATAATAGTAAGGTAAGCGCAATAAAAAGAATATCAATGCCTTTTCCGCCGCTGTATCCCATCGCTTTGATTAATATCAATGCCGTGATGACATAAAATAAAAAGGCGCGCAGAATCGGATGAGTCACGGAGTCTCGTAACTTATCTAAAATGACTGTGTGTGTATTCATAATGGTATCGCCAAATAATGCTGTCCATGCATGTCCAGTTATCGTGTGATAACTGAGCAAATAGCCGCCCGCACATTATTTTTCGAATGCAGAGAATGGAAATAATTGAGGTGGCGGCTTTTTATTGGCCGCCATTATACGCGTCAGACCAACTTTTTCATCAACTGTTCACTGTGCCTGATGCGATCGCGCGCATGATCGAGATCGTGCTGGATCAGCGCCATAAACAGCAGATCGGTGAGGGCGAACTGGGCGGTGCTGGAGGAGATGGCCGCGCTGCGGGTGCGGGGCTCTTCGGCGATGGTGTAGAGGCAGTGATCTGCACGCTGCTGCAGGCCGTTGGGAGAGAAGCTGGTCAGCGCCAGCACCCGGGCGCCGGCCTGGCGCGCCTCTTCCGCCGCCAGATTGACCTCGCGCCGTTCACCGCTGAATGAGATCGCCAGCAGCAGGTCGCGTTTGTCCAGTGCTTGCACCGCCGCCAACTGAACGTGCATGTCCGCTTCGGCCACCGCCATCACGCCGATTTTCAGCAGCTTGAAGGAAAAATCCTTGGCTACCAGCCCGGAGGCGCCGATGCCGATCAGCATCACCCGGCGCGCCTGGCGCAACATGTCCAGCGCCTGATGCAGCCGCTCTTCACTGTTGATGTCCAGCGTCGCGCGCAGCGCCGCCTGCTTTTCCGCCAGCAGTTTTTCCCCGACGGTTTTCAGCGTATCGCTGCTGAGGATGTGGTTGTGGACGGTCACCACTGGTTCAACCTGTGGCTGGGCCAGCGTTTCGCTCAGCGCCAGCTTCAGCGCCGGGAAACCTTTATAACCCAGCTTTTGGGCGAACTTCACCACGCTCGACTGGCTGATACCGGCCAGCTGGGCCAGCTTTTGCGAGCTGAGATGGCGCGCTTGCTCGGCGTTGTTCAGCAAGAAATCCGCCAGCTTGCGGTCGTTTTGCGCCAGTGTCGGATAGATCTGGCGAATGCGCAGAAGGGTACTCATTGATATTTCCCTGGAAACCAGCGGCCATTTTGCCACGCAGGTGGCAAAAACGCGCGGTGAAAATTTTTGTGAGCTCGTCGTTAAAATAGCAAATAGCGCTCGCTTTGTTGAATAAAATATTCAAATATTGATTTAGTTTTGTGAATTAAAAATTCAAAGGTGAACAGATGAACTTAGGCGCACTGGTATCGGAAACCCGCAACCCGGCCACCATGGAGCTGGATGAGATGTCGACGCTGGAGATGGTCCGCAGCTTTAACCAGGAAGATCGCAAAGTACCGGAGGCGATCGAAAAGGTGCTGCCGGCGATCGCGCAGGCGGTTGATTTGGCCGCGGCGGCGTTGAAAGCCGGTGGGCGGCTGATTTATTTGGGCGCCGGCACCAGCGGCCGCTTGGGCGTGTTGGATGCCTCCGAGTGCCCGCCGACCTTCGGCGTGCCGCACGGCGTGGTGGTGGGGCTGATCGCCGGCGGGCCGGGCGCGCTGCTCAAAGCGGTGGAAGGGGCGGAAGACGATGAAGCCCTGGGCGAAACCGACCTCCGGGCGCTGAACCTCACCGCCGTCGATATGGTGGTGGGGTTGGCGGCCTCCGGGCGCACGCCTTATGTGATTGGCGCATTGCGCTATGCGCGCGGGCTGGGCTGCCCGACGGCGGCCATCTCCTGCAACCCGGATTCGCCGATCGCGCATGAAGCGCAGGTGGCGATCTCGCCGGTGGTGGGGCCGGAGGCGCTGACCGGCTCGACGCGCATGAAGTCCGGCACCGCGCAGAAGCTGGTGCTCAACATGCTGTCGACCGGCGCGATGGTCAAGCTGGGCAAGGTCTACCAAAACCTGATGGTGGACGTGAAGGCCACCAACGTCAAACTGGTGGATCGCGCCTGCCGCATCGTGGTGGAGGCCACCGGCGCCGAACGCGCTCAGGCGGAGGCGGCGCTGGCGCAGACCGGTTTCGAAGTCAAACCGGCGATCCTGATGATTCTGGCCGGCGTCGGCGCCGAAGAGGCGCTGCAGCGGCTGCAGCGGCACGACGGCTACCTGCGCGCGGCGTTGGCGCGTTAATCCACACTGGGGGCGGGCGATGGACAAGACAACGGCATTGGCGACACAGATCCTGGCGGGCGTAGGGGGCGAGGGCAATATCCTCAAACTGGAGAACTGCATGACGCGGGTGCGCGTCGAGGTCAGCGACGAACAGCGTCTGGATCTGGCCGCCCTCAAGCAACTGCCCGGCGTGAAGGGCTATATCAAGCAGGGTGAACAGCATCAGTTTATCGTCGGGCCGGGCGCCGCCGCCAAGGTGGTGGACGCCATGCGCGGGTTGCTGAGCGGCAGTGCGCAACCCGTCACTGCCGTCGGTGACGCCGCCCGCACCAAGGCGCAGGCCAAGCAAAAATACGCTGCGCCGATGAGCGGCGCACTGAAGAAGCTGGCCGATGTCTTCATTCCGCTGATCCCGGCGTTTATCGCCTCGGGGCTGATCACCGGCATCATCAATCTGCTGAAACGGCCCGACATCGCCGGCCAGCTGGCGTTGGATTACCCGAACGTTCTGGGGCTGCTGGCGATTTTCGGCAGCGCGGTGTTCGCCATCATGAACATTCTGGTCGGGGTCAACGCCGCACGGGTGTTCGGCGGTTCCCAGGCGATGGGCGGCGTGATGGCCGGCATTCTCTCCAGCCCGGCGCTGGCGCAGATCACGCTGTTCGGCGAGGCGCTGCAGCCGGGGCGCGGCGGGGTGATCGCCGTGCTGCTGGTGGTCGCGTTGATGTGCTGGGTGGAGAAACGCCTGCGCGCGTTGCTGCCTGAATCGGTCGAACTGATCCTCAACCCGCTGCTGACCACGCTGGTGACCGCCTCGTTGGCGATCCTGATTTTGCAGCCGATCGGCGGTTATATCTCCGACGCCATCGCCCACGGCGCCAATCTGGCGATCGACAAGGGCGGGCTGCTGGTGGGGGCGCTGCTTTCGGGGCTGTTCCTGCCGCTGGTGCTGTCCGGCCTGCATCAGGGATTGGTGCCGATCCACGTCGAACTGGTGCAGGCGCACGGTTCCAACCCGCTGCTGCCGATCCTGGCGATGGCCGGCGTCGGCCAGGTGGGGGCGGCGCTGGCGGTGCTGTTGAAAACCCGTAACGCGCGGCTGAAGAAGGTGATCAAAGGGGCGCTGCCGGTCGGCATTCTCGGCATCGGCGAGCCGTTGATCTTCGGGGTGACGCTGCCGCTGGGCCGGCCGTTTATCGGCGCCTGCCTCGGCGGTGCGGTCGGTGGCGCGCTAATCAGCTACTGGAAAGTGGCAACGGTGATTACCTTCGGCATTTCGGGGTTGCCTTTGGCGTTGACCATCGTCTCGGGTAAGGTGATGTTGTATCTGGCGGGGATGCTGATTACGATTATCGCCGGTTTTCTCTTCACCTGGATGATGGGGTTCAACGATCCCGAGGAGTAGCGTTTGAGCGACAAGCAGCAACAACCGGCCGCAGAGGGGCGCCGCGTGGTCTTTTTCGATCTGGACGGCACCCTGCATCAGGAGGATATGTTCGGCAGTTTCTTGCGTTTTCTGCTGCGCCGTTTGCCGCTGAACCTGTTGCTGGTGATACCGCTGCTGCTGCCGATCGGCTTGGCGCTGCTGCTGATGGGGCGCGCCGCGCGTTGGCCGATGAGCCTGCTGCTGTGGGCCATCACCTTCGGGCGTTCCGAAGCGAAGCTGAAGGTGCTGGAGCGGCAGTTTATCGAAGACTTCCGCCAGAAGGTCACCGCGTTTCCGGTGGTGCAAATGCGGCTGCGGCAGTATTTGGAAGAGCACGATGCCGAGGTATGGCTGATTACCGGCTCGCCGGAACAGCTGGTGGCGCAGGTGTATCGCGATTCGGCGTTTCTACCGCGGGTGCAGTTGATCGGCAGCCGCATCACGCGCCGTTGCGGCGGTTGGGTCTTGACCTTGCGCTGCCTGGGCGTGCAAAAAGTGGCGCAGCTGGAGCAACGGCTCGGCGCGCCGCTGAAGCTATACAGCGGTTACAGCGACAGTAAGCAGGATAATCCGTTGCTGTTTTTTTGCGAGCATCGTTGGCGGGTAAGCAAGCAGGGTGAGCTGCAACAGCTGGAATAAGAAAAGGGCGGATTATCCGCCCTTGCGCATTATTGGCGCTGCGATCAGTCGTCGGTCACGTCGTGCGGCTTGCGCCCCAGTTGCCAGATTTTCTCCGCATAATGCCCCAGCACCCACAGGCTCAGGCCGAGCAGCACAAAGAAAACCGCCTTCGGCATGCTGTCCCAGAAAAACTCGAACAGACGGGTATACAGGTTGATGCCGAGGAAGGTCAGCCCGAAACCGCGCAGCATGGCATCGTCATGCTTCAACCCCAGCCAGATGGCGGCGAAGGCGGCCAGCCCGAACAGCAGGCTCCAGTGGAACAGCTCGATCTGGCGTGCGCGATACCAACTGTCGAGATCGCCGTAGTTGCCGAAGATCGACAGCAGCCACAGGGCGATGAACAGGTACAGCAGGCCCATCGCCAGCGATACCCGCAGCAGGCCGCGTTGCGCCAACAGCGGCCGCAGCAGCAGCGCGGCGGCGATCAGCACCGCGCCGAAGGCGATAAAGCGAATCGGGTAGCTCATGCCGAGCCAGTAGGCGCCCCAGCCGGACAGGTAACCGGTCTCGGCGCCAAAGGCGTTGCCGAGCGACAGCAGGGCGAACCACCACACCAGCCCGGAACGGCTGAACCAGCCGATCGCGCCGTACAGCAGCGCGGCGAACAGCAGCAACACGGAAACCCGGCCGCTGCCGTTATCCAGCCAAACGCCCAGCTGCCATAAGGCGCAGGCGGTAAGCAACACGGCGACAAACAGCGCTGCCTCGTTGCCGTAACGTTTTTCCGGGTGCCGCCGGCGGCGGCGCAATGCCCAGACGTAGGCCAGCGCCGCGAGTACGCCGGCGATTGCCATGCGTACCGGTGCGTCGAAGCGGAACAGCCCGCTGAGCCAGGCAAGCAGTTCGCTGTCGGCGAACAGGCTGGTGACGGCGATCAGCAACGAGGCCAGGGCGGCGAGAAACGCATAGCGCGCCAGCCGCCGCCAGTCGAAAGGCTGCACATCCACATGCTGCAGCAGTTGCAGCCGTTGTTCGGGGGTCAACGCGCCTTCGCTGACCCAGCCGTCCAGCGCTTTGCGTACCACGACGGCGTTCTTTTTACTGAGTTTCATGCCTCTTGTCCCTGAATCACACGCTTATTCGGCCAGTATAGCCATTGCCGGGCGGCTACGACAAAGGGGGGCTAGTGTGTATAATGCCCGCCGCAAAAGCGCACGAGGAATTATGCGATGACTGAATATAACGATGAATACTGGATGCGTCAGGCATTGCAGCTGGCCCTGCGCGCGCAGGAAGAAGGTGAAGTGCCGGTGGGTGCGCTGCTGGTACTGGACAATCAGGTGATCGGCGAAGGCTGGAACCGGCCGATCGGCCGGCACGATCCCACCGCGCACGCCGAGATCATGGCACTGCGCCAGGGTGGCGCGGTACTGCAAAATTATCGCCTGCTGAACGCCACGCTGTACGTCACGCTGGAGCCCTGCGTGATGTGCGCCGGCGCGATGGTGCACAGCCGCATCCGCCGGCTGGTGTATGGTGCCGCCGACGAGAAAACCGGCGCGGCCGGTTCGCTGGTAGACATTCTGCGCCATCCGGGCATGAATCATCAGGTGGAGATCGTGTCAGGCGTGCTGGCGGACGAATGCGCCGCCACCCTGAGCAATTTCTTCCGCCTGCGCCGTGAACAGAAAAAAGCGCTCAGGCTGGCGCAGCGGGCGGCGGATAAACCGGAATAATCAGTAGTTGAGCGCCAGTTCCGGCATCACCGTCGGATAGCCTTTCCCCAATGCCTCCTGCTCGGCGGCCGCTTGCGCCGCCTTTCTCTCTTTTTCCTGCAGATAGCCCACCAGGCTCACCTGGTAGCGGCGGATGTTTTCCACATAGTTGTAGGCTTCGCGCCCGCGCGCATAGCCGTAGGTCAACTGCGGGTAGTAGCGCTTTTGGCTCAGCATCGGCAGGCGCTGTTTAACGTCGACCCAGCTGTCCGGATTGCCTTTCTGCGTTTTGGTCAGCTTACGCGCGTCCAGCATGTGGCCCCAGCCCATGTTGTAGGCCGCCAGCGAGAACCAGATGCGCTCGTCTTCCGGCACGCTGTCCGGCACCTTGGCCATCAGTCGCTGCAGATAGAGCGCGCCGCCCTGAATACTCTCTTCTGGATCGAGACGGTCGTTGACGCCCAAACCGTCGGCGGTGGCGCGGGTCAGCATCATCAGGCCGCGCACGCCGGTGGGCGAGGTGGCCTGCGGGTTCCAGTGCGATTCCTGATAGGCGATGGCCGCCAGCAGCTTCCAGTCGATTTCGTTGGCGTGCTTCTCGAACAGCGGCCGGAAGTTGGGCAGCACCGAGTCGATGGCCGACAGGAAGGTTTTGGTATCCACATAGTCGAAGCTGCCGACGTGGCCGAGGTACTTCTCTTCCAGCCGCGCCAGGGTGCCGTCATCCACCATCTGGCTGTAGAAATCCAGCATCGCCGCGTACAGGCTGTCGTCGCCGTCGCGTTTCATATACCAGGTGACCGGCTCTTCATCGGTGACGTCGAACGCCACTGCCAGCTGTGGATGGATGCGCTGCAGCAACGCGATGGTCACCGAATCGCCGAGGGTGTAGTCCAGCTTGCCGTCAGCAACCCGTTCCAACAGCTCTTTGGAGGTGAGATCGCTCGAAGACTCCCAGGCGAGATCCGGGTATTTATCCTGTTTGAGCTGCTTTAGCGTGCTGACGTGCGCGGAACCGGAGGCAACCGCCAGCTTGCCTTTAATGTCGGCGAAGCTTTTCGGCCGCGGGGTGCCCAGCCGGTACACCAGCTGTTGGGAAACGGAATAGTAGGCCGGGCCGGTGCGCGCACGGCTGAGGCGCTCCTGGTTGTAGATCAGGCCGGCTGCCAGCAGGTCGGCGTCGTCGTCGTCCAGATCGTCGAACAGATCATTGATGTTCTTATGGGGGATCACCACCAGCTTCACCCCGAGGTAGTTGGCGAAGCGTTTCGCCAGTTCGTAGTCGAGCCCACCCGGCCCTTGCTTGGTGTTGAAATAGGTCAGCGGTGAATTCAGCGTGCTGATACGCAACTCGCCGCGGGAAATGATCTCCTGGAGTTGCCCGCCCTGGCCGCTGCGCCAGGTGATATTGGGCCACAGAGCGAGAGCCAGAAGCAGGGTGACAACGCCGATGAGGATGTAGTTTATTTTAAGACGTTTCAAATAGTTATCCAGTGGTGGCACAGGTACACCGGCGATGACAACCGCGACTTTTCTCATGGTTAAATCACCAGTGCGGGGGGCATTTTGCGCAACAAAACGCCAGTGTGCAACTTTATTGACACGTTATGACAATTCGACGGTGCGGCACGCTTTTATCAATAATCCCTACGCAAACGGTTTCGTCGGCGGCGAGGATTCTCTATAATGACGCGCGTTTTCCCCTGTTGCGCCCAATGAAGCGTCTTATCCGTCGCTTCGAAGACGAGAGAACTTTGATTATGGAAATTCTGCGTGGTTCGCCCGCTTTATCGGCTTTTCGCATTACCAAACTGCTGTCCCGTTGCCAGGAAGCCCACCTGCCCGTCAGTGATATCTACGCCGAGTACGTCCACTTTGCCGATGTTAGCGCACCGCTAAGTGCCGAAGAACACGCCAAACTTCAGCGGCTGCTCAAGTACGGTCCTTCTCTCGCCGAACACGCCCCCGAAGGCCGGCTGCTGCTGGTAACGCCGCGTCCGGGCACCATTTCTCCCTGGTCTTCCAAAGCCACCGACATCGCCCACAACTGCGGTTTGCAACAGGTGGTGCGCCTGGAGCGCGGCCTGGCGTTCTACGTCAAGGCACCTGAGCTGACGGAAGCTCAATGGCGCCAGCTCGCCGCGCTGTTGCACGATCGCATGATGGAAACCGTCTTCAGCGAGCTGCAACAGGCCGAACAGCTGTTCGCGCACCATCAGCCGGCGCCGTATCAGTCGGTCGACGTGCTGGGCGCAGGGCGTACCGCGCTGGAGCAGGCCAACGTCCGGCTCGGCCTGGCGCTGGCGCAAGACGAGATCGACTACCTGCTGAATGCCTTTACCGGTTTGGGGCGCAACCCGACGGATATCGAACTCTATATGTTCGCGCAGGCCAACTCCGAGCACTGCCGCCACAAGATTTTCAACGCCGATTGGATCATCGACGGCGAACAGCAGCCTAAATCGCTGTTCAAAATGATCAAGAACACCTATGAGCAGACGCCGGACTATGTGCTGTCGGCTTATAAAGACAACGCCGCGGTGATGGAAGGCTCGCAGGTCGGCCGCTTCTTCGCCGCGCCGGAGAACGGCAAGTACGATTACCATCAGGAAGAAGCGCACATCCTGATGAAGGTGGAAACTCACAACCACCCGACGGCGATCTCGCCGTGGCCGGGCGCCGCGACCGGCTCCGGCGGCGAGATCCGCGACGAGGGCGCCACCGGCCGCGGCGCCAAGCCGAAGGCCGGTCTGGTGGGCTTCTCGGTGTCCAACCTGCGCATTCCCGGCTTTGAACAGCCGTGGGAGCAGGATTTCGGCAAGCCGGAACGCATCGTCACCGCGCTGGATATCATGACCGAAGGCCCGCTGGGCGGCGCGGCGTTCAACAACGAATTCGGTCGTCCGGCGCTGCTGGGCTACTTCCGTACCTATGAAGAGCGCGTCAACAGCCATAACGGCGTCGAGCTGCGCGGCTACCATAAACCGATCATGCTGGCGGGCGGCATCGGCAACATCCGTGCCGATCACGTGCAGAAAGGGGAAATCACCGTCGGCGCCAAGCTGGTGGTGCTGGGCGGCCCGGCGATGAATATCGGCCTGGGCGGCGGCGCGGCGTCATCGATGGCTTCCGGCCAGTCCGACGCCGATCTGGACTTCGCTTCGGTGCAGCGCGACAACCCGGAAATGGAGCGCCGCTGTCAGGAAGTGATCGACCGCTGCTGGCAGCTGGGCGACCAGAACCCAATTCTGTTTATTCATGACGTCGGCGCCGGCGGCTTGTCCAACGCCATGCCGGAGCTGGTGAGCGACGGTGGCCGCGGCGGCCGTTTCGAACTGCGCGACATCCTCAACGACGAACCGGGCATGAGCCCGCTGGAAGTGTGGTGCAACGAATCGCAGGAACGTTACGTGATGGCGATCGCCCCGGCGCAGATGGCGCAGTTCGACGAGATCTGCCGCCGCGAGCGCGCACCTTACGCGGTGATCGGCGAAGCGACCGAAGAACAGCACCTTCTGCTTTCCGACCGTCACTTCGACAACCAACCGATCGACATGCCGCTGGACGTGCTGCTCGGCAAGACGCCGAAGATGACCCGTGACGTTACCCGTCTGCAGGCGCGCGGCCAGGCGGTGCAGCGCGAGAACATCACGCTGGCCGACGCGGTGAAACGCGTGCTGCATCTGCCGGCCGTCGCGGAGAAAACCTTCCTGATCACCATCGGCGACCGTACCGTTACCGGTATGGTGGCGCGCGACCAGATGGTCGGCCCGTGGCAGATCCCGGTGGCCGACTGTGCGGTCACCACCGCCAGCCTGGACAGCTATTACGGCGAAGCGATGTCGATCGGCGAACGTGCGCCGGTGGCGCTGCTGGACTTTGCCGCCTCCGGTCGCCTGGCGGTCGGGGAAGCGCTGACCAACCTGGCCGCCACGGAAATCGGCAGCCTGAAACGCGTGAAGCTGTCCGCCAACTGGATGGCCGCCGCCGGCCACCCGGGTGAAGATGCCGGCCTGTACGAAGCGGTGAAAGCGGTGGGTGAAGAGCTGTGCCCGGCGCTGGGTATCACCATTCCGGTGGGCAAAGACTCCATGTCGATGAAAACCCGCTGGCAGGAAGGTAACGAACAGCGTGAGATGACGTCGCCGCTGTCGCTGGTCATCACCGCCTTCGCCCGCGTGGAAGATGTGCGCCACACCATGACGCCACAGCTGCGTACCGATAAAGGCGACAGTGCGCTGCTGTTGATCGATCTCGGCAATGGCCATAACGCCCTGGGCGCCACCGCGCTGGCGCAGGTTTATCGCCAACTGGGCGACAAGCCGGCCGACGTGCGCAACGTCGCGCAGCTGGCGGGCTTCTTCAACGCCATGCAGCAGCTGGTGGCCGATCGCGCGCTGCTGGCTTATCACGACCGCGCCGACGGTGGCCTGCTGGTGACGCTGGCGGAGATGGCCTTCGCCGGTCACTGCGGCGTGGAAGTTAATCTCGACGGCCTCGGCGACGATGCGCTGGCGGTGCTGTTCAACGAAGAGTTGGGTGCGGTGATCCAGGTGAGCGCCGAACGTCTCGACGACGTGAAGCAGGCGTTCGCTCAGCATGGTCTGACCGACAACGTGCATCACATCGGCAGCGCGCAGGCCGGCGATCGTTTCGTCATCAACCAACACGGCAAGGCGCTGTACAGCGAAAGCCGCAATACGCTGCGCACCTGGTGGGCGGAAACCACTTGGCAGATGCAGCGTCTGCGCGACAACCCGGCGTGCGCCGATCAGGAACATCATGCCAAGCAGGACGAACAAGATCCCGGCCTGAACGTGAAGCTGAGCTTTGCGCCGCAGGAAGACATCGCTGCGCCGTACATCGCCAAGGGCGCTCGCCCGAAAGTGGCGGTGCTGCGCGAGCAGGGGGTGAACTCCCACGTTGAAATGGCAGCGGCGTTCCACCGTGCCGGCTTTGACGCGGTGGACGTGCACATGAGCGATCTGCTGGCGGGGCGCCGCGATCTGCAGGATTTCCACACGCTGGTGGCCTGCGGCGGTTTCTCTTACGGCGATGTGCTGGGCGCCGGCGAAGGCTGGGCGAAGTCTATCCTGTTCAACGAGCGGGTGCGCGATGAGTTCGAAGCGTTCTTCCACCGTCCGCAGACGCTGGCGTTGGGCGTGTGCAACGGCTGCCAGATGATGTCGAACCTGCGCGAGCTGATCCCGGGGGCCGAACACTGGCCGCGCTTCGTGCGCAACCTGTCGGATCGTTTCGAGGCGCGCTTCAGCCTGGTGGAAGTGGCGGCCAGCCCGTCGCTGTTCCTGCAGGGTATGACCGGCTCGCGTATGCCGATTGCCGTTTCCCACGGTGAAGGGCTTGTCGAAGTGCGCGATGCGGCACATCTGGCGGCGCTGGAAAGCCACGGCCTGGTGGCACTGCGTTTCGTCAATAACGCCGGTCAGGTGACGGAAGCTTACCCGGCCAACCCGAACGGTTCGCCGAACGGCATTACCGCCGTGACCAGCGCCAGCGGGCGTGCCACGGTGATGATGCCGCACCCGGAACGCGTGTTCCGCACCGTCAGCAACTCCTGGCACCCGGAAGAGTGGGGCGAGGACAGCCCGTGGATGCGCATGTTCCGCAACGCCCGTAAACAACTGGGCTAAAATGGCCTCCACCGTACAGAGGGCGCAAGCAATTGCGCCCTTTTTTGTGGCCGATGTTCGCCGTTGGGCGGTAGTGTCTGCTTTTTGCGACAAGGGCTATTTTCCGTGTCGCCAAATGGCGACATTTAATTTATTGATTTTATTGGTGGTAAGCGAGTTTGGCTTTAGTTGTCTGTGTTTGGCGACAGGGTGGTGTTTTTTTCATCGCCAACCGGCGCGCAATGAGGGAGTGAGATTATGATTTTTGTTTTATTTTTAAATAAAATCATTGCGTTGTGATTTTTATTGCAAAGTTGGCACGCAACGTGCATTATTCTCGGCGGCTGCTCATTCAACTTTTTATGACGGCGCCGTAATTAGACGGCAAATCGCCTCATAAGCCTCCGAATGATGCCAAAGAAATGGTGCCTATCGTCCAACCAAACCGATAACAGACTGCGCAAGCGGCTTTATCAAGCATCGGGCGACACGTGGAGTGAGGCACCGCCTGTATCCAACTGTGATGAAGGGTTCATCAATCCAGGATACTTACGGATGCTATTCGTCCTGTTCGATGCCAGCCGCTGCGCTACATCACCCCGGGGACGAGATTCAAGGGCATCCACACTTTCCTTGCGGCGGGGCAAACTTCTTGCCCCGGCGTCAATTCTCAACGCTGCGCTTATCCCTGTTTCGTTGCCTATGCCCTCGAATGCAGACGCCATCCAAAGATTTTTACCTTCGTTCCGATCTCTTTTTCTGATGCCGCATGCCGTCGGCAGGCCGGGCCTGTGCGCGCAGTTCCAGGATTCTCCCTTGCTGGGCTTTTCTCTTTCCGGCGAGTCAGTTAGCATCGTGACAGACACTGAGAGAGTGAGATGATTTCGTTGAAAAAATGGCGTTTGTTCCCACGTTCGCTGCGGCAACTGGTGCTGCTGGCGTTCCTGTTGGTGCTGTTGCCGCTGCTGGTGCTGGCCTACCAGGCGTACCAGAGCCTGGATCACCTCAGCGCGCAGGCGGCGGACATCAACCGTACCACGTTGGCGGATGCGCGGCGCAGCGAGGCGATGACCAGCGTGGCGCTGGAGATGGAGCGTAGCTATCGTCAATATTGCGTGCTGGTCGATCCCACGCTGCAGAAGCTGTACCAAAACCAGCGCAAGCAGTATTCGCAGATGCTGGACGCCCACGCGCCGATTCTGCCGGATGAGCGCTACTACCAAACGCTGCGTCAGCTGCTGACTCAGCTGGCGGCGATCAAATGCCAAAACAGCGGGCCGGACAAAGACGCTTCCGCCTTACTCGAGTCGTTCTCGCGATCCAATGCCGAAATGGTGCAGGCCACGCGCGCGGTGGTGTTCTCGCGCGGTCAACAGTTGCAACAGGCCATCGCCGAACGCGGCCAGTTCTTCGGCTGGCAGGCGCTGCTGCTGTTCCTGGTCAGCGTGCTGCTGGTGGTGCTGTTTACCCGCATGATCATCGGGCCGGTCAAGGCCGTGGAGCGGATGATCAACCGCCTGGGAGAAGGGCGCGCGCTGGGCAGCACTGCGTCGTTCAAGGGGCCGCGCGAGCTGCGTTCGCTGGCGCAGCGCATCATCTGGCTGAGTGAACGGCTGGCGTGGCTGGAGTCGCAGCGCCACGAGTTCTTGCGCCATATCTCGCACGAGTTGAAAACGCCGCTGGCCAGCATGCGCGAAGGCACCGAACTGCTGGCCGACGAGGTGGCGGGGCCGCTCACTTCCGATCAGAAAGAGGTGGTGGCGATCCTCGACAACAGTAGCCGCCATCTGCAGCAGTTGATTGAACAGTTGCTGGATTACAACCGCAAACTGGCCGATGGCCCGGCGGAACACGAGAACGTCGAGCTGCGCGAGATGGTCGATCTGGTAGTCGCCGCGCACAGTTTGCCGGCGCGGGCGAAAATGATCGCCACCGAAATTTCGCTGGAGGCGGAAATCTGCTGGGCAGAGCCTACGCTATTAATGCGCGTACTGGATAATCTCTACTCCAATGCGGTGCACTACGGCAAGGAATCCGGTAACATTTGGATCCGCAGCCGTCAGGTTGGACAACGGGTGCAAATCGACGTCGCCAATACCGGCACGCCGATCCCCGAGGCTGAAAGAGCCATGATTTTCGAGCCTTTTTTCCAGGGTAGTCACCAGCGAAAAGGGGCGGTAAAAGGAAGCGGACTGGGGTTGAGCATCGCTCAGGACTGTATCCGCCGCATGCGCGGTGAGCTGCAACTGGCGACGGTCGCCGGTGCAGACGTTTGCTTCCGCATTGAACTGCCGTTAACCGCCGAGAATGAATAAATAATGTACACATGGTCTAAACGCCTTCGTCTCTCACAGACCGAACGTTCACCGCGTGCCACGCACAGAGCGCCGCTCGGCAAACGCCCGACCCGCTGGTTGGGCGCCGTTTTGTTTATGCCGCTGTTGCTGGCGGGCTGTGTCGATCGCGCCGTCAGCGGCGGGTTGAGCCCCCAGCGGCAAGAAGCGATCCCGGATACCAAGGTGATCGATTACCGCACCGCGGCTTGCGATACCCTGTGGCAATTGGACGACAAGGACGCGCTGGATAACTCACTCTACTGGCTGCGCGCGATGGACTGCGCCGATCGTATCGGCTCGACCCAGGCGCGCGCGCTGGCGCAAACCGTGCCGGGAGACAGCTGGTCCGGCATTTTCAAACAAAGCATTCTGCTGGGCAGCGCGCAACCGACGTCGGGTGAACGCCGCCAGATGATCGATCGGATCAACAGCTATCGGATGGAAGTTCCCGGTTCGCTGCGCCCGCTGATGCAGCTGTGGCGTCAGCAGCAGACGCTGCAGATCACCTTGTTCGATGAAAAAGCGCGCTACCAGCATCTGCAGGAGAGCAGCGACAGCCAGATCGATTCGCTGCGCCAGAACCAGGCGCGTCTGCAATCGCAGTTGCAGGACACCTCGCGCAAGCTGGAGAACCTGACCGATATCGAGCGTCAGCTCTCTTCGCGCAAGCAGCTGCAAGGGGAGATCCCGGAAAACAGCGCAGGCCAGCTAAAAAGCGAGGCTGGTGGTAAAAGCGGTACGGCCGCCAAGGGCGCAGAGTCTGAGGATGAACCGGAAAAGGGCACTGCGCTGCCGGTTGAACCGGAAGACACCTATACGCCGCACCCTGCCAATAAGGAGTCCCACGCGCAATGACCGCACGCAAACCGGCCAACCTGCTCTTGGTTGACGACGATCCCAGCCTGCTGAAGCTGTTAGGCATGCGTTTGACCAGCGAAGGGTTCCACGTCACCACCGCCGAAAGTGGCCAAGAAGCGCTGCGCCTGTTGGCGCGCGAACAGATCGATCTGGTGATCAGCGACTTGCGCATGGATGAGATGGACGGCATGGCGCTGTTCGCCGAGATCCAGAAGCATCAACCGGGCATGCCGGTGATCATTCTCACCGCCCACGGTTCAATTCCCGATGCGGTGGCCGCCACCCAGCAGGGGGTGTTCAGCTTCCTTACCAAGCCGGTGGATCGCGATGCGCTGTACAAGGCCATCGATGAAGCGCTGTCGCTGTCGTCGCCGGCCGGCGACGACGCCTGGCGGGAAGATATCGTTACCCGCAGCCCGTTGATGTTGCGCCTGCTCGAACAGGTGAAAATGGTGGCGCAGTCCGACGTCAGCGTGCTGATTAACGGCCAGAGCGGCACCGGTAAAGAGGTGTTGGCGCAGGCGATCCACGCCGCCAGCCCGCGCGCCGGCAAGGCGTTCATCGCCATCAACTGCGGCGCGCTGCCGGAGCAGCTGTTGGAGTCCGAACTGTTCGGCCACGCCAAAGGCGCTTTCACCGGCGCGGTCAGCAGCCGTGAAGGGCTGTTCCAGGCGGCGGCGGGCGGCACGCTGTTCCTCGACGAGATCGGCGATATGCCGCTGTCGCTGCAGGTGAAGCTGTTGCGCGTGCTGCAGGAGCGCAAGGTGCGCCCGCTGGGCAGCAACCGCGATCTGGACATCGACGTGCGCATCCTCTCCGCCACCCACCGCGATCTGCAGAAGGCGATGGCGAAGAACGAGTTCCGTGAAGATCTCTACTACCGCCTCAATGTGGTGAACCTGAAGATCCCGGCGCTCAACGAACGTGCCGAAGATATCCCGCTGCTGGCTAATCATCTGTTGCGCGAAGCGGCTCAGCGGCATAAACCGTTCGTGCGCAGTTTCTCGACCGACGCCATGAAGCGGTTGATGACTGCCAGTTGGCCGGGCAACGTGCGCCAGCTGGTCAACGTCATCGAGCAGTGCGTGGCGCTGACCTCGGCGCCGGTGATTAGCGAA
Organism: Serratia marcescens; assembly: GCF_001902635.1. Lineage (GTDB taxonomy): Bacteria > Pseudomonadota > Gammaproteobacteria > Enterobacterales > Enterobacteriaceae > Serratia > Serratia marcescens_F. Next base: position 11,567 of record NZ_MJAO01000017.1, on the reverse strand, counting down.
GCGCTGGTGGAGCAGGCGCTGGAAGGGGAAAACACCGCGCTGCCGACCTTCGCCGAAGCGCGCAACCAGTTCGAATTGCACTATCTGCGCAAGCTGCTGCAGATCACCAAGGGTAACGTGACCCAGGCCGCACGCATGGCGGGCCGCAACCGCACCGAGTTTTACAAATTGCTGTCGCGCCACGAGCTGGACGCCAACGATTTTAAAGAATGACAGTTTCCCGCCGGTGCCTGCCACGCAGGTTCTCAACAAATCCGGCGGAATGATTTACACTCCGTTCTCTTCGCCGCGGCGCGCCCCGGCGTAAAGCACTATGGAACGTATTAAGCGGGATCGTAAACAATGAGCAGATCACTTTCCATCGCCCTGGCCCAGTTGAACCTGCTGGTCGGCGACATTGAAGGCAACACCGAACGCATGTTGCAAATTGTGCAGGAGCAGCAGAAGGCGGGAGCCGATCTGGTCATGTTCACCGAACTGGCGCTGTCCGGCTATCCGCCGGAAGACCTGCTGTATCGCAATGACTTCTACCAGCGCTGCGACGCGCAGCTGCTGCGTCTGCAACAGGCCTCCACCGAAACGGCGATCCTGGTCGGCCACCCGTGGCGCGAAGGCGACAAGCTGTACAACGCACTGTCGCTGTTCTCCGAAGGCCGCCTGCTGACCCGCTACTTCAAGCAACAGTTGCCGAACTACGGCGTGTTCGATGAGAAGCGCTATTTCCACGCCGGCAGCGACACCTGTGTGGTGGAGCTGAAAGGCTACCGTTTGGGCCTGCTGATTTGCGAAGATCTGTGGTTCCCGGAACCGATCGACGCCGCCAAGGCGGCCGGCGCGGAGATCATCCTGTCGATCAACGCCTCGCCGTATAACCGTGAAAAGCCGTATATCCGCAAAACGCTGATGGCCGGCCACTGCCAGCGCACCCAACTGCCGCTGGTGTACCTTAACCAGATCGGCGGCCAAGATGAGCTGATCTTCGACGGTTGCTCCAAGGTCTTCGACGCCGCCGGCGCCATGACCCACCGTCTGGCGGCCTTCGCTGAGCAGGTCACGCGGGTGGAATTCAATGAACTGAACGTGGCGCCGATGGCCGATCCGGCCGCTGAGCTGTCGCAGCTGGCGCAGGTGTACCAGGCGCTGGTGCTGGCGGTGCGCGACTACGTGACCAAAAACGGCTTTAAAGGCGCGGTGCTGGGGCTGTCCGGCGGTATCGACTCGGCGCTGACGCTGGCGATTGCCGTGGATGCGTTGGGCAAAGACAAGGTGCAGGCGCTGATGATGCCGTTCCGCTATACCGCGGATATCAGTATCGCCGACGCCAAGGAAGAGGCGGAAATCCTCGGCGTGGAGTTCGATATCGTCTCCATCGAGCCGATGTTCGACGCCTTTATGGGCCAGCTGTCGCCGATGTTCGCCGGCACCGAACGCGATACCACCGAAGAAAACCTGCAGGCGCGCTGCCGCGGGGTGATGCTGATGGCGCTGTCCAACAAACGCCGCAGTATCGTGCTGACCACCGGCAACAAGAGCGAAATGGCGGTGGGTTACGCCACGCTGTACGGCGATATGGCCGGCGGCTTCGACGTGCTGAAAGACGTGCCGAAAACGCTGGTGTTCAAGCTGTCCGAATACCGTAACACCGTCTCCTACGTGATCCCGCAGCGGGTGATCGATCGTCCGCCGTCCGCCGAACTGGCGCCGGATCAGGTCGATCAGGACAGCCTGCCGCCGTACGATATCCTGGACGCGATCCTGGAAGGTTACGTTGAGCGCGACAAGTCGGTCGCCGATCTGGTGGCCGAAGGGTTCGACGAAGCGATCGTGCGCAAGGTGATCCGCCTGGTGGACATCAACGAATACAAGCGGCGTCAGGCCGCCGTCGGGCCGCGTATTACCGCCCGTAACTTCGGCAAAGACCGCCGCTATCCCATCACATCCGGTTTTGGCCGCAAAAATTGGTAATTGAAACGCCTATTCAATAGGCGTCATTGTCGCCGTCAGTTTGGGCACGGACAGCGCGCAGGGCCCGGAGCGTACACGGAGTACGTGAGGAGCCCGAGCGCTGCCCAGGCGCAAGATGACCAGAAAAATAGCCTAGTGGGTAGGCGCGAGGAAAGAAGATGAAAAAGATCGACGCTATTATCAAGCCGTTCAAACTGGATGACGTCCGCGAAGCGCTGGCCGAAGTGGGCATCACCGGCATGACGGTCACCGAAGTGAAAGGCTTCGGCCGCCAGAAGGGCCACACCGAGCTGTACCGCGGCGCCGAGTACATGGTCGATTTTCTGCCTAAGGTGAAGATCGAGATCGTGGTGGCCGACGACATCGTCGACACCTGCGTGGAAACCATCATGCAGACCGCGCAGACCGGCAAGATCGGCGACGGCAAAATCTTCGTCTTCGACGTGGCGCGCGTGGTACGCATCCGTACCGGCGAGCAGGACGAAGAAGCGATTTAATGTGATCGTCTACCGAGCACCGCCAGCTTGAGCCTGGGCAGTGCTCGGCCTCCTCACGTACTCCGTGTACGCTCCGGGCCCTGCGCGCTGGCCGTGCCCAATCTGGCCGGCGCTCGCTACGCCTTCAATCTCCGTGAACATCTCCCGACCTCTCCATAATTCTGGTCATTTTCATCACTAGCATTCTAAAAAAGCGAACGCTATCGCGTTTTTGACACTTTTCCCGATCGCTTTTCTCGCGGGATCTACAATCAATCTAACTATCTTGATTGAGGTGATCCCCAATGAATTTCAAGTTGCGGCTAGGCGGTAAGGGCGTGCATCCCCAGGAGCTTACTCAAGTAAGTGACTGGGGGGACAAATCTGCCGGGAGCAGATTTGAACGCTGCTTGCAGCGGCCCGTTAGGGCGTGGCCTACGGATGGGCCACGTAATAGAACGCAGACAACAACGCAGCGGCTTGAAAGGCGATGGGGATGATGACGTTACGCCAAATCCGCCACTTCATCGCGGTGGCTGAAACCGGGTCGATCTCCGCCGGTGCCCAGGCGGTGTTTGTCTCCCAGTCTTCGCTGACGCTGGCGATCCAGCAGTTGGAAACCGAGATCGGCGTGCGGCTGTTCGATCGCCACGCCAAGGGCATGACGCTGACCCATCAGGGGCATCAGTTCCTGCGCCAGTCGTATCTGATCCTGGCGACGGTGGACAACGCCAAGCGCAGCCTGCAGATCGGCACCGAAAGCCTGACCGGTAAGCTGACCATCGGCGTCACCAGCCTGGTGGCCGGCTACTTCCTGGTGGAGCTGCTCACGCGCTTTAAATCGGCCTATCCCAACGTCACCGTGCAGGTGGTCGAAGACGAGCGCCCGTATATCGAGCACCTGCTGGTCAGCGGCGAGATCGACATCGGCGTGCTGATCCTGTCGAACATCGAAGACCGCGACGCGCTGCAGACCGAGGTGCTGATGCACTCGCCGTATCGCCTGTGGCTGCCGCCGCTGCATCCGCTGCTGGAGCACGAAAGCATCAGCCTGGCGGACGTGGCCAAACAGCCGCTGATCCAGCTCAACGCCGATGAAATGGACGTGCACGCGCGGCGTATCTGGTCGCGCGCCGGGCTGAAGCCGGAGATCGCCATGAAGACCGCCTCGACCGAAGCGGTGCGCAGCCTGGTGGCGGCGGGAATGGGGGTCTCCATCCAGCCGGACATGGCGTACCGTGCCTGGTCGCTGGAGGGCAACATGATCGAAGCGCGCAAGCTGGACGATCTGCTGGAGCCGCTGGATATCGGGCTGGCATGGCGGCGCGGCAGCGCGCGGCCGGAGCTGGTGACGCCGTTCCTCACCATCGCGCGCGAGAACGGCAGTAAATACGCCGCCGGGCTTAAGCATTCGATTTAATCGAACGCGGCGTTCAGTATTTAGAATTTGTTGCCCGCCAGAGGCTCGCTTAGGCTGATTAAAACTAACTTATTCACATTTGGTTAACGTTTTTGTCACTTAGGGGCGTCAGGCGATGGCAGATGTGCAGGTTCTCTCAGGTTTGTCCTGTCAGCAGTTCATTAACGGTCAGCTTGTCGACGGCGAAGGCCAGCAGGAGTGCATCGTCAATCCGGCCAACGGCGAGACGCTGATCGCCCTTACCGAAGCCTCTTCGGCGCAGGTCGGCAGCGCGGTGAAGGCCGCGCAGCAGGCGTTCGGCCACTGGTCACGCACTACGCCGGCTCAGCGCGCTGCCCTGTTGCTGCGCATCGCCGATGCCATCGAGCGGCAGGCGCCGCAGCTGGCGCAGCTGGAAGCCCTCAACTGCGGCAAACCGCTGCATCAGGCGCTCAATGACGATCTGCCGGCGGCGGTCGACGTGTTCCGCTTCTTCGCCGGCGCGGTGCGCACTCAGCAAGGGCAGCTGGCCGGCGAGTATGTACCGGGCCACACCTCGATGATCCGCCGCGATCCGATCGGCGTGGTCGCCTCGATCGCCCCCTGGAATTATCCGCTGATGATGGCGGCGTGGAAGATCGCGCCGGCGCTGGCGGCGGGCAATACCGTGGTGTTCAAACCGTCCGAACATACGCCGCTGACCATTCTGGCGCTGGTGCCGGCGCTGCAGGAGATCCTGCCGCCGGGCGTGCTGAATATCGTCTACGGCGGCGGCGAAGGGGTCGGCAGCCAGCTGGTGGGCCACCCGCAGGTGCGGCTGGTGTCGGTCACCGGCGATATCGTGACCGGGCAAAAAATCCTGCAGGCGGCGGCCAAAAGCGTCAAACGCACCCACCTGGAGCTGGGGGGGAAGGCGCCGGTGATCGTCTGCGACGACGCCGATCTCGACGAAGTGGTCAACGGCATTCGCACCTACGGCTATTACAACGCCGGCCAGGACTGCACCGCCGCCTGCCGCATCTACGCGCAGGCGGGCATCTATCCCAAACTGGTGGACGCGCTGGGCGAGGCGGTCGCCAGCCTGCGCTTCGCCCGCAAGCGCGACCAGGACAACGAGATCGGCCCGCTGATAAGCGCCCGCCAGCGCGATCGCGTCGCCAGCTTTGTCGAACGGGCGCTCAGCCAACCGCATATCGAATTGATCACCGGCGCCGCGGCCCACTCCGGGCCGGGGTTCTACTACCAGCCGACCCTGCTGGCGGGCTGCCTGCAAAGCGACGAAATCGTTCAGCGCGAGGTGTTTGGCCCAGTGGTCAGCGTCACGCGCTTCGAGCACTTGGAGCAGGCGGTCGAGTGGGCCAACGACTCGGAATACGGCCTGGCTTCGTCGGTGTGGACGCAAAATATCGACCGGGCGCTGCACATCGCCGCCCATCTGCAGTACGGCAGCACCTGGATCAACACCCATTTCACCTTGGCGAGCGAGATGCCACACGGCGGCCTGAAGCGCTCCGGCTACGGCAAGGATCTGTCCAGCGATTCGCTGCAGGATTACAGCGTTGTCAGGCACGTTATGGCGAAGTTCAAAGCCAGCTTCTAGCGGTTCTATAAAGAAAAATCAGGCGGCAGCCGTTCCCTGCCGTACACCGATAAGCAACACAGGGGTAATTACGATGAGAAAAACTACCGCAGTCACCACGACCGTCTCCGCGCTCTGTCTCGCCGTGCTGTGCGGCCTGGCCCAGGCGGCCGATCTGCCGCAGTCGCTGGGCAAAGGCGAAGGCCGGTTGGACATCATCGCCTGGCCTGGCTACATCGAACGCGGCCAGTCCGATAAAAACTACGACTGGGTCACCCAGTTTGAAAAGCAAACCGGCTGCGCGGTGAACGTGAAGACCGCCGCCACCTCCGATGAAATGGTCAGCCTGATGGCCAAGGGTGGCTACGATCTGGTGACCGCCTCCGGCGACGCCTCGCTGCGTTTGATCTTCGGCAAGCGGGTACAGCCAATCAATACCGCGCTGATCCCGAACTGGAAGAATGTCGATCCGCGTTTGCTGAACGGCGCCTGGTACACCGTGGACGGCAAAACCTACGGCACGCCGTATCAGTGGGGGCCGAACCTGCTGATGTATAACACCAAAACCTTCCCGACGCCGCCGGACAGTTGGGCGGTGATCTTCCAGCAGCAGAACCTGTCGGACGGCAAGAGCAACCAGGGCCGGGTGCAGGCTTACGACGGCCCGATCTACATCGCCGACGCAGCGCTGTTCCTGAAGGCCACCCAGCCGCAGCTCGGCATCAGCGATCCTTATCAGCTCAACGAAGAGCAGTATCAGGCGGCGCTGAAACTGCTGCGCAGCCAGCACGCGCTGATCCACCGCTATTGGCACGACACATCGGTGCAGATGAGCGACTTTAAAAACGAAGGCGTGGTGGCTTCCAGCGCCTGGCCGTATCAGGCCAACGCCCTGAAGGGCGAGGGCCAGCCGATCGCCACCGTATTCCCGAAAGAAGGCGTGACCGGTTGGGCGGACACCACCATGCTGCATGCCGACGCCAAACACCCGAGCTGCGCCTATCAGTGGATGAACTGGTCGCTGGAGCCGAAGGTGCAGGGCGACGTGGCGGCTTGGTTCGGTTCGGTACCGGCTTCGCCGGCGGGCTGCAAGGCTAGCACGCTGCTGGGTGAGAAGGGCTGCGAAACCAACGGTTTCAACCAGTTCGACAAAATCGCCTTCTGGAAAACGCCACAGGCGCAGGGCGGCAAGTTCGTGCCGTACAGCCGCTGGACCCAGGATTACATCGCCATCATGGGCGGCCGCTAAGCCGCGGGGCGCAGCCCGCTGCGCCCGAATTACATCAGTATGGAGCACAGAAAATGACCATTGCCGTGCAATTCATCGATGTTTCGCGGACTTTCGGCGATGTTCGCGCCGTGGATCGGGTATCCATCGACATTCAGGATGGGGAATTTTTCTCCATGCTCGGGCCGTCCGGCTCGGGCAAAACCACCTGCCTGCGCCTGATCGCCGGCTTTGAACAACTTACCTCCGGCTCGATTCGCATTCACGGCCAGGAAGCCGCCAACCTGCCGCCGTATCAGCGCGACGTGAACACCGTGTTTCAGGATTATGCGCTGTTCCCGCACATGTCGGTGCTGGAAAACGTCGCCTACGGCCTGATGGTGAAGGGCGTCGCCAAACGCGAGCGGCTGGCGCGGGCGCAAGAGGCGCTGGAGAGCGTGGCGCTCGGTTTCGTCGCCGAACGCAAGCCCGCACACCTCTCGGGCGGCCAGCGTCAGCGCGTGGCGTTGGCGCGCGCGCTGGTCAATCGGCCGCGGGTGCTGTTGCTGGACGAACCGCTCGGCGCGCTGGATCTCAAGCTGCGTGAGCAGATGCAGGGCGAGCTGAAGAAGCTGCAGCGCCAGCTGGGCATTACCTTTATCTTTGTCACCCACGATCAAAGCGAAGCGCTGTCGATGTCCGATCGGGTGGCGGTGTTCAACAACGGTCGCATCGAACAGGTGGATACGCCGCGCGAGCTTTACATGCGGCCGAAGACGCCGTTCGTCGCCGAGTTCGTCGGTACCTCCAACGTGGTGCGCAGCGAGCTGGCGCAGCGGCTGCTCGGTGAAAGCCGGACCTTCTCGATCCGGCCGGAGCATATCCGCCTGCTGGAACACGGCGGCGCGGTGCAGGACGAGATCCAGGTGCAGGGCACGCTGCAGGAAATCCATTACCAGGGCGCGGCCACGCGGTATGAAATCGCGCTGAACGGCGGCGAAAAGCTGCTGGTCAGCCAGGCCAATCCGCAGTGGATCGCCGAAGGGCAACAGCGGCAGATCGGCCAGCCGATCGTCGCCTGCTGGCCGCGTGCGGCGATGGTGCCGCTGCTGGAGGAGAGGTGAGATGGACATGAGCATCGACTCCCCCTCGGCGCGCGGCGGTAAAGTGCGCGCGCTGTCGACCTGGCTCTACCGCCGGCCGACGCTGTACCTGTTGCTATTGCTGGTGCCGCCGCTGCTGTGGTTCGGCGCGGTCTACCTCGGTTCTCTGCTGACGCTGTTGTGGCAAGGGTTTTACACCTTCGACGATTTCACCATGGCGGTAACGCCGGATCTGACCTTCGCCAACCTCGCGGCGCTGTTCAACCCGGCCAACTACGACATCATCCTGCGCACGCTGACGATGGCGGTGCTGGTGTCGCTGGCCAGCGCGGCGTTGGCGTTCCCGATCGCCTATTACATGGCGCGCTATACCAGCGGCCGCGTCAAAGCGTTCTTTTACATCGCGGTGATGATGCCGATGTGGGCCAGCTATATCGTCAAGGCCTACGCCTGGACCTTGCTGCTGGCGAAAGACGGCGTGGCGCAGTGGTTCCTGCAGCACCTAGGGCTGGAGCCGCTGTTGGCTTCATTGCTGACGGTGCCCGGCGTCGGCGGCAACACGCTGTCAACCTCGGGGCTGGGGCGTTTTCTGGTGTTCGTCTATATCTGGTTGCCGTTCATGATCCTGCCGATCCAGGCGGCGCTGGAGCGTCTGCCGCCTTCGCTGCTGCATGCCTCGGCGGATCTGGGCGCCCGGCCGGCGCAGACCTTCCGCCATGTCATTTTGCCGCTGGCGGTGCCGGGCATCGCCGCCGGGTCGATCTTCACCTTCTCGCTGACGCTGGGCGATTTCATCGTGCCGCAGCTGGTGGGGCCGCCGGGCTATTTCATCGGCAGCATGGTGTACGCCCAGCAGGGCGCAATCGGCAATATGCCGATGGCCGCGGCCTTTACGCTGGTGCCGATCGTCCTGATCGCCATCTACCTTTCCATCGTCAAACGTCTGGGGGCTTTCGATGCACTCTGAACGCGCGCCCTTAGGGCTGAAGCTGGCCGCCTGGGGCGGACTGATCTTCCTGCATTTCCCGTTGGCGATCATCGCCATCTACGCCTTCAACACCGAGGACGCGGCCTTCAGCTTCCCGCCGAAGGGGTTTACGCTGCATTGGTTCAACGTCGCCGCCGGGCGGCAGGACATCATCGACGCGGTGCTGCTGTCGGCGCAGGTCGCCTGCCTGGCGACCGCCATCGCGCTGGTGCTCGGCACGCTGGCGGCGGCGGCGCTGTATCGGCGCGATTTCTTCGGCAAAGACAGTATTTCGCTGCTGTTGCTGCTGCCGATCGCGCTGCCGGGCATCGTCACCGGTCTGGCGCTGCTGGCGGCGTTCAAGGCGCTGAACATCGAGCCGGGTATCCTGACCATTGTCGTCGGCCATGCGACGTTCTGCGTGGTGATTGTGTTCAACAACGTCATCGCCCGGTTCCGTCGCACCTCGTACAGCCTGATCGAAGCGTCGATGGATCTCGGCGCCGACGGGTGGCAAACCTTCCGCTATGTGATCTTGCCGAACCTCGGCTCGGCGCTGCTGGCCGGCGGCATGCTGGCGTTTGCGCTGTCATTCGATGAAATCATCGTCACTACCTTTACCGCCGGCCACGAGCGCACGCTGCCGCTGTGGCTGCTGAACCAGCTCGGTCGCCCGCGCGACGTGCCGATCACCAACGTGGTGGCGCTGTCGGTGATGCTGTTGACCATGCTGCCGATCCTCGGCGCTTACTACCTGACTAAAGGTGGGGAAAGCGTCGCCGGCAGCGGCAAATAATTTCCTTACCCGACCTCTGATAAAAGGATAACCCGATGCAAAGCCAACTGTTGATTGACGGCCAACTGGTAAATGGCCAGGGCGCGACCCAGCCGGTGTATAACCCGGCGACCGGCGAAGTGATCGCGCAGGTGGCGGAAGCCAGCCCGGAGCAGGTCGATCGCGCGGTGCTGGCTGCGGACGCCGCATTCGCCACCTGGGGCCAAACCACGCCGAAAGAGCGCGCCGAGCATTTGCTGAAGCTGGCGGATCTGATCGACGAGCATGCCGAGACCTTCGCCAGGCTGGAGTCGCTCAACTGCGGCAAGCCTTATCACTGCGTGTTGAACGACGAACTGCCGGCGGTGGCCGACGTGTTTCGCTTCTTCGCCGGCGCCAGCCGCTGTCTGAACGGTATGGCGGCCGGCGAGTACCTGGCCGGGCACACTTCGATGATCCGCCGCGATCCGCTCGGCGTGGTGGCCTCTATTGCCCCGTGGAACTACCCGCTGATGATGGCGGCCTGGAAACTGGCGCCGGCGCTGGCGGCGGGCAACTGCGTGGTGATCAAGCCTTCGGAGCAGACGCCGCTGACCACCTTCAAACTGGCTGAACTGGCCGCCGGGCTGTTCCCGCCAGGCGTGCTCAACGTGCTGTTCGGCCGCGGCGCCGGCGTCGGCGATCGGTTGACCGGGCATGACAAGGTACGCATGGTGTCGCTGACCGGCTCTATCGCCACCGGTGAACACATCATCGCCCACACCGCCGCGGGCATTAAGCGTACCCATATGGAACTGGGGGGCAAGGCGCCGGTGCTGGTGTTCGACGACGCCGATTTGCAGCAGGTGGTGGACGGCATTCGCAGCTTCGGCTTCTACAACGCCGGGCAGGATTGCACTGCCGCCTGCCGCATCTACGCGCAGAAAAGCATTTATCCCGAACTGGTGAAGCGGCTGGGCGAGGCGGTGGCCAGCCTGAAGATCGGCGCGCCGGACGACGAGAGCACCGAGCTGGGGCCATTGATTACCGCCCAGCATCTGGAACGGGTCGCCGGTTTCGTCGAGCGGGCCAAAGCGCTGCCGCACGTGCAGGTGGTGGCCGGCGGCGAGAAGGTGAAGGGGCCGGGTTACTACTTCCAGCCGACGCTGCTGGCCGGTGCGCGTCAGGAGGATGAAATCGTGCAGCGCGAAGTGTTCGGCCCGGTGGTGACGGTGACGCCGTTCGACGACGAAGAACAGGTGCTGGCCTGGGCGAACGCATCCAACTACGGGCTGGCGTCGTCATTATGGACCCGCGACGTGGGCCGCGCGCATCGCTTAAGCGCCCGCCTGCAATACGGCTGCACCTGGGTGAACACCCACTTTATGCTGGTGAGCGAAATGCCGCACGGCGGCCAGAAACTGTCGGGGTACGGCAAGGATATGTCGATGTATGGGCTGGAGGATTACACGACGATTCGTCATGTGATGTTCAAACATTGATTTTACAATAATTATCCGCACAATAGCGCGGCCTTTGGGCCGGCTTCGGCCGGTCGATGATAATAATATTCCCCTATGAATTTCAGGCTACAACGCTGTAGCTTGCAAGGCGACGGGGAAAACTGAAAGGAAGCCTATATGGGTATCACCCGACGCGATTTTCTCAACGGGGTGGCGATCACTATCGCCGCCGGGTTGACGCCGCTGCAGATCCTGCGCGCGTCGCCGCAAACCGCCAATCAAACCCTGTACTACCCGCCGGCGCTGACCGGGCTGCGGGGCAACCATCCGGGCTCGTTCGAGCATGCGCACCAGTTGGGGCGTGACGGCAAAACCTTTGATTTCGCCAGCGTGCCCGCCGTTGAAGAATTCGATCTGGTGGTGGTGGGCGCCGGCATCAGCGGGCTGGCGGCCGCCTGTTTCTGGCAGCAGCTGAAGGGCGAACAGCAGCGCATTTTGCTGATCGATAACCACGACGACTTCGGCGGCCACGCCAAGCGCAACGAGTTCAGCAGCGACGACGGCATGCTGCTCGGCTACGGCGGCAGCGAATCGCTGCAGTCGCCGCGTTCCAACTTCAGCCCGGTGGCGATGGGGCTGCTGCGCAAGCTCGGC
>NZ_MJAO01000016.1 GCF_001902635.1 Serratia marcescens | reverse complement strand
AAAATCGGCTGCCAGTATTCGGCAAACCCGTGCTGTTGCAGCTGTTCCAGCAGCCACTGTTCGTCCAGCGGCTGAGTGAAATCCAGCGTTTCAAACAGGCTGTGCAGGAAGGTACCGGGCGTCGCGCCGCGCGGGAAGGTATGTGGTGTGAGCGCTGGCTCACTCTCCTCCCCCCGCTCGCCGGCGGCGTCGACATCCAGACGCGGCAGCAGATCCTGCATCAGGCTCGCGCCGTGCTGTTGCAAACCGGTATAGCTGGTCACCCGCCAAAAATCCTGGATCCGCCGGGTAAAGCTTTTCGCTGCCAGCGCTTCGGCCAGCGCCGCCTGGGGCTGCCAGGGCACCTCATCCGGTGGTTCCACCAGCGACAGCGCAATGCCGCCGCCTGCCAATTGCTGTAGCCGCTCCTGCAGATACACGGCGTCGCCGGCCTGCCCGCCCTGCACCAGATAACCCAATGCGCTGCGGTGCAGATCGGTCTCGCCCTGTTTCTTGCGCGTGCCCTGGAACAGCGGCGCGATGCCGATGCTGCAGTGGTACACCGAGCGGGTCAGCGCAACGTACAGCAGACGCAAGTCTTCCGCTAACCGCTCCTCCTCCGCCCAGGCCTGGCTCTCTTCATTGGCATCGAGATCCAGCAATGCCTGGAAGCTGTGGCGATCGTGATACAACGCCTGTTGCTGCTGGCGGAAATTGCCGACGAACGGCAGCCACACCAGATCGAATTCCAGCCCCTTGGACTTGTGGATGGTGATCACCTGCACCAGATGCCGATCGCTCTCCAGCCGCAGCTGCTGATTGTCGGACTGGCGGTTGGGTTGGGCAATCTGCTGCGCCAGCCAGCGCACCAGCGCATGTTCGCTGTCGAGCTGCGCCGCCGCTTCCTGCAATAACTCACCCAGGTGCAGTACGTCAGTCAAGCGACGCTCGCCGCCGGCGCTGGCCAGCAGGTTCTCCGCCAGCTGGCGCGCTTTCATCACTTCGCTCAGCATCGGCAACACGCCACGGCGCAGCCAGAGCGTGCGGTAATTGTCGAACTCATCAACCAGCGCATCCCAGGCATGCTCATCGCGGCTCAGGCCGTCCAGCGTCGGCGCGTCCAGCCCCATCAGCCCGGTGGCCATGGCGCTGCGCAGCGTGCGCTCCTGCTCCGGCGCCAGCACCGCCTGCAGCAACCACAGCAGGTCTTTGGCCTCCGGGGTATCGAACACGCTGTCGCGGTTGGACAGGTAGACCGACGGAATGGACAGCGCGCTCAGTGCGTCGCGCACCAATGCCGCCTCATTGCGGCTGCGCACCAGCACCGTGATATCGGAGGCTTGTACTGGCCGAGGCTCTTTGCCGCCTTGCAGCCACGCCTGGCCTTGCTGCCCGGCGCTGAGCCAGTCGCGAATTTGCGTGGCGCACAGGCGCGCCATCAGCTGTTGGTAATCACTTACACCGGCGCCTTCCCCCTGCTGCAGCCAGAACTGCATCGCCGGTTGCGACTTACCGTGCAAGTCAAACGCCAACCCTTGGTTCTTTTCCGCCGCGCTGACCTCGATAAAGGGAATCTGACCGAACAGGAACGGTTTTTCTACCTGAGAAAACAGGTGATTGACGCTGGCGACCATCGACGGCGACGAGCGCCAGTTGGTCTCCAGCGTATAGTGGGCGCTCACCTCTGAACGCGCTCGCATGTAGGTAAAGATGTCGGCGCCGCGGAAGGCGTAAATCGCCTGCTTGGGATCGCCGATCAGCAGCAGGCCGCAGTCGGGGCGGCCGACGTAAAGTTTTTGGAAAATACGGTACTGCTGCGGGTCGGTATCCTGGAATTCATCGATCATCGCCACCGGGTAACGCTGGCGGATCGCCTGCGCCAGCTGTTCGCCGCCGCCGCTTTGCAGGGCACCGTCCAACCGGCTGAGCAGGTCGTCAAACCCCAGCTCGGCGCGCTGGCGCTTTTCCTGCTGGATGGAAGTGCGGATCTCGCTGAGCGCGCGCGCCATGATCAAGTCGCGCAGCGTCAACGGTTCATCGAACAGCTCGTCGATCGCCGTGAACAGCGCATGCCGCGGCGGCTCGCCTTTCTTGGTCTTATCCAACAGCACCGACTGGCGAAACTTATCCAGCTCCTTCGGCAGTTGGTAATCCTGGGTCTCCTGCCCGCTCCATTCGCCGACCTTGTTCAGCCAGTTCGGCAGGTGCTTGCTGCTGTAGCTGCGCTTATCGACGCCGGACTGGGCGATCAACGCCTCCAGATCGCCCGCCGCCGCCCGCCATTGCGCCTTGATGGCGTCGATACGCGCGACGATCTGCGCGTGGCGCATCAGGACGGTTTCGTCATCCTTCGGCGGCCGGCGCAGCGCCGGCGCTTCACCGTGCAGGTAACCGGAAAGATCGGCCAGCAGTGCTTCCGGGCCGCTCCACTCTTGGCTGACCGCGCGCGCGACGCCCAGCGGCAGCGGATAGCAGTGTCGGCGCCAGAAATCGGCGCAGGCCTGCCGCCGCAGCGGCAGCTCGTCCTGCACCAGCGTTTGTTCAAACAGCATGCCGGACTCGAAGGCGTTGTGCGTCAGCATCCGTTGGCAAAAGCCGTGAATGGTGTAGATCGCCGCTTCGTCCATCTGCCGCTCCGCCGCCAGCAGCTGCGAGGCAGCGTCGGCCAGATCGTCAATTTCAGCCATCAGCGCCGCAAACAGCGGATTGGCGCTGACGCCCCGCACGCAGGCGATGCGCAGCCCGTGGATATTGTCGCGGATACGCCCGCGCAGCTCCTCGGTGGCGGCCTCGGTAAAGGTCACCACCAGGATTTCTTCGACCGTCAGCGGACGGGGAAACGCCGCCTCCCCCCCAACCCCAGCAGCAAGCGCAGGTACAGCGCGCCGATGGTAAAGGTTTTGCCGGTGCCCGCCGACGCCTCTATCAGGCGTTCGCCGAACAGCGGCAACGTCAGCGGCTCCAGCCTCTGCGGGGCAACTTCCGTCATGGCGTCGCCACTTTGCGCGGCAGGATCTGCTGCAATGCAGACGCGTTCGGATAGGTGACCCAATCCTTAGGCGCCGCGTAATCCGCCTTGTCTTGCCCGCTGCCGCTGACCTGCGACAGCACCGCCAGCCCCTGTGGCTGGATCACCGCCTGGTGGAAATAATCCGCCAGTTTAGCCGGCGTCAGCTGTTGCACCTGCGCGATCAGCTTCTGACGGGTATCGAAGGCGAAGTTGCCGCGATCGAAATCGTTGGCGAACCGGCTGGCTTCTTCGCTCAGGGTTTGCGGCCGCTGTTTCAGCTCGTTGATCAGCGCCTGTTTGTACTGCTCAAAGTCCGCCTCGCTCATGTCGCGCAGGCGTTTCTCGGTTTTCGGGTAGAAATCCTGATAGCGCTGGTACAAGTAGGCCGGCTGTTTGCTGTTGCTCTGCAACAGGAAGCCCACGCCCCACTGGCGGCCCACCGACATCGGGAAGGCAAAGACCGCATACCCCAGTTGTTCCTGGGTGCGCAGCTGGCTGTAGAACCACGGCTGAATGATCTGCCCCAACAGCGAGCTGTAGGCCATGCCGGTCACTTCGTCGTAGCCGGTCGGTACATAGACCGCCGCCAGCGCCGAGTCGGTGCTGCTGCCCACCTGTTGCAGGTTGGCCAACTGATTCTTGTCCACCACCACGTCTTCGCCGTGCCACCATTCGATACCGGTACAACCCAAACGCTGCTTCAGCGTCGACGCCAGCGTGTCGACCTGCTGCTTGCTCATGTTGCCCACCACCAGCAGTTCCGGCGTGGCCTCGGCCAGCAGGCTGTCGCGATAAGCCAGCACGTCTTTCAGCGTCAGCGTCTTCAGGACTTCGCGGCGCTCGCTACGTTCGGAATACGGCACGCGGGAAACCATTTGCACCGGCTGAATGGCCAGCTCAAACGCCTTGCCCTTCTCTGCGGCATCCAACTGCTCCAGATACCAGGATTTGGCCTGCGCCAGCTGATCTTCGCTCGGCGTGAAGCTGGAATAGCCTTCGATCAGCGCCGTCAGCAACTGCGGCAAGCGCTGGGTAAAGCCGTTGGCGTTAAACATCAGGCCGTTGTTCGGCGAGGTCGAGAAGCTCAGCCCGCCGACCGACGCCTGATAGCTCAGCTGATCCAGCGCGAGGCCGGCCAGATAATCCGTCAGCGAGAACAGCACCTGATTGCGCGCGGAATCCATAGTCTTGGCGTTGCGGAAAGCGACGGTGACGTCGGCCTTCGGCTCATCGGCGAAGTAACGGCTCGGCATGTACAACACACGCAAGCCTGGTTTATCCACCACCATTTCCGGCTTTTTAAACTCGTGCGACGGTTTGGTCAGAGTGAAGTCATCCGGAATGTACGGGTTGAGCGCCGGCAACGACAGGGAAATGCCACTGCCCAACTGCTGCCACTGCGCAAAGCGCTGCGGCGTGATTCTGTCGACCTGGTAAGGCGCGTTAACGAAATAGGCCGTCTTGTTGTGCGGTTCATCCGGGCTGACGAACCAGATGCGCGCATTTTGCGGCGTCATGGCGTCCAGCCGTTCGGCGATCGCCTTAGGATCATAACGGTCGGCCAGGTAAGGCGCATCCAGCGCATGCTCAACCGGCACGCGCAGCATGGTGTCCACCAGCCATTCGATGTAATCCATGTCGCGCGTGATCGACGGATAACGGAAGTCCAGGTTCAGGACATGCGAGATTTCGTCGAAGTAGCTCTGCTTGATGCCTTCGCTGCGCAGCATTTTCAGGTAGTTGAAGATAGCGGCAACGACCTCGTCGCGCTTGGCCAGGCCTTTGTCAGTCAGTGAAACGCTGATGGCGAAGACGCCGCCGTTGCGATCCACCATCGGATCGGCGCCGGCATTGATGGCGTCCGCCAGCCCCTGCTTCTGCAGCCAGTCAGACAGCGTGTTTTTGCTGCGGTTGCCGATCAGGTAGCTGATATAGGTATCGGTTTTGCTGCGAAACGCGGCGCTGTTGTTGTCGATGCGGAATTCGACTTTCAGCTGTTTGCGCGGCTGCGCCGGCACATAGTGAATGATGATGCCCTGCTGCTCCGGCGTCACGGCCGGTACGGTGATCGGCGGCACGCTGGCGTCATGATTCGGCACGCGGCCAAAGGTTTTGACCGCAATGTCAGCCAGCTGCGACAGCGGCTGATTGCCGTACAGAACACCCATCATCAGGTTGGCGGAGTAGTAGCGCTTATAGAAGCCGGTCAGCTCATCATGCAGCTTGCTGCCCGGCTTGTCTTTCAGCGTGTCGAGATTGCCGCCGGAGAAGCGCGCGCTCGGGTGCGCCGGGTTCAGGGTTTCCGCGCCGACCTGCGCCATACGCATGCCGTCGCGCGAACGCGCCATCGTCAATTCGGCATTCACCGCGTTGCGTTCACGATCGGCATTGCCCGGATCCAGCAGCGGCTCGGCAATGGCGTCGGCCATGCGATCGACCGCCGGCTCCAGCGCGTCATTTTCCACCTCAAGATAGAAGGCGGTGCGGTAAGAGGCCGTGCTGGCATTGTGGCTGCCGCCGTGCTTTTTCAGGAATTCGGACAGGTTTTCCGGCTGTGGGTAGCGTTTGGATCCCATCAGCACCATATGTTCCAGATAGTGCGCCAACCCCAGCTGGCTATTCGGATCTTCGAGCGACCCGACCGGCAATGCCAGCGCTGCCAGCGATTTCGGCGCCTGGGCATCGGACACCAGCAGCACCGTCATGCCGTTAGCCAACGTGATCGCCTCATACTGACGCGGATCGTGCTCACTCTTGTTGATCTTTTCCGCCAGCGGTTGCCATCCTTGCGCGGCCCAGCTCAACGGTGCCCAACACATAGCCAATAATACCAGCCCGGCGAAGCGGGCCAACTGTCTGCGCATATCCAAAATAAACCCCTATTCTGACATCGCTACGCCCACTCCCTGACGTTGGCGACGTTCATCAAAACCACATAACCAAATCTGTACTCGCCGGGTTCTCCGCCCACGAGGCGGTCTGAAAAACGGCGGGTATATGCCTGTACGTTATGTAAGACCGGGAATTACCCCAATGGTTGAATATAACCTTCGTTATTTTTACCACCTCCCGCCGCACAGCACCACCGGGGGATTGTTACCCCAGGTTATGCCGCGCCACCGGCAACAGATAACGCTCTGTTTCGGCCAGTATTTGCGCTAAGTATTCATTGTCTAACTGGCGGAACACTCGCTGCACGTAAGGATCTTCCCCTTCGCCGGGGATACGCTGATCGCCCTGCCAGGCCTGCAGCAGTTTGGCACGGGCCTTAATTTGGGCTTCTTCCTCCCAATCGATTTGCTGCGTTTCCGGCTGATAGCACTGACTCAACCACGCCCAGCCGCTCTTATTCAGCAACAGCAGCGGCTGGCACAGACCGCGCTGATAGCCCGCCAACAGTTCCGCCAGCTGCGCCTGCGCGTCTTCAGGCACCAGCGCGGCAAAGCGCCAGGCGGAGTTCTTGCGGCCATACATGCGGCTCTCACCGGTGCCGCCGGCACAGCAGTACACCAGGTGCTCCAGCCACAGCAACATGCCGTCCACCGCCGACAGCGTAGCGGGTCGCCAGCGCAACAGACCGTCATCCTGCACCTGATGCAGCCAGCCACTGAGGCGCACGCCGGCGATATCGATATCCAGCTCCAGGCTATGGCTCTCCATGCGCTCCGCACGTACCTGCTCGGCCAGCTCGCTCATCTCTTCCTGCTGCTTTTGCCAGTAGATTTCGCCGAAGGCGCCATAAGGCAAGCCGCCGGCGGCGCGCACCCGCTGGAACAGCCGTTCGGGATCGTCGCCGTCGATCAGCGTATTCAGCAGTTGGCTGTTGAACTGGTAGCGGCTGAGGTTATCCAGCGTGAAGGGTTCTTCGTCCGGCAGCTCGGTCTCTTCCAGGATAAAACTGACGCCCAGCCGCAGTTGGAAAAACGCGCGAATCGGATGGCGGTAAAACCGCAGCAGCTCATCCAGCGATATCTGCTGCAGCGCTTCGGCAAGCAGCGGCTGGTTGAACGCCGGATGCGCCGCTCCGCGCCCATCGGCAGCGGGCAGCCACTCGGCGGCATAGCTTTGCGCCTCCGAGCCCGGCAAGAAATTCTCGGCGGCGAACGGCATGCGCGCGTGCCACTTCAGCAAGTGCTCGCCAACCCGCCGGGCGCTGTCGTCTGCGGTACGCGCCTCGTCTCCCGGCAGGCAATAGCTTTGTTCCAGGTACTCCAGCAGTTCGGTGACCAGCACGGAAGGATAGCGCGGGCTGTTGTCTTGAATGGAGCGCCCGATGAAGCTGATATACAGCCGCTGCTGAGCGGACAGAATCGCCTCCAGGAACAGATAGCGATCATCATCGCGACGGCTGCGATCGCCGCGCTTGACCTGCTGCGCCATCAGATCGAAGCCCAGCGGCGGCAGCGTGCGCGGATACACGCCGTCATTCATGCCCAATAGGCACACCACCTTGAACGGAATGGAACGCATCGGCATCAGCGTACAGAAGTTGATTTGTCCGGCAAGGAAGCGCTGGCTGATGCGCTCTTGGTCGAGGCGCGCCGCCAGATCGTCGCGCAGGATGGTCAACGGCACGTCATCGGGATAGCGTGCCGCCAGGCCAAAATTGATGGCCTGCTGCCACTGCTGTTCGATCAGCGCCAACACCACTTCGGTGTCGCTGTCCGCAGCGAAGAAGGCATCCAACAGTTGTCGGCACAGCGGTAGCCATGCCTCGAGCGAGCGCGCTTCGCTCACGACTTGCCGCCAGTGGCTCAGCTGCGCCAACAGGTCCGCCAGTTGCCCCGCCAGTTCTGCGACCAATCCGCTCGACTCGTCGTAAGGTAAAATGCCTTGCCAATCCCCGGCGTTGCTGTCCATCGCGTAGCCCAGCAGCATGCGCGTAATGCCGAAGCGCCAGGTGTGCTGGCCGGTGGCCGGCAGATCCAGCTCGCGCACGTTGTCGTCATCCAGCCCCCAACGCACGCCGGATTCACCGACCCAGTGACGCAACAGACGCAGCCCCTCTTCACCAATAGCGAAACGGGCGGCCAGGGCCGGCACCTCCAGCAGCGCCAGCACCTGTTCCGAAGTAAAGCGGCTTTGCGGCAGATCGAGCAATGAAATGAACGCCTGCAGCGCCGGATGCGCCTGCCGGGCTTTACGGTCGGAAATAGCGAACGGCAGGTAGCGCTCGACGGGGGCGTTGCCGAACACCGCCTGAATGTAAGGCGTGTAGCTGTCGATATCCGCCACCATCACGATGATGTCGCGCGGGGTCAACGACGGATCCTGCGCCAACAGGGTCAGCAGCTGATCGTGCAGCACTTCCACTTCCCGCTGCGGGCTGTGGCAGGCGTGCAAACTGAGGGAGCGGTCGTTCTCATCAAGCGGACGTTTGCTGAAGCTGCTTTCCAGCGTTTCCGCGGTAATACCAATCACCGCATGGTCTTCCAGCTCCAGCATATCGCGCTGAACGGCGTGCAGCATGGTATCGGCCGGGATATCGACAAAGGCGTCGACCTCTTGCGCCCCTTCCATCTGCGACAGCAGATAGAGGTGATCGCGCCCCAGCTTGCCCCAAGAGGCCAGCAGCGGGTTGCTGAGCTGCTGCTGGCCTTCGGCGTCAAACAGGCGCGCCGCGTCATCCGGCTCGCGGAACAGCCCTTGCTCACGAGCCTGATGGTAGTGACGGCGCTTGCGGCTTTGCAAGCGGGCCAGGAAGGCGTAATCCTGAATATCGCCCCAATAGTAGCGGCAGGGATTGGTGAACATCAGGTGGATATCGATATGCCGCCCCAACGCCTGAAGCGCCTCAAGATAGACCGGCGGCAGCGCCGAGATGCCGCAGATAAACACCCGCGGCGGCAAACCGGGCGGGCACGTTCTTGCCTGTTCCAGCGCGTGGATAAAGCGGCTGTACAGATTGGCGCGGTGCCATTCCGGCTGCCCCAGCTCGCGCGTGTACTCAACCAACCGCGCCCAAAGCGGCGCCTGCCATTGCTGAGCCTCCGCCAGACCGTCGATACGTTCGCCGCGCTGCCAGCTCTCCAGCCACTGTGGCCGATACACCAGATATTGGTCGAACAGGTCGGCGACCCGGCCGGCCAACTGGTGGATTTTGCGCTTGTCGCCGTCGTCGGTCAGATAGTGCTGCAACGGCGCAAACGCCGGCTGGGTCAGCATCTCCGGCAGCAGCCACATCAGCTTCCAGGTCATGGCGTCCTTGCTGAAGGCGCTCTCTTTCGGGATATCCGGCAACACCCGGGTGAACATGTCCCAAATGAAGGTCGCCGGCAGCGGGAACGCGACATTGGCGGCAATGCCGAACTGTTCAGCCAGCTGCATCTGCAGCCACTGTGCCATACCGGGGCTCTGCACCAGCACCACTTCCTGTTGAAAAGGATCGGCCAACGGATCTCTGGCTATCAGCGCGCTGGTCAGCGTTTTCAATAAATCCAGCTGATTGGAATGATAAACCGTGAACATGGGGGCTCCTTTAAAACAAGATACGTGCCGGCTCAAAAACGGGTGCAATACCAGCGGCTCAGCGTTGCCCACTGCCGCTGCGGCGTTTGTATTCTGACTGTCAATCGGCGGCAATCGGCATCCGCACCGTCGAACGCCGTCTCGCGTTGCCAGCCTTCAGGCAGCGGTTCGGCATCGAGCCGCTCAGTGGCAGCGAACGCCTCCAACTGCTGGTGCGCCAGCGCCCAGGCTTGCCGGTAGTGCCACTGGCGCTGGAACGACTGCAACAGCACCTGATGATACTGTAACAAGCCAAGCAGCGACACCGAGAACAACAAGGCCGCCACCAACACTTCCGGCAGACTGAAGCCGTTGCGGGATATCCGCTCTGCGCGAGCGTTAGCCGTCACAGTCGGCCAGCCTTTTCTCGGGGCAAAAATCCAACCGCCCGCCCGGTTGCGCCCTCACCCGGCCGATGGCTTCCGCACCGTCAAACATGCCCAGTTGATACAACCAAAGCGGTTCACCGCCGCGCAGCTCGCCCCGGCCGCGCACCATCACTACGCCCGCTCAGGCGGACAGCCGGGCGCAGGCGGTCAGCTCCGCGCGTTGCCGGCATCGCCAGGCCGCCGCGGTCAGATCGACGCGCGGCCAGCGCTGGAGAATGCCCCAGTTCAGCGCCGAAGTGGCCTGATTGTAAGCCTGGAGGTAGCGCTGCTGATCGGCGGCCAGCAGCAGAGCATTATCCAATTGCCGGTGCTGAGCATTAAGCAGCATTAGCCCCAGGGCCAGCAGTAGCAACACGGCTGCCAGGGTGCTGCCACCGCGCTGTGCGCGCCGGTTCATGGCAACGCCGCCATTTCGACACACCCGCTCAGGCTGCGCCTGATACGCGCATCGACCGCTGAACGCCCCGCCAGCGTCAGGCGGGCCAATGCGGTGCCATGCTCGCTCCACTCTACCGCCACATGAAACCGCTCAATGCGCACTTCGTCATGATCGAGCAGCCGCTCCCAGCCGCCGCCATTGCATTGGCTTACGCCACGCTGCCCTTCCAACCCACCATTGCGTAGCCGATAACCGAAATAGCCCGCATCCTCACCAGCAATGGGCCATTGCCCACTGCGCGCGATGTCGTAAGCGACGATAACGCAACTGCCCGCCGCTTCTCCCGTGGCCTGGCCGATCAGCAGCGGACGGCCGGCGCACTGTCCGGCGCAAAAGCCGGCGCGGCGCAGATCTTTTTCAATGCCGAACGCCAGCTGCCGCAGCGTTGACTCCAGTCGAAAGTGCTGGCCGACGGCCACGTTCTGCTGGCGCAGCAGCGGGTAAGTTTTTGCCGCGCCGAGCGCGATCACGCTGCCGAATACCAACGCCAACATCACCTCAGGCAAGGTAAAACCGCGCTCTAAAGTCAACATAGCGCGATCCCTCTGACCCGCAGCCCTTCGCTGCACAAACGCAGCCGCCCCCGGGCGGACAACACCAGCCGCAGGCTGCCTGCCTCGTTACTGAGAAGGATGTGCCCCGCCTGCGCAGTATTGCGCAAGCCGTAAAACCCGATGTCCTTACCGGTGTAGCCGCTCAACGCGACGTCGCGATAAGACGGTGAGAAAGCGGTGCCCTCGGCGGAACCGCAATCCGGCGGTGGTGCACCACCGCCCAGGCACCAGGGCGTGCCGTTCTTGAACCACAACAGCGTCGTGCTGTTGCGCCAGTTGGCGTCAGCCTGCAATCGCAGCAAAAACGCCAGCAGCTGCTGGGCCGTGTGTTCCAGCCGCAGCGCTTGCTGATGATGGCGCCATTGCCCGACGCCCCAGCCCGTGAGCATGGCGGCGATCAAGATCGCCGCCAACAGCTCAATCAGCGTCATGCCGCGCTGACGGTCGTCGATGTTAGAGAGCGTATTGTCGTTCATGCCGCCAGTGTAAGGGCCGCAAACAAGGGGTAAAGCCGTATGCGCAAGCGTTGCGGCA
Organism: Serratia marcescens; assembly: GCF_001902635.1. Taxonomy (GTDB): domain Bacteria; phylum Pseudomonadota; class Gammaproteobacteria; order Enterobacterales; family Enterobacteriaceae; genus Serratia; species Serratia marcescens_F. The sequence continues at coordinate 126,085 of NZ_MJAO01000016.1, read as the reverse complement.
AGCTGCGCAATGTTTTCCCTATGGCGGCAAACGGCGACAATAAAATGCGGCGCGGCGCGCAATGCGGATAAAAAAAGGGGCGCAATCGCGGCGCCCCTGGTGTGATGCGGTTAAGGTCAGATCGCGACCGGCGCCTTGATGGCCGGGTGCGGGTCGTAGCCTTCGATCTCGAAGTCTTCGAAACGGTAGTCGAACAGCGAAGCCGGCTTGCGTTTGATCACCAGTTTCGGCAACGGGCGCGGTTCGCGCGTCAACTGCAGCTGGGTCTGTTCCATATGGTTGCTGTACAGGTGGGTATCGCCGCCGGTCCAGACGAAATCGCCCACTTCCAGATCGCACTGCTGCGCCATCATATGCACCAACAGCGCGTAGCTGGCGATGTTGAACGGCAGGCCGAGGAACACGTCGCAAGAACGCTGGTACAGCTGGCAAGAGAGCTTGCCGTCCGCCACGTAGAACTGGAAAAACGCGTGGCACGGCGCCAGCGCCATCTGGTCCAGCTCGCCGACGTTCCAGGCGGAAACGATGATGCGGCGCGAGTCTGGATCTTGCTTCAGCTGTTGGAGCACGTTGCTCAGCTGATCGATCTGACGGCCGTCCGCTGCGCCCCAAGAGCGCCACTGTTTACCGTACACCGGGCCGAGATCGCCGTTTTCATCGGCCCATTCGTCCCAAATAGTGACTTTGTTGTCACGCAGGTAGGCGATGTTGGTATCGCCGTTCAGGAACCATAACAGCTCATGAATGATCGAACGCAGGTGACATTTCTTGGTGGTCACCAACGGGAAACCTTCCTGCAAATTGAAACGCATCTGGTGGCCGAAAATCGACAACGTGCCAGTGCCGGTACGGTCGGCTTTAGGGGTGCCCTCGGCGAGCACCTTGTTCATCAAATCCAGATACTGTTTCATTTGTTCCTCACGACAGTTGTTGCTGCGGGCGACGACGGTACGCCCAAATCATCATAATAACACCGGCCACCACCATCGGGATGGACAGGATCTGCCCCATGCTGATCACGCCGTCGAACAAGCCAAGCTGCGCATCCGGCTGGCGGAACGCTTCAACGATGATGCGGAATGCGCCATAACCGATCAGGAACAGGCCCGATACCGCGCCCATCGGCCGCGGCTTGCGAATAAACAGGTTCAGAATGATAAACAGCACCACGCCTTCCAGCAGCAGTTCATACAGCTGCGACGGGTGGCGCGGCAGTACGCCGTACTGATTCAGCAGCGGCAGCAGGGAAGGATCGGCGGCGGCGAGGGCCACGTCTTCGCTGCGCGAGCTTGGGAACAGCATCGCCCAAGGGGTATCGGTGGTCACGCGGCCCCACAGTTCGCCGTTGATGAAGTTGCCGAGGCGGCCGGCACCCAAGCCGAACGGGATCAATGGCGCGATAAAATCGGAAACCTGGAAGAAGGTGCGTTTGGTGCGACGGGCGAACCAGAACATCACCAGGATCACCCCCATCAAGCCGCCGTGGAACGACATGCCGCCATCCCAGACCTTGAACAAATAGAGCGGGTTATCCAGGAACAGCGGCAGGTTGTAGAACAGCACATAGCCCACGCGGCCGCCGACAAATACGCCCAGGAAGCCGGCGTAGAGCAGGTTTTCCACTTCGTCTTTGGTCCAGCCGCTGCCCGGCTTGTTGGCGCGGCGAACCGCCAGCCACATGGCAAAAACGAAACCGACCAGGTACATCAGGCCGTACCAATGCAGAGAAACCGGGCCAATGGAGAAAATGACCGGATCAAATTTAGGAAACGCCAGATAGCTATTGCTCATCTATCACCACAACATGTCTGTTATTTTTCCCCATGCGGGGGCGGCAGGTGCCAAGCGGCGACGAAGATTATCCCGCGCCTTGAAAAGGCAGCGTTAGCCGCTGCGGTTTGCAAGGCGACGAGCATGCGCCGCGCTGAGGTTGCGCATCATAACATAGGCTTAATGCGCTCCGGTCCGGCGGAGCGGGAAAAGTTCTGTAAAAAAATCAAACCGCGCGGCGGCTATCTGCCACCGCGGATCAACCCGCCCATGCCGCGTCGTTCCATAAACGCCGCCACCAGATGGCGCACTTCGGTGGTCATCTGGGTGTTCAGCACCCGGTGTGCCAACACCTCGGCGTCGGAAAGTTCGATATGCCGCAGCAGGTATTTGATGCGCGCCACGCTGCGGCCGTTCATGCTCAGATTGCGATAGCCCATGCCCACCAGCAACAGCGCGCCCATCGGATCGCCTGCCAGTTCACCGCACAGGCTAAGCTGCAGCCCGGCCGCTTTCCCCTGCTCGGCGATCAATTTCAGCACCTGCAACATCGCGGGATGCAGGCTGTCGTACAACGAGGCTACCCGGGTATTGTTGCGATCCACCGCCAGCAGGTACTGTGTCAAATCGTTGGTGCCGACCGAGATGAAATCGACGCGCCCGGCCAAATGCGGGATCAGGAAAATCATCGACGGCACTTCCAGCATCACGCCGATCTTCGGTTTCGGGATCGCATAGCCGAGCACCTCTTCCACCTCACGCCCGGCGCGATCGATCAGGCGTTTAGCCTCATCAACCTCTTCCAGGCTGGTGACCATCGGCAACAAAATGCCCAGGTTGCCGGTGCCGGCATTGGCGCGCAGCATGGCGCGCACCTGAATCAAAAAGATTTCCGGCTGATCCAGGGTGATGCGGATACCGCGCCAACCCAGGCAAGGATTCTCTTCGCTGATCGGCATATAGGGCAACTGCTTGTCGGCGCCGATGTCCAGCGTGCGCAGCGTGACCGGTTTGCTCGGATAAAGCTGCAGCATGCCTTGATACTGCGCGACCTGCTCCTCTTCGGAGGGGAAGCCGCTCTGCAACATGAACGGGATTTCGGTGCGGTACAACCCAACGCCATCCACCCGGCCACCCAACAACTGCTCGTGTTCCGGGCTGAGGCCGGCGTTCAGCATCACCTGGATGCGTTCGCCGCTTTTCAACTGCGCCGGCTGCTCGACGTCGTCTTCCGCCAGCTTGCTCAGCTCCAGCTCTTCGTTGATCAGCCGTTGATATTCCTGCACCAACACCGGTTCAGGATCGACCAGCAGTTCGCCGCGGTAACCGTCGACGATCAGCAGCCGCTGGTTGAGCAGCGAAGGTTGGATGTCGGCGCCCATCACCGTCGGCACCCCCATCGCGCGCACTAAAATCGCCGCGTGAGAGTTGGCGGCGCCGTCGCGCACCACCACGCCGGCCAGGCGATCCTGCGGCACTTCGGCCAGCAGCGTCGCGGTCAGTTCATCCGCCACCAGCACAAAACGCGCCGGCCACTGGGTGGCGCCCTGAGTCGTATCGTCGAGATGGAACAGCAGACGCTGCCCCAGCGCACGCAAGTCGCTGCCGCGCTCGCGCATGTAGGTGTCCTGCAGTTTGGCGAACTGCTCGGCAAAGGTTTCTATCACCTGTTTCACCGCCCACTCTGCCACCGAACCGTTGTCAATTTCGGCAAACAGTTCACGCTTGAGGCGAGCATCGTTCAACAGGTGAGAATAAAGATCGAAGATCGCCGCGCTCTCTTTTTGCGAGCTGGCGGCAAAACGCTTACTGAAGCGACGGAATTCCGCGCCGGCTTCTTCCAGCGCCAGCGTCAAACGCTCGCGCTCGCTGGCGGTATCCAGCGTCGAAGCACGGTAGACCTGATCGAGTGAAGGCTGGCTGCTGTCCTGCCACCCTTCCGCCACCGCCACGCCGGGCGAGGCCGCCAGCGCGCGCACGCGCGTTTGGCGATACTGGCCGAAAATGGCGTTAAGCTGCGACTGAGAGAGGATCCCGGCCATCTGTGTGGCCAGGGTCACCATGAATGACTCTTCGCTTTCGTCAAACTGGCGCAGCTCACGCTGCTGCACCACCAGCACGCCCAACAGCTGGCGCCGATGAATGATCGGCACGCCGAGGAAGGATCGGAAACGATCCTCTTTTACCTGCGGAACGTATTTGAAGCTGGGGTGGCTTTGCGCATCCGCCAGGTTGATAGGCTCGGCCCGGCGGCCGACCAACCCGACGACGCCTTCGTCAAACGCCAATGCGATAGTGCGCCCACGCGGCTTTTTCAGCCCGCGCGTGGCCATCAGGTAGTAGCAGCGCCGATCGTTGTCTGCCAGATAGATGGAGCACACTTCAGTGTCCATCGCCAGGCAGGTTTCATTGACCAGCAGATCCAGCGCATCCGTCAGACTGGCCGCCGCGGCCACCTTCTCTACAATTTCTCGCAAGCGCGTGAGCATAGTCTGCTTAACTTAACCTCTCTTTCGGCGATAAGCGGGGGCCTGCCGCGGTGCCGCCTGTTCTTGCATCGGCATCACGGTCACGGCAAATTCTTTCATCACCCGGCGGTAGACGTCGCGTTTGAACGACACCACCTGGCGCACCGGATACCAGAAGCTCACCCAGCGCCAACCGTCGAACTCCGGCGTGCTGCTGCGCTGCATATTGATATCAGCGTCATTGCACAGTAACTGCAACAAAAACCACTTTTGCTTTTGGCCGATACATACCGGCTTTGTGTCCCAACGCACCAAACGTTTCGGCAATTTATAGCGCAACCAGTTGCGGGTCGAAGCCAGGATGCGCACATCCTTTTTACTCAGCCCCACTTCTTCGAACAGCTCACGGTACATCGCCTGCTCTGCAGTTTCGCCAGGGTTAATCCCACCTTGGGGAAACTGCCAGGAGTGCTGACCGTAACGGCGGGCCCATAGGACCTGCCCCTGACGATTACAGATTACGATACCAACATTCGGGCGGTAGCCATCATCATCGATCACCGGACTACCTCGATAAGCTTAAATTCGCATAGATGTCCTGATTGTTTCACACAAGCTACAGGCGGTAAACCACTGCTTTACGGCGCTGCGGGCCGGATAACATTGGGATAACTCACAGATATAGGCAAAGTTATAAACATACCCTAGCATTTCAGGCCGGTTTTATTCACTTTTTCTGTGGATAGGTGTGTGCAGAACTCGAGGGATAAGCCGGTAAAACTCTTCCCCTCTAAAATCCCCCTCAAAACCAAAAAACACACATTCCTTTTAAAAACATTAAATTACTCAACGTCACACAGTTATGTACAGGGCAAAAATGTGATCTATGCACGGTAAGGATCTTACCCTGGCGAAAGATCCATCAACGCCGTTTTTATCCACAGATTATCCGGGCAAGTTACGCACAAAACGGACAAATTCGTAAAAACCCGTCCGAGTCAAGGCTGTAAATTGAACCAGTGATCGGTAAAAATTTGGGTTATCCCATAAATCTGTGGATAAATAGGTGTAAGATCCTGTTTATTGTCGGTGGCTTCAGGTGAACAAGCCGCGCAGGGGCGTTTCAGCCTGTGCGGGGAAAGGAAAAAAGTCATGTAAAATCATGCTACTATTATTCTTTTCCCCAGGCGATGACGGTTATCGCTCACCCTGTATAATTGCAGTACATTTTTCAACCAAATCTGACAGGCTTGATTTATGGCGTTTTTATCTCCTTTGCCGCCCCCGCCGGAAAATGAACGGCAGCTGTTCGAGCGCGCTCAGGCGCTGGCCGGCTTCAGCTTTGGCGAGCTGGCCGCCCGCGCGCAATTGCCGATCCCCAAGGATCTGAAACGCGATAAAGGCTGGGTGGGTATGCTGCTGGAGCTATACCTCGGCGCCATGGCCGGCAGCAAGCCGGAGCAGGATTTTCCCGAGCTGGGTATCGAGCTGAAAACCATCCCGATCGACGCCGCCGGCAAACCGCTGGAAACCACCTTCGTCTGCGTGGCGCCGCTCACCGGCAACAGCGGCGTTACCTGGGCCAGCAGCCATGTCCGCCACAAACTGGCGCGCGTCTTGTGGATACCGGTGGAAGGCGAACGGCAGATCCCGCTGGCGCAACGCCGCGTCGGCTCGCCGCTGCTATGGAGCCCGAACGCAGCAGAGGAAGAGATGCTGCGCCGTGACTGGGAAGAACTGATGGATCTGATCGTGCTCGGCCACGTAGAACGCATTACCGCACGCCATGGCGAAGTGTTGCAGCTGCGCCCCAAAGCGGCCAACAGCAAAGCGCTCACCGAAGCCATCGGCGAACAGGGGCAGCCCATCATGACACTACCGCGCGGTTTCTATCTGAAAAAGAGCTTTACCGGCGCGCTGCTGGCAAGACATTTCTCAATCTAAGCGATTTCGTTTAACTCTGGTTTAGCTAGCCCTGTCAGCGGCACGATAAACGCGTATAATTCACGCTTTGAATTTATTAAGCATTAAGGTGTGCCGGGCAATGTTCGAATGGATTATGGATCCCAATGCCTGGTTAGCGTTAGGCACGCTAACCATTCTTGAGATCGTACTGGGTATTGATAACATTATTTTTCTGTCGTTGGTGGTGGCCAAGCTGCCCAAAGCGCAACAGAACAAGGCCCGCCGGTTAGGCCTGGCCGCCGCCATGTTGATGCGCCTGGCGCTGCTGGCCTCCATCGCCTGGGTTATCCGTCTGACGCACCCGCTGTTCACCGTGCTGGATCACGCCGTTTCCGCCCGTGACCTGATCCTGCTCTTGGGGGGGCTGTTCCTGATCTGGAAAGCCAGTAAAGAGATCCACGAAACCATCGAAGGCACGGAAGAAGAGCACCACACCAAAGTGCACAGCTTTTTCGGTGCGATCGTGCAGATCATGCTGCTGGACATTATCTTCAGCCTGGATTCGGTAATTACCGCCGTGGGCCTTTCCGACCATCTGTTCATCATGATGGCAGCGGTGGTGATCGCCGTCGGCGTGATGATGTTCGCCGCCCGACCGATCGGCGAATTCGTCAACCGCCATCCGTCGGTGAAAATGCTGGCGTTGGCGTTCCTGATCCTGGTGGGCTTCACGCTGATGCTGGAAAGTTTCCAGGTACATGTGCCGAAAGGCTACATCTACTTCGCCATGTTCTTTTCTATGGCGGTGGAATCGCTCAATCTGATGCGCGGCAAGAAAAAACGCTCACCGGAATAACGCGTCATGGTGGAAGCCGCCAACGGCGGCTTCCCTCGCTTCGTTGACCTCCCATTTCACTTTTCCTCTCAGATAAAGACTTATCTGAGACGCCCTCCGCTGAGAGTTTGCTAATCTGAAACAATAATGTTTTCTGCACAATCGAGGCTCAGCAGGATGAAAAAGTGGGTAATGGCAGTTTCTGCGCTGGTGATGGCCGCCGCTCTGGCGGGTTGTTCCAGCGACTACGTGATGGCGACCAAAGACGGCAATATGATCCTGACGCAAGGTAAACCGGAGATCGACAAAGATACCGGCCTCATCCGCTACAAAGACGAGAAAGGCAACCACCGCCAGATCAACGGCGATCAGGTCTCTCAGATTATCGAACGCTAATCACCGCTCGCCGGCTATCGCCTGTTCAAGCGCGGTAGCCCTCATTCGTGTCCGCACGGAATCCGCTTCCCCCATCTTCACCGCTTGGTTATAGTCAGGAAAGGCGACATCGCCGCCCGACGGACTTTGCGCCGTCTTCTGACATTGGGCTCCTGTTTCACCGGGCCGCGCGGCCCGTCAGCGCTAACAAGAAAGGAAGGCCGTTAATGCAATACCACCGTATTCCCCACAGTTCTTTAGAAGTGAGCGTGCTGGGACTGGGCACCATGACCTTTGGCGAGCAGAACAGCGAAGCCGACGCCCATGCGCAACTGGACTATGCATTGGCCGCAGGCGTCAACCTGATAGACACCGCCGAACTGTACCCGGTACCGCCCCGTCCGGAAACCCAGGGCCTGACCGAAAGCTATATCGGCAGCTGGATCAAGGCGCGCGGCAATCGCGAAAAAATCGTATTGGCCAGCAAAGTCTCCGGCCCGGTGCGCGGCACCGACAGCAGCATCCGCCCGCAGCAGGCGCTGGATCGCAAGAATATCCGCGCCGCCCTGGACGCCAGCCTCAAACGGCTGAACACCGACTATCTCGATCTCTATCAATTGCACTGGCCGCAGCGCGCCACCAACTGCTTTGGCAAACTCAACTATCAATACACCGACGACAAAGCCACGGTCACCCTGCTGGAAACGCTGGAGGCGCTGACCGAGCAGGTGCGCGCCGGTAAGATTCGCTATATCGGGGTTTCCAACGAAACGCCCTGGGGCGTGATGCGCTACCTGCAATTGGCGGAGAAACATGAACTGCCGCGCATCGTGTCGATTCAAAACCCGTACAGCCTGCTAAACCGCAGCTTTGAGATTGGCCTGGCCGAGATCAGCCAGCACGAAGGGGTGGAGCTGCTGGCCTATTCCAGCCTGGCGTTCGGTACCCTGAGCGGCAAATACCTCAACGGCGCCAAACCGGCCGGTGCACGCAATACGCTGTTCACCCGCTTCAACCGTTATTCAGGGCAGCAAACCCAGTTGGCGATTGCCGAGTATGTGGCGCTGGCCAAAAAACACGGGCTGGATCCTTCGCAGATGGCGTTGGCCTTCGTGCGTCAACAGCCGTTCGTTGCCAGCACCCTGCTGGGCGCCACCACGGTGGAGCAGTTGAAAATCAACATCGACAGCCTCGACGTGGTATTGGATGAGGAAGTGTTGCTGGCGCTCGAAGAAATCCATACCCGGTTTACCATTCCGGCGCCTTAAAAGAATGAGGGCGCAGCCAGGCTGCGCCCCGCTTTATCGCCGCTGCGACCACCACAACGCGCCGATTGCCAGCGCAAATACCACGCCAAACCCTACGCCGACGCCCACCACCGGCACGCCCAGCTTCACCACCAGAGAGTACAGCGCCAGCATCAGCAACATGGCGGTGTTTTCACCCAGGTTTTGCACCGCAATCGCATTGCCGGCGCCGACCGAATGTTTGCCCCGTTCCTGCAGCAACGCATTAAGCGGCACCACGAAGAAGCCCCCCAGCATGCCGATGATCGCCAGCAAGACGTAAGCGTTAAGCATGGTGGTTTGCAGCGCGAACACCGCGACCGCGACGCCGATCAGGATCCCGGCCGGCATACAGCGCTTCACCGTCTCCAGCGTAACGAAGCGCGCGGCGGCGCCGGCGCCCACCACGATGCCGACGGCAACCATGGCGTTCAGCAACGTCGGCGTGGCGTTATCGGCGATACCGAGCGCCACCGGCACCCACAGCACCAGCAGAAAACGCAGCGTCACGCCGGCGCCCCAAAACAGGCTGGTGCCGATCAATGAAAAGCGCGTCTGCCCATCGCGCCACAGCGTCACGCAAGCGGTGAAGAAGCTGCGCGTCATGGCCCGCGGGCGCCACGACGCGCCGGGACGCGCCGCCGCCAGCCGCGGAATATACAGGTTGGCGACCACCGCCCCCGCATAGACCAGTGCGCAGGCCGCCAGCGCCGCCACCACATGCCAGTCTGCCAGAATACCGCCGGCCACCGAGCCGGTCAGAATGGCGGCGATGGTCGAGGCCTCCATCAGGCCGTTGGCTTTAACCAGCTTCTCGCCGCTGGTGATCTCGCCCAGAATGCCGTATTTGGCCGGCGAATAGGCGGCAGCGCCCACCCCCACCAGGCTGTAGCCGAGGAACGGGTTAAAGCCGAAACAGATCACCAATGCGCCCGCCAGTTTCAGGGCGTTGGCGAACATCATCACCCGCCCTTTGGCAAAGCTGTCGGCCACCTGACCGACGAACGGCGCCAAAATGATATAGGTGGCGACGAAAGCCATTTGCAGGATCGGCTGGCTCCAGTCCGGATACAGCTGCTGCTTGATCAATGCCAGCGTGGCGAACAGCAGCGCATTGTCGCCGAACGCCGAGAGGAACTGCGCGCTGATGACCGCGATCATGCCGCGTGACAGCAAAGGGGATTCGGACGAAGGATTCATCAGGCACTCTCCGGCTGTTCGGCCATTTTACGCAGGGTGACGAAATCAGGTTTGCCGCTGCCGAGCACCGGCAATGTTTTCAGCAGACGAATATCGCGCGGCACCGCCAGCTCCGGGCTGCCCAACTCACGCGCCGCTCGCAGCAAAGCCTCACGGGTGACGACAGGATCGGTGGTGAACAACACCAGCGCCTCACCTTTGCTGCTGTCGCTTTTGACCGTGGCGGCGTGCGGTTTTTCCGGCGACAGGCGCTGCGCCAGCAGCTCGACGCTCTCCAGCGACACCATCTCGCCGGCCAGTTTAGCGAAACGCTTCACGCGCCCGCGGATGGTGCAGTACCCCTGCTCATCCAGGCTGACGATATCGCCGGTGTCGTACCAGCCCGGTTGCAGCACGCCGTTCGCATCTTCCGCCGCCGGCGGTTCCAGCTCGCCGGGGCGTTCGACCCGCAGATAGCCTTTCATGATGTTCGGCCCCTTCAGCTGCAGGCGCCCGCCGTTATCGATGCCCGGCACCGCGATCAGGCGCGCCTCCATCTGCGGCATGATGCGGCCGACGGTGCCCACCTTGGTCGCCAGCGGCACGTTTATCGATACCACCGGCGCGCACTCGGTCACGCCATAGCCTTCCAGAATGCGAATACCGTATTTGTCCTGATAGATCTGCTTGGTGCTGTCCGCCAGTTTCTCCGCGCCGGCCACCACATAGCGCAGGCGAGCGAAATCATACGGATGCGCGAAGCGCGCGTAGTTGTTGAGGAAGGTCGCCGTACCGAACAACACCGTGCAATTGCGGTCATACACCAACTCCGGCACTATGCGGTAGTGCAGCGGGCTGGGGTAGAGGAAAATGCGGCTGCCGGTGATCAGCGGCGTGAGCAGCCCCACCGTCAGGCCGAACGAGTGGAACAGCGGCAGCGACGACATGAAGCGGTCGCGCGGCGTGAAGTCGGCGATGGTGCGAATTTGTTCTACGTTGGCCAGCAGGCTGGCGTGCGAATGCACCACGCCCTTGGGATGGCCTTCGGAACCGGAAGTAAACAGGATCAGCGCCGCATCCTCCGGGCGTTGCGGCAAGACCGCGCGCCACGGCTGCAGCAAGTGCCGCAGGATCCACAGCTTGTCCGCCAGCGTGACGGTGTCCTTCAGATCTTCCAGGTACACCCAGTTAGCCTGCGCTACCTGTTCCGGCAGGTGGGTCAGCTTGCCTTTCTCCAGAAACTGACGCGAAGTGACGATGGTCTTGATGCCGGCGGCGATCATGGCGCTTTGCAGGCCGTTGGCGCCGGCGGTGTAGTTGAGCATCGCCGGAATGCGGTTGCGCAGCGAGGCGCCGAAGATCGCTGCCGCAGTGATAGTGGCGTTGGGCAGCAGCAGCCCAACGTGCTCACCTTCGGCGGTAAAGCGTTGCAGAATGCGGCTGACGCCCAGTGACTTCTTGACCAGCGTCTGATAGCTGTCTTCCTGGAAAGCAATGTCTTCGATACACGGCTTGCGGCGCCCGTAGCGGCGCTGCGCCGCCAGCAGGGCATGGAACAGCGTCTGCGGTTCGCGCGTGTCCATCCGCGCCCGCATCATGATCTGCATCAACCGATCGCCCGCCAACGCTCGGCGTTCACGTGCACGCGGCGCTTCCGGCATCGGCAGCGTGGTCGGCGGTAAAATGCGGATGCTGATTTGCGGGAACCAACGGATCTTGAACACCCCGGCCATGCGGCCGAACGGACTGAATTCAGGGCCGTCGATCCGTACCGGCACTACGGTGGCGCCCGATTTGGCGGCAATAAACGCCGCGCCATCGTAGGTTTTCATCAGCGAGCCGGTCACGGTGATGCGCCCTTCGGGGAACACCACGATCGGCCGTCCCTGTTCAACCAGGCGCACCAGCTGCTTAATGGCCATCGGCTTGGTGGGATCGAGCGAGACGAAATCGATATAAGGCCGCAGCCAGCGCATAAACCAGCTCTCGCCGATGCTGGCGTAGACCGCAAACACGGGCTTTATCGGCAGGAACAGCGCCAGCAGCACGCCGTCGAGGAAAGAGACGTGGTTCGGCGTCATCAGCAGCTTTTGCCGCTCAAAGTGCCGGACGTCCCCTTCGATTCGTACCCGAAACAGCAGGCGAAACAGCGCACGCAGCAGTGAAAAGATCATGCCCTTCTCCCTTGGCCTTGATGACCGTAAATCGTTGTAGGGAAAAGAATACTATATGGCAGGCAAAAAAAAACCTACGCATCCGCGTAGGTTGGTGCAATTGAAAATGGCTTCAACATACAGAGTATGCTGATTTCTCACCAATCAATACCTCTGGGATCACCTACTCTAGAGAGATGGCGCGCAGGAAACTACCGGCGAATCGCAAGAGTTCTGCTCCAAATGCAACCAGCTGTAAATTTCCCGCGATCTGCTGTAATAACTCAATGAAACTTAAACAATCGCCGCAGCGGAAAGATCAATAATGGGGAAATGTCCGGCCAAGGCGCGCCGGGCGAACGGGCAAAAAAAAACCTACGCATCCGCGTAGGTTGGTGCAATGCATTTGGGTTCAAGCCGATGGAGATTGCCACTCACCAATCAATACCTCTGGGACTGCCAATCTACCCCGACGCTACGAACACCGGCCAGCAGGCAATCGCAACATAGATGCGCAAAATGTAACCAGCGGTGTCTCCCTCACACATCACCTCGTTCTATCAGCGTGCGCTGACCTCCACCAGGCAACTCATGGCGTTTGGCCCCTGGGTCAACGGCGACGTGCCGATATCGAGCGTCAGCACGTTCGGGTTGCCCGCTTGCTCAACCGGCTGGCGCTGCGTGCCGAAGCCCGGATCGAACCAAGCGCCGGTCGCCATCAGCACCACGCCGCGCGTCACGCCGTCGGTGAGCGACACCCCCGCCAGGCAGCCGCCGCGCGCATTGCTGACCAGCACTTCGGCACCGTTCTTCACGCCGCGCGGCGCCGCGTCCTCCGGGTGCATGTACAAGGTTTCGCGCCCGGCGGTCTTGTTGCCCTGCGCCAGCGGCGCCGGATCCATCTGGCTGTGCAGACGATCGCTCGGTTGGATGGAGATCAGGTGCAGTGGCCAGGTTTTGGCCTGCGGCGCGCCCAGCCACTCGACCGGCGGCTGCCACTGCGGATGTGGGGCAAAATCCTCATAGCGATAACCGGCGATCCGTTCGCTGAACAGCTCAATCTTGCCGCTGGGCGTTTGCAGCGGGTTAGCCTGCGGATCGGCGCGGAACGCGTCGAAAAACACGAACTCTTTCTCCGGCGCAGGCAGTTCGACATAGCCCTGGCGCCAGAACGCTTCGAATTCCGGCCAGGCGACGCCGGCACGCCGCTGCGCCTCACCGCATTGCCGGTAGATATCTTCGATCCAGGCCCGCTCGTCGCGGTTCTCGGTAAAGCGTTCGCGATAGCCGAGGCGCTCCGCCAGATCGGCGAAGATATCGAAATCGTTGCGTGCCTGGTGCTGCGGCGCGATGGCCTGGTGCATCGCCAGTACGTAGCGATCGCGCGAGGAACCGCCGATGTCGTTGCGCTCCAGCGAGCTGGTGACCGGCAGCACGATGTCCGCCATTTTGGCCGCCGCCGTCCACCAGATATCTTGCACGATCACCGTATCCGGCCTTTGCCAACCTTCCACCAGCCGGTTCAACTGCTGATGATGATGGAACGGGTTGCCGCCGGCCCAGTGCACCAAATGAATATCCGGGTAATGCCGCGTCTCGCCGCAAAACTGATAGGCTTCGCCAGGGTGCAGCAGCATGTCGCAGATGCGCGCCACCGGGATCGCCAGCCCGGCCGGGTTGTCCCCCACCGGCATGGTCGGCGCGGGCGTATCCACACGCGGATTGCCGACGCCGTTCATCGAACCGTGGCCAAACGAGAAACCGCCGCCCGGCAGCCCCACCTGGCCCAGCATCGCCGACAGCGCGATCATCATCCAATACGGCTGTTCGCCGCGGTGTGCCCGCTGCACGGAGTAGGCGCAGGTGATGAAACTGCGCACGCCGATCAGCTGCCGCGCCAGCAAAGCGATGCGCGCCGCTGGAATGCCGGTGATGGCGCTGGCCCAGGCGGGGGTTTTCGCCACGCCGTCGCCGGCACCGTTCAGATAATCCGCCAACTGTTGATAACCCACGCAGTGACTGTGCAGGAAAGCCTCGTCCTGAGCACCCTGCCGCTGGATTTCGTACGCCAATGCCAGCATCAGCGCCACATCGGTATTCGGCCGGATCGGGATCCATTCCGCGTTGACGAACTCGGGGCAGTCGTCGCGCATCGGGCTGATGTTGATCACCGGCGTGCCCTTTCGCACCAGCTGTTGCAACCACGGCTTAAGCGCATGCTCCGCCGCGCCGCCGGAAGAGACCTGGGCATTTTTCAGCGCCAGCCCGCCAAACGCCACGAACAGCTCACAGTGCTCCACCACGCTCGGCCAACTGGTGACGCGCCCGGTCAACGGCGAGAAGGTGCCGATCACATACGGCAGGAAAAACTGCGCCGCGCCCCAGCTGTAGTTGCCCTGCTGATCGACCCCGCCGCCGCCGCTGAAGTAGAACCGCCGCACCAGCGAACGCGCATGGTGCAAACGCCCGGCCGACGACCAGCCATAAGAGCCGGTAAACAGCCCGGAGGCACCGTAGCGATCGCGCACCCGGCGGTTCTCCTCCGCCACCAGATCGAGCGCCAGCTCCCAGTCCACCTCAACGAAATCTTCCCGACCGCGCAGCGAGCGATCGCTGCCCTCGCGCTTTTGCAGCCACGAGCGGCGCACCGCCGGCTTGCGGATGCGTTTGTCGGAATAGACCATCGGCGCGATGGAATCGAGCAGCGGCGAAGGATCGGGATCGTCGGCGAAGGGTTCACAGCGGATGAGGCGACCGTCTTCAACCACGGCGGTATAGGCGCCCCAATGGGCGAGCTGCGGATAGCGTTTAATGGACATGGTGTTCTCGGCGCAAAACGGAATGTAAAGACGTTACCTCAGCCCGTCGCCCGTGCCAACGTACAAATTGCACTATCGTTCGGCGGCCGAAGGTTATGCGCGCAGCCGCGAAGATATTCTGCAACGGCCGCCACAAGTTGCGCACGACACCGCTTGCAGCCCCGGTTTTTTTCCGCAAAACTGGGGCATGTAAGCGATTACCCAGGATGTGTTGACAGATATGGCTACGATAAAGGATGTTGCCAGGCTGGCGGGTGTTTCCGTGGCCACGGTATCCCGCGTGATAAACAATTCCCCCAAGGCCAGCGAAGGATCGCGCACCGCGGTGCTGGCCGCCATGGAACAGCTGCAGTACCACCCCAACGCCAACGCGCGTGCGCTGGCGCAGCAATCCACCGAAACGCTGGGCCTGATCGTCTCCGACGTTTCCGATCCCTTCTTCGGCGCCATGGTCAAGGCGGTCGAGCAGGTGGCTTACGCTACCCACAATTTTCTGCTGATTGGCAACGGTTACCACGACGCCGAGAAAGAGCGCCAGGCGATTGAACAACTGGTGCGACACCGCTGTGAAGCGCTGGTGGTACACGCCAAAAGGCTGAGCGATCAGGAACTGTGCGGTTGGATGCAACAGATCCCGGGCATGGTGCTGATCAACCGCACGCTACCGGGTTTTGAAACGCGCTGCGTGGCGCTCGACGATCGCTACGGCGCCTGGCTGGCGACCCGTCATCTGATCCAGCAAGGGCATCAGCGCATCGCCATCATCTGTTCCACCCACCAGATTTCCGACGCCACCGATCGCCTGCAGGGCTATCTCGACGCGCTGCAGGAACACGGCATTGCGGTGGATGAAAAGCTGATCGCCTACGGCGAGCCGGACGAGATCGGCGGCGAACAGGCGATGACCGAGTTGCTCGGCCGCGGCCGCTCGTTCTCCGCCATCACCTGCTACAACGATCCGATGGCCGCCGGCGCACTGTCGGTGCTGAGCGATAACAGCGTCGACGTACCGGGGCAAATTTCGCTGATCGGTTTCGATGACGTGCTGATTTCACGCTATCTGCGGCCGCGCCTGACCACCATTCGCTACCCGATCGTGGCGATGGCGACTCAGGCGGCGGAGCTGGCGCTGGCGCTGGCCACTCGGCAACCGCTGCCGGAAATCACCAACATGTTCAGCCCGACGCTGGTGCGCCGCCACTCGGTCGCCATCCTCAACAACGCGCACGAACAGCCGTAATTCACGCCGCCGCATGGGTGAGCCATCACCCATGCGCTCAGATTGCGCAGCCCGCCGCATTTCCCGCTTTTGGATTTTTTCCGCTCCCAGCGTTCGTGCATATTGTTGGCACAATAACCTTTACACTATATAGCATAAACGCTATATTCGGAGCGCATCATGTGGCAAGTGGTGACCGTCGAACGGTTTGACGACTGGTTTTTAGCGCTGAACAACGCCCAGCAAACAAGCATCCTGGCTGCGATCTACAAATTGCAGACGTTCGGCCCGCAATTGGCGCGGCCGCATGCCGATACGCTGCATTTTTCCGACGCGGTCCGGCAGTTGAAGGAGCTGCGCATTCAACATCGCGGGCACCCTTTCAGGGTGTTTTTCGCCTTTGATCCACAGCGGCAAGCGGTATTGCTGTGCGGCGGCGATAAAACTGGCGACAAACGCTTTTACCAGCGCATGTTGCCCATCGCCGCCATGGAGTTTTCACATTATCTGGCAACCCGGAGGTAGTGCAGATGGCCAAACCTTTATCCCAACTGATCGATAAACTCGATCCCGCCGTCGTTGCTGCCGCCAGGCAAAAAGCGGACCAGGAGATTTTCGAGCTGCGGCTGGCGATGCTGAGGGAAGAGTTGGCGGTTTCTCAGGTTGAATTGGCGAAGCGGCTCGGCATCAGCCAACCCTCCGTCGCCAATTTGGAAAAGCGCGGCAGCGAAATAAAGCTGTCGTCGCTCAAACGCTATATCGAGGCGATGGGTGGCACGCTGTCGCTGGATGTGCAATTGCCCAATGGCCAGCACCGCCGCATGACGCTGTGAAGCGGGCGCAATGTGCCCGCCCTCTAATCAGATAAGCTCCAACGCGATCAACTCTTCGATGGTTTGGCGGCGGCGGATCAGCCGCGGTTCGCCGTTTTCGAACAACACCTCCGGCAACAGCGGGCGGCTGTTGTAGTTGGAGGACATCGACGCGCCGTAGGCGCCGGTGTCGTGAAACACCAGATAATCGCCGATCTGAACCGGCGGCAGCTCGCGGGTTTCCACTCCGCCCCCCGCCTGCTGGGTGAACACGTCACCGGATTCGCACAGCGGCCCGGCGATCACCGTTTCGCGCAATGGTTGCCCCGAAGTGTCGCGCCCATCGGCCGGCAACAGCGAAATATGGTGATAGCTGCCGTACATCGCCGGGCGCATCAGATCGTTAAAACCGGCATCCACCAGCACAAAGTGGCGGCTGCCCATGTCTTTTACCGCCCGTACCTCGGCCACCAAGACGCCCGCTTCCGCCATCAGGAAACGCCCGGGTTCGATCTCCAACTGTACCGGGTGCCCCAGATGCGCGGCGATGCGTTCACGCGCCCGGTTCCACAAACCGAAATAGTGTTCGGTATCGATCGCCTCTTCGCCGTACTGATACGGGATAGACAGGCCGCCGCCGGCGGAAATGGCGCTGATATCATGACCGAGATCGATCACCTGCTGCACCATCGCATCGCAGACGCGCTCCAGGTGCTGGTAGTCGACGCCGGAACCGATATGCATGTGTACGCCGATCAGTTTCAGGCCGTAGCGGCGGATCTTCTCCACCGCCTGCGGCAGGTCTGCATACCAGATGCCGTGCTTGCTGTTCTCGCCGCCGGTGTTGGTTTTCTGGCTGTGGCCGTGGCCAAACCCTGGGTTAATGCGCAGCCACACCGGGTGCCCTGCGGAAACCTGGCCAAGCTGATCCAGCATGTCGATGGAGCCGGCGTTGACCGGGATCTTCAATTCGCTGACGCGCGCCAGCGTGGCGTGATCCAATACGTCCGCGGTAAACACGATCTCGCTCGGTTCGCCGCCCGGCTGGAAACCGGCCTGCAGCGCCCGCTCGATCTCGCCCAGCGACACCGAATCCACCTTCACGCCCTGCCCGCGCATCAAGCGCAAAATATGAATGTTCGAACAGGCCTTCTGCGCAAAACGGATAGTGTCGAAGTGGCGCAGCTGAGCGATGCGCTGGCTGATGATGTCGGCATCATAGGCCCAGACCGGGCAGCCGAAACGCTGCGGCAAAGCCAGCAGGTTGGCGGCGTTCAACGCGGTGGAGGTGTCGTGCAGTGGGCGTGGCATGGCGATATTCCCAATTCGAAAATGACGGCAGAGAAAGCCATAGTGCCGCACGCTGAATCGGGTGGAAAATATCTATTTAGCCGTAGTCTATTCATTTATGATATGGCTTTCTTCACAGTCGAGCAGCTTCGCCATGTACAGCATCTCTTTGCGGCAGATCGAAATCTTTCGGGCGGTGATGACCACCGGCAATCTGACCGAGGCGGCGGCCCTGCTGCAAACCTCGCAACCGACCGTCAGCCGCGAGTTGGCGCGCTTTGAAAAGCTGATCCGGCTGCAGCTGTTCGATCGGGTGCGTGGGCGTTTGTCTCCCACGGTGCAGGGATTGCGGCTGTTTGAAGAGGTGCAGCGTTCCTATTACGGCCTCGATCGCATCGTCAACGCCGCCGCCGGTATCCGCCAGTTTCAGCAGGCGCAACTGTCGATCGTGTGCCTGCCGGTATTTTCCCAATCGCTACTGCCGGCAGTGTGTCGGCCCTTTATCGAACGTTACCCGGAGGTCAGTTTCAGCGTCATCCCGCAGGAGTCGCCGCTGCTGGAAGAGTGGCTGTCGGCCCAGCGCCACGATCTCGGGCTGACGGAAACCACCCTGACGCCGGCGGGTACCGAGCGGGTGACGCTGATGACGTTGAACGAGGTGTGCGTGCTGCCGACGGGCCACCCATTGCTGGCGAAAGACCAGCTGACGCCGCAAGACTTCGCCGGGCAGAACTTTATCAGCCTGTCGAGCACCGACAGCTATCGCCATTTGCTGGATGCGCTGTTCGGCGAACAGGGCGTAGAGCGCCGCATGGTAATGGAAACGCATAGCGCGGCGTCGGTGTGCGCCATGGTGAGAGCCGGCGTGGGGGTATCGATCGTCAACCCGCTAACGGCGCTCGACTATGCCGGCGGCGGCGTACACGTGCGGCCGTTCAGCATCGACGTGCCGTTCACCGTCAGCCTGATCCGGCCGCTGCACCGCCCTTCTTCGGCGCTGGTCACGGCCTTTGTCGAGCACCTTCATCAGCAGGCAGCAACCTTTTCCGCCCGGCTGGCGGCAGCCGTCAAGCGTTAAAATATTGCCAAGACATCAACGCAGCGTCGCCTGCCACTGCGGATCGGTCGCGAACCACTCCACCAGAAAGTCCAGCATGGTACGCAAGGTGGCGGGCATTTGTCGGCGTGAGGTGTAGATGCCGTAGATGCCCATCGACTGCGGCCGGTAATCCGGCAACAGCTCCACCAACTCGCCGCTGGCCAACAGCGGCGCCGCCGAATAATAGGGCTGCATGGAAATGCCGGCACCCTGCACCGTGCCGGCCATCAGCACCACCGACTCGTTGGCGCTCAGGTTGCCGCTGACCGCCACCGCCGATTTCACCCCCAGGGCGTCGAAGTGCCACAGGCTTTTGCCAAAATAGGAGTAGGTCAGGCAGTTGTGCAACGCCAGATCCTGCGGCTGGCGCGGGGTGCCGTGCGCCGCCAGATAAGCGGGCGCGGCGCACACCACCGACGCGCAGGTGGACAGCGGCCGGGCGATCAGGTTGGGATCCAGTTCGTTGGTGATGCGCAGTGCCAGATCGATGCGTTCTTCCACCAGATTCACCGCGCGGTTGTTCATCTGCAGATCGACCGCCACCTGCGGGTGACGCTTCAGATATTGAGCCACGGCCCCCACCAGCGCCGTTTGCCCCAGCGACTGCGAACAGGTGATGCGCAGCAGGCCGCGTAATTCATCGCTCTGCCCTTCCTCCACCAGATCGATCTCCCCCGCCAGTGCCAACATTTGCCGGCAGCGTTCCAGAGTACGCTCGCCGGCGTCGGTCAGACTAAGCTTACGGGTAGTGCGATGCAGTAAACGCGCCCCGGCCCATTGCTCCATCTGTGCCAGGTAGCGCGTCACCATCGCGCGCGACATCTCCAACGTTTCTGCGGCAGCAATCATGCTGCCGCGATCGACGATGGTGACAAAAACCTCAGCGGCGGTAATGCGATCCATGATTAGTCCGATTTATGCAATGAATAATTGCTTATTATCCGGTTTTTCTATCGCTTTATGCAACCTAACATCATTACAACATTAACCGATACCTAAGGACCTCTGCCCATGTTTAAGAAATCACTGTTGACTCTGGCCTTCACCGGCGTCGCCACCCTGAGCGCCTACGCCACCGCCGCCGATACCCTGACCATGGAAGTGTATAACCCGGGCGAGAAAAGCGTGTTCCCGGTTTCTTCCGAGATCGTCAGCGGCAAACACGAAGTGGCGCTGATCGACGCTCAGTTCCAACGCAACGATGCCGAAGCGCTGGTGAAGAAGATCAAGGCGACCGGCAAAAAGCTGACCACCGTCTATATCAGCCACTCAGATCCGGATTTTTACTTCGGTCTCGATGTGATTAAGGCCGCCTTCCCTGAGGCGAAAATCATCGCTTCGCCAGGCACCATCAAGGACATCAACGCCACCAAAGACGGCAAAGTCGCCTACTGGGGCCCGATCCTGAAAGACAACGCGCCGAAAACCGTGATCGTGCCTCAGCCGCTGCAGGGCGACAGCTTCACCATCGACGGCCAGAAAGTGGAAGTGAAAGGCCTGAACGGCCCGACCCCCGATCGCACCTTCGTGTGGATCCCGGCGCTGAAAGCGGTGGTGGGCGGTGTCGCCGTCGCCGGTGACAACATCCACCCGTGGATCGCCGACAACCAGAGCGTGGAATCGCGCCAGCACTGGCAGCAGACGCTGAAAAACATCGAAGCGCTGAAGCCGCAGGTCGTCGTGCCGGGCCACTTCCTGCCGGGTGCAGCGCAAACGCTGGCATCGGTGCACTTTACCCAGAAATACCTGACCACGCTGGAAGCCGAACTGCCGAAGGCCAAGGATTCCGCCGCGCTGATTGAAGCGATGAAACAGCACTACCCGACGCTGAAAGACGAGTCGAGCCTGGAACTGAGCGCGAAAGTGCTGAAAGGCGAGATGAAGTGGCCGCAATAAGCCCGCGTGATTAAACCAGCCCTGGCGCCGCGGTTGACCTGCCGCGCGCCAGGCGAGGAGCAAAGATGACCGAAACCACTCTGCATTACATTTTCGATCCGCTGTGCGGCTGGTGCTACGGCGCCGCGCCGCTGGTGAAAGCGGCTCAGAGCCTTCCAGGCCTGAAGGTCGTGCCGCACGCCGGCGGCATGATGACCGGCAACAATCGCCGCCAGATCACCGACGAATGGCGCAACTATGTCATTCCGCACGACAAACGCATCGCCGAGATGACGGGCCAGCCTTTCGGCGAAGCCTATTTCAACGGCCTGCTGCGCGACACCACGGCGGTGATGGATTCCGAACCGCCGATCACCGCCATCCTGGCGGCGGAAAAGCTGGCGGGGCGCGGGCTGGACATGCTGCACCGCATTCAGCAGGCGCACTATCAGGAAGGCCGGCGCATCGCCGACACGCCGGTGCTGGAGGCATTGGCGAAAGAACTGGGGCTGCCTTCTGCGGCATTCATCGCCGAAATGCGCTTCAACAGCGGGGCGCCGACCGCGCAACACATCGCGGAAAGCCGGGCGTTGCTCGCCAAAGTGCAAGGCCAAGGCTTCCCGACCTTTGCTTTGCAGGATAGCGAAGGCCGCCTGCATCTGCTGCCGGCCGGCAACTATCTGGGTAACGTGGAAGCCTGGAAAAACCTGCTGGGCGCCGCCGTTCTGGCGTAACCCCTCCGCCCCGCTCACCGGGGCGGGTCATTCGACCCGCACGAACCGCCCTTCCGCCCGCACGTTGTGACCGAACCCGCAATCGCCCCGCGTGTGCATTTCCAGCGCTTGCTCGCCAAATTCCATCGTGACGTCGCAAACCTGCGCGCTTTCCGACTCGTGCTGGTGGTAAACCGCCTTGCCGTGCTCGATCGGCAGCTCGGCGGTGAAGTCGCCCATGTTCGGCCCGTAATACAGCCCCATCTGCGGCATGGCGTAGCCGGAGAAATCGATCAGCCAATGCTCGCCCTGCGGCTTCACCACCACTTCGCTCCACACGCCGCGCCCGGCGTATTGCCAATACACGCCGCCCGGCCCGTTCGAGGCTTGCCGCTGCGCCAGACGCTGGCGCAACAGCTTCATGTTGTGTTGCGACTTGTCGTCATGCGGCGCAAGTTCCAGATAAGCCTGAGCCTTGAGCAGTTCACCAGCGTGCATCAGCGACAGCGCCACATTGTTGTAAGCCGTGGCGACGGCCTGCTCGCTCAGGCCGCAAAACTCGCTCCAGGCCGCCTGATCGCGAAAGATGTCGGCGGATTTTGCGTAATCCTGCCGCTGATAGGCCTTTTTTCCCAGTTCGGCGTAGCTCACCACCTTTTGGCAGTCGGCGACGATGTCCGGCTCGTCAATATGCGCCCAGGCCCGGTCGCTGGCGAAAACGCCGCAGGTCAGCAACAGGGGAAACCAAACCTTCATCGTTTATCCTTTCCGCAAAAATTCGGCGCCAGTATAACCGCCCGACGCCGGAGTGTATGCCGCAATTGCGCCCGTCTGCGTGCCGCTGGCGATTCAACCGTATTATTTCAAACGGTTAGCGGAGTCAAAACTGCTTACAGTCACGGTTTGTTTGTTACCGGCCCGCGGCCCATGCTGAACGAAACGCCGCAATTAACGAGTCGCTATGAACACAACCCCGTTGCAGAAACATGCCGTTTGGCAGCTGATCAAGCCCTTTTGGGTGTCGGAGGAGCGATGGCGCGCCTGGGCGATGCTGATCGCCATCGTCGTCCTGTCGCTCGGCCTGGTCTATATCAGCGTGCTGATCAACCAATGGAACCAGGTGTTCTACGACGCGTTGCAGAATAAAAACTACCCAGTGTTCAAGGCGCAGCTGTGGCGTTTTACCTATCTGGCGCTGATCTTCATCGTGCTGGCGGTCTACAAAATCTACCTGACTCAGGGACTGCAGATGCGCTGGCGGCGCTGGATGACGGAAAAGTTCATGGGAAAATGGCTGGCGCATCAGGCGTATTACCACACCGAACAACAGCAGATCGTCGATAACCCCGATCAGCGTATCGCCGAAGACCTGAACGTGCTGACCCAATATACCCTGTCGCTGTCGCTCGGGCTGCTCTCCAGCCTGGTGACGCTGTTTTCCTTTATCGATATTTTATGGCACGTCAGCGGGCCGATGACTTTCGCGTTTCGCCAGCACGCCATCACATTGCCCGGTTATATGGTGTGGTTCGCGCTGCTGTATGCGGTGCTGGGATCGCTGCTGATCTGGTGGGTCGGCAAACCGCTGGTCATGCTGGGCTTCAACCAGGAACGGTACGAGGCAAACTTCCGTTTCGGCCTGATCCGCATCCGCGAAAATAACGACGCCATCGCGCTGTACCACGGCGAACCGCGCGAGGCGCAGCAGTTGGGCGATCGTTTTGACACCATTCGCAACAACTGGTGGGCGATCATGCGCATCACCCGGCGGCTGAACATCGCCACCAACTTCTACAGCCAGTTCGCCATCGTGTTTCCCCTGCTGGTGGCGGCACCGCGCTACTTCTCCGGCGCCATCCAGATGGGGGGGCTGATGCAGATCTCCTCGGCCTTCGGCCAGGTGCAGGGCGCGTTGTCGTGGTTTATCGACGCCTTCAGCGATCTGGCGACCTGGAAAGCCTGCGTCAACCGTCTGGCCGGTTTCAACGCCGCCGTCGATCAGGTGCACCATCAGCCGCGCGGCATTCAGCTGCGGGCAGACACCCCCCATCCGTTGACGCTGAACAATCTCAGCCTGCACTTGCCCGACGGCCAGCCGCTGTTAACCGGCGCCGAGATGACGCTGCAACGCGGCGACCGCCTGCTGATCGTCGGGCCTTCCGGCTGCGGCAAGTCGACGCTGCTGCGGGCCATCGCCGGTATCTGGCCTTACGGTGCCGGCGCCATCGGGCTGGCGGCCAACGCCAACACGCTGTTCCTGCCGCAGCGCAGCTACATTCCGATCGGCACGCTGCGCGAAGCGTTGAGCTACCCGAGCCTGGCCTCGGAATACAGCGACCCGCAGCTGATGCGGGTGTTGGAAAACTGCCGCCTGAAGCACCTGCAGCGCTGGCTGGACACCGCCGCCAACTGGAGCCATCGCCTGTCGCCAGGCGAGCAACAGCGGCTGGCGTTCGCCCGCGCCCTGTTGATTCGCCCAAGCATTCTGTTCCTCGACGAGGCCACCAGCGCGCTGGACGATGACACCGAACAGCTGATGTACTGCCTGCTGGTGGATGAACTGCCGGACGTGACGCTGGTCAGCGTGGCGCACCGCAACAGCGTGGCGAAGTACCATCAGACCTGCTGGCGCTTCAGCCGCAGCGAAGATCAACCCGCACGCCTGGTGCTGAGCCCGCTGCCGGCATAACCCGCAGAACCGGGCGCAGCCACGCCCGGCGTTCGTTCAGATGCCGTCTGCCTGCACGTCTTCGCACTTCACCCGGCGTCGTTCATGCCACAGGCTGGTGAGGCCACGTTTGCCGCACGCCAGCGCCACCTCGCGAAATTCGTCCAGGCTCAATCCGTCGCGCTCCAGCATCATTTCCGCCGCCAGCTGCATATTGACGCCGGTCAGCACTTCGCAATCGCCCTGCGCATCTGCCAGCTCGCAGGCGCTGCGGAACGGCGAGCCGCCGAGCATGTCGGTGAGGAACACCACCCCGTCCGGCTGCGCCACCGCCGCCAGCGCCGAGCGCAAGGCGTCTTTGAGCTGCGCGGTGCTCATCTGTTCGGGGAAATCGACCGCCGCGCAGTGCGGCTGCGGCCCCACCACCTGCTCCACCGCCTGCAACAGCCCGGTGGCAAAACCGCCGTGGCCGGTAATCACAATGCCTGGCATAGCCCGCTCCTCACAAAATGCCGATAAATTTGCCCGCCACGCCGATCGCGACGGTGACACCAATCAGCTTCACCGGCGAGAAGCCGCGCTTCATCAGGAAGAAAATGAGCAGCGTGAAGCACAGCGGCAACAAGTTGGGCATCAACTTGTCCAGCACGTCGGTCTGCAGCGCGACGCTGGCCTTGCCGGCATGCATCACCAGCGGCGTGGACAGGTGCACATACGAGGCCACCAGCGCACCGATCACCGTCATGCCGACGATCGACGCAGCGTGAGAAATGCGCCGGGTGTGGGTCTTCAACAGCGCCAGCGCGCTGGTGCCAGCCTGATAGCCGTAGTGCGCCAGCCCGAAGCGCAGGCCGAAGTGGAACAGGTTGAACAACAGCAGGAAGACGATCGGCCCGAACAGGCTCCCCTCCAGCGCCAGCGAAGCGCCAATCCCGGCGCAAATCGGCAGCAGCGTCAGCCAAAACAGCGCGTCGCCGATGCCGCCAAGCGGCCCCATCAGCGCCACTTTCACCGCGCGAATGGTGGAGATCTTCTCCTTGTTCTGCTCCATCGCCAGCACCAGGCCGGACAGGAAGGTGACGTCGAACGGGTGCACGTTGATAAACTCCATGTGCATCTTCATCGAGTTGGCCAGATCCTGCGGGTTGCGGTGGATCTTGCGCAGCCCGGGGATCAGCTGATACAGCCAGCCGCCGGCCTGCATGCGTTCATAGTTGAACGACGCCTGCAACAGCAGCGAACGCCAGGCCATGCGGTTGATGTCGCCGCGCGTCAGCGCTTCGGCGGGCTGACTGTCCAGGTAATCGTCCCGCTCTACCTGGCTGGTGGCCAGCGCCTGCGCCATGCGTTGCTCGGCCTTTTGCGCCAGCAGATCGTCGGAATCGTTAAATGCCATCTTCGGCGTCCTCCTGCGGAGCGGGCCGTGCCGTCGCCTCTGCCGCACCGCGTTGTGTGTTGAAGAAGTCAATCAGCGCGATCGCCAGGGCGCCCAGCGCCACCGCCAGGATCGGCAACTTAAGGAACGTGACCGAGATAAAGCCGAGGATAAAATAGGCCACGTAGGTTTTTTTCATCATCACCTTCATCAGCAGCGAGAAACCGATCGCCGGCATCATGCCGCCCGCCACCGCCAGCCCGTCCAACAACCAGCCCGGCGCCTTCTGCACCATGGCGCTGGCCGCGTCGGCGCCGAAGTAAATCGGCAGGAACGCCACCACGAAATAGAAGATGAACAGGATGCTGATGCCAAGGTAGTTCACCCGTTCGATACCGCGCCAGTTCAGCTCTTTCACCATGCGATCGCAGCGGTGCATCATCGGCGAGAACAGCGTAAACAGCAGCGTGATGCAGCCCTGCACCGCAATCGAAAACGGCACCGCCACGCCGATCGCCACTTTCGGGTCGGCCTTGGTCAGAATGGCGAACGCGGTGCCGATCACACCGCCGATCACCACGTTCGGCGGCTGGGCGCCCGCCAACGGCACCATCCCCATCCACACCAGCTCCAGCGTGCCACCCACCAGCAGCCCGGTGTAAACATCGCCCAAAATCAGCCCCACCAGCGGCCCCATCACTACCGGCCGGTGGAAGTGCGTCAGGCCGTCGAACAGGTCAACCCCCGCCAGCCCGGCCAACAGCGCAATCAATAACGCATCCGTCAACATGCTTCCCCCTCAGGCTCAAAAGAGCAATTTGCCGATCGCCTCGCCCGCTTCATCCGGCACCCGGCGCACTTCGCATTCAACGCCCAACGCCGCCAGCGCGCGGAAAGCGGCCACGTCGCCGTCGTCCAGCGACACCGTTTTGTGCACCTGCCGCTTCCCCTCGGCGAAGTGCATGTTGCCGACGTTGACGAAACGGATCGGCACCCCGCCGCGCACCAGCGTCAACACGTCCTGCGGCGTTTTGCACACCAGAAAGATCTTCTGCCGATCCGTCGCCTTGTGGATCACGTCGATGGTTTTCTGCAGCGTGAAGTAGCGGGTCTGCACTCCTTCCGCCACCACCATGTCCATCAGGTTCTGCTGCACCGGATCGGCGGCGGCCTCGTCGTTGGCTACCACTACCAGGTTGGCGCCGAGGGTGTTGGTCCAGGTTACGCCCACTTGGCCGTGCACCAGGCGATTGTCGATGCGGGTCATTAAAATGTTCGGCATGTCAGCGGCCCTCCGGGTAACAGGCGGCGTGGTAGTCGTCGAGCACCTGCATCACTTTATGCAGCACCCACTCCTGCGGATCGGCGCTCAATTCGCCGGCGTTCAGCGCCCGCGCCTGATCCGGCAGGTACTGGCTGAGCAGCGCCAGCGGCGCCGGGCTGCGGCGCAGGTTGTCCAGCAGGCCGTCGACCGCCTGTTGCACCTGCGGCTGCGGCCAGTAGTAACGCACCCGATCGCTCAGGCTGTAGTGGCGATCGAGATACTGTTGGTGCGGTGTACCGTGGTAATAGCGGCTCCACTGCTGCGGCTGCTCGCGCATCACCTGTTCCAGCGTGGCGCACAGCTGCGCCGACTGGCGTTCCCCCAGCCATTCACGCTCGATGCGATCGAGGGCGAACAGCGCCTCGCGCAGCGCGAAAGTCAGCGCCGGCCCCACCTTCAGGATGGCGAAATGATCGCGCACCAGCTGGCGGTAGGCCTGCGGCGGTTGGTAATCCGTGGAGTGCGCTTCATAGATCATGCCCGGCTGCCGTTCGATAAATTGGCTTAAAGCGCCGGCGCGCTGCGGCTGGTAGCGTTCGACGCTATGGTGATCGAACTCGACGCCCGGCTGCACCACCAGCGCGATGGTGCGCTGCCAGGCGTCATTCAGCTCGGCCTTTTGCCAGGCCAAACAGTGCGTTTCCAGCGTTTGCGCCACCGCCTGCGGCGTGGTGACCTGCAACCCCGCCAGCGCCTCCTGCGCGCCGCCCGGCACCGGTACTTCGGTGCCGATCACATAGACCGGCGCTTCGCCGCCGCTCTGCGACCAGGCGCGTTCCGCCACCGCGCACAAGCGCGCCGCACGCTCGGCGACCGCCGCATCCCCCAGCGGCGATGGGTCCCCGGCGCACGACATGGAACAATCGAGATGGATCTTGCGGAATCCGGCGCGGACGTAATCGTCAATCAGCGTTTCCGCCAGCGCCATCGCCTCCTGTGCCGGGCGTTCTTGCCAGGCGTTGGGGCCCAGGTGATCGCCCCCCAGCCATATACGTTCGCGCGCCAGGCCGACCTCGTCCGCCAGACGCCACAGCGCATCGCGGAACTGGGCTGCCGTTTGGCCGGTATAGCCGCCGAACTGATTGACCTGATTGGACGTCGCCTCGATCAGCACCGGCGTGCCGCGGGCTTTGGCCTGCCGCAGCGCGGCCTCCAATACCCAGGGATGGGCGGAACAGACGGAAAAGATCCCGACCGGCATACCGGCCTTGTGCTGCTCGACAAGCTGTAACAACTGCTGCATGAAGCCCCCATGCAGGCGCCGTGCTACCGATCGGCGATGATGACCTCCACGCCCAGCTCGGTTAACGCCCGCTCGTAATCGTCCGGAAGACGGCTGTCGGTGATCAGCCGATGAATTTGTCCGGCTTCGCGAATCATGCAAAAGCTCTTGCGACCGAATTTGCTGGCATCCGCCACGGCGATAATTTCGCGCGCCACCTCGCACATCACGCGATTGAGGTGCGCCTCACCGGGGTGAGGCGTGGTGATGCCGGCACTCAGATCGAATCCGTCGACACCCAAAAACAGCTTGTCGAAGCGGTACTGGCGCAATTGCTGCTCGGCAGCCGGACCGTAGAGCGAGTAGGAGTTGCGGCGCACGCTGCCCCCCAGCACCATGACCTCCACCCCGTCGTTTCCCGAAAGCTCGTAGGCAATGTTCAGCGCATTGGTCATCACCACCAAATCGCGCCGCCCCTTCAGAAACGGCACAATCTGCGCGGTGGTGGAGCCGGAATCGAGGATCAGCGCATCGCCGTCGCGCACATAGCCGGCCGCCGCGTTGGCGATCAGCGTTTTGACATCGCGATTCAACCGCCCTTTGTCCCGCAGCGGCCGATCGAAAGCGAATTGCTGATTGAGCATCGCGCCGCCATAAGCGCGCAGCGCACACCCTTTTCGTTCCAGAAAGCGCAGATCGTTGCGGATCGTCACCGTGGATACCGCAAACTGTTTGCTGAGCTGCTCCACGCGCACGCTGCCGTGCTCGCATAACAGATCGATAATGTGTTCACGTCGCTTTGCGGTATTCACTGGCATGAGCTGCGGTCCTCAGGTTTCCGGCATCGCCGGGGAGAAGATGGCTTTCGCTCTACTGCGCTGGCATTACAGCAAAGCGAAAGCAATGAAATTGTGATCGGGCTTACAGCCCCGTTTTAGCAAAAAAACCGCCAAAAAACCTTTCGAATCGAAACGGATCGAAAAGCAAAAAAGCGTAATGAGAGAAAAGTGAAATGCCATGACGGGCGCGAACGCCGGGGAGAAGCCGCGCAGACGACGAGGGAAGCGAAAGCGGCGCATGGCCGGCCCCGGGCCGTGACTTTTAGTTCACTCAGTGACCAGGATCACATAATGGTAATTATCCTGCGGGCGCCGGCGTCTCACGGCATTGCCCCGCCCAGGCCCCGCTCTTGTCAGCGCAGGCGATCTTTCCTACACTTGCGAACAGATACCGCCAACTTGTCGGTACGTAAGCGTTAACGTCAATCAACGCATCACGCCATGCAGCACTGATTGACTGCATGCCCTGGTGCGAGGAATCCATGCCGCAACCCGCTTCTTCCCCATCCGCCACCGCGGCCCCGCGTCGCCGTTTACACCGCCCTGTGCTGCTGATCGTCGGCATCATGCTGATCGCGGCCAACCTGCGCGCCGCCCTGACCAGCGTCGGCCCGCTGTTGGAGCAGATCCAGCAACAGCTGGCGTTATCTGCTACCGCCGCAGGCCTGATCAACTCGCTGCCGTTGATCCTGTTCGGCGTCCTCTCGCCGCTGACTCCGGCGCTGGCGAAACGCATCGGCATCGAGCGCACGCTGGGCCTCGCCCTCATGCTGCTGGTGTGCGGCATCGCGCTGCGTTCACTGCCGCAAAACGCCATGTTGTGGCTGGGCAGCATTCTGATCGGCACCGCCATCGCCTTCGCCAACGTGGTGCTGCCGACGCTGGTGAAGCGGGATTTCCCGCATCGCGCCGCCGCGATGATCGCCGCCTACGCGGCGGTGATGTCACTGGTCGCCGCCATCGCCTCCGGTCTGGCGGTGCCGTTGGCTTCCCTGTCCGACCTTGGCTGGCGCTTCTCTTTGTTATGCTGGGGATTACCCGCGCTGTTGGCGCTGTTGGTCTGGTTGCCGCAGCTGCGGCGCTCTGCCGCCCCACACGCCGAAGAATCGCAGCCGGCGGAGCCGCAACGCTATCGCTCCCCTTGGGGAAGCGCGCTGGGCTGGCAGGTCGCGCTGTTTATGGGGCTGCAATCGATCACCTTCTACACCATTATCGGCTGGTTCAGCGCCTTCGCCGCCAGCCACGGCACGTCTCCCCAGCAGGCGGGCTTCGAACTGTTCGTTTACCAGGTGGTGGCGATCGTCGCCAATTTTGTCATGGTGGTGATTCTGCCACGGGCGCGCGATCAACGGGCGATCGCATTGGGCAGTTCTTTGCTGATCTTTATCGGTGTCGGGGGATTGTTGGTGCAGCCCGCCAGCTCACTGGTGTGGCTGACATTTGCCGGATTGGGGGCGGGAAGCTCGCTGGTGCTGTCGCTGTCGTTCTTTGGCCTACGCAGCCAGCATCATCACCAGGCGACGCTGCTGTCGGGCATGGCGCAGTCCGTCGGCTATCTGTTGGCGGCGCTGGGCCCTACATTGTTCGGTCTGCTGCACGACCTGACGGAAGGCTGGCGTTTACCGCTGATCGTCCTGCTGTGTCTGACTGTCTTGCAAATGTTGTTCGGCGCACTGGCAGGCCGCAGCCGCGTGATCAGCTAACGCCGCTGAGCGATGGGCCGCTCCGGTTCGGGGGCATCGTCCTGCCACAAGTCTTCGATAAAAGCGCGTTGCTCCTCGCTCAATACCCACGAAGGCGGAATTTTGGACTGCGCGCGCCGCTGGGCGCCCTCGCTGGTTTTAGCCTGCTTTTTATTCACGAATCGCCTTCCTGCTCAACCTACTTAATCAGTAACCAGTAAATCACGGCGGCGGTGAGTAGCCAGAACAGCCCACAGCCAATAAACACGCACAGCCATGCTTTACGTTTGATATTTGCTCCATCCTTGCTCACCACAGCGCCCCCAACCAATAGATTAAACCATTCAAACATTGATTATCGATCTGTTTTAACGATCGATAAAGTGGTTTGTTCCTATGGAAATTTAAAAAACCGCTGCCACCCATATACCTGCATTGCAGTCGCAGTGAGAACAGCACCGTGGATATCACTGTTATCGGCAGGCGATAACTTGTATTGATAGGTGAACTAGCGTGCAGTCTGCCACATATTGATAGTCTAAAATTAAACCACTGGTAAA
Source organism: Serratia marcescens (assembly GCF_001902635.1). GTDB lineage: Bacteria > Pseudomonadota > Gammaproteobacteria > Enterobacterales > Enterobacteriaceae > Serratia > Serratia marcescens_F. The sequence goes on along the minus strand of NZ_MJAO01000016.1, from coordinate 94,617 downwards.
TAATTAAACACTCAATTATTTGACTGGTCGTAAGTCAAATCGGCAACAGGCAGCGCTGAAGGCGGGAAAGAAAATGAAGTGACGTGCTGCAACCACGCGAAAGAAGCGCCGGCCCGTTTTAGTCTCGCCCGGGCCGGCGTGGCTTAGCCAATCCGGCTGACGGAATCCCGGCTGGCGTGTTCACGCTCGCTGCCGGTCAGCTCGCGCAGCTGGCCTGAGCGCATCTCAAGCAGCCGATCGGCGTGTTCGAAATAGTGATCGTCGTGGCTAATAGCAAACACTGTTTTGCCCAACGCACGCAGCTCCGGCAACAGTTCGCGATAGAAAATGCGCCGGAACTGCGGATCCTGATCCGCCGCCCATTCATCCAACAGTAAAATATCGCGCTGCTCCGCCACCGCCAGCAGCAAGGCCAGTCGTTTGCGCTGCCCCTGCGACAGTTGCGGGTTTGTCACTCTGTCGCCGTCGAACTGCAGTTTGCTTTTCATGTTCAACCGCTCCAGCCAGACGGCGACCAGTGCCGCATCGGGCTCACCACCTTCCGGCCCTTGCAAGCGATCGAACTGATGAAAATCGGTGAAAATCGCCGAAAACAGCCGACGATAGTCCGGCATATCCGCCGCGGCCTGCGCCACGCCATCCAGGACGATGTGCCCACTCACTGGCCGATACAACCCGGTCAGCAGCATCGCCAGCGTTGACTTGCCGCTGCCGTTGCCGCCAATCAGAAAGACCAGCTCACCACGCCGCAGCGTCAGATTAAGTGGCCCTACGGCAAAACCGGGCTGTTGTTCCGTATCTGCATAGTGAAAAACCACGTCGCGCAGCTCCAGCGTCTGCCAGGCACGGGCGATGCCGGCGGAAAACGCCGGTTGATATTCGGCAAGACGCAGCGTCTTCAGCTTGTTGAAGGCCACTTCGGCGCTGACCAGCGTGGGAAACGCCCCCACGGCCTGCAGCAACGGCGTGCGCAAGAACAACAACGTCAATGAATAGGTGGCGGCCACCGCCGTGTCCGCCCACCCCAGGCTGTTAGCCATAAAGAACACCAGCCCGATCGCCCCCAACATCATGATATTTGACCAGTTCACCGCGCTCAGATGGAAGGTGTCGGCGCGAATGATATGGTAGCGATAGGCTTGCGCGTCGGGCTGGTAAGTCTGATCGTACAGCGCCTGCGCCCGCTTGCGGTTCAACGTAAGCTCCTTGCGACCGTCAATCACCGACTCATAACGCTGGTAGAGACGCTCTTCCGACTCGCGCACGCTGGCCATATGGCGATAGACCCGCGATACCAGACAACCGCTGCCCACCACGGTGATGGCGACCCAAACCGCCGTCACCGCCAGCATTTGCGGGGATAGCCAGCCCAAGTAAGCCGCCGCGCCCAAGGTTAAAATCACCCCTTGCACCAGCTCGGGTAGCCGCACGAAGGCGACGGTGATATTGCGGATATCGCTGGACAGGCTGGCCAGCAGCGAGGCGCTGCCCAACTGTTCGAGACGTTCGATATCGGTATCCAGAATGCGCTTCACCAGCTGCCCGCGCAGCCGATAGACGAAGTAATGGCCCAATGTCGTCAGCGCCAGTTGCGATCCCAACGTGACCGCCATCAGCAATGCCAGCAGGGCGAGAAACATCGGCAACACGGCCAATGGGTTGCCGCCGGTGCCCATCAGATATTGATTGATAAAAGCAATGATACCGATACCTAAGCCGGCACTGGCCATGGTCAACGCCATGACAGCCAGAAATGGCCAACGATACTGGCGATAAACCACCCGTAGCAGTTCCATGAAAAAACCTCTGAAGTCGCGATCCGGCAGGCATTGTAAGCGGCGCGCGAATGAGATCAAGACGAATTCTCATCATTCACGCGGTCTCTTATTTCAGCGCCGATAACATTTTGAGGATTGATTATTGAAGCAGGGGACTTACACTGGCGGCCTCTTTCCACTGAAGGGAACAGCCGATTATGCTCGCCACCCACGAATACGCCAACGACCTGATTCTATTTTCGCTGATTGTCGACTGCGGTTCGTTCAGCAAAGCGGCGGAGAGCGCCGGCATCACCAGCTCAGTGGTCAGTAAACGCATCGGGCGGCTGGAAAAATCGCTGGGTGCCCGGTTGCTGTACCGCACCACCCGCAGCCTGACGCTGACCGAAAACGGCCAGGCGCTCTATCAGCAGGCCAAAGAGATCGGCGCCAAAGTGCAAGAGGCGCTGTACGCCGTCAGCGAAAAGAGCGAAGAGTTGACCGGCACCATCCGCATGTCGGTGCCGACCATTTCGGGCGAGCTGTTGCTGAGCGAGAGCGTAGCGGAGTTTTGCGCTCTGCACCCCAACCTGAAGGTCGAGATGCGGCTGGAAAACCGCTTTGTCGATCTGGTGGAAGAAGGCATCGATCTGGCGATCCGTACCGGCACCATGCCGGACTCCAGCCTGATTGCCCGGCCGATCTTCGATTCCCGCTGGGTGATCGTCTGCTCGCCGGGGTACCTGGAAAGCCACCCGGAACCGCGCAGCGCCGAAGATCTGCTTGGTCACAACTGCCTGACCTACACCTATCAGGAGAGCGGCACCGCCAACTGGCTGATGAAGCGGCCGGGGCGCAACGACATCTACGAGCTGCAGGTTAACGGCAACCTGTCGGCCAACAACGCGCGGGCGATCCGCAAAGCGGTAATCGGCGGCCACGGCATCGCCATGGTGCCGCGCTGCATGGTGTATGAAGATTTGCAGGACGGCAAACTGACGGAAATCCTGGCCGGCCACTGCGGCAAAGTATTGGGCATTTACGCCGTCTACCCTTACACCCGTAATTTGCCATTAAAAACCCGCCTGCTAATCGAACATATCATCGGTTCCTACCAAAATATCAGCCATTACTTTTGAGTTTCCCTCTCTGATTATTTCCCCACGACCGCAAAATGCCGTGGGGATTACACTACTTTTGGACATAATCTATTGAGCATTACCGCTTAATTAATGTGAACTCACGCATTCATCACACAATAAACCATTCTATCTAATTGATTTTAAAATACTTAATCTATCCGCTCCCGCTGCCTGTTTTTCCACCGCCTGTGTCGATCGTCGATGTTAAAAAATTACCGCATGGCATCGCCGCCAACGTTGTGATTAGAATGAAAATGTTGCGGTAATTAACCTTTCAGCTACATATCTCTGCCCATAAAAATAATAGCCCTGAGGATCTTATGCCCCTGCTTTTCAGTATTGCGCCCATCGTCCTGCTGATTTGGATGATGACCAAAAGGAATGGCGTGCCCTCTTACCTCGCCCTGCCGCTGACGGCCGCCTTGGTCTATGCCGTACAGCTCGGGTGGTTCGATGCCTCGCTGCGGTTGCTGCATGCCAATATCATCACCGCGCTGGTGTCGACGCTGACGCCGATCACCATCATCGCCGGCGCCATCCTGCTCAACAAACTGATGCAGATCAGCGGTGCGGAAAACGTGGTACGCCGCTGGCTGGAAACCATCAGCCCCAATCCCGTGGCCCAGCTGATGATTATCGGCTGGGCGTTCGCCTTTATGATCGAGGGCGCCAGTGGCTTCGGCACCCCGGCCGCCATCGCCGCGCCGATTCTGGTGGGGTTGGGCTTCAACCCGCTGCGCGTCGCCCTGCTGACGCTGGTGATGAACTCCGTGCCGGTCTCCTTCGGCGCCGTGGGCACCCCCACCTGGTTCGGCTTCGCCAATCTCGGCCTGTCGGACGCCAGCCTGCTGGAGATCGGCCGGCAAACCGCGCTGATCCACTTTGTCGCCGGCTTCGTCATCCCGCTGCTGGCGCTACGCTTTATCGTTTCCTGGCAGGATATCCGCCGCAATCTGCCGTTTATCCTGCTCAGCGTGCTGAGCTGCACCGTGCCCTATCTGCTGCTGGCCCAGGTGAACTATGAGTTCCCGGCGCTGGTCGGCGGCGCCATCGGCCTGGCGCTGTCGGTGCTGCTGGCGCGCGGCGGCGTCGGCCTCGCCCGCAGCGACCAACCGCAGAGCGCCGGGCAAGCAGTGCCGTTCATCCAGGTGGTCAAGGCCATGACCCCGACTTTGCTGCTGATTGCTATCCTGATAGTGACGCGCGTTCATCAATTGGGCCTCAAGACGCTGCTTAACAGCACCGCGCCGCTGTGGCAGGAAAACCTCGGCTGGCTCGGGGAACTGCGCATCAGCCAGGCGCTGATCGTCGAACTGCAGCAGGTGCTGGGCACCACTGCCGCCGCCGGCTACAAGACGCTGTACGTACCGGCGCTGATCCCGTTCCTGCTGGTGGTACTGCTGTGCATCCCGCTGTTCCGTCTGAATCGCGGTCAGGTGCGACAGATGTTCAACGAAACCGGCGAGCGCGTCGCGCGGCCCTTTATCGCCCTGTTCGGCGCACTGGTGATGGTCAACCTGATGATGCAGGGCGGCGACAATGCGCCGGTGATCCTGATCGGGAAAGCGCTGGCGGCGCTGACCGGCGACAGCTGGCTGCTGTTCTCTTCGTTCCTCGGCGCGCTGGGATCGTTCTTCTCAGGCTCCAATACCGTCTCGAACCTGACGTTCGGCGGCATTCAGCAGTCGATCGCCCAGAGCAGCGGCCTCGACGTCAATCTGACGCTGGCCTTGCAGTCCGTCGGCGGTGCCATGGGCAACATGGTGTGCCTGAACAATATCATCGCGGTGTGCTCGATCCTCGGGATCGGCAACGCCGAAGGCAAAATCATCAGAAAGACCGTACTGCCGATGCTGGCGTACGGCGGGATCGCGGCCGCGATGGCGGCGATCCTCACGCTCTGACCGACTACTCGTTATCGCAAGCAAGACAAGAAGGTAAACAACATGATCATCTCCGCGTCAACCGACTACCGGGCCGCCGCCCAGGCCAAACTGCCGCCGTTTCTGTTTCACTACATCGACGGCGGGGCCTACGCGGAGCACACGCTGAAGCGCAATACCGAGGATCTGGCCGATATCGCCTTGCGCCAGCGCGTATTGCGCAACATGTCCGAACTCAGCCTGGAGACCTCGCTGTTCGGCGAAAAACTGGCGATGCCGGTCGCATTGGGGCCGGTGGGGCTGACCGGTATGTACGCCCGCCGCGGTGAAGTGCAGGCCGCGCGCGCCGCAGCCAAGAAAGGCATTCCATTCACGCTGTCCACCGTGTCGGTCTGCCCGATCGAAGAAGTGGCGCCGGCGATCGATCGGCCGATGTGGTTCCAGCTCTATGTGCTGAAAGATCGCGGCTTTATGCGCAACGCGCTGGAGCGCGCCAAGGCCGCCGGCGTGAAAACGTTGGTGTTTACCGTCGACATGCCGGTGCCCGGCGCCCGTTACCGCGACGCGCACTCGGGGATGAGCGGCCCTAACGCCGCCCTGCGCCGCGTGCTGCAGGCGTTTACCCATCCTCAGTGGGCCTGGGATGTCGGCCTGCTCGGCAAACCACACGATCTGGGCAACGTCTCGGCCTACCGCGGCAAGCCGACCAGTCTGGAAGACTACATCGGCTGGCTGGGCACCAACTTCGATCCGTCGATTTCCTGGAAAGATCTGGAGTGGATCCGTGAATTCTGGGACGGCCCGATGATCATCAAAGGCATTCTGGATCCGGAAGACGCCAAAGACGCGGTGCGCTTTGGCGCCGACGGCATCATCGTCTCCAACCACGGTGGCCGCCAGCTGGACGGCGTGCTGTCGACCGCGCGCGCCATGCCGGCGATCGCCGGCGCGGTAAAAGGCGACATCACCCTGCTGGCCGACTCAGGCATCCGCAGCGGCCTGGACGTGGTGCGCATGATCGCCCTGGGGGCTGACAGCGTGCTGTTGGGGCGCGCCTTCGTCTATGCGCTGGCGGCGGCCGGCGAAGCCGGCGTCGCGAACTTGCTGGATCTGATCGACAAAGAGATGCGCGTCGCCATGACGCTCACCGGCGCGAAAACCATCGCGGAGATCAACGCCGGCTCGCTGGTCAGAAACGCCTGACTCAAAGCGGCTGCACGCCCTCCGGGTAAGCGTTGTAGCTCATCTTGCTGATGAATGCCCCGGCCGGTGACACCAGAACCCGGCCGGCGGCGTCCAATCCGAGGAAGGTGCCGGTGCAGCGCCCGGAAATAAAGTCGAAGAAGAACACCGAGCACACCGGAATAATCTTTTCCCGGAAGGTGAACAGGAACATCTCTTCCTCAAACTTGTAGTAGGTGGCGTAGTCCATGTCGCCGTGGCCGAACTGCTCACCGCGCAGGTTTTGCCAGGCATAGCGCTCGGTGTTGACGTAGAAGTGCTCGTAGTAATGGTTGGGGCTGTAGACGTTCAGCGTGCGATAACCGATCAGCTCGCGGGTCAGATGCGGCGCAATGCCGCCCGGCGCCACGCCGGCAATTTGGCCGACGTGGAAGCTTTGCTTGAGGCGGGAACCCTTTTCCACCGCCTGTTCCGGCAACAGCGTGCTGCGCACCAGCAGCGCCCGGCCGCTGTCGCGGTTGAGCACCAGCGTCAAACACTCGTTGCCCGGCGACTGCAGCGGAATATTGAAGAAATAGCGCGCGGCGGAGGTTTGCACCTCTTCGTAAGCGTCCTCGCCGCTCCCCCCGTCCCAAGACCACAGCACCCGCTGCCGATCGGCGCTGAAGCGCAGCGTGATTTCCCCGCCGTCTTCAAAGGCGATCTGCAGCGTTTTTCCGCGCCAGTCCTGGGTGCCCGGCAGCCGGTTGGTGTCGATGCCGCGCGCGAAATCGTCGTAGTTTTTCCAGTCCGGCTCGGCATTTTGATTCAGTACGGATTGTTCTGCTGACATCTTCGCTCTCCTTGATTGAATGAGATAGAAACCGTTCAGACGTCGGCGACGCCCGCGGTTTTCACCGTTCTGCGGTTCACCACGGCGGGTGCGGTTTCATCGAGAAAACAACTCAGTATGCCGGCACAGACCGCGCCGGCGGCCGCCAACCACATCACGCTGACCAAGCCGTAGCGATCGGCGATCAGCCCGGCGATAAACGGCGCCAGACAGCCGCCGATCACCTCGCCAATCCCCATCACCAGCCCCAATGCGGTAGCGATACGGGCAGGCGACACCGTTTCCGACGGAATGGTGGCCATAAACAGCGTGAAACAGCCAAGACCGGTATAAGACAGGAACACCAGCACGCCCAACAGCCACGGATTGTCGACGTAGCTCAGGAACAGCGGGCAGCACACCGCCAGCAGCGAAAAGAAGATCAGCGTCGGCTTGCGGCCGAGGCGGTCGGAAATCGCCGGCACCGCTACGCCCCAGAACACCCAGGCGGCGCCGATGGCGCTCATGATGCCGCCCATCGTGCCTTCGCCGAAACCGCGGTCGGTCACCAAAAAGTTGGGGGTGAAGGTAATGATGATCATGAACCAGGTAACGAACACGCAGGAGATCAGAATGCACAGCGCCACGTTCTTGATTTTAAACAGTTCGCCGTAAGCGCCTTTGTTCGCCGCCTTATCGGCCGCCGGTGCGGCGCTGAAAGCGGGATCCTTCTTGCCGTTCACATAGCGGTAGATCAGCCATGCCAGAATGATGCCCGGCACGGCGGTCAGATGAAACGCCATGCTCCAGCCCCACTTCTGCGCCAGATAGATGATCAACGGCGGCGCAATAATGCCGCCCAGCAGCCCCGGCGCCGCCCCCTGGATCAGCCCCATGTTGAAACCGCGGCGCTGCGGCTGCGATTTTTCCACCATCAGCGATTGCGCGATCGGCAGCACCGGCCCTTCGGCGATCCCCATCAGCGCGCGGAAGATCAATAACATGGCGAAACCGCTCACCCACCCCGACAGCGCGGAGAACAGCGAAAACACCAGGATCGACAGGATCAGCATCGGTTTACGGATATTAAAGCGATCGGCAATCGCCCCCAGCCCCGCACCGGACAGCGCCCAGGTCAACGCCAGCACCGCCGACAGCGTACCGAGATGCACATTGCTCAGCTTAAGATCGGCGGCGATCATCGGAAACAGAAAAGAGATAGTCAGGCGATCGACGAACACGCAGCCGAAGACGAAAAACAAAATGATCAGCAATCGGTTCTCTTCGCTTAATAACGCGCGTTGCCCTGGCGATTTATTCATAGCGTCAGTTGTCCATAAGTTAACTTATAAATGGCGATCGGCCACGACATAAGTCTGTTAAGCGCTCGGCCAAGCGGAAAGTTGGCCATCCGTCACGACAACAACTCATTAACATATTAACGATATAAACTTATCTCAAGCGGGAGGCATGTCAAACGACCAGTAGAAACGGTGACAGGAAATTGGTTCCGGCATTTTTCAAAGCGTGTGAATGAAATGAAAACAAATCAGTTAATTGTTTTTATTAATTAAAAAGTAAATCATCGGCACTTTTTATTTTATCGAATACGCCGACGCGCCGTGATTTATAAACAGGTTAACAAATAAAGATTAAGCATTGCTTATAAATATCCTCTCGCCAACGCGGTCACTCTCTGCTTTTTTATTATTTGAATCTGTTTACTTTATATCGCCCACAGCGCCGCCGATTAACTCCATTGTGTTAGTCAATAATCACGCCATGACATTATCAATGCTGAATAATAATAAAAGCGCAGGCCGTGACGGGAATCACAAACAGAACGCCCTTTAACGCCCTGCGAACGGGTTATTACCGGCGCGGCTAGCTTATGCCAACGCGATCCAACCCCGGATGGAAAAACGGCGGCATGATAAGCGGCAAGAAACAAGCAAGGAGATGAACATGACGACAGCACTGACAGAAGCCGGTTTCTGGCGCAAAACCGCCGACTCTTCATCACAGCGTGAGCCACGCGTGCTGATTCGGGTCTACGTTGACGAAGGCGAAATCGATCGCGCCATCGCGTTTTACGAACAGCTGCACGGCGTAACGGCGGACATGCGCTTCGATTTTCCCGAACATCGGCTGGTATTGGCGGCGGTGGGGCCGTTTCTGATCCTGGAAGGGGCGCAAGAGCAGTTGCGCCCTTTCCACAGCACCGTCGGCACGCTGCTGGTCGATGACATTTATCCCTACCACCAGCGGCTGCTGGCCGCCGGGGCCGAGATCTTCTTCGGCCCGGTGGAGGTGCCCACCGGCGCCTGTTTCAATGCACGCCTGCCGGACGGCACGACTGTCGAGTACGTGCATCACCGGCCGCGCGCGGGTGAATAAACCGCCTCAGGGCAGTACCGGCTTCATGGCGTAACGGCACAGATCCTTGCGCAGGCTGATCATATACAGCACGATCACCGCCGAGAACGGCAGGCCGCACAGCACCACCGCGGTCTGCATCGCGCTGAAGCTGCCGGCGTACAGCAGGCCGGCGCACACCAACGTGGTCACCGCCGCCCAAAATACCCGCAGCCAGGCCGGCGCGTCATCATGGGTGGAACCGCCCTGGCAAGAGAGATTGGCGATCATCAGCGTGCCGGAATCGACCGGCGTCAGGAACAGCACGAAGCTGATCACCACCACAAAGCCGGCGGTCAGCTGGCTATAAGGCAAGTATTCGAATAGCTTGAACACCGCCATCGGCGGATCGCTTTGCGCCACCTGCCCCAGGATCGCCTGCCCGCCTTCCAGTACCAGGCTGATGGCGGTATTGCCGAAGATCGACAACCACGCCAGCGTGAAGCCCAGCGGAATCAGCAACACGCCGAAAATCAGTTCGCGAATGGTGCGCCCTTTGGAAATACGCGCGATGAACAGCCCGACGAACGGCGCCCACGCCACCCACCAGGCCCAGTAGAACAGCGTCCAGGCGCCCTGCCATTGACGCGCCTTGCCGTACAGATACATGTCGAAGCTGCGGCTGACCAACGAAGTCAGATAATCGCCGAGGTTCTGCAACATGCCGTTGAGCAGATTCAGCGTCGGCCCGGCCAGAAATACGAACAGCAGCAGCAGGCACAAAAAACCGACGTTGATGTTCGACAGCATGGCGATGCCCTTCTCGACGCCGGTGACCGCCGCCAGCGTGGCCACCACCATCATCACCACGATCAGCGCCAGCAGCACACCGGTGCTTTGCGGGATATCGAACAGATAAAACAGCCCCGAGTTCACCAGCAGCGCGCCGATCCCCAGGTTGGTCACCATCGAAATCACCGTCACCAGAATGCCGAAGCTGTCCACCAGATGACCGACGCCGCCGTGAGTGCGTGCACCGAAGATCGGGTACAACGCAGAGCGCAGCGCCAGCGGCAGGCCGCGACAATAGGCGAAATAAGCCAGCGCGGTGGCGATCAGCGCGTACAGCGCCCAGCCGTGTAGCCCCCAGTGCAAAAAGGTCAGCGCCATCGCCTGCCGCGCCGCCTGCACGCTGCCGCCGCTGCCTTCCGGCGGCGACAGGAAATGATCCAGCGGTTCATAAGCGCCGTAATACACCAGCGCAATACCGATGCCCGACGAGAACAGCATCGCCACCCATGAGGGGTAGCTGAACTGCGGCGGCTCGTCGTCCTGGCTGAGGCGAATCTGGCCGAAGCGCGACAGCGCCAGCCAGAAGACAAACGCCATGCAGGCGACCATCAACAGCATGTAATACCAGCCGAACACGTCGGCTACCCAGCTTTGCGCGGCGTTCAACCACAACTTGCTGGCGGCAGGAAACAGCACGACCAGCGAACCCAGCAGCAGGATCACCGCCGCCGAGCCGAAAAATACCGGAACATTCAATCTGATAGGTTCTTCTTCAAGCGATGGGGGATTTTTCACTGTCATTGGCAGGCTTCCATGGTGCGAAAGACAGACGATTTAAATGCAACCTTTTGTTAACATTTTATCGTCATTTATTTGACATTTTTGCAGCATATAGAGTATTGATTGACCGTTCAATCAATCAAATCCAAAGTGTGATTGGCCTATCAGTTGAGGAAAATATGTACCGCAGAGACATTCCAGAGCAGCGTAAGGAGCAGCTGATTAACGCCGCTTTCGAAACCATCAACGTCGTCGGGTTGGCCGGCGTCACCCTGTCTCAGGTGGCGAAAGAAGCCGGGCTGTCGACAGGCATCGTCAGCCACTATTTCGGTGATAAAGAGGGGTTGCTCAGCGCCACCATGCGCAAAATCCTGCGCGATCTGCGCGATGCGGTGGCCGAATGCCGCGCGCAGGCGGCAAGCGACAGCCAGTCGCAGCTGTGCGCCATTATTCAGGGCAACTTCCACCCCAGCCAAACCAACGCGATTTCCATGCGCGCCTGGCTCGACTTCTGGGCCGCCAGCATGCACCAGCCGGTGCTGCGCCGCCTGCAACGCGCCAACGATCGGCGGCTCTATTCCAACATTTGCAGCCAGTTCCGCCGCGAGCTGCCGCTACCGCAGGCGCGTGACGCGGCGCGCGGGCTGGCGGCGATGATCGATGGGCTCTGGCTGCGCGGCAGCCTGGCCGGCGACGAGACCGATCTGCAACAGGACTGCCGCATCGCCTGCGACTACGTGGTGCAGCGGCTCAATGCCGCCCAGCCGGCGGGATAAACGGCACCGTCAGCGCGCTCCCTGCTCTTCGCTGTACTGGTTTTGCCACATCGCGGCGTAGCGGCCGTTCGCGGCCAGCAGCCCTTCGTGCCGCCCGCGCTCGACGATCTCCCCCGCCTCCAGCACGATGATTTCATCGGCGTCCACCACGGTGGAGAGGCGATGGGCGATCACCAACGTGGTATGGTTACGGCTCACCTCGCGCAGGTGCCCCTGGATCTCGCGTTCGGTCTGGGTATCCAACGCGCTGGTCGCTTCGTCGAACACCAGGATCGCCGGGTTTTTCAGGATGGTGCGCGCGATCGCCACCCGCTGTTTCTCACCGCCCGACAGCTTCAGCCCGCGTTCACCCACCCGGGTGTCGTAACCGTCGGGCAGACCGACGATGAAATCATGAATGTGCGCCAGCCGCGCCGCCCGTTCGATCTCCTCATCGCTGGAGCCGGTTTTGCCGTAGCCGATGTTGTAGCGCAGCGTATCGTTGAACAGCACCGTATCCTGCGGCACGATGCCGATCGCCTGGCGCAGACTGGCCTGGGTCAGCCGGCGAATGTCCTGGCCGTCGAGGGTAATGGCGCCGCCCTGCACGTCGTAGAAACGGAATAGCAGGCGCGACAGCGTGGACTTGCCGGCGCCGGAGGCGCCGACCACCGCCACCGTGTGGCCCGCCGGAATGGTAAAGCTCACCTGCCTGAGGATCGACCGGCGCACGTCGTAACCGAAGCTGACCGCATCGAACCGCACTTCGCCGCGGTCGAGACGCAGCGGCTGCGCATCCGGGCTATCGACGATCTCGCGCTCCTCTTGCAGCAGCTCGAACATGTTCTCCATGTCGATCAGCGCCTGTCGCACCTCGGCATAGATAAAGCCGAAGAAATTCAGCGGCTGATACAGCTGCAGCAGATAGGCGTTGACCAACACGAAGTCGCCAACCGTCAACCGCCCCTGCACGATGCCCTGCGCCGCCATCGCCATCATCACGATCAGCCCGATCGAGATCACCGCCGTCTGGCCGAGGTTCAGCGCGGTATAGCTGAACTGGCTCTTGATGGCGGCGTATTCATACAGCCTGCGCGACAGGTTGAAACGCTCGGCCTCGAACTCTTCATTACCGAAGTACTTCACGGTCTCATAATTCAGCAGGCTGTCGATGGATTTGCTGTTGGCGTCGGCGTTGGCCTGGTTGAGTTCGCGGCGAAAGCGGGTGCGCCAGCTGACCGCCAGCACGGTGAACAGAATGTAGCAGCCGACCGTCGTCAGGATCGCCAGCGCGAACCAGCCGTTCAGCATGTGCCACATGATCGCCGTGACCAGCGTGAGCTCAAACAGGATCGGCACGATGGAGAACAGCAGCCGCGACAGCACGGTGGACACCGCCTGGGTACCGCGCTCGATAGACAGCGACAGCCCGCCGGTCTGGCGCTCCAGGTGGAAACGCAGGCTCAGCGCATGCAGCTGGCGAAACACCCGCACGCCCAGCAGGCGAGTGGCGTTCTGGCTGACGTGGATAAACATCACGTTGCGCAGCTCTTCAAACAGCGCGCCGCCCACCCGCGCCACGCCGTACGCGACGATCAGCCCCAGCGGCACCGCCAGCATTTTCGCCGTCTCGCCGCTCAGCGCATCGACCATCGCTTTATAGGCCAGCGGCACCAGCGTGGTGCTGACCTTGGCAGCTACCATGAACACAAAGGCCACCACCAGATACCCCCGCAGCCGCGGGTTGTCTTTCGGCCACAGGTAGGGCAGCAGGAATTTCAGCAAGCGGGAACGATCCATCATGTAATATTCATCTTCTCGGTCGTGATCGCGGCGCACGGCCGCGCGGGGGTTATGATTTTGGCCTGGTCGGCGGCGAACGCCGCGGCCATCCCGTTTTCCTGCGCCGGCAACTCAGCATCATCCGTCAGGAGAAGCGGCCGCCACTCGGGCAAAGTTCAGGCATGGAGGAGACAATCACATGACTCACACTTATGCAAAGCGCTTTGCGCAGGTCTTTGACTATATCGACCGCCACCTGGACGAGGCGCTCACCGTCGAAAAACTGAGCGAAGTGGCCCACTTTTCGCGCTTTCACTTTCAACGCCAGTTTAGCGCGTATTGCGGCATCTCGGTGTGGCGTTACATCCAGTGGATGAGGCTCAAACGCGCCTCTTATCGCCTGGCGTACAACCCGCTGGAGCCGGTGATTGACATCGCGCTGGACGCCGGTTTTCAAAACCCGGAGTCCTTCAGCCGCGCCTTCAAACAAGCGTTCAGCCAAACGCCGAGCCAGTTCCGCAAACAGCCGGCCTGGATCGATTGGCAGCAGCGCTTTCCCGAACCGAAACACAGAAGGAAACACCCCATGAAGGTAGACATTGTCGACTTCCCGGCCACGCCGGTGGCGATGATAGAACATCGCGGCCCGTCCGCGCTGGTCAACGACACCGCCGCGCGTTTTATCGAGTGGCGCAAAACCAGCGGCCTGTCGCCGGTCAGAAGCAGCCGCACGTACGGCATCGCGCCGCACGATCCGGCCACCACCGAAGCGCAGGACTTCCGCTTCTATATCTGCGGTGAGGTCACCGCGCCGATCCCGGAGGACAACGCCTTCGGCGTGGTGAACGGCATGCTGCCGGCCGGACGCTGCGCGGTGCTGCGCCATCACGGCTCGCAGGATAGGCTCTCGGAAAGCGCCCGCTACCTGTACCGCGAGTGGTTGCCGGCCAACGGCGAGGAGCTACGCGATTTTCCGCTCTATTTCCACTACCACAACTTCGTACACGAGGTGGCGGAATATGAACTGGTGACCGATCTTTATCTGCCGCTGAAATAGCGAAAATGAGGCTCCGCAAGGAGCCTGATGTTAATGACAAACCTGATGCCGTCGCCAGATTTACAGAAGGCAACGGATAAAAAATAAGGAAAATCAATTTATTGATTTTCGGCTGATAACCACAAAGGAAGAAAAACCACGCTTTTTCCTCCTTTGTCTACAGTCTAAGGCTCCGCAGGGAGCCTGATTGACGTTAACAGGACGGCGAAGATCCTTGCGGCGGCAGATAGCGCTGCGGATCGAGCGCAGTGGCGCGATAGCGAATTTGGAAATGCAGGAACACCGAGTCGGTGCCGGTGCTGCCCATGGTGCCGATCTTCTGCCCCGCTTTCACATCCTGGCCGTTGCGCACCAGCGTGGTGTCGTTGTGCGCATAGGCGGTAATGAAGTCTTCGCCGTGCTTTATCATGATCAGGTTGCCGTAGCCGCGCAGCTGATTGCCGACATACACCACTTTACCCTTGGCGGAAGCGTAGATCGGCTGGCCGCGATTGCCGCCAATGTCGATCCCCTTATTGCCACCGTCGCCGTTGGAATACGCCTGCACAATCCGGCCGCTGGCCGGCCAGCGCCAGCAACGCGCGGCGCCCGGCGGCGGCGTCTGTTTGACGATCGCGGCGGAAGAAGAAGAGGACGTTTTACGGCGCGTGGCAGCGGTTTTGGTCGGCGCGCCGCCGCTCAACCGCAGTTTCTGCCCCACTTCCAGGCTATAGGGCGGGCGTATCTTGTTGATTCTGGCCAGATCGCTGACTTCGCTGTCGGTGATCCAGGCGATGTAATACAACGTATCACCCCGTTTAACCGTGTAGGACTTGCCGGTGTAGCTGCCCTTCGGCAGTTTGTCGTAGTCACGGTTGTAGGTGTTTTTCCCCGAACACCCGGCCAACAGCAGCCCCAATGTCAGACACACCGCGATGCGGCGCCACCCCGCCAGTTTGCTTCCTGTGCTCAAATCCTGTCCCCAGTCGTCGTTTCGGTTCTGATACGCGTCAGCCGCACAGTGTAACATTTGCGCCGGGTCAGTCAAAAACCCCCGGACGGTCTATGCTAAACAGGTAAGGATGACTGATTAATTACCCAACGACGAAATGGAGTACTGTCATGTTGAACCTCGACCGCAATAATCTGCCCCTCCTGAGCGAAGAACTGCTCAAAAAGCAACGTACCACCCTGCTGATCATCGCCTTTCTACTGCTGGCGGGCGGCATACTGTGTCTGGTTAATCCCTTAGCCTCCGGCGCGGCATTGAGCATCGTGGTCGGCGTCCTGCTGCTGTTGAGTGGCGCCGGGCTGATTATCGCCATGATCGCCAACCGGGCGCAGAATACCTGGCCGATGATCGGCGGCATTCTGTTGGGCGTGGCCTACCTGATTATCGGCTATCTGTTCATCACCAGCCCGTTGGCGGGCATTTTGGCGCTGGCGGTATACCTCGCCGTGCTGTTTGCGCTCGGCGGCATTGCGCGCCTGACGGCGGGCTATATGCGCCGCGGGCTGCCGGGCAACTGGCTGCAGTTCGTTATTGGCGTGCTCGATTTGATCATCGCCTGGATGCTGATCGGCTCGGGCCCGGCGGCGTCGGTCACGCTGGTGACGGCGATCGTCGGCATCGAAATGCTGGTCAGCTCCTTCGCGCTGTTCCAGGCGGCAAATCTGTTTAAACGCGCCTGACTTTCGCTTCCGCCGCCCGACAACGGCGGCGGTTTTCACCGTGTTCACGCCGTTTTCCCCTACACTGAGAAGAGGAAACGGCCGCCGGCGCGATGTTAACCGGCAGCAGCGGTTTTCGGCAACACGAAGTCAACCCGTCGATTCTTGGCCCGGCCTGTCGGCGTGTCGTTGGAAGCCACCGGCTCAGCCTCACCTTTTCCCCGCTCACTCAGACGAGATTTTTCTACGCCATGTGCGATCAGCCAAGCAGCCACCGCACGTGCGCGTCGCAGCGACAAATCCTGATTATATTTATCGCTGCCCACCGCATCGGTATGCCCCTCGATCACCACCTTTCCTACCGGTTCGGCAGCGATAAATTGCGCCACCTGTTGCAGCGCAGGCTCTGCTTTAGCGGCAATCGCATCGCTGTCGAAGGCGAACAGCACATCGCTGCGCATCGATAACGTTACGGCATTTTTGCTGTTTCTGACGGAAATGTCGGCGGACTGTTTAGCCAAATCCGCTGCCTTACTCTGCAGATCCAGGACACCGGCATTCAGCCCCGAGGGCAAACCAACCAAATCCAGCCGGGTGGCCTTGAGATTGAGTATCACCGGTTTCCCAACCGATGCCGGCTCTCCGCTGTCAGCCCATGAACCGAATGACACCAGCCCAATGGCTAGCACCCCGCCCACGCAGGCGGCTTTCCTGAGGCCGTTCATCGCTCAACGATCCGTAATGGCTATCGGCCCGAGCGGCTCGACGTTGGCGATCGTCAGGTACACCTCCTTCACGTCAGGTGGAGGCGCAGGGAAGCTGCCAAACCAGGTGGCGACATAGGGAATGCCTGAGCTTGAGCTGAATGACACGCTGGGAGAGGTCAGTGGGACATTGTTGCTATCGGTAAGCAGCAGGTATTTTTTATTACCCACCAGAATATAGAA
Source organism: Serratia marcescens (assembly GCF_001902635.1). Lineage (GTDB taxonomy): Bacteria > Pseudomonadota > Gammaproteobacteria > Enterobacterales > Enterobacteriaceae > Serratia > Serratia marcescens_F. The sequence continues at coordinate 77,724 of NZ_MJAO01000016.1, read as the reverse complement.
GGATTTCTCAAGACTGCTTTTATCGAGGCTGCTATACAAGCCTTGTCCGTTAAGGTTGTCTTTCAACCCTTTGAAACGCACCTTGATGGTCAGGATTTCACCGTGACGCACGGCTTCGGTCACTTGCGCTTCGGCCACGCCGCTGCTGACGATCCCGGTAGCCAACGGTGTCGCCGGGGGATCCTCCGCAAACGCCATGCCGGGAAGCATTATCGAAGCAAACAGGCAGGAAATGAGGAGTTTTCTGGCATGCTGCATGATCGGAGTCCTTATTCAGGGGGAATTGAAGATTGTTCTTTCAATAATCTGGCAATTCCACTGCGGTCACCTTGTCCCGGAATTATAGTAAAGCATCTCATATTCATGAGAGTTATCCCCGAAAGCGTAACCGTGGTCACGTTACGCATCCGCATTAATTCTCTCTCCGTCAGCGCTGCTTTTGCTGTATGCCCCCGCACCATGCAGGCATTTCCTGCTGCTCATCCCCTCTGCTGTTCACTCCACTTTACGACCGCCGTCACACCTCGCCACCGCCAAATTGCGTTGGTTATAGAGTCGTCTACAATTCAATCGAATTACCCCCTACAACATCAGAAATTATTATTATTAGAGGTGATTATGTTACAGAAACACGAAAACGTAATAAGTATGACTGTACTAAGCCCGCAAGCCACCCAACAGCTGATGCCTTCGTTTTCCTCCTTGCCCCACACGCAACACGCCGACGGCAAGTATCGCCTGCGCCGCTATTCGGTCGTTAAATACCTCAACCCCAACGTCGTCGAAGTGGGGCCGCGCACCTTTATGCAATCCGATGAGATCAACCACTTCCAGGGCAACGTGGTGCGCCGCTTCGAGCCTATCGACAGCGCCGTACTGCAAAGCGCCGGCATGGAAGAGATGTGCAACCTGTTTGCGGAGAGCAACGAGCTGCCGGAAGGCACCGAGATAGAGATCCACCAGATGCGCGTGGTCGCCATCGAGAAAGACACCCAGGTGGCGCCGGAAGGCATTCACCAAGACGGCTTCGACCACATCGCGATGATCGCCATTCACCGCCACAATATCGTCGGCGGCGAAATCATGCTGTACGACGACAGCCACCACGATCCTTTCTTTAAAAAAGCGCTGGCGGACGGTGAAGCCGTGCTGCTGGCGGACAGTAAACTGTGGCATAACGCCACGCCGATCAACGCCGTGAGCCCGAAAGAAGAAGGCCATCTGGACCTCTTTGTCCTCACCGCCCGGGGAGAGAAAGCATGACCTTCACCCCCGAGCTCGCCCGACGCCAATTCAGCGCCCTGTCCCAGCAGATCGACGGCAAACCGGTGATCTTTTTCGACGGCCCCGGCGGTTCGCAGGTTTCACGGGGCGTGCTGGAAAAAATGACGGACTACCTGGGGAAATACAACGCCAACCTGGGCGGGCACTATTTTTCCAGCCAGGCCACCGGTGAGGTGATGAGCCAAGCGCGGGAATCAGTGCGCGCCTTGTTAAATGCGCCGTCGCCCGACAACATCGCCTTCGGCATGAACATGACCACGCTGACTTTTCATCTCAGCCGTATCATCAGCCGCGATTGGCGGGCCGGCGATGAGGTCATCGTCACCGCGCTGGATCACTACGCCAACGTTTCCAGCTGGCAGCAGGCCGCCGCCGATAAAGGGGCTGTGTTGCATCAAATACCGCTGGAAAGCGCCGACTGCGCGTTGGACGCCGCAAAAGTGTGTGAGCGCATCAACGCCAACACCCGCCTGGTGGCGGTGAGCTACGCCTCCAACGTCACCGGCAGCATCGTCGATATCAAAACCATCGTCGAAGCCGCGCATCGGGTGGGCGCGCAGGTCTATGTCGACGCCGTACACTACGCGCCGCACAACCTGATCGACGTACAGGCGTTGGGCTGCGACTTCCTGGTCTGCTCCGCCTACAAGTTCTTTGGCCCGCACGTCGGCATGGCCTACATCGCGCCGCAGTGGCTGCAACGCCTGCGGCCGTATAAAGTCGAGCCGGCCACCGATGTCGGCCCCGGACGTTTCGAAACCGGTACGCAGAGCTTCGAAGCGCTGGCCGGCGTCACGGCGGCGATCGACTATCTGGCGCAGTGGGGCACGCCGGGTGCGCCATTGAGGCAGCGCTTGCAGGAGAGTTTCGCCGCCTATCACCGCCATGAAGAGGCGCTGTGCAGCCACTTTTTACAGCGGTTGCAGCAACTCGACGGCGTCAGGCTCTACGGCAATCCGCAGGCGAACAGCGCACGCCGCACGCCGACCTTTGCCCTGACCTTCAGCGGCCACACACCTGACGCGATCGCCCGCCGTCTGGGGCAGCGCAATATCTGCGCCGGCAGCGGGCATTTCTATGCGCTGGGCCTGGTTCAGCAATTGGGGTTGCAGGACGGCGGCGTGCTGCGCATCGGCATGATGCACTACAACACCCAGAGCGAGATCGATACGCTGTTCGAGGTGATCGCCGAAGACATCTTCAGTTAACCCGCCACATCGGCCCGTTCAGCACCTCTGGCGGGCCGCAACAAAATCCAAAATAACTCAACTTTTGTCCTGTCTTCCACCGTAAACCACCCTATACTGACCATCGGTCATTAAGGATAGAATGCCGATAGCTCCGCTGTTGGCGTTACCGCACAACAGTGATAGGGGGAGATCATATGGTGTTATCGCGTTTAACCACCGCGGCGCTGGCGCCGGTACTGCGTCCGCTCTTGCCAAGGCTGGCTATCGCCACCCTGGCCGCGGCGTTGTCCGGCCTGGCGGCGTTGTGCGCATTGTGGTGTCTCGTCCAGTTCATCGCCGATCTTACGACGAACTGGATTCTCGCGGCTTTAGGCCTGTGGATCGCCGCCGCCGTACTGACATCCTTCGCCTCCTGGCTGGCGCACGATACGGAAGCGAAGTTTGCAGCCCGGCTGCGGCGAAGGGCCGCCAATCATTTGGTTCGCTTGCCCGCCGGCGCGTTAGCCCGACATAGCGGCGATGTGCTGCGGCGCCTGGTGTCGGACGATATCGCCGCATTGCACCACATGATCGCGCACCTTCCCGCCGAGATTTCCACATTCGTGATTGTTCCCCTGGCCTCTATCGCGCTGCTGCTGGCGATCGCCGGCCCCATCGCGCTGCTGGCCCTGCTGCCCGGCGTGATTGCGGCGTTGTACTACCTGGTGTTGATGCCACGTTTATCGGCGCGCCACGGCGCCGAACGCATGAAAGTGATGAGCGAGATTGTGACGGCGGTCGATGACTACGCGCGCGGTATCCGCGTCAACCGCATTTATGGCACCCAATCGGGCGCACTGGCCGCCTATCGCAACGCCACCACGCGATTCACCCAAGGCATGGTCGCCTGGGTCCGTAAAGTCGCGACGCCTGCCGCGCTGGCCGTGGCGCTGATGCAAGCCGCCACCACTTTCGCCATCGCCTACGCAGTGGCGTATCGGCAGGACACATCGATTCTGGCCGCAACCCTATTCTTCAGTCTGGCTATCGTCACCCCAGCGCTAAAACTCGGACATGGACTGGATTACGTTGCCGCCGGCCGCGCTGCGGCCAAGCGGATCGCGACATTGCTGCTTGAACCAACGCTGCCTGCCGGAAACGCTTCACTGCCGGCAGCGCCTCTTTCGATTGAGGCCGCGCATGCCGTGCTGGCAGTGGCAGACCGCCGCATACTTGACGGGCTGAGTTACCGCTTCATGCCGGGGATGCTGACCGCGATCACCGGCGCCAGCGGCTCGGGCAAGACCACGCTGCTGAGAGCGCTGGCGGGCCTGGAACCGCTGCAAGGCGGCCATATCTTCCTGGCGCAATGCGACATTGCGCCGCTGGATGAACAGACTCGCCACGACGCCGTGCTGCTGTTGCCCCAGGGGGGCGACGTATTGCCAGCCAGCGTGCGCGAAAATCTGGCGCTATCCTCACCGGAAGCAACCGATGAACAATACATTGACGCACTGCGCCAGGCGCAAATTACTCTCGATCTGGACACGGATACCGGGCAACTGTCCGGCGGTGAGCGTCAGCGCGTAGGGCTGGCGCGCGCTTTCCTCAGCCACGCGCCGGTGCTCCTGCTGGACGAACCGACCAGCGCGTTGGATGCCGCCACCGCCAAACGTTTGATTGAAGCATTGCACACACTGGCCCACCGCCAGCAAAAAACCGTCGTGGTGGTCACGCATGACCCCGCGCTGGCCGCCGGTGCCGATGCCCTGCTCGCGTTAACGCCTGCGACACACGAAGGAGCTCTGGTATGAACCCGACATCCCCTGACCGTTCATCCTCTCTGCCACCGGTGGCTCGCCGCCGCTTGTTTACGGTCGGTCTGGCTTGGGTCGGCGTAGCGGCTATCGAAGCGGCCACCTATACCTTGCTGGCGCTGACGATTATCCGGCACGCCTCGCCCGAGTGGGTGTTTGTCGCCGCCGCCGTCGCCGTGCTGGCAACCATCTTAACCACGCGAGCCGGGTTTCTCTCCGGAACGCGGCTGGCAGGCGACCTCTATGCATTGCTCGGCGATGCCTTGGCGCGCGCCAAGCTCTCTTGGTTCACTCATGAGCACCGCGCCCGCGTGGCTCTCATGGCGGGCCGCGGCATTCCCGGCTTTATGAGCATTCCCGCGCATCAGCTGCAAACATTTCTGCACGCACCGTTGATGCCGCTTTTCCTGCTGTTCGGCATGGGCATGTTGGCCGGGACCGGCACCGCGCTGATGGCCGGCGCCCTGCTGATTCTGGCGCTCCTGGCACAATATCTGGCGCAGCGTGCGCTCGCTCGTGCCGACAAACAGCGGCACACGGCCGATGAGAACGCCACGCAGGCTACGTTGGAGTTGGTCGATCACCTGGAACTTTTGCGTACCGCCGCTGGGCCAAAACGCGCGGTCGAACGCCTTGAGCAGCGCTGGCAAGCGCAAGAATCCGCCCTGGCGGCCACCAACCGCGCCGCCGCCGGCGCCGTGCTGGCCGCCTTCCTGGCCAGTGTCTTGCCGCTGGCGGGCATGGCCGCCTTTGCCGCATTAGCCGGATTGCACGATCCGGCGCTCATTTTGGCGCTGCTGGTCATGACGGGCCGGGCTGCCGCACCGCTGGGCGAGTTGGCGCTGGCCGGCATCGGTCTCAACGATTTGCGCGCCGCCGTGCAGGATTACCGTCAGATCACGGCCGCACCGGCGCTAGCCGAACCGACAACAAACGCCGCCCAGTCGCCACATGGTCATCACCTTTCCGTGAAACATATTAGCCACGCCCCGGTTCTCGACAGCATCAGCCTTGAGATCCCGCCGGGTTCAAAAGTGTGGGTAGCCGGCGCCAGCGGCAGTGGTAAAAGCACCCTACTGGCGTTGCTGATGCGCTTCGACGACCCGCAGCAGGGGCATATCTCGCTGGGCGGCACCCCGTTAACACAAATGCACTACGCCGATCTGGCTACCCATATCGCCTATGTCTCCCAGGAACCGATCGTGTTTTCCGGCTCACTGGCGGAAAACGTTCGCCTCGGCAACCCGCTGGCATCGGAACAGGATGTGGAGCGGGCAATGCGGCAGGCCGCTCTGGGGCCGCTCATCGAACGTTCACCTCTAGGGATCCACCAAAGCGTGGGGCACCAGGGCAGCGCTTTATCGGGAGGGGAACGCCAGCGGGTGGCGCTGGCCCGCGCCTTGCTCAAGCAGGCGCCGATACTGATCCTGGACGAAGCCACTTCGGCGCTGGATGAAAAAACCGAACGGGAAGTGGCTCACGTCGTGCGCGCGCTGCCTGTTACCGTTATCATGGTCACCCATCGTGACGCGGCGCTCTGGCAGCCGACTCATACCTTGTTCCTGCCAGGCTCCCCGACCGCGGCCAACGCAACATAACGGTAAGCCAGAACATGACGACAAGCTCCGGCCGCAAGGGCCCGGCAAGCAAGAAAACGACGACACCCGCCGCGGCGACAGTGCGGCGGCGCACCCGCGCGCCACAGGTGAGACGAGCGGCGTTGTTAGACGCTGCGGAAAAACTGTTTCTCACTCATGGCGTCACCACCACCAGCGTCGAAGAGATCGCCGCCGCCGCCCAAGTCGCCAAAGGCACCTTCTACCTCTATTTCAAATCACGCGACGCCATCCTCAATGCGCTGCAGCAACGCTTTATGTCGGCATTTTGCGTGCGGATCGAACAGGCACAGATGGCGTGTGAACCAAAGGATTGGGACGCACGCCTGAATGCCTGGTTCCTCTGCGCGCTAGAGGGGCTTTTGGGGCAGGTGATGCTGCACGATATGCTGTTTCATGACGTGCGCCCCGCCGATGATCGCCAGCTGATGGCCAACAATCCGGTCATCGGACAGCTGACCGAGTTGCTGCACGCCGGCGTGCGGGCCGGCGCCTGGGAACTTGCCGACGCTCGCAGCATGGCCATTATGATGTTTCACGCCATGCACGGGCTCGCCGACGAGGCCGTAGCACAGGGCAAAGCGGAACAGCGCGTTTCGCTCGCCTATCAGCTGGCGCAAACCTTTGGCAAAGCGCTGCGCCCCGCCACGGCGGCAGCAACCTGAATTTGTGACGTTGGCGGCCGGCAAGAGGCCGAGCAGCGCTGTCCTGTGCGTCTGTCTCTGAACGCACGCTCGCCGGCCTTTTCAACCATGAAGATCAACGGCGCAGGGATTCCCACCGCCGGCGCTACCTTGCCTTCAGACCGCAACGACATGCGCAGAAAAGCGTACTTTACTGCCTGTATGAAACTGGAAGGCTGGGAAAACAAAAACCAGGTGACGGGGTTATTGGCGTTTCTGTTTAACTCGCGGGGAATCAACGACGCAGGGCAAAAACTGAAACGACGCGACAGAGCTCGGTTTAGTGCTTTACCAGGAAAGAATGAGCCAGCGTTGAAGATAAGGTGAGTGGTACTTGGAGCGGGTGAAGGGAATCGAACCCTCGTATGCAGCTTGGGAAGCTGCCGTTCTACCATTGAACTACACCCGCATCGGTGTGCGACAGGCATTATAACCGGTTATCGGCGGCGGGCAAGCGGAGATGGTGCGTAACTGTCGATGTTTTAAGCGGTTAAGTGCAGCGGGCGAAAAAAAACCGGTGCAGTCGCCTGCACCGGTTGTTTCACGCTAAACGGAATTATTTCTGTGGGCGCATCGCCGGGAACAGAATCACGTCGCGGATAGTGTGGCTGTTGGTGAACAGCATCACCATGCGGTCGATACCGATACCCAGACCGGCGGTCGGCGGCAGGCCGTGCTCCAGCGCGGTGACGTAGTCTTCGTCGTAGAACATCGCTTCGTCGTCGCCGGCGTCTTTCGCGTTCACCTGATCGGCGAAGCGCTGCGCCTGGTCTTCGGCGTCGTTCAGCTCAGAGAAGCCGTTGCCGATTTCACGGCCGCCGATGAAGAACTCGAAGCGGTCGGTGATTTCCGGGTTAACGTCATTACGGCGCGCCAGCGGCGACACCTCAGCCGGGTACTCGGTGATGAAGGTCGGCTGAATCAGATGACTTTCCGCCACTTCTTCGAAGATCTCGGTCACGACGCGGCCCAGACCCCAGCTCTTCTCAACCTTGATGCCGATGGATTCGGCGATGGCCACCGCTTTGCCCATGTCGGCCAGGTCAGCCAGATCGGTTTCCGGACGGTATTTCTTGATCGCCTCGGTCATGGTCAGCTTCTCGAACGGTTTGCCGAAGTCGAACACTTCGTCGCCGTATTGCACCTGAGAGGTGCCCAGCACTTTCTCGGTCAGGGTGCGGAACAGCGTCTCGGTCAGCTCGATCAGGTCTTTGTAATCCGCGTAAGCCATATAGAGTTCCATCATGGTGAACTCTGGGTTGTGACGCGGAGAAACGCCTTCGTTACGGAAGTTGCGGTTGATTTCGAACACGCGCTCAAAGCCGCCGACCACCAGACGCTTCAGATACAGTTCCGGTGCGATGCGCAGGTACATGTCGATATCCAGCGCATTGTGGTGCGTGATGAACGGACGCGCGGACGCGCCGCCCGGGATCACCTGCATCATCGGGGTTTCGACTTCCATGAAGCCGCGTTCCACCATGAAGTTACGAATAGCAGACATCACCTGAGAACGCACTTTGAACGTGTTGCGCGATTCTTCGTTGGCGATCAGATCCAGGTAACGCTGGCGATAACGGGTTTCCTGATCCGCCAGGCCGTGGAATTTGTCCGGCAGCGGACGCAGCGCTTTGGTCAGCAGGCGCAGTTCGGTGCAGTGGATCGACAGTTCGCCGGTCTTGGTTTTGAACAGCTTGCCGCGCGCGCCGAGGATATCGCCCAGGTCCCACTTCTTGAACTGATCGTTGTACACGCCTTCAGCCAGATCGTCGCGCGCGACGTACAGCTGAATGCGCCCACCCACGTCCTGCAGCGTAACGAAGGATGCCTTGCCCATAATGCGGCGGGTCATCATGCGGCCGGCGACGGTCACTTCTACGCCCAGCGCTTCCAGCTCTTCGTTGTCTTTATCGCCGTAAGCGGCGTGCAGTTTGTCGGAGGTGGAGTCGCGACGGAAGTCGTTCGGGAACGCAATGCCGTTCTCGCGCAGGCCGACCAGTTTCTCGCGGCGGGACTGCAGTTCGTTATTGAGATCCAGCGCCTGATCGGCGCCCTGTACTTGTTGTTCAGACATTTCTATTCCTCATAACCCGGCTTTCAAACTTGCCTCAATGAATTTATCCAGGTCGCCATCCAGTACGGCCTGCGTGTTACGCGTTTCGACGTTGGTGCGCAAATCCTTGATGCGGGAGTCATCCAGCACGTAAGAACGGATTTGGCTGCCCCAGCCGATGTCGGACTTGTTGTCTTCCATCGTCTGCTTATCAGCATTTTTCTTTTGCATCTCAAACTCGTACAGCTTGGCTCGCAGCTGTTTAAACGCTTGATCCTTGTTCTTATGCTGAGAACGATCGTTCTGGCACTGCACCACGATGTTGGTTGGCAGGTGAGTAATACGTACGGCGGATTCGGTTTTGTTGACGTGCTGACCGCCCGCACCGGAGGCGCGGTACACGTCGATACGCAGATCCGCCGGGTTGATTTCGATATCGATATCGTCGTCGACTTCCGGGTAAATGAACACCGAGCTGAACGAGGTGTGGCGACGGCCGCCGGAGTCGAACGGGCTCTTGCGCACCAGGCGGTGAACGCCGGTTTCAGTGCGCAACCAGCCAAACGCGTAGTCGCCGATGATCTTGATGGTGGCAGACTTCAGGCCCGCGACGTCGCCGTCGGACTCTTCGATCACTTCGGTCTTGAAGCCCTTGGCTTCGGCCCAGCGCAGGTACATGCGCAGCAGCATGCTGGCCCAGTCTTGCGCTTCGGTGCCGCCGGAACCGGCCTGGATATCCAGGTAGCAGTCGGCGCTGTCGTATTCGCCGGAGAACATGCGGCGGAATTCCAACTGATCCAGCTTGCTCATCAGTTGATCCAGCTCGGCGACCGCTTCGTTGAAGGTCTCTTCGTCGTCGGCTTCCACCGCCAGTTCCAGCAGCCCGCCGACGTCTTCGCCGCCCTGCTCCAGTTGATCGATGGTTTCAACGATGGCTTCCAGCGCGGCGCGCTCTTTGCCGAGCGCCTGTGCGCGCTCCGGCTCGTTCCAAACGTCTGGCTGCTCCAGCTCGGCGTTGACTTCTTCTAGGCGTTCCTTCTTGGCATCATAGTCAAAGATACCCCCTAAGAACCGCAGTCCGCTCGGACAGGTCCTGAATTCGGTTTTTTACCGGGTTAATTTCAAACATGGTTTCGTTCTTTTACGTTGATGTCGTCGATGGCGGAATGCCATTGGAACCGCCAATTCTAACGGATCCGGGCGCCAGTTTATAGCGAGTTGGTCAGTTTTTGTGGCGATCGGGCGACAAAGCGGGTGGCAGGGAGAGCAGGAATTTCGCCAGCGTTTTATTACCGGCGCCACCCACACCGCTAAGCTGTTCAAGTATTGAGCAAGGTAGTCATTGAGACTATAGTCGCTATGATGACTCACAGGGACAGGCGGTGCCAAAATGGACATTTTCGTCACGGATGATTTCGACAAATTTATGAAGAAAAATCGCATCGTCGATCAAAAGGTTTGCACGGCGGCTCACGAACTCGCTCACGGTAAGCATGACGGCGATCTGGGCGGCGGCGTCTACAAGAAGCGCATTTCGCTCAATCGGGGTAAACGGGGTGGCGCCCGATCCATCGTGGCGTTTAAACGCGGACATCATCAGTATTTTGTTGATGGGTGGCTGAAAAACACCGTAAAACAGAGCGGTGCAAAAGAAATCAACGATGATGAATTGGCAACCTATCGCGAGCTCGCCAGAGATTTTCTTGCCATGCCGCCGGAAATTATCAAACGAGCCATCGATAGCGGCTACTTGCGAGAGGTGAAATGCGATGACTGATAATCGCCTGCTCAGACTGCAAAAAATGGCGCAGCGTTTTAATGAGATCGGTGCGGTGTCAGACGACACCGTGCGCAACATCGCCGCGCGTGTACATGCGCAGGAACAACATGCCCGGCGTGAACAGCAAGAGCAAATGGACGGCGCACGCATCAAAATGCTGCGCAGACGGCTCGGCCTGAGCCAGGCCGATCTGGCTGCCGTGGTCAACATGTCGACCACCAGCGTACAAAAATGGGAACGTAACGCGGTAAAACCCCAGGGAGCCGCGCTCAGAATGCTGGAAATTATCGAACAGAAAGGGGTCGCCAGCCTGATCATCTCGCCACGAAACTGATGGACGTTCGTGCACCGGTCACTTACCGATGCACGAACGTCAATTTCGCCTCAGCGCGGCCAAAGATGCTGGATCAGCAACTGCACATTGCGGTTGCCGCGAAACTCGTTGACGTCGAGTTTGTAGGCCAGTTCCACTTCGCGCACGCTGCTGTCCGGCCACAGCGTAGTGTCCACGTTGAAAGCGATGCCGTCGAGCAGCGGGCCGCCACCGAGCGGTTCCACCATCAGCTTGAGGTGCTTTTCACCCACCAGCCGCTGCTGCAGGATGCGGAACTTGCCGTCGAAGGTCGGTTCCGGGAACGCCTGGCCCCACGGGCCGCCCTCGCGCAGCAACTCCGCCGTCGTCAGCGACAGCTCCTGCATCGCCAGTTCGCCGTCGGACCAAATCACCCCTTCCAGCATCGCCGGATCGAGCCATTCCCCCACCAGATCGCCGAAGCGCTGGCGGAACTCGTCGAATTTGGCCTCTTCCAGCGACAGCCCGGCCGCCATCGCGTGGCCGCCGAACTTCATCATCAGACCCGGGTTCAGCATATCCAGCCGCTCCAGCGCGTCGCGCATGTGCAGGCCGGGCACCGAACGGCCGGAACCTTTCAGGATGCCGTCACCCGCCGGCGCGAACGCGATCACCGGGCGGTGGAAACGCTCTTTGATGCGTGAAGCGAGGATACCCACCACGCCCTGATGCCATTCCGGGTGATACATCGCCAGCCCGTAAGGCAGCTCGGTGCTGGTGCGCTCCAGTTGGTCGCACAACTGCAAGGCCTCCACCTGCATGCCCTGCTCGATCTCGCGCCGCGTCTGGTTCAGCGCGTCGAGATCGTTGGCCAGCATGCGCGCCTGCGCGATGTCGTCGCTCAGCAGCAGCGCCACGCCGATCGACATGTCGTCCAGCCTGCCGGCGGCGTTGAGCCGTGGGCCGAGGGCGAAACCGAGATCGTTGGCCGCCAGCTGGCGGGCGTCGCGGTTGGCCACCTCAAGCAGCGCGCGGATGCCCGGACGGCATTTGCCGGCGCGGATGCGGTTTAACCCCTGATACACCAGAATGCGGTTGTTGGCGTCCAACGGCACCACGTCGGCCACGGTGCCGAGCGCCACCAGATCCAGCAGTTCCGCCAGATTGGGCATCGCCAGGACGCGCTGTTCGAACCAGCCGCTGTCCCGCAGCCGGGCGCGCAGCGCCAGCATCAGGTAGAACGCGACGCCCACCCCGGCCAGCGATTTGGAGGGGAAGGCGCAGCCGCGCAGGTTGGGATTGACGATCGCTTCGGCCGCCGGCAGGGTCTCGCCCGGCAGGTGGTGATCGGTCACCAGCACCTGCATGCCCTTGGCGTGCGCTACGTCGACGCCGGCGTGGGAGGAGATGCCGTTATCGACGGTGACGATCAGCTCCGCGCCGCGCGCCGCCGCCTGCTCCACCACTTCGGGGCTCAGGCCGTAGCCGTCTTCGAAGCGGTTCGGCACCAGGTAGTCGACGGCTGCGCCGCCCATGCTACGCAGCGCCAACACCGTCAGCGCGGTGCTGGTGGCACCGTCGGCGTCGAAATCGCCCACCACCATGATGCGACGACCGTCGGCCAGCGCCTGTTGCAGCAGGCTGACGGCGTCGTCGATGCCGTCCAGCTGTTGCCAGGGCAGCATGCCTTTGACGCCGCGCTCCAGCTCCTGCTCAGCCTGCACGCCGCGCAGGGCGTAAAGCCGGCGCAGCAACGGCGGCAAACTGGCGGGCAGATGCGTGTCGTCCGCCGCCGGGCGGCGGCGTAGTTGCGTTTTGATACTCACCGGCGATTAACCACCGGCTTTGGTGGCGGCCTGGTGCGCGTCCAGCATGGCGGCCATCTCTTTCGGCCCCTGATAGCCTGGGATCATCATGCCATTTTCCAGAATGATCGCCGGCGTGCCCTGAATGCCGAACTGCACGCCCAGCTCGTAATGCTTGCTGATGTCGGTTTTGCAGGTCGCCGGGGAAATCGCGTCGCCCTTCATGGCGGCGTCGAACGCCTTGGCCTTGTCGGCGGTGCACCAGATCGACTTCATGTCTTTCTCCGCCTGGGAGGCCAGCCCCTGACGCGGGAACGCCAGGTAACGTACGGTGATGCCCAGATCGTTGTACTCTTTCATCTGCTGGTGCAGCTTGTGACAGTAACCGCAGGTGATGTCGGTGAACACGGTGATCACGTGTTTCTCTTTCGGCGCTTTGTAGACGATCATCTGATCTTTCAGCGCGTCCATCTTGCTGCTCAGCAGTTGGTTGGTCACGTTGACCGGCTCTTTGCCGCTGACGTCGAACAGCGGGCCCTGCAGGATGTGCTTGCCGTCTTCGGAGGCGTACAACACGCCGCTGTCGGTCAACACGGTTTTCAGGCCGTTAACCGGCGAAGGCTGCACGTCCGCCTGCTGGATGCCCAGGCTGGCGAGCGCTTTTTTGATCGCCGCGTCATCGGCATGGGCCGCACCGGTCACCGAAGCCACCAGCAGAGAGAGCAGCATTAAACCTTTTTTCATTGTTCCAATCCTTTCGAACCCGCCGCTCAGGCGCGCGGGTGATGCTGTTGATGTAGCTGTTTCAGTCGTTCGGTCGCTACATGAGTATAAATTTGCGTGGTCGAGAGATCGCTGTGCCCTAACAACATCTGTACGACACGGAGATCGGCCCCATGGTTCAGCAAATGGGTGGCGAACGCGTGCCGCAACACGTGCGGCGACAGTCGTTCGCTGTCGATGCCCGCAAGGATGGCATAGTGTTTGATGCGATGCCAGAACGTCTGTCGGGTCATTTGCTGGCAACGGGTGCTGGGGAACAGCACATCCAGCGTCTGGCCGTTGACCAGCCACGGGCGGCCGTGTTCCAGATAATTTTCGATCCAGTAGACCGCCTCTTCGCCCAGCGGCACCAGCCGCTCCTTGTTGCCCTTGCCGATCACCCGCACCACGCCCTGACGCAGGCTGACGTCGCTGATGCTCAGCCCCACCAGCTCGGAAACCCGCAGCCCGGTGGCATACAACACTTCGAGCATCGCCTTGTCGCGCAGCTCCAGCGGCTGATCGACGCAGGGTGCCTGCAACAGCGCATCGACCTGCGCCTCGCTCAAATCCTTCGGCAAACGTTGCGGCAACTTGGGGGAAGCCAGCTGCGCGGTAGGATCGTCGGCGCGCAGCTTTTCACGGTACAGATATTGAAACAGGCGGCGCATGGCACTCAGCAAGCGCGCGGAACTGGTGGCCTTGTAACCGCCCTCCACCCGCTCGGCGAGAAACGCCTGCAGATCCAGCGCCTGCGCCTGCAGCAAGGCGGTATTCTGCCGGCCAAGCCAGGTGCCCAGGGCCTGCAAATCCAGCCGGTAGGAGGCCAGCGTATTTTCCGCCAGATTGCGCTCAAGCCACAGCGCATCCAGGAATTGTTCAATCAGCGCATTGTCTTGCTGTTGCACGCGGTCCTCTCTTTGTTGCATTTCCACCTGTGCCATTATGCCTTAAGCCGACGCAAATCAGGTATACTCGCTGCAATTCTCTAAACAGCAACGTAACGGTTTACACATGAAGATTGGTCTGTTTTACGGCTCCAGCACCTGCTACACCGAGATGGCAGCAGAAAAAATCCGTGAGATTCTGGGTGAAGACCTGGTCGACCTGCACAACCTGAAAGACGTCTCTCCCACGCTGATGGAGGACTATTCCATTCTGATCCTCGGTATCCCGACCTGGGATTTCGGCGAACTGCAGGAAGACTGGGAAGCAATCTGGCCGCAGCTGCCGGCGCTGGATCTGAAAGGCAAGATCGTCGCCATGTACGGCATGGGCGATCAGCTCGGTTACGGTGAGTGGTTCCTCGACGCGCTGGGCATGCTGCACGATCAGATCGCGCCACTGGGCGTGCAGTTCGTCGGCTTCTGGCCGACCGACGGCTTCGAGTTCACCAGCCCCAAACCGCTGAGCGCCGACGGCAAACACTTCGTCGGCCTGGCGCTCGATGAGGTCAACCAATACGATCTGAGCGAAGAGCGCCTGCAGCAATGGTGCGAACAGATCCTGTTGGAAATGGAGCCGCTGCTGTAGCCGCTGTCGGGCGCTTAGGGCGCCCGATTTCCCCGCTTATTTCCACAGACGAAAGCGTGGCTCGTCTTCCCCGGCCGGCGTCTCCTTTGTCAAACGCGCCGGATCGGCCACCTGATACCAGTCCAGCTTGCGCGTCAACAGCATAATGCCCGCCAGAATGGCAAACAGCAGCCCTGCCCCCAGCACCAACGCATTGTCCTCCGACTGCAACAGCAAGTAGAGCACGCCGTACAACAGCAATAGGCTCGCGGCGAACAGCGCACCGCGCAGCTTGCCGCGCAGTACGGCGCTCAGATAGAAGCCGATCAGTCCGCTGCAGGCGATACTGGCCACCAGGTAAGCGAGAGCGAATCCCAGGTGTTCGGCGAAGGCCAGCAGAATCAGGTAGAACAACACCAGCGCCGCGCCGACCAGCAGGTACTGAATCGGGTGCACCCGCAGCCCGGTCAGGGTTTCGAACAGGAAAAACGCCATAAATGTCAGCCCGATAAACAGCAACGCGTATTTGACCGCGCGCTCGGCCAGCTGATAGTGATCGACCGGTTCGACCAGGCTGGCGCTGAAGGCCGGCAGCTTGTCCTCGTCGATAATGCCATCGTCGTAATGGAACGCACTGTTGATGTTGTTGGCGAACCAGGTGCTGCGCCAGCGAGCGCTAAACCCCTGCTCCGTCACCCTGCGTTCGTCCGGCAGGAAGTTGCCGAGGAAATTCGGGTGTGGCCAGTTGCTTTGCAGCTGCAATTCGCTGCTGCGCCCCAGCGGCACCAGCGACAGGCTGCTGGTGCCCGCCAGCGTCAGGGTGAAGTCGGCGTTCAATCCCTCTTTTTGTTGCAGCGCCGCCAGCGTCAGCGGTGCGTGGATCCCCTGGCGTAACGATCCCACGCCGGTGCCCGGCTCAAACGCCACCGGCTGCGGCATTGCCAGCGGGGAAATGCTCTTGATGCCGCGAGAGTCGCTCAGCGCCACCAGCAGGAACGGCTGGCCGACGGTCACGTTGGCGCGTTGCAAATCCGTCAGCTCCGGCTGGCCGAAACGCACCTTGAAGTTCAGCGGCCCCTGGTAAACCTGCGTCTGATAAATGCCCAGTTTGCGCACCTCTACTTTCGGCGCCCCCTGCACCTGAAGCGACTCCGGCAGCAAATAGCGGTAATGCTGCACCCGCTGCACTACCGTTTGTCCTTTCTCGTCTTTCTTCTCTTCGCGTTCGACGTAGGGAATGACAATCAACGGGCCGAGCACGCGCTGCGCCCCGCTGGTGCTTTCGCTCACCTGCCCGACCACGCTTTGCCGATAGCCGCTGCGTTCGTCGATCACGCTCATCAGTTGGGCGATGGGGATCAACATCACCACCATCAATCCCAGCAGCGTGGTTATTTTCCAGAAAAGTACCGATTTCATCATGCTCGCTCCTCGTAGGTAATGAGGCCACGATAAAACCTGCAGGTGAAATCAGAATGTGGTTATGTGAAGGGAAGGTGAAGTCACAGCGATAGCATGAAAGTCGCTTCCACCCCGTGCGGCCGGCGGTTGCGCAGGTGAATGCCGCCATGATGCAGGCGGGCGACCTCCTGCACGAAGTTCAGCCCCAGCCCGCTGCTTTTCGGCCGTTCGGCGCGCGGCAGCGAATAAAAACGTTCGAACACCTTATCGAGCGCATAGTCCGGAATACCGCTGCCGTCATCGCAAACGCTGATGCAGTAATGCTGTTCCCGCCGTTCGCCTCGCACGCTGACGCAACCACCCGGCGGGGTAAAGTCGATCGCGTTGTCCAGCAGGTTGGTCAGTGCCTGGCTGATCAGCAACGCATCGCCGTTCAGCGTCACCTCCGCCAACGCCTCCAGCTGCAATCTGACGCCGCGCTGCGTCGCCTGAGCCTCTTTGCCCGCCATCGTCTGGCTGACCAGCGCCGCGATCGCGATGGGCGCGGTCTCCATGTCTGGCCGACTCTCCAGCCGCGCCTGCACCAGCAGTTTGTCCACCAGTTGCTGGATGCGTGCGCTTTGCTGCTCGATATTGGTGAGAAAACGACGGGCGGTCTCCGGCGGCGGCAATTCTTGCAACAGCTCTGCCGCGCCCCTGATCGCCGCCAGCGGGCTTTTCAGCTCATGCGTCAGGGTATGTGCATACTGTTCGATATACGCTTTGCCTTCCAACTTCAATCGCATGCTCTCCAACGCCTGCGCCAGCTGCGTCAGTTCCCGGCCGCCCACTTTGGGCAACGGCGCGTTTTCTCCCTGCGCCACTCCGTCGGCATAGCGCACCAGCCGGCCTATCGAACGGTTGATCCACCAGACGAATACCGCCCCGATCAGCAACGCGATCCCCAGCAGCAATGCGCCGGCCCACAGAATGCGCCGTTCGCTGCGTTTGATCACCGGCGCCATGGTGCTGTTGGGTTTGCCCACGGTGAGCACGCCGATAATACGCCCTTGTTCTATCACCGGCGCGGCCACATACATCACCGAACTGTTTTCATCCTGCGGGTCGCTGCGGGTGCTGCGGGCGCCATACTGACCGCGCAGCGTCCGATAAACGTCATTCCAGCGCGAATAGTCCTGCCCCTGTGCGCGGCCGGTAGAATCGAAGATAACTCGGCCTTGGGCATCGGTAAGATAGACGTGGTATTCGCTGCGATCCTTACGGATGCCGGAGATATTGGCGCCGATCGGCCGCTGATTAAGCTGAGTGAACGCTTGCGCCAGTTGGCCATGCGCCGCATCGCCGCGCTGCATGTCCTGACGGGCGATCTGCGCCAGCAGGTTGGCGGTATCCACCAGCGTGCCTTCGGTGGCACGCCGCAC
Organism: Serratia marcescens; assembly: GCF_001902635.1. Lineage (GTDB taxonomy): Bacteria > Pseudomonadota > Gammaproteobacteria > Enterobacterales > Enterobacteriaceae > Serratia > Serratia marcescens_F. The sequence goes on along the minus strand of NZ_MJAO01000016.1, from coordinate 60,129 downwards.
GCCGGGCTTCACTTCCTGGACGAAAATGCTCAGCACGAAGTACCCGGCCACCGCCACGATCAGAAAATACCCCAGCAACAGGCGCAGGCCAATTTTCATGGCTGGCGGCTCACGCTATAGCCCAATCCGCGGTGGGTGTGAATGGGCGGCTCACCGGGTTCCACCGCACGCAGCTTGGCGCGCAGCGTTTTAATGTGGGTATCGACGGTGCGATCCAGGCTTTCTTCCGCCTGCGCCCAAACGCTTTCCATCAGTTGCTGCCGCGAGAACACCCGTCCAGGCGCCAACAACAGCGTCTTCAGCAACAGGTATTCGTAACGAGTCAGCGGCAGCGGCCGCTGATGGTAGGAGATGGTAGCCGCGTCTTCGTCGAGCGTGAAAGCGCCGAAATGGTAGCGCGCGCTCTGTTGCAAGCGCTGCTGCTTGTACAGGCGGCGCAAAATGGTGCGCACCCGCGCGCTGACCTCGCGGGGGGAGAACGGCTTGGCGACATAGTCGTCGGCGCCGATCTCCAGCCCGATCAGGCGATCCACTTCATCACTGCGGGCGGTAAGAAAGAGAATCGGCAGGTCGGCCGCCTGAGCCAACAGGCGGCGACACAATTCAAAGCCGTTGATATCCGGCAAACCGACATCGAGGATAGCGAGCGCGGGCGCGCCTTGCGCCAGCGCCTGCAGCGCCGGTTCCGCGCGTTCGAACCAGCGAACTTCGAAGCCTTCGCTCTCCAGCGTGTAAACCAGCGTATCGGCAATGCTGGGTTCATCCTCCACCAACCAGAGTACGGGTTTCATCAGGACTCCTCGCCGTCACCCGCCGGCGGATACAGCAGCAGCTGCCGCAGGTGGCGCCACTCCGTTTTGCCCATGCAGTCGGAAGCCAGCCACAGCCGGCGGCGCTTTTTGCCTTCCATCGGCTGCAGCGTCAGCAGCATGCCGTAACCCGGCATCCACGGTTTTTTCGCCAACAACCACTCACGGCCGTGCCAGCTGAAACGCCGGTCCGCCAGCAGACGAAGCTCGCCCTGCACCGCGGCGATGCGCTTCTGGCTGCGAATGCACTGAAACACCACCAGCGTCAGCAGCACCAGCCAGAGCGGGCCCAAGCCTTCCGGCCAAGGCGAAATCAGGATCAGCAGGATCAGAACGCCGTGGGTCAACAGTGAAAACAGCTGGGTGCGCCAGGAGATGCGGATATCACATCGCCACTGGGCCACGGTCTTTATTTCGCGTTTGGATCAGGGTCACCATTCTCTGCAGCTCGCTGTCCTGCGGCGCGCCATGATTCATCAGCCAGTTGAACAAATCGGGATCGTCGCACTCCAGCAGGCGGATGAACAGCGCCTTGTCGGCGTCGTTCAGGCTGTCGTATTCGTATTCGAAAAACGGCATGATGGAGATGTCCAGCTCGCGCATGCCACGGCGGCAAGCCCAGTGAATACGTGCTTTGTTGTTAATATCCATGTTGTTATGACTCACCTCTTTTCAGCGCGGCAGCGCCAGCGCAGGGTTCAAATGACACACTGTATGGCAACGCCGTCGCAATATAATTCCATCAGCCGGGGATCTGTCTGCAAGGGTGCCCTGGCCGCAAGCCTATAGAGTAACAATTTGACATACTCGCCGGGAAGGCGCTTTGCTGCGGAAAACGTAATAAAGCGCAAAATGCCAAAAAAAGCGCCACCCGCCGCCGCCGTGCGAATAACAGTTTGCAAAGCCCGTCGCCTCTTTTACCATGGGTTCAATACCCTTCAGGTAAGCTAAACGTTGAGCAGGAACTTACTATGGCGCATAACATTCCATTCCCACCCCGTCAGCCCTCCGCTTCCACCCATCTGCCCCTGACGCTGATCTCGCTGGAAGATTGGGCGTTGGTGACGCTGAACGGGCCGGACACGGTGAAATATCTCCAGGGCCAGGTGACGGCGGACATCGACGCGCTGGCGGCCGATCAACACGTGCTGTGCGGCCACTGCGATGCCAAGGGCAAAATGTGGAGCAACCTGCGTCTGTTCCACCGTGGCGAAGGCTTCGCCTATCTGGAACGCCGCAGCGTGCTGGACAGCCAATTGGCGGAAATCAAAAAATACGCGGTGTTCTCCAAAATCACCATCGCCGCCGATAACGACGCGGTGTTGCTGGGCGTTGCCGGTTTCCAGGCGCGCGCCGCGTTGGCGGGCCTGTTCGCCACGTTGCCGGACGCCGAACACCCGGTGGTGCAGGAAGGCGATACCACGCTGTTGCACTTCAATGCACCGGCGGAACGTTTTCTGCTGGTGACCAGCGCCGTCGTAGCCGAACAGCTGGTCGGCAAGCTGCATGACCAGGCGGAACTGAATAACAGCGGCCAATGGCTGGCGCTGGAGATCGAAGCCGGCTACCCGGTCATCGACACCGTCAACAGCGCACAGCTGATCCCGCAGGCCACCAACCTGCAGGCGCTGGAGGGCATCAGCTTCAGCAAAGGCTGCTATACCGGCCAGGAGATGGTGGCGCGCGCCAAATTCCGCGGCGCCAACAAGCGTGCGCTCTACTGGTTGGAAGGCAAAGCCGCCCGTGCCCCGCAGGCGGGGGAAGATCTGGAGTTGCAGTTGGGTGAAAACTGGCGTCGCACCGGCACCGTGCTGGCCTCAAGCCAATTGGCCGACGGCGCGCTGTGGGTGCAGGTGGTGATGAACAACGATCTGGAGGCCGACAGCAAGCTGCGGGTGCGCGATGACGTCGCCAGCCAGTTGGCGATCAAACCGTTGCCGTATTCGCTGGCCGAAGATAAATAATCCACCGGCCGCAGGCGCCCTGCCTGCGGCCGTCTTCGTTACTCGTCCAACTCCCCGTCACGCTGCACCAGATAAATCAGCACCAAAATGATGGTGACGAAGAAGCGAAACGCGCTCGGCACGCCGTTCCATTGCGGCGACATCCACATGCCGAACCACTCTCCCCCGATCGACATAAAGCCGACCTGCCAGGTGAGGAACCCCAGCGTCAACCCCGCCACCGCCAGCTTTTTCCGGCCGTTGAAGCCGCGCGCGGGCAGTTTCAGGCCGCACAGCAGGCGCAGCCCCCCTATCCAGCACAGCAGCGCGGTCAGGCTTTCGAGCGTAATGATGAAAATATAGCCGGCGTGATGCAGCCACGGTGCCTGTATCGCGCGGTAGCCGATAGTGGCGTCGGGGAAAATAGTGTCCATCATAAAGACGTGGCGCACGAAGGCGAAATTGGAGCCGTAGTCGGTGATGTTACCGAAGGCCACCAGCGAAGCGAATAAGGCGATAGCGCAGACCAGCAGCGCTTTGGATAAGCGAACGATCATCGTGATGAGTCCTGAACAGGTTAAGGTAAGGTTAGGCGGGCTCAGAAATGAAAGAACGGGCTTGCTGGATACCCGAAAGAAGCAAGCGCCTCTTTTTTTAAAACAAAAGAAGCGCTTGTTCAATACGCATTCAGGCGTAGCGGCGGAGCTTAGACGTACAAATAGATCGCCATGAAATGGCAGGCGCTGCCACCGAGCACGAAGCCGTGCCAAATGGCGTGGCCAAAACGGATGCGTTTGGAGGCATAGAAAATCACGCCCAAGGTATAAACCACCCCACCTATCGCCAGCAGCGTGACGCCGCCGGCCTCCAACCGCGTGACCAGCTGGTAAATCACGATCAGCGACAGCCAGCCCATCGTCAGATAGGTCACCAGCGACAAGGCTTCAAAACGGTGGGCGAAGGCCAGTTTGAACAGCACGCCCAGCAGCGCCAACCCCCAGATTACCGCCATCAGGCCCTTCGCCAGCGGCGAATCCAGCCCCACCAGCAAAAACGGAGTGTAAGTCCCGGCAATCAGGAGATAAATGGCGCAGTGGTCAAATTTTTTCAGCCAGTGCTTGGCCTTCTGATGCGGAATGGCATGGTACAGCGTGGAGGCGAGAAACAGCAGGATCATACTGCCGCCGTACAGGCTGTAACTGGTGATGGCCGTCGCATCGGCACCGGTATTCACCGCCTGCACCAGCAGCAACACCAGGCCGACGATGCCGAACACCAGCCCGATACCGTGGCTGATGCTGTTGGCGATCTCTTCCGCCCACGGATAAGCGGCGGCGACCCTCTTACCGCTCCCGGTTCTCACTCCGTCCGTTTTCCCCATAACGCGTAACCCCTCAAAATGCCCTGCTTTGTTCGAAATTAACGCAAAGCAGCTTAACTGAGAATAATTCCAGTGTACACGTGTACGCTAAAATAAAAATGTGAACGCGTGTAACCATCGAAATCCCCCGTCCGCTGGTCTACAATCGTCAGGCTTCAACCCACCCACCTTGAGGTTTACACCATGTCATCCGCTGTACCCGCGTTAGATTTCGGCTCAATGACCCAGGTCGTCCAGTTCCTGATGGAAATCGATAAGTTGAAAGGTGTGCAACGCCGCACCAAAGTGCTGGGTACCCAGCGCCAGGAAAACTCCGCCGAACACAGTTGGCACTTCGCCATTGCCGCCATGAGCCTGGCGCCCTACGCCGGTGATGACGTAGACATTCAGCGCGTGATCCAGATGGCGCTGCTGCATGACATCGTGGAAATCGACGCCGGCGACGTGCTGGTCTACGATCTGGCGGCCCGCGCGGCGATCCACGATCAGGAAGTGGCGGCGGCGCGCCGTCTGTTCGGCATGTTGCCGGAGGCTCAGCGCGAGTATTTCACCGCTTTATGGCAGGAATATGAAGATGGCGAAAGCGCCGATGCGCGCTTCGCTTTGCTGCTGGATCGCACCATGCCGATGCTGATGAATCTGCACAACGAAGGCCAGAGCTGGGTAGAAAATGGCATCAGCCTGGAACAGGTGCTGTCGCGCAATGCGACGATCGCCGACGTGCACCCCGAGCTGTGGCGCCACATGGAGCAACATCTGCGGGACGCGCAGCGCAAAGGCTGGTTGAAGTAAGTGAACCGGGCTGCCGCCGCAGCCCTTCAACGTCAAGCGAACGCCCGCTGGCGTTCCAGCGCCTCCTCATAGCTCGGCATCGACCCCGCCGCCCCGGCGCGCTCCACGCAGACCGCCGCATAGGCGGCGGCGAAGCGCACCGCATCGGCTAACGGCACCTGATTCGCCAGCTGCGCCGCTAGGGCGCCGTTAAACGCATCGCCCGCGCCGGTGGTGTCTTGCGGCTGCGCTGGAAACGCCGGGATCAGCTCGCTGTTTTCCCCGTCCGAGAACAACGCCCCCTGCGTGCCCAAGGTCACGATCAGCAAGCGAATGCCTTTGGCATGCAGCACCTGCGCCGCCTGGCGCGCCGAAGCCACATCCCGCACCGGTACACCGGTCAGCAACGTACACTCGGTGGCGTTGGGCGTCAGCAGATCGACCTGCGCCAACAGGCTGTCCGGCACCGGCTGAAACGGCGCCGGGTTGAGAATGATGAACGTCCGCGCCTCGCGGGCGATGGCGATCACCTGCTCGATCGCCGGCAGGTTGTTCTCCAACTGGGTCAACAGAATATCCGCAGCGGCGATCGCCGGCCGGCACTGGCGCACCTCGTCCTCACTGACCGTCAGGTTGGCGCCGGGATCGACGGCGATCATGTTCTCCGCATCCTCCCCGGCGACGTAGATAAGCGCATTGCCGGTCGGGCAATCGCCGGTGGAAAACAGCGTCACCGCATCGAAACCGGCGGCGGCGAGGTGGCGCCGGGCAAAGGTGCCGAAATCGTCGCGCCCCACCTTGCCGATATAGTGTACCCGCGCCCCGGCGCGCAGCGCGGCGGTGGCCTGGTTGGCCCCCTTGCCGCCCGCCCCCATCATGCTGTTGCGGGCGATCAGCGATTCGCCGGGCTGCGGAAAGCGCGCCATGCCGGCGACAATATCCAGGTTGAACGAACCGAACACACAGACTTTGCCTTTCATTGCGGGTACTCCCTGCTCAATTGGAGATGGCGCCGGGCGGCCAAACAGGCGCCTTTGCTGCCGGTTTCATCGGTCAGGCGGCTGACGGAGATCGCCAACCCCTGCGCCGGCTGCGGCCCGCGTAGATGGCGGCGGATCTCTTGCTCAAGGTGCGCCAACGGAAAACCGGTCATGGCGATCACGCCGCCGCCCAGGATCAGCCGCTGTGGATCGAGCACGTTCATTTCGAAGGCGATGGTCTGCGCCAGTCGTTCGACGAAGCACCGCAGATCCGGATGATCGCCGTGGCGTTCGAACAGCCGTTCGAACGGCGTTTGCGCCGCGTTGGCGCGCGCCCAGCCGGTCAGCCAATGGCCGGAGGTCAGGCTCTCGACGCAGCCCCGTTTGCCGCACGGGCACTCGCCCTGATGACCTGGCCAGGGAATGTGCCCCAGCTCGCCGGCGGCGCCGTGCGCACCGTGGTAAAAATCGCCGTTCAGCCACAGGCTGTTACCCATACCGGTGCCCAGATACAGCCCCACCGCCACCTGCGGCAGCGCCGGCAGCTGGTGCAAATCCCACCACAGCAGGTGATTGACGTCTTTATCCATCTGCACCGGCAGCGCCAGCAAATCGGTCAACAGCGCCGCCACCGGCTGAGTGTCCAGCGCCGGAATGAACGGCAGCGACAACACCCGCGAGCGATCGCGGCTGAGGATCCCCGGCAGCCCGAGCATCACCTGCGCCACCTGACGATCCTTGCAATGCCCGGCGATCAGGCGGCCCAACGCCGCCAGCGGATCGGCCTGCTGCGCCCAGCCGGCGGTCGCTATCTTGCGGTAGCCGCTGAACTCGCCCTCTTCATCCATCAACAGCAGGCGAGTATTGGTGCCGCCGACGTCAACGCCAAGAAAATGCCGCATCATGTCCCCCGCCTCAGGCCGCCTGCCGCATCTGGTCCAGCATTTTTTCCCATGCCGTCTCCAGATCCGGATCGAGGTTGAACAGCCCGGAGCTGCCGACGATCAACACTTCCGCGCCGGCGCCCATCAGATCGCGATAGGTGCGCTGATTGCAGGATCCGTCGATCTCGATCAGATAGCTCAGGTTTTGTTGACTTTTCAGATCGCGCAACTGGCGGATCTTTTCCAGCATTTCGGGAATGAACGGCTGCCCGGCATAGCCCGGATCGACGGTCATCACGGTGATCTTGTCGAGCAGATGGAGATAGTGGCGGATAAACTCCACCGGCGTGGCCGGGTTCAGCACCACCCCCACTTTTTTACCCAGCGCGCGGATCTGGTTGATCACCCGGAACGCGTCGCGGTTGATGGTTTCGGCATGCGGGCAGATAAAGTCCGCGCCGGCGCGGGCGATCGGGTCGATAAAATCGGTCGGGTTCTCCACCATCAGATGCACGTCCAGCAGCAACGAGGTATGCGGGCGGATCTGTTCGATAAAGAACGGCGACAGCGTGATGTTTTTGACGTAGTGCCCGTCCATGATGTCGATATGCAACATATCGGCGCGGCGATTCAACACCGCCAATTGCTGCCGGATATCCATCAGGTTCATGCACATCAGTGAAGGTGAAATCTGGTATTTCATTCGCGTTATCCTGCGCAAAAGGGAAAAAGGATCAGTGGCCCGCCGCGGCTCTGGCCTGGGCCGCGCTGCGGCGCATCGCCCGCCGCTGCCGATAGCGATGGCGGAAAAATTTCAGCGCCAGCACCGCGATCAGCACCGCGCCCCACATCGCCAGACTGAAATGCGGGCTGACGTTCATCAGGTTCAAACCGGTGGCGATCACCTGCAGCACCACCAGCGCCAGCACTACGCCGCTGACCCGGCCGAAACCGCCGAACGGATCGGTGCCGCCCAGAATGATCGCCAGCACCGTGAGCAGCAGATAAGAGTCGCCGTAGCCCATGCGCGCCGAGTTGAAGCGCGCCATCATCACCAGCCCGGCGATCACGCACAGCAGGCTGGAGAGGGTGTAAATGGCGATCAGCACCCGGTGGGTATTCACGCCGCTGAAGTGGGTGGCGTTGATGTTGCTGCCGCTCATGTAGATGCATTTGCCGAGCCGGGTTTTCTGCAAGAACAGCGCCAGCAGCGCGGCGACCGCCAGAAAGATCAGCAACGGTACCGGCATGCCCAGCACGCGTTCGGCGCCGATAAACCGCACGATTTCCGGCATGCCACTCAGGGCCGCGCCGCGCGTCAGGTAGATGCCGATGCCGTTGACCGTGGTCATGGTCGCCAGCGTCACCAGAATCGGGTGCGCGCCGACGTAGGCCACCAGCGCGCCGGTCGCCGCGCCGATCATCACGGCCAGCAGCATCGCCGCCGCCAGCGCCAACGCCAGCCACAGCGCCTGCAGCCCCAGCCCGGCGTCCGGCGGCAAATAGCTGATGAACAGCCAGGCCATCAGCAGGCTGGTCAGGTTGGCGCTGGCGATAATGCACAGGTTCAGGCCGCCGCTGAGGATCGGAATGAACATTGCCAGGGTCAGCAGACCCAACTCCGGCAGTTGAAACGCCACGCTGGTGAAGGTGGTACCGCTGAAGAAGCGCCCCGGCATTAGCAGGCTGAAGGCCAGCACCACCGCCAGCAGCAGCGCCAACAGACCGACGGCGGTGCCGTCCGGACGAAATTTCTGGTAGTTGCCCATCAAGCGCTCCTCAGGCGAAACCGACGTCGGTTTCTTTGCGTTTCTTGTAGTGGGTGACGGTAATCGCCGCGACGATCACCAAGCCGATCACCACGTTCATGAAGTAGCTGGACACGCCGATCAGGTTGAGACCGTTTTTCAGCACGCCGATCAGGAATACGCCCATCAGCGTACCGGCCACGCTGCCCTTGCCGCCGTTCAGGCTGGCGCCCCCCAGCACCGCCGCCGCCAGCACGTCGAGCTCGCCGCCCACCAGCGCGTTGGGCACCACTTCCCCCATGCGGTACACCTGCACCAGGCCGCCGATTGCCGCCATCGCGCCCAGATAGCCATAGGCGAACAGATGCAGCAGGCCGACGCGAATGCCGATACGCCGCGCCGATTCCGCATCGCCACCGACGGCAAACAGCTGGCGCCCGAGGTGCGTCTTGTTCAGCAGCAGCCAGGTCAGCAGCGCCACCGCCAGCATCACCAGCGTCGGCAAACCGAGCTGATAGCTCTGTTCACCCAGCTGGAACGGCAGCACGCTGCGCGGCAACGTCCACCAGTCCGGCAATGCGTACACACTGCGGCCGTTGGTCAGCCACATCAGCATGCCGAACAACAACGCCTGCATGCTGATGGTGACGATGATCGAGACGATACGCAGGCAGTAGATCAGCAGCGCGTTGACCATGCCCAGCGCGGCACCGATCGCCAACGCCAGCAGAATGCTGCCCGCCGGGCTGGCCAGGCCGTAGTGGGTCGCCAGCGTGGCGATCAGGTACTGCACCACCGAGGCCACCGCAGCGAAGGAGATATCGATGCCGCCGGTCACCAGCACCACGAACAGGCCGAGGGCGAAAATGCCGCTCACCGCGTAGCTTTCGCTGAGATCGAGCAGGTTCTGCACCGTCAAAAACTGATCGCTCATCAGCGAAAAGACGATGACCGTCAGCAGCAGTACCCAGGCCAGGTAGCCTTCGTTACCGCGCGGTTTCAGACTGAATCTACGCATTGACCGCCTCCGCCAGCTGCTGCTGGCTCACCTGCCCCGGCAGGTATTCGCCGATCACGCTGCCGCCGCTGAAGTGCAACACCCGATCGCAGTTGTAATACACCTCCGGCACCTCGTCGGAGATCAGCAAAATGGCGATCCCCTCCTGCGCCAGCCGATGGATCAATTGGTAGATGCCGGCCTTGGCACCGACGTCGACGCCGACGGTCGGCGAGTCGAGGATCAGGATCCGCGGCTGGGTCAGCACCCACTTGGCCAGCACGATCTTTTGCTGATTGCCGCCGGACAACGTCGAAACCGCCTGCTCCGGATCCGCCACCCGCACGCCGAGTTTGGCGATCCACTCCGCGACGATGCGATTCTTGCGGTCGTCGTCAAGCAGGCGAAAACGCCCGCGCAGCTTGTCGAGAATGGTCAGCACGGCGTTGTCCGCCACCGACTGTTGCTGCACCAGGCCCAGCGTCAGGCGATCCTCCGAAACGTAGCCAATGCCGGCCTTGATCGCGTCCTCATGGCCGCGAAAGCGCACCGGTTTGCTGTCGAGATAGAGCTTGCCGCTGTCCGGCCGGGTCATGCCGAACAGGCTCAGCGCCAACTCGGTGCGCCCGGAGCCGAGCAACCCGCACAGCCCGAGCACCTCGCCCTGATGCAGCCGGAAGCTCACGTCCTGATACTGCCCGACGCGGCTGAGGCGATCCGCCTCCAGCATCACCCGATCCTTATTCATGCTGGGTGGCTTCAGACGATAGTCCAGCTTCAGACCGGTCATCAGTTCGGTCAGACGATCGCCGGTGATCTCCGCCGCCGGCCAGGTACCGATCTTGTTGCCGTCGCGGATCACCGTGACGCGATCCGAGATCTCCAGCACTTCATCCAAACGGTGGCTGACGAACACCACGCAGATGCCCTGCGCTTTCAGATAACCCACCGTGCGCAGCAGCTGATTGACCTCGGTGCGCGTCAGCGAAGCGGTCGGCTCATCCATGATCACCAGCCGCGCCTCCGCCACCAGCGCGCGGCAGATCGCCACCTGCTGGCGCTGGGCGATCGGCAGTTCCGCCACCCGTTTGTCGAGATCCAGATGGAAACTCAGCGTCTGCAGCAGACGCTCGGCGGTGCGCCGCAGCCGCGCCGGGCGATACCAACCCAGCAGCCCGCGCAGGTTGTGCTCGAAGGCGATGTTTTCCGCCACCGTCAGGTTGGGAAACAGCGACAGATCCTGATAGATCACCTGAATGCCAAAGGCGCGTGCCTGATCCGGCGACAGCCGGCCGAAGGTTTGCCCATCGATGGTAATGCGGCTGCCGTCATCCGGTTGATACACACCGGCAATCGCCTTGATCAACGTGCTTTTGCCACAGCCGTTGGTGCCCGCCAGGCAGTGCACTTCCCCCGGCATCAGCGCCAGCGAGATAGCGTTCAGCGCACGCTGCCCGCCAAAGGTCATCGACAGCTGTTGCAGCGCGATCAGCGGCGCGCCCTGCGTGGCCGTATTGCCGGAAATCGCCATGATCACAACCCCATCTTCACCAACTTCGGCAGATTTTGCTTATCCAGGCTTTCGGTAGCGTTGCCGAGAATGGTGTGCTGCTGCGCATCCACCTGCACCTTGCCCATGCCTTCGATGGTCATGCCGTCGGTGATTTTTTCTCCCTTGTGCATCATGTCGGCGATGCGCACGAACACTTCGCCGGCCACCATCGGGTTCCAGATATAGCCTCCCTTGATGGCGCCACGGTTGACCAGCGAAGCGCCCTGGCCTGGGCTGAACGGCCCGACGACGCAGATATCGCTGCTTTTTCCGCGGTTGAGCACCGCGCGCCCAGCGCCGATCGGCCCCTGCGAACCGAACGCCAGCACGCCTTTCAGATCGGGATATTTGGCCATCAGATCGTTGGTGGTGCGCACGCTGTCATCCAGCGATTCACCCACGCCGAACTTGTCGCCCACCAGCTGCATATTCGGGTAGTGCTGCTTCTGATAGTTGATGGCCGAGTCCGACCAGGTGATGTGCAGCGGCACCGTCAGGCTGCCGACGTACACCGCGTATTTGCCCTGCTCTTTCATGCAGGCGGCCAGCGCTTTCATGTGGTTGACCCCGTGTTGCGAGGCGTCCACCAGCTCAAAGTCCCAGTCGGCGTACTTTTGGCCGGGGGATTCGTGCACGATCACCTTGATACCCGCTTCCTGCGCTCGCTTGAGCACCGGCTCTAGCACCCGGGCGTCGTTGGGCACCACGCCGATGATGTCCACCTTCTGCGCGATCAGATCTTCGATGGCGCGCACCTGCAACGCCGGATCCGCCGCCGTCGGCCCGACCATCCAGGCGTCGATGCCACGTTTGGCGCTCTCACTTTTGATACCGGCCTCCATGGCGTTGAACCACGGAATGCCGCCGATCTTCACCACCACGCCCATTTTTAGCTTGTCCGCCGCCTGCGCGGAGATCGACAGCAGCAGCGAGGCAAACAGACCGACCAGTACGGATTTTTTCATTGTTCTCTCTCCACAAATGTTGGCTGTAATAAAGGTTTTTCGTTGTTGTTATCGCGCCGCCCTTTTCGCGGCGGGTGAAACTTCGATCACGTCGACGTTGTTCCAGGCCAGTTCCTGACGAAACTCGTCGTCGCTGAGCCGATCGGTGATCAGGGTGTCTATCTCCCGGTAATGACAGATACGCGCGAACGAGCGGCGGCCGAACTTGTTGCTGTCCACCAGCAGGAATTTGCGTTCCGACGCCAACAGCATCTGCTGCTTCAGCCGCGCATGGTGCTCGTTGCTTTCGCGAATGCCGCCGTCCTGGCAGATACCGTGGCAGGAAAAGAACAGCTTGTTGATCACGAACTCCTTCAGCATCTGCTCCGCCAATACGCCGATGAAATCCTCGTACTTGGCGGAATATTCGCCCCCCAGCCCGATGGTGCGCACGTTGGCCTTACAGGCCAGCGTCTGGATGATGTGCAGCGAGTTGGTCAGCACCACCAGCGAGATATCCGGCAGCTGGCGCGCCAAAAACCAGCTGGTGGAGCTACTGTCCAGCAACAGGCAATCCCCCGGCGCGATAAATTCCAGCGCGCGTTTAGCGATGCGCGTCTTCTGCTCCGGTGCCTCGTTGCTGCGTTGGCGGAAAGATTCCCCCTGGTCTATCTCGGCGGGCACATAGGTTTTCTCCACCGCCGGCAGCTCGACGAACACCGCGCCGCCGTGGCTGCGCAACAGCAGGCCGCGCCGTTCAAGCAAGGCCAGATCACGCCGCGCCGTCTCGATAGAGATGTGGCACAGCTGCGCCACCTCCTGCACCATCACGCGGCCGCGCTGGCTCAAGACTTCGGTGATAAAGCGATGACGTTCTACAGGCAGCATGTTTCTTTTCTCCTCCAGGACGATGATTACGATATCGATTTGCTGCGCCGCGTTTTGCGCGCAGACGCAAAGCGCATCGCCCCGCGATCGGTCAACGATGGCGGTGTGATAGTTGTCAAAAAAATCGGGAAGGAAATGAAATGAATAATTACGAAAGTGTGGAGTAACAGGCAGTTATGATGTGTGTGCGTCTTAGACAGACAGGAAAGAAACGGTAAACGGTCACAATTCCACGTTCCGCAACATGACCGTTAATGACCGTTATTGTGGTTTTGACCGAACGCTGCCGAGCGGCGGCTAATGCTGGTAGGCAATACACTCCGCACGACGGGATGTCAAAAACCCCTCATGCGTTCAACGCCCGCCTGCGGCCTCGATAAAAGTGCCGGTCACGTAAGACGCAGCGTCAGACAACAACCAGGCGATCACCTCCGCTACTTCCTGCGGCTGCCCGCCGCGCTGCATCGGCAAGCTGTCCTTGACGCGATCCACCCGGCCGGGTTCGCCGCCGCTGGCGTGCATCTCGGTATAGATGAATCCGGGCCGCACGCCGTTGACGCGGATACCCTGCGCCGCCACTTCCCGCGATAACCCGATGGTCAGGGTATCGACGGCGCCTTTCGAGGCGGCGTAATCGACGTACTCCCCCGCCGCCCCCAACCGGGACGCCGCGGAGGAAACGTTGACGATGGCGCCACCCTGCCCGCCGTGGCGCAGCGCCATGCGCTTCACCGCCTCGCGGCAGCACAGGAAGTACCCGGTAACGTTGGTGCTCAGCACCTGATTGATGCGCTCGGCGGTCAACTGCTCAATGCTCGCCTGCTGGAACAGAATCCCGGCATTGTTGACCAGCGCGTCGAGCGTGCCCAGCCCGGCATCCAGCGCGGCGAACATCGCCATCACCTGCGTTTCGTCGGCCACGTCAGCCTGCAACGCCAGCGCTTTGCCGCCCTGCGCCTCAATCTCCGCCACCACCTGCCGCGCCGCACTTTCGTCGCGCAGGTAATTCACACCCACCGCATAGCCCTGCCGGGCCAGCAACAAGGCGGTCGCACGGCCAATCCCCCGGCCCGCACCTGTAACCAATGCCACTTTTGTCATACTGTTTTTCTCTGGTTGGCGATGTCAACATAGCGGCCTGCGCGCAGGCGCCCCGTTTGCCAGCCAGAGTATAGAATGGCGCCCTAAAAAACGCTTCAAAGCTGAGCCAAGCGGCGCAGCTGCTTTTTAATGCGCGCTTTGACGCAGCCGCAAGCGTCCGGCGCCGTCATCTGATGCCCCCGCTGCAAGCCGGCAGCATGCAGGTCGCTATGGTTATGGCTCTGGGCATCGCCGCGAAAAGACAGCATCAACAGAATGAGCAGCGCCGCCACGCCTGAATACATCAACCGCCGCGAGGAGCCCGCAAGCGGGGAACCGTCAGTCTGCATGTTTCGCTCCCTCTGTTGTGATATCGAATGGCAGCAAAATAACTGAAATTCCCCCGTGCTCCCTTAACGCGAGATTAAAGCCAGATTAAGGTTTGCTTAAGAACGTGCAGGCAAAGTGGGTTTCCCCGTTGTCTTCCCGGCAGGGTTATAGTTAGATAATCGCGACTCGAAGATCTCAGCGGAACAAACGTGAACATACTGTTGGTGGAAGACGACCTGCAATTAGGCAAGGCGCTGTGCCGCGCATTGGAGCTGGCCGGCTTTAACTTGTGCTGGGTGCGCCTGCTCGCGGACGCGGAAAATAAACTTCCACCCGGCGGGTTCGATTTGATGCTGTTGGATCTCACGTTGCCGGACGGCGACGGTTTGCAGAAGCTGATCGCCTGGCGCACCGCCGGGCAAAATATTCCCATCATCATCCTGACCGCCCGCGACCGCATCGAAAGCCTGGTGAACAGCCTGGACTCCGGTGCAGACGACTTCCTGGCCAAACCCTTTGCGCTGCCCGAACTCATCTCGCGCGTCAAAGCGGTCAACCGGCGCATGGCGGGCTTCGCTTCGCAAACCTGGAGCCTCGGCACGCTGTATCTCGACCCGGTCAACCATCAGGTGACACTGGATAACGCACTGCTGATGCTATCGAAAAAAGAGTATCACCTGCTGCACGAGCTGATGCGCTGCGCCGGCACTGTGGTGCGCAAAGCGGTGTTGGAACAGCGGCTGTTCGGCCACGGCGACAGCGTGGAAAGCAACTCGCTGGAAGTGCACATGCATAATTTACGGCGCAAGATCGGTAAAGAAAGAATTATTACCGTACGCGGCATTGGCTATTTGCTGAAGAAAGAGTAGCAGGATGATCGGTTTCAAATCCTTCTTTATGCGCACCATTATTTTCCAAGTCCTGGCCATTTTATTATTGTGGGGGATCCTCGTCGCCTGGGTGAAATATTGGTATTACCCCGACATGGAAAAATATTTCGATAACCAGCAACGCATCGTCGCCGTGGGTATCGCCAATATTCTCGATGAAACCGGCACCGATAATATCGATTACCGCGGTATCATCAAAACCATCGAAAGCATGTACATTGATTCCATCAATAATGGCATGCATGACCAATTCGACTATCACCCGCTGTTCGTCGTTTACGATCGGGATAACCAGGTGCTTTACTGTTCGCAAACGCAGGGAGAGCCGCTACGCCTGCCGCCTACGGTGCTGTCCGGCTCCGTCAATTACGCCGGCGCCAACTGGCACCTTGCCGGCAGCTGGAGCGAAAAGCGCCAGTACCGGGTGATCGTCGGCGAGTCGTTCCACGATCGCACCACGATATTCGGCAATCCGGCGGAAAGCACCGCCGTACCGCTGTTGGGCATTCTGGCGGCCATCATCATCACCTTGCTGTTTACCGCCTACTTCAGCCTGCGGCCGCTGCGCCAGATCGCCCGCACCATTTCCGATCGCCAGCCGGGCAACCTGTCGCCGATCAACGTCAGCGAGCAGTATCAGGAAATCCGGCCGGTGGTGATGGAGGTCAACAAGCTGATGGCGCGCATCGACGCCGCCAATCAGCGCGAGAAACGCTTTATGGCCGATGCGGCACACGAACTGCGCACGCCGATCGCCGCCGTGCTGGCGCAGCTGCATCTGCTGACCCAGGTCACCGAGCAGCAGGAGCGTCGGGAAATCATCGGCGACATGCAGCAGGGGCTAGATCGCGCGGCGTCGCTATCACGCCAGCTGATCAACCTGGCCAAGCTGGAGGCGGAGGATTTCCCGCTGAAAATTGAGGCGGTGGACATCTACGCCGAGATCGGCAAATGCATCGCGCAGCACGTCCCTTACGCGCTGGAGAAGGATGTGGAGCTCTCGCTCGACGGCAGCGAGGACGTGGTGATAAACACCGATCGCCATGCGCTGATCGCCATCTTCACCAACCTGCTGGATAACGCGCTCAAGTACGCGCCGCCCGGCAGCCGCATCGAAGCCAATATCCGTTCGCTGGCGCCGCTCGGCTGCTATATTACGCTGCGCGACAACGGCCCCGGAGTGAGCGAAGAACACCATTCCCGCCTGTTTGAACGCTTTTACCGCGTGCCTGGCACGCAGCAAACCGGCAGCGGGCTCGGATTGGCCATCGCCCGAAACCTGGCCGACAAAATCGGCGCACAGCTGCGCGTCACCGAAGGCCTCGACGATCGCGGCATCGGCTTCATCATCGATTTGCCGGAAAGTTACCGGCCACAGGCTGAGAGTGAACAACGACCATGATCGCCCCTGTTCTGCTGCAACGGCAGCAACTCGACCGGTTATGGGATATCGACCGCAGCGAAATCATCGACACCCTGTATCGCCTGCAGGACGGTAAGCTGCAGCCCTATGCGGAGTACTACGATGTACGCGGCTGGGATCCGCACGATCGGGAAACCTATACGCCGATCCACGAAGCATGCTTCGACCGCGGCGGCGCGTTCTTCGCGCTGTTCGAAGGCGAGGAGATCGTGGCGGCGGCGGCGCTGGACACCGAACTGCGCGGCCCGCAGCGGAATCTGCGCCAGCTGCTGTTCTTTTACGTCAGCGCGCACAAACGCGGCCAGGGGTTAGGCAAGCAGCTGTTTCAACTCTGCCTGCGCCAGGCGGCGCAAGAAGGCGCTGCCGGGCTGTACGTCTCCTCCATCCCCAACAAAAGCACCGTAGACTTCTATCTGGCGCAAGGGTGCCGGCTCATCGAACACCCGGATGCCGAGCTGTTCGCCCGTGAGCCGGAGGACATTCACCTGGTCTGCCCTTGCCGCTAGCGGCCGGAACTTAACGGGAGATGCGTATCACCGAACGCACGTCGCTTTTCTTGTTCAGATCCCACACCTCGGCGATCTCCGCCAGCGCATGCTCCTGCGTCTCGATAGTGAGCGCTCCCGTCGCCGCCAGCGCCAAAATCTCGGTCGCGTAGCGCTGCATCTCCGGGATCGGCGGGAAGTTGCCGGTACCGCTGCCGAGGATCTGCAGCTGATTGCTGCGCAACACCGCCGCCGGCAGCCGGATGTCCGACGCGGCCATCGAGCCGACGTTGACCAGGCGAATGCCGCGCCCGCCGGCGTAAGACGAGAGATCGTGGTTGTTGAGCGTCGCGAGCAGCGCTTCGGTCGCCGGGCCCCAGATATAGTCGACGATCACCTGATAACCGCCCGGCCCCGCCGCCGCAGCGAAAGCCTGCGTCAGCGCCTCGCCCTGCAGGCTCAGATCCACCGTGGCATCCACGCCCAACGCCTCCAGCACGCTCAGCCGACGGCCGGCGGCAACGATGCGCCCGGCCCCCGCCTGACGCGCCGCCGCGACCGCCAGCTTGCCCGAAGTGCCTGTGGCGCCGATGATCAGCACCGTTTCACCAGGCTGCAGATCCGCCCGCCAGCGCAACGGCAGCCAGGCGGCGAAGGCTGGATTGATCAGCGCCGCCGCCGTCGCGTCGTCCACCACTTCCGGCACCGGCACCGTCCATGACGCGACGCTGCGCTCGGCCATCGCGCCGTAAGGGCGACGGAAGGAGGCGAAATACACCCGTTTCCCGTCCGCCGTACGGCCCACGCCATCGGTGCCGGGCACGATCGGCAATTGCTTCGGGCTGGAGTAATGGGTGCCGGCGACGGTGGCGCGATCCAGCTGTTTGATGCCGGCCGCCAGAACGTCGATCAACACTTCATTCGCCTGCGCCTGGGGCTCCTCAAAGGTGCCGAAAACCGGGGCTTGCCCCAGCGCTGTTACGATTGCCGCTTGCATGGTGACTCCTCAAATCGTGGGAACGTACAGGAAAGAATAGGCCGCAATAAAATAAAAAGGGACACCGCATGATGCGGTGTCCCCCGAACACAAACTTTGCCGAACGTGTTATTCGTAATCGCTCATCGGCACGCAAGAGCAGAACAGGTTACGGTCGCCGTACACGTCGTCCAGACGCTTAACGCTCGGCCAATACTTGTTCTCGCGCACACCGGCCACCGGGAACACCGCCAGCTCGCGGCTGTACGGGTGCTGCCAGTCGTTGACCAGCTCCGCCTGCACATGCGGCGCATTCACCAGCGGGTTGTCCTCCAGCGGCCATTCGCCTTTGGCAACGCGGTCGATCTCGCTGCGGATCGCCAGCATCGCATCGATAAAGCGATCCAGCTCCACTTTGCTTTCCGACTCGGTCGGCTCAACCATCAGCGTGCCCGCCACCGGGAACGACATGGTCGGCGCGTGGAAGCCGAAGTCGATCAGGCGCTTGGCGATGTCCATTTCGCTGATGCCGGTCTCTTCCTTCAGCGGACGAATATCGAGGATACATTCGTGCGCCACGCGGTGATCGCGGCCGGTATACAGAATCGGGTACGCGCCTTTCAGACGGGTAGCGATGTAGTTGGCGTTCAGGATCGCCATCTGGCTGGCCTGCTTCAGCCCTTCCGCACCCATCATGCGGATATACATCCAGCTGATAGGCAGGATGGAGGCGCTGCCGAACGGTGCCGCGGAAACCGCGCCCTGTTGGGTGGTCACACCGTCGATCTGCACCACGCTGTGGCCCGGCACGAACGGTGCCAGGTGCGCTTTCACGCCGATCGGGCCCATGCCCGGGCCGCCGCCGCCGTGCGGGATGCAGAAGGTTTTATGCAGGTTGAGATGCGAAACATCCGCGCCGATGTAGCCTGGCGTGGTGATGCCCACCTGGGCGTTCATGTTGGCACCGTCCAGATACACCTGACCGCCGAACTGATGCACGATCTGGCACACTTCGCGGATGGTCTCTTCATACACGCCGTGGGTCGACGGGTAAGTCACCATGATGCAAGAGAGTTCTTCGCCTGCCTGCTCCGCCTTGACGCGCAGATCGTGCAGATCGATGTTGCCGTTCTTGTCGCAGGCGACCACCACCACGCTCATGCCCGCCATCTGGGCAGAAGCCGGGTTGGTGCCGTGCGCGGAGCTCGGGATCAGGCAGACATGACGGCCCGCTTCGTTGCGGCTTTCGTGGTAGCGGCGGATCGCCAGCAGGCCGGCGTATTCGCCCTGCGCGCCGGAGTTCGGCTGCATGCACACCGCGTCATAGCCGGTCAACTGCACCAGCCACTGAGACAGTTGGCCGATCATCTGCTGGTAGCCGGCAGCCTGTTCCGGCGGGCAGAACGGATGCAGTTCGGAGAATTCAGGCCAGGTGATCGGGATCATCTCCGCCGCGGCGTTCAATTTCATGGTGCAAGAACCCAGCGGGATCATCGCCTGGTTCAGCGCCAGATCCTTACGTTCCAGACGATGCATATAACGCATCATCTCGGTTTCGCTGTGATAACGGTTGAATACCGGGTGGGTCAGGATCGGATCCTGGCGCAGCATGGCGGCCGGGATCGATTGGCTGTTCTTGCTCACCGCCGCGTCCAGCGCGTCGATGTCCAGGCCGTGGTTGTCGCCGGCCAGCAGTGCGAACAGCGTTTGCACGTCTTCGCGCGAGGTGGCTTCGTCCAGCGTGATGCCCACTGCGCCGTGGATGTCGGTACGCAGGTTGATGCCGAAGCTCAGCGCGCGTTCCAGCACCGCCGCCTTGTCTTTCACTTCAACGGTCAGGGTGTCGAACCAAGTGTGGTGACGCAGCGTCAGGCCGGCCTTCTGCAGCCCGGCGGCCAGAATGTCGGTCAGGCGATGGATACGCCCGGCGATGCGCTGCAGCCCTTGTGGGCCGTGGTACACCGCGTACAGGCTGGCGATGTTGGCCAGCAGCACCTGCGAAGTACAGATATTCGAGTTGGCCTTCTCGCGGCGGATATGCTGCTCGCGGGTTTGCATCGCCATACGCAGCGCGGTGTTGCCGGCGGCATCGCGGGAAACGCCGATGATGCGGCCCGGCATCGAGCGCTTGAACTCGTCGCGGCAGGCGAAGAAGGCGGCGTGCGGGCCGCCGTAGCCCATCGGCACGCCGAAGCGCTGCGCGGAGCCGAACACCACGTCGGCGCCCTGCTTGCCCGGCGCGGTCAGCAGCACCAGGGCCATGATGTCGGCGGCCACGCTGGTGATGATTTTGCGCGATTTCAATTCGGCCAGCAGCGCGCTGTAGTCGTGCAGCTCGCCGGTGGTGCCCACCTGCTGCAGCAGCACGCCGAACACGCCGTCCAGCTCCAGCACTTTTTCTGCTTTATCGACGATAACGTCGAAGCCGAAGGTCTCGGCGCGGGTGCGTACCACGTCCAGCGTCTGCGGATGCACATCGTCGGCCACGAAGAAGCGGTTGGCGTCTTTCAGCTTGCTGGCGCGTTTGGCCAAGGCCATCGCTTCGGCGGCGGCGGTGGCTTCATCCAGCAGCGAAGCGGAAGCCAGATCCAGGCCGGTCAGATCGAGGGTCACGGTCTGGAAGTTCAGCAGCGCTTCCAGGCGGCCCTGCGACACTTCCGGCTGATAAGGGGTGTAAGCGGTGTACCAGCCCGGATTTTCCAGCATGTTGCGCAGGATCACCGGTGGCGTCAGCACGGCGCTGTAGCCCATGCCGATATAGGATTTGTAGCGCTGATTCTGCGAGGCGATCGCCTTCAGCTCAGCCAGCGCCTGGTGTTCGGTCGCCGCGTCGCCGACCGGCGGCGGCCCCGGCAGCTGAATGTCCGCCGGCACGATCTGTTGGATCAGCGCGCTGAGCGAGCGTGCGCCCACCGCTGCCAGCAACTCCTGGCGTTGTTCCGCAGAAGAGCCGATGTGGCGTTCGATGAACGCTTCGCTGTGTTCGAGTTGGCTGAGTGTCTGAGTCATTGCTACAAATTCCTGAATGCTTGCGTGATACGGGATATAGCTTGAGCGGTAACTAAAACGCCCCGGCCGAAAGGCCTGGGGCGTGGTCACGATTACTCGTCGATCGAGGCCTGATAAGCCGCGGCGTCCAGCAGATTCGCCAGCTCGCCTTCGTCTGAGGCTTTAATCTGGAACAGGAAGCCCTCACCGTAGGGTTCGCTGTTCACCAGCTCCGGAGAGCTTTCCAGCTCGCCGTTCACCGCCACGATTTCGCCGCTGATTGGCGCGTAAATGTCTGACGCCGCCTTGACAGATTCCGCCACGGCGCAGTCTTCACCGGCGGCGACTTTGCGGCCCACTTCCGGCAGATCGACAAACACCATATCGCCCAGCAGCTCCTGCGCGTGTTCGGTGATGCCTACGGTGTAAACGCCGTTACCTTCTGAACGAACCCACTCGTGGGAGGATGCGTATTTCAATTCTGTTGGCACATTGCTCATAGCCGGTTACTCCTTCGAAGAAATAATTTCCCGTCGTCTTTCACACCGCAGCGTTGTTGGCTGCGTACGTTCACCTCGGTCACTTACTTCAGTAAGCTCCCGAGGACTCGCGCACTTGCCGCCTGGCCGCAGCGCGAAATCCATAGGGAATAATCAATAAAAAATCAATTTGTCAGCGGCTTGCCGGCGCGAACGAAACCGGGCTTGGTCACTTTGACCGGCATTTCACGGTTGCGGATCTGCACGATAGCCTGCTCGCCGATGCCGGCGGGCACGCGCGCCAGCGCGATGCTGAAGCCCAGCGTCGGAGAGAACGAACCGCTGGTGATCACGCCTTCGTGGGTTTGCCCTGCCGCGTCGGTGAAACGCACCGGCAACTCATTACGTAATACGCCTTTTTCCGTCATGATCAAGCCGACCAGTTGCTCAGTACCTTGATCGCGCTGTTGTTCCAGCGCTTCGCGACCGATGAAACGGCGATCTTCCGGCTGCCAGGCGATGGTCCATCCCATGTTGGCGGCCAGCGGCGAAACGCCTTCATCCATCTCTTGCCCGTAGAGGTTCATGCCCGCTTCCAGACGCAGCGTGTCGCGCGCGCCCAGACCGGCCGGCTTGACGCCCGCGGCCAGCAATTTTTGCCAGAAATCCGCCGCCTGCGCTTTCGGCAGCGCGATCTCATAGCCGGCTTCGCCGGTGTAACCGGTAGTGGCGATGAACAGCTCGCCGGCCTGCACGCCGAAGAATGGCTTCATGCCTTCGACCGCGCTTTTTTGTTCCGGGGTGAACAGGGTGCCGGCGCGCTCTTTGGCCTGCGGGCCCTGCACCGCGATCAGCGCCAGATCGTCGCGCACCGTCAGCGCTACGCCATACGGCGCGGCGTGCTCTTCGATCCAGGCGAGGTCTTTGTCACGCGTGGCGGAGTTCACCACCAGGCGGAAATAGTCTTCAGTGAGGAAATAAACGATCAGGTCGTCGATCACGCCGCCAGAGGCATTCAGCATGCCGGTGTACAGCGCTTTGCCGGGTTGGGTCAGTTTGGCGACGTCGTTCGCCAGCAGGTAACGCAGGAACTCGCGGGTGCGGGCGCCGCGCAGATCCACAATGGTCATGTGAGACACGTCGAACATGCCGGCATCCTGACGCACCGCGTGGTGCTCATCGAGCTGCGAGCCGTAGTGCAGCGGCATCATCCAGCCGTGAAAGTCTACCATGCGCGCACCGCACGCCACGTGCTGGTCGTACAGTGGGGTTTGCTTTGCCATCTTTTCCCTCTTTCCACTCGGTCGCTAGAAGTTAGGGTGCTGCCACGCAATGCGGCGGAGCCTGGCTCGCGGCCCGATCGCCATGGCGCACTGACTGCTCAACACAAATGCTGCGCCGGGACGGGCGGAAACTGCGTGCAACCGCCGTGACGCAAACGATACCTTTCCCTCGAACTTATCACCGAACGACCACATTAACCATAAGTTAAAATAGGCTCATCGCCGTTCAGGGGCGGTAAAATGCCGGCCTAGTGTGCAGAGTTTTTCACTGGAAAAATGCGCTTTAAGGCACAAAATTAACAATTAAAGCGGCAAAACTCCGAACTTATATAACAAACCGATGGCCGGGCATGGAATTCCGACTTTTGATAGCCGAGCATGGAATTAGAAAAAGTAATGATAAAAAGCGGCTGAAATTAGATTATTTCAAATGAAGGGTTATATAAGGAAAGGCGATGGCATAAGGCAAGAAGCGCGAGCCCCCAGGGGGCTCGCAGAAGGCAGGGTATCAGGCAAGCCACTCAGGCAGATCGTTCAGGCCCATCGCCTGACGCACCAGTTTCGGTTTGACGCCCGGCAGGCTGTCCGCCAACCGCAGGCCCACGTCGCGCAGCAACTTTTTAGCCGGGTGGTTGCCGTCGAACAATTCGCGAAAGCCCTGCATGCTGGCCAACATCACCGCCGCGCCATGTTTGCGGCGGCGCTCATAACGGCGCAGATAGAGGTGCTGGCCAATATCCTTGCCCTGTCGCTGCAGGCGGCGCAGTTCGGAAATCAGCTCGGCGGCGTCCATAAAGCCCAGGTTCACGCCCTGCCCGGCCAGCGGATGCACGGTATGCGCCGCATCGCCCACCAGCGCCAGGCGGTGCGCGGCGAAACTGCGCGCATAGCGGCCGGTCAGCGGGAACGCCAGCCGTTCGCTTTCCAGGCTGCAGGCACCCAGACGCATATCGAAGGTCATCGCCAGTTCGCGGTTGAATTGCTCCGGCTCCAGCTGCTTGAGCCGTTCGGCTTCTTCCGGCGTCACCGACCAGACGATGGAACTCAAATGCGGATCGCTGAACGGCAGGAACGCCAGAATGCCGTCGCCGTGGAAAATTTGCCGCGCCGTCGCCTGATGCGGCTCTTCGGTGCGAATGGTGGCCACCAGCGCGTGGTGGCGGTAATCCCAGAAGGTGAGCGGGATGTCGGCGTGCTGGCGCAGCCAGGACTGGGCACCGTCGGCACCGATCACCAACCGAGCGGTCAGCATGCGGCCGTCCTCCAGCGTGACGAAGGCGTCGTTTTCGCCCCACGCCACCTGCTTGAGCGCGGCCGGGGTAATCAGCGTGATGTCCGACAGGCTTTCGGCGCGCTTCCACAGCGCCTGCTGGATCACCGAGTTTTCGATGATGTGACCGAGATGACTGAAGCCACACTCGTCGCCGCGGAAGGCGATCTTGCCGAAGCTGTCGCGATCCCACACTTCCATCGCGTTGTAGGCGCTGGCGCGCAACTGGAGAATGTCGTCCCACACGCCGATGTGCTGCAGCAAACGCTCGCTGGCGGCATTGATGGCGGAGACGCGCAGCGCAGGCTGCTCCGACGGCGGCGCCATGTCCGGCTGGCGCTGCTCCAGCACCGCCACGCGCAGCCCGCTGCCCTGCAAGCCGCAGGCCAATGCCAGCCCCACCATACCGCCACCGGCGATAATCACGTCAAATGATTGCATGCTGCTCGATTTCCTTAAATAACGCGCGACGCCTTGCCGCGCCGCACTTTGGGCGCGCGACAGGGCGCCCGACTCTGTGTCTAACGTTCCACCCAGCCCAGCGTGCGCTTGGCGAAGGCGTCGCGCACCGCCGGCAAGCGCTCCATCGCCATCAGCCCCAGATTGCGGCCGACCACCAACGGGCCATAACGGTTGGCGAACAGGTGGATCAGCCCGTCGGTCACGCCGATCGTCGACTGTTGATCTTTTTGCCGTCGCTGCTGATAACGGCTCAGCAGCGCATAACCGCCGGCGTCTTCGCCGCTGCGCGCCGCTTCCGCCAGCGTTTCCGCCAGCGACATTACGTCGCGCAGGCCGAGGTTGAACCCCTGCCCGGCGATCGGGTGCAGCGTCTGCGCCGCGTTGCCCACCAGCGCCAGCCGGTGGCTGACATGGCGATCGGCGGTCAGCAGGCTGAGCGGATAACTGTGCCGTTTACCGGCCTTGAGGATACGCCCCAGGCGCCAGCCGAAAGCCTGTTGCAGCTCGGCGATAAAACGCGCGTCGTCCCAGGCATCAACCAGGGCGCGATCTTCGCGCGCATGGCACCACACCAGCGAACTGCGCCCCTGCGACATCGGCAGTAGCGCCAGCGGCCCGTAGCGGGTAAAGCGCTCAAAGGCACGCCCCTGCGGATCTTCCGCCGTAGTGACGTTGGCGATGGTGGCGAACTGCGGGTAGTCCTCCTGCCGCCACTGCATGTTGCAGGCCTGAGCCAACGCCGAACGCGAACCGTCGGCCGCCACCAGCAGTTGCCCGCTGAGGCGCAGACCGCTGTCCAGCAGCACTTCCGCCCGCTCTGCGGTACGGATCACGTCCACCACCCGCGCCGGGCAGTGCAGCGTGACGCCCGGCGCCTTCGCCAGCAGCGCGAACAGCCGCTGCCCGGCGTCGTGCAGTTCGATCACCTGGCCAAGCGCATCGACCTGGTAATCCTGCGCCTGCAGATTGACGAAACCGGCGTGGCCGCGATCGCTGACGTGCACCTGCGTAATCGGCGTGGCGCAGTCGCGCAGCGCCGGCCAGACGCCGATACGCGCCAGCTGTTGACAGGTGCCCTGTGCCAGAGCGATGGCGCGGGCGTCAAAGCCTGGGTGGCTGCGGTCATCCGGCCGGGTTGCCTCGACCAGATCCACCGCCATTCGTCCCTGAGTAAGCGCCGAGATGGCCAGCGCCAACGTCGCGCCCGCCATGCCGCCGCCAACGATAATTACGCTCATTCCGTTACCTTGCCGCCGCCATCAACGCTTCGATGGCATCGGCGTCTTTCACCACGGCGGCGGTCAGGTTTTCATTGCCGTCCGCGGTGATCAAAATGTCATCCTCGATGCGAATGCCGATACCGCGGTATTCCACCGGCACATCCGCATCCGGCGCGATGTACAGCCCCGGTTCAACGGTCAACACCATGCCCGGCTCCAACACCCGATCGCGGCTCGGCGTGCCGTAGTGGCCGACGTCGTGCACGTCGAGGCCCAGCCAGTGGCTCAACCCGTGCATGAAGAACTGCCGGTGTGCCTGCTCGGCCACCAACTGCTCCACTTCGCCCTTCAACACGCCCAGTTCCACCAGCCCGACGATCATGATACGCGCCACTTCGTCGTTGACCTCGCGGATGCTGGTGCCAGGCTTGAACAGCTCCAGCGCACGCAGCAGCGACGTCAGCACGATGTCGTACACCGCGCGCTGCGGCCGGCTGAATTTGCCGTTGACCGGGAAGGTGCGGGTGATATCGCCGGCGTACCCCTGATACTCGCAACCGGCGTCGATCAGCACCAAATCGCCGTCGCGCATCTGGCTCTCGTTCTCGGTGTAGTGCAGGATACAGCCGTTTTCGCCGCTGCCGACGATGGTGTTGTAAGACGGGTAGCGGGCGCCGAGACGGGTGAACTCATGGTGAATTTCCGCCTCCAGTTGGTATTCGAACATGCCCGGACGGCATTTTTCCATCGCACGGGTATGCGCCAGTGCGCTGATCTCACCGGCGCGGCGCATCACCGCCAGCTCCTCCGGTG
Source organism: Serratia marcescens (assembly GCF_001902635.1). Classification (GTDB taxonomy): domain Bacteria; phylum Pseudomonadota; class Gammaproteobacteria; order Enterobacterales; family Enterobacteriaceae; genus Serratia; species Serratia marcescens_F. Next base: position 33,533 of record NZ_MJAO01000016.1, on the reverse strand, counting down.
ATTTGAACAGGCGCATGTCGTGCAGCCACGGACGCCAGTCGGTGACGGTGGCCGGCGCCTGCAGACTCTGGCGGAACCCCTTGCGCAACTTGTCCAGCGCGCCAAACAGGATCTGATCGGCATAGGCGTATTCACCCTGCGCATGGTAGACCACGTCCAGGCCGTTGAGCAGCAGATGCAGCTGGTCGTTGATTTCATCGAACGGCAGCGCGCGATCCACACCCAGCTTTGCCGGCGCGGCATCTTGCCCCAGGCGGCGGCCAAACCAAATTTCCGCCGTCAGATCGCGCACCCGATTAAACAGCACGCTGTGGTTGTGCGTTTCGTCGCTTTTGATCAGCACCAGCACCGCTTCCGGCTCATTGAAGCCGGTCAGGTACCAAAAGTCGCTGTTCTGCCGATAGGGATAGTCTGAATCTGCACTGCGCGTCGCTTCCGGCGCAGAGAAAATAACCGCCGCGCTGGCCGGAGCCATTTTCGCCAACAGCGCCTGACGGCGGTTGTTGAATTCCTGCTGAGTCATTACCTTCTCCTGAAATCATGCCATCCGCACCGCCGGCGGAGGGGCGATATGACGTTTAGTGCAACGTCGGTTTGATGTTTTCCGGCGCCGTCGGCTTGCGACGGGTGAATTCGCCGTGGCACATGATGGCGGCGACCCGCACATACTCCGCCACTTCTTCCAGCGACTGCTCCAGCTCTTCCTGATCTTCGTCTTCATCGTAGCCCAGCTGCGCGATGTTGCGCAGATCGTCGATCGCTTCCCCGACTTCGTCTTTCACCTGAGCCAGCTTCGGCTGCATCATGCCCAGCCCGAGCAGGAAGTGGTTGACCCAACCGGCCAGCGCATCGGCACGATCGAACACGCTGACGATCTCCCCTTCCGGCAACATCAGTTGGAACAGGAACTCGTCGTCTTCCAGCGTTTCGCGCGTCACTTCATACAACTGTTGCAGCGGTTGGCTGAGCGCCTGTGGGAAAGCGACTCCTTCGTTGGTCAGATCGTGCACCAGCGCCTGCCAGCCGGCGTCACGGCTGCCGCCGCACAGCAGCCCGCTGATCAGGCCGTGCATTTCTGCCGCGGTCAGCGCCACCGCCTGCTGGTTGAGGGCTACGGTCAAAGATTGGTAACTTGGAAATGTATTCTGTATAGACATGCGCATTCGTCATCGTTGGCAGGATAAGTTCGTGGTATGCTACCACCAAGGTCCGTCGCTATACCAGATAAGCGCGACACCTCAGTGGCTAGTTATAATCGTGATGTGGCAGGTCTCACACTGTGCCGGCGGGTGGCGAAAGAGCGCTAAATACGCATTTTGAAACCCTTTTTTGACTGGCAATGTCTGTCACAGTAGATTACAACCAGGTACTGAAAAAGGGGTTGTATCTTGGTACCGAGGTATATATAGTGGCGCCCGCTTTGGCGGCCCGGCAAGGGCGGACGGGGCTGGCGCGAAATTTAGGCAGGAAGGTGGCATGTCTGCACAACCGGTAGATATTCAAATTTTTGGCCGCTCGTTAAGAGTCAATTGCCCGCCAGAACAACAAGATGCGTTGAATATGGCGGCGGACGATCTTAACCAACGGTTGCAAGATCTAAAAGTTCGCACTAGAGTCTCCAATACTGAGCAACTGGTTTTCATCGCGGCATTGAACGTCTGTCACGAACTTGCTCAAGAACGGTTGAAAACTCGTGACTATGCGTCCAATATGGAACAACGCATACGGATGCTGCAGCAGACCATTGAACAAGCGCTGCTTGAACAAGGTCGCATCTCTGAACGTCAGGATGCACAATTCGAATAACTTAAGTTGTTGAAATCACAGTTTTCAGCAGCGAGTACAAAATTTCTCTGAGATGTTCGCCAGCGGGCCAGTCCCCTGAGCCGATATTTAGTACAAACAGAATGTGTTGCTCCGCGATCGGTGAGCACGCTCGGTGCGCCGAGAAGCCTTAAGATTGCGACGGCACGTTCACCTTGAACCATGGGTTCAAGGGTTACAGCCTGCGACGGCATCTCGGAGATTCCCCCTTCTCAGCGGTTTATGTGTGCTGAACGCCACACTGAGCAAGCCTGATCCTATGTCTTTTCAACCTCAATACGCGCAACAACGCCAAACTATCCGTCAACTCATTCGCCAACGTCGGCGCGAGCTTACGCCGGAACAACAACGCTTTGCCGCAGAAAAGATCGCCGAACGCCTTACCGCACACGCGCATATTCAGGCGGCGCACAGCATCGCAGTATTTTTGCCGTTTGACGGCGAACTCGACACCGGGCCGCTGATCGAGCGGCTGTGGGCGTTGGGCAAACGGGTTTATTTGCCGGTTCTGCACCCGTTTAGCCCAGGCCACCTGCTGTTCCTGCGCTATACGCCGGAGACCCCGCTGACACGCAACCGCTTCAATATACTCGAACCGCGCCTCGATGTGCGCCAGGTGCTGCCGCTCGGCGAACTGGACGTGGTTCTAACCCCGCTGGTGGCGTTCGATCACACCGGACAGCGCCTGGGCATGGGCGGCGGCTTTTACGATCGCACCTTGCAAAATTGGCGGAGCGGCGGCCCCTATCCCATCGGCCTGGCTCATGATTGCCAACAGGTGGAGCACCTGCCGACCGAACATTGGGATATCCCGCTGCCGGAAATCCTCACCCCAATCTGCAGCTGGGCGTGGCGGGAGCCCAAATAGCAAAAGGCCGGATCAATCCGGCCTTTTCATTATTTAATGCGGCGCGCCGCCGAATCAGAACAGCAGACGGGCGCGAATGGTGCCGTCGATGGCCTTCATGCGCTGCAGCGCGGCGTCGGCGCGCGCGGTTTCCGCTTCGATGTCGATCACCACGTAGCCGATTTCCGGCCCGGTTTGCAGATACTGTGCGGCGATGTTAACCCCCTCTTCGGCGAAGATCTGGTTAATCTGCGTCAGCACGCCCGGACGGTTTTCGTGGATGTGCAGCAGGCGGCTGGCGTTCGGGCCATGCGCCGGCAGCGACACTTCCGGGAAGTTGACCGCCGACAGGGTCGACCCGTTGTCGGAGTATTTCGCCAGTTTGCCGGCCACTTCGTCGCCGATGTTCTCCTGCGCTTCCTGGGTGGAGCCGCCGATGTGCGGCGTCAGCAACACGTTGTCGAACTCGCACAGCGGCGAGTTGAACGGATCGCTGTTGGTCGCCGGCTCTTCCGGGAAGACGTCGATCGCCGCCCCTGCCAGGTGATTGCTGGCCAGCGCATTGCACAGTGCGGGAATATCCACCACGGTGCCGCGCGAGGCGTTGATCAGGATGGCCCCCGGTTTCATCAGCGCCAGCTCTTCCGCACCCATCATGTTCTTGGTGGATGGCGTTTCCGGCACATGCAGCGTCACCACGTCGCTCATGTTGAGCAGATCGGACAGATGACGCACCTGCTGCGCATTGCCCAGCGGCAGCTTGTTCTCAATATCGTAGAAGAACACCTTCATGCCCAAGCCTTCGGCCAGAATGCCCAGCTGGGTGCCGATATGGCCGTAGCCGATAATGCCCAGTTTCTTACCGCGCGCTTCGTAAGAGCCCACGGCCAGTTTATGCCACACGCCGCGGTGTGCCTTGGCGTTGGCGGCCGGAATGCCGCGCAGCATCAACAGCAGCTCGCCCAGCACCATTTCGGCCACGGATCGGGTATTGGAGAAGGGAGCGTTGAAGACCGGAACGCCGCGCTTGGTCGCCGCTTTCAGATCAACCTGGTTGGTGCCGATACAGAAGCAGCCCACCGCCACCAGTTTCTCTGCGGCGGCGAAAACCTCTTCGGTCAGATGCGTACGCGATCGGATGCCGATGAAGTGCGCATCGCGGATGGACGCTTTCAGCGATTCGGTGTCTAACGCACCCTTATGGTATTCGATGTTGGTATAACCGGCGGCTCGCAGATTGTCTACCGTGCTCTGATGAACCCCTTCCACCAACAGGAATTTAATCCTGTCTTTCTCCAATGATACTTTTGCCATTTACCCGACCCTATGTTCAGACTTCAGAAGCGGCTGTTGCGACACAGCTCCCATCCAACATAACAAAAATAACGCGGGCGGCAATACAAACGATTGCCTGCCCTGCAGGACAAGGCGCAGCGTTCTTGGCGGTTTCTGGCAGAAAATGCCATTGGGAAAGTTTTCGGCAGAAGCTTTGGGGAGTCAGTTTTCACAATGTGACATAAGTCACCAAATTTGCCGCTTTTCAGAAAAGATATTTTAACCGAAGAATTATGCGGCCCGGCGCCACCGGGCCACAGATCGCAGAGGCTTATTTAACCACTTTCACCCCTTCCGGGGTGCCGACCAGCGCCACGTCGGCGCCGCGATTGGCGAACAGCCCGACGGTCACCACACCGGCGATGCCGTTGATCTTGTTCTCCAACGCGATGGCGTCGGTGATGCTCAGGTTATGCACGTCCAGGATCACATTGCCGTTGTCGGTCACCACGTTCTGGCGATACTCCGGCAGGCCGCCCAGTTTCACCAACTCGCGCGCTACGTAGGAACGGGCCATCGGGATCACTTCCACCGGCAGCGGGAACTTGCCCAGCACGTCCACCTGTTTGCTGCCGTCGACGATACAGATGAATTTCTTGGCGATAGCGGCGATGATCTTCTCACGCGTCAGCGCAGCGCCGCCGCCCTTGATCATCTGCATATGGCCGTTGATTTCGTCCGCGCCGTCCACGTAGATATCGAGCGAGTCCACTTCGTTGCTGTCGAACACGTGGATGCCGAGGCTTTTCAGCTTGGCGGTGGAGGCGTCGGAGCTGGACACCGCGCCTTCGATCTGGTGCTTGATGGAGCCCAGCGCGTCAATAAAGTGGGAAGCGGTAGAGCCGGTACCGACCCCAACAATGGTGCCCGGCGTCACGTATTCCAGCGCCGCCCAGCCCACCGCTTTTTTCAGTTCATCCTGCGTCATAATATGTCCCTTGCCTCTGTACGAAAACGTGTGCGTATTATAGGGTAAAACGCTGTTTTTCACGCCGGCAGGATCACACTTATTTACCGCAGCCCGCATTTTTACCCGCATAGCGGCGAGGCGGGGCGTGATTTTTACACCTGCGCCGCACGCAAAATGTGGCATAGTGCCGGTATCATTCTAATTTAAGGGATATCTTTCCGATGAAACGCCCAGACTATCGAACGCTGCAAGCGCTGGACGCGGTGATCCGTGAGCGCGGCTTCGAGCGCGCCGCTCAAAAACTCTGTATCACGCAATCGGCGGTATCCCAACGCATCAAACAGCTGGAAAATCTGTTCGGCCAACCGCTGCTGGTCCGCACCGTGCCGCCGCGTCCGACCGAACAAGGGCAAAAGCTACTGGCGCTGCTGCATCAGGTGGAGCTGCTGGAAGAAGAGTGGCTGGGCAACGATACCGGCGTCGATACGCCGCTGCTGCTGTCGCTGGCGGTCAACGCCGACAGTCTGGCGACCTGGCTGCTGCCGGCGCTGAAGCCGGTGCTGGCGGACTCCCCCATTCGCCTGAACCTGCAGGTAGAAGATGAAACGCGCACCCAGGAGCGGCTACGCCGCGGTGAAGTGGTGGGCGCGGTAAGTATTCAGCCGCAGCCGCTGCCGAGCTGCCTGGTGGATCGGCTGGGGGCGCTGGACTACCTGTTCGTGGCATCCAGCGGCTTCGCCGAGCGCTATTTCCCCAACGGCGTCACCCGCTCCGCGCTGCTGAAAGCACCGGCGGTGGCCTTCGACCATCTCGACGACATGCACCAGGCGTTCCTGCAGCAGAACTTCGATCTGTCGCCGGGCAGCGTGCCCTGCCACATCGTTAACTCATCGGAAGCCTTCGTGCAGCTGGCGCGCCAGGGCACCACTTGCTGTATGATCCCGCACCTGCAGATCGAAAAGGAGCTGGAATCCGGTGAACTGATCGATCTGACACCGGGGCTGTATCAGCGCCGCATGCTGTACTGGCACCGCTTCGCGCCGGAAAGCCGCATGATGCGCAAGGTCACCGACGCGCTGCTGGAGCATGGCCACCAAGTGCTGCGCCAGGATTAAAACGAAAAAAGGTTCGCCGCAGCGAACCTTTTCATCGATACCCCGATCTTACTGCGTGGCGTTGCGCTGCAGCTCGAACACCACATCCACCTGATCGTCGAAGTGAATGCTTTGCTGTTCATAAGTCTGCGCCGCGTCGCTTTCCGCCGCCGCACCGGCCGCCTTATACATCCGTGCCACCGGCATCGGCTGGTAGTTGGCGACTCGATAGCGAATGCTGTACACCGGCCCCAGCTTGGCGTTGAAACCTTTGGCCAGCGATTCGGCCTGCTGAGTCGCATTCTCGATCGCTTTCTGCCGCGCCTGCTCGCGATACACGTCCGGCTTGGCAACGCCCAACTCCACCGCGCGGATCTCGTTCAGGCCGGATTTCAACGCGCCGTCCAGCAGCTCGTTCAGCTTGTCCAGCTGGCGCAGGGTCACCTGCACCTGACGCACCGCCCGGTAGCCCTTCAGCACCGACTCACCCGTTTTCAGGTAGTCGTACTCCGGCTGGGTGCGCAGATTGGCGGCACTGATGTCTTTCTTCTCGATGTTATTTTTCTGCAGGAAATCAAAGTACTGCGCTACACGCTCGTCCACCTGCTTCTTCGCCTGGGCGGCGTCTTTGGAGGAAACGCTCACTTCGATCGCCAGGGTGGCGATGTCCGGCGTGGCGTCTACGCTGGCGGTGCCGGAGGTGACGACGTGCGGCCCTTCAGGCACTTCGGCCGCCTGCAGCGCCATAGGTAACGTCCCTAATCCGACCATTGCGGCCATAGCCAATGCTTTTAGCTTCACAGTGTCTCCTTATGACAGGCTGTCTCTGATCACCGGCTTTTCCCTGTGAGAACCGCCGGATTCCTGGCATCAAACGTAGCATATCGCGCGGCGTTTTAAATTCGGATTAGTGACAAATTCTTATAAACTTGCCCCCTGCCAGGCCAGCTGCAGCGCGATGCCCCACATCACCAAACCGACCAGCGCGTTGATGATGCGCTGCGCCCGCTGGGTGTTCAGCCACGGCGCCAGCCAGGAGGCCAACAGCGCCAAACCGAAGAACCACACGACCGACGCGCTGACAGCACCGAGCGCGAACCAGGAGCGCACGTCCGCCGTCAGTTGCCCGCCCAGGCTGCCGAGCACCACGAAGGTGTCCAGATAGACGTGCGGGTTCAGCCAAGTGACCGCCAGCATGGTGATCACGATACGCCAGCGGCTCTGCGCCAGCTCCTGCGCCGCGGCCTGCGCCGGCTGTGGGCTGAAGACGGAGCGGAACGCCCCCCAACCGTACCACAGCAGAAACGCCACCCCGCCCCAGGTCACCAGCGCCAGCAGCAACGGCGAACGGGTCAGCAGCGCACTGCCGCCGAAAATACCGGCGCAGATCAGCGCGATATCGCTCAACGCGCACAGTGAGGCAATCATCAGGTGATACTGACGGCGGATACCCTGATTCATCACGAATACGTTCTGCGGGCCCAGCGGCAGGATCATGGCGGCGCTCAGGGCAAAACCCTGCAGGAAGACGGCTAACATGGGGATTCCTCGAATAATAAAAGGCGCCGGACGAGGGCGCGTATCGGTCAACTCGCGCATCATACGAGGAAGCGATCATTAGGTGAAATTGATGTTTCTAATCCTGCATCAGAGGTGCTAATACTCCAACCACAGGGATAGACGCGGCAGCTTCATCGAATTCGCCCACCGGCGAAAAATTCGCTATCATCCGCTCCCACTCTCCCGCCGGACGCCCAATGTCTACGATTACCGATACCTTTATCGCCCCGCCGTGTCATGACGACATCGAGATCCTCTATCAGGACGCACACCTGGCGCTGGTCAACAAACCCGCCGGTTTGCTCAGCCTCTCGGGGAAAAATCCGCAAAATCTCGATTCGGTGCATCATCGGCTGGTGCAGGTCTTCCCTGGCTGCGCCCTGGTGCATCGCCTGGATTTCGGTACTTCCGGGTTGATGGTGATTGCCCGCAATAAGGCAATCAACGCCGCCCTCTGCCGGCAGTTCAGCGAGCGCACCGTGAACAAAGTGTACAGCGCGCTGCTCTGCGGCCATCTGGCGCATAACGAAGGGGTGATAGACGCGGCGATCGCCAAAGATCCGGCGCTGTTCCCGCTGATGTCGATTTGCGCCATCCGCGGCAAACCCGCCCGCTCTCGCTATCGGGTCATTGAGCGTTTTTATCGCGAGTTGGCGGACGGGACATTGCTGCCGTTGACGCGGGTGCAGCTAACCCCGGAGACCGGGCGCACCCACCAATTGCGTATTCACAGCCGGCAGTTGGGCCACCCTATTTTAGGCTGCGATCTGTATGGCGGGCGCCTGCTGCCGGGGACCGAACAGACGCCGCGGCTGATGCTGCACGCCAGCGAGCTGGACTTTGCGCATCCTATTAGCGGCGAGCGGATAACCGCCCGTCACGCGGCGCCGTTCTGAACGCGGCTTACCACATCAAATCATCGGGCACTTTAAAGTCGGCGTACGGATCGTCTTCATCCTGTTCTTCCTGACTCAGCGCGCTATGCAGCACAATGCTGGCCGCATCACGCTGCGCGATCTTATCGGCAACGCTCGCGGGAATAATCGCGTATTCACACTCTTCACGACCATCGACAACCAAGCGCGCAATGGCAAGACGGCCGTTAATCAGCTGGGTTTGTGTCGCCTTATCCACCAGGATTTTTTTAATCAAGTTACCGTCGGTGAAATTAAAACCGATATCGCCTTTCGTCAGAGCGATGCGGTTCATCTCGATCAGCTGCTTCACCTGCGCTTTATATTCTTTAGATAACGCGGCTTGCTTTTGCTGCTCGTTCAGCTGCTTATCGCGCTCAAGCTGTGCCTTTTTATTTTCTTCCACCGCTTCTCTGGCCTCACGGGCCTGAACGCGCGATTTCTTAGCCGTTCTTTGGACTTTGGCCATTTTCTTGCTGGTCACCAAGCCCGCTTTGAGCATCTGCTCTTGTAAAGTGAGTTTTGTCATGTTCGTGTCTAAAGCCGTTGGGTCATGGGGGGGATTATACCTGCATTTTCTGAGGCTGCACCAGGTTGCCGGCCCGGCGCACCGAGCGGCTTGCGCGATCGGGAAACGACGACAAACCGGCCCGAACGCCAGATCATGAACGCGGCTCATGTCGTAATGAAATTAAGTCTCTTTCACTCCCCCCAGGACTCTGGCAAAAATAGACCTCATTAACGATAGACGATATGAAAGCGGTTGAATGAAAAAATAAAAAAACAACCCATTGAAAAAAAATGGATAAAAAAATTCTTCATATCATATAACAGGATGCCATAAGACGATGAATAAAGACTTTACCTTTACGATTAAGAGCAGTTCTTTCAATGAAGACTATAACCCTTCTGAAAGCACGCGTATCACGACCAACTTTGCTAATTTGGCCAGAGGGAAAAACCGCCGGGAGAACTTACGCAACACGTTGGCGATGATTGACAATCGCTTCAATACATTGGCGTCTTGGGATAACCCCAAGGCCGATCGTTACTCAGTCGAACTTGAAATCATTTCGGTTGAGATGCGCATTGAAGATCATGGCGCCAGCTTCCCGGTGATCGAAATCCTGAAAACCAACATCATTGATAAAAAAACGCAAAAGCGCATTGAGGGCATCGTAGGGAATAATTTCTCTTCTTACGTGCGCGATTATGACTTTAGCGTCTTGCTGCCGGCGCACAATAAAAACCAAGCGGAATTCAACATTCCGGATGATTTCGGCGATTTGCACGGCAATATCTTTAAGCACTTCGTCAATTCAAATGCATACCATGAGAATTTCAGCAAACCGCCGGTGATCTGCCTGAGCGTATCCAGCAAAGACACCTATCATCGGACGGGCAATCAACACCCGGTCTTGGGCGACGAGTATCGGCAAGACGGCGCTTCGCTGACCGACCGGTATTTTAAGAAAATGGGCCTGCAGGTGCGCTATTTCATGCCGAAAAATAGCGTCGCGCCCCTGGCGTTTTATTTCCCGGGGGATTTGCTGAGCGATTATACCAACCTTGAGCTGATAGGCACCATCAGCACGATGGAGACGTTCCAAAAAATCTATCGGCCTGAAATTTACAATGCCAACTCGGCGGCAGGGCAATGCTATCAGCCAAGCCTGAATAACCAGGATCATTCATTAACCAAGATTGTTTACGATCGCGAAGAGCGTAGCCAGTTAGCGATTGAGCAGGGGAAATTTACGCAAGAGCAATTTATTAAACCCTACCAACATATTCTTGAGCAATGGTCTGCTCACTACGCGCTTTGATTCACTCAAATACAGGTCATCTATTATGAAAATATTGCTCCCGACGTCGACCGCAGGCAGCTTGCCCAAACCTTCCTGGCTGGCCCAGCCGGAAACCCTGTGGTCGCCCTGGAAATTGCAGAATGAAGAATTAATCGAAGGCAAACAGGACGCTCTGCGTTTGTCGCTGGTAGAGCAACAGCAGGCCGGCATCGATATCGTCAGCGATGGAGAGCAAACGCGCCAGCACTTCGTCACCACGTTTATCGAACACCTCAGCGGCGTCGATTTCGAGAAACGCGAAGTGGTTAAAATCCGCAATCGCTATGAGGCGAGCGTGCCGAGCGTCGTGGGCGCGGTCGCGCGTCAAAAACCCGTTTTCGTTGAAGACGCCAAATTTTTACGCCAGCTGACCGATCAGCCGATTAAATGGGCCCTACCGGGGCCGATGACCATGATCGACACGCTCTATGACAACCACTATAAAAGCCGCGAAAAGTTGGCCTGGGAATTCGCCAAGATCCTCAATCAGGAAGCCAAAGAGCTCGAGGCTGCAGGCGTCGACATTATTCAGTTTGATGAGCCCGCGTTTAATGTGTTCTTTGATGAGGTGAATGACTGGGGCATCGCCGCCCTGGAAAAAGCCATTGAAGGGCTTAAGTGTGAAACAGCGGTACATATCTGCTATGGATACGGCATTAAAGCCAATACCGACTGGAAAAAGACGCTGGGCTCGGAATGGCGGCAATATGAAGAGGCGTTTCCTAAACTGCAAACGTCTAACATCGATATCATCTCGCTGGAGTGCCATAACTCGCACGTGCCGATGGATCTGCTTGAACTGATTCGCGGTAAGAAAGTGATGGTCGGCGCCATTGACGTGGCGAATCATACCGTTGAGACGCCGGAGGAAGTGGCCGCTACGCTGCGTAAAGCGCTGCAGTTTGTCGATGCCGACAAGCTCTATCCCTCCACTAACTGCGGCATGGCTCCCCTGCCTCGCCGGGTCGCCAGCGGCAAGCTGAATGCCTTGAGTGCGGGTGCCGAGATCGTGCGCCGGGAACTGCTGGCCAAATAACCGCGCCAGCGCCCGCCGCAGGAGCCTCCTGCGGCGGGCGATTATCATCGACTCCCTCTCCCCGCAACGCCCCCGCTCTGGTGTATACTCGGATTTCTACGCGATGCCAGCCACAGCGGCCTGAACGGCCCCTCAGCCAGCCCACACCAGCTTAATAACAGTGGAACCCTCATGAGCCCAGATACCGCTCGCATCAGCGAAATTATCGATCGCGCCAGGATCTCGCCTTATCAAATCCTCATCCTCACCCTGTGTTTCCTGATCGCCCTGCTGGACGGCTTCGATACCGCCATCATCGGCTATATCGCCCCGGCACTGCGCGAAGAGTGGGGCCTGCAACCCTCACAGCTCTCCCCCGCCTTCGGCGCAGGGCTGTTCGGCCTGCTGATCGGCAGCCTGCTGTTCGGGCCGATCGCCGACGCCATCGGCCGTAAACGCGTGCTGCTCGTCGCGGTGCTGGTGTTTGGCGGCTGCACCCTGGCTTCGGCCTATACGCAATCGATCGAGTCCCTGACCCTGCTGCGTTTCATCACCGGCATTGGCCTCGGGGGCGCGATCCCGACCTGTATCACCCTCAGCTCGGAGTACTCACCGGCGCGCCGGCGCATGCTGATGGTTACCCTGAGCTGGAGCGGCTTTACCGCCGGATTGGCCCTGGGCGGCCTGCTGGCCGGGCAGATCATCCCGGCGTTCGGCTGGCGCGGTGTGCTGCTGGTCGGTGGCATTGCGCCATTGGTGCTGCTGCCGCTGCTGGCCTGGCAGATGCCCGAGTCGGTACGCTTTATGGCCGCCAACGCCAAACATGCCGATCGGCTGCGTCGGGTGGTCGAACGCATTACTGGCCAAAGCTGGGCAGGCGTGACAATTGTCGATGACGAACGCCCGGCGCAGGCCAAATCGCCGATCTCGCACCTGTTTATCGAAGGGCGCGCCGTGCGCACCCTGTTGCTGTGGGCGGCGTTCTTCTGCTCGCTGTTCGTGTTCTACCTGCTCACCAGTTGGCTGCCGACGATCCTCAAAGACGCCGGTTACGATATCGCCCACGCCTCGCGCATCGGGGCGATGGTGCCGCTCGGCGGCACCCTGGGCGCCATCCTGATGGCGCTGCTGATGGACCGGGTCGGGCCCTACCGCGTGCTGGCCGTCTCCTACCTGGGCGCCGCACTGGTGATCGGCGCGACCGGGTATCTGATGGGCGACGTCTACACGCTGGCCGCCGTCGTGTTCCTGATAGGCTTCGGCGTGGCCGGCGCGCAAAACGGCCTGAACCTGGTCTCCGCCACCCTTTACCCGACCGCAGCCCGCGTGACCGGCGTCAGCTGGGCCATGGCCAACGGCCGCTTCGGCTCGATCGTCGGCTCGATGCTCGGCGCCTGGATGATGACCGCCGCCGGCTCGCCGGACGTGTTCTTCCTCTGGCTGGCGCTGCCGGCGCTGCTGGGCGCAGTCGCCATCTTCCTGCTCTATCGCCTCAATCTGCACCGCCGCGCACCGCTCGCCAAACCTGTCGCTGGCACCTAAACTCGCGGAAAAGAAAAGGCCGAGACGCCATCGGTGGCGTCTCGGCCTGCAATGAAAAAGGGGGCCAAGGCCCCCTTCTGCGTTATTCCGCCTTGGCGGAAGCGTTTTCGGTGCGATACAGGTGCACGTCCATCTGCGGGAACGGAATGCCGATGTTGTGGGCATCCAGCGCACGCTTGAAGTTCTCCATCAGATCGAAGTACACGTTCCAGTATTCCGCGTTGGTGGTCCAGGAACGGGTGACGAAGTTCAGGGAAGACGGCGCCATCTCGTTCAGACGCACGGTCACGCCTTTGGCGTGCATGATGCGCTTGTCGGCGGCGATCACGTCGCCCAGCACTTTCTTCACCACGTCGATATCAGCGTTGTAGGCTACGCCCACCACGATATCCACACGGCGGTTCGGCTCGCGGGAGTAGTTGATGATGTTGCCGGCGATGATTTTACCGTTCGGCACCACGATGGTTTTGTTGTCAGAAGTCCGCAGGGTGGTAGAGAAAATCTGCACCTGATCGACGGTACCGGCCACGCCGCCCAGATCGACATATTCACCCACGCGCAGCGGACGGAAGATCACCAGCAGCACGCCGGCGGCAAAGTTGGACAGCGAGCCTTGCAGCGCCAGGCCGACGGCCAAACCGGCGGCACCCAGCACGGCGATCACCGAGGTGGTCTGTACGCCGACGCGCCCCAGCACCGCGATGAAGGTAAACGCCAGCACGCCGTAGCGCACGATCGCCGACAGGAAGTCCGCGACCGTGGCGTCGATGCCGCGCAGCTTCATCACGCGGTTCAACGCATTGCCGACCACGCGGGCCACAATCGAACCGATGATCAGGATAACGATGGCGGCGACGATGTTCACCGCGTACTGGATCAACAGATCCTGGTTCTTCACCAACCAGTCGCCGGCACCATTGATGCCGTCTACTACATTCAAATCTTTCATTCGTGTCGTCCTAACTCTGTCCCTAACGGGAGAAACTCGCAAAAATACACTGACCTCGGCGGCCAGTAGGAAACCACCGCCTAAGGGTAACCAACATTAAAGGCCCATGCCAACCGTCAGCGTTAAAAATAGCCGAATCTGCCCGCCGCTTCTTCTATGCTGAGAACAGCGCGCTGGCCGTTTCACGACAAGGAACCCGTTCATCATGCATATCCGTTCTTCACTCAAACACTATTGGCAGGTACGGCCCAGGCTGCTGCTCTCCGTGGGCGCCGGGCTGCTGTGTTTTCTGTTGCTGCCCACCCAGCTCTCGCTGCTGCAGCGGCTGATGATCGGCTGGAACACGCTGGCCTGGCTGTACCTGCTGTTTCTCTGGCGGCTGATGCTGATCAGCACGCCGCAGCACATCCGCCAGATCGCCCGCCGGCAAGATGAAAGCGCCAGCATGGTGCTGACGCTGGTCAGCCTCGGTTGCCTGGTCAGTTTACTGGCGATCCTGTTTGAACTGAGCAGCGCCAAACAGGTGGCGGGCTCCCTGAAGACGCTGCATCTGATGCTGACCGGCGCCACGTTGACGGTTTCCTGGCTGCTGCTGCCGACCGCCTTCACCATGCACTACGCCCATCAGTTTTATCGCCAGGGCGCGCAGCAGAATCCGTTGCCGCTGCTGTTCCCCGGCAACCTCACCGATCCAACCTATCTGGACTTCGCCTACTTCTCTTTCACTATAGCGGTGGCGTCGCAGACCGCCGATGTGGCGGTCGGGGCGGCGGAGGTGCGCAAGGTTACCCTGCTGCAGTCAGTGATCTCCTTCGCCTTCAACATGCTGATACTGGGCCTGTCTATCAACGTCGGCGCCGGCCTGCTGGGCTGAAAAAAAAGGCTCCCCGCAGGGAGCCTTTAACTCACAAACAAAGGAGGAAAAAACGTGGTTTCTCCTCCTTTGTGGTCATCAGCCGAAAATCAATAGATTGATTTTCCTTATTTTTTATATTTTGCCAACGGCAAGCCAGGCAACGCCATCAGGCTTGTCATAAACAAAAAGGCTCCCCGCAGGGAGCCTTTTGCATCGTGCAACAGGTGCCGAAGATTACAGAACGTCTACCGCGTTCAGATCTTTGAAGGCCTGCTCCAGACGCGTCACCATGCTGGTCTGCGCTGCGCGCAGCCATACGCGTGGATCGTAGTATTTCTTGTTCGGCTGATCGGCGCCTTTCGGGTTGCCCAGCTGGCCCTGCAGGTAAGCTTCGTTCGCTTTGTAGTACTGCAGGATGCCGTCCCAGGTCGCCCATTGGGTGTCGGTGTCGATGTTCATCTTGATCACGCCGTAGCCCACAGACTCTTTGATCTCTGCGTCGGTAGAACCGGAACCGCCGTGGAACACGAAGTTCAGGCTGTTGTGCGGCAGGTTGAATTTCTTGGACACGTAGTCCTGAGAATCACGCAGGATGGTCGGAGTCAGCTTAACGTTGCCTGGCTTGTACACGCCGTGCACGTTACCGAAGGAGGCAGCGATGGTGAAGCGCGGGCTGATGGCGTTCAGTTTTTCGTACGCGTAAGCCACGTCTTCCGGCTGGGTGTACAGTGCGGAAGCGTCCATATGGCTGTTGTCCACGCCATCTTCTTCACCGCCGGTGCAGCCCAGTTCGATTTCCAGCGTCATGCCGATTTTGGCCATGCGCTTCAGGTAGGCGCTGCAGATCTCGATGTTTTCTTCCAGAGATTCTTCAGACAGATCGATCATGTGGGAAGAGAACAGCGGTTTGCCGGTAGCGGCGAAGTGCTTCTCGCCGGCGTCCAGCAGGCCGTCCAGCCATGGCAGCAGTTTCTTCGCGCAGTGGTCGGTGTGCAGGATCACCGGCACGCCGTAGTGTTCAGCCATCTGGTGAACGTGGTGTGCGCCAGAGATGGCGCCCAGAATCGCTGCGCCCTGAGGCACATCGGTCTTCACGCCTTTGCCAGCGATGAACGCGGCGCCGCCGTTGGAGAACTGAACGATGACCGGCGCGCGCACTTTAGCCGCGGCTTCCAGCACTGCGTTGATGGAGTCGGTACCCACGCAGTTTACCGCTGGCAGCGCAAAGTTGTTCTCTTTAGCAACTGCGAAGACTTTCTGAACGTCATCACCCGTGATGACACCCGGTTTTACGAAATCAAAAATTTTAGACATGTTACTTTGTCCTGTTTCGTCGGCCGTAGATGGATGTAAATCGATGTTTTCACGCCGCGCAGCATTAGCCGCGCGGTATAAAACAAACGGGCGGCTTTCGCCTCCCGTTGTCTGAATTACTGCTTAGCGCGCTCTTCCAGCATCACGACTGCAGGCAGCGGTTTCCCTTCAACGAACTCCAGGAATGCGCCACCGCCGGTGGAGATGTAGGAAATTTTGTCAGCGATACCGAACAGATCGATGGCTGCCAGAGTGTCGCCGCCGCCAGCGATAGAGAAAGCGTCGCTATCGGCGATCGCGCGGGCGACAATTTCGGTGCCCTTACGGAAGTTAGGGAACTCGAATACGCCAACCGGGCCATTCCACAGAATGGTTTTGGCGTTCTTCAGGATAACGGCCAGACGCTCGGCAGAGACGTCGCCCATATCCAGAATTTGCTCGTTGTCCTGGATCTCGTTGGCCTGCTTCACGGTCGCGGTCGCGGTTTCGGAGAACTCGGTCGCGACACGCACGTCGGTCGGAACCGGGATGTCGCAGGTTTCCAGCAGTTTCTGCGCGTTCGGGATCAGGTCAGGTTCGTACAGGGACTGGCCCACGTTGTTGCCCTGCGCCGCTACGAAGGTGTTGGCGATGCCGCCACCGACGATCAGCTGATCGGCGATTTTGGACAGGGAATCCAGCACGGTCAGTTTGGTGGACACTTTAGAACCGCCCACGATGGCGACCATCGGACGGGCCGGGTTGCCCAAGGCCTTGCCCAGCGCTTCCAGCTCGGCGGACAGCAGCGGGCCGGCACAGGCGACAGGCGCGAACTTGCCCACGCCGTGGGTGGAAGCCTGCGCGCGGTGCGCGGTGCCGAACGCGTCCATCACGTACACGTCGCACAGCGCCGCGTATTTCTTGGACAGGGTTTCGTCGTCTTTCTTCTCGCCCTTGTTGAAACGGACGTTTTCCAGCACCACCAGTTCGCCTTCGGCGACGTCGACGCCATCCAGATAGTCCTTCGCCAGACGCACTGGGGATTTCAGATGATCTTTCAGGTAGTTGACGACAGGCAGCAGAGAGAATTCTTCGTTGTACTCGCCTTCAGTAGGGCGACCCAGGTGGGAGGTTACCATCACGCGGGCGCCTTGCTTCAGCGCAGCTTCGATAGTCGGCAGGGAAGCGCGGATACGCGCGTCGGAAGTCACTTTACCGTCTTTTACCGGCACGTTCAGATCGGAGCGGATCAGTACGCGTTTACCCGCCAGATCCAGATCGGTCATCTTAATTACAGACATGGTGAACCCTCTTTATTGAATCTCTATAAAATTGCCTGAGCAGCGCGCCAGCCGCGCCGGCGCCGCCGTACTAGAAACCGCTGGCGGCCATTGCCCGTGTTGTATCCAACATCCGATTGGCAAAGCCCCATTCATTGTCGCACCAGACCAAGGTCTTTATCAGGTGCTGCCCGCTGACCCGGGTTTGCGTACCGTCGACGATAGCGCTGTGCGGGTCATGGTTAAAATCGATCGAGACCAATGGTAATTCCGTGTAGTCAACTATACCACGAAATGATTCCCGTGCGGCCTTTTGCAACAACTGGTTGACCTCCGCTACCTTCACCGCGGCGCTGACGCTGACGCTGAGATCGATAGCCGTCACGTTGATGGTCGGCACGCGCACCGAGATCGCCTCGAAGCGATCGCAAAACTGCGGGAAAATGCGGGTGATGCCCGCGGCCAGCTTGGTGTCGACCGGAATGATCGACTGGCTCGCCGCGCGGGTACGCCGCAAATCCGCGTGATACGCGTCGATCACCGGCTGATCGTTCATCGCCGAGTGAATGGTGGTCACGGTGCCGGATTCGATGCTGTAGGCGTCGTCCAGCAGCTTGATCACCGGAATAATGCAGTTGGTGGTGCACGAGGCGTTGGAAACGATGCGATGCTCCGCCAGCAGCGTCTGATGATTGACGCCGAACACGATGGTGGCGTCCAGATCGTTGCCGCCCGGATGGGCGAACAGCACTTTCTTCGCCCCCGCCGCCAGATGGGCTTCGCCATCCGCCCGGCTGCCGTACACGCCGCTGCAATCCAGCACCACGTCGACGCCCAGTTCGCCCCAGGGCAACTGCTCCACCGCCGGCTGATGCAACAGACGAATCGCGTCGTCCCCGACGTTCAGCGTGTCGCATTCCTGCCGTACATCCCAGGCGAAGCGGCCGTGGCTGGAGTCGTACTTCAGCAGATGGGCCATGCCCTCGGCGTTCGCCAACTCGTTGATCGCCACCACGGAGATTTCCGCCCGTCGTCCCGATTCGTACAGTGCGCGCAATACGCTGCGGCCGATGCGGCCAAAGCCGTTTATCGCTATGCGGATGGTCATGCTGCTCCTGAAAAAGGGCCGTCCCCGCCGGGCTGACTCACCGGCGCCGGGCCGGCGCTGACTGGTTGTCTCACTAACCCGCATAGAGTAGTGGATCGCACCGCCCGCTGTGAATCGCCGCGTTTGCATTATTCCCGCGCTTCAGCGGCTTTTCGCCGCCGTCACATCGGCATTTCTGTCGAAGAGTATCTCAACTGAAACGCTTCAGCTGAGCATAAACCAAAGTTTTGCCAAAAGGAACAGGTGCAACAGTTCCACAAGTAACGGAGAGGAGTTTTACGAGCATAAGATGATCTGGCGCACATTTTTGACCTTAAGGCCGCGACGGATTTTCACTCGCCGACCCCGTTTCGCCATAGTGCTCACGGAAATAGTCGCGCAAAAATTCGACCGTCACCCGCACTTTCGCCGACGTTGCCAGCCGGGAAACGTACACCGCCCAGATGTTGGCCGGCTGATAATACTCCGGCAGGATGTGCACCAACCGGCCGCTGTCGATGTTCTCTTTCACGTCCCAGGCGGAACGCAGTGCAACGCCCTGCCCGTCCAGGCACCACTGATGCACAATTTCGCCGTGGTTCGACGCCAGCGCCCCCGTCACCTTCACCGTCTCTTCGCCGCCCGGCCCCTGCAGCCGCCACAGCCCGAACGGGTGATCGCGCTCCTTGATCACCAGGCAAGCGCGGCCCGCCAGCTCCGCCGGGCTTTTCGGCACGCCGTGGCGCTGTAAATACGCCGGCGAAGCGCACAGGATGCGCTGGTTGTCCGCCAGTTTGCGCGCGATCAGATTGGGGGCGATGTCGTCGCCGATGCGGATATCCAGATCGAAGCCTTCGCTGACCAGATCCACCAGCCGATCGGAAACGTCGAGCCGCAGCTCCAACTGCGGATACTCCCGCGCCAGCGCCGACAGCGCCGGGGCCACGAAGCGTCGGCCGAAACCGAAGCTGCTGACTACGCGCAGCATGCCCTGCGGCGCCTGACGCACTTCGGACAGTTCATCCATCATCTGATCGACGTCATTCAGAATGCGCTGCGCCCATTCGTAGATCCGCTCGCCGTCTTCGGTGATCGCCACCCGCCGCGTGGTGCGGTGCAGCAACGACACGTCCAACGCCTTTTCCAGCAACGCTATGCGCTTGCTGATAAAGGCCGGCGAAACGCCCAGCTCTTCGGCGGCGGCGGCGAACCCGGCGCGGCGCGCCACCAGCACGAACACCCGCAGGTCACTCAGGATCGGCATATTGTTCATGATTCGTGTTTTATGTTTCACCGTTTTCGCGATTGATTAACAGTTAGTCAATTATAGGATAACAGTGTTGTCAATCTCCCCTACCTACAAATGAGACCTCTGTATGAGCAAAACTTACAAGATTGCCGCTATCCCCGGGGACGGTATCGGGCGGGAAGTGTTGCCGGAAGGCATACGGGTATTGCAGGCGGCGGCGGCGCGCTGGGATCTGTCGCTGGAATTCGACACCTTCGAGTGGGCCAGCTGCGACTACTACCAGCACCACGGCCAGATGATGCCGGGCGACTGGTTTGAGCAGCTCAAGGGCTTCGACGCCATCTACTTCGGCGCCGTCGGCTGGCCGGATACGGTGCCCGATCACATTTCACTGTGGGGTTCGCTGCTGAAATTCCGCCGCGACTTCGAGCAGTACGTCAACCTGCGCCCGGTGCGGCTGTTCCCCGGCGTGCCCTGCCCGCTGGCGAACAAGCAGCCGGGCGACATCGATTTCTACGTGGTGCGCGAAAATACCGAAGGGGAATACTCCTCGCTCGGCGGGCGGATGTTCGAAGGCACCGAGCGCGAGATGGTGATTCAGGAATCGGTCTTCACTCGTCAAGGCGTGGACCGCATTCTGAAATACGCCTTTGAACTGGCGCAGCAGCGCCCGCGCAAACGCCTGACCGCCGCCACCAAGTCCAACGGCATGGCCATCAGCATGCCGTACTGGGATGAGCGCGTAGCGGAGATGGCACGCCAGTACCCCGACATCGGCTGGGACAAACAGCACATCGATATTCTATGCGCGCGCTTCGTGCTTAATCCCGAACGCTTCGACGTGGTGGTGGCCTCCAACCTGTTCGGCGATATTTTGTCGGATCTCGGGCCGGCCTGCACCGGCACCATCGGCATCGCGCCATCGGCCAACCTGAACCCGGAGCGCAACTTCCCGTCGCTGTTCGAACCGGTGCACGGCTCGGCGCCGGACATTTTCGGCAAGAACATCGCCAACCCGATCGCCATGATCTGGAGCGGCGCGATGATGCTGGACTTCCTCGGCGACGGCGATATCCGCTACCGCCAGGCGCACGACGGCATCCTGCAAGCGATCGAGCGCATCATCGCCGACGGGCCGCGCACGCCGGACATGCGCGGCGACGCGTCTACTCAGCAAGTCGGCCAGGCGATCGCCGCCCTGCTGCAACGCTGAAACCACGCTGTTTCCCCCGCAGGGCGCCTTCCGGCGCCCTGCTTTGCCGCACCTGTTTTTCCTGCTCGATCACTGCCGCAAATCCGCTGAAAACCACCGCAGAAAGCACGCCAATACCCCGGTCAAGATCACAACAAATTGTTTACATACTGTGTTTTATCCTTTTACAGATGCCCCAATTGTGGCCCTCCTGTAATTTGTGCACACTCGAAAATGTTAATGAAGAGTAAATATTCCCGGCAACGTCCTGCCGGGGCGTTTACTCCTCGCGGTGTAACAAAACAAAGGGTTCAAACCAATAAGGCCCGGGCGCCCCCTACGCTTCGCGCACCGGCCCACCACCGATAACAGGAGTTCACTCCCATGCAGAGCAACCCTAAAAAGGATGTCACGCTCATCGCCATCAGCCTGTGCAGCATTGCGCTGATCGCCATTTGCCTGATGCTCTTTCCGGCTAAATCCGCGCTTATCGCCAACACCATTTTCAACGGCGTCACCCGGCTGTTCGGTTCAACCATCCAAATTCTGGTGCTGATCGCCCTGCTGGTGGTGTTGTATCTGGCGTTGAGCAAATACGGCAACATCCGCCTCGGCGAAGGCAAACCGCAATACTCCACGCTGGCCTGGCTGTTCATGTTCATCTGCGCCGGCCTGGGCTCGTCCACCCTGTACTGGGGGGTGATGGAATGGGCGTATTATTACCAGACGCCGGGGCTGAACATCGCGCCGCGCACCCCGAAGGCGCTGGAATACAGCATCAGCTACTCCTTCTTCCACTGGGGGCTGAGCGCCTGGGCGACCTACGCCCTCGCCTCGCTGATCATGGCCTACCACTTCCACGTGCGTAAGAACAAAGGGCTCAGCCTGTCGGGGATCATTTCCGCCATCACCGGCGTGCGCGCCAACGGCCCGGTCGGGCGGGCGGTGGATCTGATCTTCCTGGTCGCCACCGTCGGCGCGCTCACCATCTCGCTGGTGCTGACCGCCTCCACCTTTACCCGCGGGCTGACGGCGCTGACCGGTATCCCGGACAACTTCGCGGTGCAGGCGACGGTGATCCTGCTGGCGGCGGTGATCTTCTGCCTCAGCTCCTACATCGGCATCGACGGCGGCATGCAGCGCTTGAGCAAAATGGTCGGCTGGGGCGCGTTCGCCTTCGCCGGGCTGGTGCTGCTGGTCGGCCCGACCGAGTTCACCATCAACAACACCATCAACGCCATCGGCCTGACGGCGCAGAACTTCCTGCAGATGAGCCTGTTCACCGATCCGATGGGCGACGGCAGCTTCAGCCGCAGTTGGACCGTGTTCTACTGGCTGTGGTGGATCTCCTATACCCCCGGCGTGGCGATGTTCGTGACCCGCGTCTCGCGCGGCCGCAAGATTAAAGAGGTGATCTGGGCGCTGTTGCTCGGCAGCACCCTCGGCTGCTGGTTCTTCTTCGGCTCGCTGGAAAGCTACGCCATGCACCAGTTCATCAGCGGGCAGCTCAACGTGCCGGAGATCCTCAGCAACCAGGGCGGCGAAACCGCCGTGCAGATGCTGCTGACGGCGCTGCCGCTCGGCAAACTGTTCCTGGCCGCCTATCTGTTCATCATGATCATTTTCCTGGCCTCGCACATGGACGCGGTGGCCTACACCATGGCCGCCACCAGCACCCGCAACCTGCAGGAAGGGCAAGATCCCAGCCCGATGCTGCGCTTGTTCTGGTGTGTAGTGATCACCCTGATCCCGCTTTCTATTCTGTTTACCGGCGCTTCGCTGGACACCATGAAAACCACGGTGATCCTGACCGCGCTGCCGTTCCTGCTGGTGCTGCTGGTGAAAACCTACGGCTTCGCCCGCTGGCTGAAGCAGGACTACGCGGCCATCCCGGCGCACCTGATCGAAAACAGCGCGCCGGCGCAGCCCGACGCACCGCCACCCGCCGACGTCTCCGCTTCATCGTCGTATCAACCGCGCCCTATGGCGAAATGACTATAAGAAAAGAGGAAGGTTAACTTATGAGCACTCTGATCCCTGAATTTACCTTACCGAAAGATTTCTGCGCCGACGCCCGCGAGGCTTACACCATTCCAGCCCGGTTCTATACCCACCAGGCGGCGTTCGATCACGAAAAAGAGCAGGTGTTCGCCACCAGTTGGATCTGCGTGGCACACCGCAGCGAGCTCGCCGAACCGAACGACTACATCACCCGCGAGATCATCGGTGAAAACATTCTGGTGGTGCGTGGCCGCGACAAGGTGCTGCGTGCCTTTTACAACGTCTGCCCGCACCGCGGCCACCAGCTGCTGGCGGGCGATGGCCGGGCGAAAAACGTCATCACCTGCCCTTATCACGCCTGGGCGTTCAAGCTGGACGGCGAACTGGCGCACGCGCGCAACTGTGAAAACGTGCAAAACTTCGATAAAGAAAACTCGCACCTGATGCCGGTGCGGGTCGAAGAGTACGCCGGGTTTATCTACGTCAATCTGGATCCGCAGGCCGGTACGGTGGAAGACCAGCTGCCGGGCCTCGGCGCCAAAGTGCGCGAAGCCTGCCCGCAGGTCGACGATCTCAAGCTGGCGGCGCGCTTCGTCACCCGCACCCCGGCCAATTGGAAGAACATCGTCGATAACTACCTCGAGTGCTACCACTGCGGCCCGGCACACCCCGGCTTCGCCGACTCGGTGCAGGTCGATCGCTACTGGCACACCCTGCACGGCAACTGGACGCTGCAGTTCGGCTACGCCCGCCCTTCCGAGCAGTCGTTCAAGTTTGAAGAGGGCAAAGAAGCCAGCTTCCACGGCATCTGGCTGTGGCCGTGCACCATGTTCAACATGCCGCCGCTGGAAGGCATGATGACGGTGATTTACGAGTTCCCGGTCGATGCGGAAACCACCCTGCAGCACTACGACATCTACTTCACCAACGCCGATTTGAGCGACGAGCAGCTCAAGCTGATCGACTGGTACCGCGACGTGTTCCGCCCGGAAGATTTGCGGCTGGTGGAGAGCGTGCAAAAAGGCCTCAAATCGCGCGGCTATCGCGGCCAGGGGCGCATCATGGCCGACGGCGCCGGCAGCGGCGTCAGCGAACACGGCATCGCCCACTTCCACAACCTGCTGGCGCAGGTTTATCAACCCTGATGCGACGGGGCCCACGGGCCCCCTCCCCCTGACTTGTGAGGTTCTTTGTGAATATTTCCGATCGGGCGCTATTCCGCCAACAGGCCTACATCAACGGCCAATGGCGCGATGCCGACAACCAGGAAACCCTGCCGGTGAGCGATCCCGCCACCGGCCAACTCATCGGCAGCGTGCCCAACATGGCGACGGCCGAAACCCAACGGGCGATCGACGCCGCCCAGCAGGCGCTGGAAGGCTGGCGCACGCTGCCGGCACAGCAACGCGCACAGCTGCTGCGCCGCTGGTTCGAACTGATGCTGGAACATCAGCAGGATTTGGCCAGCCTGATGACGCTGGAGCAAGGCAAGCCGCTGGCGGAGTCGCTGGGCGAGATCCGCTACGCAGCCTCCTTTATCGAATGGTTCGCCGAACAGGCCAAGCGCACCAATGGCGACATCATTCCCTCGCCGAGCGGCGATAAACGCCTGATGGTGCTGAAGCAGGGCATCGGCGTGTGCGCGGCGATCACGCCCTGGAACTTCCCGGCGGCGATGATCACCCGCAAGGCCGCGCCGGCGCTGGCGGCCGGCTGCACGCTGGTGGTCAAACCCGCCAACGAAACCCCTTACTCGGCGCTGGCGATGGCCGAGCTGGCCGAGCGCGCCGGCATTCCCGCCGGGGTGTTCAACGTGGTGACCGGCAACTCGCAGGCGATCGGCGCCGAGCTGACCCGCCACCCGCAGGTGCGCAAGCTGAGCTTTACCGGCTCCACGCCGGTGGGCAGGCTGCTGATGCGCCAGAGCTCGGACACCATCAAGAAAGTGTCGCTGGAACTGGGCGGTAATGCGCCATTCATCGTGTTTGACGATGCCGACATCGATGCCGCGGTGGAAGGCGCGCTGATCGCCAAGTACCGCAACGCCGGGCAGACCTGCGTCTGCGTCAACCGGTTCTACGTGCAGCGCGGCGTTTACGCCCAGTTCGCCGAGAAGTTTGTCGCCCGCGTGGCGGCGCTGCAGGTCGGCAACGGCTTCGAACCCGGCGTGCAGATCGGCCCGCTGATCAACCGCAAGGCGCGCGACAA
Organism: Serratia marcescens; assembly: GCF_001902635.1. Lineage (GTDB taxonomy): Bacteria > Pseudomonadota > Gammaproteobacteria > Enterobacterales > Enterobacteriaceae > Serratia > Serratia marcescens_F. The sequence goes on along the minus strand of NZ_MJAO01000016.1, from coordinate 8,530 downwards.
GGTGCTGGAGCTGCTGGATGACGCGCTGAGCAAAGGCGCTCAGGTGCTGACCGGCGCCACGCCGCACGCGCTGGGCGGCAATTTCTTCACGCCGACGGTGCTGGGCGACGTGCAGCCCGGCTCACTGCTGCTGGAAGAGGAGATCTTCGGCCCGGTCGCGCCGCTGGTGGTGTTCGATGACGAAGCCGAAGCGATCCGTCAAGCCAACGACACCATCTACGGGCTGGCCGCCTACTTCTACACCCGCGATGTAGCGCGCATCTGGCGCGTTTCGGAGCGGCTGGAATACGGCATGGTCGGCATCAATACCGGCCTTATCTCCAACGAGGTAGCGCCGTTCGGCGGGGTGAAACAGTCGGGCCTGGGGCGTGAAGGCTCCGAATACGGCATCGAAGACTATCTGGAGCTCAAATACCTGTGCCAGGCGGTATAACTTTTTCATGCGCGGGGACGCCCGCGCTTTGGAGCCAATGAATGACCAGCTATCAGATGCTTGATGTTCGCGTCGTCGACATCGAAACCGTCACCGCGCAGGTCAAGCGCTTTACCCTGGCGGATACGCAAGGCCGGCCACTGCCCGCCTTCAGCGGCGGCAGCCACATCATCGTGCAAATGCAGGACGGCGAGCAACGCTACAGCAATGCCTATTCGCTGCTGAGCTCGCCGTTCGAGCTCGACCGTTACCAGATCGCCGTGCGCCGTGAGTCCCCTTCCAAAGGCGGTTCCGACTTCATGCACGATCGGCTGGCGATCGGCGATGCGCTGACCATCAGTACCCCCAATAACCTGTTCGCGCTGGCGCCGGAGGCGCAGCATCACGTGCTGATCGCCGGCGGCATCGGCATCACGCCGTTTATGGCCCATCTGCACGAGCTGCAGCGCAGCGGCCAGCGTTACCATCTGCACTACTGCTTCCACAGCGAGGAGCACAACGCCTTCCAGCAACAGCTGATGCAGGCACCGTTCGCCGGCAACGTCAGCTGCCATGTCTCCCGCCTTAACGGCCGGTTGGATTTGGCCCGCACGCTGGCCGACGTGGAACCTGGCGCCCATATCTACGTTTGCGGCCCAGCGGCGCTGAACGAAGCGGTTTACCAGACCGCCGCCGAACTGGGTATCGAGCCCGCTCGTTTGCACAGCGAAGCCTTTGCCGCCGAAGATACGGCGGGCGGGGCCTTTACGCTGGTGCTGGCTCGGTCGGGCATTGAGCTCGAAGTGGCGGAAGGCATGACCATCCTGCAGGCGCTGGAAAACAGCAAGGCGGCCAAGGTCGAGTGCCTGTGCCGCGAAGGCATTTGCGGCACCTGCGAAACCCGCATCGTCGAAGGGGAAGCCGATCACCGCGATCAGTATCTCAGCGACGAAGAACGCGCGGCGCAGCAAACCCTGCTGATCTGCTGCTCGCGCGCCAAAGGCAACCGGCTGGTGCTTGATCTGTAAACGGAACGCCCGCGTCTGCGGGCGTCCTGACTAGGCTTTCGGGAATATCCACAGATGCTCGGCCGGCAAAGAAAGCCGGCAAAGCGCCTGATCGCGCGCCTCGTGCCCGTAGGCACGCACCACGAAATCTTCGGCCACGGTACGGAACAGGTATTCCCAGCGATCGCCGAGATACATGCTGGTCAGCAGTGGTAGCTCAAGCTGGTTGCCCTGCGGATCTTCGCCCAACCGCACGCGCTCCACGCGGATCACCGCCGAACCCTCCTGTCCGACCTGCAACCCCGCGCCCGCTTTGCCCCACAGCGCCCAATCCTTGCCTTCGATGCACGCCCGATCGCCCTCCAGCGCGACGATCTTGCCCGGCAACCGGTTGTTGCTGCCCATGAACTCGGCGGTAAACAGCGTGGTGGGCGAACCGTACATCTCCTGCGGCGTGCCCTGCTGTTCGATTTTGCCGTTGTTGAGCAGCAGAATGCGATCGGAGATGGCCATCGCCTCGTTCTGATCGTGAGTCACCATCAACGCCGACAGACCGAGCTTGATAATCAGCTCGCGCAGGAATACCCGCGCCTCTTCGCGCAGCTTGGCGTCGAGGTTGGACAGCGGCTCATCCAGCAGGATCACCGGCGGGTTATAGATCAACGCGCGCCCGATCGCCACGCGCTGCTGCTGGCCGCCGGAGAGTTGGTGCGGATGGCGTTTGGCCAGATGCCCCAACCCGAGCTGGTCCAGCACCGCCTGCACCCGCTGGGTGATTTCCGCCGAGGCGATCTTACGCAGCTTCAGCGGGTAAGCGACGTTCTCAAACACCGTTTTATGCGGCCACAGCGCGTAGGACTGAAACACCAGCCCCAGGTTGCGCTCTTCGGCGGGAATTTCGCTGCGCGCGCTGCCGTTGTACACCGCGCTGTTGCCGATGACGATCCGCCCCTGGCTCGGCTTCTCCAGCCCGGCCACCGCCCGCAACAACGTGGTTTTGCCGCTGCCCGACGGGCCCAGCAGCGAGACCACCTCGCCCCGTTTCAGCTCCATCGACACCCCTTTCAGCACCGGGTTGTCGCCATAGGTCAAATGCAGATTTTCTACTGAAAGTTCAATCATGTAATTTCACTCCAAAGCGCAAGGCGATCCCCAAACCCAGCACCACCAGCAGGATATTGATGAACGACAGCGCGGCGACGATATCGATGGCGCCCGCGGCCCACAGGGAAACCAGCATCGAACCGATGGTTTCCGTGCCTGGAGACAATAGATACACCCCGGTGGAATATTCGCGCTCAAAGATCAGGAACATCAGCAGCCAGGAGCCGATCAGGCCGTAGCGCGACAGCGGAATAGTGACGTGTCGGGTGACCTGACCGCGGCTGGCGCCGGCGCTGCGCGCCGCCTCTTCCAGCTCCGGCCCCACCTGCAGCAACGTGGAGGAGATCAGCCGCAGGCCGTAGGCCATCCATACCACGGTGTACGCCAGCCAGACGCTGAAGATGGTGCTGCGTAACGAACGCAGCCAGACGATCCCGTTCTCGCGCAGCCACTCGGCCATCGGCAGCGCCGACAGCCAGCCCTCCTTGAGTGATTTGTCCAGCCACATCGGCAGGAACAGAAACACCCACAGGAATGCCAGACCGGCCAGCAGCCCCGGCACCGCGCGCGGCACCAGCACGCTGTAGTCGAGGAAGCGCGTCGCGCCGTCCGGCTTGCGGTGCATGGCGATGCCGATAAACAGGTAGCACGCCACCGCCAGCGCCCCGCCGATCACCCCAATCGCCATTGAGTTGACGATGGCGCGTAGCAGGTTGGGCTGCGCCCAGATGGTGCGGAAGGTGTTGATCGACAGTTCGTCCCATATCGACACGCCCACGCCCCAGTTGGAGATAAAGGCGCGCAGCACCACGCCAGCCAGCGGCACGCCGATGGTGATGGTCAACCAAAGCACCACCACCGCGCCGGCCACCCAGCGCCATTTGCCCAGCGGCAGCGCGCGGGCCTGCGAGGCTTTGCCCTTGACGGTGACGAAACGGTTGGCGGTGCGCATCAACCGACGTTGCAGCATCACCAGCGGAATGGTGATGCAGATCAGCACCACCGCCACCGCCGCCATCAGGTGGTAGGACGGCGTGCCCAGCTTGTTGGTCAACTGGTACAGATAGGTCGCCAGTACCAGGTTGCCTTCCGGATCGCCCAGCACCAGCATCAGGCCGAACACTTCCAGCCCGAGGAAGAACAACAACACCCCGGCGTACAGAATAGACGGCCGTACCATCGGCAGACTGACGGCGGTCATCACCTGCAGCGGCGTGGCGCCGGCGGTGCGCGCCGCTTCTTCAACGTCGGAGCCCACGCTGCGCAGCGCCGAGGAGATGTACAGATACGCGTGGGGCACGTGCGTCAATCCGGCGATCACCACGATGCTGGCCATCGAATAGATGTTCCACGGCACGAAGCCCAACAGCGCCTCCGCCCACAGCGAGAAGAAGCCCACCGGCCCCGCCGCCACCACGTAACCGAAGCCCAGCACCATCGGCGACACGAAGATCGGCACCAGAATCAGCGGTTCGATAATCCGCCGCCCCGGCAGATCGGTGCGCACCATCAAGAAAGCCAAAATGCCGCCCAGCGGGATGGCGATGATCACCAGACCAAATGCCAGAATAAAGCCGCTTCTCAGCGCCTTGTAGAAATCCGGATCGGTAAAGATGAACTCGAAGGCCTCCAGGCTGAAGACCTTGGAGGGAGAGAAAAACGGAGCCGAGAGGAAGCTTTGAATGATGATAAACGACAGCGGGATATAGATAACCAGCGCGGTTATCAACACCACCAGACCGCGCGGCAGGCTCTGCCACTTTCTGCGCCATGCTTGCATAAATGCTCCCTATGGTTGTAAACGACGACCAAAGGGCGCGCGCCCCTGCAACAGGCGCGCGTCCGAATGCAGTCCCTGTTATTTCGCCGCGGCGGCGCGCCACTGTTTGATGTAGTCGAGACGTTTGGCCGGCTGCAGATACTCCAGCAGGCTGTCGTCGACCGGGATCGGCTTGAGCGCGTTGCCCAGCCGCTTGGTCATGCCGTCGATGTCGTTCTGGCCTTCGATGTCGTTGCGGATCGAGGGGATATCCGCCTGATTGGCGAGAATATTTTGCCCTTTCTCCGACAGCACGTAGTCGAACCACAGCTTGGCAGCATTGGGGTGGCCGGCCTCTTTGCTGATGAAGCTCACGCGCGACAGCACCAGGGTATAGTCTTTCGGATAGACGATGCCGAGCGACGGATCGCTCTTGGCGCGGGCCTCGGCGTACGAACCGAGGATATTGAAGCCGATCAGGTTTTCACCGGAGGAGACGCGCTCCATCATAGTGCCGGTGGAGGATTGCACCGCCAGCCCGCCTTTGGCCACGTCGGCCAGCGTTTTGAAGTAGTCAGGATCGGCCTTGAAGTCCTGCACCGACAGCATGAAGCCGACGCCGGATTTCTCAATGTCGTACGTGGTGACTTTCTTCTTGAACTTGTCCGTCTGGCCGGCGATCAGCTTAGCCAGCGCCGCGTGCGAATCCGGCACATCCCCTTGCGGGATCAGGCGTTTGTTATAGATAAACACCACCGGCTCGTAAGTGGTGCCGTATACCTTATCTTGCCATACCGCCCATTTCGGCAGCTGAGGCTGCTCGGGGGAGGCGTAGTCCTGTGCATAATCGCCCGCCAGCTTCAGAATGGTATCCATCGACGAGCTCCACACCACGTCGCCGCTGGTGCCGCCGGCCGCCTGCTCGCTGATGAAGCGGTTATACAGTTCGGTGCTGTTCATGTCGTTGTATTCAACCTTGATGCCCGGATACAACGCCTCGAATCCCTGGATCAGCGGTGCCGCCGCCTTGGTGTCGGTGGTCGAGTAAATCACCACCTTGCCTTCTTTCTTCGCACCGTCGACCACTTTCTGATAATCGGCGGGGTAGCCCGCCGGGAAGGCCGCATAGGCGGAAACGGAACCCAGTAAGGTGATTGCAGCCACGGTCGCGCTGATTTTTGTCATCATCATCCATCCCCTGATCACATTTAATAAACCAAAAATTAACATATAGTTAATAACCATGATGAGGCAACGGCATTGCTTTGTTATCTTCCGGTTTTGTGAGGTTGGACATTTTTCAGCCAACAAAAAAGCCCGGCAGAGCGGGCTTCGTGGTAGCACGGCGTGCAGAATCGGCGGATCAGAAAGCGCCTGGCATCGGCCCGAACCACAACCGCTCAGCGGCGTAACTCAGGTTTTTTTTGTCAAAATATTATATGCTGCGCACCGAAAATTTTGCGGGCGCTCGCTGCACCCTGCAATTCTCCATGTCGCAGCCAGGCCGTTTATTTCATGAATACAGGCAGTGCAATACCGTTATGACCAAGAATTTATCCCCGAAAGACATTATCGCCCTGGGCTTTATGACCTTCGCCCTGTTTGTCGGCGCCGGCAATATCATTTTCCCGCCGCTGGTGGGCCTGCAGTCCGGCGAGCATCTATGGTCGGCCGCCCTCGGGTTTATGGTGACCGCCGTCGCCCTGCCGGTGATCGCCGTGATCGCGCTGGCGCGCGTCGGCGGCAGCATCAGCCTGCTGACCGGCCCCATCGGCCGCACCGCCGGCCTGCTGTTGGCGACCGTCTGCTATCTGGCGCTCGGCCCGTTGTTCGCCACGCCGCGTACCGCCAACGTTTCTTTCGCCCTCGGCATCGCGCCCTTCACCGGCGACGGCGCCCTGCCGCAGTTCATCTACAGCCTGCTGTTCTTTACCCTGGCGATGATCGTGTCACTGTACCCCGGCCGGTTGCTCGATAACGTCGGCCATATTCTGGCACCGCTGAAAATTCTGGCGCTGGCCGCGTTGGGCATCGCCGCCCTGGTCTGGCCCGCCGGAGCACCGGTATCCGCCGTCGGCAGCTATCAGGCTTCGGCATTTTCCACCGGCTTTGTGCAGGGCTATCAAACCATGGATACGCTGTCGGCGCTGATGTTCGGATCGATTATCGTCACCGCCGCCCGTTCGCGCGGCGTCAGCGATGCCGGCCTGCTGTTGCGTTATACCCTGTGGGCCAGCCTGATCGCCGGTGTCGGCCTGACGCTGGTCTATATCTGCATGTTCAAGCTCGGCGCCGGCAGCGGCAGCCTGGTTGGCGGCGGCGCTCAGGATGGTGCGGCAATCCTGCACGCCTATGTACAACATACCTTCGGCGACCTGGGCAGCGTCTTTATGGCGGTGCTGATGTTCATCGCCTGCCTGGTGACGGCGGTCGGCATGACCTGCGCCTGCGCGGACTTCTTCTCCCGCTACCTGCCGCTCTCTTACCGCACGCTGGTGGTCATCCTGGCCCTCTTCGCCATGCTGGTTTCCAACATAGGGCTGACCAATCTGATCCGCGTCTCACTGCCGGTGCTGACGGCGATCTACCCACCCTGCATCGCGCTGGTGTTGCTCAGCTTCAGCCAGAACCGCTGGCGCAGCGCCAAACGCGTCTTCGCGCCGGTGATCGCCACCAGCCTGGTGTTTGGCCTCGCCGACGGCCTGAAGGCCTCCAGCTTCAGCGGCCTGCTGCCCGCCTGGTTCGATAAGCTGCCGCTGGCCGAACAGGGTCTGGTCTGGCTGCAGCCTACGCTGCTGGTGCTGTTGCTGGCGGCGGCTTACGACCGCTTGCGCAGCGTCGAAAGCGCCAACGCCGCTTCGTAAGCACGGGTCACGCCCATAAAAAAAGCCGGTCATGATGACCGGCTTTTTTATCGGCTTGCGCCAGGCTGCTTACTTCAGCAGCGCCTGCGCCTTGGCCACCACGTTGTCCACGGTGAAGCCGAACTCGGCGAACAGCTGCTCCGCCGGCGCCGACTCACCGAAGGTGGTCATGCCCACGATGGCGCCGTTCAGGCCCACGTACTTGTACCAGTAGTCCGCGATACCCGCTTCCACCGCCACGCGCGCCGTCACCGCCGCCGGCAGCACCGACTCGCGGTACGCCGCATCCTGCTTGTCGAACGCATCGGTCGACGGCATCGACACCACGCGCACCTTGCGGCCCGCCGTGGTCAGTTTGTCCGCCGCGTCCACCGTGATGCCCACTTCGGAGCCGGTGGCAATCAGGATGACCTCCGGCGTGCCCGCGCAGTCTTTCAGCACGTAGCCGCCGCGGTACACGTTCGCCAGCTGCTCTGCGGTGCGCGGCTGCTGCGTCAGGTTCTGGCGCGAGAACACCAGCGTGGTCGGGCCGTCGTTGCGCTCGATGCCGTACTGCCATGCCACCGCCGATTCCACCTGGTCGCACGGGCGCCAGGTGCTCATGTTCGGGGTCACGCGCAGGCTCGCCAGCTGCTCCACCGGCTGGTGGGTCGGGCCGTCTTCGCCCAGACCGATGGAGTCGTGGGTGTAGACGAACACGTTGCGCAGCTTCATCAGCGCCGCCATACGCACCGCGTTGCGGGCATATTCCACGAACATCAGGAAGGTCGCCGAGTACGGCAGGAAGCCGCCGTGCAGCGCGATGCCGTTGGTGATGGCGGTCATGCCGAACTCGCGCACGCCGTAATGAATGTAGTTGCCCGCCGGGTCAACGTTCAGCGCTTTCGAACCGGACCACATCGTCAGGTTGCTCGGCGCCAGGTCGGCGGAGCCGCCCAGGAACTCCGGCAGCACCTTGCCGAACGCTTCCAGCGCGTTCTGCGATGCCTTGCGGCTGGCGATGTTGGCCGGGTTGGCCTGCAGTTTTTCCACGAACGCTTTGGCGTCGGCTTTCCAGTCGGCCGGCAGCTCGCCGTTCATACGGCGCTTGAACTCGGCAGCCTGCTCCGGGAAGGCCTTGGCGTAGGCGGCGAACTTGTCGTTCCAGGCCGCTTCTTTGGCCTGACCGGCTTCTTTGGCGTCCCACTGGGCGTAGATGTCCTGCGGGATTTCAAAGGCGGCGTATTTCCAGCCCAGCGCTTCGCGGGTGGCGGCCACTTCGGCAGCGCCCAGCGCGGCACCGTGCACGTCGTGGGTGCCGGCCTTGTTCGGCGAACCGAAGCCGATAACGGTCTTGCACATCAGCAGCGACGGCTTGTCGGTCACCTTGCGGGCTTCTTCAATC
>NZ_MJAO01000015.1 GCF_001902635.1 Serratia marcescens | reverse complement strand
AGGGCCGAAGGTTCGGCCCTTGAATGACGACGCACAGCGCGCCGGCGTTACAGTTTAGGCCCGGCGTTCACCAGTTTTTCGCCCGCCTGGGTGACGGTGTATTTGGCGAAGTTGTCGATAAAGCGCTGCGCCAGATCCTGCGCTTTCTCCTGCCACAGCGATTCGTCGGCGTAGGTTTTACGCGGATCGAGGATCGACGGATCGACGCCCGGCAGCGCGGTCGGCACGGCCAGGCCGAAGATCGGCAGCGTGAAGGTCTCGGCCTGCTCAATGTCGCCATTCAGAATGGCGTCGATGATGCCGCGGGTGTCTTTGATCGAGATGCGTTTGCCGCTGCCGTTCCAGCCGGTATTGACCAGATAAGCCTGGGCGCCGGCGGCTTCCATGCGTTTCACCAGCACTTCGGCGTACTGCGTCGGGTGCAGCGTCAGGAACGCGGCGCCGAAGCAGGCGGAGAAGGTCGGCGTTGGGGCGGTGATGCCGCGCTCTGTGCCGGCCAGCTTGGCGGTGAAGCCGGACAGAAAGTGGTATTGGGTCTGTTCCGGCGTCAGGCGCGACACCGGCGGCAGCACGCCGAAAGCGTCGGCGGTCAGGAAGATGATCTTGCGCGCATGGCCGGCTTTGGACACCGGTTTGACGATGTTCTCGATGTGGCCGATCGGGTAAGAGACACGGGTGTTCTCGGTTTTGCTGGCGTCGTCGAAGTCGATGCTGCCGTCGGCCAGCACGGTGACGTTTTCCAGCAGCGCGTCGCGGCGGATCGCCTGATAGATTTCCGGCTCCGCCTGCGGTGACAGCTTGATGGTTTTGGCGTAGCAGCCGCCTTCGAAGTTGAACACGCCGTCGTCGTCCCAGCCGTGCTCGTCATCGCCGATCAGCTGGCGTTTCGGATCGGTGGAGAGGGTGGTTTTACCGGTGCCGGACAGGCCGAAGAATACCGCCACGTCACCTTGTTCGCCGACGTTGGCCGAGCAGTGCATCGAGGCGATGCCTTTCAGCGGCAGCAGGTAGTTCATGATGGAGAACAGGCCTTTCTTCATCTCGCCGCCGTACCAGGTGCCGCCGATCAGCTGCATGCGCTCGGTCAGGTTGAAGGCGACGAAGTTCTCCGAGTGCAGGCCTTGCTGCTGCCAGTCCGGGTTGGTGCATTTGGCGCCGTTCATCACCACGAAGTCCGGCTCAAAGTCCGTCAGCTCTTCGTCGCTCGGGCGAATAAACATGTTTTTCACGAAGTGCGCCTGCCAGGCCACCTCGGTGATAAAGCGCACTTTCAGGCGCGTGTCGGCGTTGGCGCCGCAGAAGGCGTCCACCACGAACAGACGTTTGCCGGAGAGCTGGTTGCCCACCAGCGTTTTCAAATGCTGCCAGACTTCCGGCGAGAGCGGTTGGTTGTCGTTCTTGCCGGTGCCGTTGTCTGACCACCAGACGGTGTCGCGTGTGGTGTCATCGCGCACGATGTACTTATCTTTCGGCGAACGGCCGGTGAATTCACCGGTCGCGACGTTGACCGCGCCCAGCTGGGTGAGGGTGCCGCGTTCCAGCGGCGGCAGGTCGGCGCGGGTCTCTTCGGCAAACAGCAATTCATAGCTGGGGTTATAGACAATCTCGGCGGCCTGATGGATGCCGTAACGAGTAAGGGATTGTGGGGTAACAGCGCGTGAAGACATATTCTACTTCCTTATGAGTCATATTATGCCTTTTCCCGCGCGGTGCCGCGCGCAGGATTAAGGTTCGGATCAAGCTGACCGGATTCAGCTAATGGCGTTTCCGGTTCTTTATTAATAACGCAGGGGCTTTTTCGCCCTCCTATAGCATAGCAGCGAATTTAAACCTGATTACTTTAATTACAAAATGCTGACGATAATTAATTAAAACTAACATTGGCTGAGGGTCACAATATTGAATTCCTACGGCGTAATTTAGTTTTGCATTTTTATTTTTTATCATATCGTCAGTGCTGTCTACTGTTTTATTTCTTATTAAAAAATGCGAAATCTGCAATGGGATTTTTCGTAATCGTTTGTTTTTTCTTGGCTGGGGCAGGGGTGTTGCGCCAGGCAAACCTAACCGTACTCTACGCTCGTCAGCAGGGTGAATAATGAAACAGATAAATGCAGAACTGGCCTGTGATAAAAATACGGCATCGTCCGATTCATCAGGATTAATTAATAAGTTTCGTCAAATAGATATCGGCGCGGTACCTATCGCCTTGTTTATCACAATTTGCGCGATTGTGGCGATTTCTGCCTACGCTAACTTCCTGCCGAAGAATATGATCGGCGGCCTGGCGGTGATCATGACATTGGGCTTTGCGCTGGCGCAGCTGGGAAAAAGCATTCCCGTGCTGCGTGATATTGGCGGCCCGGCCATTCTGTGCCTGATGGTGCCGTCGGTGCTGGTCTATTTCAATGTGTTCCAACCCAACGTCATGGGTACCGTTCATCTGCTGATGAAAGACGCCAACCTGCTTTACTTCGTCATCGCCAGCCTGGTGGTCGGCAGCATTCTCGGCATGAACCGGGTGATCCTTATCCAGGGCATGATCCGCATGTTCGTGCCGCTGGTGGTGGGCACGGTCACGGCGGTGATCACCGGGTTGCTGGTGGGCAAACTGTTCGGCTTTACCTTCTATCACACTTTCTTCTTCATTATCGTGCCGATCATTGGCGGCGGCATCGGCGAGGGCATTTTACCGTTGTCGCTGGCCTATTCGGCGATCCTGGGCGCGACGCCGGACGTCTACGTCGCGCAACTGGCGCCGGCGGCGGTGCTGGGCAACATCTTCGCCATCGTCACCGCCGGCGTGCTGGCGCGCATCGGCATGCAGCGCAAGGCATTGAGCGGCGACGGCATGCTGATCCGCTCGGCGCAGGAGAACGCGATGTTCGCCGTTAAGGAGCAAAGCGGCAACGTCGATTTCCAACTGATGGGGGGCGGGCTGCTGGTAATTTGTGCCTTCTTTATCGTCGGCGGCCTGTTCGAGCACATTGTGCATATTCCTGGTCCGGTGTTGATGATCCTGTTCGCGGTGCTGTGCAAATACTGCCGGGTGATCCCGGCGTCGATGGAAACCGGCGCGCACAGTTTCTACAAGTTCGTCTCCACGGCGCTGGTGTGGCCGCTGATGATCGGTCTGGGCATGCTGTATGTGCCGTTGGAAAGCGTGGTGGCGGTGTTTTCGGTCGGCTATGTGGTGGTCTGCGGCTCGGTGGTGCTGTCGATGGGCCTGGTCAGCTTCCTGATTGCGCCTTACCTGAAGATGTTCCCGGTGGAAGCGGCGATCGTCACCTGCTGTCACAGCGGCCTGGGCGGCACCGGCGACGTGGCGATCCTGTCGGCGTCGAACCGTATGGGTCTGATGCCGTTCGCCCAAATCGCCACGCGCATCGGCGGTGCTTCCACGGTCATTGGCGCTACGCTGTTGCTCGGTTGGTTAGTCTGAGTCCAGAATTTCTTATGGATAACCGGGGTCGGATTGCCCCGGTTTTTTTATGGTTTTTCTGCTGCCAATCGCGATAACGCTGATAATTACCATGAAAATCATTCAGGTGGCGGAAAAGCATTGCAACACTTTTTCTAAGAAAACTCTGTACTCGGCGAAAATGTGTCTATTCTTTTCTCTTAAGGGATTATCGTTCTCATTCAGAGTGCCGAGGGAAGGCGCCACCGCATTACCGATATCCCCGTATTGATTCAGCACCGGGCCGCTGCCGTTCAGGCAATCCGCCAGTCGGGGCACGCCCCGATTGAAATGAGGAATATGGAGATTAAGGTTATGTCATCAAGCAATGCTTCTGTTAAAGCCGAAGGCGTATTAGCTCTGCTGGGCGCTTATAAACCCGATGAAGACGACACCATTACCGTGCTTCATCCGTCGAAAACGTTCGAGAATGCCGGCCTGGAACTGGTGCGCGGCGATCGCAGCTGGCACGACAAGGGCGTGACCGACACGCCGGTTTCCCTGACCTTCAGCTTCTGGGAAAAGGCGCCGGGCAACATGTCGAGCATGGGCATCGGCGGCTTCAGCAGCTTTAACGCGGAACAGCGCGAGCAGGCCAAACTGTCGCTGCAGTCATGGTCAGACGTGGCCAACATCACCTTCACCGAGACCAGCAACGCCGCCGCCGCCAATATCAAATTCGGCCTGTTCGACTACAGTTCGCGCGGCTCCTATGCCTTCGCGTATAACCCGGACTCCTCGCCTTCGGTCGCCGGTCAAACCTGGTATAACGCCAAGAACCACACCTTCGTCAACAACCAGATCCATGAAAACGAATACGGTCGCCAGACCTTTACTCATGAGATCGGCCATGCGCTGGGGTTGCAGCACCCCGGCGACTATAACGCCGCGCCGGGCGTCAGCATCACCTACGGTAAGGACGCGACCTATTTCGAGGACAGCCGCGCCCACAGCGTGATGAGTTATTTCAGTGAAAGCAACACCGGGCAGGACTTTAAAGGCGCGTACTCTTCCGGGCCGCTGCTCAATGATATTACGGCGATCCAGCATTTCTACGGCGCCAACATGAACACCCGTACCGGCGATACGGTTTACGGTTTCAACTCCAACACCGATCGCGACTTCCTCACCGCTACCAGCGCCCAGGATAAAATCATCTTTACCGCCTGGGATGCCGGCGGCAACGACACCTTCGACTTCTCCGGCTTCAGCCAGAATCAGCGCATCAACCTGAATGAAAAAGCGTTCTCGGACGTCGGCGGCCTGAAAGGCAACGTGTCGATCGCCGCAGGCGTGACGATTGAAAACGCCATCGGCGGATCGGGCAACGATGTGCTGGTGGGCAACGCCGCCGATAACGTGCTGAAGGGCGGCGCGGGCGACGATGTGCTGTACGGCGGTAAAGGGGCAGATCAGCTGTGGGGCGGCGCCGGCAAGGACACCTTCGTCTATTTCGCGGCGGACGAGTCGACGGCGGCGGCGCCGGATTGGATCCGCGACTTCGTGCGCGGTGAGGACAAGATCGATCTGACGTTGTTCAATACCGGCAGCGCCGACGGCATCCGTTTCGTCGATCAGTTCAGCGGCAAGGCAGGCGAGGCGATGTTGAGCTATGACGCGCAGAATCACGTCAGCGACGTGGCGATCAACCTGGGCGGCGCCTTTGGCGGCAGCGATTTCCTGGTGAAAGTGGTCGGGCAGCCGCTGGATGCCGGCGATTTTGTCCTGGCGTAACGAGGGGCAACAAAATAGTGTGTTTTGGGCAAAAACCCGACAATTCCTATTAATTCCGTCATATTAGCGTGACATAGTAGCGCATAGAAGGCCGGGCTTGCATACCTCGGGCTTCTGTCGAATCGCCAACCCTTTCGGTTGGCGATTCATTTTCCACCTTTCAGCATGTTGATGGCGGCGCCGAGCAGGATGCGCCGTTCGATGTCGTTGCTGCCCGCCAACTGCTGCGCCAGATGTTTTTCCAGCGTTTCCACCGACAGCACCTCGCCGCGATGGCGCAGCTGCATCACGCCGTCGCCGATCAGGCGCGCGACCTCATCCCATACGGGTTTAATCTCCTGTTCCGAGAACGTCATGGCTTACCTCGGCTGGCTGATTTTCGCTCAATGTAGCAGCTGAACGGCGGCTTCGCTACCGCGTAGCCTAAAACCGGAAGCATAAAAAACAAGCCATCAGTATTTCTTCTGGTTTTTACGTTCAATACTTGTGGTGTCGAAAAGCAGGAGAACACATCATGAACTGGGTCGAAACCTTGGCGGAGTATTACCGCCTAAGCCGCGCGGGTGAAAAGCAGCATTGGCTGTGCCGCTGCTGGTTGCCGCAGGGGGAAGCGCGTCTGGCCTATCTGCGGGAACTGTTGGAACCGACCGCCACGCCGCGGCGGTGAATGGGGCGCCGGCGTCGTTTTACGGCATCAACCGAAGGCTATCGCCGCCCAACGCAACAGCAGCAGCGCCAGGCAGATCAGCAGCAGAACCACCACCATTTTACTGAGCTTGTTGCCCATGCGTTTTGTCGCCACGTCGTCCCCCTTTAACTGAAATACCACCCGCCGGCGATGGCAATGAGGAAAAGCGTCGCCAGCGCGACGCCGTTGAGTAAATCGCTGAAGGTATCGTCAGCATCGATGTCGTTTTGCCGCATGTTACCGCCTGGCGGTCGCCATTGGGTGAATAGTGTTCACAGTATGCGCCCGGCGCAGCAGAAGGCACAGCGAAGAACGGTAAAAACGCGTAAAGGCGGCGGTGGCGGAACGCGCAGTCGCGCAGGTGACGGATGCATACGGCCGGCATTACGTTGTACTATCCTGTCTGCATTGATGCATTTTTCAAAAAGGTATAATCATGGCGACGGCAATTCCGCAGAAATACGAACACCTTGAGCGCTGGGCGTTCGGTGATACCGAGCAGCAGGCCGATGAAGTGGTGCAATTGATCCTCAATGGCACCAAAACGGCGACCTGTTCCAACCTGGACGGCGAAGGGATCCCGCAGGCCGGCGATCTGTTCCTGGTGGTGGACGGCAAGGGCGAGCCGGTCTGCGCGGTCGAGTTGACCGCGGTGGAAATGAAAACCTACGATCAGGTGGATGAAGCGCACGCCTATGCCGAAGGCGAGGGCGACCGGTCGTTGGCGCATTGGCGTAAAGAGCTGCAGCGTTTCTTCGAAGAGTACGATCTGTTCTCGCCGGATATGACGCTGGTGTTGATGAATTTCAAAGTCGTCGACAAATTCTAGTGCCATGCGCGCCGTTCCCTACGAGTGCCAGTGGGCGAGCCCGGAGATGGCCGCCGATCTGATCGCCGGCCGCGCCACGCTGGCGCAAGACGACAACTGGGCGCGCAGCGGCGCCCGTGATCGGGCGGAGTACGTCGAGTGGGCCAACCACGTGTGCGGCATGGCCTGCCTGAAAATGGTGTTGGGGCATCGCGACGGCGAAGCGCCGCCGCTGCTGGAGCTGGCGCGCCGCAGCCTGCCTTACGGCGCCTATGTGCGCGAGGGCGAGCAGATCAAAGGGTTGATTTACGCGCCTTTTGTCGAGTATGTACGCGAGCAGTTCGCGCTGCGGGCGGAGGTTAAGGTAGGGCTGGAGGCCGCCGGCGTGCCGGCGCTGTTCAGCGAATGCCGCTACTTTATCGCCTCGGTGCATCCCTCTATTCGTCGGCCCGAGAGCTCGCCAGCGCAGCGGGGCGGGCATCTGGTGTTGATCACCGCTGCCGACGCGCAGAGCGTGACCTTCCACAATCCTTCGGGCGACAGCCCGGCGACGCGCGAGCGGGTGCAACTGCCGCTCCACCGTTTCGCCCATTTCTTTGCCGGCCGCGGCATCGCCATCGCATAAAAAAACGCGCTGTTTCCGATGAAAACAGCGCGTCGTCAGCGATCCTGGCGCATCTTCATGCCAGCCGCATCACCCAGGCGTCCGCCTGCCGGTCATAGTGTTGTTTGTACAACAACGACTGTTTGCCGTCGAGGATAGCCGGAATGCTGGTGTGTTCATCCCAGCCGTCCAGTTGCATGCACAGATCCGGGTCAGATTTGCAGGGAATGCTCAGGGTGCCGGCACGATCGGAAGTGGCGTGAAGATGCGCGTCATCGACCTCGAAGCTGCCAATTTTTACGACGGTTTTGCTCATGGGAACTCCTTGCTCAATGATGTGGTAGGAGGTTAGACCAGTAGGTCATCGCTATGAGCATAGCCAAATGAGCAAAAAATGCCACATAAAAAATACATTCTGGCAACAATTGCGTTTTACCGCTAGCGGCACCGCTCAGTATTCAACCACAAAGCTGACGTTATCCTGATAGCTGCCGACCGGTACCTCGGTCTGCGCTGGGTTGATTGCAGCGGTAAAGGGAATACTCTGCGCCAACCCGGTGCCGGTGCCACTCTGCATGTTGCTGCTGTTCCAGACGGTGGTGGTGTTGGGCAGATAGATTTGGTATTGCAGGAAGTTGCTGGTGCCGTTGATCATCTGCCGCCAGCCGGTGA
Source organism: Serratia marcescens (assembly GCF_001902635.1). Taxonomy (GTDB): domain Bacteria; phylum Pseudomonadota; class Gammaproteobacteria; order Enterobacterales; family Enterobacteriaceae; genus Serratia; species Serratia marcescens_F. The sequence goes on along the minus strand of NZ_MJAO01000015.1, from coordinate 138,893 downwards.
CCGGGTTGTTGCCGTTGGTAAAGTAGGTGTTGTAGGCCTGGGTTTTGGTACAGGTAAGGTTGATGCTCTGGTTAATCGGGTTAAATTGCCCCACCAGCGCCATGCTGCCGAAGTTGACGCTACCGGGGGGAGCGATCAGGCAGCTTTTGGTGATGGTGGCGGTGACCGCCACCGTGCCCGCCACGTTGGTGCCGGTCCAGGCCAGGCAGGCGCCCAACAGCCCGGCATAGCAGATGCTGTAGGTCCAGCTCAGGTTGATGGTGTCGGTATAGGTGCCAGCGCGCACGTTGGCGCCGGTAGTGGTCTGAATATACAGCGGAATGGAAACGTTGCTGGACACGAAGATCAGTGAGAGCAGGTTCAGCGAGTTGTAGTTGATGGTTTGCCCGGCGCTGAACGGATATTGATAGTTGGCATCCGGATAGATCAGATAGGGGATTTTATCACCCGAGCCGCCGGTGTCGCTCAGATACATGCTGTTGGTGGTGGAAACGATCTTTACCGACACCGTGTTCTCGGTTAGCAGGGTCAGGCCGATGCCGCTGCAGTTTAAGCCGCCGGTGCCCTGCGCTCTGGCCGACGTGCTGTATATGCTGTTGGAGGTCACGCTGCCCAGGCTGACGGCGCCGGCGGTGACGGCGCAGTTGGCCAGCGCCTGGTGGCCGCTCAGCAGCAGTGTGCCCAGCATGAGCGTTTTGATTCCCCAATTCATCGTTTTCTCCCTGTTACGGTTATCTGGCGGCCGACTGGCAAACCAGCGGGCCGACGCGCTGCAGACCTTGTGGGTTGGCCAGGCTGAAACTGACCTGACACGGCGGGCCGCCGTCGGCCGGGATCACGCTAAGCCGGTTGTGTTGCTGCACCGGATCGATGTAGGTCATGCCGTCCCAGCCGACGTAGCTTTGCTGATTGCTGCCGATCACCGCGACCTGACTGCCGTTGGCCAGCGGTTTGCCTTGCGCATCGACCAACTCAACGTCGGCGGCGGAAAGGCGCTGAACGGGGAAATCAACCAGGAAACCGCTGTGATCGCGAATGGCGACGGTTTTTTCTACCGCCGGCAGGTTGACATCCGCCGGTAGATTGAGCGGGTCGATCTGGAACTTGGCGTGGTAATACGAGGTGACGGTAGGCACCAGCAGGTAGCCTTTGTCGTTGGTGACGCCGATGCGCTGGTTCTCGTAGCTGACCGGAATACCGGCGTAACCGTTGGTCGAGATCAGGGCGAAGGCGTCGTTGATGGTGTTGGTGGCGTAAACGCCGCCGTTCATCGCTACCAATGAGCCGCTCACTTCGCCCCAGCGCGTGTAGTCGTTACGGTTGCCGTACAACCCCGCGCGGGTTTCCAGCAGCGAGGTGCGCCAGGTCAGGTCTGCCTGACGGTAATCGCTGTCGCTGCCCTGGCCGCCGGCATAGGCCAGGTTCCAACCGAAACCGCCGTCGGTCGGCGCGGCGCGGCTGTAACCGACGCGTTCGCTCCAACGGTTGCCGGCGTCGCGGGCGGTGCTGACGTTGGCGGTGCCCCAGGCATCGAACGGAATGCTGATCTGCAATTGCGAGCTGTAACCGTCGCCGCCGATCTCGCGGTTCGCCGAGGCGTAAAGGCTGATATTGCGCCACAGCGTCAGGCTGTACGACAGGTTGATCAGCCGGGTGCGCTGGCCGATGGCGTCGCGCACGTCGAAATAACCGGCGCCCAGGCTGCCGAAGCGGCTCAGGCCGATGCTGCCGGTCAGTTGATCGGTGCGGCGGCTCAGCCGGTAACTGCTTTTGTAGGTGGAGAGATCGCCAAAGTCCGCGCTGCGCAGCACCCGTTGCGCGTTAAGGCTGAAATACTGATTGCTGTAGGTATAGCTCAGGCTGGTCTGATCGCCGTGGCGGCCGGTGTACTGATACACCGGCCCGGCATCTGGCTGCTGCACCGGTTGACCGGTGATCGGATCGTAATAAAGGGGCGCGGTTTTCGGGGCGTTGAAGGCGTTGCTGCTCGCCTGGCTGTAGCTGTAGGAGGCGTTGAACACCCCCAGTTGCCACAGGCGCACACCGGCCCCGGCGCCGGTGACCGCCAGCTCCGCCGCACCTTCCGCCCGGCCTTCGAGCGTCAGCCAATCGGTGACGCCGTAACGCCCGCTGCCGCTGGCCACCCACTGCCCGTAGTCCGCGGAGCGGTAGCCGTAGTTTTGGCGCAGCGCGCCCGCCGAGAGGCTGAAATCACTTAACCCGGCCTGCAGCAGCGAGCTGGCGACATAGAACGGCACCGTGGTGCTTATCTGGCGGCCGAGCGCATCGGTAGTCACCACCGTCGCCTGACCGGCACCGTTGATATAGGGCACGGTATTCAGGGTGAAGGGGCCGGGATTCACGTTGGCGGAGGTATTCTTATAGCTGTTGATGTACAGATCGACGCTGCTTGGCACGGCGGCCTGGCCGGAGAACTGCGGCAGCGGATAGGTGATCAAATCCGGCCGCGTGGCGAAGTTGCGCGCCACTTGCAGGCCGCCGACGCGTACCGAGCTGGTCCAGGGTAACGCGCCGGTAGTGAAATCGCCCGCCGTATAGCTGAGCATGGTGTCGTCGTCGCTGTAGCGCCAGGTACTGTCGTAGCGGATATAGCGATTGTTCTGCTGCGTGCTGGCGCCGCCGTTGAAGCTGCTGCGGAAAATGCCGGTATTGGCAATGACGCCGAAGCCGTCGAACAGGCGCTGCTCGCTCCAGGCGGAGAAATAGCCCGGATTGCCGCGCCCGCCGCTTTGGCTGACGTAGGCGTCGTAATTCAGCAAAAAGCCCAGGCTGCTTTGCGCCGGCAGACGTTGCTCTGAACTGGCGTTGCCGAGGGTTTGCCTGGGCAGCCAGTCGTTGGGCACCGTGATCAGCAACTGCTGCGTTTCACCGCTGTAGGTGACCTCGACCTTGTCCCATTGATCGACGGCGATCTCTTTTGCCTGCTTGTCCGCCACCGGCAGACCGGCGTCGATCAGCTGCTGCGGCGTCAGGTAGTAGTGACCGCCGCGATAGATGACCGGCACCACTTTCCCGGTTTGGCGGCCGTTCACCACCGGCTCCAGATACAGTGTGGTATCCGGCATGCTGATGGCGCTGGGCGGCGGCGGCAGATCGTCGGCGGCGGCGAGCGTCGGCCACAGTTCTACCGCCATACAGAGTACGGCCAGGGCCAGCGGCTTAAGCTGCATGCCGCGGGTGGCCGGTGACGACATCCGCTTCACCTGCACTTCAGGCTCAGTAAGACGGAATGGTTACGGGTTGCTTGTTGTCGTTGATCATCGCCTGCAGCTTGCCGGCGGCGAAACTGCCCGACGACGGCAGGGCGAAACGCATTTGCGAGCCCGGCAGGACATAACCCAGCAACCCGCCGTTGAGCGATTTGCCCTGAATGCTGACCTGCGACAGGCGCGCATGCACGGTGCCGTCATTGCGCACGTCGAGCCAACGCTGGCTGTTTTGTTGCTGCAGCCGGTAGCTGAGTTTAGGCTGGTTGGCGGTGGCGTAGTCGCGCGGGTTGTCGAAGTCTTGTTTGGTCCAAACGCCTTTACCGCTGACGAACAGTGGCACCGAATAGCGCATCTGGAATTTCAGCCCCATCTGCGCGCCTTTGTCGGGCTCAGTGCCGTTCTTATCTTTGATCGGCACTTCGTCGACCAGTACCCGATAAGCCCGTTCCTGCCCAGCGGCGACCGGCATTTGTTTGAGCAGGCGGATCAACTGGCGTTTGCCGGGGAGAATAGTGGCGACCGGTGGGCTGGCGACCACGTCGCTCTGATTGCGGTAGTCGTCTTTGCCGCCGGTTTGCTGCCAGCCGAGGACGCGAATTTGCATATAAACCGGTTTGCTGTCGCGGTTTTCCAACCACAGGGCCGTCGCCTGCTGGTTGTCTTCAATCACCGGATCGATGGGCCAAATCAGAATAGAGGCGGCGGCGAAGGCCTGTGGTTGGCCGGCCAACAGCAATCCTGCCAACAGGGGCAGGCGAAGCAGAGAACTGCGCATGGTATGATCCTTTTAAAAGCTCAATAACTTACTGTCACTAAGACCGTATCGTTGTAGGTGCCGCTGGTGGGCAAGGTGCTGCTCGCCATTAAACTGGCGTAGATTTTTATTTCTTGCGTGCTGCCGGTGGATGAGACGGTTTGGACTGCACCGCCGTTGCCGCCGTCTCCCCATAAAACGGCGTAGTTGGCATCCTGATACAGTTGGTAAACCAACGTTTCCGCGGTGACTGAATTCAACAGCTTTCGCCCACTGGCGATGGAGCCGGTGACATTGTTGCCGACGTTCAGCCCCAGAGTGACGCTGAGCCCCGGATTGCAGCGGATCAGGATCGAGCCGGCGCCGGCGCTCGACACGATTTTTATCGGGCTGCTTAAAGACGCCACCTGGCCAAAGCTCATGCTGCCGAACGAAGTCACGTTGGTGACGCCGCTGCCGAGCACGCAGCCTTTGATGATGGAGGCATTGACCGTGAAGCTTTGGCTGGTGGTATCGGCATGAACTGCGTTGATGCCGATCAGCGCAGCCAACAGCAGGGAGCGCAGCGTTCCGTTAATCACCAATTTATCGTCACCTGCACCGTGTCCGTATAGGCTCCCGTCGCCGGCGTCGCCTGCACCGGGATCATGCCGTACACCGGCAGCCAAACGCTTTGGCCGGTGGCGGTTTGCGTCACGCCGGTGACGTTATCCCAGACGGTGGCGTAGCTGGCGCTGGTATACAGGTTGTAGTTCACCCGAGCGCCCGCCGCGCTTTGCAGATAGCGTGAAGCGGCATTGCCGCTTTGCCCGCCGCTGAGCAGCACCGTGTAGCTGGTGCCGTTGTTGCAGTTGATCTGCAGCGCGCCGGCGTTCGCCTGGCCGGTCACCTGTATCGCCGTATTAAGGAAATAGACCGTGCCGAAGTTGAAGGTGCCGAACGTGGTATTGCCGCCGCTGGTGGTGCCGGCGACGCAGGATTTGACCAGGGTGGCGCTGACGCCCACCGTCGCGGTGCTGACGTCGGCATGGCAAATGCCCGCCAGCGGCAGCAGTATGCAGGTGACGGCCAGGCGCACCAAACTTACCAAGTGACGGTCATGGTGACGGTATCGCTGTATGCACCGGCTGCCGGCGTGGTACCTGCGGCGGGAACCAGACCGTAGACGATCAGCGGCACGGCCGAACCGGTACCGGTGCCGGTCAGTACGCCGGTGGTGCTGTTCCACGGCAGCGCGTGGGCGCTGTCCTGATAGAGGTTGTAGCTGATGTAAGCGGGCACGCTGCTGGCCATACGCCGCTGGCTGCCGGTGGCGTTGAGACCGTTGTCCAGCGCCACGGTGTAGTTGGTGCCGGTGGTGCAGTTCAACCCCAGGGTGCCGGTGCCGCCGCTGCCGGTAGCGCTGGCGGTGATGACGTTAGCCAGCGACGAGTAGGTGCCGAAGCTGATGGCGCCGAAGTTGTTGGTGGTGCCTGAGCTGTTGCCGCCGCTGACCACGCAGCCGGCGCCGATGGTCAGGGTCACGCCCAGCGTGCCTTGAATGGTGCCCGCTGCATTGGCTGCGCCGTTGGCGCACAGCAGGGTTGCCGCCGAGGTCAAAGCCATCAGAGTTTTTTTCATATTGGTTCCTTGTGGTGTTAGATAAAGCCTGCAAAAACGCACCCGGAAACGAATCGAACGTATTCATTTTCTTTGCAATGTAATTAATAGAATAGGAATTCGGAGTTGTCGCGCTAAAACACTAAAAATTTTATTTATTTTTTGATGTCGATGGGATAGCGCGCTCGCGAAACGTTTTGATGGGGGTGGTGCGAGCGTGGTAATGATAATTGATGATAGGAATATTATTAATTTTAATTAATCTCGTGTTGATTGACGCTACCGCCGGAGTGCCCAGCGGTAGAGGAAGAGGGGGGCTTACCAGGTGACGGTCATGGTGACGGTATCGCTGTACGCGCCGGCCGCCGGCGTGGTACCTGCGGCAGGAACCAGGCCGTAGACGATCAGCGGCACGGCTGAACCGGTGCCGACGCCGGTTAATACGCCGCTGGTGCTGTTCCACGGCAGCGCGTGAGCGATGTCCTGGTAGAGGTTGTAGCTGATGTAGGCCGGTACGCTGCTGGCCATGCGCCGCTGGCTGCCGGAGGCGTAGAGGCCGTTGTCCAGCGCCACGGTGTAGTTGGTGCCATTGGTGCAGTTCAGCCCAAGGCTGCCGGTGCCGCCGCTGCCGGTAGCGGTGGCAGCGATGACGTTAGCCAGTGACGAGTAGGTGCCGAAGCTGATGGAGCCAAAATCGTTAGAGACACCGGCGCTGTTGCCGCCGGTGACCACACAGCCGGCACCGATGGTTATTGTGACGCCCAGAGTACCTTGAATGGTGCCCGCTGCATTGGCTGCGCCGTTGGCGCACAGCAGGCTTGCTACTGAAGCCAAAGCTATCAGAGTTTTTTTCATTTTGATTCCTTGCCGTGTTTAAAAGAAAGCCCGTAAAGCTGCTACCCAGAGCAGCGTAGAACGCGCTAATTCAGTTGCAGTTTAATTAATAGAATAGGAACTCGTAATTGTCTTGATCAAAGGAAAAAAACTTTATTTATGACGATGGTATTTTATTAATGGAGTGGGGTATTCGGAGGTGATGAAATAAATGATTGGAATAATAATTTATTTAGCGAGGGTTTTTCTATTTTATTGCCGGGAGGCGTGCCTCCCGGCTTTGCGCCTGGTTATAGATGAAAATCCAGCGCGCCATCGCGTACCAGCTCACGCGGCAGGTTGTTCTTGATACGGCTGCCGATGCGTTTGGCGATGCCCAACGGCTGCCCCTGGTAGGTGACGATGCACTCATCGCCGGCCGGCGGCTGCTCTGGGTAGAGATCGCGGCCGTGATACCACTCCTGCGCCAGCGCGGCGTTCAACTCGAACTGATGTTTACCGTCAGCGCCCGTCAGGGCGATCGCCGCCTCATGCTGCCAACGGAAACCTTTCGGGAAACGCTCCGCCAGTTTAAGGCCGATGCGCGAGAAGCGCACTTTGCCGAACAGCGGTTCCAGCTCCGCCGGAAACAGCCAGACCTCCTTGTCGCGCTCCCATAACCGGCTGTCATCGCCCCAGGTTAAGCCGGATGCGGCGGCGGCTTGGGCGACCAGCGCCGCCTCTTTACCGGACAGCGGGCTGAACGGGAATTTACCCACCTTGTAGGTCGGCTTCGCCAGCGGCGCCACGGCGCGGTGCTTGCGCAGGCGAGCGACGAAGAAGCCTTCGCTGTCGTATATCTGCGGGAAGACGTGCAGGAAGCCCTCGGCGGTCAGCGCCTTGTCGGCCCCGGAGAACAGCTCGCCCAACGGCTCGACGCTGACCGCGTCGCCATAGGTGTCCAGCAGCCATTGCACCACCTGCTGGTTCTCCTGTGCATTGAGGGTACAGGTGGAATAGACCATCACGCCGCCCGGGGCCAGCGCATGAAACGCGCTGTCGATCAGCTCGCGCTGGGTGGCGGCGATGTCGGCGACGCTCTGTGGCGACCAGTTGCTCATGGCGTCCGGATCCTTGCGCACCACGCCTTCGCCGGAGCAGGGGGCGTCGAGCAGAATGGCGTCGAAGCTTTCCGGCAACGCGGCGCCGAACACCCGGCCGTCGAAGTGGGTGAGCGCAGTGTTCTTCACGCCGCAGCGGCTGATATTGGCGTGCAGCACTTTCACCCGGCTGGCGGAGTATTCGTTGGCGACGATGCCGCCCTGATTATCCATCAACGCGGCGATCTGGGTGGTTTTGGATCCCGGCGCCGCCGCCACGTCCAGCACCCGATTCGGTGCCGTGCCGCCTGCGAACAGCGCGCTGACCGGCAGCATCGAACTGGCCTCCTGAATGTAGAACAGGCCGCTCAGGTGTTCGGCGGCGCTGCCCAAGCGCAATTCTTCATCGTCGCGTTCGATCCAGAAACCTTCTGCGCACCAGGGAATAGGCTCCAATCGCCAGTCGTAATCCTGCACCAGCGCCAGGAAATCGGCGACGCTGATTTTCAGCGTGTTGACGCGCAGGCTGCGGCGCAGCGGGCGTTGGCAGGCGGCGATAAAATCTTCCATCGCCAACTCGGCGGGCATGATGGCGCGGGTAGCGTCGAGGAACGCGGGGGGCAGAAAAACGGCGGTGGATTTGGCCACGGGACGAACTCTCAGGGTGCAATAAAGACAAGGGCGAGAGTTTATCACAAAGCGGAAAAAAACAGGGCCCGGCATGGCCGGGCCCAGAGGAAAACGCGAAATTTAATCGCGTGGAATGGCGGTGCCCCAGGTTTTCCAGTCCTTCGGCTCTTCCGGATTCAGCAGGAAGTGCTTGTTCGGCGTGGCCTTCGGCGCCAGCGGAGTGGTCGGCGGCGTGGCGAAGGCGATGCCGCCGCGGATGAACTGCTGGAAGGTGCCGCTCTTGATCACGCCACCGGTCAGGCCGAACTGCAGGTTGTAACCCGAAGCCAGCCAGAACACGCTATTGTTGCGCACCAGATGCTGGTACTTCTTGCTGATGCGCAGCGCGACGTGTACCCGATCGGACATGGCACCAAGGTAGAAACCGGTGATGGTGCCGACCTCCACGCCACGGAACAGCACCGGCGTGCCGACCTGCAGCGAGCCGGTTTCGGCGGCGTCGAGCACCACGCTCAGGCCGTCGAGATAACGCGAGTCGGTGATGCTGGCCAGCTGCAGCTCGAAGGTGCGCAGCTCGCGGCCACGCCCCGGCTCCACGTTGATATATGGCTGCAGCAGAGTATCAAGGTTGTTGACGCCGGCGGCGGAGATCTCCGGTGAAACGATCGAGAAACGGCTACCCAGGCGCGCGAAGGTTTGCACGTATTCCGGATACAGCACCGCTTTAGCCAGCACTTCGTTGCGCTCCGGCGCCAGCTGCAGCGACTCCACCTGGCCGACGTCGATGCCGAGGTAACGCAGCGGCATACCCGCCGACAGCTTGCTGGCGTCGTAGGTTTTCAGCGTAATTTGGCTGCCTACCGCGCGAGCGGCGGTTTCGCTGGCGTAAAGCTCGCGGTTGACGCCCTTGCTCAGCGTCACGCCCTGCAGGTTATCGAAGCTGATAGCGCCTTTCAGCGCGCGGTTGAGCGGCGAGGCCTGCACCGTCAACCCGCTGCCGTTGAGCTGCACCTTGGCGCCGCCCTCGGCCCAAAAGATGCTTTCGCGGGTCAGCAGCTTGCGGTATTCCGGGCTGATGTAAACATCGACTTCAAATTCGTTGGTCTTCGGCCGGACGTTGACGATCTCGCCCACCTGGAATTTGCGGTACAACACCACCGAACCCGCCTGCACGTCCGGCAGACTGGCGGCGCGGAGGGTCAGGGTAGGGGTAGGGGCGTTGCCGATGATGCCGGCCTCGGCTTTTTCGCTGTTGGCGTACAGCGGATATTGGCCGCCCGGTTCCCCTTTACTGCCGGGGATGATGCGCACGCCGCCGTCCACCCACTCCTGCGCGCTGGCGCCGAGCACTTCCATGCCGTCGATCCCCAGCTTGACGTCGAGGCGGCTGTTGACCACGAATTTGCTGTCTTTGTGCAGCAGACTGCGGTACTGGGCGTCGATGGCGGCGGTGAATACCACGCCGCCGGCGGTCAGGGTGCGGCTCAGGATCTGGCCGACTTTCACGCCATGCACCACCAGCGGTTGCCCGACGTCGATGCCGTAGCTTTGCGGCGCATTCAGCGTGACGGTCAACACCCCCGGCTGTTGCAGCAGCGTTTCGCTGCTGTCCAGCACGTTGAAGCGCTGCTGCGGTTCGCCTTCTCCCGGCACCAGCTCCAGCGTGGTACCGGTTAGCAGCTGGCTAAGTTTGGCGTCGTTGAGGCTGATACGTGGGCTGCGCATCACGATGCGGGTGCCGCTGCGCATCAAATCGACCACCGACGGATCGATGGTGAGTTCACCGACCACTTTGCTGTCTTGTTGCAGCGTCAGTTTGGTCAAGGTGCCGACCTGCAGCCCCTGATACATCAACGGCGTGCGGTTTTCACTCAGACTGTTGCCGCTCGGCAGATCCAGCAGGATATTGACGCCGCGCTGGCTGTGGGCCAAATCCGGATACAGGGCGTAGTTCTGGTCGGCCTTGGCCTGTTGGCCCTCTGCCGGCGAATCGAAGGCGATGGCGCCGTTGACCAGCGCCGCCAGGCTCTCCATCTGTACCGTGGCGCCGGACAGGCTGAAATCGCCTTTAAAGCCGGAGACGTTCCAGAAGCGGCTGTTATCCTTCACCAGGTTGGCGAAGCGGCGGTCGATCAGCACGTCGATGGTGACGCCCTTGTTGCCTTCGCTGATGGTGTAGTCATACACCTTGCCGACCGGAATTTTACGGTAGTAGACCAGCGAACCGCTGTTGAGCGAGCCCAGATCGTCGGCGTGCAGGTGGATCATCAGTTCGCCGGTGTTCAGACGGTACTTCGGCTGGGTATCGAGCGCGGCGAAGTGGGTTTGCGCCTTGCCGCTACCGGGCATCATGCCGATATAGTTGCCGCCGACCAGTGCGTCGAGCCCGGACACCCCGGCCAGTGAGGCTTTGGGCGTGACCAGCCAGAACTGGGTGCCTTCGCGCAGCGAATCTTCCAGATCGCTTTTGATACTGGCTTCCACCACGATGCTGCGCAGATCTTTGCTCAGGCTGATCTTCTGCACCGTGCCGACGTCAACGCCCTGGTAACGCACCGGCGTGCGGCCGGCGACGATGCCCGCCGCCGATTGGAAATCGATGGTGACCGTGGTGCCGCGTTCCTGGAAATTGTTGTAGACCAGCCACCCGGCGATCAGCAGGGCGATGAACGGCAGTAACCAGAACGGTGAAATGCGGCGCTTGTTCTTGACCCGCGCTTCAGTCGGTGTAGTCGGCGTTTCCTGTTGCATGTGCATCCCAAATCAATCGGCTATCCAGCCACTCAACGGCAAGAATAGTCAAAATGACCGCCGAGCCAAAGTAAAACGCGGCCGGTCCCATAGTAAAAGATAACAGCTGGTCGCGATTCACCAGCGACATCATCAAGGCGATAACGAACAGATCCAGCATCGACCAACGGCCGATCCAGGTGACCAGGCGCAGCAGACGAATGCGCGTCTTCAGGCTGTGCGAGGTTTTGAAATGAATGCTGAACAGCAGCGTGATCAGTACGATCACCTTGGTAAAGGGCACCAGCACGCTGGCGATGAACACGATGGCGGCGATCGGCACGTTGCCGGAGGTGGCCAGCGACACCACGCCGGAGAAGATGGTGTCTTCGAGCCGCGCACCGTTGGCGTAAATGATGGAAATCGGCAACAGGTTGGCCGGTATCAGCAGAATCATCGCCGCGATCAGCGCCGCCCAGGTTTTCTGCAGGCTGTAAGGTTGGCGGTGGCACATCGGTACATGGCAGCGCGGGCAGCGGCCGCGTGCGTCGGGATTGCCGGTATAGTGGCAGGACAGGCAAATGTGCAGCGCCGTCGGCGGGCCTTCCGGCTGTTCCTGCGGATAATAACGCTCCCACAGTTGCTCAAGGTTGGTGTGGATCAGCGTCAGTATGCTGAGCAGGGTGAGCGACAGGTAGGCGATCAGCGCGCTGCCCGCCTGAATGTCGGCGTAATCCTGCACCTTGATCGCCGCTACCGCCATGCCGACCAGATAGATGTCCAGCATCACCCACTCTTTCAGCCGCTCCAGCATCAACAGCACCGGGCGCAGGTTCATGCCGAGCGCGTGGCCGAAGCGCAGATACAGCAGCGACAGCGCCAGCGTCAGCGGCGCGCCGATGGTGCAGAACGCCACCATGCTGGCGGTGAGCGGATCGCCCTGACGGCTCATCTGCCAGATGCCTTCCAGCAGGCTGGCGTCGATGCGGGTGCCGAGCAGGCGAATGCTGATCAGCGGTTCGGCGAAGGCGAACGGCATCAGCAGCAGCATGGTGATCGCCATGGCGGTCAGGCGGGTCATCGACCAGTCGCGGCCGTGCACCACTTTAGCGTTGCAGCGCGGGCAATAGGCGGCCTGATTGCCGCTGAGCGGCGGCAACACGAACAACAGGTCGCACTCGCAGCAGCGCTGGTGGCGCGCTTTGGAAAGGGGGGCGGTGATCGCGTGTATCTTCATCTTTGACAAATAACTGCCCTTGAGCCCGCCGGAACTGTCAGCGTAGCTGAAAAATAGACCGGCCGCGCTACCGGCATTCGGGTGCCGGACGGTAAAACGAGGTAAACCGGGATTCAGAGCGGCAAACATACCCCGAGCGGCGGGGTTTTGTGAAGCAACAGATGATTAACCTTGTGGCTATACGCATTTAATGCTTATTTTATAGGGCCTAAGCTTTGGGCTTCTGGCCATCTTCATTGTTTCAATGGTTAACACATGACAAAAGAACAATTCTACGCGGAATTAAAACGTGACCTGAGCGCGTTGCTCGGCGGAGAGACCAACTTTATCGCCGCGTTGTCCAACGCCAGCGCGCTGATCAACGAGCGCCTGGATGACGTGAACTGGGCCGGTTTCTATCTGATGGATGGCGACCAGCTGGTGCTGGGACCGTTCCAGGGCAAGATCGCCTGCGTACGCATCCCGGTGGGCAAGGGCGTGTGCGGCACGGCGGTGGCGGAAAACTGCGTGCAACGCGTCGGCGACGTGCATGCGTTTCCGGGCCATATCGCCTGCGATGCGGCCAGCAACGCGGAAATCGTGCTGCCGCTGTCGGTCGGCGGCCGGGTGATCGGTGTTTTAGACATCGACAGCACGGTTTATCAACGCTTCGACGAACAGGACGAAGCGGGCCTGAAAGCAGTGGTGGCGGGGCTTTGCGAGCAACTGGAACAGTGTGACAGTGCGAAATACGTCACTGTGGCGGCAAGTTGATCGACGGTTAACGTGGCAATTACCGATGGCGTCATTATAATGACGCCTGTTCATGCCTGTGGCTTGTTGGCAATACCGTTGTAATCAGGAAATTTCATGGAAAATCAACCTAAGTTGAACTCTAGTAAAGAAGTCATTGCTTTTCTTGCCGAGCGTTTTCCGCTCTGCTTTAGCGCCGAAGGCGAAGCTCGTCCGCTGAAAATCGGTATTTTTCAGGATTTGGTAGAGCGCGTGCAGGGGGAAGAGAGTCTCAGCAAAACGCAGTTGCGTTCTGCCCTGCGCCTGTACACCTCAAGCTGGCGTTACCTGTACGGTGTCAAAGTTGGCGCGCAGCGCGTCGATTTGGACGGTAACCCGTGCGGTGAACTGGAACAGCAGCATGTCGATCATGCTCGCCAGCAGCTTGAAGAAGCCAAAGCGCGCGTTCAGGCACAGCGTGCCGAACAAAACGCCAAAAAACGTGAAGCCGCCGGTGAATCCGCCGATGCTGCGCCACGCCGTCCGCGTCCAGCCGGTAAAAAGCCCGCTGCACGTCGCGAAGGCGGAGCCGCGCCGGAAAACCGCAAGCCGCGCCCACAAACTCGCCCACAGCCAGCTCGTCAACCTCGTGCAGCAAAAGAGGAAAGCCAGCCGCGTTATGCGCCAGTCACGGATATCTCTAAACTGCAAATTGGCCAGGAAATCAAAGTCAGAGCAGGCAAGAGCGCGATGGATGCTACCGTACTCGAAATCGCTAAAGATGGCGTACGTGTGCAGCTCTCTTCCGGTCTGGCGATGATTGTGCGCGCAGAACACTTGCAGTTCTGATACGGAGGCCAACCAAGGCATGAACAAATTCGTCAGATTAACAGCGATTGCAGGGCTGCTGTGGGCGGGTGTCAGTTACGGCGCGGAAACAGCCAACATCCGCATCGGTCAACTGCCCCAACTGCAACAGGAACCCCAGCACGCTACGGTGAGTGAGCGCGTAACTTCGCGCTTCACTCGCTCTCATTACCGCCAGTTTGCCCTCGATGCGGAGTTTTCAGGCAAGATCTTCGATCGCTACCTGAATATGCTGGACTACAACCATAACGTGCTGTTGGCCTCCGACGTGGCGCAGTTCGCCGGCAAACGCAATCAGGTCGGCGAAGAGCTGAAAACCGGCAAGCTGGACACCTTCTACGCGCTGTTCAATCTGGCGCAGAAACGCCGTTTCGAGCGTTACACCTATGCGTTGTCGCTGCTGGAAAAGCCAATGAACTTTACCGGCAACGGCACTATCGATCTCGACCGCAGCAAAGCGCCGTGGCCGAAAGACAAGGCCGAGCTGGATAGCCTGTGGGATGCGAAAGTCACCTATGACGAGCTGAACCTCAAGCTGACCGGCAAAACCGACAAAGAAATCCGCGATACGCTGACCAAGCGTTATCAGTTCGCCATCAAGCGCCTGACGCAAAGCAACAGCGAAGACGTCTTCCAGCTGGCGATGAACGCCTTTGCGCATGAAATCGATCCGCACACCAACTACCTGTCTCCGCGTAACACCGAGCAGTTCAACACCGAGATGAGCCTGTCGCTGGAAGGCATCGGCGCGGTGCTGCAGATGGATGACGACTACACCCTGATCAACTCTATGGTGCCGGGCGGCCCGGCGGCGAAGAGCAAGGCGATCACCGTGGGCGATCGCATCGTCGGCGTCGGCCAGGCCGGCAAACCGATGGTGGACGTGATCGGCTGGCGTCTGGACGACGTGGTGTCGTTGATCAAAGGGCCGAAGGGCAGCAAAGTGCGCCTGGATATCCTTCCTGCCGGCAAGGGCACCAAAACCCGCGTGGTCACCTTGACTCGCGAGCGTATTCGCCTGGAAGACCGCGCGGTGAAAATGACCATCAAGACCGTCGGCAAAGAGAAGGTGGCGGTGTTCGACATCCCCGGCTTCTACGTCGGTCTGACCGATGACGTGAAAGTGCAGCTGCAGAAGATGGCCAAGCAGAACGTCAAGAGCGTGATCATCGATCTGCGCACCAACGGCGGCGGCGCGCTGACCGAAGCGGTGTCGCTGTCCGGCCTGTTCATTCCGAGCGGCCCGGTGGTGCAGGTGCGCGACAACAACGGCAAAGTGCGTGAAGACGCCGACACCGACGGCGTGACCTACTACAAAGGCCCGCTGGTGGTGCTGGTCGATCGCTTCAGCGCCTCCGCCTCCGAGATTTTCGCGGCGGCGATGCAGGATTATGGCCGCGCGCTGATCGTCGGCGAACCGACCTTCGGTAAAGGCACCGTGCAGCAGTACCGTTCGCTGAACCGCATCTACGACCAGATGTTGCGCCCTGAATGGCCGGCGCTCGGTTCGGTGCAGTACACCATTCAGAAGTTCTATCGCGTCAACGGCGGTAGCACCCAGCGTAAAGGGGTGACCCCGGACATTCTGATGCCGACCGGCGTCGATCCGGCGGAAACCGGCGAAGCGTTTGAAGATAACGCCATGCCGTGGGACAGCATCAATGCGGCAACCTACAGCAAGACCGGCGATCTGACGCCGTTCGAGCCGGAACTGCTGAAAGATCATCAGCAGCGCATCGCGCAAAATCCGGAGTTCCAGTACATCGCGCAGGATATCGCGCATTACAAGGCGCTGAAGGATAAACGCAACATTGTGTCCCTCAATCTGGCGGTGCGCGAGAAAGAGAACCACGATGACGACGCGACCCGTCTGAAACGCATCAATGAGCGTTTGGAGCGCGCCGGCAAGAAACCGCTGAAATCGCTCGACGATCTGCCGAAGGATTACCAGGAACCGGATCCGTACCTGGATGAAACCGTGCATATCGCGCTGGACCTGGCTCATCTGGACAAGGATCAGCCTGCACAGCAGCCGGCACCGGCCAAATAAGGTCGCGGCTCGCAGTATGAAAAACGCACCCTCGGGTGCGTTTTTTTATGGCTGCGATCAATCACGGTTTCTGTGAGAGGCGAATGGAGGGCATGCTGATGAATCACCTGGCAGATTTATCGTAAAAAACCCTCCGCCTTGCGCAACAATCGTTTACAATTTGCCAAATCCCGGTTGCGCGTCGTTTTTGTAAAGTTTCGTATTTTTAGTAGGTTAATGACGCGCAACTCTTGAAACTGTGACAAATGCCCATACGATCTAGGGTATCTTAGACAGCGTTTTGTTAACATTTATGAGGAAGTAAACATTTTATGATGCGTATAGCTCTGTTCCTGCTCACCAACCTGGCGGTGATGTTGGTTTTCGGGCTGGTGCTCAGCCTGACAGGAATCCAATCCAGTAGTGTTCAGGGTCTGATGATCATGGCCGGTCTGTTCGGCTTCGGCGGCGCCTTCGTGTCGTTGCTGATGTCCAAGTGGATGGCGCTGCGCTCCGTCGGCGGGGAAGTGATTGAACAACCGCGCAACGAAACCGAAAACTGGCTGCTGGAAACGGTGCGCCGCCAGTCGCAGCAGGCGGGCATCGCCATGCCGCAGGTCGCTATCTACCACGCGCCGGACATCAACGCCTTCGCCACCGGCGCACGCCGCGACGCCTCGCTGGTCGCCGTCAGCACCGGCCTGTTGCAAAGCATGAGCCGCGACGAAGCGGAAGCGGTCATCGCGCACGAAATCAGCCACGTCGCCAACGGCGATATGGTGACCATGACCCTGATCCAGGGCATCGTGAACACCTTCGTGATCTTCATTTCGCGCCTGATCGCGCAGGTCGCTGCCGGCTTCCTGGGCAACCGCGACGGTGATGGCGAAGGGGAAGGCAACGGCAACCCGATGATTTACTTCGCGGTGTCGATGGTGCTGGAACTGGTGTTCGGCATCCTGGCGAGCATTATCACCATGTGGTTCTCGCGCCACCGCGAGTTCTACGCTGACGCCGGCTCCGCCAAACTGGTGGGCCGCGAGAAGATGATCGCCGCTTTGCAACGCCTGAAAACCAGCTACGAACCGCAGGAAGCGGGCAGCATGATGGCGTTCTGCATCAACGGCAAATCCAAGTCGTTCAGCGAACTGTTCATGTCGCACCCACCGCTCGACAAGCGTATCGAAGCGCTGCGTTCCGGCCAGTACCTGAAGTAATCGGCTGAATGAAATGAAAAACCCCGGCTCGCCGGGGTTTTTTTATGCCTGCCATATCACTCGCGGCTCGGTTGCACCGCCGGTGACGTCGATTGGCTGATGCGCAGGCTGCTGACCGCCGCCGCCAGGGTGGCGAACACGCCGGCCAGGATCAGCGAAGCGTGGGTGCCGGAGGTGGGAAACAGGTTGAACATCAGCGCCACCAGTGCGGCCCCCGAGGTTTGCCCCAGCAGGCGAGCAGTGCCCAGCATGCCGCTGGCGCCGCCGCTGCGGTTGCGCGGCGCGGCGGAGATGATGGTGTGGTTGTTGGGCGACTGGAACAGACCGAAGCCGGCGCCGCACAGCACCATGCGCCAGATGATGTCTAAATTGGACGGGTTCGTGGGCAGCAGCGCCAGCGAAAACAGCCCGAGCGCGAACACCGCCAGCCCGATGCAGCCCAGCAGGCCGCCGTGCACGCGCTCCACCAGCCGGCCGGCGATCGGCGCCATCACTACGATCGCCAGCGGCCACGGCGTCAGCAGCAATCCGGTCGCCACCTCGTCGCGGCCCAGTGCGCTTTGCAGGAAGAACGGCAGCGACACCATTGCCAGCATTTGCGCGGCGAACGAGCAGATTGAGGTGCCCATCGACAGGGCGAAAATCGGAATACGCAGCAGATCGACCGGCAGCAGCGGAAATTCCTGGCGCAGCTGGCGGCGCACGAATACTGCACCAATCGCCAGCAACGCGGCGATCTCGCTGAAGATCAACGTCAGGCTCTGGCCCTGGGCGAAGCCGCTGATGGCGGTGATCAGCAGGCCGAAGGTCAACGCGTTGAGCACCGCGCTGGTGGGATCGAAACGGCGGTTATCGCTTTTTTGGCCGTTGGCAGGCAGGAATTTCATACCCAGCAGCAGCGCGACGATGCCGATCGGCAGGTTGATGGCGAACAGCCACTGCCAGGAAGCGACCGACAGGATCGCCGCCGCCACCGTCGGCCCGGCCGCCGAAGAGCAGGCGACGATCAGTGAGTTGATGCCCATGCCGCGGCCGAGAAAACGCTGCGGGTAGATGATGCGGATCAGCGCGGTGTTGACGCTCATGATGGCGGCGGCGCCAAAGCCTTGCAGCACGCGGGCAATGGTCAGGGTGAGCAGCGAGTCGGACAGGGCGCAAAACAGCGAGGTGACGCTGAACACCAACAGCCCGGCCTGATAGATACGGCGATAGCCGACCAGATCGCCGAGCGACGCCAGCGACAGCAGGGACACGGTGATCGCCAGCTGATAGGCGTTGACCACCCAGATGGAGCTGGCCGGGCTGGCGTTGAGATCGCGCGCGATGGTGGGCAGCGCCACGTTGGCGATCGCGCCGTCGAGCACGGATACGGTAATGCCGAGGGCGATGGCGAAGATCGCGCCATAACGTTGCGGGACGGGGAGTCCGTCGGAACAAGGACGCATGTTGGTCTCAGCGGTATTCATTCAGGGGAGTATTATCATGCTAATCATATTCAGTCGCGTTTGCATGCGCCTTGTCCGCTTAATTGTAAGCGGCGGTGAGCGGGCCGGCGGTTATTCATTTAGCTTCAATCGGTTAGCGCTAAGCTGCGTTGCGTGTCGCGATCTGTTCCGATTATACTGAAACCCTTGTTTAAATTTCCTGAAACAAAACCGTTAAGTAGGGTATTCACCATGGCTAACGCAGATTCAGACAAGCAACCGGATGCCGTCTCATCCGTGATGAAAGTGTTCGGCATTTTGCAGGCGCTTGGCGATGAGCGCGAGATTGGCATTACCGAGCTGTCCCAACGGGTGATGATGTCTAAAAGCACCGTCTACCGCTTTCTGCAGACCATGAAAGCGCTGGGCTACGTCTCGCAGGAAGGCGAAACGGAAAAATACGCGCTGACGCTCAAGCTGTTCGAACTGGGCGCCAAGTCGTTGCAGAACGTCGATCTGATCCGCAGCGCCGACGTGCAGATGCGCGAACTGTCGAACCGCACCCGCGAAACCATTCACCTCGGTGCCTTGGACGAGGACGGCATCGTCTATATCCACAAGATCGACGCAATGTACAACCTGCGCATGTATTCGCGCATCGGCCGCCGCAACCCGCTGCACAGCACCGCCATCGGTAAAGTGCTGCTGGCCTGGCGCGATCGGGATGAGGTGGCGCAAATCCTGTCGCAGATTGAATTTACCCGCAGCACCGAACATACCCTGGCCAGCGCCAGCGAACTGTTGCCGGTGCTGGATCGGGTGCGTGCGCAGGGATACGGCGAAGATGCCGAGGAGCAGGAGGCGGGGATCCGCTGCATTGCGGTGCCGGTATTCGATCGGTTCGGGGTGGCGCTCGCCGGGCTGAGCATCTCATTCCCGACGCTGCGCTTTTCCGACGCGGCGCGGGAGGAGTATGTGGCGTTGCTGCACGTCGCCGCTCGGCGTATCTCCGAACAGCAGGGCTATCACGACTATCCGTTTTGACCCTGCTCTAAAATGAACAAGGCGCTGCAATGGCAGCGCCTTGTTGCTATTTCACGCCCGGCGTCAGCCGTTGCGAGATCCGCTCTAACACCAACATCAGCAGCAGCGTGGCCGCCACCAGGATCATGGTCAGCGTCGCGCCGTTGGCGATGCTGCCGCGGTCGGTCAGGCTGAAGATGGTGACCGGCAGCGTCGCCCAGCTCGGCGGGTAGATCATCATGGTCGCGCCCAGCTCCCCCATCGACAGCGACAGGCTGAGGGCGAAGGCGGAGATCATGTAGGGGGCGATCATCGGCAGGGTGACGTGGCGCAGGCGGAACAGCGGCGAAGCGCCCAGGCTGGCGGCGACGTTCTCGTAGTCGCTCGATAACCGAGTCAGCCCGGCCATCACGTTGCCGAAGGTGAAGGCGGAAATCAGCGCGAAGTGGGCGGCGGGCACGATCAGGAAGGTGCCGTTCATCTGCAGCGGCCCCTGGCTGAATGCCACCAGCATGCCCAGACCGATCGACACCGAGGGCACCGCGCTGGGAATGAAGAACAGCGTGCTCAGCAGCCGCTGGCCACGCCCCTGATGGTGGCGCAGCGCCAGCGCCGCCCAGGTGCCGCACAGCAGTGCGAACAGGCTGGCGGTAAAGCCGATGGCCAGGCTGGCGACCAGCGCGTCCCAAGAGGCGCCGCTGAAGGCCTGGCGGAAATGGCCGAGGGTGAAGCCGCTCGGCAGCACGCCGTTCCACTGTTCGCTCAGGCTGGACATCAGGATCACCGCCAGCGGCAGGCAGAAGAACAGGGCGAACAGGGTGACCGCCAGCGTACAGGTCAGGGTGCGGCCGGTGCGAGACCAAATCAACATCGTCAGTTCCTCAGCCCGGCGCGCGCCGCGGCGTAGCGATAAAGGGAGAACAGCCCGAGCGACAGCGCGATATTCACCACGGCGATCGTGCAGGCGACGGCGTAATCCGATTCCAGAATCGCCTTGGAATAGACCATCATCGGCAGCGTAGTGACCCCCTTGGCGCCGATAAACAGTACGATGCCGAATTCATTGGTGGTCAACAGCAGGCACAGGCTGCCACCGGCCAGCAACGCCGGCAGCGCGGCGGGCAAAATCACCTGGCGCACCACGCGCCCCGGCCGGGCGCCGAGGATGCTGGCGGCCTCGAGTTGGCTGCGATCGATCTGCGACAGCGCCGCCATCAACGGGCGCATCACCAGCGGCGTAAACACGGTGATTTCCGCCAGGATCACGCCCCAAATGGAGTAAAGAAAGTCCACCGGCGGCAGGGTGAAACCGAAGGTCGCCATCAGCGTGCCGTTCAACAGGCCGGCGGAGCCGTAGATAAAGGTGAAGGCCAGCGTGATCAGGAAGGTCGGCATGGCGATAAAGGTGTCGATTACCCGGGCGATCAGCCGGCTGCCGGGGAACGGCGTAAACACCAGCAGCAGCGACAGCAGGGTGCCGAGCACCAGGCAGCCCAGCGTCGCCAGCAGCGCAATCTGCAGCGTGTTGAGCAGGGCGCCGATAAAGCGTCGGGATTCGAACACCTGTTGCAGCGCGGCGGCGCTGAACAACCCCTGATCGTCGGTAAACGCCTGTTTGACGATCAGCGCCAGCGGATAGAAAAACAGCGTCGCCAGCACCAGCAGCGGCAGCAGGATCCACAGCCGGCGCGGTAAGCGCAGCCGCAGGGCCGGGCGAATAAGCGTAGAGTCGGTCATGTCAGTCCTCGATCAGTACCGCGTCGTCGGGGGCGAAATAGAGCGGCACGCGCTCGCCGATCTGTGGCATCTGGCTACGATGGGTGGTAACCACACGCAGCGGATGGCCTTCCGCATCGAACTGCAGGTGCGTCAACTCCCCCTGCCAGTGAATATCGCGCAACGTGCCGATGATGCAGTTGCTGCGTTGGGCGTCGGCATCGA
Source organism: Serratia marcescens (assembly GCF_001902635.1). GTDB lineage: Bacteria > Pseudomonadota > Gammaproteobacteria > Enterobacterales > Enterobacteriaceae > Serratia > Serratia marcescens_F. The sequence goes on along the minus strand of NZ_MJAO01000015.1, from coordinate 117,588 downwards.
GCGCGATATGCTGCGGCCGAATGCACAGCAGTTTGTCGAAGCCGCGCTGCGCGCCGTAGGTGAAACAGCCAACGACCTTGCCGGCACAGCTGACGGTGGTCATACCTTGCCCGGTGGTGGTCTCCAGGGCAGTAGCCGGCAGCAGGTTAGCGCGGCCGAGGAACTCGGCGGCGAAACGGTTTGGCGGATGGTGGTACAGCGCACGGGTTTCGCCGTGGGCGATCAGGCGGCCGTCGCGCATGATGCCAATTTTGTCCGCCAGCGTCAGCGCTTCGCCCTGATCGTGGGTGACATACAGAATGGTCAGCTCCGGCAGCTCGCGGTGCAGGCGGGCGATCTCTTCCACCATGCTGTGGCGGATTTGCGCGTCCAGTGCCGACAATGGTTCATCCAGCAACAGCACTTTGGGGCGCACCGCAATGGCGCGGGCGATCGCCACCCGCTGTTGCTGCCCGCCGGAGAGCTGGCTGGGATAACGCTTGGCGTAGGCGGACATGCCGACGATGGCCAACGCCTCTTCGACGCGCTCGGCGGTAAGGCCGCGCGGTTTGCCCTGCGCGCGCAGGCCGAACGCCACATTGTCCTCGACGCGCATATGCGGAAACAGCGCGTAGTTCTGCACGACCATACCCAGACCGCGTTCATAGGGCGGCACGTCGGTGACATCGGCGTCACCGATGGCGATGCGTCCGGCTGAGGGCTGCACGAAGCCGGCAATCGCCCGTAACACGGTGGTTTTGCCCGAACCGGAGGGGCCGATCAGTGCCAGCACTTCGCCGGGGGCGATGGTAAGCGTCAGAGGTTTCAGTACTTCGGTGCCGCGATACGACACGCTGACGCGGTCGAGCTGAATGCCCGACGGGCCGGCGATGTCCAGGCTGTTATCCCGCGCCGAGGCGCGGGAGGAGAGGGGCGAGGGCATAATCAGAGTCATTCGCTTTCGGTCACCTTGTGCCAGCGGGAGATGTCGGCGGACAGGCTGCTCACCACCTGATTCCAGTCCGGTGCCCAGATGTCCACGCCCTGCAGCGCCGCCTGCGACTGCTTGAAGTTATCGTCGGTCGGGGTGACGTCCTTGCGCACCGGCATGCCGTAGGAAATGGCGCTGACGCTACTCTGCGCTTCTTTGCTCAGCAGGAAGTCGATCAGCTTTTTGCCGTTGGCGCTTTGCGGTGCACCTTGCACCAGGCCGACGTAGTAAGGCAGCACCAGCGTGCTGCGCTTGCCGTCCGGCCCGGCCGGCCAGAACACCTTCACGTTCGGGTTGCTGCGCATCTGCGCCAGGTTCATCTGCAGATCGCCGTTGGCCACCAGCAGCTCGCCTTTATTGACCAGCGCGGTCAGCTTGCCGGTGGAAGCGGAAGGGCCGACGTTGTTGCTTTGCAGCTTGCCGAGGTAGGCGAAACCGGCGTCTTTGCCGCCGAAGCTGTGAAACGCCTGCAGCATCACCGCGGTGCCGTCACCCGCCTGGCCTGGCGTGGAGTACTGCAGCTTGTTGCGGAACTGCGCGTCCAGCAGCTGTTGATAGCTGGCGGGCGCCTGCGGCAACAGTTTGGCGTTATAGATGAAGCTCAGGTAGTTGTTCACCAGCGGCACGAACTGCGGCTGGGCGTCGGCGATCTGCGCCGCATCCTGTGGGGTGAAGTCCTGCAGCAGCTTTTCCGCGGCGGCGCGCTGGATGAACGGCGGCAGCGTCACCAGCACGTCGGCCTGCGGGTTGCTGCGCTCTTTCGACAGCCGCTCTACGATGGCGCCGGAGCCGCCTTCGACGTACTGCACCTTGATGCCGGTCGCCTGAGTGAAGGCGTCGAACTGGGTTTGATACCAGCTGTGATCGCCGTCGTGCAGCCCATCGGCGGAATAGACGGTCACTACCGCATCGGCGGCCCAGGCCGGCGCGGCACCGAGTGCGATGGCGGTCATAACGACCAGACGAGAAAGTTTCATAGCTTCAGCCTCACTGTTGTGGGTTAATGCGAAACTGGTATACACCAGATATGCGGCCAAGCTAATCGGCGAATGTGACAAACAAATGAAAGCAGCAAAATATATTTGCTGGCAACGGGGGATTGGGCGTGGGAGAGGAAGGCGGGGCTGCGGGCGCAGCCCCCGTCATGCGTGGGGTTAAAGCGTATCGACTTCGATGCGCAGGCTGTCGTGGCGCCAGTATTCGATATCGAAATCGAGAATCCGGCCGTGCTGATCGTAATTCAGTCGGCGTAGCAGCAAAGCGGGCAGACCGACCATGGCACCGAGTGCGTTGGCGGCGCGGTAAGGCAGGGCCGTCGGGTAGAACGACAGATGCATGTTGCTGTAAATCAGCGAGTAATGTTGCTGATAGACCTCAGTCAGGCTGCCGTTGAGATCGTGGCTGAGCAATTCCGGCACCCGTTGCGGCAGGCAGTGGTTTTCGCAGTAGCAGATCGCGCGGCCGTCGGCGTAGCGTACGCGGCGCAGCAGATACACCTGATCGAACGGTTCGAGCGCCAGCGGCTGCATCACGTCGAGCGGCACCGTGGTTTTTTCGCCGGACAGCAGCGCGGTGCGCGGCGTGCGCCCTTGCTCCTGGCAGAGGCGGTGGAAGTTGGTGTTCTGCGTCGGATCCAGCCACAGCCGCTCCGGCGTGACGAACCAGCCGCGGCGATCGGCGCGGTAGATGGCGCCGGTGGCCTCCAACTGCGCCAGGCTCTCGCGAATGGTGACGCGAGTGGTGGAGAAGATGGCACACAGCTCGCGCTCCGAAGGCAGCTTGTCGCCTGCCTGCAGCGCGCCGCGGGTGATGCGCGCCTGAAGCTGATCCTTGATCTGCAGGTAGTGGGGCATATCGCCCTGATGTTCTTTCATTTCATCTCGCTATGGCATCGGCCCGACATTCCGGCACGCGCTTATTATACATAGCCAGATGAATTTTTTGTTTCACCGCGCTTTGTCGTTTGACCGGGGAAGGAATTTACCGCCACAATGCTTGCAATCTGGTATAGACCAATAGGTGAATAACATGTCCGATCGTAACTACCTGCTGTTGACCCCCGGCCCGTTGACCACGTCGAAAACGGTAAAAGAGGCGATGCTGTTCGACAGCTGCACCTGGGATGAAGATTACAACCTCGGCGTGGTGCAGCGCATCCGCCAACAATTGGTGGCGCTGGCGACGCCGTCCGCCGGTTACACCTCGGTGCTGCTGCAGGGCAGCGGCAGTTTTGCGGTGGAAGGCGTGCTGGGCACGGCCATCGGCCCGCAGAACAAGCTGCTGATCGTCAACAACGGCGCCTACGGGGCGCGGATGATCGAAATGGCGCGGCTGATGGATATCGACCACCACGCTTTCGATTGCGGTGAGGTGAATGAGCCGGACGTGGCGGCAATGGAGGCGGTGCTGAAAAGCGACGCGCGCATCAGCCATATCGCTATGGTGCACTGTGAAACCACCACCGGCATGCTCAACCCGCTGCAGAAGGTCGCCGGCCTGGCGGCGCGCAACGGCAAGACCTTTATCGTCGACGCCATGAGCAGCTTCGGCGGCATCCCGTTGGATGTTGACGCGCTGGGTATCGATTTTCTCATCAGCTCCGCCAACAAATGCATTCAGGGCGTGCCGGGCTTCGCTTTCGTCATCGCCCGGCGCAGCGAACTGGAGAAATGCGCCGGCCGTTCACGCTCGCTGTCGCTGGATCTGTATGCCCAGTGGCGCTGTATGGAAGACCAGGCCGGCAAATGGCGCTTTACGTCGCCGACCCACACCGTGCTGGCCTTCGCACAGGCGCTGAAAGAGCTGGAACAGGAGGGCGGTATCGCCGCGCGCCACCGCCGTTATCAGACCAATCAGCACCGGCTGGTGGCGGGCATGCGCGAGCTGGGCTTTGAGACCCTGCTCGATGATGCGTTGCATTCGCCGATCATCACCGCCTTCTATTCGCCGAAGGCGGACACTTACCGCTTCGCCGAGTTTTATCAGCGTCTGAAGCAGCAAGGGTTTGTGATCTATCCCGGCAAGGTGTCGCAGAGCGACTGTTTCCGTATCGGCAACATCGGGGAAATTTATCCGCAAGATATCGAACGTTTGCTGGCGGCAGTCGGGCAGGCGATGTACTGGAATCAATAAGGATTGACCATGAAACAGATCAACGCAGTGATCCTCGACTGGGCCGGCACCACGGTGGACTTCGGCTCCTTCGCACCGACGCAACTTTTTGTCGAGGCGTTCAAACAAACCTTCGATATCGACATCAGCCTGGCGGAAGCGCGTATTCCGATGGGGCTGGGTAAATGGCAGCACATCGAGGCGCTAGGCAAGCTGCCGGCGGTCGACGCGCGCTGGCGGCAGAAGCTGGGCCGCTCGATGAGCCACCAGGACATCGACGCGCTGTATCAGGCATTTATGCCGCTGCAAATCGCCAAAGTGATCGACTTCGCCGATCCGATCGAGGGCGTACCGCAGGTGATTGCCGGGTTGCGCGAGCAGGGCATCAAAATCGGTTCCTGTTCCGGTTATCCACGTGCGGTGATGGAAGTGCTGGTGCCTGCCGCTGCGGAGCGTGGCTATGCACCGGACTACTGGGTCGCCACTGACGATCTCGCGGCCGGTGGTCGGCCGGGACCGTGGATGGCGTTGCAGAACGCGATCGCGCTGGGCATCGATGCGGTGGCGCACTGTGTGAAGGTCGATGACGCGGTGCCGGGCATTGCCGAAGGGTTGAACGCCGGGATGTGGAGCGTCGGGCTGGCGCTGTCCGGCAACGAGTTCGGCGCGACCTGGCCGGAGTACCGCCGGATGGCGGCGGGAGAGATCGAGCAGCGCCGCACGGCGGCCGCCGATAAGCTGTATGCGGCGGGCGCACATTATGTGGTAGACACGTTGGCGCAATTGCCGGGGGTGATCGCCGACATCAACCGGCGGTTGGCGAACGGCGAGCGGCCGTAACGACCGAACGCGGGGCATAAAAAAACCGGGGAGGATCCCCGGTTTTTTCGTTTTGAGACGGCGTTAACGGTGAGCCAATTCGACTTCGTCTTCGCTGTCCATCACGGTTTTGTCGGTTTGCTTCATCAGCTGGCTGGTGATGGTGCCCGCCGCCATGGAGCCGTTGACGTTCAGCGCGGTACGGCCCATGTCGATCAGCGGTTCGACCGAGATCAGCAGCGCGACCAGCGTTACCGGCAGGCCCATCGCCGGCAGCACGATCAGCGCGGCGAAGGTAGCGCCGCCGCCCACGCCCGCCACACCGGCGGAGCTGATGGTGACGATGCCGACCAGGGTGGCGATCCACACCGGATCCAGCGGGTTGATGCCGACGGTTGGTGCAACCATCACCGCCAGCATCGCCGGGTAGAGGCCCGCACAGCCGTTCTGGCCGATGGTGGCGCCGAACGAAGCCGAGAAGCTGGCGATGGATTCCGGCACGCCCAAACGACGGGTCTGCGCTTCCACGTTCAGCGGAATGCTGGCGGCGCTGGAACGGCTGGTGAAGGCGAAGGTGATTACCGGCCAAACCTTGCGGAAGAACTTCAGCGGGTTAACGCCGGTGAAGGCCAGCAGGACAGCGTGGACCACGAACATGATGGCCAGACCGATGTACGAGGCCACCACGAAGCCGCCGAGCTTGACGATGTCGTGAATGTTGGAACCGGCGACCACTTTGGTCATCAGCGCCAGCACGCCGTATGGCGTCAGCTTCATGACCAAACGCACCAGCTTCATCACCCAGGCCTGCAGGGTATCGATAGCCACCAGCACGCGCTCGCCTTTCGGCTTGTCGTCTTTCAGCAGCTGCAGCGACGCCACGCCGAGGAAGGTGGCGAAAATCACCACGCTGATGATCGAGGTCGGGCTGGCACCGGTCAGATCGGCGAACGGGTTTTTCGGGATGAACGACAGTACCATCTGCGGCACGGTCAGGTCGGCCAGCTTACCTACGTAGTTGGTTTGGATCGCCGTCAGACGCGCGCTTTCCTGCGCGCCTTGCACCAGGCCTTCGGCGGTCAGGCCGAACAGGTTGGTGACCAGCACGCCCACCAGCGCCGAGATCAGCGTGGTGAACAGCAGCGTGCCGATGGTCAGGACGCTGATTTTGCCCAGAGAAGAGGCGTTATGCAGTTTGGCCACCGCGCTCAGGATCGAGGCGAACACCAGCGGCATGACGATCATTTGCAGCAGTTGCACATAGCCGTTGCCGACGATGTTGAACCAGCTGATGGACTCTTTCAGTACCGGGTTGTCGGAGCCGTACACCAACTGCAGACCCAAACCGAACACCACGCCGACCACCAGGCCGACCAGTACTTTTTTCGCCAGGCTCCATTGCTTGTGGCGGGTTTGCGCCAACAGCAAAAGGAGGGCGACAAACACCAGCACGTTAATCACGAGCGGAAGATTCATCCCCAATGTCTCCAATAATCTTTCTTATATTAAAACGACTACGCACCACGATATGTAGCGATGTAAATATCGTAACAGTTTGCCGAGCGGCTCACTTATATCCAAATGGAATTTGATATAGCTTTTTGTGTATATTCGTTCGTTTTATATACATAAGGGTGATTGGTTGAGCGACTTTGTGTGATCAGAGTCTAATATTTCTGATTTGCTCTACGTAGGATTGCACCGGGAGGGTGAAATCACCTTGCCAGCAGATGGCAAACGCTACCAGACAGAGGCACAGCACGCGCTCCAGCTGATTGCCTTTTTGCGAATTGAGCAGCGGCAGGCGAAAACGCCAGCGGCACGGCCACAGCAGCGGGACGCCGGCGGGAGTGAGCATGTCGGCCAGCAGATGGCTGAAATAACCGATGATCATGGCGTGCAGTACGTCGGCCGGGATCGGCCAACTGCGCGGCACGTCCAGCTGAAACAGCGCCATGCCGCCGGCGATCGCCAGCAGGCTGTGGGTGAAGCCGCGGTGGCCGAAGGCGCGGGCGATGGGAATGGCGATCCAGCGCAGGCGCTGACCGAGCACCGACTTCGGATGGTCGATGTCTGGCAGCAGCGAGGTCAGCAGCGCGGCGGGTATGATGTGCCACCAGTCGCCGGTAGCCAGCTCTGGCGTGACTTCCGCCTTCTTGGCGAAGATCGCGCAAGCGACAGAGAATATAAGGTGTCCTTCCGCGGTCATGCTGTTGCGATTCCGGCTGGTAAACTGTTAATTTATCCAGTATATGGGAAAATTCCCAGTAGTGGAAGCAGTTACCCTGTAACCAATTGTTTATTTTTCCCTGTTTTACAACGGCTTGTTACGTCAGCGCGCAACAAATCATCGGTTTAGAGGGGCGGGGGTAAAAATTGAGCAGTTCGTCATGTCGGGGAAAGATACGATAGCGGTTCTTCGCAGGTTAACGACGGGCATCAGCGGCGGCCGCAAAGAGCGCTGCGTGGTAGTGACAGCGCCTCGCAGGCCGTCGTTTCCCCTGCCGCGCAGCATAAAGATAACAGCACGGTAACTCAATAATCATGAAGCACCGTTTCGCTTACTTTGCCGCATGGTTCCCTTTCATCACGGATGTCAGGGGAAACAGAGGCGCCGGGGCCGGCGCCGCAGGATCAGGCCAAGTGCGCGGGGGTGAGCTGTTCCAGGGTGTCCAACTTATGGTCCGCCAGTGCCCAGCGCGGATCGTGGCGATATTCGGCGGCCGGGATCACGATGGAGCGCATACGCGCGGCCTTGGTGGCGATCATACCGTTAAAAGAGTCCTCCAGCGTGATGCAGCGCAACGGATCGCTGCCCAGGCGCTCGGCGGCGATCAAGTAGACCTCAGGATGCGGTTTGCTGTATGGCAGATACTCGGCGGAAACCAGCTGATCGAAGTAACCCTCAAGATCGAACATCTTCAGCACCTGCTGCTGCATGTGCAGCGGCGAGGCGGAGGCCAGGCCGATGTTCAGCCCCTGGCTGCGGCACAGCGCCAGCGCCTGCTGGACGCCCGGCAGCAGCGGGCGCGTCTCGTGCACCAGCTCGATGGCGCGCTCGATAATCCGCGCCGACACTTCATCGAGCGAAACCCCGTGCCAAGGCATTGCCTGATGCCACATCTTCACCACCAGATCGATGCGCAAGCCCAGGGTGTCCGGCAGCTTGTGACGATCGGACAGATCCAGGCCCAGCGTGCCGAAGATATCCAGCTCGGCCTGCAGCCATAGCGGTTCCGAGTCGATCAACAGGCCGTCCATATCAAAAATTGCGGTTTCAATGCGTTGCGAATAAGCCATTAGCGGGTAACTCCTGCCGGCGCGGGTGGGTGAATGTCCCGCTACTGTAACATTGCCGACGGGCCGCTTCAAAATGGGGGGCAGCGGCGAAGGGCGCGTGGTAGCAGGTAAACTGTTGATTTCGGCGAATTCGGCTAAGCTTGTAGCACAGCGGGAATGAAGAAAACGGTGGGCGAGTTTCGCCAACTGCAGGTAGACTTAGCCGATTCGGTTACGTCGCTAACAAGGGGAACACATGACGTATCAACAGGCCGGGCGTATCGCCATTTTGAAACGCATTCTCGGATGGGGGGTTTTTATCCCGGCGTTGCTGTCGACGCTGATTTCCGTGCTGGGCTTTATCTATCAGCACAGTGAAAAAACCAAGGGCATCAACGCGGTGATGCTGGATTTTGTCCACGTGATGGTGGATATGGTGCGCTTCAACACGCCGTTCTTGAACCTCTTCTGGTACAACTCACCGGTGCCTGACGTGGATAAAAGCCTGTTCAGCGGCGCCAATCTGATGTTCATCATCATCTATATATTGATCTTCGTCGGGCTGGCGCTGCAGGCCTCCGGCGCGCGCATGTCGCGCCAGGTCAAGTTCATCCGCGAAGGGTTGGAAGACCAGATGATCCTGGAGCAGGCCAAGGGCAGCGAAGGGCACACGCGCCAGCAGCTGGAAGAGCGCATTACGTTGCCACACCACACCATCTTCCTGCAGTACTTCCCGCTGTATGTCTTGCCGATCGTGATTGCGGTGATCGCCTGGTTTGTGATCCGTCTGTTGGGTCAGTTGGCCGGCGCGGCTTGATGAAATGAACGGGGCGCCGAGGGGCGCCCCGCAACGTTATGACGTTTCGCGTTGCAACAACGCTTCCACTGCGCGTTGCGCGGCTACCAGATGCTGGCCGCCAAACAGGTTGCTGCGGTTGAGCAGGTAGTACAGCTGATACAGCGGCTGGCGTTCGATAAATCCTGCCTCCAGCGGCCACACGCTCTGATAGCCGTCGTAGATCTGCGGCGGCAGCTCGGGATACAGCGGCAGCATCGCCAAATCGCACTCTCGGTCGCCCCAGTAGCTGGCCGGGTCGAACAGGATCGGCCCGTGGGCGGTCATTGCGCAATTGCCTGGCCACAGGTTGCCGTGCAGCAGGGAAGGCTGCGGCTGGTGGTGCTGCAAGCGCAGATACACCCGATCGACAATGTCGTCGATGTCGCCGAAGGTCATGCCTTTCTCCGCCGCCAGCTGCAGCTGCCAGCCGATACGCTGCTCGGCGAAGAATTCCGACCAGCGGCGCTGCCAGGCGTTGGGTTGCGGGGTGGTGGTTAGATCGCTGTCGAAGTCGAGACCGAACTGCGGTTGCTCGCTCCACTGGTGCAAATGCGCCAGCTGCTGGCCCAGGCAGTAGGCGCCGTGGGCGTCGAGGGGTTTCAGCTGCTGATACTCCAGCAGCAGGAAGCTGTAGTCGCGATCGCTGCCGACGCCGTACACTTCCGGTACCCGCACGCTCTTGCTGCGCGCCAGCAACGCCAGCTGATCGGCCTCGGCGGTGAATATCGGCAGTTGTTCACGGGCGTCGCATTTCACGAACACCTCGTTATCTCCGTAACTCACGCGCCATGCCGGGTGAATGTCGCCCCCGGGCAGTTCAGTCCTTTCGCGTATCTCTGCGCTGCCAAGATGTTCACTTAACAGACGGCTAACGGCTTGCCACATGGTATTTCCCCCTCTGTGCTGCCTGATAATTCATTAGGTTAGCGTCTTTCCCTTGGTGAAAACACGACGCGGCGCACAGCCGGCGTCAAAGGCTGCGATTTTTTCAGCACCTCGCCAGCTCAAAGTATATACCCTATTGATTAATTTAAGCGCAATACTGGTTGCAACTTGATGACAAAGGACGGGAGAACGGCGGAAAATCCGATGCGGCGCTGGGGCGCGCCGCATCGGCAGCGGGGTTAAGCGTTGGTGAGCGTGGATGGGTTACGCTGTAACGGACGTAACTTGCTGTACAACAAGGCGATGATGAACAACACCGCCTGCACGATGACGATGCAGGGCCCGGTGGCGCCGTCGATGTGAAAGCTGATCAGGGTGCCGAGTACGCAGGAGAATACCGACACCAGCGTCGCCACCATCAGCATGCGATCGAAGCGGCGGCACAGCATAAAGGCGATGATGCCGGGGGCGATCAGCATGGCGATCACCAATATCACCCCCACGGCCTGCAGCGAGGCGACGATGGTCATCGCCAGCAGGCACAGCAGCCCATAGTGCAGCAGTTTGACCGGCAGGCCGATCACCCGCGCATGGTGCGGATCGAAACAGTACAGCATGAAGTCTTTGCGTTTGAGCAGCACCACCGCCAGGGTGATGCCGGCGATCAGCAGGGTTTGCTTCAGCTCGCCGTCGGTAATGCCCAGCATGTTGCCGAACAGAATGTGGCTCAGGTGCTGGTCGGTGTCGATGCGTGAGAACAGCACCAGGCCGAAGGCGAACATGCCGGAAAAGACGATGCCCATCACCGTATCTTCCTTTACCCGACTGTTTTCTTTCAGGTAGCCGGTGGCGACCGCGCAGAAGATGCCGGACAGGAATGCGCCGATCGCCAGCGGAATGCCGACGACGAACGCCACCACGATGCCGGGCAGCACCGCGTGCGAGATGGCGTCGCCCATCAGCGACCAGCCTTTGAGCACCAGATAGCAGGAAAGTACGGCACATACCACGCCAGTGACGATGGCGGCGACGATCGCCCGCTGCATGAACGGGTAGGCGAACGGTTCACTGAGCAGTTGATACAGGGTGTCCATCAGCGGCCTCCGGTTTGCGAATGCGCCACGCGGCGCCTGGACGCCAGCAGGCCGTGTTTCGGCGCGAAGAAGAACGCGGCCAGGAACACCAGCGTTTGCAAGGTGACGATCACCCCGCCGGTGGCGCCGTCGAGGAAGAAGCTCAGGTAGGCGCCGATGCCGCTGGTCAGGGCGCCGATAATGATGGCGATGATCACCAGCCGGCTGAAGCGGTCGGTCAGCAGATAGGCGGTGGCGCCCGGCGTGATCACCATGGCGATCACCAGAATGGCGCCGACGGTTTGCAGCGCAGCGACGGTGCAGGCGCTGAGCAGGGTGAAGAACAGGATCTTCAACCGCAGCGGCGACAGGCCGATCGACACCGCGTGGCTCTCGTCGAAGAACACTGCCAGCAGGTCTTTCCACACCAGGCACAGGATCAGCAGCGAAACGCCGATGATGATTTCCACCTGCAACACGTCTTCGTCGGCGATGCCGAGGATATTGCCGAAGATGATCGACTGCACGTTGACCGAAGTGGGGTTGAGCGACACGATCAGCAGGCCGACGGCGAAGAAGGTGGAGAAGATAAAGCCGATGATGGCGTCTTCGCGCAGTCGGGTGATGTGGCGCACCAGCGTCATCGCCAGCGCCGCCAGCATGCCGGTGAAAAAGGCGCCGGCGGCGTAGGGTAGGCCGAGAGCGTAGGCGCCGGCCACGCCGGGCACTACCGAGTGCGACAGCGCGTCGCCCATCAGCGACCATCCCTTCAACATCAGGTAGGCGGACAGGAACGCGCAGGCGGCACCGACGATGGCGCTGACCCAGATGGCCTTCACCATGTAGTTATAACTGAAGGGTTGCAACAGAAGGTCCAGCATCAGGATTGTCTCTCCCTGGCCTGGCTGTTGGCCGGCGGATCGCTCTTGGTGTGGCCGTAGAACACCGCCGGGCGCTCATCATCGGTCAACACCGTGACGGTGCGCGGATCGTTGTCGTCGTGCAGATCCGGCCCGGAGAGGTTGATATGGCGCAGCACGCCGCCGAACGCCAGTTCCAGATTGCTCTGAGTGAAGGTGGTTTCGGTCGGGCCGGCGGCCAGCACCGTGCGGTTGATGAGGATCACGCGATCGCAGAACTCCGGCACGCTGCCGAGGTTGTGGGTGGACACCAGGATCAGGTGCCCCTCGTCGCGCAACGCGCGCAGCAGCTCGATGATGGCGTTTTCGGTTTTCACGTCCACGCCGGTGAACGGTTCGTCCAGCAGCAGCACCGTACCCTGTTGTGCCAGCGCGCGCGCCAGAAACACGCGCTTCTTCTGGCCGCCGGACAGCTCGCCGATCTGCCGCCCGCGCAGTTCGCTCAGGCCGACGCGCTCCAGCGCTTTGTCGACCCGTAGCCGATCCTCGCGCGACGGAATGCGCAGAAAGTTCATCTTGCCGTAGCGGCCCATCATCACCACGTCTTCCACCAGCACCGGGAAGTTCCAGTCGACGTCCTCGGTCTGGGGCACATAGGCGATCAGGTTCTTTTTCAGCGCGTCCGCCACCGGTTTGTCGTTCAGCGATACCTGGCCGGCAGTGGGCCTGACCAGGCCCATGATGCTTTTGAATAACGTCGACTTGCCGCTGCCGTTGACGCCGACCAGCGCACAGATCGACCCGCCGCTCAGCGTGAAGCCGGCATTGTGAATGGCGGTATGGCCGTTGTTGTAGGTCACTGTTACATCGTCCACGTTCAATTCAGGGCGGACAAACAGCTCGTTGGTCATTGATCGAATCCTTTGGCGATGGTTTGTACGGTGGTGTTGAGTAAATCGATATAGGTCGGCACCGGGCCGTCGCGAGTGGACAGGGAGTCCACATACAGTACGCCGCCGTATTTGGCGCCGGTCTCTTTCGCCACCTGTTTGGCCGGCTTGTCGGAAATAGTGCTCTCGCTGAACACCACCGGAATATGCTGGGCGCGCACCGCGTCGATCACCCGGCGCACCTGCTGCGGTGAGCCTTGCTCATCGGCGTTGATCGGCCACAGGTAGACCTCTTTCAGCTGGTAGTCTTGCGCCAGATAGCTGAAGGCGCCTTCACTGGTCACCAGCCAGCGCTGCGCGGCCGGAATGCGGGCCAGGCGTTCGCGCAGCGGGGCGTCCAGCGCGCCGATTTTCTCGGCGTAGGCTTTGGCGTTGCGGTTGTAGGTTTCCGCATTGGCCGGGTCGTGCGCCACCAGCGCTTTGCGGATGTTCTCGATATACACCAGCGCGTTGCTCGGCGACATCCAGGCATGCGGGTTCGGGTTGCCGTTATACGGCCCTTCGCGGATCGGCAGTGGGGTGATGCCTTCGGTCACCACCGCCGCCGGCACCTGCTTGATGTTCTCGAAGAAGCGCTGGAACCAGCGTTCCAGGTTCATGCCGTTCCACAGGATCAGGTCGGCGTGCTGCGCCTTGACGATATCGCGCGGGGTGGGTTGATAGTCGTGGATCTCGGCACCCGGCTTGGTGATGGATTCCACCACGGCGGCGTCACCCGCCACGTTCTGGGCGATGTCCTGAATGATGGTGAAGGTGGTCACCACACGCAGCTTCTTTTCCGCCAGCGCGTTTTGGCTGACCAGCACGGCGCCGAGCAGCAGGCAAAAGAGGGTGACGGGGCGTAACAGTGCGGCAGCGCGGGGAAGGCGACCGCGGCGAAAAGCGCAATTTATCAATGGCATGATGACGTCTCCTGGCTCAAATGAAAATGATTATCAATATCAATTGAAGCAAAGTCAAGCGTCACCAGTCCGTCGCCGGCGGGTTATTTCTCCAACTGAAAAAAATAATACCGTCCGCAGAGTTATAGCATTTTATGTATCAGTATGTAACCGCTGCAGATAGTCCTTACAGGTGTCGATCGCCACCTCCGGTTGTTTTCCCAACGCCAGCCGCCCGAACCCCTGCGCCAGCTGCAGTACATCTCCTTGATCCAATGTGGTTATGAAGGCAAAACTATTACTGCCGAGCTCATGATGTACACCCTTTTCGTCTGTCACCGACGTGACAAATCCCTCGCGCGTCAATTGTCCGGTCAGCTTGGCCAGGTCGGTTAATCCCTCTTCCTGATAGCGAAAAGTCACCACAAAGCAGCCTGTTGCAGATTGACTCATAAATCACCTCTTGGTATATGGGTAGCTTGAGATTAGCCCAAAAAATTACTGCAGGTGTCCTTACAAGTTGTATATGCTACGCAACTCATTGAAAGGAGTGAGGGATTCTGTGAAAACAAAAATAGGTTGCCTTACGGCAATTTTGCTTTTGTCGGGATGCGCCAAAGATCCGCAAACGGCAAGCAATATTTCAGGCAGTGGCACAACGCGCGGCGGTTGGTTAAAACCCCCTCCGCAGGCACCGGTAAACCGCACAGGCACTCCGGTTGTCTACAACGATTACATTCGTCAGGCCGCCAGCAACTATGGCGTTGACGAAACGCTGATTAAAGCGATTATTCAGGTGGAGTCCGGGTTTAACCCGAACGTGGTCAGCACCTCGAACGCAGTGGGATTGATGCAGCTTAAGGCTTCTACCGCCGGCCGCGACGCCTATCGCATGAAAGGACGAAGCGGGCAGCCCAGCTCGCGTGAGCTGAAGGATCCGGCGGTCAATATTGATCTGGGAACGGCCTATATCAATATTCTTCAAAGCCAGCAGCTAGCCGGGATCAACAACCCACAGACTTTGCGTTACGCCACCATCGTTTCATACGTGAACGGGGCGGGTGCCATGTTGCGCACCTTCTCCTCGGACAAGCGCGTGGCGGTCAATCGCATCAATCAGATGAGCCCGGATGAGTTTTATCAGCACATCCAGAAAAAGCACCCGGCGCCGCAGGCACCGCGCTACTTGTGGAAGGTGACCACCGCCTATCAGGCGATGTCGCAGTAACCCTCAATCCTGTCAAATCGGCCGCTAAACGCGGCCGATTTTGTTTCCGGTGCGGGTTCAGATCGCGACCGGCCTCTCATTTTTCGTTATTTCCCTTCCGATTACTGAAAAAACCGCACAAAAAGTTAAATTTACGTTAGCAGATAAATCTTTACGTTCATTCAATAAGTTACCGGTAACATCTTTGCGTTTGCTCGCATCTTGACCTTCAATAAACATACAAATAAGTAACAAATTATTTTAAAAACCCGTATCGAACGAAAGGTTGCGGTTAAATAGTTGTGACTATCTTTGGATGGAATGTGACATGTCGAATCATAAAACCAACAATTCGCGGCGCGATTTCTTATTGAAATCGATGACCTTAATTCCTGCGGCGGTGATTGGTGGCAGCGGCGTTGGCGCGCTGACGGCACCGACACCGGCGGTCGCTGCCACGAACACCTCAACGCAGAACGATTACCAACCGACCTTTTTCACCCCGGAAGAGTGGGCCTTCGTCAAGGCCGCCGTCGCGCGCCTGATCCCGGCCGACGAACGCGGCCCCGGCGCATTGGAAGCCGGCGTGCCGGAGTTTATCGATCGTCAGATGAACACGCCTTACGCGACCGGCTCCATCTGGTACATGCAGGGGCCGTTCAATCCCGATGTGCCGAAGGAAATGGGCTATCAGCTGCCGCTGGTGCCCAAGCAGATCTACAACCTCGGCATCAGTGACGCCGACGCCTACAGCAAGAAAACCGCCGGCAAGCCTTTCGCCGAATTGGATGGCGCCCAGCAAGACGCCATGCTGCAAAAATTCGAGTCCGGCGAGGCCGAGTTCCAGCAACTGCCATCGAAACTGTTCTTCTCCTATCTGCTGCAAAACACCCGTGAAGGTTTCTTCAGCGATCCGATCCATGGCGGTAACAAAGACATGGTCGGTTGGAAGCTGATTAATTTTCCGGGCGCGCGCGCCGATTTTATGGACTGGGTTGAGCGAGGGGAGCGTTATCCCTTCCCGCCGGTATCGATTCGAGGGGAGAGGGGCTAATCATGGCAACGGTAATGAAAAAAGTAGACGCGGTGATCGTCGGCTTCGGCTGGGTGGGCGCGATCATGGCCAAAGAGCTGACCGAGGCCGGCCTCAACGTGGTGGCGCTGGAGCGTGGCCCGATGCGCGACACCTACCCGGACGGTTCTTATCCGCAGGTGATCGACGAGCTGACCTATAACATCCGCCGCAAGCTGTTCCAGGATCTGTCTAAAAGCACCGTCACCATTCGCCACAACAGCAGCCAGACCGCGGTGCCTTACCGCCAGCTGGCGGCGTTTCTGCCGGGTACCGGCGTTGGCGGCGCCGGTCTGCACTGGTCGGGGGTGCATTTCCGCGTCGATCCGATCGAACTGCGCATGCGCAGCCACTATGAAGAGCGCTACGGCAAAAACTTCATTCCGAAGGACATGACCATCCAGGACTTCGGCGTGACCTACGACGAGCTGGAGCCGTTCTTTGACAAGGCGGAGAAAGTGTTCGGTACCTCCGGCACCGCCTGGACCATCAAGGGGCAGAAAGTGGCGCAGAAGGGCGGCAACCGCTTTGCGCCGGATCGCTCCGACGACTTCCCGCTGCCGGCGCAGAAAAACACCTACTCCGCCCAGCTGTTCGAGAAAGCGGCGCTGGAGGTGGGCTACCACCCTTACAACCTGCCGTCCGCCAACACCTCGGACTCTTACACCAACCCGTATGGCGCGCAGATGGGCCCGTGCAACTTCTGCGGTTTCTGCAGCGGCTACGCCTGCTACATGTATTCCAAAGCCTCGCCGAACGTCAACATCTTGCCGGCGCTGCGCATGGAAAAACGCTTTGAGCTGCGCACCAACGCCAACGTGCTGAAGGTCAACCTGACCGACGACAAGTCCCGCGCCACCGGCGTGAACTACGTCGATGCGCAGGGCCGCGAGATTGAACAGCCGGCCGATCTGGTGATCCTGGGCGCGTTCCAGTTCCACAATGTGCACCTGATGCTGCTGTCCGGCATCGGCAAGCCTTACGATCCGGTGACCGGCGAAGGCGTGGTTGGGCGCAACTTCGCTTACCAGAACATGACCACCATCAAGGCGTTCTTCGATAAAGACGTGTTCACCAACCCGTTCATCGGCGCCGGCGGCAACGGCGTGGGCGTGGACGATTTCAACGCCGATAACTTCGACCATGCCAAAGAAGGCTTCGTCGGCGGTTCGCCGTTCTGGGTCAACCAGGCGGGCACCAAGCCGATCTCCGGCCTGCCGACCCCGCCGGGCACCCCGGCCTGGGGCAGCAAGTGGAAAGCGGCGGTGGCGGATGCCTATACCCACCATGTGTCGATGGACGCCCACGGCGCGCACCAGTCGTACCGCAACAACTATCTGGATCTCGATCCCAACTACAAGAACGTGTTCGGCCAGCCGTTGCTGCGCATGACGTTCGACTGGCAGGAAAACGACATCAAGATGGCGCAGTTCATGTACGACAAGATGGCGCCGATCGCCAAGGCGATGAACCCGAAACTGATCGCCGGCAGCCCGAAAAACGCCAACAGCCACTTCGATACCACCAACTACCAGACCACCCATATGAACGGCGGCGCGGTGATGGGGGAAGATCCGAATACCAGCGCGGTCAACCGCTATCTGCAGAGCTGGGATGTGCACAACGTGTTCTCGATCGGCGCATCGGCCTTCCCGCAGGGGCTGGGCTACAACCCGACCGGCACCGTGGCGGCGCTGGCTTACTGGTCTGCCCGCGCCATTCGCGAGCAGTATCTGAAAAACCCAGGCCCATTGGTGCAGGCATAAGGACGGCGAACGATGAAAGCATTTGTACCGGCACTGGTTCTCAGTGCAGTGAGTTTCTCCGTTTGGGCGCAGGACGCCACCGTCAGCAGCGAGCTGATCAAGCGCGGTGAATACCTGGCGCGCGCCGGCGATTGCGTGGCCTGCCACACCGACGGCAAGAACGGCAAAACCTTCGCCGGCGGCCTGGCGATGGAGACGCCGATCGGCACCATCTACTCCACCAACATCACGCCGGACAAGAAAACCGGCATCGGCGATTACAGCTTCGAGGATTTCGACAACGCGGTGCGTAAGGGCGTAGCCAAAAACGGCAGCACCCTGTACCCGGCGATGCCGTACCCGTCGTTCGCGCTGGTGAAAGAGGACGACATGCGCGCCATGTACGCCTATTTCATGCACGGCGTGCAGCCGGTGGAGCAGGCCAACAAGGACTCCGACATCCCGTGGCCGCTGTCGATGCGCTGGCCGCTGAGCATCTGGCGCGGCATGTTCGCGCCGACGCCGGCGGACTTCGTGGCTGACGCCAAGGCCGATCCGGTGATTGAACGCGGCCGCTACCTGGTGGAAGGCCTGGGCCACTGCGGCGCTTGCCATACCCCGCGCAGCATCACCATGCAGGAAAAAGCGCTGAGCGACAGCGAAAGCAACGACTACCTGTCCGGCAGCAACGCGCCGATCGACGGCTGGGTCGCGTCCAGCCTGCGCGGCGATCGTAAAGACGGCCTGGGCAGCTGGAGCGAAGCGGAGCTGACCGAGTTCCTGAAAACCGGCCGCAATGACAAGGCGATCGTGTTTGGCGGCATGAGCGATGTGGTGGAACACAGCCTGCAATACCTGAGTGACGACGATCTGACCGCCATCGCGCGCTACCTGAAATCGCTGCCGCCGAAAGACGGCAAGCAACAGACGGCGCCGGTCGAAGACAGCGTGGCCAAGGATCTGTGGCGCGGCGACGACAGCAAGCCCGGCGCGGCGCTCTATGTCGATAACTGCGCGGCCTGCCACCGCACCGACGGCGTGGGCTACAAGCGCGCCTTCCCGTCGCTGAAGGGCAACCCGGTGGTGCAAACCGAGGATGCGACCTCGCTGATCCACATCGTGCTGACCGGCAACACCACGCCGGCGGTGCAGGGGGCGGTATCCAACATCACCATGCCGCCGTTCGGCTGGCGTCTGAACGATCAGCAGGTGGCGGACGTGGTGAACTTCATCCGCTCCAGCTGGGGCAACAGCGCCAAACCGGTGAGCGCCTCCGACGTGGCCAGCGTGCGTAAAGACCGCTCGATGATCCGTGACGAGAAGGAGATGGGCAGCGCCGAGGTGCCGGACCATCCGGACGCGAAGAAGTAAACCGCTTAAGGGCTCCGCAGGGGGCCCTTCGTTTTTCCTGCGCGCGCCGATTTTTTCAGCATTATCCGGTCACAAATCGCCCGCTCGGCCGATAAAACATAGACCCGCAGGGGATTTTTCATTATCCTTTGCCGTCCTTTCATCAGGCGCAAGTATGAAATATCGCTTTAATTTACTGATTACTATTAAAAATTCGCGGAGAAGGATATCCCGTTAGGCGCAATCGTTAGCGCCGCAGATTAAGGTAGACTGTCTCATGAGTACGATTTCTCCCGATTCAGGCACGCTGACGGCCGCTCAGCCTGCC
Source organism: Serratia marcescens (assembly GCF_001902635.1). GTDB lineage: Bacteria > Pseudomonadota > Gammaproteobacteria > Enterobacterales > Enterobacteriaceae > Serratia > Serratia marcescens_F. The sequence goes on along the minus strand of NZ_MJAO01000015.1, from coordinate 98,220 downwards.
AAATGGAACAAAACCGACACCGTCTGGATGTTCGGTCTCTATGCCACTGCGGTGGGTGCCGGCACGTTGTTCTTGCCGATCAATGCCGGGCTGAACGGCCCCCTGGTGCTGCTGTTGATGGCGCTGTTCGCTTTCCCGCTGACCTATTTGCCGCACCGTGCGCTCAGCCGCTTCGTGCTTTCCGGCTCCAGCCGCGACGGCAACATTCACGATGTGGTGGTGGAACACTTCGGCGTGTTGGCCGGCAAAATCATCATGATGCTGTACCTGATGGCGTTCTTCCCGATCGTGCTGGTGTACAGCATTTCGATCACCAACGCGCTGGACAGTTTCCTGATCCATCAGTTCCACGTGGCGCCGTTGCCGCGCGTCTGGCTGAGCCTGGCGGTGGTGGTGGTGCTCAATCTGGTGCTGCTGCGCGGCAAAGACAGCATCGTGGCGGCGATGGGCATGCTGGTGTTCCCGCTGTTGGTGTTCCTGATGGGCATTTCGCTGTATCTGATGCCGACCTGGAATACCGCCAACTTCGTTCACGGTCTGGCCGCTACGCGCTTTGACACGCCGGGGCTGTGGCATTCGCTGTGGTTGGCGGTGCCGGTGATGGTGTTCTCCTTTAGCCATGCGCCGATCATCTCTTCTTTCGCTTCGACCCAAAAAAGCCTGTACGGTGACAAAGCGGAACGCCGCTGCGCGCGCATCATGCGCTACAGCTACGTGCTGATCTGCGTCACCGTGTTGTTCTTCGTGTTCAGCTGCGTGCTGAGCCTGTCGCATGAAGACATGCTGCAGGCGAAAGAACAGAACATCACGGTGTTGACCACGTTGGCCAACAAGTTCTCCAACCCGCTGATCGCCTATCTCGGCCCGGTGATGGCGATGCTGGCGATGGCCAAATCCTATCTCGGCACCTCGCTGGGCGTGACGGAAGGGGCGACCAGCCTGATCGACGGCGTTACGCGCGCGGTCGGCAAGCCGCTCAGTTCGCGCATGACGCACCGCATCTCGGCGGTGTCGCTGTTCCTGCTCACCTGGGCGGCGACGGTGTGGAACCCGAGCGCGCTGCACATCATCGAAACCATCAGTGGCCCGCTGATTGCGGCGATCCTGTTCATCCTGCCGATGTACGCCGTGCGCGCGGTGCCGGCGATGCGCAAATACCGTGCGGCAAGCAACGTATTCGTGCTGGTGATGGGGTTGATCGCGCTGTCGGCGCTGATCTACGGCCTGGTGTGATCCTCTGGGCGCGCCGTTTCCGGCGCGCCTCTTAACGTCGTTTTACACATCCCTTTGCAATTAATCGCCGGGTGATGCGGCGTTATCTTTGATAATGCTAGCCATTCTCATTACTATTCCCGGATTGAATTATTTACCAAGGAGCTTTTCGTGCACCGTCGAATCACTCTGTCGGCGCTGGTTTGCGCCGCCGCGCTTTCCGCCCCGGCGATGGCTACCACCTATCCGCTGACCCTGACCGACACCTCCGGCCAGACGCTTACCCTCCAGCAAGAGCCAAAACGCATCGTGGTGCAGGACGGGCGCGACATTCTCACGCTGGCGCTGCTGGATCGCGCCAACCCGTTCGATCGGCTGGTGGCCTGGAACAACCTGCTGAAGAAAAGCGACGCGGCGACCTGGGACATCTTGCAAAGCAAATGGCCGGCAGCGAAAAACATTATCGATATGGGGTTCAGCGACAAGGGCGAAGTCAACCTGGAGAGCGTGATCGCCAAGCGGCCAGATCTGATGATCGCCCAGCTGCGTTCCAAACCTTCGCTGAGCCAAACCGGTGTGCTGGATAAGCTGAAGGCGCTGAACGTGCCGGTGCTGTTTATCGACACCATGCTCAAGCCGGTGGAAAACACGCCGAAAAGCGTGACGCTGCTGGGGGAAACCCTCAACCGCGAAAGCGAGGCCAAGCAATATACCGATTATTATCAGCAGCACTACCAGGCCATTCTGGCCAAGACGCAGGCGGTGGAACCCAAACCGCTGGTGTTCTTTGAAGCCAAGGCCGGCCTGAACGGACTGGAGTCCTGCTGCTATACCCACTCTCACGTCGGCTGGGGTGCGTTGGTGGAAGCGGTCGGCGCGCGCAACATCGGCTCTGCGCTGCTGCCGGGCGCGACCGGCGACGTGGCGCTGGAAAAAGTGATCAGCCTGAAACCGGACGCCTACATCGTCTCCGGCTCGCAGTGGGCCAGCAAGACCAACGCCGCGGTGCCGTTTGGCTATGGCGTGACGCAGCAGCAGGTGGATGAGGCTTTCAACCGCATGAAGCAGCGCCCGGGGTTCGCGCAGGTGTCGGCGGTGAAGGAAGGGCGGTTCTACGGCATCTACCATAACTTCTACAACCACCCGTACAACATTGTCGGGCTGGAGTATTTGGCGAAATTTATCTATCCGTCGCAGTTCCCGGATCTGGACCCGGCCAAGACCTATAGCGAGATCCTCAACCGCTTTACCGAAGTGCCGGAAGGCAAGGGCATTTTGGGCGCGCAGGCGCCGGCGGGGAAATAACGGCAACGGGCGCGGTCATCGCGCCCATGTTTAACGGTCAGGCGGCGTGCGGCGTATAAGTGGAGATGATCTCCAGCACGCCGTTGATGATGAACTGCACGCCCATACACACCAGCAGGAAGCCCATCAGGCGCGAGATCGCCTCGATGCCGCTTTTCCCCACCAAGCGCATGATGGCACCGGAACTGAGCAGGCAGCCCCACAGGATCACCGCTACCGTCAGGAAGATGGCGACCGGCGCCACGGCCAGCACCCAAGGTTCGAAACCCAGCGTGTTGTCTTTGATGCTCGACGCCGAGCTGATGATCATCGCGATGGTACCCGGCCCGGCGGTGCTCGGCATCGCCAGCGGCACGAAGGCGATGTTGGCCGAGGTTTTATGGCGCAGCTCGTGCGACTTGGTTTCCACTTCCGGCGCCTCTTCGGCGCTTTGCTGCGGGAACAGCATGCGGAAACCGATGAAGGCGACGATCAGGCCGCCGGCGATGCGCAGGCCGGGGATCGAAATACCGAAGGTGTTCATCACCACTTGCCCGGCGTAAAACGCCACTGTCATGATGCAGAACACATAAACCGAGGCCATCAGCGATTGCTGATTGCGCTCTTCGCGCGTCATATTGCCGGACAACCCGAGCAGCAGCGCCACCGTGGTCAGCGGGTTGGCCAGCGGCAACAGCAGCACCAAACCCAGTCCGATGGCCTGGAATAACTGCAAAATACCCGTCATAAAATAGACTCCCTGTGCAACGTTTAAGCCGCCAAACGGCGGCCAATGAGTGAACAGCCTAGCCCGCCGCGTGCCTGGCGGCAATGGGAAGCAACCGTAAGGCTAGCCGTCGGCTTGCGCGTTCAGCGCGCCAGACTGGCGAAACTCGTCGGCGGGAGCGTCGTCTTCGCCGCTGCAATCGTTGGCGAGTTCAGGTTCATCTTCACATCCCAATTGCATTTCGGTGACCGCAATCGCCCGCGGCACCGAACGCGCGCCAAAGTGCACCAGCCCATACAACGTCGCTAACACCGCGCACAGAACAACGAGGACAGCGAGTAACCGGTTCATCTTCTGAATAAGTCTCGGTTGGGTCATGACTGGTTTCAGGATAGCGGTTGCCGCCGGAGATCGCCAAATAGCGCGGGCACATCGCCGAACGGTGGTGGCAAAAGGGGCCGCGCTTGAGATGTGGCGTACAAATTTTGTGTTTTATGGCCTTTTTCGCCGCAGTTGTCCGGCAAAGGCCGACGTTTCGCACCAATTGCTACACCCCGCAGGCTCAGCTGCCTACCATAGGCGCGCTTTAAAACGATAATGAGATTGATTATGCAAGACGAACTGAAACTTTTACTGGGGAAAATTGGCGCGTTCGCGCTTTCCGGTGCTTTTTTGGCGGCGTTGGTCGGCCTGGTGTTTTTCGACGTACACTGGCTGCATAACTTCGTGCATGAAACCTCGCTGACCGAAACGACGCAGGCGCTGTTGCTGGTCGCCATCGCCGGCGGTTTTTTCGCCGCGGCCCGGCGACAGGCTGAACGCCGCTACGCCTGGATGCTGGTAGGCGGCTTCTTTCTCTGCATGCTGATCCGCGAGATGGACTTCGCCTTCGATGCGCTGTGGCACGGCGCCTGGGTGTGGTTCGCGCTGTCGGTCGCCTTGGCTTGCCTGTGGCAGGCAGCAAGGCACATCGCGGCGACGGTGCGCGGCCTGGCCTATGTCGTGACGCATCCCGGTTACGGCATGATGTGCGCCGGCCTGTTGTGTATTCTGGTGTTTTCACGCCTGTTCGGCATGAGTGCGCTGTGGCAAACGCTGATGCTGGACGGTTACAACCGGGTGGTGAAAAACATGGTGGAAGAGGGCTGCGAACTGCTGGGCTACGGCCTGTGTTTGCTGGCCACCGCCAGCTACATGAAAACCGTTTTTGCGCCGGATGGGGCGAAAGCGTGAGGGCGGCGGCGCTTTATTTATCCGGAACAATTTTAGTGATACTATTCGCTTAGCCGAATGCGGCTGAGAAGGTATGCGTTCCATTCTGTGTACCCAGTGAGGTTTCAATCTGGCAATTGTGGGCGAGATCTGAAACCTGGCTGACCAAACCCAAAACCCAATTTTCGTACTGCATGTGATCTGTCGTGTGGGTCACCACTGTAGATAAGGAATTATTAATGCCTGTTATTACTCTTCCTGACGGTAGTCAGCGTCATTTCGACCACCCCGTTTCCCCGATGGATGTCGCGCGCGATATCGGCCCTGGCCTGGCGAAAGCCTGTATTGCCGGCCGCGTCAACGGCGAGCTGGTTGACGCCGGCGATCTGATCGAATCAGATGCGCAGCTGGCCATCATCACCATCAAAGATGAAGACGGTCTGGAAATCATGCGCCACTCCTGCGCGCACCTGCTGGGTCATGCGATCAAGCAGCTGTGGCCGGATACCAAAATGGCGATCGGTCCAGTGATCGACAACGGTTTCTATTATGACGTGGATATCGACCGTACCCTGACGCAGGAAGACCTGGATCTGCTGGAAAAGCGGATGCACGAGTTGGCCGATAAGGATTACGACGTCATCAAGAAGAAGGTCAGCTGGCAAGAAGCCCGCGACGCCTTCGCTGAGCGCGGCGAAATCTACAAAGTGGCGATCCTGGATGAGAACATCAGCCATGACGATCGTCCTGGCCTGTATCACCACGAAGAATACATCGACATGTGCCGCGGCCCGCACGTGCCGAACATGCGTTTCTGCCACCATTTCAAACTGCAGAAAACCTCCGGCGCCTACTGGCGCGGCGACAGCAAGAACAAAATGCTGCAGCGTATCTACGGTACCGCCTGGGCAGACAAGAAGCAGCTGAACGCCTACCTGCAGCGTCTGGAAGAAGCGGCCAAGCGCGATCACCGCAAGATCGGCAAGCAGCTCGACCTGTATCACATGCAGGAAGAAGCGCCGGGCATGGTGTTCTGGCACAACGACGGCTGGACTATCTTCCGCGAGCTGGAAGCCTTCGTGCGCATGAAGCTCAAAGAGTACCAGTACCAGGAAGTGAAAGGTCCGTTTATGATGGACCGTGTGCTGTGGGAAAAAACCGGCCACTGGGAAAACTACAAAGACGCGATGTTCACCACCGCGTCGGAAAACCGCGAATACTGCATCAAGCCGATGAACTGCCCGGGTCACGTGCAGATCTTCAACCAGGGCCTGAAATCGTACCGCGATTTGCCGCTGCGCATGGGTGAGTTCGGCAGTTGCCACCGCAACGAGCCGTCGGGTTCCCTGCACGGCCTGATGCGCGTGCGCGGCTTCACTCAGGACGATGCCCACATCTTCTGTACCGAAGAGCAGGTGCGTGCCGAAGTGAACGAATGCATTCGCATGGTCTATGATGTGTACGGCACTTTCGGCTTCGACAAGATCGCCGTCAAGCTGTCCACTCGCCCGGAAAAACGCATCGGCACCGACGACATGTGGACCCGAGCGGAAGAAGACCTGGCCGCCGCGCTGACCGAGAACGGCATTCCGTTTGAATATCAGCCGGGTGAGGGCGCCTTCTACGGACCGAAAATTGAATTTACCCTGCATGATTGTTTGGATCGCGCATGGCAATGTGGTACCGTGCAGCTCGATTTCTTCTTGCCGGGCCGTTTGGGCGCCTCGTACGTTGGCGAAAACAACGATCGCGTCGTGCCGGTAATGATTCACCGCGCCATTTTGGGCTCCATGGAACGTTTCATCGGTATCCTTACCGAAGAATACGCCGGGTTCTACCCGACCTGGATCGCTCCGGTGCAGGTGGTGGTGATGAATATCACCGACAGCCAGTCTGATTACGTCCAGCAATTGACCAAAAAACTGCAGGATGCAGGTATTCGCGTTAAAGCGGACTTGAGAAATGAGAAGATTGGCTTTAAAATTCGCGAACATACTTTACGTCGAGTCCCTTACATGTTGGTGTGCGGCGACAAAGAGGTCGAAGCAGGCAAAGTTGCCGTTCGTACCCGCCGTGGTAAAGACCTGGGAAGCCTGGACGTAAATGAAGTCGTAGACAAGCTGCTGAAAGAGATTCGCAGCCGTAGTCTTCATCAACTGGAGGAATAAAGTATTAAAGGCGGAAAACGAGTTCAACCGGCGCGTCCTAATCGCATTAACAGAGAAATTCGCGCGCAAGAAGTTCGCCTAACCGGCGTCGATGGCGAGCAGATTGGTATTGTCAGTCTGAATGAAGCTCTTGAAAAAGCTGAGGAAGCGGGCGTTGATTTAGTAGAAATCAGCCCAAATGCCGAACCGCCAGTTTGCCGAATCATGGATTACGGCAAATTCCTCTACGAGAAGAGCAAGTCGACGAAAGAACAGAAGAAGAAGCAAAAAGTTATTCAGGTCAAGGAAATCAAATTCCGTCCTGGTACCGATGATGGCGACTATCAGGTCAAACTACGCAACCTGATTCGCTTTCTGGAAGATGGCGATAAAGCCAAAATCACCCTGCGTTTCCGTGGGCGTGAAATGGCGCACCAGCAGATCGGCATGGAAGTGCTTAACCGCGTCCGTAAAGACCTGTGTGAAGATATGGATCTGGCAGTGGTCGAGTCCTTCCCTACGAAGATCGAAGGCCGCCAGATGATTATGGTGCTCGCTCCTAAGAAGAAACAGTAAGGCTTCCAAGTAATCGAACCCGCGCAGCGCTTGCGCTGTGTGGGTTTTATTCGCCCAACTGATTCGTTGTTTAACAATGCGAAGTGGATTTAATTAAAATGCCAAAGATTAAAACTGTACGTGGTGCAGCCAAGCGCTTCAAAAAAACCGGCAGCGGTGGTTTTAAGCGTAAACATGCCAACCTGCGTCATATTCTGACCAAAAAAGCAACCAAGCGTAAACGTCACCTGCGTCCGAAAGGCATGGTGTCTAAAAACGATCTGGTCCTGGTTACCGCGTGCCTGCCGTACGCATAAGCCATTTTTTTTTGAATTTAGAATAAGACTTTAGGAGAGAGCATATGGCTCGCGTAAAACGTGGTGTAATTGCACGCGCACGTCACAAGAAAATTATGAAGCAGGCGAAAGGTTACTACGGTGCCCGTTCGCGCGTATATCGTGTTGCCTTCCAGGCAGTGATCAAAGCAGGTCAGTATGCTTACCGTGACCGTCGTCAACGTAAGCGTCAGTTCCGTCAGCTGTGGATTGCACGTATCAACGCAGCTGCTCGTCAGAACGGTCTGTCTTACAGCAAGTTCATCAACGGCTTGAAAAAAGCTTCGATCGAAATTGACCGTAAGATCCTGGCTGACATCGCAGTCTTCGACAAAGTGGCCTTCGGCGCACTGGTTGAGAAAGCGAAAGCAGCTCTGGCGTAAGTCAGTAGAAGAGGGAGCTTGCTCCCTCTTTTAATCTTTGTTTTCAGCGACAAATATTGACTTTTATTGGCCGCCGCTATATCACTGGTGGACAATCATCGACAAGGTACCGCAATCATGCACGCAGCTATTTTTCGTTTCTTTTTTTACTTTAGCGCCTGATTTCAGGAGGCTTTGCGCGTAAGAAAAGAAACGAAAAGTAGCGCCTAAGCCTCCCTCGTGGAGGCTTTTTTGTTTTTGGTCGTCTTCTTCGCCTTGCAAACCATCGCGGTATGGGCGGCAGGCGCAGCCGAGTCGTCCATTCGGCAACGTATTGAAAGTCTTTGAAGATCGGTCAAAGGCGTGTTCGAATAATAGATAACAATTACTTAGGGCCATCCCGGCCAGAGGAAGAGGAAAGCAATGCCACATCTCGCAGAGCTGGTTGCCAATGCCAAGGCAGCCGTAGAAGATGCCCAGGATGTTGCCGCGTTGGATTTGGTACGCGTCGAATATTTTGGCAAGAAAGGTCATTTCACCTTGCAGATGCAGTCTCTGCGTGACGTACCGGCGGAAGACCGTCCGGCGGCCGGCGCGGTGATCAACCAGGCCAAGCAAGAGGTGCAAGATGCCCTGAATGCGCGTAAGAACGCGCTGGAGACCGCGGCGTTGAACGCGCGTCTGGCGGCGGAAACCATCGATGTTTCCCTGCCAGGCCGTCGCATGGAAAACGGCGGGCTGCACCCGGTGACCCGCACCATCGACCGTATCGAAACCTTCTTCGGCGAGCTGGGCTTCTCCGTCGCCACTGGCCCGGAGATTGAAGACGATTACCATAACTTCGACGCGTTGAACATCCCAGGGCACCATCCGGCGCGCGCCGATCACGATACCTTCTGGTTCGACGCCACGCGCCTGCTGCGCACCCAGACTTCAGGCGTGCAGATCCGTACCATGAAGAACCAGCAGCCGCCGATTCGCATCATTGCGCCGGGCCGTGTTTACCGCAACGATTACGATCAGACTCATACCCCGATGTTCCACCAGATGGAAGGGCTGATCGTCGATAAAGACATCAGCTTCACCAACTTGAAGGGCACGCTGCACGATTTCCTGAACAACTTCTTTGAAGAAGATCTGCAGGTTCGTTTCCGTCCGTCCTACTTCCCGTTCACCGAACCGTCTGCTGAAGTGGACGTGATGGGCAAGAACGGTAAATGGCTGGAAGTGCTGGGCTGCGGCATGGTGCATCCGAACGTGCTGCGCAACGTCGGCATCGATCCGGAAGTTTACTCCGGCTTCGCCTTCGGCATGGGCATGGAGCGCCTGACGATGCTGCGTTACGGCGTCACCGACCTGCGCGCATTCTTCGAAAACGATCTGCGTTTCCTCAAACAGTTTAAGTAAGGCGGGAATATCACATGAAATTCAGTGAACTCTGGTTGCGCGAGTGGGTAAACCCGGCCATCAGCAGCGAAGCATTATCCGATCAAATCACCATGGCCGGCCTGGAAGTGGACGGTGTGGATCCGGTTGCCGGTGCTTTTAACGGCGTAGTGGTGGGCGAAGTGGTCGAGTGCGGTCAGCACCCGAACGCCGACAAGCTGCGCGTCACCAAGGTCAATGTGGGCGGCGATCGCCTGTTGGACATCGTCTGTGGCGCGCCGAACTGCCGCACCGGCCTGAAAGTGGCGGTCGCCACCGTGGGCGCGGTGCTGCCGGGCGACTTCAAAATCAAGGCCGCCAAGCTGCGTGGCGAACCTTCTGAAGGCATGCTGTGCTCGTTCTCCGAGCTGGGTATTTCAGACGATCATGACGGCATCATTGAGCTGCCGCTGGATGCGCCGATCGGCACCGATATCCGTGACTATCTGAAACTGAACGACAATACCATCGAGATCAGCGTCACGCCGAACCGCGCCGACTGCCTGGGCATCATCGGCGTCGCGCGCGACGTGGGCGTATTGAACCAGGTTGCGCTGACCGAGCCGGACATGAGCCCGGTGGCCGCCACCATCGACGCCACGCTGCCGATCCGCGTTGACGCGCCGCAGGCGTGCCCGCGCTATCTGGGCCGCGTGGTGAAAGGCATCGACGTCAAAGCGCCAACCCCGCTGTGGATGCGTGAAAAACTGCGTCGCTGCGGCATCCGCTCTATCGATGCGGTGGTGGACGTCACCAACTATGTGCTGCTGGAACTTGGCCAGCCGATGCACGCCTTCGATCTGAGCCGCATCGACGGTGGCATCGTGGTGCGCATGGCGGAAGAAGGGGAAACCCTGACGCTGCTGGACGGCAACGAAGCCAAACTGAACGCCGACACCTTAGTGATCGCCGATCATCAAAAAGCGTTGGCGATGGGGGGTATCTTCGGCGGCGAGCATTCCGGCGTCAATGGGGAAACTCAGGACGTGCTGCTGGAGTGCGCCTTCTTCAGCCCGCTGTCGATCACCGGGCGCGCGCGTCGTCAGGGCCTGCACACCGATGCCTCTCACCGCTATGAGCGCGGTGTCGATCCGGCGCTGCAGTATAAAGCGATGGAACGCGCTACGCGCCTGCTGCTCGACATCTGCGGCGGCCAGGCCGGCCCGGTTATCGACGTGACCGATGAAAACGAACTGCCGAAGCGCGCTACCATCACGCTGCGCCGCGAGAAGCTGGATCGCCTGATCGGCCACGTGGTGCCGAGCGAGCAGGTTAGCGACATTCTGCGTCGCCTGGGTTGCCAGGTGACCGAGCAGGGCGACAGCTGGCAAGCGGTCGCGCCGAGCTGGCGTTTCGATATGGAGATCGAAGAGGATCTGGTGGAAGAAGTGGCGCGCGTTTACGGCTACGACAATATCCCGGATGTGCCGGTTCGCGCCGATCTGGTGATGACCCAGCATCGCGAAGCCGATCTGACGCTGAAACGCGTGAAGACCATGCTGGTCGATCACGGTTACCAGGAAGCGATTACCTACAGCTTCGTCGATCCGAAAGTGCAGGCGCTGCTGCATCCTAATGAAGAAGCGCTGATCCTGCCAAGCCCGATTTCGGTAGAAATGTCGGCGATGCGTCTGTCGCTGTGGACCGGCCTGCTGTCTGCGGTGGTGTATAACCAGAATCGCCAGCAGACGCGTCTGCGCCTGTTCGAAAGCGGCCTGCGCTTTGTGCCTGATAGTGCGGCAGATCTGGGTATCCGTCAGGACGTCATGCTGGCAGGCGTGATCGCCGGCCATACGCACGATGAACATTGGGATCTGGCGCGCAAGCCCGTCGACTTCTATGATTTAAAAGGGGATCTGGAGTCTGTCCTCGAGCTGACCGGTAAATTGTCCGAAATTCAGTTCCGGGCGGAGGCCAATCCGGCCCTGCATCCAGGGCAAAGTGCGGCGATTTATTTGCACGGTGAACGCGTAGGTTTCATCGGTGTGGTTCACCCGGAACTTGAGCGTAAACTGGATCTTAACGGCCGCACCGTGGTGTTTGAACTTGAGTGGAACAAGCTTGCGAGCCGCGCCGTGCCTCAGGCGCGGGAGATTTCGCGCTTCCCGGCAAACCGCCGTGATATCGCCGTTGTGGTGGCTGAAAACGTCCCCGCAGAAGATATTTTGGCCGAGTGTAAGAAAGTTGGCGCAAATCAGGTAGTTGGCGTAAACTTGTTTGACGTGTACCGTGGCAAGGGCGTGGCAGAAGGTGACAAGAGCCTGGCTATCAGTCTGGTATTGCAGGATACCGCTCGTACACTGGAAGAAGAGGAGATAGCCGCTACCGTTGCAAAATGCGTAGAGGCTCTAAAACAGCGATTCCAAGCATCCTTGAGGGATTGAACCTATGGCGCTTACTAAAGCTGAAATGTCAGAACACCTGTTTGAGAAGCTTGGGCTTAGCAAACGGGACGCCAAAGACCTGGTGGAACTGTTCTTTGAAGAGGTCCGTCGGGCCCTTGAGAATGGTGAACAGGTAAAACTGTCGGGTTTTGGCAACTTTGATCTGCGTGACAAGAACCAACGTCCGGGGCGCAACCCGAAGACCGGCGAAGACATTCCGATTACGGCGCGCCGCGTGGTGACCTTCCGTCCGGGGCAGAAGCTGAAAAGCCGGGTAGAAAACGCCAGCCCGAAAGGGTGAGTGACGTGACATCAAAAAAGGCCGCTTGCGCGGCCTTTTTCTTTTCTGGCGTAAAATTCAGTTTATTCCTAAGCGATAATGTTGAGATTAAATTTTTTCATAAAGCGGCACGGTGTTAATTTATTTTAATCTTAATTGCGGAATATTCTTATATCTTATTTGATATATTCCACTCGTCTTTTATTGCCTCAATAACGGTTGTAATAATGGCCCGGGCCGCCGCCCCGGTGACCGCCGTCCCAGTGCGGGCCCCAGCAACAGGCGCTGAGCGTCGAGGCCAGCGCCACAACGGCCAGCAACATTCCAATGCGTTTGATCATCATATTATCCTCCAGTGGGAATCAGATTAATTATAATTGCTGCGCCGCCTGTGGTGCGTCAGTTATTCGTTAAGCCTTGTCAGCGGCTATGATTATTAAAGGCGTCGGCAAACCGTGTCGGGATTGTGTAAGGGGGCCGAAAACGATCTGAAAATAGGCACCGGTGAGATAGTCGATAAATAAGCGTGCTGATATAACCACTACAGCAAGAAAATAGAGAGCGAGAAGGCGAAATGAAAAAGATCCTGTTGCTGGTGTGTTTACCGCTGCTGCTGCCGCTGGCGGCGCAGGCCGATGTGTCCGTCGATATCAACGTGCCGGGTGTTTCCCTGCATCTGGGGGATCAGGATCGGCGCGGCTATTACTGGGATGGTTATGACTGGCGTCCGCCGCAGTGGTGGCACGCGCATCAAGGCCGTGGCCTGGGTGAGCGCAATGCGCGCGGCATGTACTGGGACGGCGGGCGCTGGCAACCTGCACCGCCGCGAGGTTATGAGCATCGTGAGCCGGAACGCAACGGCAATCCGTTCCATGGCGATCGTGATAATCGCGACCACGAGCGCCGCCATGACGATCGCGGCGACGATGGCCGTCGTGACGATCGTGGCGACAATGGCCGTCGTGACGACGGTCGCGGTCAGCCTTACCCACAAGATAATGCGGGCCCGCATCGTTAACCCCTGAGTTTACCGGCGGCTGGTTTTGCCATCATCGTGCGATGACGGGCAGGGCCAGCCGCTGCTTTCCTGCTCCATCGCATACGCAAGGCTTCCCCTTGTGGCGTTAACCCCCTAATATTCGACTCAGACGTCAATTATCCGGCCACGAAAGCGGCCGGCAGGGAACCGCCGCGCCATGCCAACCAGCCGCACCTTCACCTTACTGCTGCAACATCAGCGTCACCGCGATAAACGCCACGTCACTCTATTGGCGTTGGGCGTGGCGGTGGCATTGCTGTTCAGCCTCTGCGCCGGCGATCAATGGATATGGCCATCAGAGTGGTTCAGCGATCGGGCGCAGCTGTTCGTCTGGCAACTGCGTTTGCCGCGCGCGCTGGCGGTGATGCTGGTCGGCGCCAGTCTGGCGGTGGCGGGCGCGGTGATGCAGGCGCTGTTTGAAAATCCGCTGGCGGAGCCCGGCCTGTTGGGCGTGGCAAACGGCGCCGGCGTAGCGCTGGTGCTGACGGTGTTGTTGGGGCACGGTCTGTTGCCGGTGGCGCTGATGAGCGCTGCCGCGATAGCCGGCGCGCTGGCGATGACCTTTTTGTTGCTGGGCTTCGCTCGCCGTCGGCGGTTGACCAATGCGCGGCTGTTGCTGGTCGGCGTCGCGCTGGGCATCGTGTGCAGCGCGCTGATGACCTGGGCGGTCTATTTCAGCACCAGCCTCGATCTGCGGCAGCTGATGTACTGGATGATGGGCGGATTCGGCGGCGTTGACTGGCGCCAGAAGTGGCTGGTGTTGGCTCTGTTGCCGGTACTGCTGTGGCTGTGCGGCCAGGGCCGAACGCTCAACCTGATGGCGTTGGGCGAGGTCCAGGCGCGGCAGCTTGGGCTGTCGCTGCACCTGTGGCGCAACTTGCTGGTGTTGGCGATAGGCTGGCTGGTCGGCGTCAGCGTGGCGCTGGCCGGCGTGATCGGCTTCATCGGGCTGGTGATCCCGCATATTTTGCGTCTCACCGGCTTGACCGACCAACGCTATCTACTGCCGGCCTGCGCGTTGGCCGGCGCCGGCGTATTGCTGGTGGCCGACGTGGTCGCTCGCGTTGCGCTGCTGGCGGCGGAGCTGCCGATCGGTGTCGTGACCGCCACGCTGGGGGCGCCGCTATTTATCTGGTTACTGACCCGAGCAAAAGGCGTAAGGTAGTTTTCTCATTCACCTGCCACTCAAACCAAAGGATAACAACCGATGAGCAAGCCAATTTACAACCTGCCGTTGCAAACCATCGAAGATCAGGCCACCACGCTGGGTGCCCATCGGGGCAAGGTGTTGCTGGTGGTCAACGTGGCGTCGGAATGCGGCCTGACCAAGCAGTACGAAGGCCTGGAAGCGCTGTACGAGGCCTATCGCGCACAGGGGCTGGACGTCTTGGGGTTCCCATCCAATGAATTCCTGGGCCAGGAGCCGGGCAGCAATGAAGAGATCCTGGCGTTTTGCCGCGGCACCTTCGGCGTGCAATTCCCGATGTTCGCCAAAATTGAGGTGAACGGTGAGCATCGTCACCCGCTGTACCAGGCGCTGATCGCCGCACAGCCGAACGCCGTCGCGCCGGAGGGCAGCGAGTTTCTGGCGCGCATGACCGGCAAAGGGCGTGGGCCAAAGCACGCCGGCGATATTCTGTGGAACTTCGAGAAGTTTCTCATCGCGCGCGACGGCACGGTGATCCAGCGCTTCTCGCCGGATACCACGCCGGAAGATCCGGCGCTGGTAGCGGCGGTTAAACAAGCGCTGGCAGGATAATGCGGATGCTGCAACTCGTTGAGGTTGGGGTGGCGGGGCGCCTGGCGCCTTTTTCGACACAGATTGACGGCGGGTTGCAGGTTCATCTGATCGGCCCAAACGGCGCAGGGAAGAGCACCCTGCTGGCGCGGGTGGCGGGTATGCTGCCGGGGCTGGGCGAAGTCAGCCTGGCCGGGCGTGCGCTGTCCGATTATCCGGGGAGCGAGCTGGCGCGCCGGCGCGCTTATCTCAGCCAGCAGCAGCCGCCGGTATCGCTGATGCCGGTGTTTCAGTATTTGGCATTGCACCGGCCCGCCGGGGCGGCGGAAGCTGACGTGGAGCACGCCATCCTCTATCTGTGCCAGCGTCTGAAGCTGGTGGATAAGCTGCCGCGCATGTTGACGCAGCTCTCCGGCGGTGAATGGCAGCGAGTGCGGTTGGCAGCGGTATTGCTGCAGGTCTGGCCCAGCGTCAACCCATACAGCCGGCTGCTGCTGCTGGATGAGCCGACCAACAGTTTGGACGTGGCGCAGAAGGTGGCGTTGGACCGCTTGCTGCGCGAGTTTTGTCAAAGTGGGCGCAGCGCCCTGGTGTGTGCGCACGACCTGAACCACACCCTACAGCAGGCCGATCGGGTGTGGTTGCTGCATGCCGGGCGGTTGGTGGCGCAGGGCGTCACGCGTGAGGTGATGGCGCCTGCGTTGCTGTCGCAGATCTATGAAGTGGATTTCCACCTGCAATGGGTAGGGGACCAACGTTGGATCATGACCCGCACGGCTTAAGTTTCTCCGTTGGCGTTTTACAAGGTAAACGAAAACTAAACGCAGTGAATATAAATAGCCGGGTAATCATCGGCTAATATTGTGCTGCCTCTCATTTTCTTACCGATTTCCTTGAAAAACGTCGACGACGTGCTACGCTTGATTCGGCAAAAATAAAACATGTTAATAATTATTAATAAATATAATACATTGATTTTCATAAAAAATTTTAATCGATGATGACGGCACCCACCAATCAGTTCACCCACTGATGACAAGTCTCGTCTTAAGGTTTAGTTAAGCTTGCGGCCTTACATTGGCAGTTAATCCACGGAAACGATTCTTCTCTGGCGTTTAATATTCGTTAAACGAAAGGGATTTACAGTGTCATCAAAAGCAGTTCGATACGTTTGGGGTTAACTATGGATCAATTTTTACCTTTCTCTCGTCCGGCCATTGGCGATGAAGAAATCGCCGCGGTAGAGAAGGTGTTGCGTTCCGGCTGGATCACCACCGGGCCGCAAAATCAGCAACTGGAAAGCGACTTCTGTTCCACCTTCGGCTGTAAGCACGCCATTGCCGTCTGTTCCGCGACCGCGGGCATGCACATCACTCTGATGGCGCTGGGCATCGGTCCCGGCGATGAAGTCATCACCCCTTCGCAAACCTGGGTTTCCACCCTCAACATGATCGAGCTGCTGGGCGCCACGCCGGTGATGATCGACGTTGATCGTGATACGTTGATGGTCAGCGCCGCCGATGTCGAGGCCGCCATCACCCCGAAAACCAAAGCGATTGTTCCGGTGCATTACGCCGGTGCCCCGTTGCAGATGGATGCGCTGCGCGCCGTGGCCGAACGCCACCGCCTGCCGTTGATCGAAGACGCCGCCCATGCGGTCGGCACGCGTTACAACGGTGAGTGGGTCGGCGCGCGCGGCACGGCGATCTTCTCTTTCCACGCGATTAAAAACGTGACCTGCGCCGAAGGTGGCCTGATCGCCACCGACGACGATGCGCTGGCGGATCGCCTGCGTTGCCTGAAGTTCCACGGCCTGGCCGTCGATGCCTTCGACCGCCAGCAGCTCGGCCGCAAGCCGCAGGCCGAAGTGGTGGAGCCGGGTTACAAATACAACCTTTCCGACATTCATGCGGCGATCGCCGTGGTGCAACTGTCGCGCTTCACCGAGCTGAACGCGCGCCGTAAAGCGCTGGCGCAGCGCTATTTGAGTGCCCTCGAAGGCTCACCGTTCCAGCCGTTGGGGTTGCCGGATTATCCGCACGATCACGCCTGGCACCTGTTTATGGTGCGTGTTGATCCAGAACGTTGCGGCATCGATCGCGACCAGCTGATGGAACGTTTGAAAGAGGTGGGCGTCGGTACCGGGCTGCATTTCCGCGCCGCGCATACCCAGAAATTCTACCGTGAGCGTTACCCGCAGCTGTCGCTGCCGAATACCGAATGGAACTCGGCGCGGCTGTGCACCTTACCGCTATTCCCTGACATGACCGACGCCGATGTCGATCGCGTGGTCAATGCCTTGTCTTCTGTTGTGGAGTCTTTACGTGTCTCGCGTTGAACCGATCAAAAAAGTATCGGTAGTGATCCCGGTATACAACGAGCAGGAAAGCCTGCCTGCGTTGCTGGAGCGCACTACCGCCGCTTGTAAGCAGTTATCTCAACCTTATGAAATCATCCTTGTCGATGATGGCAGCAGCGACAACTCCGCTGAAATGCTGACCGCCGCGGCGGAAAAGCCGGACAGCCATGTGATTGCCGTCTTGTTGAACCGCAACTATGGCCAGCACTCGGCGATCATGGCCGGTTTCAACCAGGTGACCGGCGATCTGGTGATTACGCTGGACGCCGATCTGCAGAACCCGCCGGAGGAGATCCCTCGGCTGGTCAGCGTAGCGGAAGAAGGCTACGACGTAGTGGGCACCGTGCGCGCCAACCGTCAGGATTCCTGGTTCCGCAAAAGCGCCTCACGCGTGATTAACATGATGATTCAACGCGCCACCGGCAAGTCGATGGGGGACTACGGTTGCATGCTGCGCGCCTACCGTCGCCATATCGTCGAAGCGATGCTGCACTGCCATGAGCGCAGCACCTTTATTCCGATTCTGGCGAACACCTTCGCTCGGCGCACGACCGAAATCGAAGTTCGTCACGCAGAACGCGAGTTTGGCGACTCCAAGTACAGCTTGATGAAGCTGATCAACCTGATGTACGACCTGATCACCTGCCTGACCACCACGCCGCTGCGTTTGCTCAGCGTGGTCGGCAGCATCGTGGCGCTGTCCGGATTTGTGCTGGCGCTGGTGCTGATTGCGCTGCGTCTGCTGCTGGGGCCTGAATGGGCCGCCGGCGGCGTGTTCACCCTATTCGCCGTACTGTTCACCTTTATCGGCGCCCAGTTTGTTGGCATGGGGTTGCTGGGTGAATACATCGGCCGCATCTATACCGACGTGCGTGCGCGTCCTCGCTATTTTGTTCAGAAAGTGGTCGGCGTACAGCAGGACCACAATACTCAGGAAGAAGAATGATGAAAGCTATTGTATTTGCTTACCATGATATTGGCTGCGCAGGTCTGAAAGCGCTGACTGAGGCGGGTTATGATGTGCAAGCCGTATTCACGCACACCGACGACCCTGGTGAGAACAACTTCTTCTCCTCCGTGGCCCGTTTGGGCGCCGAATTGGATCTGCCGGTCTACGCACCGGAAGACGTGAACCACCCGCTGTGGGTTGACCGCATTCGCGAACTGCAGCCGGACGTGATCTTCTCGTTCTACTACCGCCACATGCTGAGCGACGAGATCCTGTCGCTGGCGCCGCAGGGCGGTTTCAACCTGCACGGCTCTCTGCTGCCGCGTTACCGTGGCCGCGCGCCGGTGAATTGGGCGCTGGTGAATGGCGAAACCGAAACCGGCGCCACGCTGCACAAGATGGTGAAACGCCCGGACGCCGGCGACATCGTCGGTCAGCAGAAAGTGACCATCGCCGACAATGACACCGCGCTGACGCTGCACAAAAAAGTGCTGGAAGCCGCGCAGGCGGTATTGAAAGAGCAACTGCCAAAGCTGAAGAACGGCACTGCCACCTTCACTAAGCAGGATGAGTCCCAGGCTAGCTACTTCGGCCGCCGCACCGCGGCGGATGGTGAGATCCTGTGGCACAAATCCGCTAAAGAGATCAACAACCTGGTGCGCGCCGTCACCGAGCCGTACCCGGGTGCGTTCAGCTACCTCGGCCAGCGCAAGCTGATCGTCTGGCGTTCTCGCGTGGTGGATACCCAACACGACAAGCAGCCGGGCACCGTGCTGAGCACTGCGCCGCTGGTCATCGCCTGCGGTGAAGGCGCGCTGGAGATCGTCGCCGGTCAGAACGACAACGGTCTGTACGTGCAGGGCAGCCGCCTGGCGCAGGAAATGGGCATCGTCACCGACGTGCGTCTGGCCGCCAAGCCGAACGCCGTGATGAAGCGCCGTACCCGCGTGCTGATCCTCGGGGTCAACGGTTTCATCGGTAACCACCTGACCGAGCGCCTGCTGCGCGACGATCGCTACGACATTTACGGTCTGGACATCGGTTCTGACGCCATCAGCCGCTTCCTCGACAACCCGCGTTTCCACTTCGTGGAAGGCGACATCAGCATCCACTCCGAGTGGATCGAGTATCACATCAAGAAATGCGACGTGGTGCTGCCGCTGGTGGCGATCGCGACGCCGATCGAATACACCCGTAACCCGCTGCGCGTGTTCGAGCTGGATTTCGAAGAGAACCTGAAGATCGTTCGCGACTGCGTGAAATACAACAAGCGCATCATCTTCCCGTCCACCTCTGAAGTGTACGGCATGTGCGACGACAAAGAGTTCGACGAAGACCATTCGCGTCTGATCGTCGGGCCGATCAACAAACAGCGTTGGATCTACTCGGTATCCAAACAGCTGCTGGATCGGGTGATCTGGGCTTACGGCGCTAAAGAAGGCCTGAAGTTCACGCTGTTCCGTCCGTTCAACTGGATGGGGCCACGCCTGGACAATCTGGACGCCGCGCGCATCGGTTCTTCCCGTGCCATCACTCAGCTGATCCTCAACCTGGTGGAAGGTTCGCCGATCAAACTGATGGACGGCGGCGCGCAGAAACGTTGCTTCACCGACATCAATGACGGTATCGAAGCGCTGTTCCGCATCATCGAAAACCGCGACGGCCTGTGCGACGGCCAGATCGTCAACATCGGTAACCCGACCAACGAAGCGAGCATTCGCGAGCTGGCGGAAATGCTGCTGGAAAGCTTCAACAACCACCCGCTGCGCGATCGCTTCCCGCCGTTTGCCGGCTTCAAGGATGTGGAGAGCAGCAGCTACTACGGTAAAGGCTACCAGGACGTTGAGCACCGCACGCCGAGCATCAAAAACGCTCACCGCCTGCTGGGCTGGCAGCCGACCATCGAGATGAAGCAAACCGTCGCCGATACGCTGGACTACTTCCTGCGCACTACCGTTCAGGAAGGGAACGATGCATGAAGAAAGTCGGTCTGCGGGTTGATGTAGATACCTTCAGCGGCACCCGTGAAGGGGTGCCGCAGTTGCTGGACCTGTTTGAAAAGTACGACATTCAGGCCAGCTTCTTCTTCAGCGTGGGACCGGACAACATGGGGCGCCATCTTTGGCGCCTTTTGCGTCCGAAATTTCTGTGGAAAATGCTGCGCTCGAACGCCGCTTCGCTGTACGGCATGGACATTCTGCTGGCCGGCACCGCCTGGCCGGGGCGCAACATCTCGCGCGCCTTGGGGCCGTTGATGAAGCGCACCGCCGAAGCCGGCCATGAAGTCGGGCTGCACGCCTGGGATCACCAGGGGTGGCAGGCCAAGGTCGGCAAGTGGAGCGAGGCGCAACTGACCGAACAGGTGCAGCTGGGCGTCGATGCCCTGAGCGCCTGCACCGGGCAGCCGGTCAAATGTTCCGCCGTGGCGGGCTGGCGCGCTGATACGCGCGTGCTGGAAGTCAAGCAGCGCTTCGGTTTCCATTACAACAGCGATTGCCGCGGCACCCATCCGTTCCGGCCGGTGCTGAGCGACGGGCGTCATGGCACGGTGCAGATCCCGGTGACGCTGCCCACCTTCGACGAAGTGATCGGCAGCGAAGTCAGCATGGCCGATTTCAACGACTATATTCTGCGCGCCATCGAGAACGATCGCGGCGTACCGGTGTATACCATTCACACCGAAGTGGAAGGTATGTCGCAGGCGGCGATGTTTGAACAGTTATTACAACGCGCGCAACAGCAGGGCATCGAATTCTGCCCGTTGAGCGCGCTGTTACCGCAAGATTTGGCGTCACTGCCGTTGGGCCGCATCAAGCGTGCTCCTTTCCCTGGCCGCGAAGGTTGGCTGGGCTGTCAAACCGATGTGAAGGACGTTACATGAAGGCGCTAAAAGGATCCTGGGCCATTCTGCTGGCCATTTTTTTTGCTCTGGTTTACCTGATCCCGCTTAACGGTCGCCTGCTGTGGCAGCCGGATGAGACGCGTTATGCCGAGATTAGCCGTGAAATGCTGCAACGCGGCGATTGGGTCGTGCCGCACCTGCTGGGGCTGCGCTACTTCGAAAAGCCGGTGGCGGGCTACTGGTTCAATAACATCAGCCAATGGCTGTTCGGCGAAAATAACTTCGCAGTGCGTTTCGGCTCGGTGTTCAGCACCGGTATGACCGCACTGCTGGTGTTCGCGCTGGCGATGTTGATGTGGCGCAATGCGCGCCGCGCCAGCCTGGCGACGCTGATGTTCCTGTCGATGGTATTGGTGTTCAGCATCGGTACTTACAGCGTGCTCGATCCGATGATCTCGCTGTGGCTGGCGGCGGCGATGGTCAGCTATTACCTGACGCTAAAAGCCTCCTCGGTCAAAGGCAAACTGGGTGCTTACGCGCTGCTGGGACTGGCCTGCGGCATGGGCTTTATGACCAAAGGTTTTCTGGCGCTGGCGGTGCCGGTGATTGCGGTGCTCCCGATCGCCATCCAACAACGTCGGATCAAGGATTTGCTGTTCTACGGCCCGGTGGCGATTGTGACCGCCACGCTGCTCAGCCTGCCGTGGGCGCTGGCGATCGCGCAACGCGAACCCGACTACTGGAATTACTTCTTCTGGGTCGAGCATATTCAGCGATTTGCCGAAGATAACGCCCAGCACAAGGCGCCGTTCTGGTATTACCTGCCGATTCTGTTGGGGGCGGTGCTGCCGTGGCTGGCGCTGCTGCCCGGCGCGCTGCTCAAAGGTTGGCGTGAACGCGTGCAACGCCCGGAGCTGTTCTTCCTGTTGAGCTGGGCGATGATGCCGTTGATCTTCTTCAGCATCGCCAAAGGCAAGCTGCCGACCTATATTCTGCCGTGCATGGCGCCGCTGGCGTTGCTGATGACCGCCTATGCGGAAGACTACGCCGCCACGCTGCGCGCCAAACTGTTCAAGGCCAACGCCTGGCTGAACGGCCTGTTCGGGCTGATCGGCATCGTGGCGCTGGTGGTATTGAGCTCCGGTCTGCTGCCGAAAGCGCATCTGTTTACCGCGCAGGAGTGGCCGAAGGTGGTGCTCGGCCTGGTCGCCTTCGGCGGCTGGCTGCTGTTCGCACTGGTCTCCGCCCGCGATAACGGCCGCCAGTGGCGCTGGGCGGCGGCTTGTCCGGTGCTGCTGTGCCTGGTGATCGGTTACGCCATCCCGCAACAGGTGACGGATTCCAAACTGCCGCAGAACTTCGCGCGTGTGAATATGGCCGAACTGGGCGACAGCCGTTACGTGCTGACCGACAGCGTCGGGGTGGCGGCCGGCCTGGCCTGGGAGCTGAAGCGCAGTGATGTGCTGATGTTCAGCCAGAAAGGCGAAGTTGCCTATGGTCTGGAGTATCCGGATGCCAAGGGGCATTTGATCAGCGACGCTGACTTCCCGCAGTGGCTGGCTCAGGCGCGCAAGCAGGGGAATGTGTCGCTGGTGTTGCAGCTGTCCCGTGGCGAAGCGCTGCCGCAGGAGTTGCCTGCCGCGGACAAGGTAGAGCGCATGAACCGTCTGGTGCTGATGTGGTATAAACAGCAGCCATGATCGGTTTTCTGTTGGTGATTGTGGTCAGTCTGCTCACCTGTGGTGGGCAGCTGTGCCAAAAACAGGCGGCGCATTGTTGGGAACGGTCGGACGAGGCGCGGTTGAAGAAGACGCTGCGTTGGCTGGGGTTGGCGGTGCTGCTGTTGGGGCTGGGCATGGCGGTGTGGCTCTATGTGCTGCAGCGCTTGCCGCTCAGCCTGGCCTATCCGATGCTCAGTCTGAACTTCGTGATGGTGACGCTGGCTGCGCGCTGGGTGTTTCATGAACCGACGACCGCTCGCCATTGGTGCGGCGTGGCGTCGATTATGTTGGGGATCCTGCTGATGAGCGTGCATTCATGAGGGGCTATGCCTGGGGCGCCGCCAGCGTACTGTTGGTGACGCTGGCGCAGTTGCTGATGAAGTGGGGCATGGTGCAAATCCCACTGATGTCGTTCGCCGATGTCTCGTTGGCACTGATCGCCGATTACTGGCTACCGCTGCTGGCGGTGGGCTGCGGCATCTTCGGCTATGCGCTGTCGATGCTGTGTTGGTTCTTCGCGCTGCGCCACCTACCGTTAAATCGCGCTTATCCTCTGCTCAGCGTCAGCTATGCGCTGGTCTATTTAGCGGCGGTGATACTGCCGTGGTTCAACGAATCCGCTACGCTGCTGAAAACATTGGGCACGTTGTTTATTCTGTTCGGCGTCTGGCTGATTAACAGCAAATCCGACACAAAATCGCCGGAATAGGGTCAAAACCGGCGCTCCTGCTATTATCTCCCTCATGGCGCTTGCCTTTTTCCCCATGCGGGAGATAAATTAACGCCAAATAGCGCTCTCCTTACACGGTGCCGGCTTTACCTCGCAGGCGGTGTTGTGGCGTACCGGACGGCATGATACGGCAACGTGTTCAATGAAGGGATATTATACGGATGCGTGTATGGTTTTTATTAGCCAGTTTGATCCTCGCCGGTTGCAGCAGCCATGCGCCGCCGCCCAGCGGCCGTCTGGCGGATTCGATCGTGGTGGTGGCCCAGCTCAATGAGCAACTGCGCCAGTGGTACGGCACGCCATACCGCTACGGCGGCCTGGATCGCGGCGGTGTAGATTGCTCCGGCTTTGTCTACCGCACGTTCCGCGACCGCTTCGACATGCAGCTGCCGCGCTCGACCGAAGAACAAACTTCGCTGGGTACCAAGGTATCACGCGATGAGCTGATGCCGGGCGATCTGGTATTTTTCAAAACCGGCGGCGGTGAGAACGGTCTGCACGTCGGCATTTACGATACCAACGACCAATTTATCCACGCATCGACCAGCCGAGGGGTGATCCGCTCCTCGCTCGATAACGTCTATTGGAAACGGGTGTACTGGCAGGCGCGGCGCATTTAGTCTTAACCCGTTGAATTTGGTGTATCATGGCGGCATCACGTGTTTAAAACGGTGTCTGCCATGAACAGCCTGCGTTTACTTATCTCCGACTCCTACGACCCCTGGTTCAATCTCGCGGTGGAAGAGTGCATCTTCCGTGAAATGACCACGCAAAAAATCCTTTTCCTGTGGCGTAATGCCGAAACGGTGGTCATTGGCCAGTCGCAGAACCCCTGGAAAGAGTGCAATACCCGGCGCATGGAGCTGGATGGCATTCGGCTGGCGCGGCGCAGCAGCGGCGGCGGGGCGGTGTTTCACGACCTGGGCAATACCTGTTTCACCTTTATGGCCGGCAAACCGGGTTACGACAAAACCGTCTCGACCGACATCATTCTACAGGCGCTGCGGCAGTTGGGCGTGACGGCCGGTGCCTCGGGGCGCAACGATCTGGTGATGGAAACCGCCGACGGATTGCGCAAAATATCCGGTTCAGCCTATCGCGAAACGCAGGATCGCGGTTTTCATCACGGCACGCTGCTGCTGAACGCCAATTTGGAGCGGCTGGCGGACTATCTCAACCCGGATCCTAAAAAACTGCAGGCCAAGGGCATTACTTCGGTACGTTCGCGCGTCGCCAATCTGGCGGAGTTTCTGCCGGGCATCAGCCATGAACAGGTGTGCGAGGCGATTGTACAGGCCTTCTTCGCTCACTATGGCGAGACGGCCGAACCGGAGATCATATCGCCGGACGTGTTTCCCGATCTGCCCGATTTTGCCGCGCAGTTTGCCAAGCAGAGCAGCTGGGAATGGAATTTCGGCAAGGCGCCGGCGTTCAGCCATCTGCTTAACGAACGTTTCGCCTGGGGCGGCGTGGACCTGTTCTTCGATGTGGAGAAAGGAACGATTGTTCGCGCGCAGGTGTTTACCGACAGTCTGAATCCCGCCCCGTTGCAGCGGTTGGCAGAAGTGCTGGCGGGCTGCGCCTACCGCAGCGAGACCGTTGCCGCCTGCTGCGACCGTCTGATGGCGGACTATCCGCAACAAATGGCCGAGTTGACCGAGCTGCGGCAATGGCTGAGCGAAACGATCCGCTAGCCGGCCGCCGCGGTGGAGGGATGAGCGCGCTCATCCCTTTTTATGCCTAAAGCCCCGTTGAAAGGCGCGTAGCGCAGATTTCCTGAAAATCAAGCTGGGCACTTTTTTACATTTTCAATGCCGCGAATAGCGGGGTGAATTGATGCGTTATTAAATTTAATCAGTCATCGTTAACGGTAGGAAAAATCGGCGTTACGACGGAAAGATTATTTTACTTTATTTAAGATTTTTCTTAATTAAAACAAAGGAGATAAGTCAAATTTACGCCCTCATCCATTCCACTTAAGCCAAATATCTTTTTCCAAAACGCGTTGGCCGAGAAATCTGGCATAAGTTCGGCTGCTTTTCTTTGCGCCTTTCGCGATTGTCGTATAGCTTTAATCTATCAATTAAATGATATTTCATGGGCATTTACATTGATATTTCCGATTAATCCCAGAAGGATTGATCGATAAAATATATTGATATACGATGATACGCTAGCCATTCATCCTGTGGCATTAAAATGAACATCCAACTCGAAGCTGACTTTATTAGTAGCTATGTTTTTCAACCTGTTTACTCAATGGAGGGTGGGCTGTTGGCGGTGGAGATGTTGAGCCGTTTCAACAGTCTTGACGGTGATTTGGTCATGCCGGCCGAAATTGGGATTAATTTATTGGCCCCCGAACAAAGGATTGAGTTATTTAATGAGCAATTGAAACTTGCGGAGCGGCACGCGGCCTGGTTTACCGGTAACAGTGTGCAGTTGACCATCAATATTGAAGAAACCATCGTCGAGCTTATTCTTTCCGATCCGGCACTGTGTGAATGGATCAGGCAATATCCTTTTATTGCATTTGAAATGAGTGAGAGTTTTCCGAATCTTTCGGCCGGGAAGAACAACCCGAGCGTGCGTCGATTAAGCGAAATGTTTACGCTGTGGCTCGATGATTTCGGGTCAGGTAAAGCGACGCTGACCGCGTTGTATGATGGTTTGTTCGACTATGTAAAGATAGACAAGCGTTTTTACTGGCAGTTGTTTACCCATCAGGGGTATGACGTAGTCATCGACTCGTTGTTAAAGAATATCAACCTGTTGTGTAAAGGCGTGATCGTCGGAGGAATAGAGAAAAAAGAGTATTTTAATAAACTCAGATACGCCGGTGTTTTAGGCCTGCAAGGTTTTTTATGGCCCAGCGTTGGTGTGGATAATCTGCAAAGTTTGCTGGCAACGCCCAGCGAGTTCAATAATTAAGAAGTGATATAAAAAACTACACACAATGGGGTAAATAATGGACGGGGTGATGTTTGCCGTGATTCCGTTACCGTTATTCACCGTCGTTTCTCGCTGATAAAAATGTTTATCGGCCCGCATGAAACCGCGTTTACCCCGCATGACGAAAACGCGATACCTCCCGCATCCGTCCTGGCGACAGGCGGATGCGTTCTCCCTGCATTCCTTCGGTGTTAATCCGTCCGCACAGGCTCTACACTACGCTGAAACGGAGGGCCTATGCCGCAGTTCGATAACGCTTACTACCAACAGTTACCCGGTTTCTACACCGCCTTGAACCCGACGCCGCTCAAGGATGCGCGCCTGCTGTATCACAGCGAGCCGCTGGCGCGTGAGCTGGGGCTGGATGAAAGCTGGTTTACGCAGGATAAAACCCCGATTTGGGCGGGAGAAACGCTGCTGCCGGGCATGCAGCCGCTGGCGCAGGTGTACAGCGGCCACCAGTTCGGCGTTTGGGCCGGGCAGCTAGGCGATGGCCGTGGTATTCTGCTCGGCGAGCAGGTCCTGGCGGACGGCAGCCATCGCGACTGGCACCTGAAGGGCGCCGGGCTGACGCCGTATTCGCGCATGGGGGATGGCCGCGCGGTGCTGCGTTCGGTGATCCGCGAGTTTCTGGCCTCTGAAGCGATGCACCATTTGGGGATCCCCACCACCCGGGCGCTGACTATTGTCACCAGCCGGCAGCCGGTCTTCCGCGAACAGCCGGAGCGCGGCGCGATGCTGCTGCGGGTGGCGGAAAGCCATGTACGCTTCGGCCACTTCGAACACTTTTACTATCGCCAACAGCAGGAACAGGTGCGGCAGCTGGCGGATTTCGTCATCGCCCGCCACTGGCCGCAGTTAGACGATCAGGCTGAGCGCTATGTTTTGTGGTTCACCGACGTGGTCGAACGCACGGCGCGTCTGATCGCCCGTTGGCAAACCGTCGGTTTCGCCCACGGCGTGATGAACACCGACAACATGTCGATCCTCGGCATCACCATCGATTACGGCCCCTACGGTTTCCTTGACGACTACCAACCCGGCTATATCTGCAATCACTCCGATCATCAGGGGCGTTACGCCTTCGACAATCAGCCGGCGGTGGCGTTGTGGAACCTGCATCGTCTGGCGCAAACCCTGTCGGGGTTGATGACCACCGAACAGTTGCAGCAGGCGCTGGCGGCGTATGAACCGGCGCTGATGCGCGCCTACGGCGAACAGATGCGCGCCAAACTCGGCTTCTTCACGCCGACGGCGCAGGATAATGACCTGCTCACCGGTCTGTTGCGCCTGATGGCACAGGAAGGGCGGGATTACACCCGTACGTTCCGCCTGTTGAGCGCAACCGAGCAGCAACAGGCGCAGTCGCCGCTGCGGGACGAGTTTATCGATCGCGCGGCGTTTGATGCCTGGTATCAGCAGTATCGTCAGCGTTTGCAGCAGGAGCAGGTGAGCGATGCGGAGCGGCAACGGGCGATGAAGGCAGTGAACCCGCGCCTGGTTCTGCGCAATTATCTGGCGCAGCAGGCGATTGAAGATGCGGAGAAAGACGACGTCGGCCGTTTGCAGCGGTTGCATCAGGCCTTGCTGCGGCCGTTCGACGATGCGCCGGAGTATGACGATCTCGCCGCGCTGCCGCCGGACTGGGGCAAACATCTGGAGATTTCCTGCTCCAGCTGAGATGAAAAAAGGGCGCTTAATGGCGTAATGCTTGTCAGTTAGCGTGTTTTTGAAGTACTCGTGACGTTTTCGGTCGATAAAAGCGAGATGCCACATGTGGCTCACGCACCTCGACCGAGCCAGGGGCCGAGGCGCGGCCCCTGGCAACCCGCGCCTTCGGCCTATCAGACGGTTGGCTTTGCCAACGTTACTCGGCCCATCCCTGGGCCTCGCCCCTTCGGGGCCGCTGCAAGCAGCGTTCAAATCTGCTCCTGGCAGATTTTTCCTCCCTCCGCCATACCGCATTGAGGCCGGTTGCGACAGGCGTCCCTGCCTGTCTTACCTGAAACCGCCGTCCATGGCGGTTTCGCCTAATGCGCTATGCCTGTGTTCGGCGTCTTCAAGGGCGCCCAACATCGCGCTCATCTCCAACTTATCTACCGTAACCTCATAAGCGACAGGTTGCCCGGTAGCCGCCAGCGCGGGTGTTGACCTTTGGCGCGCATCTCCGGCTGCCGAGCAAGACAGCGTTGTCAGGGGCAACCGGCCAGGGAAGGCCGGTTGAGGCGAGACTAACAGGGACGTTTGTCGTAGCCGACCCGCCCGACAATGCAGACGCGGCGAGGGTATCCGCACAGCGGACAGACGGTGTTAAGCGAAGGCGCGGGTGAAGGGGCCGCGCCTTCGGCCTCTTCAATTGCCGTTCATTGCAGTAACAGAGAAATTCGGGGTTTTTACGGCAATTCATCCTGCATGTCACGTACAGAGACTGGATAAAAAAAAGCCAGTCAGGATTAACTGACAAGCATTACGCTTAATGGCGCCCTTGACGTTATTGACGCAGGTAGACCTGCGGCAGCGACACTTCGGGATGATGCACCACGCCGAGATCGGCCTGATACCAGCGGGTGAGGATCTCCGTTTGCAGCACCTCCTGCGGCGTGCCGCTCGCCACCAGTCGCCCCTGATGTAACAGCAGGATGCGATCGGCGTACAGCGCGGCCAGATTGAGATCGTGCAGCACGCAGCAGACGCCCAGCGGTTGTTGCCGCGTCAGCGAACGCAGCAGGCGCAGGGTCTGTTGCTGGTGGTAAAGATCCAGCGCCGAGGTCGGCTCGTCGAGGAACAGCCAGGCGGGGGACGGTTGCGGTTGCCACAGCTGCGCCAACACCCGCGCCAGCTGCACCCGCTGCTGCTCACCGCCGGAAAGCTGGCGATAGTCGCGCTGCGCCAGCGCCAGGCAATCGGTCTGCGCCATCACCTGTTGGATCGCCTGGCGTTCGTCGCGTTTGCCGTGCGGCGCCCGCCCCATACTGACCACTTCTTCCACGCTGAACGGGAAGGCCAGATCGCTGTATTGGCGCATCACGGCCCGGACTTTGGCCAGTTGCTGCGGCGCCCAGTGTTCCAGCGGGCGCTCAAGCAGCCGACACTCGCCGCAGTCCGGCGTCAAATAGCCGGTCAGCAAGCGCAGCAGTGTCGATTTACCGGCGCCGTTGGGGCCGATAATCGCCACCATTTCGCCGCCGGCGAGGCTGAGCGAAATGTCGTTGATCAAGCGGCGCGCGCCGAGGCTGTAGCGCAGCGCATGGGCCGTCAGGCAGGCGGCGTTATCCACCGGTTCGCTCCCGCTGGCGTATCACCAGCCATAAGAAGTAAGGGCCGCCGATCAGGCTGGTCATCAACCCGACCGGCATTTCGGCCGGCGCCACCAGGGTGCGCGCCAGCGTGTCGCTGACCAACAGTAGGCAGGCGCCGCCCAGTGCGGAGCAGGGCAACAGCCAGCGGTGATCGCCGCCGAGGCGCATGCGCACCAGGTGCGGCACGACCAGACCGACGAAGCCGATCACGCCGCTGATCGCCACCGCGGCGCCGATCAGCAGGGCGCTCAGCAACAGCAGTTGCAGTTTGGCGCGCTGAACGTTCACCCCGAGGTAGTGGGCCTCTTCGTCCCCCAGCTGCAGCAGGTTCAGCCGGCGCGCCTGCAACAACGTCAACAGCGCCGCAGGCAGGATCAGCGAAGCGGAAACGGTCAGCGTCGGCCACTGTGACTGGCTGAGGCTGCCCATCATCCACAGTGAGAACTGACGCAGCTGTTGATCGCTGCTGACGTAAGAGAGCACACCGATGGCCGCCATGCACAGGGCGTTGATGGCGATGCCCGCCAGCAGCAGCCGCGACAGATTGCCGTGCCCGCTGCGGCTGATACCGTAGATCAATAACGACACCAGCAGGCTGCCGAGGAACGCCGCCAGCATATGGCCGTACAGCGCGATCGTCACCGGCAACGCCAGCGGCATGACGATGAACAGCGCGACAAACAGCGCGCCGCCGCTGCTGATGCCCAGCAGGCTCGGATCCGCCAGCGGGTTGCGGAACAACCCCTGCATGACCGCGCCGGACACCGCCAGCGCGCAACCGACCACCACCGCCAGCAGCACGCGCGGCAGACGGATGTTCAGCCAGATGTGCCAGGTGGCGTCGCTGAAAGGTTCGCGCCACAGGGTGCCAAACGACAGCGTCAGCGCGCCCAGGTTGGCGGCGATCAGTGCCAGCAGCGTCAGCAACACCAGCAAACCGACGATGGCCAGCTGCGGCGAGGTACGACAACGCATTACTTTTGCTCCGCCGCGTGGCGCAGCTTGGCCAGCGCCGCCGGCGTTTCCAGGCCGAAGCCCAGCAGCGCCATGTCATCGACGATCAGCACGCGGCGTTGTTTGCCCGCCGGCGTTAGCGCCAGGCCCGGCAGCGTCCAGAGCCGCTGTTCGCCGCCGAGGGTGCGTACGCCGTCGGTGGTGACCAGCAGCAGATCCGGCGCGCTGGCGATCACCCCTTCCTGCGACAGCGGACGGTAGCGGTCAAAGCCCTGCATGGCGTTTTTCAATCCGGCGGCGGCGATCACCGCGTCGGCGGCGGTGTGCTGCCCGGCGGCCATTGGCGTGATGCCGCCGTGGCTCATCACGAACAGCACCTTGACCGGCAGCGGGGTGGTATCGACCGCCGCCAACTGTTGTTGATAGCGTTCGCTCAACTGTTTACCTTGCTCCACGCGCTGCAGCGCGGCGGCGATCGCGGCGATTTTCTGCGGCACCGCCTGCAGGGTGGTGTCACCCGGCACGCTGACCACCTTGACGCCGCTGTCCGCCAACTGTTTGAGCACCAGCGCCGGTTGCGCCAGTTCGGTGACCAGCACCAGCGTCGGTTTCAGCGCCAGAATGCCTTCGGCGTTCAGCTGGCGCATATAGCCGACGTCCGGCAGCTTGGTCACCGCTTCCGGATGCAGGCTGGTGCTGTCGCGAGCGATCACGTCTTCTCCGGCACCGAGCGCGAAGGCGATCTCCGTCACGTCGCCACCGATCGAGACGATGCGCTGCGCCGCCGCGGCGGTGAGCGGCAGCGCCAGCGTCATCATCAGCGCCAGGCGGCGGATCAAGGATGATTTCATGCGGCGATGTCCTTGGCGGCGATCGCGGCGACCTGTTCGCGCCACTGGGTTTGCTCAGGGTGGCCTTCGGTGCGCTGGCCGTACAGCTGCGCGATCTGCGTACCGTCTGCGGCGAACAGTTCCAGGCTGGTGACGACGCCGTCCTTGGTCGGTTTGCGAGTGATCCAGCTTTCGGCGATGGCGTCTTCGATCAGGTGCAGGGTGAAGCGGCGGTTGAACACATTGATCCAGCCTTCCTGCGGCATCAAGCGTTCTATCTGGCCGGTAAAGATCTGCACGCAGCCACGGTTGCCGACGAAGATCATGATCTCGTTTTGTTGCTGCTGCGCGGCTTCCAGCAGCTGCGACAGCGCGCGGTTATCCACCCGATAGGCCAGATCGTCGCCGACGGCGCGGAACGCCTGCTGGCGCGTCAGTTTGTTGCGGCTCAGCAGCTGGAAAAACTGGTGAACGTCGGTCATCGCGCGCCATTCACCGTCGATTTTGGCATTATCCTGCGTCGTTTCATCGGCGCTGCTCGCCTCGGCGGGTTGCAGCGCCAGCGCCGGATTTGCTTCGCTCAGGTGGCGTTCCACCAGCGCCATCCAGGCCGGCAGATCGGTTTCCTCGGTGGTATAGACCTTGTGCAGCGCATCGCCCTGTTGATCGAAGAACTGAATGCTGTGGCGCACGCCGCGCTTATTGGTTTCGCTCATGGCGAAAGCGCTGGTCCAGTGGTTGAGGAACAGACGCAGATCCAGCTCGCGCGGGTTGAGGATCAACCCGGCGTGGCCGTTGAGGTGCTGGTTGCGGTAGCGGCCCATTTGCTCATGCACCGCATAGCTGTTGCGGGTGATGGACTTGGTGACGCCCACTTGGTCGAGCTCGGTCAGCAGGGTGCGGGCGTCGGCCTGCAGGCGGTGGGCGTCGTGGCCGACGCGGGCGTGCGTCAGCTCCGCTTCGCTGACGCCGAGGATCGCCGCCAGATCGCGGGCGTATTTGCCGGGGTGATCGATTTTAGCCTGTTGGTAGCGTTCGTATAGGGTGTTGCTCATGCGGGATTCTCCTGCGCTGTGATGCGAACGGCGGACACCCCGGGTGTCCGCCAGATAGTCAAATGATTACCACTGGTAGCTGACCAGCAGTTTGGCGTTGCGGCCATCCTGCGGGATGCCCGGCGGCGAGTAATATTCTTTGTCGAAAGCGTTGCCCAGCACTACGGTGGTGGTCACGCCCTGCAAACGATCGCGGCCCTTATAGCTCAGATAGAAGTCGTTGACGCCGTAACCGCCTTGTTCCGAGTAGGTGGCGGGCACTCGCTTGGCGCGCTCGGCGAAGGTGGCGACCCAGCCGACGGACAGACCGGTTTCGCCCAGCGGCACGTCCAGCGAGCTGGTGACGGTGTCCGGGTTGATGTCGGCCAGCCAATCGCCGGTCGCTTCATTTTTGCCACGGGTGCGGTTATAGACCAAGTCCCAGCCAAACCACGGTGTTTTATAACTGAGTGCCGTGTCCCATCCCCAGATCTTGGCGCGATCGACGTTGGTTGAAAATGTGGTGCAGCTGATGCAGTAAGGCCCGCGTGGCCCACGCCCTATCTCCATGGTGTAATCGGGAGTGATGTAATCCTTAGCCTTGGTATCGAAGTAGCTGGCTTTGAACTGCAAACTATCATCAGCCAGCAGCACTTCATCGAATCGCAGACCAAAACCGTACTCTTGGGTTTCGTTGGTCTCCGGTTTCAAATTGGGGTTGGGTACCCAATAGTTGGTGAGGGTGGTGGGCCCCATGGGTATCGAGAAATGTTTGGAGTCGTTGTACATCTCGCCCATCGTCGGCGCGCGGAACGCCTGTGAGTAAGAGCCGAACAGCATCAACCAGTCGGTTGGCGTAATGCTGACTGCACCGCGTGACGACCACTTGTCGGCATTGACGTCGGCATAGCCGTCGCTTGAGCCTTTGTAATTGTCATAGCGGGTGCCGGCGAGCAGCGTGATGGGCAGATCGCGCAGCGTGATTTCATCCTGCAGCCAGCCGGAGGCGAAGTTGATTTTCGCGCGAGGGAAACTTTCGGCGGCACCGCCCGGTTTTTGTTCCTGTTTGTAGGCCTCGGTGCCGTAGGTCAACAGGTGTGAAGCGAAGCTGTCGGCGAACAGGCGCGTACGGTTTTCCAGCTTGGCGCCGTTGGTGGTTTGCTTGCGGAATTCGTCGGTCGCACCGGCGTTGTGCGCATTGATTTTGACTTCCGAGGTGTACAGCTTGGCGGTGGCGTCCAGCCAATCCTGGCCGACCGGCTTCAGTTTGTAGCTTAGGGCGGCGTCGCGCTGGATGGTGGCGCGGTGGGTCATCGGGTTGCCGCTCGAGCTGCCCGGCGTCTGCGGGTTTTTCGGTTCCTGGGCGCTGTTGTTGTAGTAGCGCAGATCGCCGCTCAATGACTGGTTGTCATCGATTTTCCAAGTGCCTTTGGCCAGCACGTTGCTGATGGTTTCGTCGTTTGGCGCATCGAAGCCGTTGCCCTGACGTAAATCGCCGACGTCGCGGGTGCCGAACGACAGCAGGCCGTCGAGATTATCGGTCTTGCCGTAGGCGCTGGCGCCCATGCCCAAACTGTGATCGCCGGTGCCGGCGGTGCCGTAGACGCGGAAGCCGCTATCGCGGCCCGGCAGCAACAGGTCGGCGGCATCGACGGTCTCGTAGGCGATCACGCCACCCAGCGCGCCGCTGCCGTACAGCAGCGCAGCGGGGCCGCGCACGATTTCAATGCGTTTCACCAGCGCCGGATCGAGGAAGGTGCCGCCGATGTGGCCGGTATCGGTACCCTGGCGGATGCCGTCGACCAGCGTCAGCACGCCGTTTTTGCCGTAGCCGCGCATCGTCACGTTCTGACCGTTGCTGCGGCCGGTGCCGTTGACGGTGATGCCCGGTACGCGGCGCAGCATATCGGCGGCGGTGCCGGCAGTCTGGCTTTCCGGCGAGTTGCCGTCGATCACCGTCACCATCATCGGCGCTTCAAAACTGCTGCGCTGGTTGCCGGTGGCGACCACGGTCATGGTTTCGTCGGCGGCGTTGGCTTTTTTCGCCGTCGTCGCGTTGGAAGAGGATGTTGTGCTGGTGTTTTGTGCCAAGGCCACCGTAGGCAGAGCGCAGGCAATCGCCAGACTCAAAGCGGAAAAACGCAGCCGGGTGGAAACTGTCAGAGGCATGGGGCAACTCTCCGTATGTAATAAAACATATCAATAGATTTGCTGGCTGCCTGGATCAAACCGATCGGGGTGGCTGGCGTTTGAGGGTTCTGTGGTTATTTGGTCAGGATCAATTTCCCGGCCTTAGTCTGCCGCAGCTGATAGCGCTGGCCCTGATGAGTAATGAACGCGATGCCGTCGGCACCGAGCAGTTGCGCGCTGTCGTAACTGGGCGGCGCGTTTGCGCTGTGCTTGGTCGGGGCCGCGGCGGCGGGGGTAGGCGTGTTGGCAGTATCCATCATCATTGTGCTTATAGAACAGGCTATTAAATAGAAATCAATATCAAATTGATAATCATTATCATGTGAAGGAAAGGTTACATCAAGGAAAATTTTCTTACCGATGGAACCTTTTTGTCGAACGGGCATCTTGCGACGGGCCAGGCGAACCCGGCCCATTCAGAAGAGGGTTATTTCAGCAGGGTTTCGATGCGGTCAAACAGACGTTCGGGCTTGGTGATCGGCGCAAAGCGCGTTACGCGCTGGCCATCGGCGGTGAGCAGAAACTTGGTGAAGTTCCACTTGATGCGGCGGCTGCCCAGAATGCCTGGCGCCAGACGCTTCAGCTCGTTGAACAGCGGATGGGCGCCGGGGCCGTTGACCTCGATTTTGCTGAACAGCGGAAAGCTGACGCCATAGTTGAGGCTGCAAAAGTCGGCGATCTCCTGTGGGCTGCCCGGTTCCTGGGCACCGAACTGATTGCAGGGGAAGCCAAGCACCATCAGGCCGCGCTCGCGATAGTATTGCCACAGGTTTTCCAGCCCGCGGTATTGCGGAGTAAAGCCGCACTTGCTGGCGGTGTTGACCACCAGGTAGGCGCGCGCCGGAAAATCGCCCAGCGTTTTTTGTTCGCCCTGCAGCGTGACGCAGGGGATGGATAACAGAGAGTGAATCATGCCGGGGCTCCCAATGCGGTTCGGCGGGTGCTAAAGCGTTGCGATCAGTATAGATGAGCTGGACAGGATGGATAAAGCCGGGGCGAAACCCCGGCTTGTGGAGCGTCAGAAACGGCTGTCGACCGCATCCGCCAACATCGCCAGCAGCTGTTCGCTGTCGGACCAGCTCAGGCAAGGATCGGTGATCGACTGGCCATAGGTCAGCGGTTGGCCGGCGACGATCTTCTGCGTGCCTTCCACCAGGAAACTTTCCGCCATCACGCCGGTGATGGCGGTGGAGCCGGCGCGGATCTGCTGGCAGACATTGTCGGCCACTTCCAACTGACGGCGGTGCAGCTTTTGGCAGTTGCCGTGGCTGAAGTCGATCACCAGGTGTTCCGGCAAATCGAACTCGCGCAGACTTTCGCAGGC
Source organism: Serratia marcescens (assembly GCF_001902635.1). Lineage (GTDB taxonomy): Bacteria > Pseudomonadota > Gammaproteobacteria > Enterobacterales > Enterobacteriaceae > Serratia > Serratia marcescens_F. The sequence continues at coordinate 62,336 of NZ_MJAO01000015.1, read as the reverse complement.
GGCGACGATGTCGGTGGCGTGGTAATTCGGCGTTTTGCCGCCGCGCATGATGACATGGCCGTACGGGTTGCCGCTGGTCTGGTAGATGGTCATCTGGCCGTTTTTGTCCGGCGACAGGAACATGTGCCCGGCGCGCGCCGCGCGAATGGCGTCGATGGCGATGCGGGTGTTGCCGTCGGTGCCGTTTTTGAAGCCGACCGGGCAAGAGAGCGCCGAAGCCATTTCACGGTGGATCTGGCTTTCGGTGGTGCGTGCGCCGATAGCGCCCCAGCTGATCAGATCGGCAATGTATTGGCCGACCACCATGTCCAGGAACTCGGTGGCGGTCGGCAGGCCGAGCTGATTCACTTCCAGCAACAGGCGGCGTGCCATTTCAATGCCGCGGTTGACCTGGAAGGTGCCGTCCAGCGCCGGATCGGAGATCAGGCCTTTCCAGCCGACGACGGTGCGCGGTTTTTCGAAGTAGGTGCGCATCACGATCTCCAGGCGGTCCTGGTAGCGTTCGCGCAGGGCGTTCAGCCGGCCGGCGTAATCGACGGCGGCGTCGAGATCGTGGATGGAGCAGGGGCCGATCACCACCAGCAGGCGGCGGTCTTCACCGGTGAGGATTTTCTCAATGCGTTTACGTGACGCGGTCACGTTATCTGCGATGGCCGCCGAGATCGGCAGCTTGTCCGCCAACGCTTGCGGCGTGACGAGGCTGTCGATGCGCGCGGTCCGCAGTTCATCTGTTTTGTGCATGTTATTCCCTGGAAACTGTTCTTCTCTGCGGCAGGAGTGCCGGGAAGTGATGGCGATCACAATAACGCAAAAAGCGCTGAATTCAACCGTAGATATGGTGTTCTGTTGATCAAAGCCGCGAAAAAAAGCACAAAAAAATCAGCCGGTGCTGAAATAAACGTCAGGTGGCGGGGCGCAGCGGCCCCGTCATGAAAGGCTCAGAACATGCGGCGGCTCATGCCGAGGATGTCGAGGATTTTGGTGGAGATCTCTTCGACCGAATAGTTGGTGGTGTTGAGATAGCGGATCTGGTTTTTGCGGAACAGCGCCTCGACCTCGGCGATCTCCATCCGGCACTGGCGCAATGAGGCGTAACGGCTATTTTCGCGCCGCTCTTCGCGGATCGCCGCCAGGCGTTCCGGGTCGATGGTCAAACCGAAAAGTTTATGCTGAAACGGTTTAAGTGAGGCGGGAAGGTGCAAATTGTCCATATCGTCGGCGATAAACGGGTAGTTGGCGGCGCGGATGCCGAACTGCATCGCCAGATAGAGGCTGGTGGGGGTTTTGCCGCAGCGCGACACGCCGAGTAGGATCACCTGTGCCTGATCGAGGTTGCGCAGCGAAATGCCGTCGTCGTGTGCCAGGGTATAGTCGATGGCGGCGATGCGCGCGTCATACTTGCCGAGGTTGCTGGCGGTCAGGCCGTGGGTGCGGTTCGGCACCGGCGTCGGCTCCACTTCCAGCTCCCCTTGCAGTGGGCCGACCAGTGCCTGCACGATATCCTGGCAGAAGCCTTCGCTCTGCACGATCACATCGCGCACTTCCGGCGAAATGATGGAGTAAAACACCAGTGGGCGAACACCAGTTTCGTTATAAATATCATTGATTTGCTGGCGAACTGCGCGCGCGCGCGCCTCGGTTTCGACAAAGGGTAAGGTGTAGGTGGTCGCCGTGACCGGAAACTGCGACAGCACCGCATGTCCCAGCACTTCGGCGGTGATCGCCGTGCCATCCGAAATATAAAAAACGCTTCTTTCCACCTGAGGCTCCTTACCTGAAAACGGTGTTCCTGCTGTTATCACTGCCGATATCATGAGCCGCAGACGATCCGTCGGTAAAGGGGCGAGGGAAAAAATTGTGACGGCGGGGCGGTAAACCGAGCTGCCGCGGCCTGCGGATGAAACGGCGCTTTACCGGGTGTGAAAATCGCGTCTCAACGGCGCATTTCTGCCTGAACCGCAAATTTGCCGCTATTTTCATCAAAAACGGTAGCGTTTGCGTGGTCATTAAAACGGAAGTTTAAAAAATACGTAATTTGTTGAGAATTAAGCTTTTCGTGCGATTGGGAACGGTTCCCAGGCAAATCAGCCGGTTAGGACATTCTCTTAAAAACCACTTTCTTCAGTGGGTTGATCGATTCACCTTTCCATTTTCCCCGGATCAGTGTGCTAGTCTGATTCGGCTCCGTTGTTTAGCGGCGCCGTAAAGCAAGCGAATTAAATCCGTCTTTACCCTACTGATAGCAATAAGGATTGTCTCGATGTCCAACAATGGCCCAGACTTGCGTAATGTGCTTTGGTACAACCAGCTTGGCATGCACGACGTTGACCGTGTCGGCGGCAAAAACGCCTCCCTCGGTGAAATGATCACCAATCTTTCCGATTTGGGCGTGGCCGTGCCGAACGGTTTTGCCACCACCGCGCAGGCGTTTAACGATTTCCTCGAACAAAGCGGTGTTAACCAGCGCATCTATCAGTTACTGGATCAGACTGACGTTGACGACGTTGCACAATTGGCCAAGGCCGGCGCCCAGATCCGCCAGTGGGTGATCGACACGCCGTTCCACGCCGAGTTCGAACGTGAAATTCATCAGGCTTACCAACAGCTCGCCGACGGCGAACCGGAAGCCTCCTTTGCGGTGCGCTCCTCCGCCACGGCGGAAGATATGCCGGACGCCTCCTTCGCCGGCCAGCAGGAAACCTTCCTCAACGTGCAGGGTATCGACGCCGTGATGGTGGCGATCAAGCACGTGTTCGCGTCGCTGTTCAACGACCGCGCCATCTCTTATCGCGTGCACCAGGGCTACGACCACCGCGGCGTGGCGCTGTCGGCAGGCGTGCAGCGCATGGTGCGCTCCGATCTGGCCTCCTCGGGCGTGATGTTTACCATCGACACCGAGTCCGGCTTCGATCAGGTGGTGTTCATCACTTCCGCCTTCGGCCTGGGCGAAATGGTGGTGCAGGGCGCGGTGAACCCGGATGAGTTTTACGTGCACAAACCGACGCTGCAAAAGGGCAAGCCGGCGATCGTCCGCCGCAACCTGGGCTCGAAGAAAATCCGTATGGTGTACGCGCCGTCGCAGGATCACGGCAAGCAGGTGCGCATCGAAGACGTGCCGGAAGCGCAGCGCAGCCGTTTCTCGTTGACGGATGACGAAGTGCAGGCGCTGGCGCACCAGGCGATCCTGATCGAAAAACATTACGGCCGCCCGATGGATATCGAGTGGGCGAAAGACGGCCACACCGGCAAGCTGCTGATCGTGCAGGCGCGCCCGGAGACCGTCCGCTCCAACGAGCAGACCATGGAACGCTACCAGCTGAACGGCTCCAGCCCGGTGCTGGTGGAAGGCCGTGCCATCGGCCACCGCATCGGCGCTGGTCCGGTGAAAGTGATCCACGACATCAGCGAAATGGATCGCATCCTGCCGGGCGACGTGCTGGTGACCGACATGACCGACCCGGACTGGGAACCGATCATGAAAAAGGCCGCCGCGATCGTCACCAACCGTGGCGGGCGCACCTGCCATGCGGCGATCATCGCCCGTGAGCTGGGTATTCCGGCGGTGGTGGGCTGCGGCCATGCCACCGACGTGCTGAAAGACGGCCAGAAAGTCACCGTGTCCTGCGCGGAAGGCGACACCGGCTTCGTTTACAGCGATATGCTGGATTTCAGCGTGCAGAGCTCTGAAGTGACCGAATTGCCGGATCTGCCGCTGAAGATCATGATGAACGTCGGCAACCCGGATCGCGCCTTCGACTTCGCGCGTTTGCCGAATGAGGGCGTGGGCCTGGCGCGGTTGGAATTTATCATCAACCGCATGATCGGCGTGCACCCGCGCGCGCTGCTGGAGTTCGACCAGCAGACGCCGGCGCTGCAAAATGAGATCCGTGCGCTGATGCAGGGTTATGATCACCCGGTCGAGTTCTACGTCGGCCGCCTGACTGAAGGCATCGCGACGCTGGGCGCCGCCTTCTGGCCGAAGCGCGTGATCGTGCGCCTGTCCGACTTCAAATCCAACGAGTACGCCAACCTGGTGGGCGGCGACAAGTATGAGCCGCACGAAGAGAACCCGATGCTGGGCTTCCGCGGCGCCGGTCGCTACGTGGCCGACAGTTTCCGCGATTGCTTCGCGCTGGAGTGCGAGGCGGTGAAACGCGTGCGTAACGAAATGGGGCTGACCAACGTCGAGATCATGGTGCCGTTCGTGCGCACCGTGGCGCAGGCGGAAGCGGTGGTGGCCGAGCTGGCGCGTCAGGGCCTGAAGCGTGGTGAAAACGGGCTGAAAGTGATCATGATGTGCGAGATCCCGTCCAATGCGCTGTTGGCGGATCAGTTCCTGGAGCACTTCGACGGTTTCTCCATCGGTTCCAACGACATGACTCAGCTGGCGCTGGGGCTGGATCGCGATTCCGGCGTGGTGTCGGAACTGTTCGACGAGCGCAACGAGGCGGTAAAAGCGCTGCTGTCGATGGCGATTCAGGCGGCCAAGCGCCACGGCAAATATGTCGGCATCTGCGGCCAGGGGCCATCCGACCACGAAGACTTCGCCGAGTGGCTGATGGAGCAGGGCATCGACAGCCTGTCGCTCAATCCGGATACCGTGGTGCAAACTTGGATCAATTTGTCGAACAAGAAATAATGCCACGGCGTTGCTAAGGTATTAACGCAAGGCCGCAGTTTACGCTGCGGCCTTTTTATTTCTGAATGTAAATAACGGCGTGCAAAATAATCAATTTGGCGAAAAAAGAATAAAAAAAAGCCCATCGTAGGAGATGGGCAAAGACTACACACAGCAATTCACATGTATGGCATTACATTGTTCCGAAAGGTTGCTTTAAAATCAGTGATTTGAAGCAATAGATGCCCATAATACTAGATATTTGAACGCGACTAGTCATTAAGAATCATCCTAATCGATAGCGGCATCACATTTTATTTACAGAAGTTATCTCTTTTAGCGTCTCGCGGCAAACACGGATTGACATTGCATCTTTAATTTGTCGTTCTGCTAATCAGCAAACCACGGCAATATAATTGGCGAAGATATTACCCGAATTAGGTAGATATAAACGACGGCGGGGAAATATTCCGCCCGACGATGCGGGCGGAAGGGGGAGATTAGCGTTTTTCCAACTCTTCGATGACGTGCTCCGGCGCGTTCGTGGGCTCCGGTGCTTCATTCATCCAGGCGGTCAGCAGACGGTAAGACACCGCCAACACCACCGGGCCGATGAACAGGCCGATCATGCCGAAGGCCAGCAAACCGCCAATAACGCCGGAGAGGATCAGCAACAGCGGCAGATCGGCGCCCATGCGGATCAGCACCGGGCGCAACACGTTATCCAGCGTGGCCACGACGCAGCTCCAGACCAGCAGCACGGTGCCCCAGGTGGTGTCGCCGTGCCAGTACAGCCAGATGATGGCCGGCACCAGCACCAACAGCGGCCCCAGTTGTGCCACGCAGCAGATGAAGATCAGCATCGTCAGCAGGGTCGCGGCCGGAATGCCGCTCACCGCCAGACCGATGCCGCCCAGCACCGATTGCACCAATGCCGTCACCACCACGCCCAGCGCCACCGCGCGGATCGCCTGGCCGCCCAGCAGCACCGCCGCGTCGCCGCGTTCGGAACCGAGGCGCACCGCAAAGTGGCGAATACCCAGCGCTACTTGCTCGCCGCGTGCGTACAACAAGGCGCTGAACAGCAGCATCAGCGCGCAGTGCAGCAGCAGACGGCCGATATGCGCCGCCTGCGCCACGAACCAGGTGGCGGTCTGGCCGAAATACGGCTGCACCTTCGCCAGCAGCGCGGCGCCGCCGGCGTTAATCAGCGTATGGTAACTGGTGTAAAGCTTGTCGCCGATCATCGGGAGGGACTGGAGCCAGGCGAGATCGGGAATATGCAGTTTGCCCGGCGAACTGGCCCAGGCGATCAGCGGCGCGCTGTTATCCACCACGCTGCTGATCAGCAAAGAGATCGGCAGAATGAACAGCAGGATCAGCAGCAGGGTCATGACCAGCACCGCCAGCGAGCGGCGCCCCCATAACAACTTTTGCAGTTTGAGCAGCAGTGGCCAGGTGGCGATCACCACCATGCCGGCCCAGGCGAAGCCGAGAATAAACGGTTGGATCACCCAAAAACAGGCGACGATCATGATGGCGATAAACAGCACGCCGAAGATAATTCGCGGTAAGTCGTAACGCGATTGCGGAAGTGGCATCAATGGGCTCTCATCCTGGTCAATTAAATCCCTGGCACCGGCGAATCGGGGGTGCCTGTCGGTCGGTTTCTCACCGCCGGGCGGCCGCCTGTGGCGGCGCTCGCAGGGCGGTAATAATGTGAATGCCTTCACTAAACGAGTATGTTAGTTTTTAGTGTCACTAAAAAATAGGGTGGGTCTGAATTAAAGGCCCGATTCAGCGTACATCAGCGCATAAAAAATAGACGGACAGGGTCAAAAAAGCGAATGATCCCACAGATTTCTCAGGCGCCCGGCCTCGTTCAACGGGTGCTCGACTTTTTGGAAGCACTGAAGCAAAACGGGTTCAACGGCGATACCGCCACCAGCTACGCCGACCGGCTGACAATGGCTACCGACAACAGCATCTATCAGCTGTTGCCCGATGCGGTGGTGTTCCCCCGTTCCACCGCCGACGTGGCGCTGATTGCCCGCCTGGCGGGGGAAGAGCGTTTCAATACGCTGACCTTCAGCCCGCGCGGCGGTGGCACCGGCACCAACGGCCAGGCGCTCAATACCGGCATCGTGGTCGATATGTCGCGTCATATGAACCGCATCCTGGAAATCAACGTCGAGCAGGGCTGGGTGAAAGTCGAAGCCGGGGTGATCAAGGATCAGCTTAATCAATACCTGCGGCCGTTCGGCTACTTCTTTTCGCCGGAACTGTCCACCAGCAACCGCGCCACGTTGGGTGGCATGATCAACACGGACGCCTCTGGCCAGGGCTCGCTGGTGTACGGCAAAACCTCCGATCACGTGTTGGGCCTGCGGGCGGTGCTGCTGGGCGGCGAGATGATCGACACCCGCGCCATGCCGACGGCGCTGGCGGAAACGATTGCTCTGGAAGAGACCGCCGAAGGGCGTATCTACCGCACGGTGCTGCACCGTTGCCGCGACCGGCGCGCGCTGATCCTGGAAAAATTCCCCAAGCTCAACCGTTTCCTCACCGGTTACGATCTGCGCCACGTGCTGAGCGACGATCTGCAAACCTTCGATCTGACGCGCATCCTGACCGGCGCCGAGGGCACGTTGGCGTTTATCACCGAAGCGCGGCTGGATATCACGCCGCTGCCGCAGGTACGCCGCCTGGTCAATGTGAAGTACGACTCCTTCGACTCGGCGCTGCGCAATGCGCCCTTTATGGTCGAAGCCAAGGCGCTGTCGGTGGAAACCATCGATTCCAAGGTGCTGAACTTGGCGCGTGAAGACATCGTCTGGCACTCGGTGAACGAACTGATTGCCGACGTGCCGGATAAAGAAATGCTCGGGCTGAATATCGTCGAGTTCGCCGGCGACGACCGGGCGCTGATCGACGGCCAGATGGAGGCCCTGTGCCAACGGCTGGACGAATTGATTGCACAGCGGCAGGGCGGCGTAATCGGTTATCAGATCTGCGGCGATATGGCGGGCATTGAACGCATTTACAACATGCGCAAGAAGGCGGTCGGGCTGCTGGGCAATGCCAAAGGGCGCGCCAAGCCGATCCCGTTCGCCGAAGACACCTGCGTGCCGCCGCAGCACCTGGCGGACTATATCGTCGAGTTCCGTCAACTGCTCGACGACCATAACCTGAGCTACGGCATGTTCGGCCACGTCGATGCCGGGGTGCTGCATGTGCGCCCGGCGCTCGACATGTGCGATCCCCAGCAGGAAATGCTGATGAAGCAGATTTCCGATCAGGTGGTGGCGCTGACCGCCAAATATGGTGGCCTGCTGTGGGGTGAACACGGCAAGGGCTTCCGCGCCGAATACAGCCCCGAATTTTTTGGGGAAACGCTGTACGAGGAGCTGCGCCGTATCAAGGCGGCGTTCGATCCGGATAACCGTTTGAACCCAGGCAAGATCTGTGCGCCGCTGGCGGTGGATGCTCCGATGATGCAGGTGGACGCGGTCAAGCGCGGCACCTTCGATCGCCAAATCCCGGTCGAGGTGCGTACCGCGTTCCGCGGCGCGCTGGAGTGTAACGGCAACGGCCTGTGCTTCAACTTCGACGTGCGTAGCCCGATGTGCCCGTCGATGAAGATCAGCGGCAACCGCATTCATTCACCGAAAGGGCGGGCGACGCTGGTGCGCGAGTGGCTGCGTCTGTTGGCCGAGCAGGGCGTCGATCCGCTGGCGCTGGAGAAACAGCTGCCGCAGCAGCGCCTCAGCTTGCGCGGTGTGATCGAGAAGACCCGCAACAGCTGGCACGCCGGTAAGGGCGAGTACGACTTCTCGCACGAAGTGAAAGAGGCGATGTCCGGCTGCCTGGCCTGCAAAGCCTGCTCCACCCAGTGCCCGATCAAGATTGACGTGCCGGGGTTCCGTTCGCGCTTCCTGCAGCTCTACCACACCCGCTATCTGCGCCCGGTGAGCGACTATATGGTCGCCGGCGTGGAGAGCTATACCCCGTTGATGGCACGCGCGCCGAAGGTGTTCAACTTCTTCTTCCGCCAGCCGTGGCTGCGGGAGATGAGCCGCAACACCATCGGCATGGTCGACCTGCCGCTGTTGTCCAGCCCGACGCTGCGCCAGCAGCTGTCCGGCCACCGTGCAACCACCCTGACGCTTGAACAGTTGGAAGGGTTGAGTGCCGAGCAGCGTGAAGAACACGTGTTGATCGTCCAGGATCCGTTCACCAGCTATTACGACGCCAAAGTGGTGGCGGACTTTGTTCGGCTGGTGGAGAAGCTCGGCTATAAACCGGTGCTGCTGCCGTTCTCGCCGAACGGCAAGGCGCAGCATGTGAAAGGTTTCCTGACGCGTTTCGCCCGCACCGCGCGCAAGACCGCCGATTTCCTCAATCGCGTGGCGCAGCTCGGCATGCCGCTGGTGGGGGTCGATCCGGCGCTGGTGTTGTGTTACCGCGACGAATACCGCGAGATCCTCGGCACCGAGCGCGGCGATTTCCAGGTGCAGCTGGTGCATGAGTGGTTGCAACAGCGGATCGGGGAGCGCGCCGAACAGCCGGCGACCGGCGAGCCGTGGTATCTGTTCGGCCACTGCACCGAAACCACCGCGCTGCCAGCCAGTGGTCAACAGTGGGCGGCGATCTTCGCCCGCTTCGGCGCCAAACTGGAGAACGTCAGCGTCGGCTGCTGCGGCATGGCCGGCACGTACGGCCATGAAGCCAAGAACCTGCAAAACTCGCTTGGCATTTATGAGCTATCATGGCATCCGACGCTGCAGCGTTTGCCGCGGCAGCGCTGCCTGGCGACCGGCTATTCCTGCCGCAGCCAGGTGAAACGCATCGAGGGCAATGGCGTGCGCCACCCATTACAGGCACTTCTGGAGATGATTGAGTGAAATTGTGGAAACGTGAAACATCGCTGGAGCAGCTGAACCGCGCCGGTGACGGCTGCATGGTCAGCCATGTAGGCATCGAGTTTACCCAGCTGGGCGAAGATTTCCTGGAGGCCACCATGCCGGTGGACGGCCGCACTCGGCAACCGTTCGGGCTGCTGCACGGCGGGGCGTCGGTGGTGCTGGCGGAGTCGATGGGCTCGATGGCCGGTTACCTGTGCAGCGAGGGCGAGCAGAAAGTGGTGGGGCTGGAAATTAACGCCAACCATCTGCGCGCGGTGTTCGATGGCCAGGTACGCGGGGTATGCCGTGCGCTGCACGTTGGCCGCCGTCACCAGGTGTGGCAGATCGAAATCTTCGACGCGCGCGATCGGCTGTGCTGCACCTCGCGTCTGACCACGGCGGTCATCGACTGATTCTTGCCGGTTTCCGCAGGCCGTCGGCCTGCGGAGCGCTTCGCTTTACAGTTGAAACGGCACGCGTTTGACGAAGTCTTTCTGAAACGCGTTCGCCTTCTCCCAGATGCCTTCCATCGCGTATTTTTGGCAGATCAGCGTCAGCGTGTGGCGTGCAAAGTGGTAGCTTTGCACCCGAAACAGCTGGCAGCGCTGCGGGTTGTTGATCTCGACGATCAGCCGGTTATGCAGCTTGCTGAGCGCGTGCAGGTAGCTGTCGTCATCGCCGTTCTCCAGACACAGGTTGGCCATGGTGAGGCTGACGCTGTTGTACCGCTTCAGATGATCAATATTGCACTCCGGCCGCCGCAGCGCCGCTTCGGCCATATAAAAGTCCACCGTGGCGTCGCGCACGCTGAATTTGTATTCATCAATCTTGCCCAGCAACCATGCGTTGATCGAAAGAGTCATTGGCTTCGTGCCTACATTGAAATTGAATGATAATCATTATCATATAAACTGCCGCGCTACCAATCAATCCCCGGCGCGACGTTTTTTATTCGCACGGGGCGGCAATGGGCCGCCGCCGGCCCAACCTCATACAGAGCGACTAAACTTTAAACTGAAGGCCGTGTGTTCACTCAGCGGGGAGAAATGCCGATAAACGCACATTTACGACAGACAGAATGCAGAAATAGGTATTTTCTATGAATGTTTAGATCGGCAATGCACCGCGGCGCTGTAACGCTGGCGGGCCACCGGGAAACACGGTGCGGTGATGAAAAATGTAAAACAAATTCATATGGATGGAATAAATGTCTGGCCGCCTGACACCGCAAGCCGCCGCGGGTGTCCCGTTGGCTTGCCGCACGCCGCAGCGAAAAACCGCGCTCGCGGCGCATACCCCCGCAAAACAAACGGTTGAAGTGATAATCGTTATCACTAACATATAAGCAACCCAGAATGGCTGTGGCTAAACACGAGTGTGAGGTAGACCCTATGCAAACGGAAAATGTCGGCACTTTTTCTCTGGACGACCATGTCTGGCAAGGCATTTCGCTCAGCGACAGCGCCGTAAGACAAATAAGCAAACTGATGCAGCAGGATCCGCAGGTGAAAGGGCTGCAGCTAGGGGTGAAACAATCCGGCTGCGCCGGCTTTGCCTATGTGCTGGATCTCGCGCGCGAACCTGCCGATGACGATCTGCTGTTTGAACGCGACGGCGCCAAACTCTATGTGCCGCTGAAGGCCATGCCGTTTATCGATGGCACCACGGTAGATTATGTCCGCGAAGGGCTGAATCAGATATTCAAATTCAACAATCCTAAAGCTCAGCATGCCTGCGGGTGTGGCGAAAGCTTTGGCGTTTGAGCGATGCAATCAACATGACACGAAGCAATGTAGAAATGCCTAATGAAGTGCAGGCTTGGGTCAGCGAAGGTCGCTATAAAGAAGGTTTCTTCACCCAGCTGGCTACCGATGAGTTGGCCAAGGGCATCAACGAAGAGGTGGTGCGCGCCATCTCGGCCAAGCGCAATGAACCGGCGTGGATGTTGGAATTCCGCCTCGAGGCTTATCGCGCCTGGTTGCAGATGGAAGAACCACACTGGCTGAAGGCCAATTATGAACGCCTGAACTACCAGGACTACAGTTACTATTCGGCGCCGTCCTGCGGCAGCTGCGACGATGCCTGCGGTTCGCAACCCGGCGCCGAGCAGCAACCGGGCGCGGCGACGGAAAAAGATTACCTGACCAGTGAAGTTGAGCTGGCGTTCAACCAGCTCGGCGTGCCGGTGCGTGAGGGCAGCGAGGTGGCGGTGGACGCCATCTTCGACTCGGTCTCGGTCGCCACCACTTACCGCGAAAAACTGGCGGAGAGCGGGGTGATCTTCTGCTCGTTCGGCGAAGCTATCCAGGAATACCCGGATCTGGTGCGCCAGTATCTGGGGCGCGTAGTGCCGTCCAACGATAACTTCTTCGCCGCGCTGAACGCCGCGGTGGCCTCCGACGGCACTTTCGTCTATGTGCCGAAGGGCGTGCGCTGCCCGATGGAGCTGTCGACCTACTTCCGCATCAACGCCGCCAAAACCGGCCAGTTCGAGCGCACCATTCTGATCGCCGACGAAGGCAGCTATGTCAGCTACATCGAAGGCTGCTCCGCCCCGGTGCGCGACAGCTACCAGCTGCACGCGGCGGTGGTGGAAGTGATCCTGCATAAAGACGCCGAAGTGAAATACTCGACGGTGCAGAACTGGTTCTCCGGCGGCGACAGCCAGGGCGGCATTCTCAACTTTGTCACCAAGCGCGCGCTGTGCGAAGGCGCCGGCTCGAAAATGTCCTGGACCCAGTCGGAAACCGGCTCAGCCATCACCTGGAAATACCCGAGCGTGATCCTGCAGGGCGATAACTCGATCGGTGAATTCTTCTCGGTGGCGCTGACCAACGGCCATCAACAGGCGGATACCGGCACCAAGATGATCCACATCGGCAAAAACACCCGTTCGACCATCATCGCCAAAGGCATCTCCGCCGGCCACAGTGAGAACACCTATCGCGGCCTGGTGAAAATTCTGCCGGGGGCGGAAAACGCCCGCAACTTTACCCAGTGCGACTCGATGCTGATCGGGCCGGACAGCGGCGCCCACACGTTCCCTTACGTCGAAGCGCGCAACAACAGCGCACAGCTGGAGCACGAAGCCACCACCTCGAAGATCGGCGACGACCAGCTGTTCTACTGCCTGCAACGCGGCATCAGCGAGGATGACGCCATTTCGATGATCGTCAACGGTTTCTGTAAGGACGTTTTCTCCGAGTTGCCGCTGGAGTTCGCCGTTGAGGCGCAAAAACTTCTGGCCATCAGCCTGGAACACAGCGTGGGTTAATCGCCGCATTTTAAGCGCAGCCGGCGCTATTTGAGGACACAGCATGTTAAGCATCAAGAATTTGAAAGTCAGCGTGGAAGGCAACGAGATCCTCAAGGGATTGGATCTGGAGATCAAACCGGGCGAAGTGCACGCCATCATGGGGCCGAACGGCTCGGGCAAGAGCACGCTGTCCGCCACGCTGGCCGGGCGTGAAGAGTACGAAGTGACCGAGGGTGATGTCACCTTCAAAGGCAAGGATCTGCTGGCGTTGGATCCGGAAGATCGCGCCGGTGAAGGCGTGTTCCTGGCCTTCCAGTATCCGGTGGAGATCCCTGGCGTCAGCAACCACTTCTTCCTGCAAACCTCGGTCAACGCGGTGCGCAAATACCGCGAGCAAGAGCCGCTGGATCGTTTCGATTTCGCCGATTTCATCGAAGAGAAAATCGCGCTGCTGGATATGCCGGCCGACCTGCTGACCCGTTCGGTCAACGTCGGCTTCTCCGGCGGCGAGAAAAAGCGCAACGACATTTTGCAGATGGCGGCGCTGGAGCCGGATCTGTGCATTCTCGACGAAACCGACTCCGGTCTGGACATTGACGCGTTGAAGATCGTCGCCAACGGCGTCAATTCGCTGCGGGACGGCAAGCGCGCCTTTATCATCGTGACCCACTACCAACGCATTCTGGACTACATCAAACCGGATTACGTGCACGTGCTGTCGCAGGGGCGCATCGTCAAATCCGGCGATTTCTCGCTGGTGAAACAGTTGGAGGAGCAGGGCTATGGCTGGCTTACCGACCAACAGTAACTCAAACGCGCTGCAGCAGCTGTATCGCCTGTTTGAAGGCCGCGGCGGCGAGCGTTCGCCACATGCGCTGGCGCACTGGCAGCAGGCGCTGCGTCTCGGCTGGCCGACGCGCAAGCATGAGAACTGGAAATACACGCCGCTGGAAGGGCTGCTGGAGCAGCAGTTCCTCGAGCCGCAGCCCGCGCCGGTGAGCGCAGAGCAGCGCGATGCGTTGGCGCTCGGCATCGACGCCTGCCGGCTGGTGTTTATCGACGGCCGCTACAGCGCCGCGCTCAGCGATAGCGATCTGGGCGACTACCAGTTCGAGTTGACCGCCTACGGCATGCCGCAGGCGCTGCCGGAGCCGATCCAGCCGGAGATCTTCCTGCACCTGACTGAAAGCCTGGCACAGGAAACCAGCCTGATTCGCCTGCCGGCCGGCAAGGCACCCGCTCGGCCGCTCTATTTGCTGCATATCAGCAGCGGACGCGGCGCCGTAGGGGAAGTGAACACCGTGCATCATCGCCACCATTTGGAGGTCGAGCGCGGGGCGGAGGCGGAGGTGATCGAACACTACGTCAGCCTCGGCGAGGCAGCGCACTTCACCGGCGCGCGCCTGACCGCCAACGTAGCGGACAACGCCGGGCTGTTGCACTGCAAACTGGCGTTTGAAAGCCGGCCGAGCTATCACTTTGCCCATAACGATCTGGTTATCGGCCGCGACGCGCGGGTAAAAAGCGACAGCTTCCTGCTGGGCGCCGGCCTGACGCGCCACAACACCAGCGCGCAGCTGAACGGCGAAGGCGCCAACCTGGTGATCAACAGCCTGGTGTTGCCGGTGGGCAAAGAGATCTGCGATACCCGCACCTATCTGGAGCATAACAAGGGGTATTGCGAAAGCCGCCAGCTGCATAAAACCGTGGTCAGCGATCGCGGCAAGGCGGTGTTTAACGGCATGATCAAAGTGGCTAAATACGCGATTAAAACCGACGGCCAGATGACCAACCACAACCTGCTGCTGGGGCAGGTGGCGGAGGTGGATACCAAGCCGCAGCTGGAGATCTACGCCGATGACGTCAAATGCAGCCACGGCGCCACCGTGGGGCGCATCGATGAAGAGCAGCTGTTCTATCTGCAGTCGCGCGGCATCGACAAGCACGCGGCGCAGCAGATGATCATCTTCGCCTTCGCTGCCGAGCTGACCGAAGGCATCGCCAACGACACCATCCGGGAACGGGTGCTGGCGCGCATCGCCCAGCGCCTGCCGGGGGAGGCTGCATGAGTTATCCGATTGAACGTGTGCGCAGCGAATTCCCGCTGCTGGCGCGTGAGGTGAACGGTCAACCGCTGGCCTATCTCGACAGCGCCGCCAGCGCGCAAAAACCGCAGGCGGTGATCGACCGCGAACTGGAGTTCTACCGTCACGGCTATGCGGCGGTGCATCGCGGCATCCATACCCTGAGCGCCGAGGCGACTCAGCAGATGGAAGCGGTGCGGGAACAGGCGGCACGCTTTATCAACGCCGCGTCGGCAGAGGAGATGGTGTTCGTCAAGGGCACCACCGAAGGCATCAACCTGGTGGCCAACAGCTTCGGCCGCCACCTGTTGCAACCGGGCGACGCCATTCTCATCACCGAGATGGAGCACCATGCCAACATCGTGCCGTGGCAGATGCTGGCGCAGGAGCGCGGGCTGCAGCTGCGGGTGTGGCCGCTGCAGCCGGACGGTACGCTGGATCTGGCGCGGCTGCCGGAGCTGGTCGACGCGTCCTGCAAACTGCTGGCGTTGGCCGAAGTGTCCAACGTGCTGGGTACCGTTAACCCGGTGCGCGACATCATCGCTCGCGCTAAAGCCTTGTCGCCGGAACTGAGGGTGCTGGTGGACGGCGCGCAGGCGGTGATGCACCAGCGGGTTGACGTGCAGGCGCTGGACTGCGATTTCTACGTGTTTTCCGGTCACAAGCTGTATGGCCCTTCCGGCATCGGCATGTTGTATGGCCGCCAGGCGCTGTTGCAGCAGATGCCGCCGTGGGAAGGGGGCGGCTCGATGATCCGTCAGGTCAGCCTGACGGCGGGCACCACCTTTGCCGATCCGCCGTGGCGCTTCGAGGCCGGTTCGCCGAACACCGCCGGCATCATGGGGTTGGGGGCGGCGATCGATTACGTCGAAACCCTGGGATTGAACGCGATCCACGATTATGAACAGTCGCTGATGCACTACGCGTTGGCGGCGCTCAAGCAGGTGCCGACGCTGAAAATTTACGGCCCGGCTCACCGCGCCGGGGTGATCGCCTTCAACCTGGGGGAGCACCACGCCTATGACGTCGGCAGCTTCCTCGACCAGTATGGCATCGCCATTCGCACCGGCCACCACTGTGCGATGCCGCTGATGGCGTTTTATCAGGTGCCGAGCATGTGCCGCGCTTCGCTGGCGTTATATAATACCCGCGAAGAGGTGGACCGGCTGGTGGCCGGGCTGCGACGCATTCATCAGCTGTTAGGTTAGGCCGGGGCGCGTCCCCGGTGGTACAAAAGGATCCCCATGGCGAATTTGCCGGACAAAGATAAATTGGTGCGTAATTTCTCCCGCTGTTTGAACTGGGAGGAGAAATACCTGTATGTGATTGAACTCGGCGCCAAATTGCCGCCGTTGGACGAGGCCGAGCGGCAGGCCGGCAACCAGATCTCCGGCTGCCAGAGCCAGGTGTGGATCGTGATGCGTCTCGATGAGCAGGGGCAGATCGAGTTCCACGGCGACAGCGATGCGGCGATCGTCAAAGGGCTGCTGGCGGTGGTGTTTATTCTTTATCGTCAATTAACGCCGCAGCAGATTGTCGATCTCGACGTGCGGCCGTTTTTCGCCGAGCTGGCGCTCAGCCAACACTTGACGCCTTCGCGCTCGCAGGGGCTGGAGGCGATGATTCGCGCCATTCGCAGTAAAGCCGCACAGCTGGCCTGACCCTTTACCCTCGTGCTTAAAGGCTCATTGATTATTCACTTTGTCAATGAGTCTTTACAATCCCTCCGTTTCTCCCAGGCAACGTCGCCAATTCAGTGATATTTCAGCAGCTTATCCGTTGACGTTTCGTTGACAATCAACGACGTTGACTACGTTATAACATGTTGATTTTTAGAGAACTTATTGCCTTTGATGCCAGCGTTGCTAGTATTAATCAGGTATTGTCTGATTTACCCACCGCCAGGCGCCCGTTAGCCTTGGGGGCGAACCGTCATAAAAAATATAGGGATGATAATGAAACGTGCGTTGAGTTTAATGGGCATGGTCTTCGCCACCGTGCTGGCCGGCACCCAGGCCGCCAGTGCGACCGAGTACCCGCTGCCGCCGCCGGACAGCCGTCTGATCGGTGAAAATACCACATATACCGTGCCAAACGACGGTCGCCCGCTGGAGGCGATCGCCGCCGACTACAAGATCGGCCTGCTGGGCATGCTGGAAGCCAACCCCGGCACCGATCCGTTCCTGCCTAAGCCGGGCACGGTGCTGACCATTCCGACCCAAATGCTGTTGCCCGACACCAAACGTGAAGGGATCATCGTCAACCTGGCCGAGCTGCGCCTGTACTACTATCCGAAAGGCGAGAACAAGGTGATCGTCTATCCGATCGGTATCGGCCAGACCGGGATGCACACGCCGCTGGAAGTGACCTCCATTAGCCAGAAGATCCCTAACCCGACCTGGACGCCAACGACCAACATCCGCAAACGCTATCAGTCCCAGGGCGTGACGCTGCCTGCGGTAGTGCCGGCCGGCCCTGAGAACCCGATGGGGCTGTTCGCCCTGCGTCTGGCGATGGGGCGCGGTGAATACTTGATCCACGGCACCAACGCCAACTTCGGCATCGGCATGCGCGTCAGCTCCGGCTGTATTCGCCTGCGTCCGACGGACATCGAAGCGCTGTTCAATCAGGTGCCGCGCGGCACGCGGGTGCAGGTGATCAACGATCCGGTGAAGATTTCGGTTGAGCCGGACGGCAAACGCTATGTGGAAGTGCACCAGCCGTTGTCGCGGGTAGAAAGCGACGATCCGCAGACCATGCCGATCGCGCTGTCGAAAGCGGAGAAAGCTTTCGTTGCGGATGGGCAAACCGATCGTGCCGTGTTCGATAGCGCGGTTGTACGCCGCTCTGGCATGCCGGTACTGGTCAATGTGGGGGAGAGTCCGTCTGCGCTGAGTTTAACGCCTGTAGCGGCGCCTGCGGCGAATAAGAGCCCATTCAAGGGCGCACCGATCAGTTCGGTGAACTAAGTTTGCGGGATTGAACAGATGAAGTGGGGGTTCAGCGTGCTGAGCCCTTTTTTTTGCTCGCGACGGGTCAAGCAAGGGGCAATGGGCCGGCAAAAAAAAACGGCGCACAATGTGCGCCGTTTTCAATAACCAAAGCTATCTTACTTTTTGTAAGCGTGAGCTTGGTTGTCCAGACGCTGGTTAGCGCGTGCTGCGTCGTCTTTAGCTGCCTGAACGTCAGAACGCATTGCGTTCACGTCGTTGCTCAGCTGATCAACTTTAGCGTTCAGAGTCTGAACGTCAGAAGACAGTTGATCGATTTTAGCGTTGCTAGAGCAGCCAGCCAGCAGAGTGGAACCCAGGATTACCGCGCCCAGTACCAGTTTAGTACGATTCATTATAACACCCTCTAGATTGAGTTAATCTCCATGTAGCGTTACAAGTATTACACAAACTTTTTTCGAAAGAGAATAATTTTTTAGTGTTGAGGTGCTTTATTTTGATCGTTCGCTCAAACTTGCATCTGGTTTTACAAATTAGTTAAAAAAACGAGGGAAAACAGCCGGCTTCCATGGGACTACTCCGATTTGTTATTAGCTAAATAATGAGCGGATCGCGGTTGCGTTTTGAGAAAAATAGTTTACTGCCGATAAAAAAAACGCCGCAAAGCGGCGTTTTCATCAAAACAATTATGTCACGTTTTATATTAAAGCACGTGTACCGAGGCGGTGTTGGTGGTGCCGCTCGGCACCAGCGCGCCGGAAACCATCACCACGACGTCGCCTTTTTGCGCCAGGCCGCTGGCCAGCGCGGCTTCTTTACCGATGCGGTAGAAATCGTCGGTGGAGGCGATTTCTTTGACCATCTGCGGAATGACGCCCTTGCTCAGCACCAGCTGATGCGCGGTGGTCTGGTTGGTGGTCAGCGCCAGGATCACTGCGTTCGGGAAGTATTTACGCACGGATTTCGCTGACTTGCCGCCGCTGGTGGCCACCACGATCAGTGGCGCGTCCAGTTTCTCGGCGGTTTCAACCGCACCGCGGCACACCGCTTCGGTGATGCGCAGTTTGCGGCGATCGTTCAGGGTGTCGATGCGGCTTGGCATCACGCGATCGGTGCGCTCACAGATGGTCGCCATGATGGTGACCGCTTCCAGCGGGTATTTGCCCTTGGCGCTCTCGCCGGACAGCATCACGGCGTCGGTACCGTCCAGAATGGCGTTGGCGACGTCGCCGGCTTCGGCACGGGTAGGGCGCGGGTTCTTGATCATGGAATCAAGCATCTGGGTGGCGGTGATCACCACTTTACGCGCGCGGTTGCATTTTTCGATCATCATCTTCTGGGCGAAGATCACTTCTTCCACCGGGATCTCCACGCCCAGATCGCCGCGGGCGACCATGATGCCGTCGGAAGCTTCGAGGATTTCGTCGAAGTTGTTCAGGCCTTCCTGGTTTTCGATCTTGGAGATGATCTGGATCTGCTCGCCGCCGTGGGCTTTCAGGTGCTCGCGGATCTCCAGCACGTCGGAACGTTTACGGATGAAGGATGCCGCCACGAAATCGACGCCTTGTTCGCAACCGAAGATCAGATCGCGTTTGTCTTTCTCGGCCAGCGCAGGCAGCTGGATGGAAACGCCTGGCAGGTTAACGCCTTTGTTCTCGCCCAGGTCGCCGTTGTTCAGTACCTTACAGATCACTTCGTTTTCAGTCACGTGGGTGACTTCCATGCCGATCAGACCGTCGTCAACCAGCACGGTGTTGCCGATTTTCAGGTCGGCGGCGAAGCCGGCGTAGGTGACTGCCACGCGCTCGGTGTTGCCGATCACGCTCTGGTCAGTGGTGAAGGTGAAAGTTTGGCCGGCGACCAGCGAGGCGTCTTTGCCGCCTTCCAGCTTCATGGTGCGAATTTCCGGGCCTTTGGTATCCAGCAGGATGCCGGCGTTAATGCCGGTTTTCGCCATTACGGCGCGCATGTTTTTGATGCGGTTGCCGTGCTCTTCATAGTCGCCGTGAGAGAAGTTGAGACGCATCACGTTCATGCCCGCGTTGAGCAGGTTGGTCAGCATTTCTTCCGATTCGGTTTTTGGACCGATGGTACAAACAATTTTGGTCTTTTTCATGGCGGAGTTTTCTACAAGTTGTGATGGATAAAAAAACGAATATGACCGGCGGTGGATTCGCCGGTAGGGAATTTGGGTCGTGCCTGGCGGTGAAAAACATAGTTAAGGATAGGTGACGACAGTTGAAGTGGGGCGGAAAAATTCAGCCCGCGCGGGGGCGCGGGGATGCTGCGCAACGGGGTAAGATCAAATCGTGTTGTTATTGCGTTTTCGCAGATCAAGGGCTGAAACCATTCAACTGATAGACGTTGCGCATTATAAAGGCTAAGCGGCGGGAAACAAACTAAAAAACCGCGACAGCGCGGCGGATATGACAAAACGGCGGCAAATGTGGCGCAAATGCAACGCGTTGCGGGCCGCTTGTTGCGCAAATAACCTTACTGTAAACGCAGGATTAGCGCGTTTGGGGAATTTCCAGTAACACGCCGGCGCTCAGACAGAAGCTGCCGCTGGCGACGTTGGCCGGAAGGGTCAGGCTCTCGCCAGCCCGCACCACCCGCGCGTCGCCGCCGAGGGTGAACTCGAATTCGCCGGATACCACCCGGGTTTGCAGCGCGTGCGGATGTTTTTGCAATTGACCGAAGGCGCCGGCCTCGAAACGCACTTCCGCCGCCGGTGCGCCGTCGCTCATCACGCCCTCACGGCGGGAAAGACCATTGTCGAGCGGCAAAAAGGCAGTTTTGGCGGTAAATGTGGTCATGTGGCGTTCCTGATTGGTGGTGGCAGTGGCGCGGTGTGTTCGCAACGAGCAAGCCTGGCGGAGAAATATCAACGAAGATTATAACGCGATGGGAAGAGAGATGTTCAGCAATATGGTGCGTCCGAGTGGACTCGAACCACCGACCCCCACCATGTCAAGGTGGTGCTCTAACCAACTGAGCTACGGACGCACTGCGCTGCTTCTGAAATTTGGTGCGTCCGAGTGGACTCGAACCACCGACCCCCACCATGTCAAGGTGGTGCTCTAACCAACTGAGCTACGGACGCACTGTACTGCTTCAGGAATTTGGTGCGTCCGAGTGGACTCGAACCACCGACCCCCACCATGTCAAGGTGGTGCTCTAACCAACTGAGCTACGGACGCATCTTTTCCTGTCTGTCATGGCTGACAGCGGGGACGAATATTAACGAGCTACCTGCGCGCTGGCAAGGGGAAAAACGCAATTTTATTCGGTATTTCACGCGATTGCTGAGGTTGTGCGCAGTCCGGCGTTTTTTTCCGCAAACCGTGCCGCGTCGGCCCCGGCCGGGGATGAAACCGGCCGGGGAGTGCGATCAGCGTGTGGAGCGCTGCAGGATGAGCGCGGTCGGCTGTTTCTGCAGCCAGCGCATGCGCAGTGCCATCATGATGGCGGCGAAGGTCAGGCCGATGATAAAGCCGATCCAGAAGCCGCTTGGCCCCATCGCCGGCACCACCACATCGGTCAATGCCAGCAGATAACCGCTCGGCAGACCCAACACCCAGTAAGCGATGAAGGTGATGAAGAAGATCGCGCGGGTGTCTTTATAACCGCGCAGTACGCCACTGCCGATCACTTGGATCGAATCCGAGATCTGGTACAGCGCCGCCAGCAGCATCAGCTGCGAGGCCATCGCCACCACCGCCGGGCTATCGTTGTACAGCAGGGCGATAGGTTCGCGGAAGGTGGCGGTGAACAGCGCGGTGCAGACGGCCATGGTGACGCCGACGCCGATGGCGGAATAGGCGGCCACGCGCGCGCCTTCCACCGATCCTTCGCCCAGGCGATAGCCGACGCGGATGGTGGCGCCGACGCCCAGCGACAGCGGCAGCACGAACATCAGCGCGCTGAAGTTGAGAGCGATCTGGTGGCCGGCGACCGCGACGATCCCCAGTGGTGAAACCAGCAGCGCCACCACGGCGAACAGGGTGACTTCAAAGAACAGCGCCAGCGCCACCGGCATGCCGATGCCGATCAGGCGTTTCAGCGCCGCCCAATCCGGGCCACCGAGATCGCTTTCCTGCCGTTTGATATCGCGCTGCGACGGTGCGCGCTTCACGTACCAACGCATCATCAGGAACATGATCCAGTAGACGCTGCCGGTGGCGACGCCACAGCCGACGCCGCCCAGTTCCGGCATGCCGAATTTGCCGTAAATAAAGATGTAGTTGATTGGGATATTGACCAGCAGGCCGAGGAAACCGATTACCATGCCGGGTTTGGTTTTGGACAGGCCTTCGCACTGGTTGCGCAGCACCTGGAAGAACAGGTAGCCCGGCGCGCCCCACATAATGGCGTGCAGATAACCGACGGCTTTGTCCGCCAGCTGCGGATCGATGTTGTGCATCATGTCGATGACGAACTTGCAGTTATACAGCACGACAATCAACAGTACGGACACGCCGGAAGCCAGCCAGAAACCCTGGCGCACCTGATGCGCGATGCGATCGCGGCGCCCGGCGCCGTTGAGTTGGGCGATAACTGGGGTCAGCGCCAGCAGCAGGCCGTGGCCGAACAGGATGGCCGGCAGCCAGATCGAGGTGCCGACCGCCACTGCCGCCATGTCGGTAGCGCTGTAGGCGCCGGCCATGATGGTATCTACCACGCCCATGGCGGTTTGCGATATTTGCGCGATGATGACCGGGATGGCGAGAGCCAATAAACTACGCGCTTCAATTAAGTACTTCTGCACGCATACACCTTTCTATTTATATATGTGGGAGGGAGGGCTGCCGCGAGAGGACAACAATTAAAAATAGCGGAATTTTGTCAAAAATATTGTACCTGCTCGGCGTCGTTAAGCAAACGCTGCGGATAAATAGTTATTAAATGCGCAGGCACGCGTTTTTTGCCGTCGCGGATTTGGTTTTCCGCGCCAACTGGGGCACACTGCCGGAAGCGTTTTTACCTATCAGCAAGAAGAGGCACATATGTTCACCGGTATCGTACAAGGCACCGCGCCGCTGGTCGCCATTGATGAGAAACCCAATTTCCGCACCCACGTGATCGAGATGCCTGCCGAGCTGCTGCCGGGCCTGGAGCTGGGGGCGTCGGTGGCCCACAACGGCTGCTGCCTGACCGTCACCGCGGTGGAAGGCAACCGCGTCAGCTTCGATTTGATCAAGGAAACGCTGCGCCTGACCAACCTTGGCGATCTGGGGCTGGGCGATATCGTCAATATCGAGCGCGCGGCGAAATTCAATGACGAAATTGGCGGTCATTTGATGTCCGGCCATATTATCTGCACGGCGGAAGTGGCCAAAATTTATACGTCGGAGAATAACCGGCAGGTATGGCTGCGCATGCCGAACGCGGAATTGATGAAATATGTGCTGCATAAAGGTTTTATCGGCATCGACGGCATTAGCCTGACCATCGGTGAAGTGGTGAATAACCGTTTCTGCGTGCATTTGATCCCGGAAACGCTGGAGCGTACCACGCTGGGTAAAAAGCGTTTGGGCGACAAGGTGAACATCGAGATCGATCCGCAAACGCAGGCGGTGGTGGATACCGTCGAGCGCGTGCTGGCCAACCGTGAAGCGACGCTGGCGGCGGCGATGCCCCCGGCGCACAAAGACTGACAGCGATTCGGGCGCTGCCGCCGGAATCGAATCATAACCAGAGAGGAGAAACGCGTGAAGTTTTATGGGAAAACGTTGCTGTTAACCGCGTTGCTGGCGCTGAGTGCCTGCAGCAGTTCACCTGAGCAGGGCGCCGGTGCACAAACGGCCGATGCGGACGACACTTGCGGTGCTTCGCAGTATCAAAGCTATGTCGGCAAGCCGATGACCGCGCTGGAAGGCGTGCGGATCGATTCTCAGGTGCGGGCCATTCCGTACAACTCGGCGGTGACTATGGATTTCAACCTGCGCCGCCTGAATTTCCTCGGCGATAGCAACGATAAGATCATTCGCGTTTACTGCGGCTAAGCCGCATGCTTCGAACGAGCGAAAAAAAGCCCCGGCGATGTAGTTGCCGGGGCTTTTTTGTCCGTAAAGCACTTAGCGTGCGACGCGGATACCGCCCTCAACGCCTTTCGGGCTGAACATCACCTGCCACAGCTGCAGATCGCGTGCGCGGAACGCGCCGGCACAGGCGTTCAGGTAATAGCTGAACATTCGCTCGAAGCGTTCGGAATAGCGCGGAGCGAGCTGTGGCCAGGCCTGCTTGAAACGTTCGAACCAGGCCATCAGCGTGCGATCGTAATCGGCGCCGATGTTGTGCCAATCTTCCATCACGAAACGGCCTTCGCTGGCCTGGGCGATATGGATCGTCGACGGCAGGCAGCCGTTCGGGAAGATGTATTTGTTGATCCACGGGTCGACGTTCATGTCGGTCTTGTTGGAGCCGATGGTGTGCAGCAGGAACAGGCCATGCGGCACCAGGTTGCGCTCTACCACGTTGAAATAGGTGCGGTAGTTTTTCGGCCCGACGTGTTCGAACATGCCGACGGAGACGATGCGATCGAACTGCTGATGCAGATCGCGGTAATCTTGCAGGAGGATCTGCACATCCAGCCCGGCGCAGCGCGCCTGGGCCAACTTCTGTTGTTCGGCGGAAATGGTGACGCCGACCACCGAAACGCCGTAATTTTTCGCCGCATAGGCGGAGAGCCCGCCCCAGCCGCAGCCGATGTCCAGCAGGCGCATGCCCGGCTGTAGCTGCAGTTTTTCGCAGATCATCCGCAGCTTGGCTTCCTGCGCCGCTTCCAGCGTGGTGGCCTCTTTCCAGTAGCCGCAGGAGTATTGCATGTAAGGATCGAGCATCAGCGTAAACAGATCGTTACCCAGATCGTAATGCTCTTTGCCGACGATCCAGGCGCGCTTTTTCGATTGCAGATTGGTCAGGCGCGCGGCGGCGATGCGCAGCGTATCTTTCAGATGGTGGGGGAGTTTCTTCTCCAGCCCGGCGCTGACCACGCGCTGAAAGAACATATCCAGCCGTTCGCATTCCCACCAGCCGTCCATATAGCTTTCGCCCAGACCCAGCGAACCTTGCTGCAAAACGCGTTTAAAGAAATCGGGGTTTTTAACCTGAATATCGAAGGGGCGCGATCCGTTGATTTCAATACCGGCCAGGCCGAGCATTTCGTGAGCGATACGGTACCACTGATTGTCCTGGATGCTCAGATCTTCTATACACGATGAACTCATAGCTTCTCCATCACCTTCTTCTGACTGATGACCCGTTAGGAAACAGCTTAGACAATTTCTGCGGGTGCATGCGTTTACCGGCGGAAAATAGGCCCGCGGCGTCTGATATCCGACTATGAACAGAGGTAATTTTAAGGCGCTATCCGGTGCAAACGAGGCGGGATAAACGCGTCCTAAAAAAGAGTGTGACGCAATGCGCGTACACAATAGCTAATTGAGATATAGGGATTATAAAGTGTTACTTTAAAAGGTTGTTTTTGAGTATAGGCGTGCCGAGGCGCTTACTCAACCGTAAATCGCACTCGGCACGAACATTATTTAAGTGATTATTAATATTGATAATTATGACGCAGTGTTAGCATGTTCCCGCTGCGTTTCTTGCCGCGTATCGGCCGTTTTTCCCCGCTGCAGGAAATAGCCCAGCGCGGCCAGAATCACCGTAGAAACCATTACCGTCACCGTCGCCAACAGCGGCTGGGCGATAAACACCGACACCAGCATGCTGGCGACAAAACACAGCCCGAGCTGCAGCGTATTTTGCAGCGCGGCGGCCTTGCCGCTACTTTCCGGGAAGGGCATCAGCGCGTTCGCCACCATGATCGGGTAGCCGGCGCCGTTGACCAGCGCCATCACGCAGAATGGGACCAGCAGCGTGGTGAGCGTTGGGGCGGTCAACGTCGCCACCAGATACAGCGCCACCATACTGGCGCCATAAGCGGCCAGCAGCCACGGCAGCAGCGCTTTGCCATCGATGCGCTTGAGCGCGGCGCGGCAGCCGTAACCGCCCAGCAGGAAGGCCAGCGTCTGCGGCACATAACTCAGGCCGATGTCGCTCGGGCTGTAACCCATATCACCGAGGATGAACGGCGAGCCGGTCAGCCAGGCGAAGAAACCGGCCGAGCAGGCGGCGTACATGGCGACGTTGCCGCTGAACACCGGCGACTTCAACAGTTGCCAGAAGCTGACGCCGTTTTTCGGTGCGTCGGCGGTGGATTGCGTTTTGGCGCGCTCTTTGAGCATCAGCGTCGGCAGCAGCAACAGGATGGTGATAGCCAGCAGCGCGGCGAAGATCGCACGCCAGCTGGCGTGGTTCAGCAGCCAGGCACCGAGCAACGGCGCCAGCGCCGGCGACAGCGCCACCAGCGGCATGATAGTGGCGAACACGCGATTGGCCTGGCCTTCACGGTAGCGATCGACCACCAGCGCTTGCCAGATGGCGGCGGCGGAACAGACGCCGACGGCTTGAATAAAGCGCAACGTCCAGAGTTGCACGGCGTTTTCTACCCACAGCATGCCCAGGCAGCCGAGCGCGAACAGCGTCAGGCCGATCAACAGCACCGGTTTGCGGCCCAGACGGTCGGAGAGCGGCCCCCACAGCAGCTGCGCGAAGGCGAAGCCGGCCAGGAAGATACTCAGGCTGGCGCTGACTGCGCCGGCGGAAATTTGCAGCTCCTCCCGCATGGCGCCGAAGGCGGGCAGGTACATATCGGTCGCCAGATAACCCAGCATGCTCAGGCCGGCGAGATAGAACATAAAGCCAAAGGAATTTCGCATGGTATTTCTCGTTAATATTTTAATGTCGCAGGTTTTTAGCGCCGGCCAGTGTATCCGGCTGGATCTCTGCTTGTGAAACGGTAATATTTGCAAAGTGCTGTTAAAAAAATTGAAGGCAAAGCGATGTGGTCTGAATATTCTCTTGAAGTCGTCGACGCAGTGGCGCGCACCGGCAGTTTCAGCGCGGCGGCGCAGGAGTTGCACCGGGTGCCGTCGGCGGTAAGCTACACGGTGCGGCAACTGGAGCAATGGCTGGCGGTGCCGCTGTTTGAGCGGCGCCACCGCGACGTGGAGTTGACGCCGGCCGGCGCGCTGTTTATCAAGGACGCGCGAGTTGTTATCAAAAAAATGCTCGACACCCGCCGCCACTGTCAGCAGGTGGCCAACGGTTGGCGCGGCCAGCTGAATATTGCGGTGGATATCATCGTCAAACCGCAGCGCAGCCGCCAGCTGGTGCTGGATTTCTACCGTCATTTCCCCGACGTCGAACTGATGCTGCAACCCGAGGTGTTCAACGGCGTGTGGGATGCATTGGTGGACGGCAGGGCGGACATGGCGATCGGCGCCACGCGCGCGGTGCCGGTCGGCGGCGGCTTTGCCTTCCGTGATATGGGCTATATGAACTGGCTGTGCGTGGTCAGCCCGCAACACCCGCTGGCGCTGTTGGCGGGGCCGCTGCATGACGATCAATTGCGGCCTTATCCGTCGCTCTGCCTGGAGGACACCTCGCGCAATCTGCCTAAGCGCGTCACCTGGACATTGGATAACCAGCGGCGGCTGGTGGTGCCGGACTGGATCTCGGCGCTCGATTGCTTGTGTGCCGGGCTGTGCGTCGGCATGATGCCGGCGCATCGGGCGTTGCCGCTGGTGCAACGCGGCGAACTGAAGGCATTGCAGTTGCAGCAGCCGTTTCCCGCCAGCCCGTGCTGCCTGACCTGGCAACAGGATAAGCCGTCGCCGGCGATGAGCTGGCTACTGGCGTATCTGGGCGATGGGGAGACGTTGAACCAGGAATGGCTGAGCGAGGCAGAACCGGAAGCCATGCCGGCTTCCGGCGCGAGGGATTAGCGGCGGTAGTCGATGAACGGGCCGTCGGCGACCGAGCGGCGCTCGACCAGTTTCGGATGCACTTCGATCACCTGCGACTCTTCGCGTTTGCTGATGATGCGATCCAGCAGCATGGTGAAGGCCATTTCGCCCAGGCGTTCTTTCGGCTGGTGAATCGTGGTCAGCGCCGGGGTGAAGTAGCGAGCGTTGCGCACGTTGTCGTAGCCGATCACCGAAATATCTTGTGGCACCCGTAGCCCCAGCTCGTCGGCGGCGCAGATGGCGCCCATCGCCATGATGTCGCCGCCGCAGAACACCGCGGTCGGCCGCTGTTTCTGCGACAGGATCTGGTGCATCGCCTTGTAACCGGACTCCGGCTCGAAGTCGCCTTGAACGATCCACTCTTCGCGAATGTCGATATGCGCTTCTTGCAGCGCTTTCATAAAGCCCTGATGGCGGCCGCCGCCGGTGTTGCGCGACAGCTGGCCCGGAATGGCGCCGATATCGCGATGGCCACGTTCGATCAGGTAACGGCCGGCCAGATAGCCGCCTTCGAACGCGTTATCGATAATGGTGTCGGTGAAGTCGCCGCGGGCCGCGCCCCAGTCCATCACCACCATCGGGATGTTGCGGTAGTCTTCCAGCATGCCCAACAGCTGATCCGGGTATTCGGAACACATGACCAGCAGGCCGTCGACGCGCTTTTGCGCCAGCATCGCCAGGTAGGCGCGCTGCTTGTCCAGATTGTTGTGCGAGTTGCACAGGATCAATGTGTAGCCTTTGCTGTAGCAGCTGTTTTCTACCGCCTCGATCACTTCG
Organism: Serratia marcescens; assembly: GCF_001902635.1. Lineage (GTDB taxonomy): Bacteria > Pseudomonadota > Gammaproteobacteria > Enterobacterales > Enterobacteriaceae > Serratia > Serratia marcescens_F. Next base: position 33,874 of record NZ_MJAO01000015.1, on the reverse strand, counting down.
GCGAAGTAGGGCGCTTCGCTCGAGGTGGCCAGTAGGCCGATCGACTTGGTGTGATTGACTTTCAGGCTGCGTGCCACGGCGCTCGGCGAGTAGTGCAGCTCTTTGATGGCGGCCCACACGGCCGCTTTGGTCTCTTCGGCGACGAAACGAGTCTTATTGATGACGTGCGAAACGGTGGTGGTGGAAACGCCAGCGCGTTTGGCCACATCTTTAATCGTTGCCATGTAAGGAATGACTCCTGAACTCACATGTTTACAGCATGTAAGTGTGATGTTAATCGTTTGCCTACGTAGATCCTTCTCCAGAGAAGCGAAAACTGAGTTTTTAGTGTGTTGAAGTCTTCAGCGCTTAATCAGGAGGGGCATGGATGCCGGTACGCAGTTGTGAACTGCGAATTTTGTCGCATATTGAGCAAAAGTGGAAGAGCTAATCGATATTATAAACCGGGAAATGATAACAAGATTTTATCGGCGAACTGTGGGAAAATGATTTGACGCACTAATTGTGCGCCTTTTATCCTTAGGAAAGCCCATTTGAAAGGAGTTGTCATGGATACTGAACTGAAGATGTCGCTGTTCACCACCGTCTGCGCTTTGGCAGTGATTATCGCTTTCAGCTTTGTCGCCGCGTTGAACTGATTTCCCGCCGGTTATAAAAAAGGCGCAGCCTGGCTGCGCCTCGTCACGTCAGGGTCTGCGCTTACGCCAGATTTTCCGCAGCGAAGTTCCAGTTGACCAACGCCCAGAAGTTTTCCAGGTATTTTGGCCGCGCATTGCGGTAATCGATGTAATAGGCGTGTTCCCACACGTCAACGGTCAGCAGCGGTTTGTCTTCACCGGTCAGCGGGGTCGCCGCGTTGGAGGTGTTGACGATCGCCAGCGCGCCGTCTGGTTTTTTCACCAGCCAGGTCCAGCCGGCGCCGAAGTTTTTCACTGCGGCATCGGTGAACTGCTCTTTGAAGGCAGCGAAAGAGCCGAAGGATTTGACGATCGCCGCCGCCAGTTCGCCCTGCGGCTCACCGCCACCCTGAGGCGACAGGCAGTGCCAGTAGAAGGTGTGGTTCCACACCTGCGCGGCGTTGTTGAAGACGCCGCCGTTGGAGGTCTTGATGATCTCCTCGAGCGATTTGCCCTCGAACTCGCTGCCTTTCACCAGGTTGTTCAGGTTAACCACGTAGGTGTTGTGGTGTTTGCCGTAGTGGTATTCCAGGGTCTCGGCGGAGATGTGCGGCTCGAGCGCGTTTTTCTCATACGGTAATGCAGGTAATTCAAACGACATTGCTTCCTCCTTTACAGCGCCATTCGCTTCCCGCCAGGGCGAGAACCGGGTGGGCCGTTTTTTATTGTGGTCGTTCAATCTTAACAATTTTCATCATAAAAAACAGGATGAAAAGCGATAAATGCGCGCGGGGGAGTGCGATGGGCGATAGCTTGAGCAGGCGGTTGCGACGAACGCCGCAACCGCGCAAAGACGGGAATTAACGAATGGTTTTCGGGGTGACCACGCGGCGTGCGCCGATGTAGTGGTTCTGCCAGTAATCGTTGTCGAGCTGGCTGATGCGGATCTCTTCGCCGGTGCGCGGCGACTGGATGAATTTGCCGTTGCCGAGGTAGACCCCGACATGATCTGCTACGCCGCGGTTGTTGATGCGGAAGAACACCAAATCGCCACTTTCCAGTTCATTTTTCTTGATCGGCGCCGCGTCACGCAGGTGGTACATCTCGTTGGCGGTGCGCGGCATCTTGATCTTCACCACGTCTTTATACGCGTAATAGATCAAACCGCTGCAATCGAAACCGGTGCGCGGCGAACTGCCGCCCCAGCGGTAAGGCTTGCCCATTTGGCCCATCAGTTTGGCCATCGCGGTCTGCTTGGCGTGCTGGTAGCGCTTTTTGTGCGCCGGGCTGAGTTTCAACGGTTTTTCATCGCGCGCCAGTTTGGCGGTGGCCATGCCGGCTTCGCGGTGGCGGCCGTAACCTTTCTTGTAGCCCTTTTTCGGCGGGGTGACAGTTATTTTGGCGGTTTTCTGCGCTTTGGCCTTCGGTTTGGCGCCGGCGATCTTTTTCGCGCTTTTCTCGCTTTTGGCCTTGGCGGTCTTGGTTTTTTTCTCAGGAGCCGTCACTTTGGCTTTTTTGGCGGTTTTGTCCGCTTTCTTTTTCCTGCGGTCATCGGGCCGCGCTTCATTAGCATGGCTTTTGCGCTGTTCGGCGGCAACACGCGCCTGCGGCGCCGCATGCGCCAAATTGAAGAAGAGCTGCGTAAACAGCAGCGCAAAGAGCGTAAGAATTAAACGCATGTCGACGTCACCAACCTTGGCCCCGAAACGGATATCGAAAGAGTTACAGTATTCCCGAATTTCGCCATATAAAACAGCGAAGAACTCATAAATAATAATCCATATTGTGAGAAAACGTTAATGGCCTTTTTTTTGGTTTAAAATCAGCCCATTGATGTATGAAAAAACGCCAGGCGGCGGTGGCGGATATAATTAAACCGCGCCGTCATCACGGCGCAATATATTAGTGAAATGGTCGGATTAAAAATGTTATTCTCAACGTATGTTTTGACCGGAATGACGTGGCCGGTGAAACGCGATCGGGGGCGGGCGAATATCCTTGCAAAAGATGGCGTTTTCTTGCGACTGTTCCAGCCGCTACAATAGCCCGCGTGATGCATGTTGTAGCCATGAAATGTGGCTTGAGGAAGCAATAAATGACGACGACAATTGAAAAAATTCAGCACCAGATCGCTGAAAACCCGATTTTGCTGTACATGAAGGGTTCACCGAAGCTGCCGAGCTGCGGCTTCTCCGCACAGGCGGTGCAAGCGCTGTCCGCCTGCGGCGAGCGTTTCGCCTACGTGGATATTCTGCAGAACCCGGACATCCGCGCCGAGCTGCCTAAATACGCCAACTGGCCGACCTTCCCGCAGCTGTGGGTTGACGGTGAGCTGGTCGGTGGTTGCGATATCATCATTGAAATGTATCAGCGTGGCGAACTGCAGCAGCTGATCAAAGAAACTGCGGAAAAATATAAAGCGCAGGAAGACCAGCAGTCATAATCGACAGACTTGCGGTTATCGCGTAATGGGGCGGCGCCAGTGCAAACTGGGCCGCCTTTTTTGTTGGGGTTATTCGTCGGGATCGACGGCGGGCAGCGGCCAGCCGCCGAGACGTTTCCAGCGGTTGACCAGCTCGCAAAACAACAGGGCGGTTTGCTCGGTGTCGTACAGTGCGGAGTGCGCCTGGCTGCTGTCGAACGGCATGCCGGCGGCGATGCAGGCTTTCGCCAACACCGTTTGCCCCAGCACCAGGCCGCTCAGCGCCGCGGTGTCGAAGGTGGCGAACGGATGGAACGGGTTGCGCTTCAGGCCGGCGCGTTCAGCCGCGGCCATCAGGAAGCTGTGATCGAAATTGGCGTTGTGCGCCACGATAATGGCCCGGTTGCAGCCGCGATCCTTGAGCCCTTTGCGCACCGCTTTGAAAATGGCATGCAGCGCGTCGTATTCGCTGACCGCGCCGCGCAGCGGGTTGTGCGGGTCGATGCCGTTAAACGCCAGCGCTTCCGGCTGCAGGTTGGCGCCTTCGAAAGGCTCCACGTGGAAGTGCAGGGTTTCGTCCTGCTGCAGCCAGCCGTCTTCATCCATTTTCAGCGTCACGGCGGCGATCTCCAGCAACGCATCGGTATTGGCGTTGAAGCCGGCGGTTTCAACATCTATTACTACGGGATAAAACCCACGAAAACGACCACTCAGGGCGTTAAGATCACTTTTCTCGGCCATCAGTTTCTTATCTTCATCGAATGCAGCGCGCATTATGGCAAATTTTGCGCCCGGTTGCAGGCGCTATCGCGCGGAGAATCAGCAGGGCGCAGTGCGCCCTGAGGGGGAGGCTTAGTGGCCGAGGCCCTGACCGGCGTGTTTGTTTTCGATCAGTTCGATTTTGTAACCGTCCGGATCTTCGACGAAAGCGATCACCGTGGTGCCGCCTTTCACCGGTCCGGCTTCGCGGGTGACCTTGCCGCCCGCGCGGCGGATGCTGTCGCAGGTGGCGGCAACGTCGTCTACGCCCAGCGCCAGGTGGCCGAAGGCGGTGCCCATGTCGTAGCTGTCGGTGCCCCAGTTATAGGTCAGTTCGATAACCGCGCCTTCGCTCTCTTCCGTATAACCGACGAAGGCCAGCGAGTATTTGTACTCCGGGTTTTCGCTGGTGCGCAGCAGGCGCATGCCTAATACCTTGGTGTAGAAGTCGATGGCGCGTTGCAGGTCACCGACGCGGATCATGGTATGGAGTAAGCGCATAATTCCTCTGAATTGACTGTGCCGTGGCAGACGGCGGGTGGATTGAAGCACAAGCGAGTATAGCCTTGTCCCGCAAGGGAATTCAATGTGACGAATGAGTGACAATGTCACTTATGGGTCTCGCGACGGTGGTGTCTAAATATTGATCGGGCGTAACGATCAATACGAAGTAATTGATCTGCACAATCAATTATCTATTTCGACGGCAAGCGTGTAAAAATTGAACGGCAGTAGAGCACAACACCAGGGAACACCGGCCCGCCCCGTGCGGGCTTTTTTGCGTGTGACATAAAAAAACGGCCAGCTTGCTGCGTGGCCGTTCAGGGTCAGGAGGGGTTATTTCGCCAGAAACGGATAGTCGGTATAGCCTTCGGCACCGCCGCCGTAGAAGCTTTCCGGCTTAGGTTCGTTCAGCGGCGCGTGCTGCTGGAAGCGCTCCACCAGATCCGGGTTGGCGATGTAGCTGCGGCCGAAGGCCACGGCGTCGATGAAGCCTTTTTCGATCAACGCTTCGGCTTTCTCGGCGGTGTAGGCACCGGCACCGACGATCACCCCTTTAAAGTGGGCGCGCACCGAATCGCGGAAGGCGTCGGAATACGGTTTGCCACCGGCCCAGTCCGGTTCGGAGATGTGCAGGTAGGCGATGTTGCGCTTGTTCAGCTCTTCCACCAGATACAGCGCCGCTTCTTCCTGGTCTTCGCCGTTGTCCAGGCCGTTAAACGGCCCCAGCGGCGAGATGCGGATGCCGATGTGCTCGGCGCCCCATTCGGCGGCGGCCGCGTCGACCACTTCCAGCGTCAGGCGAGTGCGATTCTCGATGCTGCCGCCGTATTGATCGGTTCGTTGGTTGGAGGCTGGCGACATGAACTGATGCAGCAGATAGCCGTGGGCCGCATGCAGTTCGATGAAGTCGAAGCCGGCTTCCCGCGCGTTGGCGGTCGCCTGGCGGAAATCGTTGACGATGCCCGGGATCTCGCTGGTTTCCAGCGCGCGCGGCGTGGAGGTTGGCACGCGCACCCAGGCGCCGGTTTCATCACGCACGGTGGTGCGGGTTTCGGCGTTGATCGCTGAAGGCGCGACCGGCGCTTGCCCGCCCGGCTGCAGGCTGGCGTGGGAGATACGCCCTACGTGCCACAGCTGCACGGCAATATGGCCGTTTTTATCATGCACCGCCTGCGTGATGTTTTTCCATGCGGCGATCTGCTCCGGCGTATGCAGCCCCGGCGCACCGGCGTAGCCTTTGGCCTGGAAGGAGATCTGCGTCGCTTCGGTCACGATCAGGCCGGCGCTGGCGCGCTGCGCGTAATATTCCGCCATCAGCGGCGTGGGAATGTCGCCCGGTTCGATGCTGCGCAGACGCGTCAGCGGAGCCATAAACACACGGTTGGGCAGAGTGGTGGTGCCAACCTTCAGCGGAGAAAGCAATTTTTCAGTCTTCATAGTGCATCCTGTATTTAATAGACCGGTCGTCTAGTAATGAGCGATAAAAAACCACGAACTGCATTTTTCAATAAAAAGAGAATGTTATCGTTACGGTTGCGGCGGGCGCAGCAGCAACTCGATGCTTTCCAGCGCGCAGGTCAACGGCGCCAAAGAGTGGCGGATCTTGGCGCGCAGCGAGGCGCCGAGCCACAATGAATACAACGTCTCTGCGGTCGCTGCCGGGCTCATGGCTACCGACAGCGAACCCTCGGCGATACCGCGTTCGATGGCCTCCTGCAGATGGCCAATCACGCGAGCGGTGCCTGTTTCCAGCGCGTGGCGCATCGGTTCCGACAGATCGCTCACCTCGGCGGAAAGCTTCACCGCCAGGCAGGCGTTATGGCATTCGCTGCGGCAGTGGTAGCTGATAGCCTGGGCATAATAACCGAGCAGTTGGTGGCGGGCATCGCCGCGCTCGTCGGCAAACAGCGCCTGCATTTCTGCATCATAATGCGCGAAATAGCGCTGCAACATCGCTTCGCCGAAGGCTTCCTTCGAGCGGAAATAGTGGTAGAACGAACCTTTCGGCACGCCCGCGGTGGCCAGCAGTTCGCTCAGCCCCATGCCGGTAAAGCCCAGGCGCAGGCTGAGGGTTTCGCCGGTGGCGAGCAGATGTTCACGTGTATCCACGGTGCAATGCGTTGATTTGGTCATAGTGGGGGTGAGCATAATAGACCGATTGGTCTAGGTCAATAGGGATAAAAAAACCGGCGCACAAAACGCCGGTTGTCTGCAAGCTATTGTGCCTCAGCGGCACGCGGAAGTTAAGCGCTTACGCCGCGCCGCGGCAACGCTGCAGAATGTCCAACTGGGATTGGTATTCGCGGGTCTGTACGTTCAGCATGCCCAGCAGGGTGTGGAACAGGTTGTCCTGCGAGACGTCGTCCTTTTCCGCCAGCGTGTTCAGGCACTGGCGATCGACGCCGAAGTTGCGCTGATAGTCGGCCGACATCCACATCAGGAAAGGCACGTGCGTTTGCTGGCTCGGCGCGAAGACATAAGGCGTGCCGTGCAGATACATGCCGTTTTCCCCCAGCGACTCGCCGTGATCGGACAGGTAGACCAGTGCGGTATTGAACCGGTCGTCATACTGTTGCAGCAGTTTGATGGTGGCATCCAGCATCGCGTCGGTGTACAGAATCGAGTTGTCGTAGGTGTTCACCAGCTGTTCATGGCTGCAATCCTGGATCTGATTGCTGTTGCAGGTCGGCGAAAACGTCTGGAACTCCGACGTGCTGCGGCGGTAGTAAGCCGGGCCGTGGCTGCCCATCTGATGCAACACGATCACGCCGTCGTCTTTCAGGCTATTGATATAGTCATTCAGCTTGTACAGCAGCACGTTGTCCATGCAAACCTCGCCGTCGCAGTCCTGCGGCAGTTTCAGCTTGGTCATGTCGATGTGCGGCACCCGATCGCAGGCGCCTTTGCAGCCGCCGTCGTTATCGCGCCACAGCACGTTGACGCCGGCATGCGCCAGCACGTCCAACACCCCTTCCTGATGCGCTGCCTGAGTCGCGTCGTATTCTCGGCGCGGCATATTGGAGAACATGCAGGGGACGGAGATCGCCGTTTCAGTGCCACAAGAACTGGCGTTCTTGAAATAGACCACGTCGTCCTGTTTCAGGCGCGGATTGGTTTCGCGCTCGTAGCCCCCGAGGGAGAAGTTTTCGGCGCGGGCGGTTTCGCCCACCACCAGGATCACCAGCGTTTTCTTGGTCTGACCGGCGATCAGCGGCCCTTTGCGCGCATCTTCACCGATCTTCACCAGCGGCAGATTGCGGGTGAAGTAACGCTGCTCGGTAAACTTGATGGTACCGGCGACGAAGTTGGACGGCGTCAACATCTTCACCACGCTTTTATTGTTGCGGATCAGCGAGGCGTAGTCTTTGTAGAACAGCGCGGCGACGATCAGGATCACCACCAGCGACAGCATGACGTTGGCGGCCCGCAGCCCGACCATGTACCACCAGGGGCGGGTTTGGCGAATATGGGTGAAGCAGACCGCCACCGCCGGCAGAATGCCGAGCAGCGTCAGCCACAGCCCCATGCGCGGCGTCAGCAGCGCCGTCGCCTCCTGGGTATTGGTTTCGAAGGCGTTTTGCATCATGTTGCCGTCGATCACCACGCCATAGCTGTACATGAAATAGTTGGCTGCCGCGCTGCCGAGCAAGAAAAAGATGATCAGCGGCTTGCGCAGGAAGGGCACGGTCAACACGCTGAAGATGATGTTCAGCGCGCAGAAGATCACCACCGGCATGCTGGCGGCGAAAATCACGCTGTGGACGCTATCGAAGGTGATATACGACCAGGCGCGATGCAGGAATAACGCGTTTTGAAACAGAGTGAAGAACAGGGCGGTGGCGAGGATGAAACCGAGGCTGTTGCACTGTAAGCGTTGACGTAACCACATTGCCAAATCTGGATCCTGAGAGTAGATAATGCCTTGAAATCTACCGGATGAAACTTAAGAAAACCTTAGAAATTCAGAATACTGGCGGCGGATGGCGCGGGGAAAAGGCCAGGCCGGGCGGCCTGGCGGAGGGCGGTTTAGTAGGCTGCGGTGAACTGAGCGCGAATAAACTGAGGTTTTTCAATCTCATCGACGATAGCGACCGCCAAATCTTCCACCGAAATGCTGGCTGGGGCTTCGCCGTTCATCAACAGCTGCGTGGTGCCGAGGCGGAACTGGCCGGTGCGTTTGCCCGGTTCCAGCAGGGCAGCCGGCGAGAGATAGGTCCAGTCTAGCGCCGATTCACCGCGCAGTGTGTTGCGCAGATCGCGCACCGCCTGCGCGCCGGGGCGGATATTTTCCGGGAACTGCGGCGTATCTACCAATTCAACACCCGGCGCCACTTCCAGGCTGCCGGCGCCGCCGACCACCAGCAGGCGTTTGACGCCGGCTTGTTCGACCGCGGTGAGGATCTGCTGGGCACCGCGGGTGGTTTTCTCATACAGGTTGTCTTCGCCCCAACCGGGGTTGTAGGCGCTGATCACCGCATCCTGGCCGCGCAGTTGCCCCGCCAGCCAGGCGGTATCGGCAACGTCGCCCAGCGCAACGGTCAGATTGGCGTGTTCCGGCAACTCTTTTTTCTGGCGGGCGATCGCCGTCACCTGAATGCCGCGAGCCAGCGCTTCATCCACCACGCGGCGGCCCACAAAACCGGTTGCTCCAATAATGGCTACTTTCATCTGTATGCTCCTTCAGGAATAGGGTCAGTATTGTGAAGCAGACCGAGGCGGCCTGCTGCGTGGGATCTACTCTAGTCCTTAACAATAGTCGTGATTAGTGCCATATTCATGCTTTCTTGATTAAGTAAAACTTCATAATCGTGGACAAACTCAATCGAATGGCGGTGTTCGCCACCGTGGTGGCGGAGGGATCGCTGGCCGGCGCGGCACGGCGGCTGGGCATGACGCCGTCGGCGGTCAGCCAGCATATGCGCTCGCTGGAGAAAGCGCTCGGGGTGCCGCTGCTGCACCGTTCCACCCGCCGTCTGGCGCTGACCGAGGCGGGGGCGGCGTTTTACCCCGGCTGCGAGGCGATGCTGCAACAGGCGCAGCAGGCGGAACAACGGCTGGCCGAGTTGCGGGATACGCTGGTGGGCGAGCTGCGCATCGCCACCCCGGTCGGTATCGGTGGTCGCTCGCTGGCGGAAGCGTTGTCGCCGTTGTTGCAGGCGCACCCCAAGCTGACGCTGCGGGTGCTGGCGGACGATCGCATCGTCGATATGATCGAACAGCGGGTCGACATTGCGCTGCGGGCCAACCGTCAACTGGCGGACGCCAATATGATCGCCCACCCGCTGACGGCGTGGCCGATGGTGCTGTGCGCCGCGCCGCGTTACCTCAGCCAGCACGGGGTGCCGGAAAAACCGCAGGATTTGGTGCAGCACCGCTGGATCTCCAGCGGCTACAGCGGGGCGCATCTGGAGTTGCGGCATCAGTCCGGCCAGCAGGTTAAGCTGCGGCTGGCGGAAGGGCAGATCGTCAGCGAGAGCATGAATGTGATGCGCGCCTTTACCCGCGCCGGGCTGGGCATTTCCATTCAGCCGTTGTATGAAATCGGCGACGAGCTGCAGCGTGGCGAGCTGTTACTGCTGTTGCCGGAGTGGCGACCGGCGGCGCTGCGGCTGCACGCGCTGACGCTGGAACGCAACGTGCCGGAGAAAAGCCGCCAGGCGCTGCGCTATTTGCGCGACTATTTTCGCCGCAATGGCGAAAAGGGACTTGCCAGCGGCGGCGATGGCGTCTTCAATTAGCAAGAGAACGCAGGAGGCCCCGTGGCGCAGCAGCTTGAATTTTTCGACATCCCCAGCCCGTGTCGCGGCATTTGCCAGGCCGACGATCGCGGCTTTTGCCGTGGCTGCCTGCGCAGCCGCGAGGAGCGCTTCGGCTGGATGACCATGAGCGACGCGCAAAAGCGCGAGGTGCTGCGCCTGTGCCGTCAACGTTTCCTGCGCCTGCAGCGCGCCAATAAAGCCCCCGACGAGCCGCTGCCGGAACAGCCGTCGTTGTTTTAACCTTTCCTGATCTGCCGCACGTTCATGCGGCTTACCGCTTCCCTGCGCCTTACCGGCTTGTGTATGCTGGCGGGTAATTAACGTCATGAGGTTTTCGCAATGGTAGAACGTATTCGTCTTGCGCCGCAGGGGCCTGAGTTTTCCCGCATGATTTGCGGTTACTGGCGGTTGATGGAGTGGGGCATGTCGCCGCAGCAGCTGCTGGCGTTTATCGAACAGCATGTCGAACTGGGCGTCACCACCGCCGATCATGCGGACATCTATGGCGGCTATGCCTGCGAACAGGCGTTTGGCGACGCGCTGCGCCTGAAGCCTGCGCTGCGCCAGTCGCTGGAACTGGTGACCAAGTGCGGCATCGCCACCACCGCCAAGCCCGGCAACCCGATCGGCCACTACATCACCGACCGCGATCATATCGTACAAAGCGCGGAACAATCGCTACGCCATCTGCATACCGACTATCTTGACCTGTTGTTGATCCACCGACCGGATCCGCTGATGGACGCCGACGACGTGGCCGAAGCCTTTGTCGCGCTGCACAAAAGCGGCAAGGTGCGCCATTTCGGCGTGTCCAACTTTACGCCCGCACAGTTCCAGCTGTTGCAGTCGCGCCTGCCGTTCTCGTTGGTGACCAATCAGGTGGAAATTTCGCCGATTCACCAACCGGCGATCCTCGACGGCACGCTCGACCAGTGTCAACAGCTGCGCATCAAACCGATGGCCTGGTCCTGCCTGGGCGGCGGGCGCCTGTTCAACGATGCCGAGTTCCAGCCGCTGCGCGACGAGCTGCAGCGGGTGGCGCAGGAAATCGGCGCCGACACCATCGAGCAGGTGGTGTACGCCTGGGTGATGCGTCTGCCGTCGTCGCCGCTGCCGATTATCGGCTCCGGCAAGATTGAACGGGTGCGTTCGGCGCTGAAGGCGCAAAACCTGGTGCTGAATCGCCAGCAGTGGTTCCGTATTCGCAAGGCGGCGTTGGGGTACGACGTGCCTTAACGCGAGGGGGGAAGAGAGCCGGGCGGCGAAAGCGCCCGGCTTTTTTTACGCCGCGCTTTAGGCCAACACCACCTGATCGGTGTCGAAGTGATCGAGCGAGACGCCGATCAACGTGACCTGGCTGTGGCCGAAAGCCAGCACCAAGTCGTCGTTTTGCTGCGTGGCGTAGTCGCGGATATTCCCGCTGGCGCCTTCGGTGCCGATAAACACCAGCTTATCGGTAGCGTTGAAACCATACAGCCGGTCATGGCCAAAATCGCCGCTGAACAGGAAGGTATTGCCGTTGCCGACGCCCTTCAGGATGTCATCACCGCTGCCGCCGACAAAGGTCAGGTTGCCGCCGGCGCGGCCGATCAGCGTGTCGTTGCCGGCATTGCCGAACAGCCAGGCGTCGTGGTTGCGGGCCTGCAGAACGTCATCGCCGTCGCCGCCGGTGGTGGCGGCGGCGTAGGCCTGGAGGCCCGAATCCGATTTCAGTCCTGCAGCGGTCACCTGATGGTCCACCTCTTTGCTGAAAATCAGCCAGGAGGTCTCTTTGCTGCGCAGGGCGCCGATATCGTCCGCCAGCGTAATGCCGCCCTTGGCATCGCGCAGGTAGAGCGTATTGCCGTCGTAGGCGACTTCGGTGTTTTTCAACGCCTGTTGGGTATCGAAAATATTGTGGCCTTTGCCGCCGACGATCAGGTTATAGCCGCCGGCGTCGCGGAAGATATCGTCGCCGTCGCGGCCCTCCAGATAGTCGTTGCCTTTGCCGCCCCGAATCAGGTCATTGCCGTCGCTGCCGATGATAAACGTCGGCCCGCTGTGCGTTTCCGCGTTGCGGTTCAGGTCTTCCACCCAGGTATTGCCACGGGTCACGTTCGACAGGTTGGAAACGACGATGGTCGAGTCTTTGTCGGTCAGCGAATAAAACTCGGAGTTCAGCACCCGCATCAAACCGTCCTGATAAAAGAACGGCAGGTGCGACAGCCAGGTCGGCACGTTGAGAAGGGAAAACGGCAGCAGATTCCAGGCGTCCGACGCATAGTGGTCGTTGAAGTTGACGATATTGTTGGTGGCTGAGGTATGCGGCGCATCGTGTACGCCCAACGATGCCCCGGTCAGCGTGGTGCCGTCGAGCACGCGGAACACCGGGTCGTTCTCATAGCCGATGTTGATCACCTTACTGCCGGTTTCGTACTGGGTCGGTGAGGCGAAGGCGAGATAGTTGGATTGCGCGTAGAAGCCGCCCCAGTTGGCGTCGCTTTGCGCCGCCATGCTGTTGACCGCCAGGCCGCCGAGGCTGTGGCCGCTGACCACCACGTCTTTGCCGCTCAGCCCGTGCGCCTGGGCGAACTTCGCCACGTCGCCCAGCAGCTGGCTGAAGGCGTTCAGGGTGTAACCGTCGGCATAGCCTTTCGGCCCGATACCCGCCAACAGATCGTTAATCGCATCGCCGATGGTATCGGTGATTAACGACTCGCGCGGGCCGCTGGTGCCGCGAAAGGCAATGCCGATGGCGGTGAGATTGCCTGCGCTGTCATATTTGCCCAGCACTTCGGCCTGTGCGGTCGTGTAACCGGCGGTCTCGCCGTAGTAGGTGCCGCGTGCATCGGTTTTGCCGGCGTAACCCAGCTGCGCGGCGTTGATGACCGACCAACCGGCCTGGTTCACCGCGTCCCGCGCGGCCTGTTCGGAATCGGGGTTCCAGGGAATGCCGGGCAGACCGCCCTGCGACTGGGTGCTGCCGATCAACGCGGTGATCAGCGTCAGCGGCAGGCCCAGCCCGAAACCGCTCTGGTGGTAGCCTTCGTCGAAGCCGTTATCGATATTGTGGTAAGCGTAGGTAGAGATGGCCAAGGCGTCGGAAAACAGCGCTTTTGACGCGTTTTCGTCCTGATCCTTATAGCTAAAGATGCCCATATCAGTTCCTTATGAAGTATGCCGCCGGGCCTGGAAGTGAACTCTCATGCGTCGGCGGTAGAAACAGGGGAAACAACGTTAGCCGAACGACAGCTGGTCAGAGGACCAACATCGGTAAAATAATTATTAGCGCCAAGTATTAAGAATGCGAATCAAACTGACGAGATTGTGCGTTGGCTAACAGCGTCGCTGCGGGGTCTCCTATACTGAAAGCTCCATATAGTCATTAAGGAGACTGATTGATGAAACGTTATTGGTATGCGGCGCTCGGCCTGATGGTATGCGGCGCGGCTCAGGCGGCGACGGTCGACGTCGAGATGCACCAGGTGACCGGGCAGGGAATCGGTCAGGACATCGGCAAGGTGGTTATCAGCGAAACGCCGTATGGCTTACTGTTTACGCCGGATTTGAAAGCGTTGCCGGCCGGGGTGCACGGGTTCCACGTGCATGAGAATGGCAGCTGCGAGCCGGGGATGAAGGACGGCAAGGCGGTGGCGGCGCTGGCGGCCGGCGGGCATTTCGATCCGCAAAAAACCGGGAAACACCTCGGGCCGTATGCCGACGGGCACCTGGGCGATCTGCCGGCCATCTATGTGACCGCCGACGGCATGGCGAACTACCCGGTGTTGGCACCGCGGCTGAAAAAAATCAGCGAAATCGAAGGCAAAGCGCTGATGGTGCACGCCGGCGGCGATAACCACTCGGATCATCCGCTGCCACTGGGCGGTGGCGGCGAGCGCTTCGCCTGCGGTGTGATCAAGTGATCATCCACCGCTAGCGGCCGGCGCAACGGCGGGCAGGCCAATCGCCTGCTGCAACTGCTGCAGCGAGCAATAAAGCCGCCAAATCAGACCGGCCAGATCGCGCGCCGCCTGTTCCGGGTGGTGCGCCAGCGCATTGCTCATGCGCAGCAACTCCTGCAAAGTGGCGTCCAGCGAACTGTGCTGCACGCCTTTCTCCGTCATGATGCCGCGCAGGCAGTGAATGCAGACGTCGCGTACCGCCGACAGCGGATCGGAACGGGTCTGCCAGTCGCGCAGTTGCCAGACGATATGGCTGCAGTTGAGCAGCACCACACCCCAGCGCAGCAGCCAGGCGCGCGCCTCCTGATCCTGACTCTGATTGAGTTGACTGATGCGATGGTAGATCAGCGATTCAAACTGGTTTTCGCTCTGCTGCGGCCTTTTGCTCAACTGATCGATAAAGTCGCGCCGCAGCGCGCGAATAATGCGGCGGCTTTTGCGTTTGTCGGAGCTGGGACGCAGGATCTGAAACGCCAAGCCGGCCAACAGCACGCCGACGACTTTACCGATGTTGTCATTGATAAAGGCTTGATAGTCGTAGCTCGGCGGGTTGCTGACGGTCAGGAACGAGCCCATGAAAACGATCAGCTGCCCCCAGAGTGCGGCGTAAGGCGGGTTCTGCAGCTTGAGCATCTGCATGGTCACCAGGATCGGGAACAGGAAGGCGCAGAACACCCAAAAGTCATCAATCTGGATCATCAAACCGAATTTCACCACGAAGCAGGCGACCGAGAGCAGCAGCACCGCCTTGAGCAAGGTGCTGACGCTGTTGATCGGCGAAGGCGTGGAGGAGTAAAGCACGCAGCTGATGGCGGTGAGCGTCAGCGCCGAACTGCCGGCGTCCCACTGCGTGTTGATCCAGTAGGCGCAGCCGATCACGATGCATAAAAAGGTGCGCAGGCCGTTATAGGCGGCTTCGTAGCTGTCGGTATGACGCGCCAGCGAGGTGACGCGCGGCGGCTGGAGATCGCTGACCGCCGTAGCGCTTTCCAATCGCAACAGCCAGCGGTTGCAGCGCAGGTAAAGCCAGCAGAAATGGCGCAGGCGCAGCCAGAAGGCGCGGTGGCGGTAATCTGCAGGATCTTGTGGGGCGATCTGCTGCAGCAGATGCGCCAAACGGTATTTGTCGGCGGCGGGATCGCGCAGTTCATCCAGCAGTTGTGTCAGCACCGGCATCAGGTTGGCGGGGCGATCCGGCCAGTTCAGCAGCATGCGGCGCAGGCTGGAAATGACGCTGGTCATACGCAACTGCTGGTGCAGCAGATAGTTGAGCAGGTTATTTTGCCGCCGCAGCCGGTAGTGGCTCCAAAATGCCTGAATGCGCAACAGATTCATGGTCAGGATCTGGCCGATGACCCCCTCGTGCGAGGCGCGCATCTGTGCGGTGGCTTCCGGCTGCCACAGCATGGCGGCGTGTTCCAACAGCCGCAGCTGCATGCGCCGCAACGACGTCAGCAGGGCTTCGCCGTCGGAGGTGCTGGGCAGGATCATCATCATCAACCCGCCGCACAGAATGCCGGTGATCACTTCGCATACCCGCGCCTGCGCGATATCGAAGATCTGCTGGGTATCGGTGACGTTAACCGTACTGAAAGCGATGATGGCGGCGGTATAGCCCGCCAGCGCGAACGCATAAGAGACGTTGTTTTGGTAATGGTTGGAGATGTAGGTGCATAGCCCAATCCAACTGGCGATGAACAGCGTAAACAGCCAGGGATCGTTCAAACAGTGGCCGGCGATCGCCACCGAGGCGGCGGCGCCGATCAGGCTGCCGAAGACGCGGCCGATGCTTTTGCTGATTACGCCGCCGATGGTGGGGAAACTCACCACCGCGGCGGAGGTGAGCGCCCAGGAGGGTTCGTCGAGTTCGAGCACGAACGCCACCCACAGCGCCAGGCACATCGCCAGCGAGTTGCGCAGCGCATAACGCCATTGGCCGCCGGTCGCTTTACCCCAGGGGGTGCGGTTCCACTCCAGAAAAGGCAGGTTCACACTTTAATCCTGCTGATGAATCGAAATGGTGCAGGTGGTGCCGGCAACCAGCGTCAAATCGGCGGGCGTGTTAAGCAGTTTTATCCGCACCGGTACGCGCTGGGCCAAACGTACCCAGGGAACATTAGGTTTGACGTCCATTAATAGATCGTTGCTGCTGTCGACGCTCTGATCGTAAATGGCGCGGCCGATACTCTCGACTTCACCCTGCAGCGGCGTGTTGCCGTTATATAAAACGATGTCCGCTTTATTGCCTTCTTTTATATGTTTCAACTTGGTTTCTTCGAAATAACCAAGCACATAAAACGAGTGTACGTCCACCAACGCCACCAACGGCGTGCCGGCATTGGCGTAGTTTCCGACCCGTGCCTGCAGGTTGGTGATATAACCGTCGGTCGGCGCATAAATTTTGGTTTTGCTCAAATTCCATTTGGCCTGTTCCAGGTTGGCCAACGCGGCTTTATAGGCCGCTTTCATTGCCTGGGCGGCTAAATTGGACACGTCCAAATCCTCGGCGGAAATAACGTTGCGCGGCAAACTGCGGCGGCGGGCGGCTTCGTGGTCCGCCTTGGCCAGATCGGATTGCGCTTTTGCCACCGCGGCCTCAGCATTGTCCAGCGCGATCTGATAGGGGACAGGGTCGAGGGTAAAAATCAGACTTCCCGCAGGTACGAACTGATTGTCATTCGCGCTTATTTTCTCTAATCTTCCAGAAACTTCTGGGGTGATATTGACGAGTTCGGCGCGCACTTTTCCGTCACGAGTCCACGGGGATTGCATATAATAATTCCATAGCCACCATCCGGCGCAGACGGCAATGGCGCAGACGATCACTGTGGAAAAATATTTTAATGTTTTATGCTGCATGGGTTACCAACTCGCTAAAATCCATAGGGAACCGCTGACGGTCAGAACGAAAATGGACAGGTCCATCAACATGGGGTGCCAGATTTCGCCGGAATAAATCCAGTCTCTCAGCAGCTGATGAATCAGCAGCCATAAGACCAAGCCCAGCAAAAATGCTTTAAATATAGGTGGAAAATAAAGCGATGCCCCCAAGACCAAATCGGGTAGGGGGGATGAAGTGTGTAACCACGATGTATTCACATTAACAATCCCTAAGGGTGAACATGTTGAATATTTGCATAACGATTAAACAATAGCGGCTAAAAATAGTGGCTATTTCCACAATATACATTATATACATTTGTGTTTTTAATGTGAGTTACCCAAAATAGTGTAAACTCTGGGAGGTAATGTTAGCATGCTAATTATAAGGAGGGGGAAGTGGAGTCAACATTAGGTTCAGATTTAGCACGATTAGTTCGTGTTTGGCGCGCGCTCATCGATCATCGGCTCAAGCCGTTGGAGCTGACCCAAACGCATTGGGTCACCTTGCACAATATCAATCGTTTACCGCCGGAGCAGTCGCAAATCCAGCTGGCGAAGGCGATCGGTATCGAGCAACCGTCACTGGTTCGCACGTTGGACCAACTGGAGGAAAAAGGGCTGATTACGCGTCACACCTGTGCCAACGACCGCCGAGCGAAGCGCATCAAGCTGACCGATGCGGCCGATCCAATCATCAGGGAAGTGGACAGCGTGATCACCTCTACACGCAGTGAGATTTTAAGCGGCATCTCCACCGACGAAGTGCATCTGTTGGTAGGGCTGATTGGCAAGTTAGAACAAAATATCACCGAACTGCAGAACAAATAATAATATTCTTATTCTTCTACGATTACAGTTTCACAGCATCAGAAATAAAACCGGAGGCGATTGCCTCCGGTTTACCGTTTAGCGCCGACTTACAGCGGAGAAACGGTGATGGTGTCGCCCATGCGCGCCATGCGCACGCGCTGACCAGGGCTGAACTTGGTGTCGCCCGCTTTCTGCACCACAACGATGTTCTCTTTCTGATCGGTTTTGATTTCCAGCTCATAGCCTGAGGTGCGGCCGGCCACTTCGCCGATGCTGTTGCCTGCCGCGCCGCCGGCGATAGCGCCCGCTGCGGTGGCCAGCGTGCGGCCAGTACCGCCGCCGACGGTGTTACCCAGCAGCCCGCCAATTACCGCGCCGCCGATCATCCCCATGGTGTTGGAGCCTTCACCGCCCTGAATTTTCACCGGACGCACGGAAACCAGCGTGCCGTAGGTAACGGTTTGCACCTGCTTGGCCTGCGAGGACGAATAAACATCGCCGGACATCGATTCATTGGCGCACCCTGCCAGCGTAACGGCGGCAACGGCAACGACGAGAAGACGCTTGATCATATAAAACTCCTGATGGGTAGTAGTCCATAACCTGGTCATGCTTACCAGGCAAGATTCAGTGAAAATGATGGATAAAGTATGGCTGAAAGCGGGGCATATCACCATGCTCCATCGCTGCACGCAGCTTAACTTTTCTCTGTTCAACCAATAATAAACCGCGGTTTACCTTTATGACAGCCTCGGCGGCATTCCGTTGCCGGTTAAGGCACGGTTTAACACATAAAATGTGTCACAGCGGCGCCATGGCGCGGTATCTGGCTCACGGCCTGTAAAAAAAGCATCATAATTCATGGCGTTAATCCGGCAATTCTGGTTTATTTGTCAGGATTAAAATTTGCTTACCGCGCGGGTTGGAGGATGTTGCTATGAAGTCAGGCCGCTATATAGGTGTCATGTCCGGCACCAGTCTGGATGGAATCGATGTGGTATTGGCTGCGATCGACGATCGCATGGTGGCCCAGCAGGCCAGCTATAGCCATCCGATGCCGATCGCGCTGAAAAAAGAAATTCTGGGCATGTGTCAGGGGCAGCAGACTACGCTGGCCGCCGTCGGCCGGCTGGACGCACAGCTGGGCACGTTGTTCGGAGAGGCGGTGCTCGGCCTGCTGAAACAAACCGGCATCGAAGCGGAACACATTACCGCCATCGGTTGCCACGGCCAGACGGTGTGGCATGAGCCGGAAGGCGACGCGCGTTTCTCGATGCAGCTGGGCGACAGCAATCGCATCGCCGCGCTGACCAATATCACCACCGTCGGCGATTTCCGTCGGCGCGACATGGCCTACGGCGGGCAGGGCGCGCCGCTGGTGCCGGCGTTTCATCAGGCCCTGCTGGGGCACCCGGTCGAGCGGCGCATGGTGCTGAACGTTGGGGGCATCGCCAACCTTTCACTGTTGTTGCCCGGTACGCCGGTGCGCGGTTTCGACACCGGGCCGGGCAACATGCTGATGGACGCCTGGGTATGGCGCCATCGCGCGCAGCCTTACGATCAGGACGGCGGTTGGGCGATGCAGGGGCGAGTCTGCTTGCCGCTACTGCAGCAGATGCTGGCCGATCCCTACTTCGCGCTGCCGGCGCCGAAAAGCACCGGCCGCGAGTATTTCAACATCGCCTGGCTGGAACGTCAGTTGGCCGGTTTGCCGGGGATAGCGCCGGTTGACGTGCAGGCTACGCTGACGGAGCTGACCGCTGTCAGCATCAGCGAACAGGTGCTGTTGGCCGGCGGGTGTGAGCGCCTGCTGGTGTGCGGCGGTGGGGCACGCAATACGTTGCTGATGGCGCGCCTGTCTGCGCTGCTGCCGGGTACGGAAGTGGGGCTGACCGACGATTTCGGCGTCAGCGGCGATGATATGGAAGCGCTGGCCTTTGCCTGGCTGGCGTTTCGCACGCTGTCCGGCCAGGCCGGCAACCTGCCGTCGGTGACCGGCGCCAGCCGCGAAACGGTGCTGGGTGGGATTTATCCGGTTTTGCCATTGGGGGGGCGTTAGCTCTGTTAGGATAGCCGGTGAAGGATTTCCCTAAGGAGCAACAGCATGAAAAAAGTCATTTTCGTCGCCGGCGCGCTGGCGCTGTCCGGCTGCAGCTACATTCTGCCGCAGAGCAGCCAGACCATGCACTATCAGTGCGGCACCACGCCGCTGACGGTGGCGCTGGACGGCAAGGCGAGCGAAGTCAGCCTGCTGATGGACGGCGAGCAGCTGCATCTGAAACAGGTGCTCGCGCTGACCGGTGCCAAATACAGTGACGGTAAGTACACGTTCTGGTCGAAAGACCGCAATGCTTACCTTGAGCGCAACGGCAAAGTAGTGATGAGCGACTGCGTGCTGACGGAGTAAAGGTCGGCGTCGGCGTCGGAGCGATTGAGTTCCTGGCGCCGCAGGCGCAGAATGTAACAACGGATTTTTTCAGTTGGTCGATAACCCAGATGATTGAAAAGAATGAGTTTGATGTTGCGGACCTGCGCCGTGAATACACCCGAGGCGGCCTGCGTCGCAACGATCTGACCGCCAATCCGCTCGCGCTGTTCGAGCGCTGGCTGAAACAGGCCTGCGACGCGCGCCTGGCCGATCCGACCGCCATGTGCGTCGCGACGGTCGACGAACAGGGGCAGCCTTATCAACGCATCGTGTTGCTGAAGCATTTCGATGACCAGGGGCTGGTGTTCTACACCAACCTCGGCAGCCGCAAGGCGCAGCAGCTGGCGCAAAACCCGCATATCAGCCTGCTGTTCCCCTGGCACATGCTCGATCGCCAGGTGATTTTCCTCGGCCAGGTAGAGCGTCTGTCGACCCTCGAAGTGCTGAAGTATTTCAACAGCCGACCGAAGGACAGCCAGATCGGCGCCTGGGTGTCACAGCAGTCGTCGCGCATTTCCGCACGCGGCGTGCTGGAAAGCAAATTCCTCGAGCTGAAGCAGAAGTTCCGGCAGGGCGAAGTGCCGTTGCCGAGTTTCTGGGGCGGATTCCGCGTGAAATTCGACTCCGTCGAGTTCTGGCAGGGCGGTGCCCATCGCCTGCATGACCGTTTCCTGTATCAGCGGGACGGGAATGACTGGAAAATTGACCGACTGGCACCCTGAAGACGGAAAATCCCCTCTAAGCGCTGGTGCTGACGCCGCCGGCGCTTTATTCTATGCGCTATCCCGAATTTTTATTTCGCCACTGGGCGAAAGGCCGTGTACCGGCAAAGGTGCATTCGTTTATACATGGAGTCATTGATGGCAAGCAGCAACTTGATTAAACAACTGCAAGAGCGGGGCCTCGTTGCCCAGGTTACGGATGAGGAAGCGTTAGCGGAGCGACTGGCGCAAGGGCCAATTGCACTGTATTGCGGTTTCGATCCGACCGCTGACAGCTTGCATTTGGGCCATCTGGTTCCTCTGTTGTGCCTGAAGCGCTTCCAGCTGGCCGGCCACAAGCCGGTAGCGCTGGTGGGCGGCGCCACCGGCCTGATCGGCGATCCGAGCTTCAAAGCGGCGGAACGCAAGCTGAACACCACCGAAACGGTGAACGAGTGGGTGGAGAAAATCCGCAAACAGGTTTCTCCGTTCCTCGATTTCGACTGCGGCAGCAACAGCGCCATCGCGGCCAACAACTACGACTGGTTCGGCGGCATGAACGTGCTGACCTTCCTGCGTGACATCGGCAAGCATTTCTCCGTCAACCAGATGATCAACAAGGAAGCGGTCAAGCAGCGCCTGAACCGCGACGACTCCGGCATCTCCTTCACCGAGTTCTCCTACAACCTGCTGCAGGGCTTCGATTTCTCCGAGCTGTACAACCGCCACCAGGTGGAGCTGCAGATCGGCGGCTCCGACCAGTGGGGCAACATCACCTCGGGTATCGATCTGACGCGTCGCCAGCACCAGAAGCAGGTGTTCGGCCTGACCGTGCCATTGATCACCAAAGCTGACGGCACCAAGTTCGGTAAAACCGAAGGTGGCGCGGTCTGGCTGGCGCCGGAAAAAACCAGCCCGTACAAGTTCTACCAGTTCTGGATCAACACCGCCGATGCCGACGTCTACCGCTTCCTGAAGTTCTTCACCTTCATGAGCCTGGAAGACATCAACGCGCTGGAAGAAGAAGACAAGAACAGCGGCAAAGCGCCGCGCGCCCAGTATGTGCTGGCGGAAGAAGTGACCCGCATGGTGCACGGCGAAGAGGGCCTGGCGGCCGCTCAGCGCATCACCCAGAGCCTGTTCTCCGGCGCGTTGCACGACATGACCGAAGCGGACTTCGCCCAGCTGGCGCAGGACGGCATGCCGACCATCAAACTGGATGGCGATGCCGATCTGCAGCAGGCGCTGGTCAATGCCGAACTGGTGCCGTCACGCGGCCAGGCGCGCACCATGATCGGTTCCAATGCAGTGACCATCAACGGCGAGAAACAGTCCGACGCCGAATACCGCTTCAGCGACGCGGACCGCCTGTTCGGCCGCTATACGCTGCTGCGCCGCGGCAAGAAACACTACTGCCTGGTGGATTGGCAGTAAGCGAATAATAATGGTAAGGGGCCCAGGCGGCCCCTTTATTTTTGGGCAGCCGCCGACTTCCTCCGGCTGCCGTATTCCGAATGAGTCCTGTTGATGAAAAACATTCTTTCTATCCAGTCGCACGTGGTGTTTGGTCACGCCGGCAACAGTGCGGCGGAGTTCCCGATGCGCCGTATGGGCGTCAACGTCTGGCCGCTGAACACGGTGCAGTTCTCCAATCATACGCAATATGGCCAGTGGACCGGCTGCGTCATGCCGGCCAGCCACCTGACCGAGATCGCTCAGGGTATCGCCAATATCGATCAGCTGCAGCGCTGCGATGCGGTGCTGAGCGGCTATATCGGTTCCCCGGAGCAGGGTGGCCACATTCTGGAGATCGTGCGCCAGGTGAAACAGGCCAATCCGAACGCCTGGTATTTCTGCGATCCGGTGATGGGCCATCCGGAGAAGGGCTGCATTGTGGCGCCGGGCGTGGCGGAGTTCCATTGTCGGCAGGCGTTGCCGTGCAGCGACATGATCGCGCCGAACCTGCTGGAACTGGAAATGCTGAGCCAGATGGCCGTCGCCAACGTGGATGACGCGGTGCAGGCCGCCCGCGCGCTGATCGCCAAGGGGCCGCGGCTGGTGCTGGTCAAGCACCTGGCCCGCGCCGGCTATCACCCCGACTGTTTCGAAATGCTGCTGGTGACGGCGGACGAGGCCTGGCACATCAGCCGCCCGCTGGTGGACTTCGGGGCGCGTCAGCCGGTCGGCGTCGGCGATTTGACCAGCGGTCTGCTGTTGGTGGATCTGTTGAAGGGCGAAGCGCTGGATAAGGCGCTGGAACACGTCACCGCCGCCGTGTACGAGGTGATGCTGACCACGCAAGAGATGGGTGAGTACGAACTGCAGGTGGTGGCGGCGCAGGATCGGATCGTGCAGCCGCGCAGCGAGTTCAGGGCGGTAAAACTGTAAGCTGCATTAGGCCCCGGCGATAGCCGCCGGGGCCTAACCGTTACTTCAATCCTTCGGCGTTCAGCGCCGCATCCACCGCCGGGCGCGCCGCAACGCGATCGAACC
This sequence comes from Serratia marcescens, assembly GCF_001902635.1. Taxonomy (GTDB): domain Bacteria; phylum Pseudomonadota; class Gammaproteobacteria; order Enterobacterales; family Enterobacteriaceae; genus Serratia; species Serratia marcescens_F. The sequence continues at coordinate 10,557 of NZ_MJAO01000015.1, read as the reverse complement.
AGGCCGCCAGATGGGCGTGCTGGCGCACATCGAACTGCAAGGCGAACGCCCAACGCAGTACGGTGAACAGATAGGCGTCGGCTACGCTGAAACGGCTCCCCAACAGGAAGTGCTGCTTCGCCAGCACAGAATCCAGGTAACTGAACTGCTGCTCCAGCTTGGCGCGCGCGATGGCTTTGTATTCATCGGGCGTTTTCGGGTTGAACAGCGGGCTGAAGCCTTTGTGCACCTCGGTGGCGATGTAGTTCAGCCACTCAATGGCGTGGTAGCGCGACAGGGTACCCGACGTTGGGATCAGGTTGCGATCCGGCACGCGATCTGCCAGGTATTGCACGATCGCCACGCCTTCGGTCAGCAGGCTGCCGTCATCCAGCAGCAGCGCCGGCACCTGTCCCTTAGGGTTGATGGTGAGATAGTCGGCGCCGCTCTCGGTTTTTTTCTGCGCCAGATCGACCTTCTCCGCCGTAAAATCCAGCCCTGCCTCGCGCAGCACGATATGCGGGGACAGCGAACAGGCGCCGGCTTTATAGAACAGTTTCATCGGAAGCTCCTTGTAGGTGACGAATGTCGGGCATGCTTAACCTCTCATCCTAGTCCCATAACGCCAAAATTACAGCGGTTTAGCCGACAAATTTAACCGATGACCGCCTCGGCGGGCTGCAGCCGCGCCAGCGTCGTGGCGATCTGCTGTTGCAGCGCCTGCGGTGCCACCTGCATCGGCGAGCGCAGTTCGTTGGCGATCAGCCCCTGCTGAGCCAGTACCGTCTTGACCGGCGCCGGATTAGGGAAGCTGAACATCTGGTGGATCATCGGCAGCAGCGCATAGAAATTGCTGCGCGCGGCCGCCAGGTCGCCGGCCGCGACCTGCTGCACCAGCTGTACGAAGCGTTCCGGGTGAACATGCGCGGCGGCGGAGATGGCGCCGGTGCCGCCGAGGCACAGCGTGCTGAGGATCAGATTGTCTTCCCCGGTCATCACGTCGATTTCGCCGTCGGCGATCAGCGCCATAGTGGCGTCAGGGTTGCCGCCGCAGTCCTTGATGGCGGTGATGCGCGGGTGGCGCGCAAGATGGCGCAGCGTGGCCAGCTCCAGGGCGATGCCGGTGCGCTGCGGAATGTTGTACAGGATCACCGGCACGGTCGACGCGTCGGCCAACTGGGTGAAATAGTCTATCAGGCCGCACTGAGAAGGGCGGATATAGTAAGGTGCCGGGATCAGCACGCCGGCGATGTCGCGCAGTTGAATGGCCTGCTGCATCTGCAGCGTGGCGGCCATGTTATTGCCGGACAGGCCCATCACCACCTGATGGGCGGGCGCCTCTTCCAGCACCGCGTCGAGCACCGCCAGCTGTTCTTCTTTACTCAGCGCGGCGGCTTCGCCGGTGGAGCCGCACACCACCAGGCCGTTGACGCCGGCGTCGAGCAGATGCCGCGTCAGGCGTTTAACCGCCGGCAGATCGACGGCATTGTGATTGAAAGGGGTAACCATCGCCACCCAAATACCGGAAAATGAGGCCATAAAGTGTTCCTTCTGTGTGACCGACAGAGAAGCCAGATGAGAAAATTGAAGGCGGGGCGTTGCATGCCGTCCTGTCAGCTCATCTGACGGGACAGCCCGCCCCGGTCAAATGAGCGTCTGTTTCTTCGATTTAACCGCCGCCAAACCGCCAACAGGCAACGCCGGGGAAATCGGTGTGTCAGTGTTGCGCGGGTTGGTCATGGCAGTCTCGTGAAAAGGGGAAGTGGGGTGATAATGAATATTCTTCATCAGGCTGTCAATTTACAACAGATTGATAACATTGTTATTCATGATTCGTCAGGGAGGATGAGTTTGGCTAATAAACAAAAATCCCCGCGGCGGCGGGGATTTTTGTGCGCTCAGCGCGGTGGGCGGGAACCGATGGTGGCGGTCCAGCTGAAGGTTTCGCCGCTCGGCCGGTAGCGGTTGGCCTTGCGCTGCGCGCGTTCCGCTTTGGCGATTTTTTCTCTGGCGGCCATGATGCGCGCCACCACCTCGTCCTTGACCTTGTGCTGCTCGGCGTTGGTCAGCGGCCGGCCGTGGCTTTTGCGCGCCTTGTCCAGCTCGGTCTTGACTTCACGCTGCTCGCTTTCCGTCATCTCTCTCAACGTCAATTTTTTCATTTTTGCCGCCCGTTCGGTGAGGGGAGACTTCAGTGTAACGGCGTTATATGACCGAAAATGTTATGGACGTAACGAAAACGCCGCGCTACACCTCCTCCAGCAGCTCGTCGAGAAAGCGCCGCATGCGGGCGGTGCGTTGTTCGGCCATTTGCCGCCCGGCGGCGGTCTGGAAGCCTTCCTGCAGTTTGAACAGTTTGGTCTCGAAGTGATCGAGGATGAAGCGTTTGTCGTCGTATTGGCGATGCTCTGCCAGCGGGTCGGCGGCGTCGTATAACGCGCTGCGCATGCGGCCGCCGATGTAGAAGCAGCGTGCTACGCCGATCATGCCGATGGCGTCGAGACGATCGGCGTCCTGCAGAATTTTCGCCTCCAGCGTTTGCGGGGCGATACCGGCGGAAAAACTGTGCGCTTCGATGGCGTGCGCCACCGCCGCGATAGCCGTTGGCTCCCATTCCAGGCGCGCCAGCGTCTGCGTGGCTTGCTGCGCAGCCATGCGCGAGGCCAGGTGCCGCTGCGGCGAGTTTTTTTCTACCGCAACGGCGTCGTGCAATAACACCGCCGCACACAGAATGCGCCGGTCACCGCCTTCCAGCTTGCTGATTCGTCGGCAGTTCTTCCAGACCCGGTGCAGATGCGCCACGTCATGTGAGCCGTCGTCCGACTCAAGCGTGAGCGGCAGCAGCGTCTGCGCCAGTGCCTGATAGGGGGAAAAGGGTTGCAGCAACTCTTGCGAAAGCGGGGATAAAGGCACGTTCAGCTCCTGTAGGGTGGCAATCATCAATTATGTTAGCCGCGTTGGATGCCGGAAAAATGACGGCGAAACGGCTATTGTTTACTAAAATGCAACCAACAATTGTCATAACTGCGGTTTTTGCAGCGAAACGAGCAACCTAGAATAGCCGCATTCCGCCGTCTCCGCTTGGTGAGAGCCTGTGTCCGCGGAGATGGCCGGAATACCCCGATCAGCCATTGGAGAAGAGACATGCCAACCCCTCTTGAGATAGTGCGCGCGACTTATGAAGGCAGTTCTGAAGAAAACGGCCGCAATTTGCTGGCGGCGCTGGCCCCCGATGCGGAGTGGACCGAGGCCGCCGGTTTCCCTTACGCCGGCACCTATATCGGCCCGGAGAACATCATCAAGAACGTACATCAGCGTTTGGGCAGCGAATGGCGAGGCTACCGCGCCGACGTCGACCATTTCTACGACGCGGGCGAACATGTGATCGCCCAGGGTTTTTACCACGGCACCTACCGAGCCACCGGAAAATCCTTCAGCGCCTCCTTTGCGCATATCTATACGCTGCGCGGCGGCAAGATAGTGAAGTTTGTGCAAATCGTCGACAGCGCTAAAGTGTTGGCGGCGATGCAGCCCTAATCGCCGCTGCGTTTGCCGAATTTGCGGTCGTACTCGCGCCGGTAACCCCGGGCCTTGTTACGATCGCGGATCCATAAATAGCCGCACACCAGCGCAACCGCTCCCGAAAAGGTGACGTTGCGCATATCCCGGTCATACCAAAACACCAACAGGGCGTCCAGCGCCGCGATCAGGGCGATCCATTTGTACATATGGGATTGGCGCCGCGTGGCGGCGTTGAGTCGCTTTAACTGTCTGGCTTCGTCCAGCACCGGCTTTTGCTGCATAGCGCACCGTTATCATCATGCTCTTACTGATAAATTAGCAGAATCCTCCCAACCGCCGCAAAGATTAACGCGCGGCGTCATGCCGTTTTCACTGTCCCAGACGCGGTGCGGAAAATTTATGCGCGGGCGCTTGAATTGCCCGTTGGGCGTGCTAGGTTAATTATTCGCTATTTCGGGGTTTTTATTCATTGTTCGCCGCAAGCGGCGGTTAATTTCGGCAGGAGGATCTGATGAACGAAAAAACGGCACGCCCGCAGGATGTGGTTAAGCAACAGCTTGACGCCTATAACGCCCGCGACATCGACGCCTTTATGGCCTGTTGGGCGGACAACGCGCAGTATTACGAGCATCCCGACACGCTGTTAGCCAGCGGCAAGGCGGCGATCCGTGAACGGCATCTGGGGCGCTTCCAGGAACCGAGCCTGTACGGCGAGCTAATCAAACGCATGGCGGTGGGGAATATGGTGGTCGATCAGGAAGTGGTGACGCGTAACTTCCCGGAAGGGCGCGGCAAAATGGACGTAATCGCCATCTACGAAGTGGAACAGGGGCGGATCGCCAAAGCCTGGTTCAAGATCGGCCCCTGCGTGCCGGATGAGGGCGCGCTCTAGCCCCGCGTTATGGCAACGCCATCACTGCCTCTATCTCCACGCAAACCTGCGGTGAGAACAACGCGCTGACCGCCATAAGCGAACAGGCCGGCAGCGCGCCATCAAAGTAGTCAAACAGCACCGGGCGCACGCCCGCCAGATCGGCAATGTCGGTCAGGAACACGCTGATCTTGATCAATGCCTTAAGATTCACTCCTTCGCTGGCGGCGATGGTCGCCAGCTGCTCGAGGATCTCTTGCGTTTGCTCCGGTGCGCTCAACCCCTGAGCGTCGGTGGCGAACGCGGTCAATCCCGATACGTACAGGCGATCGCCGTGACGTACGGCATGCACATAGGGGCCACCCGGCGTAGGCAACTGCGGATAATTAATGCGTTTTAATGATGTCATGGTCAAACCCTATACAAGAGCGGTTAATAAAATGGGCAAACTTGGTTAGGATACCGGGGACAACGGCGGTAAGACGCTGCGAACCGGTGATATCTGATAGTATCACCCACCTTTAATTTTATACGTCGTATCTCACCCGAGTGTGACAGTGCGGCGCTGCTCGGCAACAAGGACGCATGAGACGATGAATCCGCTTTTTACTCCCTATCTGCAACGCTGGCGGTTGGAGCAGGACGGCAAAGCCTTCGAAACCCATAGCAGTCTGCTGATGCCGGTGCGCTACCGGGGCGAGGCCGCCATGCTGAAGATCGCCCGCGAGCAGGAGGAGCGTTTCGGCGGCCAGCTGATGTGCTGGTGGCGGGGGGAAGGCGCCGCGCGGGTGCTGGCGTGGCACGACGACGGCATTCTGTTGGAGCGTGCGCAGGGCGACGGTTCGTTGGCACAGCTGGTGCGCGACGGCGAGGATGAACGGGCCACGCAGATCCTGTGTCGCGCGATCGCCGCCTTGCATGCGCCGCGCGCGGCGCCGTTGCCCGATCTGATCCCGCTGCAGCAGTGGTTCAGTTCGCTTTGGCCGGCGGCGCAGGCGCACGGCGGCATGTTGCGCCTCAGCGCCACGGCGGCGGCGGAGCTGCTGAGCAGCCCGCGAGAAGAAAGCGTGTTGCACGGCGATATCCACCATGACAACGTGCTGGATTTCGGCGAACGCGGCTGGCTGGCGATCGATCCCAAGCGTTTGTACGGTGAGCGGGGATTCGATTACGCCAATATTTTTTGCAATCCCAACTACGGCGTTGCCACCGATCCGGCCATTTTCCATCGTCGGGTGGAACAGGTCTGCCGGTTGGCCGGGCTGGAGCGCCGGCGTCTGCTGCAGTGGATCCTGGCCTGGTCAGGGCTTTCCGCTGCCTGGTTCATGGAAGACGGACAGGCGGCGGACATCGACTTTCGCGTGGCCGAGCTGGCGGCACAGGCGCTGGATCTTACGCTGCCGGACGGCGATTCAGGGTTCATCCTGCCAGTAATCGAGCGAGGCTGAAGGGCGCTGCAGGTAGCGTACCGGCTCGCCGTCGGTGCCGCGCGCCATCGCCTGGTATTTGCCGGAGTCTGGGTACATCACCAATTCCGGCTGCTCGCGCGTGCTGACGGACAGATATTTCAGCGGCGCATCGGAGGTGTTGATGATCTGGTGCGGATATTCCGGGCCCGGCGGAATGAAGATGACATCTCCGCTGACGATCGGCAGCATTTCTCCATCTACCCGCAGCGTACCGCTGCCCTCCAGAATGATGAACATTTCCTCCTGAGCGTAGTGATAATGGTAGGGGCAGGAACGCATGCCCGGCGCCACACAATCGAAGGAGGCACCCAGCTTAGCGGCGGCGGTACCGGCACCGAGGCGAGCGCCGACGCTGTCGTACAGCGGCGGCCGCCGGTCATGTTGCTTATCTACCCGTTCGACATTGCGTATCAGGCGCTGAGCTAACAGCGCGGCTTTCTCAGTCATAGGCGTCCTTGGTGACAGCGTCACCTATTATGCGGATTGGTGTTAAGACGACAGAGAAAGTGAAGGCGCCACGGCGGCGCCTGTCAATGTCGTGCGCCCGTTACGCCTGGGGGGTTCGCCGCGGCAGCGACAGCAGCAGATGGGCGATGGCGCCGCCGACAATGCCCCAGAAGGCCGAGCCGATGCCCAGTAACGTAACGCCGGAGGCGGTGATGAGGAAGGCGATCAGCGCCGCGTCGCGCTGTTTTTCGTCATGCAGCGCGCGCTGCAGGCTGCCGCCGATGGTGCCGAGCAGCGCCAGCCCGGCGATGGTGTGGATCAGGGCCACGGGCAGTGCGCTGAACAGCAGGCCGATGGCGCCGCCGAACAGCCCGGCCAGCAGGTAAAAGCCGCCGGCGGCTACCGCGCCCATATAGCGTCGCTGCGGGTCGGGATGCACGTCCGGCCCCATACAGATGGCGGCGGTAATGGCGGCGATACACACCGAGAAGCCGCCAAACGGCGCCAGCAGCAGCGCGGTCAGCGCTGTCCAGGCGATCAGCGGTGACGTAGGCACGCGGTAGCCCGCCGCTTGCAGTGTGGCGATGCCGGGAGCGTTCTGCGAAGCCATCGTCACCACGAAGAACGGCACGCCGATGCCCAGCAGCGTCGGCCAGCTGAAGTGCGGCGCAATGAATTCCGGCATGGCGAACGCCGGTGCATGCTGCGCGAGCTGGATATTGCCCTGTAGCGCGGCGATCGCCAGCCCGGCCGCCAGCGTCAGCACGATGGCGTAGCGTGGTTGATAACGGCGGCTGAGCAGATAGGCCAGCCCCATGCCGGCGCTCAGGGGGAAATTGAGCTGCAGTGAGGCGAAGGCGTCCAGCCCGAAGCGCAGCAGGATCCCCGCCAGCATCGCCGCGGAAATCGCCTGCGGAATATAGTCCATCAGGCGCGCGAACAGCCCGGTGACGCCGCACAACAGGATCAGACCGGAAGCGAAGATAAACACCCCGATCGCCTCGTTGATCGGCGTGCCGGGCAGGCTGGTAACCAGCAGCGCCGCGCCGGGCGTCGACCAGGCGGTGAGGATCGGCGTGCGGTAGTAGAGCGACAGTCCCAGTGAGGTGACGCCCATCGCGATCCCCAAGGTGCTGAGCCAACCGCCGATCTGCGCCGGTGTGGCACCCGCGGCGGCGGCGGCCTGGAAAATGATCGCGGCGGAGCTGGTGTAACCCACCAGAACGGCGATAAAACCGGCCATAACGGCGGGCAGGGTCAGGTGACGCAGGGTAATGGCGGGACGCATGAGAAGCTCCAATTGGTAGCTGTGCGTTATAGCGCACGATGAGAAATCAGCATAGCACCGTGCGCTATAGCGTACAAGCGGGTATAATCGGGGCGATATGCAAAGGAGAACAAGATGCAGGAACTTGCCGGCCATTTGGCGCACACCCTTCGCACGTTGCGCGCGCAGCGCGGTTGGAGCCTGACGCAAGCGGCGGAATTTACCGGCGTCAGCAAGGCGATGCTCGGGCAGATCGAACGCGGCGAGTCCAGCCCGACGGTGGCGACGTTGTGGAAGATCGCCACCGGTTTCAACGTGGCATTCTCCGCGTTTCTCGAAGCGTCGCCCGCACAGCAACAGGCGACGCTGCACCGCTACGGCGATCTGCCGATCTATGATCAGGACAACGCCAACATGCGCGTAGTACCGCTGTTTCCCTACGATCGCCAGCTGGGTTTTGACATGTTCGTCATCGATCTCGCGCCGGGCGCGCTCAGCGAATCGTCGCCCCATGAACCGGGCGTGATCGAGCATGTGATCGTGATCAGCGGCCGGTTGGAGTTGGCGATAGACGGCGAATGGCACAGCCTGGCCGCCGGCGAGGCGATGCGCTTTCAGGCCGATCGGCCGCACGCTTACCGCAATGCCAGTTCACAAACGGTGCGCATCCACGATCTGATCCACTATCCTCAATCCTGACTCAACGCGGCGGCCGTGGGCTTTGACTCCGCGCCGCCTAACGCCTACCTTGTTGAAAATGACTCTTATTTCACAGGCTGTTGCCCACTTGAAAGGAGCTTGATTTTGCCGGTCACCAATCGACGTCAGTTTATTAAACTCAGTGCACAAACCGCAGGAGCCGTATTCGCGATGACTTCATTACCCAACAGTATCCGCCTGGCGATGGCGGCGGAGGGCGGCGCGGCCGCCGGCGATGAATTTCTGTGGCTGGAAGCGCTGCAGGGCAAAAAGGCGCTGCAGTGGGTGAAGCGGGAAAACCAGCGCACCGCGGCGCGCTTCGCCCAGGGCGAAGATTTTCAGCGGATTGAGCGCGAGGTATTGGATATCCTCAATAAAGACACCCAGATCCCGTGGGTGAGCAAACGCGGCGACTACTACTACAACTTCTGGCAGGATCAGGCCAACCCGCGCGGCCTGCTGCGGCGCACCACGCTGGACGAGTACCGCAAGGCCAAACCGGCCTGGGAGACGGTGCTGGATATCGACGCGCTGGGCAAGGCGGAGGGCAAGGACTGGGTCTATCAGGGTTCGCAGCCGCTGGCGCCGGAATACCGCTATTGCCTGATGCAACTGTCGCCGGACGGCGGTGACGCCACCGAAATCCGCGAGTTCGATCTGGTTGCCAAACGTTTCGTCACGGACGGCTTCAACGTGCCGGTGGCGAAAAGCCGGGTCTCCTGGGTTGATCAGAACACGCTGTTTATCGCCACCGATTTCGGTCCCGGTTCGATGACCCAGTCCGGTTACGCCCGCATCGCCAAACGCTGGCGGCGCGGCACGCCGCTGAGCGCCGCCGAAACGCTGTATGAAGCGCAACCCGAGGATATGGCGGTCTTCGCCTATCACGATCGCACGCCGGGTTTTGAGCGCGATTTTGTCGGCCGCAGCCTGGACTTCTATCGCCGCGATTACTTTCTGCTGTCTCAGGACGGCCGTCAGATCAAAATCGATATCCCGGCCGACGCCGAGTTGGATACGCATCGCGAATGGCTGCTGATCAAACCGAGCAGCGACTGGGAAGTGGGCGGTAAGCGCTACCCGTCCGGCGCGCTGCTGGCGGCCAACTTCAACGATTACCTGGCGGGCAAGCGCGAGCTGCAGCTGCTGTTCACCCCGACGGCGGAGCGGGCGCTGAGCGGCTACAGCGGCACCCGCGATCACCTGATCCTCAGCGTAATGGATAACGTGGTCAACCGCCTGGAAGTGTTGACGCCGCAAGGCGGCAGCTGGCAGCGCCGCCCGCTGGGCAACCCCGGTGCCATCAGCACGATTTCCGCCGGCGGCATCGACGAAGAAACCAACGACTATTTCCTGACCATCAGCGGGTTCCTGCAGCCGACTTCGCTGTATATGGGCAACCTCGACGGCGGTGAGGCGACGTTGTTGAGGCAGGCGCCGCAGGACTTCGACGCCAGCGGCTATCAGGTCAGCCAGCATTTCGCGCTCTCCAAGGACGGCACCCGCGTGCCGTATTTCCAGATCGCTGCCAAAGATCTCAAGCCGGACGGCAGCACACCGACGCTGTTGTATGGCTACGGCGGGTTTGAAGTACCGTTGCTGCCGGGCTATCTGGGCGGCAAGGCGCCGGCCTGGCTGGAGCGCGGCGGGGTGTACGTGGTGGCCAATATCCGCGGCGGTGGTGAATACGGCCCGGCTTGGCATCAGGCGGCGCTCAAGCAGAATCGTCACCGCGCCTACGAAGATTTCGCCGCGGTGGCGGAGGATCTGATCGCGCGCAAAGTGACCTCCGCGCCGCATCTGGGTGCCCGCGGCGGCAGCAACGGCGGCCTGCTGGTGGGCAACATGTTGACGCTGTATCCGCAGCTGTTCGGCTGCATCGTCTGCGAAGTGCCGCTGCTCGACATGCAGCGCTATACCCAGCTTTCCGCCGGCGCCTCATGGATCGCCGAGTATGGCGACCCGAGCCAGCCGGAACAGTGGGCCTATATCAAAACCTTCTCGCCGTACCACAATATCCAGGCGCAGACGGCTTATCCGCCGGTGCTGTTCTATACCGCCACCAGTGACGACCGGGTCAACCCGGCCCACGCGCGCAAAATGGCGGCGCGCATGCAGGCGATGGGCTATCAACAGGCTTACTTCTATGAGAATACCGAAGGTGGGCACAGCGCCGCCGCTGACAAGCAACAGGCGGCGTTTCACAGCGCGCTGGTCAGCGAGTTCATGTGGGCCAACCTGAGCGGCAAGCAAGCGTAAGCGCTTTTCTTCACGGGCATAAAAAAACACCGGGGCGTTAACCC
>NZ_MJAO01000014.1 GCF_001902635.1 Serratia marcescens | reverse complement strand
GTCGATATTGATCAACTGGAGCAGGCGTTTGATACCACCTTCTACCCGGACCTCAATCTGAGCCGCGGGGTTTACTTCGACCGCAAGAACTTCGGCGTCGACAAGGTGGTGAGCGGCGATCCGGGCCGCACGGTGGCGGACGACATTCCGCGCGATCGTCTCAACGGCCGCTCTTACGAAGCGTTCATCGGCGACTTCCCGTTGCCGGAGAGCGACCGCCAGGCGCTGATCGCGCTGCATACGGTAGAGAAAGATTACCTGCCGGAAATGAACCTGGAACAGAAGGTCGAATGGCTCGACACCCACAGCTACACCCAATTCTTGCGTGAGAAGGTGGGCCTGAGTGAGCTGGCGATCCGTTATTTCCAGCAGACCACCAACGACTTCCAGGCGGTGGGCATCGACGGCACTTCGTGCAGCGATGCGCGCATCTGCGATCTGCCGGGCCTCGGCGGCATGAACCTGCCGCCGCTGGACGAAGAGTCGCAGGCGGATCTCGACGATCCTTACGTGTTCCACTTCCCGGACGGCAACGCCACGTTGACGCGCCTGATGGTGCGCAAGCTGATCCCGGCGGTGGCGCCGGCCGGCAAAGACATGAACGACGTAGTGCTGGCCAAGTTTGACTATAGCCAGCTCGATCGGCCGGAATCGCCGGTGAAGCTGCGTTTGAACAGCACCGGACTGCACGCGGCCAACGTCGGCGACAAGGTGGAAGTCACCTATATGACCGGCGAGAAGATGGCCAAAGTGCGCGCCGGGCAGGTGGTGATGGCCGGCTACAACATGATGATCCCGTACCTGGTGCCGGAAATGTCGCACGAGCAGCAGGAGGCGCTGAAGCAAAACGTCAAGTCGCCGCTGGTGTACAGCAAGGTGGTGATCCGCAACTGGCAGCCGTTCATCAAGCTGGGCGTGCACGAAGTCTATTCGCCGGCCGCGCCGTACAGCCGCGTGAAGCTGGATTACCCGGTGAGCATGGGCGGTTACCAGCATCCGCGCGATCCGGATCGGCCGATCGGCCTGCATATGGTGTATGTGCCGACGCTGCCGGGCAGCGGCCTCAGCCCGCGCGAGCAGTCGCGCAAAGGGCGCGCGCTGTTGCTGGGCACGCCGTTCGAGGTGCATGAACAGATGATCCGCGAACAGCTGCAGGGCATGCTGGGCGAGGCCGGTTTCGACCACCAGCGCGACATTCAGGCGATCACCGTCAACCGCTGGTCGCACGGTTACTCTTACTTCCTCAACGGGCTGTTTGACGACGAAGAAGAAGCCAAGAAAATCATTGAAACGGCGCGGCAGCCGATCGGCAAGATCGTTATCGCCAACTCCGATTCCGACTGGAGCCCGTACGCCAACTCGGCGATCGACCAGGCGTGGCGTGCGGTTAACGAACTGGCCTATGGCAAGGTTGCCGCCAAGGAGGGAGCATGAGTCTGCGTTCGCTGTATCTGTTGAGCCTGTTGGCGGCCGGCGGCTCGGCCCAGGCGATGTCGGCTGGGGAATACGTTGCCAAAGCCGGTGATTGCACCGCCTGCCATACCGCGCCGGGCGGCGCCGAGCTGGCGGGGGGCATGAAATTCCCGACGCCGCTCGGGGCGATCTACGCCACCAATATCACGCCGGACAAGCTGCACGGCATCGGTGCCTATTCGTTCGAGGAGTTCGATCGCGCGATGCGCCAGGGGATCGCCAAAGACGGTCACCGGCTCTACCCGGCGATGCCGTACACCTCGTACGCAAAAATGAGTGCGGAAGACATGCGCGCGCTGTATGACTATCTGATGAATGAGGTGCTGGCGCAGAACGTCGCCAACCGTGACAGCGACATCAGCTGGCCGCTGTCGATGCGCTGGCCGCTGGCGGTGTGGAACCAGCTGTTCCACGACGATCAGCCGTATCAGGCGGATCCGCAGCAAAGCGCCGAATGGAACCGCGGCGCCTACCTGGTGCAGGGCGCGGGCCACTGCGGCAGCTGCCACACGCCGCGCGGTTGGGCGATGCAGGAGAAGGGGCTGGACGGCAAGGAGCCGGTGTTCCTGAGCGGCGCCGAGCTGGACGGCTGGTACGCCTCCAATCTGCGTGGCCTGCCGCCGGAAGAGGTGACGGCGCTGTTGAAAACCGGCCGCAGCCGTCATGCGGCGGTCGCCGGGCCGATGAGCGAGGTGGTGACCCACAGCACGCAGTACCTCAGCGACGGCGATCTGAACGCCATCGCGGTGTACCTGCGCAGCCTGGCGCCGGAAGCCGCCGCCAAAGCCGCTGCACCTGCCGTGCAGGCGAATAATCCGGGCGGCGAGGCGACCTACGCGATGTACTGCTCGACCTGCCACGGCAACAAGGGCGAAGGCACCGATTTTGCCATTCCGGCGCTGGCGGGCAATGCCACGGTAACGGCGGACAACCCGCTGACCGCGCTGCGCGTGGTGCTGGAAGGGGCGCATACGCCGACCACGCAGCACGCGATGGCGTTCGATATGCCGGCTTACGGTTGGGCGTTGAACGACCGGCAGGCGGCGGATTTGATGAGCTATCTGCGGGGAAGCTGGGGCAACCAGGCGGCGCCGGTGACGGTGCAGCAGGTGCAGGACGCGCGCCAACTGCAGGAGAAATGATGCTGGAGCGCGGCCCGGCGGCCGCGCTCCGGAGGCATTACAGCACTTTATGCGGGCCGAAGCATTCGTAGTGGATGCGTTCGGCCTCTACGCCCATCTCCAGCAGCTGTTTGCCCACGAACTGCATGAAGGCCACCGGGCCGCAGAAGTAATAATGCATCTGCGGATCGGCCAGGCTGCCTTGCAGCGCGCTCAAATCCATCAATCCGCGGCTGTGGTAATCGCGGCCTTCCACGTCATCGGCACCCGGCTCGCGGTACCACACATGGCGGCTCAGATTCGGCATGCGCCCGGCGATACCCGCCACTTCATCGGCAAAGGCGTGCACGCCGCCGTTTTCCGCCGCGTGCAGCCAGTGGACCTGCGCCTGATGCTGGTTGTCGTGCAGGCTGTTGAGCATGCCGAGCATCGGGGTTTGGCCGACGCCGGCGGAGATCAGTGCCACCGGCGTGGTCGGTGCCACGTCGAGGAAGAAGTCGCCGTGCGGCGGAGCGATGTAGATCACGTCGCCTTCCTGCGCCTGCTGGTGCAGATAGTTGGACACTTTACCCTGATCTTCACGCTTCACCGCGATGCGGTAGAACTCGCCGTTCGGCGAGGTGGTCAGCGAATACTGGCGAATTTCCTGATGTTCCAGGCTGTCGTGCTTGATGTAGACCGCCAGGTATTGCCCCGGTTTGAAGTCCGCCACCCGGCCGCCGTCCACCGGCGCCAGCACGAAGCTGCAGATCACGTCGCTCTGCGGCTGTTTCTTCAGGATGCGGAACGCGCGCAGATCGCGCCAGCCGCCGTTGTCGGTTTCGCTCTGCTGATAAATCTGCTCTTCACGCTGGATGAACACGTTGGCCAGCACGCCGTAGGCTTTGCCCCAGGCGTCCAGCACTTCCTGACCCGGGCTGAACATTTCGTCGAGCGTCGCCAGCAGGTGGCCGCCGACGATTTGGTACTGCTCCGGCTGGATATTGAAGCTGGTGTGCTTCTGCGCGATGCGCTCCACCGCCGGCAGCAGCGCCGCCAGGTTCTCAATGTTGGCGGCATAGGCGCAGATGGCGTCGAACAGCGCCTGACGCTGATCGCCGTTGCGCTGGTTGCTCATATTGAAAATATCTTTCAATTCCGGGTTGTGCGCGAACATGCGATCGTAAAAGTGGGCGGTCAGTTTCGGCCCGGTCGCAGCCAGCAGGGGAATAGTGGATTTCACGGTGGCGATGGTTTGGCTATCCAGCATGGAAGCGCTCCTTAGATGTGGGATCTGACGACATTTTAATGATGTATTTTAAATGCATCTTATTGGGTTCCACACCGCTTGTAAATACCCTTGTTTTCGTTACGGTGTTCCTTACCCGTCGATCGGGCTCACAGAACATGAAAAAACCGCAGGGTTAGCATGAGGAAATGTCCGTTGATAAACGGCCGCGTTTCGCGGATCAAAGCCTTGCGCCGCCTTATGCCAATCGTTTGCGTAAAAACCTCTGTCAAGACCTATCTTCGGTAGGGCGAAACGGTTTACACTGTGGCCCAGACCCCAAACGGGTAGTTATTTGGTGATTTTTTAGTTAGCTGATTTAAGTCAGGAGATGCCGGATGTTAAAGCGTGAAATGAACATTGCCGATTACGATGCGGAACTGTGGCGTGCCATGGAGCAGGAAGTGGTGCGTCAGGAAGAGCACATCGAGCTGATCGCGTCTGAGAACTACACCAGCCCGCGCGTGATGCAGGCTCAGGGTTCCCAGCTGACCAACAAATACGCTGAAGGCTATCCGGGCAAGCGTTACTACGGCGGCTGCGAATACGTGGATATCGTTGAGCAGCTGGCTATCGACCGCGCCAAAGAATTGTTCGGCGCCGATTACGCCAACGTGCAGCCGCACTCCGGCTCCCAGGCTAACTTCGCCGTTTACACCGCGCTGCTGCAGCCGGGCGACACCATTCTGGGCATGAACCTGGCGCATGGCGGCCACCTGACCCACGGTTCCCCGGTCAACCTGTCCGGCAAACTGTATAACGTGGTGCCTTACGGCATCGACGAAAAAGGTCAAATCGACTATGACGATCTGGCCAAGCAGGCGCAAACCCACAAGCCGAAAATGATCATCGGCGGCTTCTCCGCCTACTCCGGCGTGGTTGACTGGGCCAAGATGCGCGAAATCGCCGACAGCATCGGCGCTTACCTGTTCGTCGACATGGCGCACGTGGCGGGCCTGATCGCCGCCGGCGTGTACCCGAACCCGGTTCCGCACGCGCACATCGTTACTACCACCACCCACAAAACCCTGGCGGGCCCGCGCGGTGGCCTGATCCTGGCGAAGGGCGGCGACGAAGAGCTGTACAAGAAGCTGAACTCCGCCGTGTTCCCTGGCGGCCAGGGCGGCCCGCTGATGCACGTGATCGCCGGCAAGGCGGTGGCGCTGAAAGAAGCGATGGAGCCTGAGTTCAAGGTTTACCAGCAGCAAGTGGCGATCAACGCCAAGGCGATGGTCGAAGTGTTCCTGCAGCGCGGCTACAAAGTGGTCTCCGGTGGCACCCATAACCACCTGTTCCTGCTGGATCTGGTCGACAAAAACCTGACCGGTAAAGAAGCTGACGCCGCCCTGGGCCGCGCCAACATCACCGTCAACAAGAACAGCGTGCCGAACGATCCGAAGAGCCCGTTCGTCACCTCCGGCGTGCGTATCGGTACGCCGGCCGTCACCCGTCGCGGTTTCAAAGAAGCCGAAGTGCGCGAGCTGGCCGGTTGGATCTGCGATGTGCTGGACAACATCAACGATGAAGCCACCATCGAACGTACCAAGAAGAAAGTGCTGGATATTTGCGCCCGCCTGCCGGTTTACGCATAATCCCGCTTTTGCCTGACAAAACCCGCTGCGGCGGGTTTTTTTATGGCCGCTCGCGGCAAACTGTGAACTGTTTGGCACTCTAATGCATTGAAGTGGAATGAAGATTGCGGGGCGGTGTGAGCTCTGTCAAAGTATTGCCCTCACTCCGGAGGGATCATGGTTCTGCAATCAACGCGTTGGCTCGCTCTCAGTTATTTCACCTACTTCTTTTCTTATGGCATCTTCTTACCGTTCTGGGGCGTGTGGCTGAAAGGCGAGGGCATCGCGCCCGAAACCATCGGCATTTTGCTCGGCGCCGGTTTGGTGGCCCGCTTCCTCGGCAGTTTACTGATTGCGCCTCGCGTTAAAGATCCCTCTCATTTGGTCTCCGCCCTGCGCCTGCTGGCGCTGCTGACCCTGGCCTTCGCCGTCGGTTTCTGCTTCGGCAACGGCTGGGGTTGGTTGATGTTGGTGATCGCCGGTTTCAACCTGTTCTTCTCGCCGTTGGTGCCGTTGACCGACGCGCTGGCTGCCACCTGGCAAAAGCAAATCCGCATGGACTACGGCCGGGTGCGGCTGTGGGGCTCGCTGGCGTTCGTTATCGGCTCGGCGCTGACCGGGCAACTGGTGGCGGTATGGGGGCATAACGCTATCCTCTACAGCCTGATCCTCGGCGTGCTGGCGATGCTGCTGGGCATGTTGTTGAAACCCACCGTCATGCCGCAGGGCGAAACGCGCACGCACAGCGAGGCCGAGCGTTCGCTGTGGGCGTTGCTGAAAGAAGGGCCGGTATGGCGCTTCCTGCTGTGCGTCACGTTGTTGCAGGGCGCGCACGCCGGTTACTACAGCTTCGGTTCCATTTACTGGCAAGAGGCCGGCTATTCGGCGTCGACCATCGGCTATCTGTGGGCGCTGGGCGTGGTGGCGGAGGTGATCATCTTCGCCAGCAGCAACCTGCTGTTCCGCCGCTGGAATGCGCGCAACCTGCTGTTGCTCTCCGCCTGCTGCGGTGTGCTGCGTTGGAGCCTGATGGCTTACAGCACCGAACTGGGCTGGCTGCTGCTGATCCAGATCCTGCACTGCGGCACCTTCACCGTCTGCCATCTGGCGGCGATGCGCTTTATCGCCGCGCGCCAGGGGCAAGCGGTGATCCAGCTGCAGGCGGTGTATTCGGCATTGGCGATGGGCGGCGGTATCGCCGTCATGACGGTGATCGCCGGGTTCCTGTTCGAACATTGGCAGGGTGGGGTATTCTGGGTGATGGCGGCGGTGGCAGCGCCGGCCTTGTTCATCCGGCCGCCGGCGGTCAGCGTCAGCCGCTGATCAGGGGGCTTCCAGCAGCGCGCGGATGGCCTGGCGCTGCCGGTGCTCCAACGGCAGTTCGGTATAGATCAGCGGCGGATGCGGTTCACTGTGCACCGCCGCATAGGGGGTGATGACCAGCGCGACGCCCTGTGGCGCCCCGGCGCGCAGATAGTCGCGCAGCGGCAGATACTTGATGTTCAGCGGCAGTAGCGTGAGTTCGCGGATCTGATACTCCACTTCCTCTTCCAGCTGCGGGTTGTCCAACGTCAGCAACACCACCTGCTTTTCCTGCAGCGCATTGTCCTGCATCAGCCAGGCGCCGAAGCTGATCGCCACCAGGCCCGCCTCCTCGTTGGAAAAATGCACGTCGTACTCCAGCTCCAGCGGTTGCAACACTTCCTGTGTGGTGCGCATTAAGCGCGGATATTTGCGCACCACTTCTTCCAGCAGCATATTGTCGATGCCGATGGCGAAACGGCAGCGCTCCAGCGCCGGCGCCAGGTGGGCGAACAGCTGGCTAACCAGCTCCGCCGTGCTGCTGAAAGCCATGCCGGAAAGCTGTTGGAAACGCTCGACCATGTTGTCGATCGCCGCCATCAACCGTTGCTCTTCCGCCGAGTCATTGCTGTGGTAACAGTGGTTTTTCAGCATGGTAAACGTCAGCGCCAGAAAATCACGCTCGTCCTCATGCGGCGGCTGGCTAAATAACTGATTGCACGCGTGATGCAGCCAGGCGGCGGCGTGCTGTTCCGGTTTTTGCCGCAGCCAGTCGCGCTGAATGGCGTCGAAGCGCGGGTGGCGCTGCAGGTGGTTTTGCCAGGCGCAGTAGAACAGGTAATGCTGCAGGAAATGGCGGTCGCGCGCGTCGAAATGGCGGTGGAGCAGCGGCTCGCAGGCGTCGATCGCCTGAGCCAGTTGCGATCTCGGCCCTGCATCGGCCGCCAGCGCTTGCCGCAGGCGCGGGGCGAAATCGCGTTCGACAAACTGCGGGCTACAGCGCAGGGCGCGTCGCAACCAATGGATCAGGCATAGGCGTTGGTTGAGCGCGCTTCCCCGTAGTTGGTAGCCAAGGTCGGGATCGACGGCGATCTCCAGGTGGTGGAAACGCTGGATTTCACTGGCTACCTCGGCTATATCTTGCCGGGTGATAGGGGGGGCGACGCCATTGATGCGGCTTAGGGTCTCCAGCTTTAACTCGGGCTCCGGCGTGTACAGCATCAGCAGCAGATGGCAGCGTCGTTGTTGTCCGGAGAGCTCAGGCACGGGAGAAGTGTCCAGGCTCATATCACCTTCTGGTAGATAAGGTTGCGATTATGCCTAAGCATAGCAAAAGGCTTTGTAACAGCAGGGGTACTGTGCGGCTTTTACTTCGGCTTACAACTTTCGTCACAAATATCGCCGGGAGAGGCGGCCATTTGGTGCAAGTTTATGTTACGTTATAACAAATGCAGGTAAGGCAGGATAATGATGAAGTTACGTCGTCTTTTGGCCGCTATTGGCGCCGTGTTCAGCGCCGGCGCAGTTGCCCATCCGCACAGTTTTATCGACATGAACACCACTTTTGTCGCCAGGGATCAGCAACTGGTCGGTTTGAAAATGGTGTGGGTGATGGATGAAATCACCTCGGCGGATCTGCTTTACGATGCGAAGAATGCCAAGAGCGATTCGGAAGTGTGGAAAAAGCTGGCGGCGGAAGTGATGGCCAACGTGCTGGGGCAGCACTATTTCACCGATCTGTACCGTAACGGCAAGCCGGTGAAGTACCTGAATCTACCCAGCGAATACCATCTGTCGCGCCAGGGCAACCAGGCGGTGCTGGAGTTCGTGCTGCCGTTGGCCGAGCCGCAGCCGTTGGCGGGCAAGCCGTTTGAGCTTTCTACCTATGATCCGACCTATTTTGTCGATATGACCTATAAAAATCCCAATGCGCTGCACCTGCCGCCGGAGATGGCCGAACTGTGCAGCTACAAGTTGATGACGCCGAAACCTAATGCGTCGCTGCAGGCCTATGCGCTGTCGCTCGACAAGAACGACTCGCCCGGCGAAGACATGGCGCTGGGGCAACAGTTCGCTCAGCGGGTGACGCTACAATGTCGATAAACCTCTCTCAATCGGCGGTTCGCCGGCGCCATTGGGCCCTCGGCCTGTGGCCGCTGCTGCCGTTTACGCTGGCGCTGGCGGCGGCCGCGCTGTTGGCGTGGCACTATTGGCCGCAGTTGCTGATGCAGAGCGTGGTATGGCAAAAAGCGCTGCACCAGCAGATGGCGGGATTGTTGCAGCAAGTGAAGGCCGAGCCGCAGCAGGCCGGACTGGCGCTGATGCTGTTCAGCCTCGGCTACGGCGTCTTGCATGCGCTCGGCCCCGGCCACGGCAAAGTGGTGATCGCCACCTATCTGGCCACCCACCCGGCGCGGTTGAAAAGCAGCCTGAAATTGACTTTCGCCGCCTCGCTGGTGCAAGGAGGGGTGGCGATCGCGTTGGTCACGCTGATGCTGGTGGTATTGCAACTCTCCTCGCGCCAGCTGCACCAAAGCAGTTTTTGGCTGGAGAAGGGCAGTTTTATTCTGGTCATGCTGCTTGGCGTGCTGTTGAGCTGGCGCGCGTTAAAGCGCTTGTCTGCGGCGATCAAGGCAATGCGCCCGGCACCGGCGCTGCGCATCAACAGTCTGACGCCGCTGGCGGCGGATCATGTGCACAGCGCCAACTGCGGCTGCGGCCATCGGCATATGCCGAGCGACAGCGAGCTGCAGGCGGGAAGCGACTGGCGCACCCAGACCGCCATCGTGCTGGCGATGGGCATGCGTCCCTGTTCGGGGGCGATTTTGGTGCTGCTGTTCTCCAAGGTGATCGGCGTCTTCGGCTGGGGCGTGATCTCGGCGCTGGTGATGGCGTTCGGCACGTCGTTGACGATCTCCATGCTGGCGCTACTGGTGCATTACAGCCGCCGCTTGGCGGTGCGCCTCAGCCGTTCGCGCGCGCCAGCCGCCTGGAGTGCGGTGGCCTGGGGCACGCTGGCGCTGGCTGGCGGACTGATCTTATTGGCCGCCGGGCTGTTGCTGTATGCCGGCGCGCAGCCGGAATTCGGCGGTGGCATTAGGCCCTTCTCCCGCTAACGGGCATAAAAAAAGCGCTGCCGAAGCAGCGCTTTTTTCGATTCGCTTTTGGCGATTAACGCTTCAGCGCTTCGCTCAGTTCTTCACGCATGTTCGCCAGCATGGCTTTCACGACGCGCGGGTTGCCCGCTACCACGTTACCGGAGCTGAAGTGGTTGTGGCCGCCGACGAAGTCGGTCACCAGGCCGCCGGATTCACGCACCAGCAGTTCACCCGCAGCGAAGTCCCACGGCTTCAGGCCGATTTCGAAGAAACCGTCCACGCGGCCGGCGGCAACGTAGGCCAGATCCAGTGCAGCGGAACCGGTGCGGCGGAAGTCCGCGCACTGGGTGAACAGTTTGCTGACCACGTTGATGTATGGGGTCGCGTGCTGTTTGACTTTGAACGGGAAGCCGGTCGCCAGGATGGTGCCATCCAGATCTTTGGCGTTGGTGCCGCGCAGGCGGTAACCGTTGAGCTGTGCGCCCTGGCCGCGGGTGGCGGTGAACAGTTCGTTGCGCATCGGATCGTAAACCACGGCCACTTCAGTACGGCCTTTGATGCGTACGGCGATGGAAACGGAGAAATGAGGGAGACGTTTGATGAAGTTTGCAGTGCCATCCAGTGGATCGATCACCCATTGCACATCGCGATCTTCGCCGATCAGCTCACCGCGTTCTTCGCTAACGATGCAATGTTGCGGATAAGACTTGCGGATGACGTCGATGATCAGATGCTCTGCATCGCGATCGACGTTGGTGACGAAGTCGTTGGTCCCTTTCTGGCTCGCTTCTACAGCGTCCGGGGTTTCGTAGTTTTTGGCAATCAGGTTACCGGCCTTGCGCGCAGCGCGCACGGCGATAGTCAGCATCGGATGCATGGGTATCTTCCAACTAGGATGTTAAAGAACAGGAAACGGCGCGAAGTATAGCAGCTGTTCGGCAAATTGCCTATGGCTGTGTTAAGATGCTGCGATTTTCCGCTACGCTCAGAGTTTGTATGCTGCACAATATCCGCATTGTTCTGGTAGAGACTTCACATACCGGCAACATGGGCTCGACCGCCAGAGCCATGAAAACCATGGGTTTAACCAACCTTTATCTGGTTAATCCGCTGATCAAACCCGATTCCCAGGCCATCGCCTTGGCCGCCGGCGCCAGCGACGTGATCGGCAACGCCACCATCGTTGACACTCTCGACGACGCCATCGCAGGTTGCAGCCTGGTGGTGGGCACCAGCGCGCGCTCCCGCACCTTGCCGTGGCCGATGCTGGAGCCGCGCGAATGCGGCGTACGCGCGGTGCACGAAGGCGAGCACGCGCCGGTGGCGCTGGTGTTCGGCCGCGAACGCGTCGGGTTGACCAACGATGAACTGCAGAAGTGCCACTACCACGTCGCCATTCCGGCCAACCCGGATTACAGCTCGCTGAACCTGGCGATGGCGGTGCAGATCCTGGCGTATGAAGTGCGCGTGGCTTACCTCGATCGCCAACAGGCGGGTGCGCCGCAGCTGGAAGAGACGCCGTATCCGCTGGTGGACGACCTCGAGCGTTTCTATCAGCACCTGGAGCAGACGCTGCAGCGCACCGGCTTTATTCGCCCGTCCCATCCGGGGCAGGTGATGAGCCGCCTGCGCCGGCTGTTCACCCGCGCTCGCCCGGAAGGGCAGGAACTGAATATCCTGCGCGGCATGCTGACGTCGATCGAGAAACAGGACAAACAGCAAGGCAATTAATTGATGCGGCGTAACGGTTAGCGGCAATAGTATTAGTTATCCAAAGGTTATAACATGTATTTTATATACCTTTGTTCTTGCTCAGTGCAAAACGTGCTAATACTTGAGTTAATTACTAGGTTAAATAGTTGACTGATTTACTCAGGAATGTCAGACTTTCGGCCATATTTGACCAACAGGTAACCATTGAGCTATGAGACTGACATCCAAAGGCCGTTATGCCGTAACCGCTATGCTCGACGTAGCACTGCATTCCCAGGAAGGGCCGGTGCCACTGGCGGATATTTCCGAACGCCAGGGTATTTCGCTCTCTTATCTGGAACAATTATTCTCCCGTCTGCGCAAGAATGGCCTGGTGGCCAGCGTGCGCGGTCCGGGCGGTGGTTATCTGCTGGGTAAAGACGCGGGTGAGATCGCCGTTGGCGCTGTCATCACTGCCGTCGATGAATCGGTAGATGCAACCCGTTGCCAGGGCAAAGAAGGCTGTCAGGGCGGCGATCGCTGCTTGACCCACGCCCTGTGGCGCGATCTGAGCGAGCGCATCAGCGGGTTCCTGAACAACATTACGCTGGCTGAACTGGTCAACAACCAGGAAGTGCTGATGGTGGCGGATCGTCAAAACAACGATACGCGCCGCACGGCCAACGGTCGTCCGCAAGAAACTATCAACGTTAATCTGCGCGCATAAGCAGCTGGCGAAATCATTTTAGTTTTTGGAAGTGATGTACGGAGCACAAGAGCAATGAAATTACCGATTTATCTGGATTACTCAGCAACGACGCCGGTCGACCCGCGCGTTGCTGAGAAGATGATGCAGTTTTTGACCCTGGACGGCACTTTCGGCAACCCGGCTTCCCGTTCCCACCGTTTCGGTTGGCAGGCGGAAGAGGCGGTAGACATCGCCCGTAACCAAATTGCCGAACTGGTGGGTGCCGACCCGCGCGAAATCGTCTTCACCTCCGGGGCGACCGAATCCGACAACCTGGCGATCAAAGGCGCTGCCAATTTCTATCAGAAAAAAGGCAAGCACATCATCACCAGCAAAACCGAACACAAAGCCGTGCTGGACACCTGCCGTCAGCTGGAGCGCGAAGGGTTTGAAGTGACCTATCTGGCGCCGCAGAGCAACGGTATCATCAGCCTGCAGGATCTCGAAGCGGCGATGCGCGATGACACCATTCTGGTTTCTATCATGCACGTCAACAACGAAATCGGCGTGGTGCAGGACATCGAAGCGATCGGCGAAATGTGCCGCGCGCGCGGTATCATCTACCACGTTGACGCCACCCAGAGCGTGGGCAAACTGCCTATCGATCTGAGCAAGCTGAAAGTCGATCTGATGTCGTTCTCCGGCCACAAAATCTATGGCCCGAAAGGCATCGGCGCGCTGTACGTGCGTCGCAAGCCGCGCATCCGCATCGAAGCGCAGGTACACGGCGGCGGTCACGAACGCGGCATGCGTTCCGGCACCCTGCCTGTTCACCAGATCGTCGGCATGGGCGAAGCTTACCGCATTGCCAAAGCAGAGATGACCGAAGAGATGGCGCGTCTGCGCACTCTGCGCGATCGTCTGTGGAACGGCGTGAAAGATATGGAAGAAGTGTATCTGAACGGCGATCTGGAGCACGGCGCACCGAACATCCTGAACGTCAGCTTCAACTATGTTGAAGGCGAGTCGCTGATCATGGCGCTGAAAGACCTGGCCGTTTCCTCCGGTTCAGCCTGCACCTCCGCCAGCCTCGAACCGTCCTACGTGCTGCGCGCACTGGGCATGAGCGATGAACTGGCGCACAGCTCGATCCGTTTCTCCCTGGGGCGTTTCACCACGGAAGAAGAGATCGACTACACCATTCAGCTGGTGCGTAAATCCATCGGCCGTCTGCGCGACCTGTCCCCGCTGTGGGAGATGTTCAAGCAGGGCGTGGATATCAACAGCATCGAATGGGCGCATCATTAATTCTCAGGTTTCAGGAGCAAGGTCATGGCTTACAGCGAAAAAGTAATCGATCATTATGAAAACCCGCGCAACGTGGGTTCTTTCGACAACGAAGATCCTACCGTCGGCAGCGGCATGGTAGGGGCGCCGGCTTGCGGCGACGTGATGAAGCTGCAAATCAAAGTTAACGATGAAGGCATCATCGAAGACGCGCGCTTTAAAACTTACGGCTGCGGTTCCGCCATCGCCTCCAGCTCGCTGGTGACCGAATGGATGAAAGGCAAGTCGCTCGATCAGGCTGAAGCGATCAAAAACACCCAGATCGCCGAAGAGCTGGAATTGCCGCCGGTCAAAATTCACTGCTCGATCCTGGCTGAAGACGCCATCAAAGCAGCGATTGCCGACTATAAGAGCAAGCATAGCGCCAAGTAATTTTTCTGAGTCGGCCCGGCCGCGCCGGGCTTTGATGTGAAGTGTGAGGTTGTGATGTCTATTACCATGAGCGACAGCGCTGCGCAGCGTGTTCAGGCGTTTTTGACGAACCGCGGCAAAGGTCTCGGCCTGCGTCTGGGAGTGCGAACTTCCGGCTGCTCCGGGATGGCGTATGTGCTGGAATTTGTTGACGAAGCCAACGATGACGACATCGTGTTTGAAGACAAAGGCATCAAGGTGATCATCGACGGCAAGAGCCTGGTCTACCTTGACGGCACCGAGCTTGATTTCGTTAAGGAAGGCCTGAACGAAGGCTTCAAGTTCAACAACCCGAACGTCTCAAGCGAATGCGGCTGCGGCGAGAGTTTCAACGTCTGACAGTCCATCGTGCTCCCCCGTTTCGGCGGGGGAACTTCATCCGCTAACGCCCAGAGCACGCTATGGATTACTTTACTTTATTCGGGCTGCCAGTTCGCTACACCGTGGACGGCAGCCTGCTTGCGTCCCGCTTCCAGGATCTGCAGCGCCAATTCCACCCCGATCGTTTCGCCAACCAGCCGGAGCGCGAACGCCTGATGGCGTTGCAGCAGGCGGCGACCATCAATGAAGCCTACCAGGCGCTGAAGCACCCATTAAAACGCGCGGAGTATATGCTATCTTTGCACGGCTTCGATCTGGGCAACGAACAGCATACGATGCGCGATACCGCGTTTCTGATGGAACAGCTGGAGCTGCGCGAGGAGCTCGACGCCATTGAGCGCAAGCCGGAGGCGGAAAGCCTGCTGGCCGATTTCGGCGCGCGGCTGGCCGTTTCGGTCAAACAGCGCAGCGCGCTGATGCTGCAGCAGCTGGACGGCGAGCAATGGGCGGACGCCGCCGACACCGTGCGCAAGCTGCGCTTTTTGGACAAACTCCAGCAACAGGTTGAACAACTCGAAGAAAAACTGCTGGGTTTTGAGTAACACCTTCTGATTCTGATTGTGGAAGCTTCAACATGGCCTTATTACAAATTAGTGAGCCTGGCCTCAGCGCCGCGCCGCACCAGCGGCGTCTGGCCGCCGGCATCGACTTAGGCACCACCAACTCGCTGGTCGCCACGGTGCGCAGCGGGCAGGCGGAAACGCTGGCCGACGAACAGGGCCGCCATTTGCTGCCTTCGGTGGTGCATTATCAGGCGGACGCACAGCGCGTCGGCTGGGAGGCGCGCCAACAGGCGGCGCAGGATCCGGCCAATACCGTCAGCTCCATCAAACGCATGATGGGCCGTTCGTTGGCGGACGTGCAGCAGCGTTACCCGAACCTGCCGTATCAATTCCAGGCCAGCGACAACGGCCTGCCGCTGATCGTCACCGCTGCCGGCCCGGTTAACCCGGTCGGCGTCTCCGCCGATATCCTGCGGGCTCTGTCCGCGCGCGCGCAAGCGGCGCTGGAAGGGGAGCTGGACGGCGTGGTGATCACCGTGCCCGCCTATTTCGACGACGCGCAACGCCAGGGCACTAAAGACGCGGCGCGTCTGGCCGGCCTGCACGTCCTGCGCCTGTTGAACGAACCGACCGCAGCGGCGATCGCCTACGGGCTGGATTCCGGCCGGGAAGGGGTGATCGCGGTTTACGATCTGGGCGGCGGCACTTTTGATATTTCTATTCTGCGCCTCAGCCGCGGCGTGTTCGAAGTGTTGGCGACCGGCGGCGATTCCGCGCTGGGCGGCGACGACTTCGATCACCTGCTGGCCGACTGGCTACGCGAGCAGGCCGGCGTGGCCGATCGCAGCGACCACGGCGTGCAGCGCCAACTGCTGGATGCCGCCATTGCCGCCAAAATCGCGCTGAGCGATGCCGACAGCGTGCGCGTCGAAGTTGCCGGCTGGCAGGGCGACGTGACCCGCGCCCAGTTTGAGGCGCTGATCGCCCCGCTGGTGAAACGCACGCTGATGGCCTGCCGCCGTGCGCTGAAAGACGCCGGCGTCGCCGCCGACGAAGTGCTGGAAGCGGTGATGGTCGGCGGTTCCACCCGCGTGCCGCTGGTGCGTGAGCAGGTGGGCGCCTTCTTTGGCCGCACGCCGCTGACGTCGATCGACCCGGATAAAGTGGTCGCCATCGGCGCCGCGATCCAGGCCGATATTCTGGTGGGCAACAAGCCGGACAGCGACATGCTGTTGCTGGACGTGATCCCGCTGTCGCTGGGCCTGGAAACCATGGGCGGTCTGGTGGAGAAAGTGATCCCGCGCAACACCACCATTCCGGTGGCGCGCGCGCAGGAGTTCACCACCTTTAAAGACGGCCAGAGCGCGATGATGATCCATGTGCTGCAGGGGGAGCGCGAACTGGTGCAGGACTGCCGTTCGCTGGCGCGCTTTACGCTGCGCGGCCTGCCGCCGCTGCCTGCCGGGGGCGCGCACATTCGCGTGACCTTCCAGGTGGACGCCGACGGTCTGCTGAGCGTCACCGCGATGGAGAAATCCACCGGCGTCGAAGCGTCGATCCAGGTCAAGCCGTCCTACGGTCTGTCGGACAGTGAAATCGCCGGTATGATCAAGGATTCGATGGCCAACGCGCAAAGCGACGTGGGCGCGCGCAAGCTGGCGGAGCAACGCGTGGAAGCGGCGCGAGTGCTGGAAAGCCTGCAGGGCGCGCTGGCCACCGACGCCGCGCTGCTGAGCGAGACGGAAAGCCAGGCGATCGCCGCCGCGACCCAGGCGTTGCAGCAGGCGGTGCAGGGGGAAGATCCCGCCGCTATCGAAGACGCCATCAAAACATTAGATGCACAAACGCAAGATTTTGCCGCACGCCGCATGGACGCTTCCATTCGCCGCGCGCTGGCTGGCCATTCTGTGGATGAGGTTTAACCATGCCTAAAATTGTTTTCCTGCCCCATCAAGATCTTTGCCCGGAAGGGGCGGTTCTGGAAGCTGAAAAAGGGGAGTCGATCCTCAACGTTGCGCTGCGCAACGGCATTGAAATCGAGCACGCCTGCGAGAAATCCTGTGCCTGCACCACCTGCCACTGCATCGTGCGTGAAGGCTTCGATTCGCTGGAAGAGAGCAGCGAGCTGGAAGACGACATGCTGGACAAAGCGTGGGGGCTGGAGCCGGAAAGCCGTCTGAGCTGCCAGGCGCTGGTCGCCGACGAAGATCTGGTGGTCGAAATGCCGCGCTACACCGTCAACCACGCGCGTGAGCATTGATACCCATTGTCTTTCAAGCCGCAGCGTTGTTGGCTGCATGCGTTCACCCCAGTCACTTACTTGAGTAAGCTTCTGGGGATTCGCGCACTTGCCGCCTAGCTGCACCGTGAAATCCAGTGGGTATCCTTGAATGAGAGGAAGGAAATAATGGGACTGAAGTGGACCGACAGCCGTGAAATCGGCGAAGCCCTGTACGACCAATACCCGGACACCGATCCGAAAACCGTGCGTTTTACCGACATGCATCAGTGGATCTGCGATCTGGAAGAGTTCGACGACGATCCGCAGGCTTCCAACGAAAAAATACTGGAAGCGATCCTGCTGGTCTGGTTAGATGAAGCGGAGTAAATAGCGTAACGGGCTGCCATGGGCGGCCCGTTTATTTTGTATCCGACAAGATTAATAAAAGAATAATCCGGAGTAAGAAGGCTATGACAACAGAATTCATGCAAGTCACGTTATCGCAACAACCTGCCGACGCCCGTTGGGGCGAGAAAGCGCTGCTGAGCACCAACGGCGAAGGGATGACCATCCATCTGACCGGCGCCGACAAGCTGGGCGCGATCCAGCGCGCAGGCCGCAAAATCGATGGTCAGGGCATCAAAAACGTCAAGCTGGCCGGCGACGGTTGGGATTTGGAAAACAGCTGGGCGTTCTGGCAGGGCTACCGCGGGCCGAAAGGGCAGCGCAACGTCGAATGGGCCGAACTGCCGGAAGCCGCGCGTCAGGAGCTGGATAAGCGCCTGAAGATCGTTGACTGGGTGCGCGACACCATCAACATGCCGGCGGAAGAGCTGGGGCCTGAACAACTGGCGACCCGCGCCGTCGATCTGATGTGCGACGTCGGCTGCGAGGCCGTCAGCTACCGTATCACCAAGGGCGAAGATCTGCGCGAGCAGAACTATGCCGGCATCCACACCGTCGGCCGCGGTTCCGAGCGCCCGCCGGTGCTGCTGGCGCTGGACTTCAACCCGACCGGTAACCCGGATGCGCCGGTGTTCGCTTGCCTGGTCGGCAAGGGCATCACCTTCGATACCGGCGGTTATAGCCTGAAACAGAGCGCCTTTATGGATTCGATGAAGGCTGACATGGGCGGCGCGGCCACCATTACCGGCGCTCTGGCGCTGGCGGCGGCGCGCGGTCTGAAGCAGCGCGTGAAGCTGTACTTGTGCTGCGCCGACAACATGGTCAGCGGCAACGCTTTCAAACTGGGTGACATCATTCGTTACCGCAACGGCAAAACCGTCGAGGTGATGAACACCGATGCGGAAGGGCGCCTGGTACTGGCCGACGGCCTGATCGACGCCGCCGAGCAGAATCCGCAGCTGATTATCGACTGCGCCACCCTGACCGGCGCGGCGAAAACCGCGGTAGGCAACGACTATCACGCGCTGTTCAGCTTCGACGACGCATTGGCGCAGGAGCTGCTGAGCAGCGCAGCCGCCGAGCACGAGCCGTTCTGGCGTCTGCCGCTGGCCGAGTTCCACCGCAGCCAGCTGCCGTCCAACTTCGCCGAGTTGAACAACGTGGCCGGCCCGGCTTACACCGCCGGCGCTAGCACCGCAGCCGCTTTCCTGTCGCACTTCGTCAAGAACTACCAGCAAGGCTGGCTGCACATCGACTGTTCCGCCACCTACCGTAAAGGCGCGGTGGAGCAGTGGGCGGCCGGTGCAACCGGTCTGGGCGTGCGCGCCCTGGCCAATCTGCTGCTGAGCAAAGCCAAGTAATTGAACGCCCGCCGCGTCGGGCGCTAGAATACGCATTATCTTCGGGGCCCAGCATGCTGGGCCTCGCTATTTGATCCCTGGAGTTTGCCATGAGTTCCCATCATCACGATGCCGCCCCGAGCGAGAACGAGCTTGAACGCCTGCTGAAGCTGGCGGTGACGGAGCCGGCCCACCGCCCGGCGTTCTTCCGTGAACTGCTCGACGCCACGGTGCTGATCCTCGGCGACAGCGAACAGGTGCAGCAAGACGGCGACATCACGCTGAACGCGGATACGTCGGTCAATATCCAGCATTGGGAAAAGCAGGACGGCGGGAGCATCATTCCGTTCTTCACCTCGCTGGAGGCGCTGCAGAAAGCCGTCGAGGACGAGCAGCCGTTCATCGCCATGCCGGCGCGGGTGCTGTTCGAAATCACCCAGGGCGCGGATCTGTTCCTCAACCCGAAGGCGGAATACGGCAAGGAGTTCTACCCGGAAGAGGTAGCGATGCTGCTGGCGAGCGGGGGCGTCATTAAACCGGTGGAACATTACGTCGACAAAGAGACCCAAATTCTGCTGGGGCAGCCCGAAGAATACCCGTCGGCGATGGTGGACGCGCTGACCACGCTGTTTAGCCAGCGCAAGCCGGTGCGCCGTGCGTTTCTGGCGCTGATGCACGACCAGGCGGCGGACGAGAAGCCGAATCTGCTGATCGGTCTGGAAGTAGAGGCTGAGCCGGCGGAGATCGAGGCGTTGATCAACGAGGCCGGCAGCGTCGCCAGCGAAACGGCGCCAAATGACGAACCGGTAGATTTTTGCCTGGTGTCGGAGAAAGAGCGCGGTATCAGCCATTACCTGATCTCCCATACGCAGCCGTTTTATCAGCGCCGTTGGGGCAGCTGGCTGCGCAATTTGATCCCGTCCACCGACAAGACCCAGTAACGTCGGCGCGTCACCGAAAATGGCGAATGAAGATCATATTTTTTTAATGAAATGTTGATTTTCCCGTAGGCAAGCGTTAACGGCGCACATATAATCTGCGCCACTTGAGAAGGCCGGCAACATTGCAGACCGGCCTGTTTTGGAAGTCATACAGAGGCCATCATGACCGTAGAACGTACCTTTTCCATCGTTAAACCAAACGCTGTAGCCAACAACGACATCGGCGCTATCTACGCTCGTTTCGAGCGCGCCGGTTTCAAAATCATCGCCGCTAAAATGCTGCGTCTGACTCGCGAGCAAGCTGAAGGCTTCTACGCTGAGCACAAAGGCCGCCCATTCTTCGACGGTCTGGTTGAGTTCATGACCTCTGGCCCAATCATGGTGCAGGTTCTGGAATCTGAAAACGCCGTGCAGCGCAACCGCGACATCATGGGTGCAACCAACCCGGACAACGCCCTGGCCGGCACCCTGCGCGCCGACTACGCGGACAGCTTCACCGCTAACGCCGTTCACGGTTCCGACTCCGTTGAATCCGCACAGCGTGAAATCGCTTACTTCTTCAACGAAAGCGAAATCTGCGCACGTTAATCCCCGCTGTCTTTCAAGCCGCAGCATTGTTGGCTGCAACTTGAAATCCATAAGGGATCATGAGCGAAGTTTGCATGGCGCGAGATGTATTCACCGGCTGAAACAATAAAAATGCCCTGAATGCCTTTCAGCCATAGCCACCCGCTACTAAAATTTGTACAATGCCGCGCCCCTGATAAGACGACTTGTCAGGGGCGCGTTTTTAGTGCCGCCACCCGAATCATGCGGGCTGAATGCACAACTTACTTTCCATTCTTTAGCGCCATAACGTGTAATAACGAGGCCAGAGATCATTATGTTAGAACCCATCACGTCTGAGCACACCGTGTCTGAAAATAATTCGCTGACTACCCCATCCGTTAACGCGGAGCAACCGGCCGTGGCCAAAATCAACCTGCTGGATCTGAATCGTCAGCAAATGCGCGAGTTCTTCGCCAAAATGGGTGAGAAACCGTTCCGCGCCGACCAGGTGATGAAGTGGATGTACCACTACTGCTGCGACGATTTCGAGCAGATGACCGACATCAACAAAGTGCTGCGCGCCAAGCTGCAGCGCGTGGCGGAAATCCGCGCGCCGGAAGTGGCGGAAGAACAGCGTTCAGCCGACGGCACCATTAAATGGGCAATCAAGGTGGGCGATCAGCAGGTCGAAACCGTGTATATCCCTGACGGCGACCGTGCCACCCTGTGTGTCTCTTCCCAGGTGGGTTGTGCGCTGGAGTGCAAATTCTGTTCGACCGCCCAGCAGGGCTTCAACCGCAACCTGCGCGTGTCGGAAATCATCGGCCAGGTGTGGCGCGCGGCGAAAATCATCGGCGCGCTGAAAGTCGCCGGCGAACGCCCGATCACCAACGTGGTGATGATGGGCATGGGGGAGCCGCTGCTCAACCTGAACAACGTGGTGCCGGCGATGGAAATCATGCTGGACGACTTCGGTTTCGGCCTGTCCAAGCGCCGTGTGACCCTGTCCACCTCCGGCGTGGTGCCGGCACTGGACAAGCTGGGCGACATGATCGACGTGGCGCTGGCGATCTCGCTGCATGCGCCGAACGACACCATCCGCGATGAGATCGTGCCGATCAACCGCAAGTACAACATCGAGACCTTCCTGGCCGCGGTGCGCCGCTATCTGGAGAAATCCAACGCCAACCAGGGCCGGGTCACCGTCGAGTATGTGATGCTGGATCACATCAACGACAGCACCGACGACGCGCATCAGCTGGCGGAAGTGCTGAAAGACACCCCGTGCAAGATCAACCTGATCCCGTGGAACCCGTTCCCGGGCGCACCTTATGGCCGCAGCTCCAACAGCCGGGTGGATCGTTTCTCCAAAGTGTTGATGGAATACGGCTTTACGACTATTGTTCGTAAAACCCGTGGTGACGACATCGACGCCGCCTGCGGACAACTGGCGGGAGAAGTGATCGACCGTACCAAGCGTACCCTGAAAAAGAAAATGGCCGGGGAACCTATCAACGTGCGGGCGGTCTGAATCCTATAGCACCATTTTTTTGTTATCTAACAGCCTGTTATGCGAGAAGTTAACGCTGGCGGGCGTAAGATGACGGCCGATAAGGAAATGAATGCGGGCATGAAGCTGAAACTGTGGGGTGTGTGGCTGGCGGCCGGATTGTTGGCCGGGTGTTCCGGTTCAGCGCCGGAAAAGGAAGCACAAGTCTCTGAAGCGGGCCAGACGCGGTTGCAGCTGGGCCTGGAGTACCTGCAGCAAGGCGACATGGACGCCGCGCGCCAGAACCTGGAAAAGGCGCTGGACGCGGCTCCGCAGGATTACCGCACGCAGTTGGGCATGGCGCTCTACGAGCAGCGGATCGGTGAAAATGCCGCGGCTGAACAGCGCTACCGGCAAGCGCTTAAACTTGCGCCAGGCAATGGCACCGTGTTGAATAATTACGGTGCGTTTCTTTGCGGTTTAGGGCAGTATGTACCGGCGCAACAGCAGTTTAGCGCTGCGGCGCTGGTGCCTGATTACGGTCAGGTCGCCGACAGCCTGGAAAACGCAGGTTACTGTTTTCTCAAGGCCGGACAAAACGACGAGGCGCGCACGCTGTTGAGCCGCGCGCTGAAGGTCGATCCGGACAAAGGCACTCCGCTGCTGGCGGAGGCTGAAAAGCAATTTGGAGAAGGGAAGCGCGCCCAGTCGCAACTTTTATTGGATGTTTATCAGCATGTTCTGCCGGCCAGCGCCAGCAGCTTATGGTTACAGATTCGTTTCGCCGCGTTAGCCGGCCGTCAGGATAGCGTTCAACGCTATGGCAAGCAGCTAGCGCGAAGTTTTCCACAATCCAAACAGTACCAGCAGTTCTTAGCTAATGAATACTGAAGCCTCCCAAGATAAAACCGTATCCATGACGACGGGCCAGCGCCTGCGTCAGGCCCGTGAGCAACTCGGGCTGAGCCAACAGACCGTTGCAGAACGCCTGTGTCTCAAAATGTCCACCGTGCGCGATATCGAGGAAGACAGCGTGTCTGCTGACCTCGCGTCTACCTTTGTGCGCGGCTATATCCGTTCCTACGCCAAGCTGGTGCATTTGCCGGAAGACGAATTGCTGCCGATGATGGCCAAGCAGGCGCCGTTGAAGATGGCGAAAGTGGCGCCGATGCAAAGCTTCTCGCTGGGCAAACGCCGCAAAAAACGCGATGGCTGGCTGATGAGTTTCACCTGGCTGATCGTGTTCGTGGTGATTGGCCTGACCGGCGCCTGGTGGTGGCAAAACCACAAAGCGCAGCAGGAAGAGATCGCCACCATGGCCGATCAGACTTCCGCGCAGCTTTCACAGCATAACGAAGGGCAGTCCGTGCCGCTGACCGACGGCAACGTCGACGCCGGCACCAACGTGCCGTTGACCGACAACAGCGCCGCGCCGGCCGATACCGGCGCAACGGCTCAGGCGCCGGCGGCTACCGCTCAGGCGCCAGGTGCGGCCCAGCAGCAGCCTGCCGTGGTGTCGCCAAGCCAGACGACCCTGCCGGAAACCACCCCGGCGGCACAAGCGCCGCTGCCGACCGCCGATGCAGGCGTTGCCGCGCCGGCGGCCGATCCGAACGCGCTGGTGATGGACTTCTCAGCCGACTGCTGGCTGCAGGTGACCGACGCCGGCGGCAAAACGCTGTTCAGCGGCATCCAGAAGAAAGGCGGTAAGCTGAACCTGACCGGGACCGCGCCGTACAAACTGACCATCGGCGCGCCGGCGGCAGTACAGATCCAGTATCAGGGTAAGCCGGTTGATTTAAGCCGGTTCGTTAAGTCAAACCGTGTTGCTCGCCTGACCGTCGCCGCGCAGTAATCGCGCGGCCCCGGTCGTGATGTCAGAGCAGCAATGGAGAGTAAGTAATGCATAACCAAGCGCCCATCAACCGTCGAAAATCTACACGTATTTACGTCGGCAAGGTGCCTATTGGTGATGGCGCACCGATTGCCGTACAGTCGATGACCAACACTCGTACCACCGATGTTGAAGCAACGGTTAATCAGATCAAAGCGCTGGAGCGCGTGGGCGTCGATATCGTCCGCGTTTCGGTTCCTACCATGGACGCCGCCGAGGCGTTCAAGCTGATCAAGCAGCAGGTCAACGTGCCGCTGGTCGCCGATATCCACTTCGATTATCGCATCGCGCTGCAGGTTGCCGAATACGGCGTAGACTGCCTGCGCATCAACCCGGGCAACATCGGCAACGAATCGCGCATTCGCTCGGTGGTGGACTGCGCCCGTGACAAGAACATCCCGATTCGCATCGGCGTCAACGGTGGCTCGCTGGAAAAAGACCTGCAGGAAAAGTACGGCGAACCTACGCCGGAAGCGCTGCTGGAATCCGCCATGCGCCATGTGGACATCCTCGATCGCCTTAACTTCGACCAGTTTAAAGTCAGCGTCAAGGCGTCGGACGTGTTCCTGGCGGTGCAATCCTACCGCCTGCTGGCCTCGCGCATCGATCAGCCGCTGCATCTGGGTATCACCGAAGCCGGCGGCGCACGCAGCGGATCGGTCAAATCGGCCATCGGCCTGGGCATGCTGCTGTCTGAAGGCATCGGCGACACCCTGCGCATTTCGCTGGCGGCGGATCCGGTCGAAGAGGTGAAGGTCGGTTTCGACATCCTGAAGTCGCTGCGCATCCGCGCGCGCGGCATCAACTTCATCGCCTGCCCGACCTGTTCGCGTCAGGAGTTCGACGTGATCGGCACGGTGAACGCACTGGAACAGCGCCTGGAAGACATCATTACGCCGATGGACGTTTCGATCATCGGTTGCGTGGTGAACGGCCCGGGCGAAGCGCTGGTGTCCACCATGGGCGTGACCGGCGGCCACAAGAAGAGCGGCTTCTATGAAGACGGCGTGCGCCAGAAAGAGCGTTTCGACAACGAACAGATGATCGACCAGCTGGAAGCGAAGATTCGCGCCAAGGCCGCGATGATGGATGAAAGCAACCGCATCACGGTCAATCTGCTGGAAAAATAAGCGTTATCGCTACACGGCGGGCCTGTTGGCCCGCTTGTTTATGAACCTGAAGGGCAGAAAACCGCATCCGCGTTGAATACCGGGCGGCAAAGTCCCTATAATCGGGTTCATTTTTACAGACAACGGACAGAGAACTCACGTGGCAAAGAACATTCAAGCCATTCGCGGCATGAACGACTACCTGCCGGAAGAAACGGCATTATGGCAGCGTATTGAAGGCACCCTCAAGCAGGTGCTGGGCGGCTACGGTTACAGCGAAATCCGGTTGCCGATTGTAGAGCAGACCCCGTTATTCAAACGCGCGATCGGCGAAGTGACCGACGTCGTGGAAAAAGAGATGTATACCTTCGAAGACCGCAACGGCGAAAGCCTGACGCTGCGTCCGGAAGGGACGGCCGGCTGCGTGCGCGCCGGCATCGAACATGGTCTGCTGTACAATCAGGAACAGCGTCTGTGGTACATCGGCCCGATGTTCCGCTACGAGCGCCCGCAGAAGGGCCGCTACCGTCAGTTCCACCAGCTGGGTGCGGAAGTGTTCGGCCTGCAAGGCCCGGACATCGACGCCGAGCTGATCCTGCTGACCGCGCGCTGGTGGAAAGCGCTGGGCATCGCCGAGCACGTCAAGCTGGAGCTGAATTCCATCGGTTCGCTGGAAGCGCGCGCCAACTACCGCGATGCGCTGGTGGCGTTCCTGGAGCAGCACGTCGACGTGCTGGACGAAGACTGCAAGCGCCGCATGTACAGCAACCCGCTGCGCGTGCTGGACTCCAAGAATCCTGAGGTGCAGGCGCTGCTGAACGACGCGCCGCGCCTGTCCGAGTACCTGGATGAAGAATCCCGGGCTCACTTCGCCGGTCTGTGTGAACTTTTGGCGCAGGCGGGTATCCCATATACCGTTAACGAGCGCCTGGTGCGCGGTCTGGATTACTACAACCGCACCGTGTTCGAGTGGGTGACCACCAGCCTGGGCGCACAGGGCACCGTGTGCGCGGGCGGCCGTTACGACGGCCTGGTTGAGCAACTGGGCGGGCGTGCGACGCCGGCGGTCGGTTTCGCCATGGGCCTGGAGCGTCTGGTGCTGCTGGTGCAGGCGGTTAACCCGGAATTCAAGGCGCCGTCGGCTATCGACGTGTACGTCATCTCGTCCGGCGCGGGTACCCAGAGCGCGGCGATGCAGCTGGCTGAACAGGTGCGCGACGTGGCGCCGCAGCTGAAGCTGATGACCAATTACGGCGGCGGCAACTTCAAGAAGCAGATCACCCGTGCGGACAAATGGGGCGCGCGCATTGCGCTGATCCTGGGTGAGAGCGAAGTGGCGGCGCAGCAGGTGGTGGTGAAAGACCTGCGCAGTGGTGAACAAGAAACGCTGGCGCAAAGCGAAGTCGCTGCGCGTCTGGCTTTGATGTTAGGTTAAGGAGAAGGACACCGTGGAAGTCTATACCACTGAAAACGAACAAGTCGACGCACTGCGTCGGTTCTTTGCCGAAAACGGCAAAGCGCTGGCGGTGGGCGTGGTGCTCGGAATTGGTGCCCTGTTCGGCTGGCGTTACTGGCAGAGCCACGAGAACGCCAACATGATGGCTGCGTCGCAATCCTATCAGGAAGCCAGCGATCGTCTGGCGGCCGGCAAGCCGGATGACGTGGCTGCCGCGGAAAAATTTGTCCAGGCTAACGGCAACAGCTACGGCGTATTGGCCGCGCTGCAGTTGGCCAAGCACTTTGTCGAACAGAATGATTTCGCCAAGGCGGAGCAGCAATTGGCGCTGGCGCAGGGCCAGACCAAAGACGACAACCTGTTGGCGATGATCGACCTGCGTCTGGCGCGTGTCCAGCTGCAGGAGAAAAAGCTGGATGAAGCGCTGAAAACGCTGGATGGCGTGAAAGGCGAAGGCTGGGCGGCGATGACGCAGGACGTGCGCGGCGACGTGTTGCTGGCCAAGGGCGACGCCAAGGGCGCGCGCGAAGCTTACAGCAAAGGCATTGAGTCCAACGCTTCTCAGGCGCTGCAGGTCTTGCTGCGCATGAAATTGAATAATTTGTCCAGCTAAGGGGAATTCCCATGCAATTGCGTAAAACACTCTTGGTCGGACTGGTTTCCGCTGCCTTGCTGAGTGGTTGCTCGCTGTTTAACAGCGAAGAAGACGTGGTTACCATGTCGCCGTTGCCGAAAGTTGAAAATCAGTTTACGCCGAATAAGGCGTGGAGCACCTCGGTCGGCGACGGCGTCGGTGAGTATTACTCCCACCTGCGTCCGGCCTATCAGGACAGCACCATTTACGCCGCCGATCGCTTCGGCATCGTGAAAGCGATGGACGCCGACAGCGGCAACGAAAAGTGGAAGGTCAATCTTTCCGAGAAGACCGGCTTCTTATCCAGCAACCTGTCTGCGCTGCTGTCGGGTGGTCTGACTGTCGCGGGTGACAAGATTTACGTCGGCAGCGAAAAAGCGGTGGTTTACGCATTGAACACCGCCGACGGCGCTATCGCCTGGCAGACCAAGGTGGCCGGTGAGGCGATCTCCCGCCCGGTTGTCAGCGACGGCATGGTGTTGGTGCACACCTCCAACGGCATGCTGCAGGCGCTGAACGAAGCCGATGGCGCGGTGAAGTGGACGGTTAACCTGGACATACCTTCGCTGTCGCTGCGCGGTGAATCCGCGCCGGCCGTCGCTTTTGGCGCCGCCATCGTCGGTGGTGACAACGGCCGCGTCAGCGCGGTACTGATGCAGCAGGGCCAACTGATCTGGCAACAGCGCATTTCTCAACCGAGCGGCGCGACCGAAATCGATCGCCTGAACGACGTGGACACCACGCCGGTGATCGTTGACGGCGTAGTCTACGCGCTGGGTTACAACGGCAACCTGACGGCGCTGGATCTGCGTTCCGGTCAGATCATCTGGAAACGCGAGCTGGGTTCGGTGAATGATTTCATCGTTGACGCGGGCCGCATCTACCTGATCGACCAGAACGATCGCGTGGTGGCACTCAGCACCGAAGGCGGTGTGACCGTGTGGACGCAGAGCGATCTGCTGCACCGCAACCTGACGCCGCCGGTGATGTATAATGGTTATCTGGTGACCGGTGACGCTGAAGGCTATCTGCACTGGGTCAACACCACCGATGGCCGTTTTGTCGCCCAGCAGGAAGTGGATAGCTCCGGCTTCCTGTCTGCGCCGATGGTGGCCGGCGACAAGCTGGTCATCCAGGCTCGCGGCGGGAAAGTTTACGCTTTCACCCGCTAACGCCGCTCGTCGTGGCCCTTCTTGCACCCGAAAGTTTTCGGGTTGCAGCCAGGCGGCAAGCGCATGAGTCCTCGGGAGCTTAGTGAACTAAGTGACCGGGGCGAAGGTGCGCAGACAACGCCGCTGTGGCGCGAAAGATGAAGGGGAAAACGGCTCCTGAGTGTTCAGGGGCCGTTTCGTATTTTTATAAGCTGCACCGTTGGTGTCTATCCACAGTGCAGTAACGCATTGATTATTAAGTAATGAGGCTTCAACAATGATACCTGTCGTCGCGCTGGTCGGGCGCCCGAATGTGGGTAAATCCACCTTGTTCAACCGTTTAACACATACGCGCGATGCGCTGGTGGCGGATTTCCCGGGGCTGACGCGTGACCGCAAGTATGGTCGTGCTGAAATCGAAGGCAATGAATTCATCATCGTCGATACCGGCGGTATCGACGGCACCGAGGACGGCGTCGAAACGCGCATGGCCGGCCAGTCGTTGCTGGCGATCGAAGAAGCGGACATCGTACTGTTCATGGTCGACGCCCGCGCCGGCCTGATGCCGGCCGATCAGGGCATTGCCCAGCACCTGCGCAGCCGCCAGAAGGCGACCTTCCTGGTGGCCAACAAGACTGACGGTCTGGATCCGGACACCGCTACCGCCGATTTCTACTCGCTCGGCCTGGGCGAAGTGTTCGCTATCGCCGCTTCCCACGGCCGCGGCGTGACCCAGCTGATCGAACATGTGCTGGTACCGTTTGTGCCGGAAAAACCGGAAGACGTCGAGCTGACCGAGGAAGAGGCCAACGCCGCTTACTGGGCTGAGCAAAACGGCGAAACGTTGGAAGGCGAAGAAGACGAAGAGCCGGAAGAAGAGTTCAATCCGCAGGATCTGCCGATCAAGTTGGCGATCGTCGGCCGCCCGAACGTCGGTAAGTCTACGCTCACTAACCGCATCCTCGGCGAGGAGCGCGTGGTGGTGTACGACATGCCGGGCACCACCCGCGACAGCATCTACATTCCGATGGTACGTGACGAACGTGAATACGTGCTGATCGACACCGCCGGGGTGCGCAAACGCGGCAAGGTGACGGAAACCGTCGAGAAATTCTCGGTGATCAAGACCCTGCAGGCGATTGAAGATGCCAACGTGGTGCTGTTGGTGATCGATGCGCGTGAAGGCATTTCCGATCAGGATCTCTCGCTGCTCGGCTTTATCCTCAATAGTGGGCGCTCACTGGTGATTGCGGTCAACAAGTGGGACGGCATGAGCGAAGAAGATCGCGAGCACGTGAAAGAGATGCTCGATCTGCGCCTGGGCTTCGTCGACTTCGCGCGCGTGCACTTCATTTCCGCGCTGCACGGCAGCGGTGTCGGCAACCTGTTCGAATCGGTGCAGGAAGCCTACGAGTGCGCGACCCGTCGGGTAAACACCTCGATGCTGACCAAAATCATGCAGATGGCGGTTGACGATCACCAGCCGCCGTTGGTACGCGGCCGCCGCGTGAAGCTGAAATACGCCCACGCCGGCGGTTACAACCCGCCGATCGTGGTGATCCATGGCAACCAGGTCAGCGACCTGGCCGATTCGTACAAGCGCTATCTGATGAACTACTTCCGCCGCTCGCTGAACGTGATGGGGACGCCGATCCGTATCCAGTTCAAAGAGGGCGACAACCCGTTCGCCGGCAAACGCAACCTGCTGACACCGACCCAGATGCGTAAGCGCAAGCGCCTGATGAGCCACCTGAAAAAGAGCAAGTAATCGCTCATGAGGGGCGCGGCAGTGATGCCGCGCCCCTTTTTTATTGGCCTGAAATCGTTTTATTATCTGAAGATTACCTCGCCTGCCTGAAGGAACACCATGTCCTGGAAAACCTGGAGTTTTGCGTTCAACGTCACCGTGCCGAATCTGTTGATGATGCTGCTGGGGATCCTGCTGCGCCATTGGCGCCTGATGGATGACCGTTTCGTCGACGGCGCGACCCGCCTGGTGTTCAATCTCGCGCTGCCGTGCCTGCTGTTTTTCAGCATTGCCACCAACCACCCGCAGCTGCTCGGCAACCTGCCGCTGGTGCTGTTCGGCGCGCTGGCCACGTTGGCGACCTTCCTGCTGCTGGAGCTGGCGGCCAAGTGGCTGGTGAAAGAGCCGCGGGAGCGCGGGGTGTTCGTGCAGGGCGGCTTTCGCGCCAATACCGCCATCGTCGGCCTGGCCTACGCCATGACCGCCTACGGCAGCGAAGGGATCGCGCTCGCTTCGCTGTACCTGACGGTGACGGTGATCCTGTTCAACGTGCTGTCGGTGATCACCCTGACGCGCAGCTTGCACGGCGGGCAGGGCAAAAAAATCAGCCATCTGTCGCTGTTGCGCAGCATCGTCACCAACCCATTGATCATCGGCCTGGTGTGCGGGCTGGCGTATGCGCAAACCGGGCTGGGCATCCCGCAGGTGATCCGCCAGACCGGCAGCTATATCTCCGCGTTGTCGCTGCCGTTGGCGCTGCTGTGCACCGGCGCCAGTCTGGATTTCCGCGCCATGTTCCGCTCGTCCAATGTGGCGGCGCTGTCGTCGGCGGCCAAGCTGTTTCTGGTGCCGTTGCTGATGACGCTCGCCGGCTGGCTGTGCGGGTTCCAGGGGGCTGCGCTGGGCATCATCTTCCTGTTTTCCGCCACGCCGACCGCTTCAGGCAGCTATGTGATGACTCGCGCCATGGGCGGCAACGCCACGCTGGCGGCGAATATTATCGCCATCACCACCGTCGGTTCGTTCTTCACCACCGCGTTGGGGATCTATTTCTTGCGCTCATGGGGCGCAATTTAACCTGGGAGTCGTTATGGAAGCGCATTGTCCACAATGTCGTCAGACCATGAATTGGGTAGCGGGTCACTACCATTGTGAAGCCTGTCAGCGCGATTATCGGCAGCTGGCGAGCTGCCCGGAATGCGGGCAGCCGCTGCAAGAGTTGAAAGCCTGCGGCGCGGTGGATTACCTGTGCCAGAACGGGCACGGGCTGATCTCCAAAAAGCGTGTGCTCTTCAGTTATCAGCCGTTGTAAGCCCTCACTCATCCACCTGGCCGGTCTTCCACAGATCCACCAGCGCCTGCGGCGCGCTGCTTTCCGGGATTAACAGCACGATCTCGCTGCTCAGGGTGGGGCTGGTATAGTTGATCTGCACGCGATAGTAGCGCTGGTCGCCGCAGCCGGGGGAGTTGGGTTGGCCCTCTTCCCGGGCATAGGGCAGCGTCTGGTTCAACAACTGATTCAGACGCTGCCGCTGCTCCGGCGTGATATCGGCCAGCGCGATGCGCCGCTGGCCCGCCAGCTTGGGAATGTAGGCGAAGCCTCCCTCGCGTGCCAGCTCAATGACCGTATCCTGATTGAGCGTCGGCAGCGGTTTCATTATTCCACCCCCACCTGATGCCAGGCTTGCTGCACCTTGTCCGCCACGTTCTGATCGAAGCGCTCTCGCGCATGTTTCACCGTGGCGTGGGCGAAGGTGGCGAAGTCGGCGTTCTGCGGCAGCGCTTTGTCGCACACCGTGTCATACCAGACGTAGCCGGCTTTTTCCCAGGCGAAACCGCCCAGCGCCGTCGCCGCCAGATAGAAAGCGCGGTTAGGGATGCCGGAGTTGAGGTGCACGCCGCCGTTGTCTTCCTTGGTCTGGATGTAATCCTGCATACTGGCGGGCTGCGGGTCTTTGCCCAGCAGCGGGTCGTCGTAGGCGGTGCCGGGCGCCGACATCGAGCGCAGCCCTTTGCCTTTGACACCCTTGGCGAGCAGCCCGGCACCGATCAGCCAGTCGGCCTGGTTGGCGGTTTGCTGCAGGTGGAATTGCTTGACCAGCGAGCCGAACACGTCGGACAGCGACTCGTTGAGCGCCCCGGACTGCTGGTAGTAAATCAGCCCGGCTTCGCTCTCGGTCACGCCGTGTGCCAGTTCGTGGCCGACCACGTCGATGGCGATGGTGAAGCGGTTGAAGATCTCGCCGTCGCCATCGCCGAACACCATCTGCTGGCCGTTCCAGAAGGCGTTCTGGTACTCTTCGCCGTAGTGCACGCTGCCGGTCAGCGGCAGCCCTTTGTTATCCAGCGAATTGCGCCGATAGGCTTGCCAGAAGAAATCGTAAGTGACGCCGAGATACTCGTAGGCTTCATCCACCGCCACGTCGTGATTGCTGGGCTGCCCCTCTTTGCGCACCTGTTTGCCGGGCAGTTGGGTGCAGTTCTGGGCATCGTAGATATCGCGGATCGCTTCACCGGCTCTGGCGTTTCTTTCCGTCAGCGAGCGCAGCGGCTTGTTGCCGAGCAGGCTTTGCACGTGGTTCAGGGTGTGCAGCGCGCAGTCGCGCTGCGGGGCGTTGCCGTGCTCAATGATGCGGCGCAGCATGTAGGGAGGAATGACGGAACGCAT
Source organism: Serratia marcescens (assembly GCF_001902635.1). Taxonomy (GTDB): domain Bacteria; phylum Pseudomonadota; class Gammaproteobacteria; order Enterobacterales; family Enterobacteriaceae; genus Serratia; species Serratia marcescens_F. The sequence continues at coordinate 124,783 of NZ_MJAO01000014.1, read as the reverse complement.
GCGCTGGGTTGGCATAGTGGCTCTCCTTAGGCAAAAATTTTACCTCATCGAATGAATGCACTGTGCCTAAGTGTAGCCTACTCGTCATACCGCCTGTGGTCATGCGTGCTCACCGCCGGCGCGGTCTGGTGCGGGCTGATGTGCCGCACCGAGGCGCGCACCGCCAGCCGGCCGTGCAGCAACAGGTTGCACGGCGGGGCGTCGGCGCGCAGCATGCGCCGCTGCAGCAGTTGGATCGCCTCGTAACCCAGTTCGTCGCGCGGGACCTGTACCGAGGTTAGCGGCACATCATGGCGTTCCGCCAGGTTGAAGCCGTCGGCGCTCATCACCGAGACGTCGTCCGGCACGCGCAGCCCGAGCTTATTGAGCGCTTTGACCGCGCCCAGCGCCATGTCGTCGCCGTCGGCCAGGATCGCCGTCGGCAACGGGGTGCGGCCGCTGATGCTTGTCAGGTAGGTGGTCAGCGCCTGCTCGGCCGCTTCGCTGTCGAAACCGGACGCGGTGAGCAGATGGCGGCCGTCGTCGAACGGCCGATGATGCCGGGCGTAAGCCTGCCGGATGCCCGCCAGCCGCAGCGACATAGTGTGGGGACTCTGCAGGATGAGGATATGGCTGTGCCCTTGCTGGAACAGGTAGTTGGCGGAGTAGTCGCCGATCAACAGATGATCCGGCGAGACGCTGTCCAGCCGCATCTGCCGATCGCTGCAGTTGATCAGCACGCAAGGCTTGCGCAGATCGGCGGCCAGCGTGTGGATGTGCTCGTCGTCGATGCCGATGAGCAGCGCCGCTTCGGTGTACGGCTCGTGCATCTTTTCCAGAAACAGCGCGCCGTCGCTGTGCCGCTCTTCCAACCCGCAGTAGCGGATGCGCACCTCATGTTGCATCAGCGCGGTGGCGATGCCCTGGATGACCCTGTCGTAGATGATGTCGGTGCGCTGCGGCGCGAACACCATCAGGTTGTTCAGCATCAGCCGGCCGCTGGAAATACCCTGCAGAATGCCGTTTTGCTGCGCGTAAGCCAACACCTTGCGGCGCGCCTCGGCGCTGGTGTTGGCCTTGCCCGCCAGCACGCGGGAAACGGTGCTGATCGACAGCCCGGTTTGGCGGGCTATCTCCTGAATTTTCAGCTTTCCGTTCATTTTGCGATCTCCTTAAAATTCGTCCATGAGCATATTTTTACTGCGGCTTTTCAGCATCCTGGCCGACTTTTCCGGCCATTATGACCATTTTTTCACCCACCTGTGAAAATCTTTGCAAAAAAACAGTTTCACTGGGGAGCCTGCATTGATAGAGCCGTTTTATCGGTGCGGCAAGGAAAACAGATCATGGGGTTATGATGCTCTGTCGACGAATTGGCGAGGGGTTGGCGGCAGGGGGGAGGCGCTGTGATACGCGCAAGGGCACCCGGCCCAGCCTGCCGACGAGCTGAGGGGCAACCATGAAGCGGGAGAGCGTTTTACGCTGGCGTTGGAATTACTCGGCCGAGCGTTTTTTGCGCGGCTTTTTGGCGGCGGTGATGGTTTTCACCTCGCTTTCCACCCAGCCGTCCTGCAGGCGGGTTTTCAGCAATTCGCCCACCTGTGCCTGCTTGGTGGTTTTCAGCAGCTCGCCGCGCGGGGTTTGCGTCACGCTGTAGCCACGCGCCAGCGTAGCCAGCGGGCTGACGGCCTCCAGCTGGCTGCAGGCCACGCCGAAGCGTTGACGGTAGGCGTTGAGCTGCCGCTCCATCGCGTGCTGCAGGCGGTATTCCTGCTGCTGTACGCGTTGTTGGTAACGGTGAATGCGGCCCTGCGGTTGCACCTGCGCCAGCCGCTGCTGGGCGCGTTCGCTGCGGCGGGCGGCCAGGCGCAGCTGCTGCTGCATGCCTTCTTCCATTCGGCGCTGCAGCTTGAACAACAGCGTCTGCTGGCGCGCCAGGCGTAGATGCGGATGCTGCTGCTGTAAACGGTGGTGAATGCGGGTGAACTGCTGCTGGCGCTGCGCCAGGTAGTAATCCATCGCCATCTCGAGCCGCTGCTGTTGCGACTGCAACTGGCGCAACAGCTCGAGCTGATTGCGGCTGACCAGTTCGGCGGCGGCGGAAGGGGTTGGCGCGCGCAGATCGGCGACGAAGTCGGCAATAGTGACGTCGGTTTCATGGCCGACGGCGCTGACGATTGGAATGCGGCTGGCGAAGATCGCCCGCGCCACGCGTTCGTCGTTGAAACTCCACAGATCTTCCAGCGAACCGCCGCCGCGGCCGACGATCAGCACGTCGCATTCATCGCGGCGGTTGGCGGCCTCGATGGCGCGCACGATCTGCAGCGGTGCCTCCGCGCCCTGCACCGAGGTAGGGTAGATGACGATCGGTAGCGACGGATCGCGCCGCTGCAATACCTGCAGAATATCGTGCAGCGCCGCGCCGCTGGCGGAGGTGATCACCCCGACGCGTTTAGCCGGGGCGGGCAGCGGCTGCTTGAACTGCTGGTCGAACAGCCCTTCGGCGCTCAGGCGCTGTTTCAGCTGCTCGAACTGCTGCTGCAGCAGGCCGTCGCCGGCGGGCTGCATGCTTTCGGCGATCAGCTGGTAGTCGCCGCGCGGTTCATACAGCGTGATGCTGGCGCGCACCAATACCTGCTGGCCGTTTTGCGGCCGGAAGGTGACGCGGCGGTTACTGTTGCGGAACATCGCGCAGCGCACCTGGGCGCGATCGTCTTTCAGCGTGAAATACCAGTGGCCCGAGGCGGGCTGGGAGAGGTTGGAGATCTCGGCGGAGAGCCAAATCTGCCCCATTTCCATTTCCAGCAGTTGGCGAACCGTCTGATTCAGGCGGCTTACGGTAAAAATGGAAGGCGAAACAGGTAGCGTCATGTGACCCAGATCAAATTTCAAAACAATCACTTAATTGGTCGATACTACATGGCTGAAAAAGGTAATCAAGACTTTTTGTAAGAAAGTGCTGGAGGCAACCGATTCCGCTCTGTATAATGCCGCGGCAATATTTTATCTTTTTCACAGCCCACCCTGGTGAGATATTGCCCATGCTACGTATCGCTAAAGAAGCTCTGACGTTTGACGACGTCCTCCTGGTTCCAGCCCACTCCACGGTTCTGCCTAACACCGCAGAGCTCGGCACTCAACTGACCAAAACCATCCGCCTGAACATCCCTATGCTGTCCGCAGCCATGGATACCGTTACCGAATCCGGCCTGGCCATCGCGCTGGCGCAGGAAGGCGGCCTGGGCTTCATCCACAAAAACATGTCCATCGAGCGCCAGGCTGAAGAAGTCAGCCGCGTGAAGAAACATGAAAGCGGCGTAGTCACCGACCCGCAGACCGTTACCCCAACCACCACGCTGCAGGAAGTGAAAGAGCTGACCGCGCGCAACGGCTTCGCCGGTTACCCGGTCGTCACCGAAGACAACGAGCTGGTCGGCATCATCACCGGCCGCGACGTGCGCTTCGTGACCGATCTGTCTCAGCCGGTTACCGCGGTGATGACGCCGAAAGATCGCCTGGTCACCGTGAAAGAAGGTGAAGCGCGCGACGTGGTGCTGCAGAAAATGCACGAAAAGCGCGTAGAGAAAGCGCTGGTGGTGGACGACAGCTTCCACCTGCTGGGCATGATCACCGTTAAAGACTTCCAGAAAGCGGAACGTAAACCGAACGCCTGTAAAGACGAGCACGGCCGTCTGCGCGTAGGTGCGGCGGTCGGCGCCGGCGCCGGCAACGAAGAGCGCGTTGATGCGCTGGTGGCGGCAGGCGTTGACGTCCTGCTGATCGACTCCTCGCACGGCCACTCCGAAGGCGTATTGCAGCGCATCCGTGAAACCCGCGCCAAATACCCGGATCTGCAGATCGTCGGCGGCAACGTCGCGACCGCAGCGGGCGCCAAAGCGCTGGCTGAAGCCGGCGTGAGCGCGGTGAAAGTGGGTATCGGCCCGGGCTCTATCTGTACCACCCGTATCGTGACCGGCGTGGGCGTACCGCAGATCACCGCCATCGCTGACGCGGTGGAAGCGCTGGAAGGCACCGGCATTCCGGTTATCGCCGACGGCGGCATCCGCTTCTCCGGCGACATCGCGAAAGCGATCGCGGCAGGCGCATCTTGCGTGATGGTTGGCTCCATGCTGGCGGGTACCGAAGAATCCCCAGGTGAAATCGAGCTGTATCAGGGCCGTTCGTTCAAGTCTTACCGCGGCATGGGCTCACTGGGCGCGATGTCCAAAGGCTCTTCCGACCGTTACTTCCAGACCGATAACGCCGCCGACAAACTGGTGCCGGAAGGTATCGAAGGCCGCGTCGCCTATAAAGGCATGCTGAAAGCCATCGTGCACCAGCAGATGGGCGGCCTGCGCTCCTGCATGGGTCTGACCGGTTGCGCCACCATCGACGATCTGCGCACCAAGGCGGAGTTCGTGCGCATCAGCGGCGCCGGCATTCAGGAAAGCCACGTGCATGACGTGACCATCACCAAAGAGTCGCCGAACTACCGCATGGGCTGATTTCAGGGGCTGCGGCCGGCGCATTTGTTCGCCGTCCGCTGCTCGCAGTGCTCATTGACGTTGTGTCAACTGCGCATGCTGTACTGCGGGCGGCGGCCAACTGCTTGGCCTCGCCGCCTGAAATCGTCCTGACGATTTAGATTTTTCCTTTTTCTCTTGTTGCTGGAATTCGCCTCAATGACACAAAATATCCATAAGCATCGCATCCTCATACTGGACTTCGGTTCGCAATACACCCAACTGGTCGCCCGCCGCGTGCGCGAAATCGGCGTTTACTGCGAGCTGTGGGCCTGGGACGTTAGCGAAGAGCAGATCCGCGAATTCAACCCAAGCGGCATCATCCTGTCCGGCGGCCCGGAAAGCACCACCGAAGCCGGCAGCCCGCGCGCCCCTGACTACGTGTTCACCGCCGGCGTGCCGGTGCTGGGCGTGTGCTACGGCATGCAGACCATGGCGATGCAGCTGGGTGGCCATGTGCAGGGCTCCAACGAACGCGAGTTCGGCTACGCGCAGGTGGAAATCGTCAAAGAGAGCGCGCTGCTGCGCGACATCGAAGACGCCATCAGCCCGGCCGGCAAACCGCTGCTGGACGTGTGGATGAGCCACGGCGACAAAGTGACCGCGATCCCGTCCGACTTCGTGACCATCGCCAGCACCGACACCTGCCCGTTCGCCATTATGGCCAACGAAGAAAAACGCTTCTACGGCGTGCAGTTCCACCCGGAAGTGACCCACACCCGTCAGGGCCAGCGCATGCTGGAGCGTTTCGTACTGGAGATCTGCCAGTGTGAAGCCCTGTGGACCCCAGCTACCATCATCGAAGATGCGGTCGAGCGCATCCGCGAGCAGGTAGGTGAAGACCACGTGATCCTCGGCCTGTCCGGCGGCGTTGACTCCTCCGTCACCGCGATGCTGCTGCACCGCGCCATCGGCAAGCGCCTGACCTGCGTATTCGTCGACAACGGCCTGCTGCGCCTGAACGAAGCCAAGCAGGTGATGGAAATGTTCGGCGACCACTTCGGCCTGAACATTGTGCACGTCGAGGCGGAAAATCGCTTCCTGACCGCACTGGCGGGTGTGGACGAGCCGGAAGCCAAGCGCAAAATCATCGGCCGCGTGTTCGTTGAAGTGTTCGACGAAGAAGCCTGCAAGCAAGAGCAGGTGAAATGGCTGGCACAGGGCACCATCTACCCGGACGTGATCGAGTCCGCCGCTTCCGCCACCGGCAAAGCGCACGTGATCAAGTCGCACCACAACGTGGGCGGCCTGCCGAAAGAGATGAAGCTGGGCCTGGTCGAGCCGCTGAAAGAGCTGTTCAAAGACGAAGTGCGCAAGATCGGCCTGGAGCTGGGCCTGCCGTACGACATGCTGTTCCGTCACCCGTTCCCGGGGCCGGGTCTGGGCGTGCGCGTACTGGGCGAAGTGAAGAAAGAGTACTGCGATCTGCTGCGCCGCGCCGATGCCATCTTCATCGAAGAGCTGCACAAAGCCGATCTGTACAACAAAGTCAGCCAGGCGTTCACCGTGTTCCTGCCGGTGCGTTCGGTCGGCGTAATGGGCGACGGCCGCAAATACGACTGGGTGGTCTCCCTGCGTGCGGTTGAAACCATCGACTTTATGACCGCGCACTGGGCGCACCTGCCGTATGACTTCCTTGGCCGCGTGTCCAACCGCATCATCAACGAAGTGAACGGCATCTCCCGCGTGGTGTACGACATCAGCGGCAAGCCGCCGGCGACGATTGAGTGGGAATGATTAACCCCCTTCGCAGCCTGTTCGCAACTAGGACGAAGTGACTGAAACCCTCTGTTTTTACAGGGGGTTTTTCTTTATATGGCCATATCTTTTCCGCCATGCTTCCAGCCTTGGATAAAGCCGAACATTGTTTGTGGTCTAAATATGGCCTATATTCAGACCTTGGTATGATTGATAGCGCCTGGGGGCACGATGAAAGTAGAGACCATCAGCTACGTTAAAAAAAACGCGGCCACGCTCGATCTCTCTGAACCTATCCTGGTCACGCAAAATGGGGTTCCCGCCTACGTGATAGAATCCTATGAGCAGCAGCAGGAGCGGGAGAACGCCATTGCTCTGCTGAAATTGCTGACGCTGTCAGAGAAAGATAAAGCGGAAGGGCACGTGTTCTCGAAGGAACAGCTGTTGGATGGGCTTTAAGCATTACAGTGCTCAACATTAAGGGATTGCAATGGAACAGCAGATGACCTTTGAGTACACGCTTACGGTAAAGCACTGCATCGATACAATAGTGAACCATCTCCGTCGCGTTGATGTCGAACCGCGCCCGGTGATTGCAGATATTCTCACTCAATTTGAGAGCATCGTTGGCCAGTTCCCGCAGGGATGCCAGATTTGCCCTGAGCTGCTCAAAATCGGCTGCGCAAAGTACCGGGAGTTTAATCACGCTGGTGGTTACCGGGTTTTGTATTCCGTAGACGGAAGGTTGGTAACAGCACATGCGATTTTGTCACATCGGCAGGATATCCAGCAGCTGCTGTTTAAGCGACTGATCATGGCCTGATAGCCCTAGCCGGCCCAGGCCGGCACTGAATGGCAAAAATAATCCCTAAGCCCGCTTAATTGTGGGCTTTTTTATATTTTCTCCGGCGACCATCTTCCAAATTTTCCCCATTGCCAATCCGCGCCGTTTTCGCTGGTCAGGGTTCACAACGCGCTAAGCCCAAGTAGGTTATCTCTTTATATCGGCGGTAAATTAGGCAGCCGAATGGTGAACGGGATGACGGAGGTGCTATGACGGTTTTGCCAACACGAATCCTTCTGCCTGACGAGCTTGGCGCGTCTTTAAGGCCGCTGGAACGGGGGGATGTTCATGCCTGGTCGGCGTATTTGAGCCGGCCTGGCGTTACGGAACATACCAGCTGGGGCGACGTCGGGGCGGCCAATCTGGAGAAACTTGTTTCGGGCTATGCCGCAGGCAGGGACGCGCTTCGCTGGGGCATCGTGGACTCGAATGACAGTTTGCTCGGCACGGTGGGGTTGAACGAGATATCCCGCGAGCACGGCCGCGCGGAAATTGCTTACGATCTTGACCCGCGCCACTGCGGCAGGGGGCTGGCGACGGCAGCGGCAAGCGCCGTCGTACACTGGGCGCATACGGCGTTGGGCCTGCAACGCGTGCAGGCTACGGTCCTTGATAGCAATATCTTGTCGATTGCCGTCCTGGAACGCGTGGGCCTGCAACGCGAAGGCTTAATCCGGCAATACCGCCGGGTGCGTGGGCAGGCCCGGGATTACTGGATGTACGCGGCCATTTTGCGCGTAGAGCATTGAGGCGCGAGCCTCAATGTTCACCCTGTAGGTTTTGCTCGTCGTATCTTTTCTGGCCGCTCTTAATCGCCTCAGCCGGCCCCCCACTGCGTCAGCAGTGCATGTAGCCTGGCCGGCTCCAGCGGCTTGCGCAGCACCAGGTAGCCCTCTTGTTCGGCCTCTTGCAGGATCGGCGAGTTGAACTCGCCGCTGACCATGGCGCCGCTCACGTCCGGCAGGCGTTCGAACAGTGCTTGCAGGATGTCGAAGCCGCTCTCGCCGGAACGCAGGCGCTGGTCGCACAGCACGGCGAACGGCGTAAAGCCGTCGTCGACGATGGCGAAGGCTTCCTCGGCGGAGGCCGCGCAGCGCACGGTGATGCCCCAGGTGCTCATCAGGCTCTCCCAGGCGGAGGTCACCAGCGGATCGTCGTCCACTACCAGGCAGGCGCCGCGCAGCGGCGCATAGTGGATGGGCGTGGCGGTGTTGTCGTAGGCGGCCGCGGTTTCCGGCGCTTTGTCTTCGCCGCTGCATTGCGTGAAGCGCATCCAGAAGCGCGAGCCTTTGCCTTCGACGGAGTGCATGCCGTACTTCACCTTCATCAGCTTGGCGCAGCGCGCCACCACCGCCAGCCCCAGCCCGTGGCCGGCGCTGTCGATTTTCCACGCCAGTTCGGGGCGGTAGTAAGGGGAGAAGATTTTGCTTTTCTCTTCATCGGCGATGCCCACGCCGGTGTCCCACACTTCCACCAGACACTCGGCGCCGCGCGGGCGGATAGCGATCAGTACGCCGCCCCGTTGCGTATAGCGCAGGGCGTTTTGGATCAGGTTGATCAGCGATTGCCGCACCAGCAGCGGATCGCCCATCACGCTGATGCGCCGCTTGGGCCGCCAGGTGCGCAACGCCAGGGTGCGGCTGTTGGCCTCTTCGCGGAACAGGGTGATCACCGAGTCGAGCAGGCTGCCGATATCCACATGGGTGGCGGCGGTGCGCACGTTGCCGGATTCGATCTTGCTGAGATCGAGCAGCGAATTGAACATCAAATGCACCGAACGCACGCTTTGTTGCAGATCCAGCAGCTGCGGTGTCAGGCTGTCGTCGCGGTTCTTGTGGATGATGGCTTCAATCAGAAAGCCCATGGCGTGCACCGGTTGGCGCAGATCGTGACTGGCGGTGGTCAGGAACTGGTTCTTATCCAGCAGTGCCTGTTCCGCCTCTTCTTTGGCCTGGCGGAACTGCTCCGCCAGGCGCGAGCTTTGCTCTTCGAGCAGCGCTTGCTGAATAAAGAACGCATGCGAGGTTAACGCGTGGCGGTAAATGGCGAAGCCGTACAGCAGGTTCAGCATCAGCACGATGAACATCACGTCTTCCAACCGCCAGATGATGCCGATATTCAGCAGCCCCCAGGAGGCGAAGAAAAAGCGCGTAAAGGTGCTGATGACGGGCGTCAGATGCGTTGCGTTGGCGGCGACGATCGCGGCGATGCTGATATTGAGCAGCAGGAAAAAGTCAAAGTTATGGGTTTGCGGCGTAATTAAATAGAGTGATGAGATCCCCAGTCCGTGAATAAAGGCCACCTTATTAATGCGCGGCAGCCAGCGGCGCAGCACGGTGTCTTCGTCATTTTCTGCGGCCTCGCGCTGGTAGCGACGATGCCATATTCGGATCGCTACGGCGCATAGCAGGTAAATGATTATCCAGGTAATGGTTGGCTCGAGCTTGTCGCCCAGCAAATAAATCCAGATGGCAAAAGGGATGCCGACGAAAGGCACGGCGGTGAAGCTGAACACTAACCGCATGAAGGTGTTGTCCAGCAGGCGGATCTGCGCGCGCGGGGAGATGCCATCATTTTGTAAATGCTTGAAAAATCTCATTGCGACGGCGCCCGTTTACCGTGCAACAGCGTAATGGCCTCTACCCGGCTGCTGACGCCAATCTTTTTCAGGATATTGCTGATATGTTCTTTGACGGTCGGTTCGGAAATAGAGAGCTGTGTCGCAATTCTTTTATTTGGCAGTCCGCGCATCATCATATTCAATACGTCTATTTGCCGCGGCGTTAAATTAAAGTCATTTAAATGATTATGGTTGTTTTTAACGACGCATTCATTCCCGTCAGGAAACCAATCCTGATTATTATTCAGCGCCAAAACCGCTTTGGCGAATAATTCAGGTGGTTCATTTTTTAATACGAACCCGTGCCCGCCGGCATGATGAACTTTCTGCCAGATATCGTTATTCTCGTCGCCGCTGACCACCAGCAGGCGCACCTGCGGGTAAAGCTGTTTGACTTCTTTGAGTAATTTCAGTGCCGTGCCGGAAGAGAGCCAAAAATCAATCACCAGTAAACGCGGTGGGCCATTTTCCCTAATATGGCGGTAGCAATTCTCTTCATTGGTCACCACATGCGCCTGTTTGAATCGGCAATGCGTGCTGAGAAAATTAGCGATGCCGCTCGCTACCAATGGATGGTCATCAACGACCAACGCATAATCCTGCCCCAAAGGATTCTCCTTTCGCCTTCATAGTTCAGATAGTTCTGATGAATTATTATCAACCCTCCCTACTTTAGGAGGGTTTTTTAGTTTAGGAAAGGGAAATATATTATTCGAGGATTTTGATAAGAGAAAAAATAAAGCCAATCGATAATTTTAACTGATTGGTTATAAAGGACAATTTATGAAGAAACCACTTATCGCTTTAACCGTGACGATGATGATAGCCGGTTGTACCACCCTGAAAACCGATCAGGCCATTCCGCTGCTGCAGGCGGAAACTGCCAAAATGCTGGGCCTGGGCTCGTCGGACGAAATTACCGTGACCAACGTCAATGGCGCGCAACCGGATGCGCTGGGCGGGCAAAAACTTTCTTATCGTGCCACCACGGAAAAAGGCCGAATTTTCGATTGCTCGTCGATGATGATGCCGGGAATTTTAGGCTCCTCCCCATCGTTGAGCGCACCGACCTGTACGCCGGTGGTCACGCATAAATAATTCATTCTGGGGGCGGTATTGCCGCTTTCTGGTTTTCCGTCGTCGGAGCGTGAGCGCCGGGGGGCATAAGCTTCCGCTTCGACGAACAATAAACCTGCCAGCGTGAAATGATGCCTTATACTTCTACCGTTTCATTGATTTTTCATATAACAACTATTTTGCGAGATCACGTTAATGAGGACGGAGATAGCCCGTGAATGACAATGTATCGCACCCTCTAGCGGTCAAGGCACCGCTTTCCAAACTTTACCTCGCTCTATTTTCCGCACCGTTGTTGATGCTGGCGCCCGCCGATATCGCTCGCGCAGACGATACCATTTTCGACGGTTACATACGTATTTCCGAACGGGAGACCTACCCCGGGGATGTTTACGTCGGCCGCAATCGAATCGGATACTTGCTTGTCCGTAATGGCCAAGTCACCGTTGATAACATCTATGTCGGTCGGATGTTCAACGGTCAAATTTATGACAGCCGTATCACGGTTACCGGGTGGAACGCCGAGTTGAAAGTGGTGAATGATCAATCGGTCATGCGCGGCAACTTGGAGCTTGAGTGGGGGAGCTTACTGGTCGACGATGGCGCGCGGGTCAGCGCGAAAAATATCGTAGTAGGTACTACCCGCGGTTACGACAGCTACATTGAACTGAAGTCCACCTATGGGGCAGGTTCTCAAATCGCCAGCAACTTTCTTCGCGTCGGCCCCGAATTGGGCGCTCGTTCCACCGTGTTGGTTGATGATGGCGCTTTGCTGAGGACGACTTACGATGCATATGTTGGCAATGGTTATGAGCCAGGCGAAACCGACAAACTGAGTCCGAAAGTCACCGTCAGGGGGAGCAACGGCATAGCATATTCCCGGTGGATCGTCGGCCGCGCGCTCACGCTCTACGGCGATCTGGACGTGTTGAACGGCGGCATAGTCAATGTCGGCAGCGCCCAAGTGGCGGGCGTCTCCGGCACGCATAAAACCGCCGAGCTGGTGATCGCCGGCAACGGCTCACGCTTTACCAGCGGCAGCAGCGTCAATGTCGGCGATTACGGCAACGGCGTGCTGGCGGTCATGGACGGCGGGACGTTTTCCGCCGGCGGCAACCAACTGGTGCTGGGGGCGACCGGTTCCGGCTCGCACCGCGGCGCGCTGATTATTGGCAGCCGCGGCAACATGGACACCGGCACCGGGCTGACCGAACCGACGCTCGGCGCGGCGGGCGGTGCCGGCACCCTCGATGCCAAGACGGCGATCGCCCTGCGGGGCGGCTTGTTCGGCAGCTATGTGTACTTTAACCATACCGCCGGCAACTACCTGTTCAGCAACAAGATGAGCGGCGAAGGCGAGGTGATCAACACCGCCGGGCAGACGACGCTAAACGGCGATCTCACTGGGTTGCAGGCGAACGTTACCGTGCGCGGCGGCAAACTCATCATCGCCAGAGATATCAATACCCAGAAAGAAGACGATATCTTCGAGATCCAAACTCTTAGCGCCGAGAACGGCGGTACGCTGATTCTCAACGCGACGGCGGGCTCTGACGTCAATAACGGTCACGGCTACAGCAGCGCCGCGTCGATCAAGGCCGGCGGCACGCTGGGCGGCAACGGCAGGCTGGGCCAGACCGAGATCCAGTCCGGCGGGCATATCTCGCCCGGCGACGGCAATATCGGCACGCTGACGCTGAAACGCTACCTGAACTTTATCGGCGAGTCCTTCTACGACGTCGATATCGCCGGCGATGGCCGCAGCGACCAACTGCTGGTGGCGGGCAAAACCACCATCAGCGATCAGGCCAAGGTGCAGGTCACGGCGCTGGATCCGCAAACCAGCTATAAAACCGGCCAAAGCTACCGCATTCTGACTTCGAAAGGTGGCATTGACGGCCAGTTCGCGGCGGCGGTTTCCAAGTCCGCATTCCTCGATGTGGCGCTGAATCACAGCGCCAACGCCGTGGATCTGACCATCGCGCAGAAAGGCACGGGCGGCGAGAACCCAGGAGGGGAAAATCCGGGCGGTGAGAATCCAGGGGGCGAGAACCCAGGAGGGGAAAATCCGGGCGGTGAGAATCCGGGGGGCGAGAACCCAGGAGGGGAAAACCCGGGTGGTGAGAATCCGGGGGGCGAGAACCCGGGCGGAGAAAACCCAGGGGGCAAGCCGGGGATTTTCCAAACGGTGGCCGAGACCGGCAACCAGTGGAATACCGCCGGCGCGCTCTCGACGCTGACGCAGAGCGGCCCGTCATTGGCGCTGTACAATTCGCTGCTGCTGTTGAGCGCGCCGGAAGCGCGCGAGGCATTCGACCAGCTGTCCGGCGAAGTCTATCCGTCGATGCAGTCTAACCTGATCGCCGGCAGCACCCAGCTGTTCAACGTGCTGAACCAGCGCATGCTGCGTTTGTTCGACAACGACAGCTTGCCGGTACCGCCGTTGGCGATGTCGCTGGTGCAACCGGCGCAGGCGCACAACAGCGGCGTCTGGGGCCAGACCTTCAGTTCCTGGGGCAGAAACAGCGGTAACAACAACGTGGGCAAGCTGGATGGCAACACCACCGGCTTCCTGTTGGGCGCCGATCGCCAGCTGGCTGACCATAACGTGCGCATCGGTGGCTATTTCGGTTACAGTCGCGGCGATTACGACGTCGACAGCCGCCGTTCCAAGGCTGATACCGACAACTATCACCTCGGCCTGTATGCGGCGGGGCAGCAGGATGCGTTCTCGTTGCGCGGTGCGCTGGGTTACACCTGGCACAAGATTGAAGGCAAACGCAACGTCGATTTCAGCGGCTTCTCGGATCGGCTGAAGTCGGATTACGACGCGAACTCGCTGCTGGCGTTCACTGAGGCGGGTTACCGTTTCGGCCAGCCGGAGATGAACGTCGAACCGTTCATCAACCTGAGCTACATCCGCCTGCATACCGACAGCTTCCAGGAAAGCGGTGGCGCTGCGGCGCTGAGCGTGCGTAATGAAACGATGAACACCTTCTACTCCACGCTCGGGGTGCGCGGTGTGACTGAGCTGCCGAAGAACGTCAGCCTTTACGGCTCGCTTGGCTGGCAGCATGCCTACGGCGATAAGAACACCTCGTCACGCATGGCGTTTGCCGGCAGCGACGCGTTCGTCACTCAGGGCCAGGCCGTGGATGACAACGTGATGGTGGGTGATATTGGGGTGAGCGTGAAACTGTCGCGCGCCGCGACCTTGGATGTCGGTTATCAGGGGCAATTCGGCGCCGATACCCGCGTCAATTCGGTCAACGCTAACCTGCGTTGGTCGTTCTGATCCTGTTTTTAGACTTCTCTGGTACCTACAGGCCCGCATGATGCGGGCCTTTTTTATGATGGGGGCTAAACAGCCGCCAGCTTGCGCCACTGCATAGGAGAAAGCGCGTAACGGCCGCGAAACGCGCGGCTGAATGCCGCTTCGGAGGTATAGCCGACCCGGTTGGCGATGTGCGCTACCGAAGCGCGGCTGTAGCGCAGCAGCTCCGCAGCGCGATCCAGCCGCCAGGTGGTGAGATAGTTGAGCGGTGCCTGGCCGACGATGCGCTGGAAACGATCGGCGAAGGCCGAGCGCGACAGATTAGCCAGCGCGGCGAGTTCCGGCACGTTCCAGGGATGGCCGGGATCGGCGTGAATGGCGCTCATGGCGGGGCTGATGCGCGCGTCGATCGCGCCGGAAAGCCAACCGCGCCCGGCTTCACCTTCTGTCGCCCAGGTGCGCAGCAGTTGCACGAAGATCACGTCGAGCAGACGCGAGATCATGGCGGCGGCGCCCGCGCGCGGGTTGAGCGCCTCGTCGAGGATGAAGCGGCAGCTCAGCTCCAGCCACTCGAATGGCCGTTCGCGCAGGCCTTTCAGGATCAAGACCGGCGGCAGCACTGACAACAGGCGCTGCGACAGCATGCCGTCAAAGCCGAAATCACCGCACAGCCAGGTGGTTTCGCCGTGGCCGAGCGTCAGGCTCTCCCGGTGATAGTGGCGGCGCGCCAGCGCCGTCAGATCGTGCGCCGGGCGGCCCGGTTGGTCGGCGATGGTGTGGGCGTGGCCGTGAATCAGCATCACCAGATCGCCCTGCGAGGCGTGGTATACCCGAGCATCGCCTTCCGCCTCAATGGCCACGCTGCCGTTTCTGATGATGTGCAGACGGTGCTTGCCGGCGGGGAAGCGCCAGCCGAACGGCGCCGATGCCGCGCAGGTGAACACCGTATTACCGCGCACGCGAATCAGCTCCAGCACTTCAGAAAAGGCGTCGCGTTTGAAGGCGAAGGGTTCTGCTTCATCCTCTTTATACGGCGGCGTTTCAGCAAAGAATTCCGGCTTTTTGGTCATGTCGTGCGCCTGTATCGCTTCTATAATTTGGACATCATCTCTACAGAATATTGCCGAAGTCAAAGGCTATTCGATGAGGCGGCAGCCGGCGCAACGGCTGCCATGCAGCGTTCCGCCGTGCGGTGAGGCGCTTCCGTTAACGATGGCATGGGGTAAGCATTATGGCGCTAGAAGCGCGGACCGACACGGTTGTTTTAATTCACGGGCTCTGGATGACGCCACTGTCGTGGGAGCATTGGATCACTCGCTACGAACAGCGGGGCATGAGGGTGATCACGCCCGGCTATCCGGGCATTGAGCCGGGCGTCGCCGGCGTTGAGGCGCTGCGCCGCGATCCTTCGCCGCTGGCGAATCTGGGCGTGCGCGAGGTGTACGAGCATCTGGCGGCGATCGTCGGCGCACTCGACAATAAGCCGATCATCATGGGGCACTCGTTCGGCGGTGCTTTTGTGCAGTTGTTGCTGGATGCCGGCTTCGGCTCTGCGGGCGTTTCTATCGACGGCGCGGCGGTAAAAGGGGTGAAGGCGTTGCCGTTCAGCGAAATCAAAGCCACCTTCCCGGTGCTGCGCAACCCGGCCAACCTGCATCGCGCCGTGCCGATCGGCGAGAAGGATTTCCACTATGCCTTCACCAACAACCTGAGCCTGGAAGCGTCTAAAGCGGTGTACGATCGCTACTCGGTGCCGGTGTCGGGGCGCATGCTGTTCCAGGGCGGATTGGCTAACTTTACGCCGGATGCGGCGACCACCTACAATTTCGCCAACGGCGATCGCGCGCCGCTGCTGTTTATCGCCGGCGGCAACGATCATATTTTGCCGCCGGCGGTGCAGCGGGAGAATTACGAGAAAAACGCCAAGGGTTCACAGGCCATCAGCGCTTACAAGCTGTTTCCCGGCCGCAGCCACTATACCTGTGGCGAACAGGGGTGGGAGGCGGTGGCCGATTTTGCGCTCGATTGGGCGCAAGCGCCGGTGGCGGGCAGCCTGGACTGATTTTTACGATGAAAAAGCCCGCGCAATGGCGGGCTGAGCGAGGGCGAAAGGGCGTTTAACGCCCTTTTTTCTTGCGTCCCGGTTGGGTAAAGCGTTTGCGGCCGGCCGGTGCGCCGCCGGATTTGTCGGCGCTTTTCGGCCCGCCGGCACTCGGTTTTTTCGCCGCGGCGGGCTTGGCCGGGGCTTTCTTCGCCGGTTTGGCCTCGGACGAGGAACCCTCGATCAGCGTGAACAGGTCGATCAGTTCGTCATCGGTCAGATCGCGCCATTCGCCCAGCGGCAACCCCTTCAGGCTGACGTTCATGATGCGTGTGCGTTCCAGCTTGGTGACCTCGTAGCCGAAGTGTTCGCACATGCGGCGGATCTGGCGGTTCAGCCCCTGCACCAGCGTGATGCGGAATACGAAAGGCGCTTCTTTCTTCACCTTGCACTTTTTGGTCACCGTGCCCAGCATCGGCACGCCGGCGCCCATGCCGCGAATAAACTCGTCGGTCACTGGCTTGTTGACCGTTACCAGATACTCTTTTTCGTGATTGTTGCCGGCGCGCAGGATCTTGTTGACCAGATCACCGTGGTTGGTCAAAAAGATCAGCCCCTGCGAATCTTTATCCAAGCGGCCGATCGGGAAGATGCGCTTGCTGTGGTTGACGAAGTCGGTGATGTTGTCGCGCTCGCCGTCTTCAGTGGTGGTGACGATGCCGACCGGTTTGTTCAGCGCGATCAGCACCAAATCTTCTTCATTGCGTGGTTCGATGAGCTGGCCGTTAACCTTCACGACATCGCCGGCAAATACCTGAGTGCCAACGGTAGCGCGCTTACCGTTGATGAAAACGTTGCCTTGTTCGATGTAACGATCGGCGTCGCGACGCGAGCAGATGCCGCTCTCGCTAATGTATTTGTTCAGACGAATGGATGAGTTAGTCAGCATGGGATCTCCGTAAAACGCGGACTATACATTACCCGGATGACGCTGCGAAGTGAATCGTGCAGGGTTGGCTGAGCGCTTCCGAACGTTGTCGCCGCTAAGGTATTTTCACCACCCGGGTATTGAGCGGGGTGAGCGTCTGCCCGGCGCTGCCGATCGGCGTCAGGCGCGGGACGGGGCGGCCGCTGTCGTTTTCCACCAGTGTCGAATGGGCTTCCCCTGCGGCGAACAGATAATCCTCTCCCCATTGGCGCAGGCCGACGATCACCGGAAACAGCGCGCGGCCTTTTTCGGTCAGCACATATTCCTGATAGGCGCTGCCGTCCGCGGCGGGAACAATCTCCAGCACGCCGTGCGTCACCAGGGCGCGCAGGCGGGTGGAAAGAATGTTCTTCGCCATCCCCAACCCTTTTTGAAATTCGCTGAAGCGGGTGACGCCGTCGAAGGCGTCGCGCACGATCAGCAGCGACCACCAGTCGCCAATCACGTCCAGCGTGCGCGCCACCGGGCACGGCGCATCTTCCAGGCTTTTACGTTTCACGATGTTTATCTCCTGCCGCATATTCTGGTTGCATTATAAAACCTATGCACCTAAAGTTCACTGGGTTTAATAACGAAACCAGATTGAGGTGCGTGATGAGCGACAAACTGTTGGATCCCCCCTGTGCAACGCTGGGGCGTCTGCCGGCTGCCTTGGTGCTGTTGCTGGCCGCCGCCAGCGCTTTCAGCGTGGCCAACGTTTACTATGCGCAGCCGCTGTTGGACGCCATCGCCCGTGATTTCTCCATCAGCCTGGCGGCGGTCGGCATGGTGATCACCGTGACCCAACTGGGATGCGCCCTGGCGTTGCTGTTAGTGGTGCCGCTGGGGGATCGGCTGAACCGGCATCGGCTGCTGGCGGTGCAGCAACTGGGGCTGATCGCTGCGCTGCTGCTGGTGGGGTGGGCGCACAGCGCGCCCTGGCTGCTGGCGGGCATGTTGCTGGTGGGGCTGCTGGGCACCGCCATGACGCAGGGGCTGATTGCCTTTGCCGCCGCGTTGGCGGCACCGCAGGAGCGCGGGCGGGTGGTCGGCGCGGCACAGGGCGGGGTGGTGCTGGGGCTGTTGCTGGCGCGCACCTTGTCCGGCGCGTTGGCGGACGCTGGCGGCTGGCGCACGGTGTACTTCTTTTCCGCCGGAGTGACGCTGGTCTTGTTGCCGATCCTGTCGCGCCTGCTGCCTGCACCGCGCACCTCTCCCAGCACGCTGAGTTATCCCGCGCTGCTGCGTTCGATGCTGAGCCTGTTGCTGCATGACCGCACGCTGCAAATTCGCGGCATGCTGGCGCTGCTGATGTTCGGCGCTTTCAGCCTCTTTTGGAGTTCGCTGGTGTTGCCGCTCAGCCAGCCGCCGTTCAACTTCACGCATGCCGCGGTGGGGGCGTTCGGCTTGGTCGGCGCAGTGGGTGCGCTGGCGGCGGTGCGCGCCGGGCATCTGGCGGATCGCGGGCTGGGGCAAGCGGCCAGCGGCGCGTGTTTGCTGCTGTTGACGCTGGCCTGGTTGCCGCTCGGCTTGCTCGACAGCGGCCTGGCTTGGCTGGTGGCGGGCATCGTGCTGCTGGATCTGGCAGGCCAGGCGATCCACGTGCTGAACCAGAGTATGATTTTCAGTGCGCACCCGCAGTCGCACAGCCGGCTGGTGGGCTGCTACATGCTGTTTTACGCCGTCGGCAGCGGGTTAGGCGCCTTCGCCGGTACTCATATGTACGCCTGGGCGGGCTGGAGCGGCGTCTGCTGGCTGGGCGCGGGCGTTAGCCTGATCGCACTGCTGTTTTGGCGGCTGACGCTGCGCGGCATGCCGGATGCCGCGCATGCCAAGGGCTAAAGTGTCTGGGAATGCATCAGGTAATAATCTTCTTCGCCGTCATTGCCGGTGGAGATGACGCGCCAACCGTGCTTGCGATAGAACGCCAGCGCCTTTTCGTTTTTCACCAGGCATTTCAGCGAGCCGGTGGCAGTGAAGGTGGCGTTCGCCGCCCGCAGCAGCGCGCTGCCGACGCCGCGTGGCGGCTGATGGGGATCGACATACAGGTTATGGATGAAGTTGTCGGCGCGGTAGATGGAAACGAATCCCAGCAGCTCGCCGCCGTCTTCCGCGACCCAGATCTCTTCTTCCTGCGTCGCGCTGTCGAAATCTTCCAACTGATAGTTTGAGGTGTCGCGCCAGCCGAATGCCGCCTTGCGCGACGTCAGATACAGCGTGCGCAGGACGGGGCGGTCGGTCTCTTGGTAGGGTCTTATCTGCATGGCATCTCCCGGTGGTTTGTGCTCACTATAGCGCATTGCGCCGGGTGTGCACGGCCGCAAACGGAAAATGCTAGGCGTCTCCCCAGGCGGGCAGGCGATTGACGCCATCGCTTAACTCCTGCGCCAGGTGTCGCACGGTGTCGGCGTGCAGGGCGGCCAACGGCGGATGAAAGTCGGGCGCCCGCAGCGCTTGCGGGGCGCGGGAAAGCTGCGCCGCATAGTCGGCGAGGATGCGTCCACCCTGGTGCTGTATCTCGAGCAGCGCCTGGCGTTCCTGCGCCGACAGCGCTGCATCGTTGCCGGCCAGATACGTATTCAGCTTTTCGCTGGTCAGCAGCAGGCTGCGCGTCTGGTTAAAGATCAGTTGGATATGCCGGGTGAAACTTTCATGGTTATCATCCGCCAGCTGCCAGGTAGGCTCCAGCGTCACCCGGGCCACCACCGCTTCGCAGCCTTCGATCTTTTGCCAGATGCCGATGGCGTTTTTGTTCTCACCGCCGAGGAAACGCGACAGCTCCTGCAGCAGGTTGGCGACCTGCTGCCGCAGCGACTCCCCTTCGTATTCCGGCCAGAGCGTGGCGTGAATGAAGGTGGCGAACCCCACTCCCAGCACGATGCCGATCAGGCGATCGCGGATCTCGGTCAGCTCGGTGACCGGGCCGAAGCTTTCCAGCAGCGCCAGGGAAAAGGTGAACACGATCTGCACCCCGGCATAGCTTATCTTCTCGGAACCGGCGGCGATCCAGGCGGAGAGGGCGATCACCGGCAACGTCAGCAGTAGCAACCCGACGATGCTGTCGAGATGAGGCATGATCCACACCACCGAGATCAGCGCCAGCAGGCTGCCGATTGCCGCACCGCCGAGACGCAGTCGCGCCCGCCGCTGTGTGGCGCCAAGGCTGGGCTGTGCCACGATCAGGCAACTCAGCATGATGGTATGAATGCCGGACCAATCGACGGCGGTATAAAACACGTAGGCAACCAGCACGGTCAGCAGCGTTTTCAACGAAAACTGGATGTAAACCGGGTTGGTCAGGGCATCGGGAGTCAAGAAGGGCACTTTCGGCGGCGGTGCGGCCTGCACGGCCTCGGCATAGTCGCTGCGGTTGGCATAGACCTGCAGGTGGCCGGCCATCTCATTGAGCGGTGCCGGCACCTGCGGATCGTCGCTGCCGGCGATCTCAACGGAAAATCGCAGCGCGCTGCCGTTGCCGATCGCGGCTTGCAGCGTGCGGCAGGCGTCGTCTATCTCCTGCGCCAATTTACGCGCGGCCGCGCCGAAAGCCGGCGGCAGTTGGTAGGCCAGGATATTGAGTTGCAACACCAGGGTGATCAGCGCCAGATAACCGGGCTCGTTGGCGCGGCAGCTATTGTTTCGCATCACCGAAAAGCGCAGCAGTTTATGCAGCTCGGTGGCGTGCTGCGAGATGGCGCTCAGATCGTGCGTTTCGCCGCCGGTGGCCAACAGGGTGCGGGTTTCGTCCAACACCGCGATCATCCGGCTTTGTAGCTGCTTCAGCGGCTCGGCCGGCAGCAGCAGGGTATTGACGATCAGGGTGACCAAAATGGCATAGTTGATCGCCACCCAGACCCACAGCACCAGCCTTATCACCACTTCCGCCTGCGGGGTGAGATCGACGAAGCTTTGCACATAGATCACCACCAGCGCCATCAGGAAGAACAGCACCCCGACCTTGGTTACCCGCATCAGGAAAACGCTGAGGAAAAACAGCGCGCTGGAGAGCAAGATGCGCAGCATCGGGTAGTCGTAGGTGAACTTCAACACCAGGATGGCGGCGCCGATCGCCAGCGTGGAGCTGACGAAGAACAGGATGCCGATCATGCGGGTGATCACGATATTGGATTGCGTGATAAAGAAGACAGCGATCAGCGACAGCGCCAGCCACGGCACCTGCAGCGTCTGCGAGATCACGATGGCGATCGCGCTGGAGAGCAGAGCGCGGATCACCAGGTTGATGCGGCTGTCCGAAGGGCGCAGCTCGTCGATTAACTGAGACAGCCAGCCGCGAGACATCGTTTCACTCTTCATGGCGCAGGTTCAGTTTCGCCACCGCTGAAGCGCCGACGCGGAACAGCGTCGGGTTGGGGGCTTCCACCGCGATCTTGACCGGGAAACGCTGCGAAACGTGCACCCAGTTGATGTTGCGCGATACGTTGGGCAGGCCGCCCAGCACCGTACCGCCGTCGTCGGGCTGCACGCCGTAGCTGACCGATTCCACCTTGCCGCTGAATGTCTGGCTGGCATCGCTCATCAGATACAGCGTGGCCGGCACGCCGGGATGCACGCCTTTCAGGTCGGTTTCGCGGAAGTTGGCGACCACGTACCAGTGGCGGGTGTCGATCAGCGTAAACACCGGTTTGGCGCTGGAGGCATACTGGCCGACGGTGGTTTTCAGGGAGGCGATGCGGCCGTCAAACGGCGCTCTGACCTCGGTGAATTCCAGGTTCAGTTTGGCGATGGCGATTTCGGCCTGCACTTCGGCACGCTGCGCGACCAGGGCTTCGACGCCGCTGACGGCGGCTTCAGCCTGTTTCGCCTGCAGCAGCGCGGCCTGCAACTCTGCCTGCGCCGAGCGCTGGGAGGTGCGGGCGGTTTCCACTTCTTCCGCCGAAACGTAGTTCTTGCCGAGCAGCTTCTGCCGGCGGTTGAGGGTGTCGGTCGCCTGCGCCACCAGCGCCTGCGAGCGTTTGACGATGGCGTTCATCGATTCGGCGTTGTACTGCTGCGCGTTGACCGAGCGCTGCGTCAGCTTGATCTGTTCATTCAGCGTGATCAGGCGCGCCTCGCTGGCCGCCAGCGCGTCCTGGTAAGGGCGCGGATCGATGCGGAACAGCAGATCGCCTTGCCGCACCTCCTGATTGTCGCGGATAGGCATCTCGATGATGCGGCCATTCACCTCCGGCACCACGTCGATGGTGTCGGCATAGGCGTAAGCGTCATCGGTGGTGGGGGCATTTTCCACCCGCCAGACGACGACGGCGGCCACGATGAGCGTCAACGCCAGGATGATAAGCACCAACAGTCTGCGCGTGTTTGGGGTCTGGGGTTGTGTCATGGCGTCAATCTCAGTGGGGGAAAACCAGTAACCAGATCAGCATGGCGATCAGTGCGGTCAGCGCCGGATACGTCAGTAGCTGCGGTGCCAGCCAGGCGCGTTTTTCCGCGGTGCGCAGCAGCAGGTGGATTGCCACCATACCGGCCACGCCGCCGCACAGGCAAAACAGCCAGTCGGGGAACGAGGCGCCGAATACCACCATGGACGGTGCCGGCGAGCACCCGGTGAGCAACAGCGCGGTCAAGCAGGTGATAAGCAGTTTTTTGTCTGGCATAGGGCGTTCTCTGGCGATTTGCTTAGGTGGCTGGCTGAATAAAATGACTCTTTTTCAGTGAGAGAGGTCACTGTTTGCCTTCCCAACGCTTGCGCCTGGGAAACTAGAATGAATACTCTACTTCAAATTAGAGGGATTAATCTAGTTTTTTGTGTCGCCCTGCCTTCACGGCGGCAAATGGGTATAATGCGTTGATCATAGTTGGCAGATACGAATATGCATATCGACGAACACATCTCTGGGCGGGAGCCGCAGCAGGAAAGAGGGCGGCAACGCGTACAAACCATTCTGGATTCGGCGGCGGCGATCGTGGCGCAGGACGGCCTGGCGGCGCTCAGCATGCAGCGGCTCGCCAAACACGCCAAAACCTCCATCGGCTCGATGTATCACTTTTTCCCCGATCGCCATGCGGTGATCAAGGCGTTGGCGGATCGGCATACCGAGTCGGTCGAGGCGCTGGTCAGCGGCATGGCGTTGGCCAGTGACGAAGAGTGGCGGCGGCTCTCCGCCGAGGACGTGATCCAGCGGCTGTTTTCACCCTATGCGCAATACCTGCGCGAGCACACCGACTACCTGCCGGTGATGCGGGAAATGAACCTGCCGGACGAAAAGTCCACTTTCCTGTCGCTGATTGCCAGAGTGCTGCAGCTGCGCCGCCCCGAGACCGCCGAAGCGGAGATCTTGCAGCAAACCCGGCTGTTGCAAAGCCTGGTGGCCGGCACCTTGCACCACATTTTCAAGACGGCGCCGCAGAGTGTGGCATTCTCGCTGGCAGAGCTGCCCGGCGTGCTGAGCCTGTATCTGGCGGGGAAAGAAAGCGCGGCGTAGGCAATGGGGTGAGGGTTTGCGGCGGCCGCGTGCGTGCCGTCGCTGTGGTGCAAGTTGGCCGCTTATTGTTATTAATCTTCTGATTATTGATATTTCCATTCTTTTTGTAGTGTTAATTTCTCGTCACGCTAAATATTGAAGGGGCCTCTCTGGTGCTCCCTCCAAGGAATCAGTGACTTATGCAACTAACCGAAACGGATCAGGCATACCTTGCCGGCGCGGCCGGGCCTGGCGTGCAAAAGTGCATGCAGGTGCTCGTCAACTTTTCGAAAGCCTTTGGCGCGCCGAAGCTGGTGAATATCGCCAGCGCGCACGTGATTCCCAATATTCCCTTGGGGCTGCTGGAAACGCTGACCGAGGGGGTGGAAACGCTGCCTGTCATGACCACCCTGCATCCCCACATGTCCGCGCTTTGCCCCAGCGCCTGGCCGTCGATGGGCATCGACACGCAGTATGCGCAGGCGAAACTTCCCGATGTGAAACGCCGGGCGGCACTGTTTGCGGAGAAAGGATTTAATCAAACCTACACCTGCTACCCGGCGATGGTGGGCAGCCTGCCGAAAAAAGGCGACTACGTCTCCTGGATCGGTTCCGGAGGGCAGGTGCTGGTGAATTCGACCATCGGCGCACGCTGCAATCGCGACGGGGCGTTGCTCACGCTGGCGGCGGCCATTACAGGCCGTTCGCCATATTACGGCTTGTTTCTGGATAGCAACCGCCTGGCGAAGGTGTGGGTCACGTTTGACGGGCTCGATGCGAATCGGCTCTCAAAAGCGGAGCTTAGCGCGATAGGTTATTACCTGGGGGCGCAGGCCAAATCACACAATATCGTGATCGACGGCATCGACCGTGAACTCGGCATGGATCATCTTAAGCAGATCATGATCCCGCTGACGGTCACGGGATCGGTGGGGGTTTGCCATGTTCTCGGGGTGACGCCGGAAGCCGACACGTTGAAAGAAGCGTTTGGCGGGCGTCGCCCGGTGAAAAAGATCTCGGTCGGCCGCGAGATCTTGCGTCAGTCGCTGGCGCAGTATGCGCCGAAGAGCGGGGCGGGCGTTCCCTTGTTGTCGCCGCAGGCCGGCGTGACGCCGAAGCGGGACATGGCCCCGACCGATATGGTGGTGCTGGGGTGCCCGCACTTGACCATTCAGGAGATCCGTTTACTCGCCGGTTTGCTGGCGGGGCGGCATATTCCGCGCCATAAACATTTGTGGATCGGGTTGGCGCATCAGCAATACCAGCTCGCCAGGGAAATGGGCTATGCGGCGACCATTGAACGCGCGGGTGGCGTCATGGTCAGCGCCTGCATGTCCACCATTCCTGATTCCCCCATCCCGGCGCAGGTCAATTCCGTAATGACGTCTTCGATGAAGGCCGCTCATTACATCACGCAGTTGAATCAGAAACGCCTCTCCGTGGGCGTTGCGGACATCGAATGTTGTATTCAGTCATTGCTCGATTCAACCGCCCCCACACCGCAGGTGACCGCATGAAATTACAGGCCAGATCGCTGAACCCAGGGTGCGTGACCGCAGAGGTGTTTCTCGTCGAACAGGCATTTTCGTTCATCGGCGACTTCGATCCTCAGACCGGGGCGCTGCTGATCCCGCATCATCCACGCTATGGGGAGTCGTTGGCGGGAAAGGCGCTGGTGTGCCCGGGCGGTAAAGGCGGGACCATGGCGCCGTTTTTGATTTACGAAGCGTTTCAACAGGGTAACGCGCCGGCGGCGATCATTTGCAATCGTGCGGATCCGATTCTTTTTGAGTCGGCGATGGCGATAGACATCCCCATTTTTGACAGCTTCGACGGGGACGTTTTGGCGCTGTTCACGCAGGGCCAACTGGTGGAAATTAACGGCGAAGACATTGCCATTGAGGCGTGTTAGGTCACAGATAAATAAAGCACCGGTTGAGCAAGGGGCCGGTGTTTTATATTTTCAAGCATGCTCAGCCTGCATTTTCAGCCAGAAGTCTTCCTGGCAGCGATTATAAAACTGCTTTTTCTGCGGTGAAATGGCGTATCCGCCATCGTGCACTACTTCATAACTTACCCAACACTCACGGCAAACATCATCCGATTGGAACGTATCGGATTCCATTTTATATAAAATTTGAACGCCATTATTAAACGCGTAAAGGATTTCGCGTTCTTCGATCATGTTTTCCCCTTCCGGAAATCGTTCGATGGTTTCCGTTTTATTGACCGTTCTTACCGGTGACGGCAGCGCATGGATAGCGCAAAGGTAGCTGTAGAGTCGATGCATGGCAATCTGTTCCAAACGCGCCACAGGCGGAAATACGTCGCTAAAGAGTAAAGCAAATGCCTGCTGTTGAAAAGGCGAAAGAGGGGCGAACAGCGGGCGGATTTTCCCGCCTTGCGCCAGCTTGGCGGACTTTGGCAATTAACTGGCGTATTTTTTATATTCCGCGATTTAGGCTCATTGCTACTATTTTTATCCCGAAAACCTCACGGTAAACAATGATAATGATGAGCAACGAGTTGGCTGATTCTATTTTTGATCCGCGTGGAGAGAACCGCTTTTACGAATTACAGTTGGCGCCACGCCCCAGCCTGCAGGCATTAAGGGATGGCAAAGTTCTGTTTTTTGACAATACCAAGTTGGATTTCTGTCATTACCGCGAAATATTCACCCGCCTTGAGGCGGTGTTGAATGAACACGGGATTCATCATATCGAACATGTTCGTCAGTCCGTGCGCGGCACCATGACGGAACAGATTCGCGCGCTGGCGGACAACCTGGCGCAAAGGCAGGTTCAGGCCGCCGTGGTGGCGTTAGCCGACATGGGAACGTCGGTGATGACCACCATCCTCGCCATTGAGCTGGAGAAAAGGGGGATCGCCACGCTCTTGATCGCCTCGCCTCCCGGAGACAATCTGGCCGAACATGTGGCGCATTACCGGGCGGGGCAGCTGTGCATTTGCCGTCTCGATATCTATCAGGCAAGCACCGTCAGCGATATCCGCCGGCAAGTTGACGCCCAGTGCGCCTACGTGTTGGAGGCGCTCACTTGCACCGGCAATACGCAGGCCGCCGCTGAACTTCATCCGAAAATGGATCGCGATCGGCATGTGTCCGGGGCGGAAATGATGCGCTACAGCGGTCTGGATGCGCTGATGGCGGAGTATGAAAGCCAGTCTATCGGCGATGGTTTGCCGGTGATCCCGCCGACGCCGGCGCGTTTTGCCGCCATGCTGGAATACTGCGCTGAGCCGCTGGATACCGTGCTGATACCCGAGGCGGGGCCTTCAGGCAAAAACATCCGAGTGCGGGATGTGGTCGTCAACAGTATTCTGGCCGGCTGCAAGCCCGCATTCTTGCCCATTGTGATGGCGACGATCCGCGCCATGGCCGATCCTGCATTCAACTTCCAGCAATCGATCACTACCTCGTACAACGGCGGCAACCTGGTGCTGGTCAGCGGCCCGATTGCCGACGAACTGGGGATCAGTTCTGGCCAGGGCTGCATGGGGCCGGGATTTCGCGCCAATGCCACCATTGGTCGGGCCGTTAACCTGACGATCCTCAATGTGTGCCGCGCCTACCCGGGCAAAGCGGATCTGGGCTGCCTCGGTTCGCCGGTTGAATTCACTTACTGTTTTGCCGAAAGCCTGAGCCACAGTCCGTGGCCGACGTTGAATGAAGAGCGGTTCGGGCCTGGGGCCACCAGCGTGTATCTGATGAAGGCGGAACCGCCGACCGACGTGGTCGATTTTCTGAGCCAAACGGCGGACAGCCTGCTTGAGGTGATTGTCGACAGCGCCACCCATCTGGGGCGCATGAACGCGTACATCCCGGGGCGAATCTTGATTGTTCTGACGCCCGATCACGCCCAAATGCTGCAGAACGCGGGCTGGAGTAAGAGCGCGCTGCGGGAATATTTGCACGCACATATTCATAACCCGCTTGGTGCCGTGCAGGGCAAAGGCCTGGTGCCCGTGAGGCCGGCGCAGTTTGCCGGCCGCGATCCCATGCCGGCGACGCGCAGCGCCCAGGATATCGATCTGGTCGTCGCAGGGGGACGGGGCGGGCATTCCGCCATTTTGGCCAGCTGGGGGCTCTATTGTGATGCGGTGCTCACGCCGTTGACGCTGCCCGGCGGGCAACTTGCGCACACGATCGAGGATTTTCATTCCCCCTTGTCAGCTCAGGAGAGCCGTTAAGCATGCCAACCATTATAGATATTTGCGCGCGTGAAGTGTTTGACTCCCGCGCGGACATTACGCTTGAGGTCGAAGTCGTGCTGGACAGCGGTAAACGCGGCCGCAGCATCATCCCGACGGGCTGTTCCAAAGGCAAGCATGAAGCGATCGAGGTGCGCGACAACGATCCCCTGCGCTTCAGCGGCCAGGGCGTCTTGCGGGCGATAGACATCGTGCACACCGTGATTAAACCGCAGCTGCGCGGCCTGTCTCCTTATGCGCAAGAAGAGATCGACCGCATGTTGATCGCGCTGGACGGCACCGTGAATAAGAGCCGGCTGGGGGCCAATGCGATTTTGGGCGTGTCGTTGGCGGTGGCGAATGCCGCGGCGGTGCAAAGCAATCAGTCGCTGTGCGATTACGTCAGTCGCGGCCGGGAAAAGTCCATGCCGCAACCCATTTTTTCCATGTTATCCGGCGGCATGCATGGCGATGGCAACTGCGATTTTCAGGATTTTCAGGTGATTGCGCTAAATGCACCGCATCTTGAAGCGGCGTTGCAAGTCGGCAAGAACGTGCATATGGCGCTGAAATCCTTGCTGATGGCGCGCGGGATCAGCACCGGCGTTTCCGGCACTGGAGGGTTTCTGCCGCCGCTAAGCTCCAATGAGCAGGGGCTGGCGCTGCTGCTGGAAGCCATTGAAAAGGCGGGCTATGAGCCGGGTGTCGAGGTCGGGTTGAGCATGGATATCGCGGCCGAGATGTTCTTTAAAGACGGCCGGTATCATCTGGCAGCTGAAGGGCGAACGCTCACGACCGCGGCCTTTATTGATTACCTGGCGTCGCTCTGCGGGCGCTATCCGATCATGCTGATGGAAGATCCGTTGGGAGAGGACGACTTCGACGGGTGGGTTGCGCTGACGCGGCGGCTGGGCGGCGAAATAGAGCTGGTGGGCGACGATCTGTTCACCACCAATCTGGCGCGCTTTGAGCAGGGCGTCGCCATGCAGATGGCCAACTCGATTTTAGTGAAGCCGAATCAAATCGGCACGCTGAGTGAAACCATGAACCTGGTGGCGTCAGCCAAAGCGGCCGGATACGGCATCGTGTTCTCACGGCGCTCCGGTGAAACCGAGGACACCAGCATCGCCGATTTGGCGGTGGCGCTGAATGGCACCAAGGTGAAGTTTGGCTCCTTGGCGCGTACCGAGGCGATGGCCAAATACAATCAGCTGTTGCGATTGCAGGACGCGATCGCCAATGCGCAGCGGGCCTGATTTCGCCTGTCATCCTTATAGCTTCCCCCGTCAGCGGGGGAAGGCTTATTCTCGAGAGCCGTACCATGAAGCCGATGTCTTTCTTTATTCAGGGCAATAAAGACGCCATGCCCCTGTTGCTGGGCTTGCTGCCCTTCGCCGTGCTGACCGGTGTCAGCGCCATTCAGGCGGGAATGACGCCCTGGGTTGCCCAACTGTCGTCTTTGTTGCTGATGTCCGGGGCTTCACAAATTGCCGCTGCCACGCTGATGACGGCCGGCGCGGCGCCGTTTGTGGTGATCGTCACGCACATTGCGATCAATTTTCGCTATGCCATCTACAGCGCCGGGTTGTCTCAGCTGAAGCTCCATTTCACTCCGCTGACCAAGCTCGCGGCGGCGCAGGTGCTGATCGATCAAACTTACGCGCTGACGTTTTTGCGTTGTCAGGCCCAGCCGCCGAGCGCAAAAGAGAAAACGCTGTATTACTTCGGCACGGCGTTGCCGATGTGGCTGGTGTGGCAAGCGGGAACGGCGGTGGGGATCCTCGCCGGCCCGCTGATTCCCGCCGGCTGGCATCTGGAGTTCGCCATCACCCTGTGTTTTATCTCCCTGTTGGTGCCGATGTTGAAAAACGCCCCCATCGTGGTGGCGGCCACCTGTGCCGGGCTGGTTTCCGCCTTTACCAGCGGCTGGCCCTATAATCTGGGATTCTTGTTTTCCATGGCTGTGGGCGTATTGGCCGGCGGTGTGTATCACAAGACCCGATGGTCTCAACGCCGTGGGGAAGCGTCATGAGCGAGACGACGATTTTATGGGTGCTGGTCATCAGCAGCCTGGGTACGTTTCTGCTGCGCTACTCCTTCCTGTGGCTCAATGACCGCCTGCCGTTTCCCGAACGGGTGGGCGAGTGGCTGAAACTGATCCCGGCTACGGCCATCGTGTCTCTGATCGTGCCTGCCTTGATCGCGTCCCCCTCGGCGCTGACGGTTGAAGGCGCGCCAAAACTGTGTGCGGCGCTCGTGGCGACGCTGGTGATGTGGAAAACGCACAATGCCACCTTGATGCTGCTGCTCGGCATGGCGACGTTTTGGCTGATCGGCGGGCTGGGCTGACCGCGATCAGCGTGCGTTGGGCTTGGGCAATTGGTCGCGGTACTTCTTCGGCGTGATGTCCCGGTGGTGTTTGAAAAAGGAGATAAAGGCGCTGGTGGTGGAGAACTCGAGATAGTGGGCGATCTCGGTGATCGGTTTGTTGGTGGTGAGCAACTCCAGCGCCAACTGCAAACGCACCTGCTGGCGCCACTGCTGATAACACATGCCGGTTCCCTGGACGAACAGCCGATGGATGGTGCGCTCGGATGCGCCGCAGTGGGACGCCAGCTCATTCAATCGGGGCACCATTTCGCCTTTTAGGTGGTAACACTGCAGGTAGTTGCGTACCCGGGAATCGTTAGGCAAAGCCGGCCAGGTGGGGGGATGGGCGGCGACCCGGATTTTATCGATGAGCAGGGATTGCAGATGGAACTCAGTTCCCGCCATCCAGTCGGTGTGGAAAGGGGAGCGGCACATGGTCTCGATAACCTCTTCCAGCAGCGGAGTGACGGTAAATATTTCGACGCTTTTCGACAGCGACGCGAAGCGTTTTTGGTCGAGATAAACGGCGCGAAAATCGACATTGTCGCGGAGGATCACATTGTGGGAAACGCCGCCTGGGATCCAGAGCAGCTGGTGCGGCAGCACAGAGCAAATGCGCGCTTCCAACATGACGATAGCGGCGCCCGATTTGACATAGACCAACTGGCCTTTGGTATGCGAGTGCATTTTCGAACGCAGCGAGTGTTCTTTCTCATGTGAGAAAGAGGCGTAGATCGACACGATGGGCGTATCAATGGCATCGGGGTCAAAATGTTCATTAAGCAGATCTGAATTGACGAAAATGGATTCAGTGATTTCTGGCATAGCATCATGACTCATAAAATGTGTGGCTATATTAATGAGAATTGATGAGTTGTGTCTAGCGCCTGCATACGACTCTTGCCTCCGGTAACACTTTTTGCGCCTGTTTAACGCGGGGAACGTGCTTTCCAGCGTTAAGGCGGGGCGCAAACCAGGCTCAGTAATTATCAGTAAGTTTGATGTTTCTCGGGCCGCAAACCGGCGGTGGGCCGGCCTTGCGGTTTTTTGTCCAGTGCCCGCGTTGCCATCAGGCGTGCAGCCGATTTAATCGCTTGTTTGTCCGCGCCGCGGCTGGCATGATCCCTCTCAGGGATTAACGCAACGTTGATCACAACCTATTGATTTTCATGACTCGGGGTGCCCTTCCGCGTGAAGGCTGAGAAATACCCGTATTACCTGATCTGGATAATGCCAGCGTAGGGAAGTCACGGCCGCCCAACCGGCGCCGCCTTCTTGAACGCCGGTTGGGAGGAATATGATCGCTCGACCTGATGCACTACCCGGCGCGCGCGCCGCGGCCTGTCTGACCCCATTCCAACAGCGGCCTCCGCTGATCCACTGCCTGACCAACGAAGTGGTGCAGTCGCTGACTGCCAACGTGCTGCTGGCGCTCGGCGCTTCCCCGGCGATGGTGGTGGAGCCGCAAGAGGCGGCGCAGTTCAGCGCGCTGGCCGATGGCCTGCTGATCAACATCGGTACCCTCAACGCACTGCGCGCCGAATCGATGCGGGCGGCGGTGGCCGCCGCTAATCAGGCCGGCAAACCCTGGACGCTGGATCCGGTGGCGGTCGGCGCGCTCTCCTACCGCACCGCCTTCGCGAAACAGCTGCTGGACGAGAAGCCGGCGGCGATACGCGGCAACGCCTCGGAAATCATGGCGCTCAGCGGGCTGCTCGCCAGTGGCCGCGGCGTGGACAGCGGCGATGATTCACTGGCGGCGCTGCCCGCCGCGCGTGAACTGGCGCAGCGCAGCGGCGCGGTGGTGGCGGTGACCGGCGCGGTGGACTATGTCACCGACGGCCAACGCGACTGGGCGATCGAGGGCGGTTCCCCGCTGATGACGCGGGTGGTGGGCACCGGCTGCGCGCTGTCGGCGGTGGTGGCGGCGTTTTGCAGCCTGCCGGGCGATCGCCTGGACAACGTGGCGACCGCCTGCCGGGTGATGTCCCATTGCGGCGGCCTGGCTGCCAAACGCGCCGCCGGTCCGGGCAGCTTTACGCCGGCATTCCTCGACGCCTTGTACCAGCTGCGTGGGGAGGATCTGTGATGAAACGCATCAACGCCCTGACCATCGCCGGTACCGATCCCAGCGGCGGCGCCGGCATTCAGGCCGATCTGAAGGCTTTCTCGGCGCTCGGCGCCTACGGCACTTCGGTGATCACCGCGCTGGTGGCGCAGAATACCCGCGGCGTGCAGTCGGTGTATTACATCGATCCGGCGTTCGTCGCCGCACAGCTGGACTCGGTGTTCAGCGACGTGCGTATCGACAGCGTCAAGATCGGCATGCTGGCCAATGCGGACATCGTGCAGGCGGTCGCTGAACGTCTGCGTCATTACCGGCCGGAATTCGTGGTGCTGGATACCGTGATGCTGGCGAAAAGCGGCGATCCGTTGCTGGCACCGGAGGCGGTGGCGTCGATCCGGCGCGAATTGTTGCCGCGGGTGTCGATCATCACGCCGAACCTGCCGGAAGCGGCGGCGCTGCTGGACTGCGCACCGGCGGAAGATGAAGCGCAAATGCGCGAGCAAGGGCGGGCGCTGCTGGCGATGGGCTGCCGGGCGGTGTTGATGAAGGGCGGCCACCTGAGCGAAAGCGAGAGCCCGGACTGGCTGTTTACCGCCGAGGGGGAACAGCGCTTTACCGCGCCGCGCGTCGCCACCCGGCATACCCACGGCACCGGGTGTACCCTCTCGGCCGCGCTGGCGGCGCTGCGCCCACGTCATGCCGACTGGGCGACGACGGTGGCCGCCGCCAAAGACTACCTGCAAAAAGCGCTGCAACAGGCGGACACGCTGGAAGTGGGGCATGGCATCGGGCCGGTGCACCATTTTCACGCCTGGTGGTGAGCCAACTTTTTGTAGCCATCGTGGTCTGACTTGTTCGGGCCCGGTTTTATGGGCGAAACCTGATTCAACCTAGGGAGAAGGATTATGACGGGACACCAGGCGCTGCGTTGCGCCCTTTTCGGCGCACTGCTCAGCTTCAGCGCGGGCAGCTTTGCCCAGCAGATCGTCACCACGTCGGATTTGATTCAGCAGCCGGGGTATCAGACCAGCTGGCAAAACATGGTGAAAGGCCAGGCGCGGATGCCGGGCTGGGCGCGCAAGGGCGTCGGCACCTCCACGCCGGCGCAGCACCTGAGCTGGAAGGGTAAAGAGTATCTGGTCGGCAACCTGTGCAAACCGCACGACTGCGGCAATAATTTTTTGATCGTGGCGTTCAGCGCGGATAAATCCCAGGCCTGGGGCGTGCGGGTGGAGGTGGAAGACCGGCCGGAGGCCGTCGATCATCCGAAGAAATACGCCAAGTACCAGTGGCTCGGCAAGCCGGATGAAGGCATGAAGGCGCTGCTGAAGCAGCAGTTCGAGAACAATCCCGACTGGAAATAATCCGCCAGGGGGCGCCGGTGATGGCGCCCCTGCGTTGATCAGCCGATGCCGGCCTGATGCAGATCGTGCAGGTTGAGCGCCCCTACCAGCACGCCGTCCATATCGACCACCGGGGCTGCGCTGATGTGCTGTTCGTGCAGCGCTTCCAGCGCCTCGCCGGCGCGCCACTGCTCCGGCAGCCGATAGCCGGGGCGGGTGATCGCCGGGCTGAGCGGAGCCTGCAGGCTATTGCCCTTCACCAGCCAGCGGCGCAGGTCGCCGTCGGTAAACACGCCTACCACCCGCTGCTGCGCGTCGCAGACCGCCACTAACCCGAGCCCGGTGCGGCTCAGTTCCAGCATCGCTTCCATCACGTTGGCGCTTTCGCTGACGTGCGGCAGGCGCTCGCCGGTGCGCATCAGGTGATGCACGCGGTTCAACAGGCGCGCGCCCAGGCTACCGCCCGGATGCGAACGGGCGAAGTCCTCCGCGTTGAAGCCGCGTTGGCGCATCAGCGCCATCGCCAACGCATCCCCCATCATCAGGGTGTTGACCGCGCTGGAGGTCGGCGCCAGCCCCATCGGGCAGGCTTCACGCTCGACGCCGATATCCAGCACGCAGGCGGCGCCCAGCGCCAGCGGCGACTCTTTGCCACCTGTGATGGCGATCACCGGAATGCCGTTCTCTGCCAGCAGCGGCAGGATCAGGTCCAGCTCTTTGGCGCGGCCGGAATAGGAGATGAATACCACCACGTCCTCGGCGCCGATCATGCCGAGATCGCCGTGCAGTGCCTCCGCCGGGTGAACGAAGAACGACGGTGTGCCGGTGCTGGCCAGCGACGCGGCGATTTTCTTGCCGATATGGCCGGACTTGCCGATACCGGAAATCACCGCCTTGCCACGGCAGTTCAACAGCAGTTCGCAGGCGCAGACGAAGTTGTCGTCCAGGCGCGCCAGCAGGCGCTGCGCTTCGGTCAGCTCGATCTCCAGCGTTTCGCGGGCGAAGGCGAGCAGGGCGTTGGCGTTACTCATCGGGGTCTCCTACCAGAATGGTATTGATGCCTTTCGCCTGCAGGGCGGCGAGGTAATCGGGGTTGATGTCTTTGTCGGTGATCAGCGTGTCGACGGCGCTGAGTTCGCACACCACGTTAGGGCTCTTGCGGCCGAATTTTGAGGAGTCCACCAACAGGATAATGCGGCCGGCGGCTTCGCACATCGCTTTGCTGACGTTGTGCACTTCGTTGAACGTGGTGACGCCGGCGTTGAGATCGACGCCGTCCGCGCCGATAAACAGTTTGTCGAAGCTGAACTGCTGAAACGCCGATTCCGCCAGGCTGCCGTGGAACGAGGCCGATTTCTTGCGGTAGGTGCCGCCAGGCATCAGGATGGTCTGATCGTTGTCCAGCTCCACCAGCGCGTTGACGATGGTCAGGCTGTTGGTCATCACCGTGATGTTATTGAACTGTGCCAGGTGCGGCACCATCTGCAGCACCGTGCTGCCGGCGTCGAAGATCAGCGAGTCGCCGTCGGCGATCAGCGCCACGGCGGCGCTGGCGATGCGGCGTTTTTTCTCGGTGTTGATATGGGTTTTGCGGTCGATCGGCTGATCGCCGTCGTCACGGCTGAGCACCACGCCGCCGTAGGTGCGGATCACCTCGCCTTCTTCTTCCAGCAGGGTGAGATCCTTGCGGATGGTGGTGCCGGTGGTGGAGAAATGCTCGGCCAGGGCGTCTACCGCCGTTTTGCCATGCCGCTGCAGATATTCAAGGATAGCGGCCTGCCGCTGCTTTGGTTTCATCGCGATTCCCGTTCACAAGAGTTGGGCATTTCCCCTCGCTGAATAATTCACTATGAAAGGTAATGTCTTTTAATGTGAAAATATCACGATTTGGGTTCAATCGCTAACGATAGTGCAGACTGGCATGCGCGATCCTCGGGGAAGATCACATCCGGGCGCAAATCCCGCTGATGCAAACCGTGCAATCGAGGCAGTGGGTGGGGCCGGGCGAAAACGGTCAGGCCGCGCAGCAACAGGCTGCCGCACACCCGCCGATCGGCGTCGAAGGCCAGCGCCAGCACCACCCGCGGGCGGAAACGGCCGCCGGAACGGCCGACGCCGACGGCACCCAGCCGGCACAGGCCGTCGAAGGCGCGGTTGAAGCGCTGCAGTTGCCACCAGCCGAAGGCGATTTGCAGCAGCCAGGCCAGCAATGCGAAGGCAATCAGGGCTTGTGTCATGGGGGGCTCCTTAGGCCCCCTTCTGCGGAAGGGGGCGTCGATGGCGTCAGAACATCACCTGGCCGCCGGTGATGTTGATCGATTGGCCGGTGCAGTAAGAGGCCTTATCGCTGGCGTAGAACAGCAGGGTGTTCAGCACGTCCTGGTAGTCGCAACCGCGCTTCAGCGGCACTTTGTCGATGTAGTACTGCTCTACCTGATCCGGCGCAATGCCCAGTTTTTGCGCGTACTGCGGCAGCAGCGACTGGAACATCGGCGACTTCAGCAGGTTGCCGAGCATCAGCGAATGCACGGTAATGCCATACTCCGCCAGATCGAGCGCCAGCGACTGCGTCAGCCCCACGCCGCCGAACTTGGCGGCGCTGTAGCCGGAGTTGTGCTTGCTGCCGACCTTGCCGGACTTGGAGTTGATCTGAATGATGCGCCCGGCGATGCCGTCGCGGATCATCAGGCGCGAGAACTCGCGGGCGCAGAGGAAATAGCCCACCAGGTTCACCTGTAGCGAGCGGTCGAAGTCGCCCAGCGGGAAATCGGTAATCGGCGCCGCCTTGGCGATACCGGCGCTGTACACCAGCAGGTTGGCCTGGCCGAACGCCCGGTCAACCGCCGCCGCCAGCGCGATCACGCTCTGCTCGTCGGTGGCGTCGGCCTGAAAACCGCAGGCGCTGCCTGCGCCGTGCTCCTCGTTGATCTGCTGTGCCACCTGATTGGCATTGCCGGCGTTCAGATCGGCCACCGCCACCCGATAACCGGCCTGCGCCAGCCCGTGGGACAAAAAGGCGCCTAACGTTTGGCCACCGCCAATCACTACAGCTACTTCAGACATGGTCTACTCCTTATGCGATAAATGACAGCGTGCTGCCCAATGGGATATCGGCCGGCGTCGGGCCGGATACGTGGATCGAGCCGGGGAATTCGGCTTCGGCTTCGCCGTCGAAGCGCACGGTAATGTGGCCCAGTTCGCGCAGATTCTGCGTGGCGACGCTGCCGACGGCGGTGATGGCGTAACGCTGCTGCGCCAACTCCATCACGCCGCCGACCTGTAGCTCGCCGGCGGTCGCACCGTGGCGGTGGATAAAGCAGAACTCTTCGATATCCGCCGGCGCGCCTTCACGGAAGGTGATCAGCATGTTGTCCAGCAACGCGTCGCGGGCGCTGCCGCCGATCTGTGTGATAGTGGTGTGAAAAATGGTGTGCATGAACGTCTCCCTGAACAGCAAGCTATTGATAAATGAAGGCCGAGGCGGCCCAGGCGATCAGGACCGTTGGCGCGCCGGTCAGGAAGCGGCCGACCAGCACCGAGGGCACGCCGACCCGCACGGTGTCCTGCTTGGCTTCCGCCAGCGACAGGCCAACCGGAATGAAGTCGCAGGCGGCCTGCGCGTTGATGGCGAACAGCGCGGGCAGCGCCAGCTGCGGCGGAATATGGCCGAGGCCGATCTGCACCCCGACCAATACGCCGATCACCTGGGCGATGACCGCGCCGGGGCCGAGGAACGGCGACAGCAGCGGGAACGAGCAGATCAGCGCCAGCGTCACCAGGCCGATCGGGCTGTTGGCCAGCGGCGTCAGGCCATGGGCGATAAAGTCCCCGAGGCCGGAGGCCATGATGATGCCGATCAGCGCCGAGACGAACGCCATAAACGGCAGGATGGTCTTCAGCACGGTGTCGATGGTGTCGCGCCCGGCCTGGAAGAACACCGCCACCACCGATCCCATGCCCATGCCGACCTTCGCCAGCAGCCCGTCGCTTTGCTCGGTGATCTTCTTGCTGGTGTCGTAGTCGCGCGCCTTGGGCGGCGTTTCGGCGACGGCGGGTTGGCGCTCTGCCGCTTCAATCCGGCTGATATTGTGGTCGCGCACGCCGGAGACATAGATGTCTTCGAGGATAAACTGCGCCAGCGGGCCGGACTGGCCGGTGGCGTGGATGTTGACCGTCGGAATGCGGCGCTTCGGGTACAGGCCGCAGCGCAGGGTGCCGCCGCAGTCGATCACCGCCACGCCGATCTCTTCCGCCGGCGGCTCGCCCTCTTTGAAACCGTCGACGGCCGGCCAGCCGGTCAATTCGCTGAGGCGATCGACAATGGAAGGCCGGGTGCCGGCGGTGATATACACCACTTTCTTGCCGGGTTCGATCGGCAGCTCCAGGGGGCCGCCCCAGCCGCTGGCGCCTTTTTCAATACGGATATAAGCACTCATGCTGCACTCCATGAATTAAAGTTGCACCTGGCGATCCAGACGGATGCCCATCTTGCGTTCGAACAGGCTGGTGGTCAGATCGGTGACCCAGCCGCGGAAGAAGTTGGTGAACAGCCCCACCAGGAAATAGCTCACTGCCAGCGGGCCGAGCGGCAGGCCGAGGGTGGTCAGGCCGCTGGCGATACCGAGGTAGACGAACAGTTCGCCGGGGTTGATGTGCGGGAACAGGCCGTTCATCGAGTGGCAGCTGTAGGAGGCCGCCGCGTAGTAGCTCGGCTTGTATTTCTCCGGCATGAAACGGCCCAGGCTGAGGGTCATCGGGTTGCAGAAGACAAAGGTGCCGATCAGCGGCAGCAGCAGATAACGCGAGACAGGGTTGCCCGCGCAGCGCTGCGCCAATCGTTCGATACGTTCCTGGCCAACAAACTTGATCAGTGCGTTCATGATAACCAACAGGCTGATCAACAAAGGTAAAATGCCGGTCACCATGCCGACAAACACTTCACCGCCTTTCTGAAACAGGCCGATAAACCACTCGGCGCCGTGGGTGATTAGCTCAATCATTATGTTCTCCTGTAATGGACTGATATGGCCTGGAGCGAACGGCGGCTCTGTCGCCATGGGCCTTACAGTAGTCACTTTGTTGGGCTATTTGTTTTAAATAGATCACAGTTTGAAAGATAAATATTTTATTTTGAAAGTTTAAAATGAAAGAAAGAGAAGGGCGGTGTCTCAGAACTGGGGGAACGGGCACAAAAAAGCCCGGCGAACCGGGCTTGCGACAAGCGGTCTGTCACATCAGGCGATGGTGACCTTCTTGTCCAGATAGGTGTCTTGCACGGCGTTGATCAGTGCCACGCCGTCTTTCATCGATTTCTTGAACGCTTTGCGCCCCAGGATCAGGCCCATGCCGCCGGCGCGTTTGTTGATCACCGCGGTGCGCACCGATTCCTGCAGATCGTTCTCACCGGCGGCGCCGCCGGAGTTGATCAGGCCGGCGCGGCCCATGTAGCAGTTGGCCAGCTGGTAGCGCACCAGATCGATCGGGTGATCGGTGGTCAGCTTGTTATAGACGCGGTCATCGGTGTAGCCGAATTTTACCGCGCGGTAGCCACCGTTGTTTTCCGCCATCTTCTGTTTGACGATGTCGGCACCGATGGTGGCGGCGATGTGGTTGGCCTGGCCGGTCAGATCGGCGCTGGAGTGGTAGTCCACGCCGTCCTTGTTGAACGCCGGGTTGCGCAGATAGGCCCACAGTACGGTGACCATGCCCAACTCATGTGCGCGCTCGAAGGCGATCGAGATCTCTTCAATCTGGCGGCGCGACTGCTCGGAGCCGAAGTAAATGGTGGCGCCGACCGCCACCGCACCCATGTTGAACGCCTGCTCGACGCTGGCGTACAGGGTCTGGTCGTACTGGGTCGGGTAGCTCAACGTTTCGTTGTGGTTGATTTTGACCAGGAACGGGATCTTGTGCGCATAACGGCGCGATACTGCCGCCAGCACACCGTAGGTGGAGGCGACGCAGTTACAGCCGGCTTCAATCGCCAGTTCGACGATGTTCTTCGGATCGAAATACAGCGGGTTGGCGGCGAACGAGGCGGCGGCGGAGTGCTCGATGCCCTGATCGACCGGCAGAATAGACAGGTAGCCGGTGCCGGCCAGGCGGCCGTGGTTGAACAGGGTTTGCATCGAACGCAGCACGCTGTTGGGTCGGTTGTTATCGATCATTACGCGGTCGACGAAGTCGGCGCCCGGCAGGTAGAGATTCTCGGCGGGGATAGTGGTACAGCGGTGTTGCAGCAGATCTTCCGCTTCCTTTCCTAGCAACTGCACAATATCAGTCATGATTCACTCCCGATTAAGCTTCTTCATACACCGGTAATGCAAGGTATTTTGACCACCGGCGCAGTAAAAAGCGGTGATTGAAGCTGTAAAGCGATACTACCGAACTTGATCCGGCAAGGAGAAACAATAGATGCGATTGAGAGGAAATGCCATTTACGTAGCCAAATACGCGGGGGCGATCGCCCCCGGCGCGCTAAGCGGTTGATTATTCGATCTCGAACCCGTCGCTGTTCCGTCGGGATATCGGGAGAAGCAAGACGGAGCGCAGAGGCTGCGCCCGGCAAGGTCAGCCCAGCAGGGCGCAGTGAGGCGGCAGGCGGCATTCGATGGCCTGCGGCAAGACTTCGATGCGAAAATGGCGGCCTTTTAGCGGCTCGCCGTCGAGGTTGAAGGTCATCTCGTGCGGCGCGTCGATCTCCAGCCACGGCAGTGCCGCGCTGAGGATGCTGTTGCTCTCTTCGTCATTGAACAGGGCGGCGACCAGCGCCGGCAGCAGCTCATCGGCGATCAGCAGGCGCAGTTGCAGCAGGCCGTCGTTGATCAACGCACTGGGGCACAGTTCCTGGCCGCCGCCGGCCTGCTTGCCGTTGCCGATGCCGATCACCAGCGCCTCACCGGCCCAGCGGAAGTCCGGCCCGCGTATTTCGCAACGGTCGGCCTGCAGCGTATCCATGCGCAGTAAACCGTGAACAAAGTAGGAGACGCCGCCCAGCGCCGCTTTCAGTTTTTCCGGCGTTTCGGTGGTGATGCGGGTGCCGAAGCCGCCGGTGGCCATGTTGATGAAGTAGCGCTTGCCGTTGACCTTCGCCAGATCGATCGGCACCGAGCGGCCCTTAATCGCCAACTGCAGCGCCTGTTCCGGCGACGAAGGAATATTGCAGGCCACGGCGAAGTCGTTGGCGGTGCCGAGCGGCAAAATGCCCAGCACCGGTCGGCTGTGCGCTGGCAATTGCACCAACGCGGCGGCCACTTCGTTGATGGTGCCGTCGCCGCCGCCGGCGACAACGGTGCCGACGCCGAGCTGAGCGGCTTCAGCGACGTAGCGTTCGGCGTCGCCGTGCTCCCAGGTGACGCGCACGTGCAACGTAATCTGCTCTTTGCGCAACTGTTTGACCGCCAGGCGCAGCTCTTCGTTGCCGGCGCCCTTGCCGTTGATAATAAGCAGAGCGGGTGCATGCGGGTGTTTAGGCATTGCCGATAATCCTCCGGCGGAAAACCAATAAAACCTCAAGATAAACCAGCCGCCGCCGGCAGACCATCAGAATATTCAGCTAATTTCGGTTATTTCCCATTGCGCAGTGAATATGACGGTATAGGGAATTTATCTGAATTTTACCCAGAGAGAAGCGGGCTTTTAATGGGGGATGAATCGCAGTAGCGTTATTTATATATCGATGCGACGTTATTATTT
The DNA here is from genome assembly GCF_001902635.1 of Serratia marcescens. Taxonomy (GTDB): domain Bacteria; phylum Pseudomonadota; class Gammaproteobacteria; order Enterobacterales; family Enterobacteriaceae; genus Serratia; species Serratia marcescens_F. The sequence continues at coordinate 83,653 of NZ_MJAO01000014.1, read as the reverse complement.
TTATTAAAACGGATAACGGGAGAAAGTTATGGAAATAGGCACGCGGATGAAAGCAGGCCGGCCCCATAAAGAAAAAGCCAGCCCAAGGGAGATTGGGCCGGCTAAGGAGGTGGTTCCTAGTATTGCTATGCAAGTATTTTCGTTGTTCGTTTTAAGCAGCGTGATAGTAACCAAGCTGCGAACACATTGATGTGATCCAATTCTAATATTTGCTAAAAATCGCCGCCGAATGACGGCGATTCGTTTTTACGCCCCGGCGCTATTTTCTTCCGTCAAATTGCGGATCAGCAAAGCATAATTGAGATCGATATCCTGCGGGATCGGTAAATAAACGATATGGCCGTTGCCCGGCGCCACTTCAATCGGTTCGCCTTTTTTATTTTGCATGCTTTCGAGGGTGAACAGCACGTTGCCGCCTGGCGTCATCATCTCCACGCTGTCGCCGAGCGCGAACTTATTCTTCACGTCGACTTCCGCCCAACCGTCACGGCGCACGCCGGTGAATTCGCCGACGAACTGCTGGCGCTCGGAGAGCGACGAACCGTACTCGTAATTCTGCTGCGCTTCGTGTACGTGGCGGCGCAGGAAGCCCTCGGTGTAACCGCGGTGCGCCAGGCCTTCCAGCGTGGTGAGCAGGGTCGGATCGAACGGCTTGCCGGCGACGGCGTCGTCGATGGCGCGGCGGTAGACCTGCGCGGTGCGCGCACAGTAGTAGAAGGACTTGGTGCGGCCTTCGATCTTCAACGAATGCACGCCGAGCTGCGTCAGGCGCTCGACGTGCTGGATGGCGCGCAGATCCTTGGAATTCATGATATAGGTGCCGTGCTCGTCCTCGAAGGCGCTCATATATTCGCCTGGCTTTTGCGCTTCAGACAGCATGAACACCTTGTCGGTCGGTGCGCCGATGCCCAGCGTCGGCTCGACGGTTTGCACCGGGATCGGCTCGTGCTGGTGCACGATATTGCCGGTATCGTCCTCTTTACCTTCCTCCGCTTTGTACTGCCAGCGGCAGGCGTTGGTGCAGGTGCCTTGGTTGGGATCGCGCTTGTTGATGTAGCCGGACAGCAGGCAACGGCCGGAGTAGGCCATGCACAGCGCGCCGTGGACGAAAATTTCCAGCTCCATGTCCGGCACTTCGGCGCGGATCTCGGCGATCTCTTCCAGCGACAGTTCGCGCGACAGGATCACGCGGGTCAGGCCCATTTGCTTCCAGAACTTCACCGTCGCCCAGTTAACGGCGTTCGCCTGCACCGACAGGTGGATATCCATCTGCGGGAAGGCTTCACGCACCATCATGATCAGGCCGGGATCGGACATGATCAGCGCGTCCGGCCCCATGTCGACCACCGGCTTCAGATCGCGCAGGAAGGTTTTCAGCTTGGCGTTGTGCGGGGCGATGTTCACCACCACGTAGAATTTTTTGCCCAGCGCATGAGCTTCATTGATGCCCTGCGCCAGATTCTCGTGGTTGAACTCGTTGTTGCGCACTCGCAGGCTGTAGCGCGGTTGGCCGGCGTAAACCGCATCGGCACCATAGGCGAAGGCGTAACGCATGTTTTTCAGCGTTCCGGCCGGGGAGAGAAGTTCCGGTGTAAACATAGTGTGTCTCGGTCTGATTTCAGGTCAGTATACCTCTGTCTTTCTAACTGCAGCGTTGTTGGCTGCATTCGCTCACTCCCGTCACTTGGTTGACCAAGCTCCTGGAGACTCACGAACTTGCCGCTTAGTCTAGCTGCCGTATGAAAGCCAGTGGGTATATCGCGCCCCAGATGGCGCAGTAAAAGCGGGGGATTGTAGCCGCAGCGCGGCAAGAAATCAGCAGTTAACCGGATTTATTCAAGGGAGATTGATCCCGGTCAAATGGAAAACGCGCGATGGTGGCCACCGCGCGGGCGAAACGGGGGATCAGGCGCTCAAATCGCGGATATCGATGGTCGGGCCGTTTTTCATCACCGACTGGATGCCGTGTTTGGCCGCGCTTTCGGTGCTGTACATTTCGCTGACGCCGATCACCTGATGGTTCTTGGCCTTCAGCACAAAATAGGGCTGATTGCTGGTGCTGTGCTTCAGTTCAAATTGCGCTTCGTGCGGCGAATTGGTCTGCACCGAGGCGATGCCGTTCTCCGCCGAGGCTTTGCTGGCGTACATCTCGCTGACCAGAATGATCTCGCCGTTACTGGCTTTCAGGTTGAAGTGGTACTGTCCGTTCTTTGCTTTTTTCAGCTCGTAATGACCGATGGCCATGGTTCTTCTCCTGTAGGTTCCGATTCGTGATGTAAGTGTAGCCAATCGCTTGAAAATCGGCGGCTAAACCTCATGCCAGCCTAGTCGAAAAAATGCGCAGTTTTTTTGCGTCGGCGTGGCGTTTTCGTCCTGGAAACATCGCGTCGCACGGGGAGCTAAAGAGAAGGCGTGGTGATTGCGTAGTGCGCCGCATAATGACAATAACGAGGTTTCATCGAGCGGCATTGCGCGTTACCTTTTGCCCGCTACGTAAAGGTGAGTGAAAAATGAGCGATACATCTTGGCATCGACACGCTACAGGCATATGCTTTGGCCTATGCCTGCTGTGGAGGTGTCGAGATGGAAAGAATCGCAAAGCTGTTTAAAAACGGCAGAAATCAGGCGGTGAGGTTACCGGTGGAATTTGAATTTGATACGGATCGTGTCTATATCCGTCGCGATCGGGAGGGCAACGTGATTTTATCCAAATATCCGGCAAAGCCGGACAGCTGGGCACCGCTGCTGAGCATTATCGCCCAAACGCCGGTGCCGCAAGAGTTTCTTGGCGCGGAAGATCGTCAGCAAGGGGTTGCAGACCGCGATCCATTCTCAGAGGAAGAGTAGGCGATGTACATGTTTGATACCAACACCGTCAGCCACTTGTTTCGGCAGCATCCGCAGGTGCTTAACGTCATGGAAAAGCTCCCGCCTTCTGCCGTATGTATTTCCAGCGTCACGGAAGCGGAACTGCTTTACGGTGTGGCTAAACGGCGGAACAAGGCGTTGCAAAGCATGGTCGAGGCCTTTCTTGCCGCGGTGACGGTTTACGCATGGGATAGCGAGGCCGCCCGCTGCTACGGTGAAATGCGCGCGAACATGGAGAGAAAGGGCAAAATCATGGGCGCGCTGGATCAACTGATCGCCGCTCACGCGCAGAGCCGTGGCGCGACGCTGGTGACCAACGATCGCGCATTCGCCATGGTGCCCGGGTTGGCGGTTGAAGACTGGACGCGCTGATTTCCCCCTAAATCCCATTCACCAGCCGGCAGGGCTCGGCTTCCCAGCGGTAACCCACGCCGTATACCGAGCGGATAAAGGATTTCTCGCCGTCGATCAGCTCCAGCTTGCGGCGCAGGTTTTTGATGTGGCTGTCGATGGTGCGGTCGGTGACCACCCGATAGTCGTCATACAGGTTGTTCAGCAGCTGCTCGCGGGAAAACACGTTGCCCGGTTGGCTGGCCAGCGTTTTCAGCAGGCGGAACTCCGCCGGCGTCAGATCCAGCAACTGCCCCTGATAGCTGGCCTGGAACCGCGGCTCATCAATGTGCAGCAGGTCATCTTCCCGCGCGTTCTCCTGCGGCCGATAGCTGCGGCGCAGAATGGTTTTCACCCGCGCCACCACCTCGCGCGGGCTGTAGGGTTTGCAGATGTAATCGTCGGCGCCGATCTCCAGCCCCAGCAGGCGGTCGATCTCTTCGATTTTCGCCGTCACCATCACGATCGGCACGTCGCTGAAGCGGCGTAGTTCGCGGCATACCGTCAGCCCGTCGGCACCCGGCAGCATCAGGTCGAGCAGGATCAGCGCCGGCGGATGCTGGTGCACGGTCGGCACCACCTCATTGCCGTTGGTTAGCCAGCGGGTGGCGTAACCCGCCGCCTGCAGATAATCCACCAGCAGTTGGCCCAGTTTGGGTTCATCTTCAACAATCATGATCTGCACGGGGTGATTCTGAATGTCCATCAGGGCGCCTTATTTTTGATAGGGATGGCAAACTCTACTGTAATCCGCACGCCGCCTAAAGGCGAATGCTCGGCGCGGATTTTCCCGTCATGCGCTTCCACGATGTTGTGGCAGATCGCCAGCCCTAACCCGGAACCGCCGCTGGCGCGGTTGCGTGAACCTTCTGCCCGGTAGAAACGTTCGAAAATGCGCGTCAGTTGCTGATCGCTGATACCCGGCGCGCTGTCCTGCCAGTAGAGGAACAGCCGCCCCGGCTGCAACTCGGCGCTGATTTCCAGACGGCCGCCGGCGTCGGTGTAGCGCAGGCTGTTTTCCAGCAGGTTGTTGAACAGTTGGTTTAGGCGATCGGGATCGCCGAACAGCGGCGCCTGGGCCGGCAGATGGGTGACGATCTCCAGCCCTTTGGCGCGGAAGCGCTCGCGGAAGGCGGCGACGGCGATCTGCAGCAGGTGCACGCAGTCCACCGACGACTTGCGGTAGGCCAGTGCGCCGAGATCGGAGAGCGAGAGTTGGTGCAGATCGTCGACCAGTTTGGTCAGGGTGGACACCTCGGCCTGCAGCGAACTGAGCGAATCCGGCGTTGGTTGGCGCACGCCGTCCTGCAGCGCCTCCAGCTCGCCGCGCAGTACCGCCAGCGGCGTGCGCAGTTCATGGGAGACGTCGGCCATAAAGGCGCGGCGCATCTGCTCGTTTTTCTCCAGTGAGGTGGCCAGCTGGTTGAAGTCTTGCGCCAGCCTGCCCAACTCATCCTGGCTGCTGACCGCCACGCGAGCGGTGAAGTCGCCTGCTGCCAGGCGGTGGGTGCCCGCCACCAGGCGTTTGACCGGGGCCAGCATGCCGCGCGACAGCAGCCAGGTCACCGCCGCCGCCAGCAGGGTAGAGAGCGCGACGATGATCCAGCTGGTGCGCCGCTGCTGGCGATCGAAGTTGATATCGGTATTGCGCGTCAGGCGCTCAACCGGCGTGGTGATCACCCAACCGACGATCTCATTGTTGTAGCGGATCGGGTGGCGCGGGCCCTCTTTCGGCACCGGCCCGGAGTGGCCCACCAGCCGGTTGAACTGGCTGTCCACCACCCAAAACTGGGTGCGCCAGCCTTTGGGCGGCAGATTGTGGCTGCTGTCGCTGTTCTGCTCGAACGAGCGCATGATCTGGTAGATCACCTGATCGTTGTTGCGCAGGAACACCCAGTTGCCGTGGCGGCTGTATTGCTCCTCCAGCGCTTCGCTCAGCATGTTGATACGCTGCTCGTTGCTGTGTTTGATGTAATCGATAAAGCCGCGTTCAAAGCTGACGCGCACCCCCCAATGCATGGTGATCAACACCAGCATGCAGGCGGCGAAAATGGCCAGGAACAGCTTCCCGGTAATGCCTATCTTCATTGCAACCTCGTTGAACCGGTGCCCGGCTCTTTGGTCAGTGTGCGGTTGGGCGCGCTATCGGCCGGCACGCGCGCGAAGGCCAGCGCGGGCAGGGCGATAATCAACGCCATACAGCAGTAGCTGTAGATAAATGCGCTATGGATGGCCGGGCTGTCGGCCACCGCCTGATGTTGGGCGAAGCTGCCGATCAAGATGCCGGCGACGCTGACGCCGAGGCTCATCGACAGCTGCATGACCATCGACAACAGGCTGTTGCCACTGCTGGCCAGCCGATCCGGCAGGTCTTTCAGCGTCAGGGTGTTCATCGCTGAGAAGCGCAGCGAGTTGACCATCCCCTGGAAGAACAGCACCACCGGCAGCAGCCACAGCCAGCCGAGCAGCGCCGCCAGCAGGAAGCTCAGGCTGACCAGCGCCAGCAGCAGCGTGGCGGCCACCAGCACGTTGCGGTAGCCGAAGCGGTTGACCACCTGTACCACGATGCGCTTCATGCCCATGCTGCCGATGATCATCGGGATCATCATCAGCCCGGCGTGAAACGGCGTGAAGCCCATGCCCACCTGCAGGAACAGCGGCGTCATGAACGGCAGCATGCCGCTGCCGATGCGCCCCAACAGGCTGGCCAGCAGCCCGATTTTATAGGTCGGGGTGCGCAGCAGCCGCAGCGAGAACAGCGCGCGGCTATTGCCGTAGGCATGCCAAACATACCCCAACAGCGCCGCCACGCCCAGCGCCACCAGCCCGGCGATGGCTGCGCCGGACAGCCCCATGCCTTTGTGGCCGTCGAGCGCCAGCGTCAGCGACGCCATGCCGACCGCCAGCAGGATAAAGCCGCTGAGGTCGAAGCGCCGGGTTTGCATTTGGTAGTTGGGCATCAGCAGCAGCGTGGCGATGGCACCTACGATGCCCACCGGAATATTGATCAGGAAGATCCAGTGCCAGCTGGCGTATTGCACCAGAAAACCACCCAGCGCCGGCCCCATCAGCGGGCCGATCTGGCCCGGCAGCGTCACGAAGGTCATCGCCGCCATGTACTGCTCGCGCGGCACGATCTTCATCACCGTCAGGCGGCCGACCGGCACCATCATCGCGCCGCCGATGCCCTGAATCACGCGCGAGGCGATCAGTTCGTTCAGGGTTTCCGAACGGGCGCAGAGGATAGAACCGAGGGTGAACAGCACGATGGCGCTGAAAAACACCCGCTGTACGCCGACCTTGTCCGCCAGCCACCCGCTGGCCGGCAACGTCACCGCCACCGTCAGTACGTAGGAGACGATCACCGACTGCATGCGCAGCGGGTTTTCCCCCAGGCTGGCAGCCATCGAGGGCAGGGCGGTGTTGACGATAGTGGTATCCAGCGTCTGCATAAAGAAGCCGAATGCCACTATCCAGAGTTGCCAGCGTACCGTGGCGGTGTGTTTCATCAGCATCGGTCGGCCATTAATGTGGCAGCGGGGCCAGTTGCTTGTTGCGACGGAACTTCGCCTGCAGCCGGTCGAAGTAAAGGTAGACCACCGGCGTGGTGTACAACGTCAGCAGCTGGCTCATCACCAGGCCGCCGGCGATGGTGATGCCGAGCGGCTGGCGCAGCTCTGCACCGTCGCCGCTGGTCAGCACCAGCGGCAGCGCGCCGAACAGCGCCGCCAGCGTGGTCATCATGATCGGCCGGAAACGCAGCAGGCTGGCCTGGAAAATCGCCTCGCGGGCGCTGATGCCGCCGTTGCGCTGCGCCTCGAGCGCGAAGTCGACCATCATGATGGCGTTTTTCTTCACGATGCCGATCAACAGCATGATACCGATCAGCGCGATCAGGCTGAACGGCGCGCCGAACAGCTCGAGCGCCAGCAGCGCCCCCACGCCGGCGGAAGGCAGCGTGGAGAGGATGGTCAGCGGATGGATATAGCTCTCGTACAGCACGCCGAGCACGATGTACACCGTGGCGATCGCCGCCAGGATCAGGATCACCTGCGATTTCAGGGTGTCCTGGAACACCTGGGCGGTGCCGGCGAAGGCGCCGCGCACCGTCGGCGGCACGCCAAGCTGGGTCATGGCGCGGGTGACGGCGTCGGTGGCGTCGCCCAGGCTGGCGCCGAGCGGCAGGTTGAACGAGATGGTGGAGGCGGCGGACAGCCCCTGGTGGTTGACCGCCAGCGGCGTGTTGGCCGGCCGCCAGTGCGCGAAGTCGGAGAGCGGGATCGCCTTGCCTTCCTTGTTGATGATGAACATCTTGTCCAGCGAGCTCACGTCCTGGGTGTAGGGCGGCGCCACTTCCATCACCACTTTGTATTGGTTGAGCGGCTGATAGATGGTCGAGATCTGCCGCTGGCCGAAGGCGTTGTTCAACAGGTTGTTGGCGTCGGACACCGAGATACCGAGGCGCGACATGGTATCGCGATCGTAGATCAGATCCATTTCCGAGCCTTTATCCTGCTGATCCGAGTTGACGTCTGCCAGCTCCGGCAGGGCGGCCAGCGCGGCGCGGATTTTCGGTTCCCAGGTGCGCAAAGCGCTCAAATCGTCCGACAGCAGCGTGTACTGGTAGCTGGCGTTGGCCTGCCGGCCGCCGACGCGGATATCTTGCACCGCCATCAGGAACAGGTTGGCACCGGGCTCTTTCGCCAGCTTGGCGCGCAGGCGGGCAATCACCTGCTGCGCGCTGTCCTGGCGTTCGGACAGCGGTTTGAGCGAAATGAACATCGAACCGCTGTTGGTGCGCGAGCCGCCGGTAAAGCCGGTGACGTTGGCCACCGCCGGATCGTCGCGCACGATGGTCATGAAATCTTGCAGCTTCTGGCGCATGGCCTGGAATGAAATGCTCTGATCGGCCTGAATCGACCCCACCAGGCGGCCGGTGTCCTGCTCCGGGAAGAAGGTTTTCGGGATGTTGATGTACAGCCAGACGTTCAGCGCCACCGTCGCGAGCAGGATCGCCAGCACCCAGCGGGTATGGCCGAGCACCCAGTGCAGCGAGCGGCCATAGCCCTGCTGCAGTTTCAGCAACAGCTTGCCGAAGCCGCGCACGCGCTGCTGCGTGCGTTTAGGCTGTGGGCGCAGCAGGTAGGCGCACATCATCGGCGTCAGCGTCAGCGAGATGATCAACGACAGCCCGATCGATACCGACAGGGTGACGGCGAACTCGCGGAACAGACGCCCCGGCAACCCCTCCATCAGCAGCAGCGGAATGAACACCGCCACCAGTGACATGCTCATCGACAAGACGGTAAAGCCGACCTCGCGTATCCCCTGCAGTGCCGCCTGCAACGGTTTGATGCCGGCTTCCACATGGCGGGAAATATTTTCCAGCACCACGATGGCGTCATCCACCACGAAGCCGGTGGCGATGGTCAGCGCCATCAGCGACAGGTTGTTGAGGCTGAAACCGCACAGGTACATGGCGGCGAAGGTGCCGATCAGCGACACCGGCACGGCGACGGCGGGGATCAGCGTGGCGCGGCCGGAGCGCAGGAAGGCGAACACCACCAGGATCACCAGCGCGATGGCGATGACCAGCGACTGCTCCACCTCGGCCAGCGAGGCGCGAATGGTCGGCGAGCGATCCTGCGCGATGTTCAGCTTGATCGAGGCCGGAATGCTGGCCTGCAAATCGGGCAGCTCGGCGCGGATGCGATCGACGGTGGCGATGATGTTGGCGTCCGGCGAGCGGCTGACCACCAGCAGGATCGCCGGCTGGGCATTGGTCATCCCGGCGTTGCGCACGTCCTGCACCGAGTCGATGACGTTGGCGACGTCGCTCAGCCTGACGGCGGATCCATTGTTGTAGTGCACGATCAGCGGCTTGTAGCCCTCGGCCTTCTTGATCTGATCGTTGCTTTGGATCTGCCAACGTTTGTCCTGGCTTTCGGCCGAACCGAGCGGCGTGCGCAGGTTGGCGTTGCTGATGGCCTGGCGCACGCTGTCCAGCGACACGCCCTGGTTAAACAGGGCGGAAGGGTTGAGCTCCACCCGCACGGCGGGCAGCGAGCTGCCGCCGACGGTGACGTCGCCGACGCCCTCGGTCTGGGCGATTTTCTGCGCCAGCTGAGTGGAGGCAAAGTCGTAAAGCTGCCCCTGGCTGTAAGTGTCGGAGGTGAGCGTCAGGATCATGATCGGCGCATCCGACGGGTTCATCTGCCGATAAGTGGGGCGGCTCGGCATGCCGGAAGGCAGCAGGCTTTGCGCGGCGTTAATCGCCGCCTGCACGTCGCGCGCGGCGCCGTTGATGTCGCGGCTGAGATCGAACTGCAGGATCACCCGGGTGCTGCCGAGCGAACTCATCGAGGTCATTTCGTTAACCCCGGCAATGCGGCTGAGCGCGCGTTCCAGCGGGGTGGCGACCGAGGTCGCCATGGTTTCCGGATCGGCGCCCGGCAAGGAGGCGGAGACCGAAATCACCGGGTAGTCCACCTGCGGCAGCGGCGCGACGGGCAACAGGCTGAAACCCAGCGCGCCCGCCAGCGCAATCGCCAGCGTCAGCAGGGTGGTGGCCACCGGCCGAAAGATAAACAGCGAGAAGAATTTCACGGTGTCTCCCGCGCGTCTTCTTCGGCGTGGGTGTTGCGCGCCAGTTTATCGAACAGCAGGTAGATCACCGGGGTGGTGAACAGCGTCAGGATCTGGCTCATGATCAGGCCGCCAACCATGCAGATGCCGAGTGGCCGGCGCAGCTCCGCGCCGACGCCGGTGCTGAGCATCAGCGGCAGGGCGCCGAGCAGGGCGGCCAGCGTGGTCATCAGGATCGGCCGGAAGCGCAGCAGACAGGCCCGATAGATGGCGTCATAAGGCTTCATGCCCTGCTCGCGCTCGGCGGCCAGGGCGAAGTCGATCATCATGATGGCGTTTTTCTTCACGATACCGATCAGCAGAATGATGCCGATGATGGCGATCACGTCCAGCTCGCTGCCGGCCAGCATCAGCGCCAGCAGCGCGCCGACCCCGGCGGTCGGCAGGGTGGAGAGGATGGTGACCGGATGGATGAAGCTTTCATACAGCACGCCCAGCACGATATACATTGCCACCACCGCCGCCAGGATCAGCCATAGCGTGCTACCGAGCGCCGCCTGGAAGGCCAGCGTCGCGCCCTGGAATTTGGTGGTGATGTCTTTCGGCATCGCCAGGGTTTTCTCGACCTGTGTGATGGCGTTGACCGCTTCTTCCAGCGAGTAACCCGCTGCCACGTTGAAGGAGACCGTGCTAGACGGGAACTGATCGAGGTGGTTGATCGCCAGCGGCCCGTTGCGCTGCTCGATTTTGGCGATGGTATTCAGCGGTACCACGGCGCCACTGCTGCTGGTCAGCCGGATGTCGTTCAGCGCCGCCAGCCCCGGCGTCGCCTGCACGTCATGCTCCAGCACTACGCGGTACTGGTTGGCCTGGGTGTAGATGGTGGAGATCAGGCGCTGGCCGAAGGCGTTGTACAGCGCGCTGTCCACGTCGCTCATCTGGATACCGAGGCGTGAAGCCGAGTCGCGATCGACGTTGATGTAGGCCTCCAGCCCCTGATCTTGCCAGTCGCTGCTGACGTCCTGCAACTCGGGCGTCTGCCGCAGTTCGTCGACCAACTGCGGCACCCACTGGCTGAGCTGGGCGAGGGACATCGCCTGCAGGGTAAACTGGTACTGCGTGCGGCTAACCTGGGTATCGATGGTCAGATCCTGCACCGGCTGCAGGTAGAGCTTCAGGCCGGGCAGCGCCGCCGCTTTTTCCTGCATCCGGTCGATAATGGTTTGCAGGCTATCGCTGCGCTCGCTCAGCGGCTTCAGATTGATCTGCAGCCGGCCGCTGTTGAGGGCGGCGTTGGTGCCGTCGACGCCGATAAACGAGGTCAGGCTCTCGACCGCCGGATCTTGCAATACCTGCGCGGCGACCTGTTGTTGCAGCCCCGCCATTTTGCTGAACGACACCGACTGCGGTGCCTCCAGCGTGCCCTGGATCAGGCCGTTGTCCTGGATCGGGAAGAAACCTTTGGGGATGAACAGGTAAAGCAGCACGGTGATCGCCAGGGTGCTCAACGCCACGCACAGCGTCAACCACTGGTGGGCGAGCACGACTTTCAGCCAGCGGCCGTAGCCGGCGATCACGTGCTCGAAGAAGCGCTCAGAGGCGGCGGAGAAGCGGTTCTGCTTGCGCAGAGACTCGTGATTCAACAGGCGGGCGCACATCATCGGCGTCAGCGTCAGCGATACCACGGCGGAGATCAGAATCGCCACCGCCAGCGTCACGGCGAACTCGCGGAACAGGCGGCCGACGATGTCGCCCATAAACAGCAGCGGGATCAGCACCGCCACCAGCGAGAAGGTCAGCGAGATGATGGTAAAGCCGATCTCGCCGGCCCCTTTCAGCGCGGCGTCGAGCGGTTTTTCGCCTTTTTCGATATAGCGCGAGATGTTCTCGATCACCACGATGGCGTCGTCTACCACGAAGCCGGTGGCGATGGTCAGCGCCATCAACGTCAGGTTGTTGATGGAAAAGCCAAGGAAGTACATCACGGCGAAGGTGCCGACCAACGACAGCGGCACCGCCACGCTGGGGATAATGGTCGCCGGCACGTTGCGCAGGAAAACGTAGATCACCATCACCACCAGCGCGATCGCCAACAGCAGTTCGAACTGCACGTCGCTGACCGAGGCGCGAATGGTGGTGGTGCGGTCGGTTAGCACCTTGACGTCGACCGACTTGGGCAGGCTTTTAATCAGCGTCGGCAGCATCTCGCGGATGCTGTCGGCGGTGGTGATAACGTTGACGCCGGGCTGGCGCTGAATGTTCAGCACGATCGCCGGCTGTTTGTTGGCCCAGGCCGCCAGGCGGGTGTTTTCCGCGCCTTGCTCCACGGTGGCGATGTCCTGCAGACGGATCGGCGCGCCGTTTTTGTAGGCGACGATCAGCCGCCGGTACTCGTCGGCGGATTTCATCTGATCGTTGGCGGACAGGGTAACCGAACGGCTCGGGCCATCCAGGCTGCCTTTGGCGGAGTTGACGTTGGCATTGCTGATGGCGGTGCGCACGGTTTCGCTGTCAAGCCCGTTGGCCGCCATGGCCGGCGCGTTGAGCTTCACGCGCACCGCCGGGCGCTGGCCGCCGGAAAGGGTGACCAGCCCGACGCCGGTCACCTGGGAAATTTTTTGCGCCACGCGGGTTTCCACCATGTCTTCCACCTGCGTCATCGGCAGGGCGGTGGAGGTGACGGCCAGCGTCAGGATCGGCGGATCGGCGGGGTTAACCTTGCTGTAGATCGGCGGATAGGGCAGGTCGTTCGGCAGCAGGTTGGTGGCGGAGTTGATCGCCGCCTGCACTTCCTGCTCGGCGATATCCAGCGACAACGCCAGCTGGAACTGCAAGGTGATCACCGAGGCGCCGCCGGAGTTTTGCGACAGCATCTGTTTGAGGCCGGACATTTGGCCGAACTGGCGTTCCAGCGGCGCGGTGATGGCGGAGGTCACCACGTCCGGGCTGGCGCCGGGGTACAGCGTGACCACCTGAATGGTCGGGTAGTCCACTTCCGGCAGCGCGGAAACCGGCAGCGCGCGGTAGCCGATGATCCCCGCCAGCAGGATCGCCACCATCAGCAGCGTGGTGGCGACCGGGCGCAGAATAAACAGGCGGGACGGGCCGCCGCCGGGGTTCGGCGTCATCACCTGCATCAGGCTTTCTCCCGCTTGGCGTGCGGCGTGGCGCTGCCGCCGGCCGCTTTGGTCTGCGGCGTCACCACCTCAACCTTCATGCCCTCCGTCAGTTGATCGATGCCGTCGGTCACCACGCGTTGCCCGGCGTTCAGGCCGCTGGCGATGACCACGTTTTGGCTGTCTTCAATGCCGACGGTCACCAGGCGTTTGCTGACCTTGTTTTCGTCGTCCATCGTCCAGACGAAGTTGCCTTCGTTGCCCATCTGCACGGCGGCGGTCGGCACCACGATGGCATTTTGCAGCGTGGCGACTTTCAGCCGCGCATTGACGAACTGGTTGGGGAACAGCGCATCGTCCTGGTTGGCGTACTGCGCCTTCAGCTTGATGGTGCCGGTGGTGGTGTCTATCTGGTTATCCAGGCTGAGCAGGTTGCCCTGCGCCAGCAGGGTCTTGTTGGTGCGCCCCCAGGCTTCTACGCTGACCGGCCCGGCTTTCTGCGCCTTCATGATATCGCTGATAGTGCTTTCCGGCAGCGTGAACACCACGTCGATCGGGTGCGTCTGCGTGATGACCACGATGGCGGTGGAACCGCTGGTGATGTAGTTGCCCATATCGACCTGCTTGAGGCCCACGCGGCCGGCGATCGGCGCGATGATTTTGCTGTAGGTCAGCTGCAGCTGAGCGCTGTCCACTGCGCCTTGATCGGCCTTGATCGATCCTTCGGTTTGCTGCACCAGTGAGGCCTGCGTATCCAGCTCTTGGCGGGAAATCAGGCTGTTTTTCACCAACTGTTGGAAGCGTGCCAAATCGCGCCGGGCGTTGGCCAGCGTCGCCTGGTCTTTCGCCAGTTGCCCCTGGGCCTGAGTCAGCTGTACCTGGAACGGCCGGGGATCGATCTCCGCCAGCAGATCGCCGGCTTTTACCTGCTGCCCTTCGGTGAAGTGCAGGGCCATCAGTTGGCCGTCGACCCGGCTGGTGACGGTGACGGTATTGGCGGCGGTGACGGTGCCCAGCCCGATCAGATAACTCGGTACGGATTGCTGCGTGGCCGTGGCCACCTGAACCGGCGACAGATTGCCGCGCCGTTTGCCGCCGGCTGCCCCCTGAGCGCCGCCGGTATGGCGGGCGGCAGCCGGCGTTTCTGCGGCCGGCGGTGCAGCGTTGAAATGACGCCAAATGAGAACGGCGACAATGGCCACGATGACGGCAACCAGCAGGCGCAGCATCAGGGAACGACGTTGGGGTTTTGCATTCATGGCGGCGAAAATTCTCTCCAGAGGACAACCGTGCGGGAACGGGTTGCCACAAAAATGACATTCCTTACAGAATACTAGTTTAGCGACTTAAAGCGGCATAAAAGTGAAGGAAATAAGGAGGAATCGTCAGCATTTTCCGAATAAGTTATCGATTGTTGCCTGCTATGTTTATAAGCGTAGGTTTTTAACTTATAGCCAATGGGTTTTAACGGCTTTCTGTATTTGGCACTAATAATTAACGAGCAAATAATTTAACTCATGGAGCCTCTGCAATGAGCAAGAAACAACTGGGCCGTTCGGGCATTCAGGTGCCGGCGTTGACCTTTGGCGGTAACGTGTTCGGCTGGACGGCGGATCACGCGACCTCTTTCAGTTTGCTGGATGCGCTGGTGGCGAATCAGCTCAACTTTATCGATACCGCTGATGTCTATTCCAGCTGGGCACCGGGCAACCGGGGCGGCGAATCGGAAACCGTCATTGGCGAATGGCTGAAGAAGAGCGGCAAGCGCGACCAGGTGATTATCGCCACCAAGGTGGGTAAGCCGATGGGGGAAGGCAAGCAGGGGTTGTCGCCGCGTTATATTCAGCAGGCGGTGGAAGATTCGCTGCGCCGCCTGCAAACCGATTATATCGATCTCTATCAGTCGCACGACGACGACCGCGATACGCCGTTGGAAGAGACACTGGCGGCGTTTGATGCGTTGATTAAGGCCGGCAAGGTGCGGGCGATCGGCGCCTCCAACTATCAGGCGGATCGCCTGGAAGAAGCACTGCGAGTGAGTGAAAGCAACGGGCTGGCGCGTTACGAAACCCTGCAGCCGGAATATAACCTGTATGCGCGCGAAGGCTATGAGGCCGAGCTGGAAGGCGTGGCGCAGCGCCACGGTTTGGGGGTGATCAATTTCTTCGCGCTGGCCAGCGGTTTCCTGACCGGTAAATACCGCAGCGCGCAGGACGAGGGCAAAAGCCAGCGCGGCGATCGCATTGTCGAGCGCTATCTCAACCCGCGCGGTTTCCGCATATTAGCGGCGCTGGATCAGGTGGCGGACAAACATGGCACGTCCCCGGCGCAGGTTTCCCTGGCCTGGCTGATCGCGCGGCCGAGCATTACCGCGCCGATCGTCAGCGCCACTTCGCTGCAACAGCTGGAGGAGTTGGTCAGCGCCACCCGTTTGACGCTGGATGGCGACGACATTCAGACCTTGAACCACGCCAGCGCCTGGTAAGGCGCGGCGTGCGCGATTAATCGCCGTGGCTATCGCGCCACGTTTGTCGGTTCAGCCGGTACAAGACATGCTTTTGCAGCGGATGGCCAGCCGGCAGGCGCGGGTGCAGGAAAGTTTCGCCGTCAAACCGCATGCCGATGCGTTCCATCACCCGGCGCGACGGCTGGTTGCCTTCGGCGGTGAAGGAAACCACTTCCGGCAGTTGCAGCGTGCCGAAAGCGCAATCCAGCGCGGCCAGCGCCGCTTCGCTGGCGTAGCCGTTGCCCCAATGGGCCGCGGCCAGTCGCCAGCCGATCTCCACGCAGGGCGAACAAGGCAGATCGTCGCCCGGTATTGCCAGCCCGACAAAGCCGATAAAGGGCGCGCCGCCTTTCTCTTCCACCGCCCACAGCCCCCAGCCGCGTTGTTGCATGAAGGCGCGGATACGTTCGGCCTGCGCGTGGCTTTCTTCGGCCGTCATCGTCGCCGGGAAATGGCGCATCACCTGCGGATCGGCGTTGAGGGCGGCGAACGCCGGCAGATCGTCGTCGCGCCAGGGGCGCAGCCGCAGTCTGGCGCTGTCGAGGGTAAGGATGGTTGACATACAGAATAGCCTCCTATGAGAAAAGGCGCGGCGAGCCGCGCCTTTTAGCGATCAACGGAACAGCGTTTGCGCCCAGCGGGCCAGCCCGGCGGTGACCGAGCCGAAGTCGTTGCCGCCGACGATCGGAATGCCCGGCAGCTGCTGTTGCAGGGCGGCGCGCAGCAGCGGCGAACGCGCGCTGCCGCCGGTCAGGTAGATCACCTGCGGCGCGGTTTGGCTGCTGGCCAACGCGGCGCTGACCTGCTCCTGGATGCGCATCAACGGCTGCGAGATGGCGTCGGCGAGCTGATCCTGGCTGATGCTCTCCGCCAGATCGGCCTGCACGAAGCTGAGCGGCGCGCTGATGGCCGTTTGGCCGGACAGGGCGATCTTACTCTCTTCGGCCGCGCGCACCAGTCGGTAGCTCAGGCGCTGCTGGTACACTTTCAGCAGGCGTTTGACCTTTTCCGGCTCCGCCGCGTCGAGGATCAGATCGCGCAGCACGCGGCCGTTGGCGGCGCTGTAGAAGTCGTTTTGCGCCGGCACGTCGTTGGTCGCGACCGCGTTCCAGTAAGGCAGCGCAGGCAGGGCGATGCCTTTCCCGGTTTCGCCGCCCAGTCCGAACAGCGGCATCAGCTGTTTGAAGGCCAGCATGATGTCCAGATCGTTACCGCCGACCCGGCAGCCGCTGTGGCCCAGCAGGCTCTGTTGACGGTCGGCGCGGTCGCGCCATTGCGGCCCCATCAGCAGCACCGAGCAGTCGGTGGTGCCGCCGCCGATGTCCACCACCAGCACGGTTTGTTCTTCGCTCAGCGTTGCCTCGAAATCCAGTCCCGCCGCCACCGGCTCGAACTGGAACTCAATGTCTTTGAAACCGGCGCGTTCGGCGGCACGCTGCAAGATGCCCTGCGCCTGCCGGTTGGCCTCTTCGCCGCCGATGCCCTGGAAGTTGATCGGCCGGCCGATCACCGCCTGATCGATGCCGGTCTGCAGCACGTTTTCCGCCTGGCGTTTGATGTGGAACATCATGGCGCAGACCAGATCTTCGAACAGCGCGATCTGTTGCGGCTTCAGGCCGTTGGCGCCGAGGAAGGACTTCGGCGAGCGCACGAAGTACACCTCTTCCGGATCTTCCATGTAGTGCGCCAGCGCCTGCAGGCCGAACAGCACGCTGTCGCCGCTGACCGGAATGTCTTCTTCGCGGTTGTAACTGATGGCGCGGCGCAGCAACTGCTGATTTTCGTCGCTGCCGGTCGGCACCTGCCAATGGCGGTGCAAACATTCGCTCACCGCTTCGCGGGTGGGTGCGCACAGCATCGAAGGCAGATACGGCGCGTTGTTTTCCAGCGTCAACAGCTCGGGGCCGTGGTCGCGCATCACTGCAACGGAACAGTTGGCTGTCCCGTAGTCGAATCCTATAAACATCTCTTTTTGTCCCCATGCCAATGAAGGGGGGCGACTTTACCCGAGACGGGGCCGGTGGGCAATGCGCCGATGCGCGAGTGTCGAAAAATTTAGCGGGCGCGGTGGCGGCGTGCTTAACTTAATGTCCGAATTCCGCACGTCAGCGCGCCAGCCGAGCCCCATAATGCAGAAAAAACCGAACCCGAGCGTTGCCATGAATACTCAACAGCAAGCGTTGTACGACGCGCTGCGCGCGCGTGACCGCAAATTCGACGGCCGCTTTTTCGTCGGCGTCTCATCCACCGGCATCTATTGCCGCCCGGTATGCAGCGCCCGCACGCCGAAGCTGGAAAACTGCACCTTTTATCCGAGCGCGGCGGCGGCCGAACTGGCGGGATTCCGCCCCTGCCTCAAATGCCGGCCGGAACTGGCCCCCGGCCTGGCATTGATCGATCTGGGCAACCGCTACGCGCAGGTGGCGGTGCAACTCATCGAACAGGGCTATCTGTCCGAGCACAGCTGCGAAGCGCTGGCGGCGCGGCTGGGCATCTCCGATCGCCACCTGCGACGCATCTTCGCCGAGCAGTTTGGCGCCTCGCCGATCGATTATGCGCAGTCGCACCGTTTGCTGCAGGCCAAACGCCTGCTGGCGGATACCGATCTGCCGCTCAGCGAGGTAGCGTTCGCCGCCGGTTTCGGCAGCTTGCGGCGTTTCAACGAGCTGTTCAAGGCGCGTTATCGCCTGATTCCGTCGGCGTTGCGCAGCGGTGGCGCGCGCGGTGAACGGGCCGCCGCCAGCGGGCTGGTGTTTCACCAGAGCTATCGGCCGCCCTATGACTGGGAGCGCATGCTGAACTTCTTGCAGGCGCGCGCCGTGCAGGGCGTGGAGCGCGTGCAAGGCCGCCGCTATCTGCGTTCGATCGCCGTCAACCAAGGCGGCACGGAGCACCGCGGCTGGGTTAGCGTGCAGCCGGAAGAAGAACGCAACCGGGTCAGGGTGGAGATCGCGCCTGCGCTCAGTCTGGTGACGACGGAAGTGCTGCGCCGCGTGCGTTTGTTGTTTGACTTGGACGCCGCGCCGGATCGTATCAATGAGGCGCTGCGTGGCCTGGCGGCCGATGCGCCGGGCCTGCGCCTGCCGGGCTGCGTGAACAGTTTCGAGCAGGCGGCGCGGGCGGTGTTGGGGCAGTTGGTCAGCGTGAAAATGGCGGCGACCTTCGCCGGGCGCATGGCCGAACGCTGGGGGGAGGCGTTGGCGGAGCCGCATGAGGGCATCACCCACGTTTTTCCCTCCGCCGAACGTGTGGCGCGGTTACAGCCCGAGGAACTGCGCCCGCTCGGGGTACAATTGAAGCGTGCGGCGGCATTGATTGCGATCGCCCGCGCGTTGTGCGAAGGGCGGCTACAGCTCGACAACGTGCTGGATATCGAGCAAGGCATCAAGGCGCTGACCGCGCTGCCGGGCATCGGCGGCTGGACCGCCAGTTATATCGCGATGCGCGCCTGGTCGTGGCCGGACGTGTTCCTGGCCGGCGACTATCTGATCAAACAGCGTTTCCCCGGCATGACGCCACGACAGATTGAGCGCTATGCCGAGCGCTGGCGCCCGTGGCGCTCTTACGCCACGTTGCATTTGTGGCACAACGACGGCTGGGCGCCGGAAGCGGAAGGTTGAACGCGGGGTTACCGGGGCGATTCGATCAGCTGCAGCAGACGGCTCATGCCTTCGCGCATCAGAAACGCCAACAGCTTTTCCCGTTCGGCCGGTGTCAGGTGGTAATAATACTCGATCCAGACTCGCACCGGATCCTGGCGTTTGACGTCGTAATCAGGATGGTCGGCGTCACGCAAGGCTGACAGGCTACGCGCGCCGAATGGCAGGCTGTCGATGTGGTATTCCAGCGCTTTGCCCTGCACGCCGCTGCGGCGGCGGCTGACCCAGCCTTCACGCCGGGCCATCAAGTTGACGCCTTGCGGGGTTGAGGGCAACCCCGCCTTACCCATCAGTTCCCTGGCGGAAAACCATTTCTTTTCCATAATCCCTTATCTCTGAACCATCACATGTCGAAGAACATCAACGAATACGCCCACTTCCGCATGGGAATTTCATATTACTTAATCGGTTTAGCTTCAGGTGTTATTTATATCACTAATCTTATATTCGTTAACATAATGTGAAGGGCGAGTGGTGAGGCGCCGTCCGGGAAGATGGCGCGGGGGAGGTTAAAATGCGCGTTAGCGGATGCCGAAGTAACCGTCGCTGAGCAAGGTTGCCAGCGGTTGTTCCTGCGCCACCTGATCGCCGTCCACCAAATCGACGCCGATCTCGCGTAGCGCCTGCAGCGTCACCGGCTGGTGGGCCGGGCCGGCGAGCGTCTGTGCCTTGATCCGATGTGCCGCGCCGTTGAGCATCGACACCATCAGTTCATCCATCTGATTGCAGTGCACGTTGGTGATAAAGCGTTCATCGATGCGAATGATGTCGATCTTCTGCTCGTTCAGCTCATCGAAGGCATTGATGTTATGCCCAAAGCCGTTGACGATCAGTCGGCAGCCCAGCTGCTGCAGTTCGCGGATAAACGCCCGGCTCGGCTCGGGGTGCTCCAGCACGACGGTTTCGTCGACGCTGAACAGCAGCGCCTGCGGCGGCAGCGACGAAGCGCGCACCGTTTCCAGCAGATAGCCCCGGAACTCCGCGTTCAGCAGGCTGTCGGTGGCTAACGGCAACGCGAGCGACAGCCCTTTGCGTTTGATGTCGTCGGCGTACCGCACCAGCAATTGCGCCACCGCCCAGCGATCGACGTCCGGCATCAGGCCGTACAGCTGCGCCGCGGCGATGAAAGCCTCGTGCGGCAGCGGCCGATCGTCCGGGGCCATCACTTGCAGCTTCACCTGGTGGAACGCGGCCGACAGCGGCGTTGCCGGTGGCGCGATCGCGCTGGTCTGCAAGCGCAGTTGCCCCTCGCGGATAATCGCCAGCACTTCCTGTGAGCTCAGCAATTCGTGCTGCCGCTCCAGCATCTGCTTTTGCCGCATTTCGTACAGATAAACCTGGCCGCGTCCGTGGTGCTTGGCGGTGTAGCAGGCGATGTCGGCCTGCGCCAGCAGTTCGCTGCTTTTGGCGTCGCCGCCGATGTGCGTAATGCCGGCGCTGGCGCCGACGCGGTAAATCTTCCCTTCCCAGTAGAACGGGTGTTGGCTGATTTGGTTGACCACTTGCTGCATCAGCGACTTGGCCTGTTCCAGCCGGCAGTCGAACAGGATCAGACCGAACTCGTCGCCGCCCAGCCGGGCCAGACAGTCGCTGTTGCGCAGCTGGTGCCGCATCAACTGGGCGATGTCCCGCAGCAAAGCATCGCCCGCCGCGTGGCCGGCGGTGTCGTTCACCGCCTTGAACCGATCCAGGTCGAGGAACACCAGCGAATGCGGCGGCGCCTGTTCCCCGCTGGCGACGATCGCCGCCTTCAGTTGTTTCTCGAAGTTGGTGCGGTTCGGCAGGCCGGTAAGCGCGTCGTGTGAGGCGCTGTAGCTGAGCTTTTTCATCAACTCGCGCGAGGCGGTGACGTCCTGCAACACCATCACTGTCCCCATCGTTTCGCCGTCGAGGGTTTTGAGCGGCGAGGCCGACTGCTGCACGTCGAAATGACGCCCGTCGCGGCTGTGCAGCACCAGCGCGTAATCCGCCGGCCATTGCCGCGGGTATTGGGTGAGATTGTCGATTTCCGGCCCGTCTTTACCGTTGGTCAGGCGCACCACGCCGGCGACGGGCATGCCGATCGCCAATTCAAGCGGCCAGCCGCACATCTGCTCGGCCACCGGGTTCATAAAGGTGATGCGCATGTGGCTGTCGGTGGAGATCACCCCTTCTCCGATGGCGTCGAGGGTGATGTGCAAGCGCTCTTTCTCTTCGTGCAACGCCTCGGCGAGGCTCTTGAGCTCGGTCATGTCGATATTGGTGCCGATCATGCGCAGCGGCCGGCCCTGTTCGTCGAGGATCACGTTGCCCTGGCCGCGAATATGGCGCACTTTGCCCTGGCGGGTCACGATGCGGTACTCCATGATGAACGGCCGCGGTTGTGCCAGGATCTCGGCCAGCTCGCGGTCGGTGCGTTCGCGATCCTCCGGCACCAGCAGGGCGCGCCATAGCGCCAGCGTCGGCGTCTGGTCCGGATTGAGGTCGTAGAGTTCGAACATGCGCTGATCCCAGGTGAAGTTTTCCTGGTTCATAACCCACTCCCAGATGCCGACGCCGCCTACCTGGTTGGCCAGCGTGATGCGCTCCACCAGCCGGTTGTTCTCCGCTTCGCTGCGCTTGAGGCCGCTGATGTCTTCTACCTGAGAGATGAAATACAGCGGCTGACCTTCAACGTCGCGCACCAGCGACACCGCCAGCAGCGCCCAGACGATTTGATCGTCGCTGCGGATATAGCGTTTCTCCATGGTATAGCTGCTGATATGGCCGTCGAGCAGATCGTGCAGTTGGCTCAGATCGGCGTTGAGATCGTCGGGGTGGGTGATCTCCTGAAACGTCAGGCGATGCAATGCTTCCGGTGCATAGCCGAGCAGTTTGCACAGCGCCTGATTGACCTGCAGCCATTTGCCCTCCGTCGATACCAGCGCCATGCCGATGGCGGAATATTCCAGCGCGCTGCGAAAGCGGCTTTCGCTCTCGACGATGTGCTGTTTTTCCACCCGAAAGGTGTGCATCACCATCGCCATCGCGTGCGCCGGGATCAGGATCAGCAGCATCGGCAGATAGAGACCGAACTCGCCGAACGCGTGCGGGGAGGTCTGCAGGTGCATCAGCCCCAGCGAGATCAGTACCGTGATCAGCAGGATGGCGCAGAAACAGACGGCCAACGCTTCGAAGCGCGGCAGCGCGATGGCGGCCCATAATAGCGGCAGGATCACGAAGGTGAACGGGAACGGCAGGTAGGTCAGCGACAGGTAGCTGAACGCCAGGGTAGCCATCAGCGTCAACAGCAGCGGGTAGGGGTTCAGCGCCGCCAGCGTGCGGCGGTGATAGGTGAGGCCTAGTGGCGCCAGCGACAGTACCCCTATCGCCTCGGAGATAAACCAGGTGCCGAACGACTGCCAAAACGTCTGGTCCGGCGTGGGCACCAGCCCGGCGGCCAGCAGCGCACTGAACAGCGGGGTAAAGATCACCGCACAGACCACGAAGCGCAGCCAACAGCCCAGATCGCTCAGCGGATCGTTCGCCGGCAGCGTTCGGCGCAGCAACAGGGCGCACACCGCCGCCTCCATCAGGTTGATGGTGGCCAGCTTGACGGGAATGGCGCTGACGCCGAACAGCAGGAAACTGGCGAACACGATGCCCAGACCGCTGGCCAGCAACGGCAGGCCCCAGTGGCGCGGGGCGTGGCGATACAACACCACGATCGCGGCGGCGGTCGGGAACCACAGCGGCGTAAAATGGTGAGCCTCGCTGGACAGCGACAGGCTCAGCAAGGCGAGTAAAAACGTCGCCAGTGCCACCAACAGGGAATGAGTCAGCATGACGCCTTTGTGTGTGCCGAATGTGTTCGGCGCGCTGATATCCATAGACAACCTTACCGATGGCATCTGTCAGTGATTAGATTCATGACGTGGATGAATTAAGACGATTTATTGGCAAAGGGTAGTATAGCGCGGCGGGAAAGCCTACCGGGGCGACTGACTTTAATTCGCTAACGCAAACCCGGCGACAGAATGGCGAAAAAGCCGGCGCGGGGCCGGCTTTTGACATATTACAGCAGGAACAGGGTGGCGAGGCCGAGGAAGATGAAGAAGCCGCCGGTGTCGGTCAACGCGGTGATGAGCACGCTGGAGCCGACCGCCGGATCGCGCCCCAGTTTGAGCATGGTCATCGGGATCACCACGCCCATCAGCGCCGCCAGCAGCAGGTTGAGCAGCATCGCTAGCGTCATCACGCCGCCCATCGCCGCGTCACCGTACAGCAGCCAGGTGATTACGCCCATGATGCCGCCCCACACCACGCCGTTGATGATGGCCACTCCCAGCTCTCTGAGCATCAGGCGCGAAATGTTGCCGACTTCGATCTGGTGCAGCGCCAGCGCGCGCACGATCATGGTGATGGTCTGGTTGCCGGTGTTGCCGCCGATGCCGGCGACGATCGGCATCAGCGCCGCCAGCGCCACCAGCTGGGAAATGGTGTGTTCGAACAGGCCGATCACCCTGGAGGCGACGAACGCGGTGCAGAGATTGATCGCCAGCCAGGCCCAGCGGGTCTTGACCGCTTTGCTGACCGGGGCGAACACGTCTTCTTCCGGGCTCAAACCGCCCATGCGGCGCAGGTTGGTGTCGCTCTCTTCGTTGACGGCGTCGACGATCTCTTCGATGGTCAGGCGGCCCATCAGCTTGCCTTTGGCGTCGACCACCGGGGCGCTGATCAGGTCGTAACGTTCGAACGCGCCGGCCGCTTCTTCGGCTTTGTCTTCGGGCTGAAAGGTGGCGGGATCGCTGTCCATCACTTCGCGTACCGGGATTTCCGGGTCGTTCAGCAGCACCGCAGTGAGCGGCAGCTCGCCCAGCAGGGTGTTTTTGCGGTCGGTGACGAACAGTTTATCGGTGGCGTCGGGGATGGTTTTGCGCATGCGCAAAAAGCGGTGCACCGCGCCGAGCGTGACGTCCGGCCGCACCGTCACCAGTTCGAAATCCATCATCCAGCCGACGCTGTCTTTGGCATACTGGCTCATCTCGCGCACCTGGGCGCGCTGTTCCGGCTCCAACGAGGTCAGCAACCGGCCCATCAGGTTACGCGGCAGGTATTGCGCCAGATACGCCTGTTCGTCAACGTCCAGCGTTTTGATCGCTTTGAGCAGGTCTTTGTCGCTCATTTCCTCGATCAGGCTGTCCCAGACCGGTTCGGCGACCTCCACCAGCGTCTGGCCGCGCTTGCTGTTGCCCACCAGCCGCCACAGCGCCATACGTTCATCCTGCGGCAGCGCTTCCAGCAGATCCGCCAGGTCGGCGGCGTGCATATCGTCCAACAGGCCGGTGATTTCCGCCGTCTGGTTCAGCAGTTCGCTTTTGCTGAGGACATGTTCATCCCCTGGCCGGCCGAGGATGCCGTCGACCAATTCCTTGTCGTTCAACAACAGATTGAGAATGCGCTGGCGGTGTTCAGCGACTTTTTTGACGTTATGGGTTGCGGCTGACATGGTGTTCCTTAACGGGCGCTCGGCGTTCCTGACGCAGGCTCATTAAAAGATAGAGCATAGCGAGTGCCGGAGTCATTTTTATGAAACGGACGGGGTGCGGCGATTATTCAGAGGAAGCGTCCTGTTGCGGCGCGCTGACTTCGGCGGCGTTTTGCGCGGAAGCCTGCTTTTTTTCCTGATGGTGAGGCACCGCGACCACGGCGGCGTACAGCAGTCGGCCGACTAAAATGATAAAGCTGATAAACAACACTATCTTCGTCATCTGTCCGGTGGTTTTCTTGCGCATATATCACCCGGTATGCCGGTGTCCTGTGTTATTCGCTCGAGAATTTGTAACCGGATTTTAGGCGCTGATGACAAAAGTTGTCTATTTTTTTCCGGCGCGCGGCGCGGCGTATTTGGTTTTCGTTTAGGTTGGCGACGCGACGGCGGAAAGAAAAACCCCCTGTCTGGCAGGGGGCGGGGGATCAGGCGGAGCGTTGTTCGTTCTGCGAGCCTTCTTCGTCGATCAGCAGCTTCCAGCCGACGACGTCGTTCCAGTAGGCCTGTTCGCGCTCGAAATCCAGCTGCACCAGGTTGTTCTGCGCCAGGTAGCCGGCCGGGAAGCGCAGCGTCCAGTGGTTATCGTCGGTGGTCAGGCGCAGCGTTTCCGGCGTGGTGGTCGACTGACGCTGGTTGTTGAGCAGGGTGCTCAGACGCAGCAGTTGGATCAGCGGCAGGTAGTATTTCTTCTTGAACAGGTTGAGGCGCGGCAGCTCTTCCAGCTTGATCGCCTTACGGTGGAAGCGCACCAGCGCCGCCAGCAGCAGCTGCTGTTCCTGGTTGAAACCAGGCAGGTTGGAGTTTTGCAGAATATAGGCCGAATGGCGGTGCATGCCGCTGTGGTTGATGCTCAGCCCGACTTCATGCAGCATGGCGGCCCATTTCAGCAGCGCTTCCAGCTGCGGGTGCGCCAGCTTGGTGTTCTGCGCCATCCACTGCGAGTAGAGCAGCTCGGTGGTCTCCAGCACCCGCTTGGCCTGTTCGCGGTCGATGTTGTAGTGATCGGCCAGGCTCTTGGCGGTGCGGCTGCGGATGTCCTGGTGGCGGAAACGGCCTTCCATTTCATACAGCACGCCTTCGCGCAGCGCACCGTCGGACAGGCGCAGATCGCGGATCGCCAGCGCGTCGAACACGCCGCACAGGATAGCCAGCCCCGGCACGAACACCGACTGGCGATCTTCGGACAGCCCCGGCAGGCTGAGCGCGCTGAAGTTTTTGAACTGCAGCACCTGTTCGCTGAGCATTTCCAGGCGCTCGAGGGTGATCAGACCGTCTTTTTCCCCCATTGCCACCAGCACTTCGTGGGCGGCTTTGATGGTGCCCGAGGCACCCAGGGCATACTGCCAACCCTGAATGCGGTACTGCCACGCCAGGGTTTCCAGCTTCTGCGCCGCCGCCAGCCGCGCGCGGCGGAAGTTGTTTTTGCTGATCTCGCCGCCTGGGAAGAACAGCTGGGCGAAGCTGACGCAGCCCATGCGGCGGCTTTCCGCCAGCAGCGGCTCAAAGTCTTCGCCGATCACCAGTTCGGTGGAGCCGCCGCCGATGTCGATCACCAGCTTGCGGCCTTTCTCCGGTTGCGTATGCTCCACGCCCATGAAGATCAGACGCGCCTCTTCCTGACCGGCGATGATTTCTATCGGGTAGGGGATCACTTTGGCGGCGCGTTTGAGGAACACTTCCGCGTTCACCGCCTGGCGCAAGGTGTGGGTCCCGACGATGGTGACGTTATCCGCCGGGAAGCCCTGCAGCCGCTCGGCAAACAGGGCCAGGCAGGCCAGGCCGCGTTCTATCGCCTCTTCACTGAGTACGTTGTTGCTGTCCAATCCGTCGGCGAGATGCACCCGCTGTTTTAAACGGCCCAATACCTGTAAGGCGCCGTTGACGACGCGGGCGATCACCATGTGGAAACTGTTCGACCCGAGGTCGATGGCGGCGATTTCCTGCGGTTTGTTCGTTGCAGTGTTTTTTAGCGGCATAGTTGCTGGCCTACTGTCCTGGTTGTTCCAGAGCTTTTAAATACTCGTAAATAGCCACCTGGGCACGTACTTTGCGGCGGTTGCCGCGTGGCACGTACTGGTTGCTCAGTTCTTTATCCACATAGCGGGCTTTGACCGTATCGCTGAACAGGATCTCCAGAATGTCCAGAACGCGCTGTTTCAGCGCCGGATCCAGCAGCGATACCGCCACTTCGATACGGTAATCTATGTTGCGGGTCATCCAGTCGGCGGAGGACAGATACACCCGTTTGTCACCTTTATTGTCGAAAACGTAAACCCGATCGTGTTCCAAAAAGCGATCGACGATGCTGATCACCTGAATATTGTCGCTGATCCCCGGCAGGTTGGGAATCAGGGAACACATGCCGCGCACCAGCAGGCGGATCTTCACGCCGGCGCCGGACGCGGTATATAACCGATCTACCAGCCCTTTATCCACCAGATTATTTATTTTCAACATAATGCCGGCCTGTTCCCCGGCCTGGGCGTTGGCGATTTCGTTGTCGATCAGCTCGTACAGCTTCAGGCGCGAGTTCTGCGGCGACACCATCAGGTTGTCGAAGGTGACCGGCCGGTAGGGGTTCTCGATAAAGTTGAACACCCGGCGCACCTCGTTGGTGACGCGTGCGTCGGCGGTCAGCAGCGAATAGTCGGTATAGATACGCGCGGTTTTTTCATTAAAGTTGCCGGTACCGATATGAGCATAGCGCACAATTTCATCGCCTTCACGGCGTGAAATCAGGAACAGTTTGGCGTGGATTTTCAGGCCCGGCGCCGAGAAGATCACGTGCACGCCGGCTTCGGTCAGGCGCTTCGCCCAGTGAATGTTGGCCTCTTCGTCGAAGCGCGCCTGCAGTTCGACCACCACCGTGACTTTCTTGCCGTTGTGCGCGGCGTGGATCATCGATTCGATGATGCGCGAATCTTTCGCCACGCGGTAGATGTTGATTTTGATCGCCAGCACGCTCGGATCGAACGACGCCTGGCGCAGCAGCTCCAGCACGTGCTCGAAGGTGTGGTACGGGTAGTAGAGCAGCACATCTTTTTCGCGAATGGCGTCGAAGCCGTTGCGGAAACCGTCGAACCAGATGTGGCGCAGACGCGGCAGCGGCTTGTTGACCAGGTTGCCTTTACCGACGTTCGGGAAACTGATGAAGTCCTTGAAGTTGTGATAGCGGCCGCCGGCGATCACCGAATCGTAGTTGGAGATGCCCAGCTTGCCGCGCAGCAGCTCTACCATTTCGTTCGGCATGTCGCGCTGATAAACGAAGCGCACCGGCTCGGCGGTCAGGCGTTGTTTCAGGCTGGAGGACATCAGCTCCAGCAGGCTGGATTCCATTTCGGTGACCAGATCGTACTCTGCGTCGCGGGTCATTTTCATCGAATAGGCGTTGAGCGCGTCGTAATCGAAGAAGCCCTTGAAGATATCGTCCAGGCAGTAGCGCAGAATGTTGTCCAGCAGGATCATCGGCTTGCGGCGGCGTGGCGCTTCCGGCGGCAGATTGACGAAGCGCGGCACCTTGTCGGACGGAATTTCCAGCAGCGCGTAATCGATGCGTGCGCCGCGGATGATCTCTACCGCCAGATAGGTGTAATCGTCTTTCAGGAACTGCACCAGGTTGGTGTCGTGGTTGATCAGGATCGGCGTGATGTGTTGGCGCAGATGCTGTTTGAAATATTGCCGCAGCCAGATTTGCTGGTTCTCGGACACCTGGCGTTCGTTGATCAGGAAGATCTGATTGCGCGCCATTTCCAGCAGCAGATCGTTGTACAGGCCGTCGAACTCCTGATCGGTTTTCAGCACCTTGGACTGGATCTTTTTCAGCAGATGGCGCGAAGCGCCGGCGGAGCCTTGCTCTTCGCTGATCAGGATGCGCCGTTTGAGATCGGCGAAGCGGACTTTATAGAACTCGTCGAGGTTGTTGGAGTAAATGCCCAGAAAACGCATACGTTCAATCAGGGGATTGCTCTTATCTGCGGCTTCCTGCAACACGCGCTCATTAAAGGATAACCAGCTTAGTTCTTTTTCGATGTAGAGCTTTTCCTGACCCATTGCCACTCCAGTTCAATTTTAGAATAGGATCCGGGACGCAGCGCCCGGATGCCGCTCTAGTGTCCTTCATCATTATTGCGAGAGATTGACAGGAAAGTCCAACATATCCATTGCGTTGGCGCGCGGCGTTTTTCGGTGGCAATAAATTTTCGCCGATGTGGGAAGCGCAATAGCGAAATAAATAGCATGAAATGAAGGTTAGCAGGCTTATTCTTGGCGTTATAAAGCGTGTTTGCGGTCATTTTTCAGCAATATATCAACGCCATATTGTCTGTTTGCAGTGTAAAAAACCTGAGTTGAGGTGGGTAACTTTGTCATGCAAACGTCATAAAACTGACATAAGATGCCCGGTTATCTTACGGCGCAAGCCCGATTACATCAGCGACAGCGAGACACATGGCACAGACGACGGCAAATCAACATCCCCGAGATCGCATGCGCGGGCGCATCGACCGCGGCGTGCAGGCGGCGGTGACCGTCAGCGGGCTGATGGTGCTGATGACGCTGATGCTGATCTTCGTCTATTTGCTGTTTGCGGTGCTGCCGCTGTTCAAGCCGGCCTCGCTCGGCCAGGTTCAGCCGCTGCCGATCGCGGTATCGGCCCCCGCATTGGCGCTGGGCATGGATGTGCAGCAGCGCGTCGGTTACCGCATTGACGCGCAAGGAGCGGGGCAGTTTTATCGCCTGACGCCGAAGCAGGGCGGCCAGGCTCAGGCGCCGCTGGCGCAGCAAACGCTGTTGGCTAAACCGACGCTGCTCGCGCAGGCCGCCGGGGAACGCGATTTGTTCGCCTTGGCGCAGGCCGATGGCCGACTGGTGGTGGCACGCGCAGATTTTGCGACGGCGGAAAGCGGCCGGCCGCAGTGGCTGTTCCCGCTCGGGCAGCAACCGTTGGCGCTGGATCTGCAGCGCAAACCGCTGAAACTGCTGTCGCTGGCGGACGCGCATCGCGGGCAGTATCTGCTGGCTGGGGTGACCGACGATCGGCGCCTGGTGTTCGGCCGCTTCAGCCCCGATCGGCCACCGCAGTTCAGCGAGCGGCCGCTGGAACATGATGCAGAGCAACTGGTGCTGACGCCGGATGGCCGCCAGCTTTACCTGCTGACCGGCAACCGGCTGGCGCGTTATCAGATCGACGGCGCGCAGCTGCAGCTGCGTGAAACCCGCACCCTTGGCGAACATGCCCCGTATCAGATGACGGCACTGCCCGGCGGCAGCGCGCTGCTGATCAAGGGCGTCGACGGCAATCTGCGCGAGTGGTTCGAAGTAGAAAAAGAGCAGCGCTGGCGCCTGACGCCGGTGCAGCATTTCGACCATGGCGCCGACGGGCAGGAGCTGACGGTGGCCGAACCTTACCGCCGGGTGTTCGCCACCCTGCGGCCCGACGGCGGTTTCTCGTTGTTCTCCACCATTCAACCGCAGCCGCTGCTGAACACCCGTTTGGGCGCTGAGGTGCGGCAGATGGCGTTCGCGCCGCGCGGCGACGGCCTGCTGCTGGAGAGCGCTCAGGGCTGGCAGCGCTATGCGCTCGACAACCCGTATCCAGACGTCACCTGGCGTTCGCTGTGGGGCAAGGTGTGGTATGAGAACTACCCGCAGCCGGCCTATGTCTGGCAGTCGACCTCCGGTGAAGACAGTTACCAACCCAAATTCAGCCTGATACCGGTGATCTTCGGTACCTTCAAGGCAGCGGCCTACGCGATGCTGTTCGCTATTCCGCTGGCGTTGGCCGGCGCCGTCTATACCGCTTACTTTATGACTCCGGGGCTGCGGCGGGTGATCAAACCGGCTATCGAAGTGATGGGCGCGCTGCCGACGGTGGTGATCGGGCTGGTGGCCGGCATCTGGCTGGCGCCGATCATCGAGCAGTATCTGTTGGCGGTGCTGGCGTTGCCGCTGCTGTTGGCGGCGGCAGTGCTGCTGTGCGGCGCATTGACCCATCGCTTTATGCCGCGCTGCCCGCCGGGCCTCGATCTGCTGTTCTTGCTGCCGCTGTTGGCGCTGACGGTGTGTCTGGCGTTCAGCCTGGGGCCGCGGCTGGAGCTGGCGCTGTTCGGTGAGCCGCTGCATTTCTGGCTGGGGGATGATTACGACCAGCGCAATGCGCTGGTGGTGGGCGTGGCGATGGGCTTCGCGCTGGTGCCGGTCATCTTCTCGCTGGCGGAAGACGCGTTGTTCAGCGTGCCGGCCGCCCTAAGCCAGGGCTCGCTGGCGCTGGGCGCCACCCAATGGCAGACGGTGATCAGGGTGGTGCTGCCTTCCGCCAGCGCCGGCATTTTCTCCGCGCTGATGATCGGTTTTGGCCGCGCGGTGGGGGAAACCATGATCGTGCTGATGGCCACCGGCAACACGCCGATTATCGACGGCAGCCTGTTCCAGGGGCTGCGGGCGCTGGCGGCCAATATCGCCATTGAAATGCCGGAGGCGGTCTCCGGCAGCAGCCATTATCGCGTGCTGTTCCTGACCGCGCTGGTGTTGTTTGTCTTCACCTTCGTGTTCAATACGTTGGCGGAGGCGGTACGCCTGCGGCTGCGCAAGCGCTACACGCCGAACCAGGAGGCGCCATGAAGAACTGGCTGAAGAGCGGCTCGCCGTGGATTTGGCTGACCGCCGGTTCGGTCGCTATCAGCCTGTTGGCGCTGATCGGCATCCTGTTGCTGCTGGCCGGGCAGGGGATGCGCTATTTCTGGCCGAGCCCGGTCTACCAGTTCGAGCTGAATCAGAACGGCGCCGGGCCGGTGACGGTGATCGGCGAGCTGTACCAGCAGCAAAGCATTTCGCGCCGCCAATTGACGGAAGCGGGCGTGACGCCGCCGGGCGAGGCGCAGAGCGTCGAACGCTATCTGATTAAGGTCGGCAACCGTGAGCGCGAGGGGCAGGATTTCCGCACATTGCTGGCCAGCGATATCCGCAGCCAGAGCACGCCGCGCAGCCTGCTGGTGTTGGAACGTAACAGCCACGGCACCGCCTACGGTTATCTGGCCGGCCTGTTGGAAGACGGGCAGCCGCTGACCGGCCGCAATCTGGGGCAGGCGTTGCAGCAGCGGTTGCCACAAATTGCCGCGCTCTCGCGCCAGGCGCACGATATTCAATTCCGCGATATGGCGCGCATCAATCAGCAATTTGACGCGCTGCGGCTGAGGGAAAAGCGCCTGCAGCGCGACGATAAGCTGGACGCCCGCGCGCAGGACGCCATCAAGGCCGAGCGGCTGGAGTTGCAGCGGCAGTACCAACTGTTGTCCGAACGCCTGGCAGGGCTGAACCGCGATCGCCAGCGTGACGCGCTGTTGCTGCGCGATATGCATGGCCAAACGTTGACCATTCCGCTCAGCCAGGTACGCGACGCCTGGTACCCGAACGCCATGAATACCACCGAGAAGCTGGTGCACTGGGGCGAGCAGGTGAAGAAGTTCCTCACCGACAGCCCGCGCGAGGCGAATACCGAAGGTGGGGTGTTCCCGGCTATTTTCGGCACGGTCTTGATGGTGATCCTGATGTCGATCGTGGTGATGCCGTTTGGCGTGATCGCGGCGGTGTATCTGCACGAGTATGCCGGCAACAATCTGCTGACGCGGGTGATCCGCATTGCGGTGGTCAACCTGGCCGGCGTGCCCTCGATCGTCTACGGCGTCTTCGGCCTGGGCTTCTTCGTGTACATGATTGGTGGCACGCTCGATCAGCTGTTCTATCCCGAATCCTTACCCAACCCGACCTTCGGCACGCCGGGCGTGCTTTGGGCGGCGCTGACGTTGGCGCTGTTGACGCTGCCGGTGGTGATCGTCGCCACCGAGGAAGGGCTGTCGCGCATTCCCACCTCGTTGCGGCAGGGCTCGATGGCGCTGGGCGCCAGCCGGGCCGAGACGCTGTGGCGCATCGTGCTGCCGATGGCGGCGCCGGCGATGATGACCGGACTGATTCTGGCGGTGGCGCGTGCCGCCGGGGAGACCGCGCCGCTGATGCTGGTGGGGGTGGTGAAGTCGGTGCCGGTGTTGCCGGTCGACGAAATTTTC
Organism: Serratia marcescens; assembly: GCF_001902635.1. GTDB lineage: Bacteria > Pseudomonadota > Gammaproteobacteria > Enterobacterales > Enterobacteriaceae > Serratia > Serratia marcescens_F. Next base: position 50,960 of record NZ_MJAO01000014.1, on the reverse strand, counting down.
CCGTATTTGCACCTGGAGCGGAAGTTTATGCACTTGAGCTTCCAGATCTACGATATGGCGTTCCAGAGCCCGAGCGTGGAGGCTGCGCGGCCGTTGGTGTTCGCCACCGCCTTCCTGCTGGTGACGATCGTGGTGAGTTTGAATCTGGCGGCGATGGGCATCCGCCATTCGCTGAGGGAGCGGTACCGAGCATGGTCGCAGTAACAATGACGCTATTTTTGGGGAGTGCGTAATGGGTTTGATGACGCCAGGCAGTTTGCCCCGGCTGGATGTCCAGCATCTCGACGATGAACAGACCGCGTTGGCGGTCAACGGCCTGAACCTGTTTTATGGCGACAAGCAGGTGTTGCACGATATCTCGCTGCGCATTCCGAAGCACCGGGTGACGGCCCTGATAGGCCCTTCGGGCTGCGGCAAATCAACGCTGCTGCGCTGTTTCAACCGCATGAACGATCTGGTGGACAACTGCCGCATCGAGGGCGATCTGCAGCTGAACGGTGCGGGGATCTCCGGCGCGCAGATCGACGTGGCGGCGCTGCGGCGGCGGGTGGGGATGGTGTTCCAGCGGCCAAACCCGTTCCCAAAATCGATCTATGAAAACGTAGTGTACGGCCTGCGGCTGCAGGGCGTGCGCGACCGGCGCCTGTTGGATGAAGCGGTGGAGCGTTCGTTGCGCGCCGCCGCGCTGTGGCATGAGGTGAAGGATCGGCTGCGTGAAAACGCCTTCCGTTTGTCCAGCGGCCAGCAGCAGCGTCTGGTGATCGCGCGCGCCATCGCCATCGAGCCGGAAGTATTGCTGCTCGACGAGCCAACCTCGGCGCTGGATCCGATCTCCACGCTGACCATCGAAGAGCTGATTTCCGCGCTGAAGCAGCGCTACAGCGTGGTGCTGGTGACGCACAACATGCAGCAGGCGGCGCGCGTCTCCGACTACACCGCCTTTATTCATCAAGGCCGGCTGGTGGAGTACAACGACACCGACGCCATCTTCACGTCGCCGCGCCAGCGCCGCACCGAGGATTATATTACCGGGCGGTATGGGTGAGTTGAGGTAGACTAAGAACAAACGAAAGGCTGCCGGTTCATGCAGCCTTTCGTCTTTTTTAGGGCGGTCGTCAGTAATTTTCGCGAATGCGGATCGCTTCTTCTACCCAGTCAGCCAGATTTTCTTTGATGTGGTTATAAACATTGGTGCTGGTCGAAGACGGCGGATCATAGGCTTTGGCGATAGCGGAAAGCTTTTTATCCCCCAGCTTGATGTAATCCAACGGATTTTTCCCTTTATCGGTTTGTTCGCCATCGCTGTCTTTCAGGCTATGGATATACACCACCAGCACGCCCATGCCTTTCTTCCAGGCCTCGCAGATTTCGAAGTTGATCCACTTGCGATTGGCCGTATCTTTGCCGGCGAGAATGACGGCGCAGGTGCGGTTATTCAATTGGCCTTTGATCCAATCGGCGATGGCGTTATCACCGCCTTTTTTAACCGTCTCCCAATCGTTATCCGTGGCCGGACGGTTGCCGTCCAGCGCGCCCATTGCGCGTACCTGGGCAGCGCGCCAGTTGTCCGGCTCATAATGGAAACTGTAAAAACATTTTCTGGTCATCGAGGATTATCCTTAGCAATGAGGTCGATAAGTGCCAACAGGCATTTCTTCTTTTCCGCCAGGCTGCCCGGTTCGTTAAGCTGATCCAGCAGGCTCATGGCGGCGGGATGGCGGTGATAGAGGGTATCTGTCATTTCCTCCTTGATTTTTCTGTAGATCTCGGCGGATGCACCACCGGTACAGCCGATTGGAATGCATACGCAGCCCTGTTCCGTGGCGATGTGGAACTCTTTCAATAAGCCGTCGGCTATCACGCATTCGCCATTGGCGCTACGTTTGTTGCCGAACATAAAGACGGCGATACCGCTGAGCGAAATCATGTTTTGGCGGTATTCGTGCCAAAGCGCCGGCAGCGCAATGCCGCCGCTGGCGAATTGGGGGAATGGCCGTAGCACCAGCTGGCTTTCGCTGATTTTTCCCCCGCTGTTGTAAATGGCTTCCAGGGCGCCGTTGATCACCGCCGTACCCACGCCCCAGCCGAAGCCGTTGACGATGCGGTACTGCTTGCGGATAAGCAGGCGAGTCAGACGATGTATGAACTGGATGGATTCCTCACGCGCGTGGGGGAGGTAGTGTTCGGCGCTACCGGAGATAAATACCGTGCTTTTCTTGAACTGCGTTTCGATGGCATACAGCAGGTCGGTGATTTGCCGGTAGTCATCCACCAACAGCGTTTGAATGCCGTAACGGCGCAGATCGTTGATCATCAAGGTTTGTTTGCGGCTGTTATAATCGCAAGACGCCTGATCCGCGCTGCCGCTGTCGCCGAGCTGCACCCGCCGCATGATGCAGTAGTGATTTCTTTGCCCATCGGCATACTGCGCATAGAGGCGACTCAACACATAGTGCAGGTTGGGATCTTCGAAGCTGAAGCCGATAAACAGGAATGTTTTGGCGGTAAGCTCCGCCATCAGCATATTGATAAAAGGGTGGTGTGAGCGGGAGTAGGTCTCGTATTGTTCTCGGGTGATAATCGCCTGGTTGGGGGTTCTATAATCACCATGCATTTTATATAAAACAACATCACGCTTATGAATGTTATTAGTGAGGCTTTCCGGTGTGGTTTTGACGTCGCAGACGCGATTATAACGGGCATAGGTTTTCTCAATCAGGTCGTCGTAGTTGGTGGTCCAGATCGATGATATCGGCAGCCGGGCGATGATTCGGTGGTTTTCGGTTTCTTCAGCCTGTTCGGCGAACTCGGTGATGATCTTTTGATTTATCTTATGCCGATTGCCTTTCTCATTGAGGTGATATTGTGCCAGGGAAATAAGATCGCTCTCTTTTTCAATATCCAATTCCAGCTCATAAGCTATATCTCGTATGAGCTCTTTCCAACTGACGAAGCCAGCGGGAATGGACAGCCCGGCGCCGGCGAACAGCGCGGCGCTGTCGGCCTTAATATCATTAACGTAATCACGAATAAATAATTCTATATCACGAGTTAACATAAGGGCATTCCTGATATTGTCTGGATTTCTTTATTGGTTGGCTATGTATTATTCTTTTTATGAATGTTTTAATTGGTTAAACATCACATTAAGGCGGTCGGGTAACTTTGTAAACTTCATTTGTTTATTTTTATTGATATCGAGCGTGTTATTTTATAATTGAATTTATTTTTCTTGAGTATTTGTTTTTTTAATTTTTATATTAATTATATCCACATTGGCAATTCGGCGGCAGGCTGAATGAAATATACCCATGCCATTTATTCACGTTGTGACATCGATCAAATAAAAACAATTCTCATTATCATTGAGTGGTGGCGCAAAATGTATATACTTCGACAAGATGTGTAATATAACGTAAATTGATGTATTTGAATGTGTGCATGGAAGCTCGGAACTTGGCCTGTGCTTTTGGCGTTTTGCGGCTCGGCGTGGTGTGCGGAAATCACCAGCCCTGCCGATCGCGACAGCATTGCCCAACAGCAGAAAACGTTGCTGGAACAGGCGCAGCAACAACGCGAGGCGCTGCAAAATAACGTTGAACTGCCGGCGTTACCGATGCCAGTGCCGGCCGCCGCCGGAGCGGTTTGCCAGCCGGTGCGGCAGATTGTATTTGAGGGCGCCGAGCATCTTTCCTGGTCGGTGAAAGAAAGTCTGACACGCCCGTATCAGGGGCGCTGTCTGACGCTGGAGCATATCAATCGCCTGGTGCGCGAAACCACCAATGCTTATCTGCAACGCGGCTATATCACCTCACAGGCCTGGCTGCAGGAGCAAGATATCTCCCGCGGCGTGTTGATCGTCAGCGCCAGTGAAGGGCGGATCGAGTCCATCACGCAGAACGGCGAGCAGACGATGGCGCTGAAGATGGCGTTCCCCGGTCTGGTTGGCGACGTATTGAACCTGCGCGATATCGAGCAGGGCATGGAGCAACTCAACCGCCTGCCGTCGCAACAGGTGACTATCGATATTCAACCCGGCAAGCAACCCGGTTTTTCCAACGTGGTTTTGCTGCGTGGCGCCAGGCGCGCACCGGTTTCTTTCTCTTTCGGCGCCGATAACAGCGGCCAGAAAAGTACCGGCACCGGGCAGATGAACGCAGCCTTCACGCTGGATAATCCACTGCGCCTGGCGGATCAGTGGTCACTTTCCGCAGCGCGCAATAACGATTTCAGCCATCGACACCGCAGCCGCAGCCTGAACGGTGGCGTCACCTTACCCTACGGTTATTGGCTGTTCAGCTACCAGTACGCCTGGAACGATTTTTTCCAGCAGGTACCGTTCAGCGGCGCCGCTTACCGCTATCAGGGTAACAACCAGACCCAGCGTCTGGGCGCCAACCGCACGTTGCTGCGGGATGGAAAACGCAAGCTGGCCGTCGATATCGGGCTGGCGCGGCGCACCACGGAAAATAAGCTGGCGGGTGAACGGCTGGGCGTCAGCAGTCCGACGCTCAGCATCGCCAGCCTGGGCCTTAATTACAGTGCGGCCGCGGGCGGCGGCTATATGACGCTGAACCCGACGGTAAGCCGCGGGTTGCACATGTGGGGTGCCCGCGCCGACGATCCGCAACGCGACGGGGCGCCGCGCAGCGAGTTCCGCAAGCTCGGTCTCAGCACCAGCTATTTCTATCCGCTCGCACCTTCTCTCTACTACCTGACCTCGGCCTATGGGCAAACCAGCGCAGACAACCTGTATGCCGGCGAGCGCATTTCCGTTGGTGGGCAGTACTCGGTGCGCGGCTTCAAGGAACAGTATCTGACCGGCAATCGCGGCGCGTACTGGCGCAATGAACTCAACTGGCAATGGCAGACCTTGCCGGGGTTGGGGGACATTTCTTTGACCGGCGCGTTAGACGCCGGTTGGTTGCAGGGGCGCACCGGGCAGATCGACGGCGGCAACGTCGCCGGCGCGGCGCTGGGCGCGACATTAAGCGGCCGCTGGTTCAATCAGGCGCTCACCGTCGGTAAACCGCTGACGCATCCAGGCAGCCTGCAACCGGATCGTTGGGTGGCCTACTGGCAAGCCACCGTCACGTTATAACGCCAGCACACAGCAGGAGCGTCCCGGCGCTCTAAAACGACATCCTTTCGAAGGAATGAATATGGATAAGTTCAACCATCCGCTGGCGCGGGGCGCCAGCTATTTGCTGATCTACCTGACGGCTTTCCAGCCGTTGCACCCGGCGTTCGCCGCCGGTATCACCGCCGCCAACGGCAACACTCAGGTGGTTATCAAACCGGGCAACGTGCCGGTAGTGAATATCGCCACGCCGAACGGCGCGGGGATCTCCCATAACACCTATAAAGATTTCAACGTTGGCGCACCCGGGGCGGTGTTGAACAACGCCACTCGAGGGGGGAAAACCCAACTTGGTGTCGATATTGTCAATGGCAATCCCAACCTGAAGGGCAAACCGGCCGAACTCATCATCAATGAGGTGAGCGGCGGTAGCCGTTCCGAGCTGCAGGGCAAGCTCGAGGTGTTCGGCAACAAGGCCAACGTCATGATCGCCAACCCGAATGGCATCACCTGCAACGGTTGCGGTTTTATCAACGCGCCGGGCGTGACGCTGACCACCGGCAAACCGCAGTTCGACAAGCAGGGCGCCCTGGAAGCGCTGGAGGTGAAAAAAGGCGGCGTCACCATCGGCGGTAAAGGGTTGGACGGCAGCGGCGCAGACTACGTCGATATCATCAGCCGCGCCACCGAGCTGAACGGCAAGATCAATGCCAAAAACCTGTCGCTGACCCAAGGCGCCAACCGCATCAGCTTCAAGGACGGCAGCATCAAATCGATCGCCGGCGAAGGTGCCAAGCCGGTGCTGGCGGTGGACACCAAGGCGTTGGGCGGCATGTACGCCAACAAGATCCGCCTGGTGGCCACCGAGAATGGGGTGGGGGTGAACCTCAACGACCTGCTGGGGAAGCAACGCGATATTACGCTATCCGTGAAGGGTAAAATAACCCTGGGTAATATGCATGCGCAAACCGATTTGAATGTCAGCGGGCAGGCTATTCAAACGCTGCCTCGCTCAAGCCTGCGTGCTGAACGTGACGTTACGCTCGCCGCCGCAACGATAGAAAATAATGACGCCAATATCGCGGCGGGAAATGATATCCGCCTCTTCGGTGATGCCGTGCGCAACGTGGGTACTTTTTACGCCAATATTCACGCCAACAAAAACTTGTGGATACAGAAGGATGCACAGGGGAATAAGGCGACTCGGGTAGAAAACCGCTCCGCTCGAATTCAAACCAACAGCGGCGATTTGGTGATTCGCACGGAGAGTTTGAACAATGTCAGGCAAGCTGTTCAAGCCGTTTGGAAAAGTACTCCCGGTAACTCCAAAGCGTTCAATAAATCCTTGGTGGGAAGTTATTACGACTCACGGCAAGGTGTTGACGCTATTGTACTGCTGGAACCTGAACTGAAGGACTTTGGCATCGGCAGTTGGTTTGGCGAAATCAACCTAGCAAAAAACGACAAGGTTAATGTGGGGCGCGACGAGTATCTCTTGGTGAAATCGCAGGCGCCGGGGGTGATAAATTCAGGCAACAACGCTTATATCAACGCGACAACGTTATGGAACGATCAGTCGAATATCAGCGCGGCCAAAGACCTGATCCTGACGGGGAATAATTTTACCGTAAAGAGCATTCAACTCGGTCAGAAAGATCGGTACTGGCGCCTGGGAACGAACACGTTTGGCGTTGGGGAGTTTGCCCGTGACGAAGATGCGCCTCCCGGAGATTGGGATCTGCTGTATGTCACGGAAAAAGCCCCTTATACCAAGCAGCAGGAGCTTGTTGTCTGGCAAGCAAAGGGGCAGCAGAAATCATCGATTACCGCCGGCAATAATCTCACTGCGGATTTTAAAAATAAGATAGAAATCAGTACGCCGACGCCTCATGAAAATCAGCTAAATGAAGTGCTCACCTCCGGCAGACCAGAGTCGCTTAAGGCGCGGAACGTTCTGCTGCATGCCAAGAACATCGTCAATACCGACGCGATTCGTGCCGACGGCAATATCACCGCGATTGCCGAAGATCGGATTGTTCTTGGGCAAGGCATTTTGGCCGCCGGGAAAGAGCTGTCTCTGACGGCGGTTAATGCCATCGATGCCTGGCAGAGTGAGCTGAAAGGGCAGGACGTCACGCTACATGCCAAAAACGGTGAGATAAAGATCCATTCCAGCGAGAAACCTCACTACTTCCGCCCTGACGGTTCGCGCTGGTTGGGAAGCCTTGAGGCTTCACGCGATTTATCCCTCACGGCAGGCGGCACCATGACGTTGCTGAATACGCTGTTGGCACCGCAAAGCCGCAACATTGCCATGACGGCTAACGGCAGCATTGCAATCGTAAAAAACAGCGCGCTGTTGGGAATGTCGTTATTGTGGGGGCCCGTTCCTCAGGCGACACAGCAGGAATACTTCAACCAGCTGTTGGCCAGCGGCCAAATAAGGGCGACAGGATCGGTGCTGCTCAATAGCGGTGGTTATCTGGCGTTGCGCGGCGCCAAAATTAACGCGGACAAGGACGTGACGCTGTTGGCCGGCCATAACGCCGATCTGAATTACCGCGAACTCGATGGTCGATTCAATTATCTCTTTCCAACGTCGCGCACGCCTGAACTGGGTAGCCGGGTACACGCCGGCGGTAATCTGCTGATTAACTCGGCCCGCGACATCGGCACCCAGGGTGGCGCGCTTTCCGCTAACGGCAATATCACGCTGCTGGCCGGGCAAAATATGTGGCTAGCGGCGTTGGGTTATTCCGCCATTGACGCTGCCAATGACAACAACAAAGACGACCGCCATGTGGTCACCACCCTCAATGCAGGCAAAAATTTGACGGCGGCGGCCAACAACCAACTGCTGACCTACGGTGCCAGACTCACCTCAGGCGGTAATATGACGCTCACCTCCGGTGGCGACATGCGCTTTGAGGCAGTGCAGAACCACACCTACCGCGAGGGCGGCAACGAGTTCACCGAAACCCGGACTCAGCAGGGCACCGAGCTGAACGCCGGCGGCATGATGACGGTGATAGCCGGCGGCAGCCTCCTGTTCCAGGCCACCAAACTGGCGGTCAAGGGGTTGGGGGCCAACTGGAAGCCGCCGGTGGCGGTGACGGACTGGGGCAGTCGTATTGCGGCGGCAGAGCAGGCAGTAAATGCGGCGCAGCAACGCATACAGCAGGCGGTAAACGATAAAAACCAGGCAGAGCAGTTAGTGGGGGCAAAACAGGCTGAAGTGCCCAAACGGCAGGCCGAGTTGGACAAATTCCGCCAACAGCTCAAAAACATCGGTAATCAAGGGTTCCCCGGCAGTCAGAATATTAAAGACCATCTGAGACGGGAAATCGCAGGTCGCGAGACGGCGCTGACACAGGCACAAAACGAGGTGAATCAGGCCGTCAATCAGGTTAGTCAGGCGCAGCAGCGTATCGAACAGTCTCAGCGAGAAAAAGGTGAAACGGAGCGTAGTCTTGCCGCCCTCCGCCAGGAAGCCCAAAGCAAATGCATTGACGAAGCCAAACAAAAAGCCCAAGTCGACGCCCACAACCAGGCTGAAACCATGCGTGCCGGCAATATGGATATCGCCGCCAAGGGCGGCTATCTCTATGCTCAGGCGATGGAAGAGTCCAGCCATTACGAGAAAAAGGAAACCAAACGCAAGTGGTGGGGCAAGAAAACCGAGGTTAAGCAGACCCGCCATGATGTGACCAATAAGGTTACCGAGTTTACCGCCGCCGGCAATATCACGCTGATGAGCCGCGACGACAGCACCTATGAAGCCAGCAAAATCGCCGCCGGGCAAAACGCGCGCCTGACCAGCTCCCGTGGCCTGGTTAACTTCCGTGCGGTGAAAAACACCTCTTTCGAACAAACTATCAGCAATTCGAAAGGCTTCTTTATCAAGCAGGCCAACAAAGGGTACGAAGACAATAAGTGGGTGCTGCCGAGCATCCATACCGGCGGCGTCTTGACCGTGGAGGCCGCCAAGGGTGTCAGCGCCGATGTGAAGGTGAAAAACGGCCAGGCGCTGCAAAGCGCCATCGACGCGCTGGGTAATACGCCGGGCACCACCTGGGTCAAAGGCCTGAACAAGCGCAACGACGTGCAGTGGAACAAGGTCAAGGATGCCTATGACAGCTGGGACTACAAGAGCCAGCACCTGAACCCGGCGGTGGCGGCGGTGATCGCCATCGCGGCAGCGGCGGTGACCGCCGGCAGTTCACTGGCGGCCACGGCGGCTTCCAGCGTTTCCGGCGCCGTGGGAGGGGGGGCAGTAACCAGCGGCGCGGTCACGGCCGGGATGTCTTCGCTGGCCTCTCAGGCGGCGGTGGCGCTAGTGGAAAACCAAGGTAACCTGTCGAAAACCCTGCAGGCGCTGGGCCGCAATGAAAACGTCAAGGCGACCGCCACGGCGATGGCGATCGGCGGTGCGCTCAACGGCTTCGACAGCGTGATGGGCTGGAGCAAAGACGCGGCGGGCAAACCGCTGAACCCGAACAATGTCAAGCTGCCGCAGCTGAGCAACCAGGACTGGAGCAAAGTGGCGCAGCGGGTGGCCGGGCAATCGGTCATCAGCTCCAGCCTGAATACCGCCATTAACGGCGGCAGCTTCAAGGACAACCTGACCAATGCGCTGCTGGCGAACATCGGCAGCCAGGTTCAGGCCGAGGGCGCCAACCTGATCGGGGATAACGGCGAAGTTCTGGGTGCGGCCGGGAAGTCAGTCAGCCATGCGGTTCTGGCGGGCGTGGCCGCGGAGATCGGGCGCGGCGACGGTAAAGGGGCTGCTGCCGGGGCGCTGGCAGCGGAGCTGGCCGGGGTGATCATCAATGATAATCTGGTCAGAAGTGAAGGCTGGCAAGAGCGTCAGGCTCAAATCAGCCGCGTAGCGGGCGCCTTTGCAGGGGCCATCGTAACCGCCAAAGCCGCAGGTGCCACCAGCGGTGCAAATGCGGGTGAGTTTGTTGAGCGTTTCAATCGGCAGCTGCACCAGGAAGAACTCAACGCCATTAAAGAGTTGGCTAAGGGTGACAAGGAAAAAGAAGCGCGTCTGATGGCGGCTTCATGCCGAAAAGTAGCTTGCACCACGCAAGAGGCGTTGAACTCAGACGAACGCAAGCAGTTTGAAGCCCTGATGAATAAGTACCCGTCAACGCGGGATGAAGATGGCCTTATTGCCAACTACTGGGTACAAAAAGAGCGTCAGCGATTCGGCAACTATCCGGCGTTTGCCGGCTATGACAGCGAAAAGTTATTCACGTATGATTTGGGCGACCAGATAACCGACGGCCAGCTGTTTGCACGCAACCAGCAGATAGAACAAATCAGCAAGTTGACCGGTTGGTCGCCGGACTGGGTGAATGCCTCGGTGATGGCGGTCTCTATCGCCAGTACGTTTGCCGGTATGGGTAAAGCGAACGTCGGCAACCAATACCTGTCATCCAAACTGGTAGGGCCAACCAGTGCCTGGAAAGGGTATCTGGTCAATGAGAAGACGGTTCAGCAGGCGGCTGCATTCAAAAACCAGGTTACAGAACTGAGGGCTGGTCTACCATCAGACTGGAAACGTGGTGGCAACGTTGCCGTGGCCAATATTGATATATCTGGAATGCCAAAAACACTTGCGGGTCACAATCTCATAAATGTTGAAGGGAAAGGTTTTGTTGGAAAGGGAAAAGAAAATTTCAAATATGAGACTTTGCTTACTGATGATGGTAGACCAGTACCAAGACGTATAGACTCTGAATATAAAATATTGGATAACTTAGCTGATAAATTAGGAAGTAATTATTCTGCTAAAGGTTCTGTTACTATTTTTACCGAAAAACCTGCCTGCGACAGTTGCTTGGGCGTTGTTAAACAATTCGAGAGTAGGTACCCTGGGGTGAAAATTGACGTTTTGGACAATAACGGAGTGCGTTTGATTCCGGGAAGAGGTAAATAACAATGAGTGTGATGAGTTATGATGAGATAAGAAGTAGCTTTGCCCATTCAAGTTACGTTTATTGCAGGGAGATAATTGACCTGTTGAAAGATGGGGGTAACCATGGGGTTTGTGATACATCTGATCAGGCGTTTGCGTATGAGTCATTAGAAGGTTCGTTTGAAGAACCTATAGAATGTCTCATGCTTGAGCTAGTGACGCTCATCTTTATGGCTGGTCGATGTAGTGATAAAACAGTAAAGTTCCACACAGATATCATATTAAAAATTTTATCCGAAAATGATTTATTCGAAATTCTTAAGGATGTAACTGAAGATGACAAAAACGAAATTTTAAACGATCTTCGATTGCTTGGCTTGATCGATAAGCCTGAATAAAAGGATGCTCGTGTGGATTGATGTGTTTTGTCTATCGTCTGGATCCATGATAGCGGCTATGAAGATTGGACCTGACCCACACACAGAAACGGCTCTTTGGAGCCGTTTTCTCTTGATGTTGTATCCCATATAAACGCCGATAGGACGCGGCGGGCAAACCGCTCAATCCAAACAACGTCAAACTGCCGCAGCTGAGCAACGGCGACTGGAGCAAAGTGGCGCAGCGGGTGGCCGGGCAATCGGTCATCAGCTCCAGCCTGAATACCGCCATTAACGGCGGCAGCTTCAAAGACAACCTGACCAATGCGCTGCTGGCGAACATCGGCAGCCAGGTTCAGGCCGAGGGCGCCAACCTGATTGGGGATAACGGCGAAGTTCTGGGTGCGGCCGGGAAGTCAGTCAGCCATGCGGTTCTGGCGGGCGTGGCCGCGGAGATCGGGCGCGGCGACGGTAAAGGGGCTGCTGCCGGGGCGCTGGCAGCGGAGCTGGCCGGGGTGATATTGGGCGACAATATCATCAAGCCGGAGGAGTGGCAGAAGAAAACTGCATCCACAAACTGTTCAATATATAGAAAAACAGTTAGGGGGTAAAATAGGGGAGTTCACTAAGTTATGTAACATTAAAGCAGGCGCGTGCGCAGAGGTAAATGCAGCAGATAAGCTTATTCGCCAAGGTATTCGACCAGAAGACGTCAAGTTTACCGATGCGTACAGAACTCGATTTGTATACCGAGATAAAGAGTTAAAAAATGATCATGTTATTGGCGCCTGCAAAAATTGTGAAAGCACATGGCCGAATGGAGTGAAAAAATGACTGACAACTTGCATCCTGGCTGGAAGCCTGAGTTTGGTATTATTTACACATGGTTTGGAATGGATAAAAATGGCAAAATAGGCGTTTTTGTTAATAATTGCTGGGGTGAAATACCTGACGTCATCTTAAATGATGGCGGAGCTGAAGGCATCCTAGATGCAATATCAGAATATGTGCATGAAGAATCAGATGTATTCACTAGTTTTCCACTTGACAAGAATGGTGATTTTGTTGTCGACATGTTTCCTGCTTGGACAGGTCCAAAAACGAAAGAGAAAGTAAAGCAGCTCTATAATGATTCTCTGAGTAAAACAAACCCATTAAGTTATGCAAACTTACCAGTAAATAAAGGGTTTTATATCTACTATGCTGTCGAAGGAAGTTTTCCAGGAGAAGATTACCCCGTCGGTTATGACGGCAATACCGAAATGGGAGATTACTACCGCTATCTGGTTCCTACGGTGTTCGGCAGTATTAATGACTTTCCTGATGAACTTAAATCTGGGATTGCAGTATCGGATACGATTGATTTCACTGTCGATAGATTGATAGCCAACAAGAGTATCAGTAAGCATTTCAAAACCATGTATGGACAGTAGTGTGATAGCTATCAACAAAATAGAAACCCGTGTCAGCGGGTTTCTATATATTATCAATAGGCTACTTCACAATATGGTTTAATGATATTGACTTATAAATCGTTAACGTCCCCGCCCCGAAACCCGCAACACCAGCCCCACCAGCAGCAACGCACCGCCCGAGGCATAGAGCGGGAACCAGCGCGTCCACCAGAGCGGGGAAAACAGCGGGGTGCTATTGGGATCTGCGGAGGCGTAGCCGCTATAGGTATTCAGGCCGGCGGCTATGGCGAGCATCGCCAGGCCGATAAAAAGCAGCAGGTTTGAGACGGTCGTCATGGCATTTTTCCTTTGTAGAGGCAGAGGGTAACTCTTACTATCACTATTAATTATTGTTCGATTAATTCTCTCGGCTAAATATTATTTATTTCCGAATTCATCAGGCTATTTTCTGGCGAAAAATAGCCTGCCTTAATACTAGTCACTTATTTTCCAATAAAAAACCCGCCTGTGCGGGTTTTCTCTTTTTTCTCGCTAAACGTCACTTCACCAGCGGTTTATCGCCCGGCGTTTTGAACTTCGCCAGATATTGTGGCTGGAAGATGCACATGCGCAGCACGGTGCGGTATTCGCCGCTGACGAAGAACTCGTCGATCAGTTCGCCTTCCACGTTGAAGCCCAGCTTGCTGTAGATGTGGATCGCCTTCGGGTTCTCCTTGTCGACGATCAGGTACAGCTTGTACAGGTTCAACACCGAGAAGCCGTAGTCCATCGCCAGACGGGCGGCGGTGCTGGCGTAGCCTTTGCCTTGGTGGGCGGGATCGATGATGATCTGAAATTCTGCGCGGCGGTGGATGTGGTCGATCTCCACCAACTCCACCAGGCCAACCTTGGCGCCTTCGTGCTCGATGATAAAGCGGCGTTCGCTCTGGTCGTGGATATGCTTGTCGTAGAGATCGGAAAGCTCGACAAAGGCTTCGTAGGGTTCTTCAAACCAATAGCGCATAACGCTGGCGTTGTTGTCCATCTGGTGGACGAACGTCAGATCGTCCCGTTCCAATGGGCGTAACCTGACGCTGGCAGTGCTGGACATGTGGGCTCCTCTGTACCGTGAAATTGTGCAGAGTATAACTTCAGCGAGTGGATGAGGGCGAAAAAAAACGGCGCCGCGCGGGCGCCGTTTAGGCAAGGTTCAGAGTGCACCGTGTCAGTCGGCGGCGTGGCCCTGCTCCGGCAGGCGCTCGCCGTCCAGCCAGGCGGCGCCTTCGCGCATCGCCAGGCGGCCGTCGACGAACCAGCTCACCACCAACGGATAGAGAGTGTGTTCCTGGGTTTGCACCCGCTCGATCACCTCATCCTCTTCGTCGCCGGGGAAAATCGGCACCTTGGCCTGCAAGATCACCGGGCCGCCGTCGAGTTGTTCGGTCACGAAGTGCACCGAGGTGCCGTGCTCGCTGTCGCCGTTGTCGATGGCCTGACGATGGGTATGCAGCCCCGGGTATTTCGGCAGCAGGGAAGGGTGGATGTTCAGCAGGCGGCCGGCATAGCGCTGCACGAATTGCGGGCTGAGGATGCGCATGTAGCCGGCCAGCACCACCAGATCGGGCTGGTATTGGTCGATGGCGTCCGCCAACGCGGCGTCGAACGCCGCGCGATCGGCGTAAGCCTTGGCATCCAGCGCCTGAGCGGCGATGCCCGCCGCCTCGGCGCGCTGAAGGCCGTAAGCCTGCGCCTTGTTGCTGAATACCGCCACGATCTCGGCGGCGATGCGGCCCTGCTGGCAGGCGTCAATCAGCGCCTGGAGATTGCTCCCCTGGCCGGAGACCAACACCACGATCTTTTTCATCAGTTGATGACCACTTGTTGTTCGTCGGAAGAGGCGGCCAGTTTACCGATTTTCCACGCTTTTTCACCCGCCGCGGTCAACAGCGCGATTGCAGCTTCCACTTCGGCTTCCGGCAGGGCGATGACCATGCCCACGCCGCAGTTGAAGGTGCGGTACATTTCATGACGGCTGACGTTACCGGCCTGCTGCAGCCAGGTGAACACCGCCGGCCACTGCCAGCTGGCTTCGTCGATCACCGCCTGCATGCCTTCCGGCAGCACGCGCGGAATATTTTCCCAGAAGCCGCCGCCGGTGAGGTGAGCGATGGCGTGGACGTCCGTCTTCTCAATCAGCTCCAGCACGGACTTCACGTAAATCTTGGTCGGCGCCAGCAGGTGGTCGGCCAGCGGTCTGCCTTCCAGCTGAGTGGCGGTCGGATCGGTGTTGCTCACTTCCAGGATTTTGCGCACCAGCGAGTAGCCGTTGGAGTGCGGGCCGGAAGCGCCCAGGGCGATCAGCGCGTCGCCGGATTGCACTTTGCTGCCGTCGATGATCTCGGATTTTTCGACCACGCCGACGCAGAAACCGGCCACGTCGTAGTCTTCGCCGTGGTACATGCCCGGCATTTCAGCGGTTTCGCCGCCTACCAGCGCACAGCCGGACTGTTTGCAGCCTTCGGCGATGCCGGTGATCACGCTGGTTGCGGTGTCCACATCCAGTTTGCCGGTGGCGTAGTAATCGAGGAAGAACAGCGGCTCGGCACCCTGAACCACCAGATCGTTGACGCACATCGCCACCAGATCGATGCCGATAGTGTCGTGGCGTTTCAGATCCATCGCCAGACGCAGCTTGGTGCCCACGCCGTCGGTACCGGAAACCAGCACCGGCTCGCGGTATTTCTGCGGCAACGCACACAGGGCGCCAAACCCGCCCAGACCGCCCATCACTTCCGGGCGACGGGTCTGTTTAACTACACCTTTGATGCGGTCTACCAATGCGTTGCCTGCATCGATATCGACACCTGCGTCTTTATAGCTGAGAGAGGTTTTGTCGGTCACTGCGCGATTCCCCACGACGGTTTGCGGTTTGAAAACTGTGCTTCCGATGTTGATTCCGGAATAAGGCGCGGCAATTCTAACAGCGCAGGCAAACGTTTGCGAGCGGCTTGTGAACCGGCTCCGCTTTTTCGTCATCTATACTGATATTCAAACTTTTGTTGATCCCGATCGGACTATTGTGGGTGGCGCGGCGAAAAAAAGGAGGTATAATCCCGCGATTTTTTTGGCCGCAACCACCTTAATAGGAGAAAAATGATGAAGATCGTTGAGGTGAAACACCCGCTGGTAAAACACAAGCTTGGCCTGATGCGCGAAAATGACATCAGCACCAAACGCTTCCGTGAGCTGGCCTCAGAAGTGGGTAGTTTACTGACCTATGAAGCGACCGCCGATCTGGAGACGGAAAAAGTCACCATCGAAGGTTGGTGCGGGCCGGTTGAAGTGGAGCAGATCAAAGGGAAGAAAATCACCGTGGTGCCGATCCTGCGCGCAGGCCTGGGCATGATGGAAGGGGTGCTGGAGCACGTGCCGAGCGCGCGTATCAGCGTCGTTGGCGTATACCGCGACGAAGAAACCCTGGAGCCGGTGCCGTACTTCCAGAAGCTGGTTTCCAACATCGAAGAGCGCATGGCGCTGGTCGTTGACCCAATGCTGGCTACCGGCGGTTCGATGATCGCCACTATCGATTTGCTGAAGAAAGCCGGCTGCCACAGCATCAAGGTGTTGGTACTGGTCGCGGCGCCGGAAGGCATCGCCGCGCTGGAGAAAGCGCACCCGGACGTTGAGCTGTACACCGCTTCCATCGATCAGTGCCTGAATGAGAAGGGCTACATCGTGCCAGGCCTGGGCGATGCGGGCGACAAGATATTTGGTACCAAGTAAACATTTAAGCCGACTTAACGAGTCGGCTTTTTTATGCTCTTCGTCTTTCAAGCTACAGCGTTGTTGGCTGCAGGCAATAACCCCAGTCACTTATTTGATATAAGCTCCTGGGGATTATTGCCCTGGCCGCCGAGCTGTAACTTGAAATCCATTGAGCATAGACAATTCAGTTTGCATAACGATTAATGACTCAGAGGAAAAGCACACATGACCCGTCGCGCCATCGGCGTCAGCGAGCGCCCGCCGCTGCTCCAGACCATTCCGCTCAGCTTCCAGCATCTGTTCGCCATGTTCGGCGCTACCGTGCTGGTGCCGATCCTGTTCAAGATCAACCCGGCGACCGTGCTGTTGTTCAACGGCATCGGTACGCTGCTGTATCTGTTCATCTGTAAAGGCAAGATCCCGGCTTACCTCGGCTCCAGCTTCGCGTTTATCTCGCCGGTGCTGCTGCTGTTGCCGCTCGGTTACGAAGTGGCGTTGGGCGGTTTCATCATGTGCGGTGTGTTGTTCTGCCTGGTGGCGCTGATCGTGAAAAAAGCCGGCACCGGCTGGCTGGACGTGATGTTCCCGCCGGCGGCGATGGGGGCGATCGTCGCCGTCATCGGCCTGGAGCTGGCAGGCGTGGCGGCCAATATGGCGGGGCTGTTGCCGGCGGAGGGCACCAGCGCCGACTCGACCACCATCACCATTTCGCTGGTGACGCTGACGGTCACGGTGCTCGGTTCTGTGCTGTTCCGCGGCTTCCTGGCGATTATCCCGATCCTGATCGGCGTGCTGGTGGGCTATGCGCTGTCGTTCTTCATGGGCGTGGTGGATTTGACCCCGATCCGCGAGGCACATTGGTTCGCGTTGCCGACTTTCTACACCCCGCGCTTTGAGTGGTTCGCCATCTTCACCATTCTGCCGGCGGCGCTGGTGGTGATTGCCGAGCATGTCGGCCACCTGGTGGTGACCGCCAACATCGTGAAGAAAGACCTGATCCGCGATCCGGGCCTGCACCGCTCGATGTTCGCCAACGGTATCTCGACGGTGTTTTCCGGCTTCTTCGGCTCCACGCCGAACACCACCTACGGCGAGAACATCGGCGTCATGGCCATCACCAAGGTCTACAGTACCTGGGTGATCGGCGGCGCGGCGGTGCTGGCGATCCTGTTGTCCTGCATCGGCAAATTGGCGGCGGCGATCCAGGCGGTGCCGGTGCCGGTGATGGGCGGTGTTTCCCTGCTGCTGTACGGTGTGATCGGCGCCTCGGGCATTCGCGTGTTGATCGAATCCAAGGTGGACTACAACAAGGCGCAAAACCTGATTCTGACCTCGGTGATCCTGATCATCGGCGTGAGCGGCGCCAAGGTGCATATCGGCGCGGCGGAGCTGAAAGGCATGGCGCTGGCCACCATCGTCGGTATCGGCTTGAGCCTGCTGTTCAAGGCGATCAGCCTGTTCCGCAAGGAAGAAGACGTGCTCGATGCGCCGGACGAAACGGCCGAGCAGAAGTAACGAAAAGGGCAGCCCAGGGGCTGCCCTTTTTACCTATGGCGAATGCTCAGCTGCGAATTTTGCGGTACACGAACAGCACTACGATGGCGCCGATCACGGCCACCACGAAGCTGCCGAAGTTGAAGCCGTCAACCTTGCCATAACCAAAGAAGGTGCTGATGTAGCCGCCGACCACAGCGCCGACGATCCCCAACACGATGGTCATGATAAAGCCGCCGCCATCTTTGCCCGGCATGATCCATTTAGCCAGAATACCGGCGATCAGGCCGAAGATAATCCAGGAAATAATCCCCATTTGCTGTACCTCTCTTGGTGGCTGAGTATGGCTTACTGCTGGGTGGCCGGCTGCGTATCGCCGTTCACCGCCGCATCGGTCTCTTGTTTCAACGCGTGCGCTTGGTTTTCCGCGCTGTTCTTGATGGTTTCGGTCTTCGCCTTGGCCTGTTCGGTCAGATCGTTGGCGCCGTTGATGGCGTCATTTTTGATGGCCTTGGCCTGATCCACCCACTGCCGGCTCTGTTTACCGGCGTCCTCTTTGAGCGCGGCGGCCTTGGCTTTGGCGTCGTTGGTGATGGCGTCCGCCTGCTTGGCCGCTTCGTCTTTGATCGCGGAGGCTTTGTCCTTCAACTGATCTGCCTGCGCGGCGGCCTCTTTTTTGATTTCATCCGCCGCGGCTTTCGCTTTGTCCGTCAAATCGTCCGCTTTTTTCTGGGCGGCGTCTTTCATTTGTTCTGCACTGTCTTTGGCCTTATCCAGCTTGGCATCAACCTTGGACGAGTCATCGCAACCGGCAACCAACAATCCGATAAAGGAAGCCAACAGCACTTTATTCCATACTTTCATCGTCTATATCCTTGCAGAAACCTTGTTGATAGTGATTGCGTTTTGCCTACTTATACTAGGTCAGATTTGGCTTAAATGACAAATTTCGCCAGCCTAGGCAGGGGGTTAGAGCGTAATATCGGATTATTCTGGCCGTAGGGTTCGGTGTAGCCGATCAAGCGACGTTTAGGCATTGTTCACTATTGCGGCATAAGATCCTGCCGGTTCAACAGCGCCCGTTTTCTGTGTTAAACTGCCCGCGTTTTTCTGCCAGTTTTGGTTGAGGTGCTTCTCTGAATACGCCGGCACAGCTTTCACTGCCACTTTATCTTCCCGATGATGAAACTTTCGCCAGTTTTTATCCGGGCGAGAACCCATCCCTATTAGCCGCGATCCAATCCGCCGTCCGACAGGAACATGGCAGCTACATCTATTTTTGGTCGCGTGAAGGCGGCGGGCGCAGCCATCTGCTGCATGCGGCCTGCGCCGAGCTTTCGCAGCAGGGGGAAGCGGTAGGCTATGTGCCGCTCGACAAGCGCGCCTACTTTGTGCCTGAAGTGCTGGACGGTATGGAGCAGCTGGCGCTGGTCTGCATCGACAATATCGAATGCATCGCCGGTGACGAAGAGTGGGAGATGGCGATCTTCAACCTCTATAACCGCATTCTGGAAACCGGTCGCACCCGGTTGTTCATCACCGGGGATCGCCCGCCACGTCAGTTGAATCTGCGTTTACCGGATTTGGCTTCGCGTCTGGACTGGGGGCAGATCTACAAGCTGCAACCGTTGTCGGATGAAGAGAAACTGTTGGCGCTGCAGCTGCGCGGCAAACTGCGCGGCTTCGAGCTGCCGGAAGACGTGGGCCGTTTCCTGTTGAAACGGTTGGATCGCGAGATGCGCACGCTGTTTATGACCCTTGATCAGCTCGATCGCGCCTCGATCACCGCCCAGCGCAAGCTGACCATCCCGTTTGTTAAAGAGATCCTGGGGCTGTAGCGGCTACCGCAAAAGAAAGGGCGCGACAGTCCGCGCCCGAATTCGAATTTACAAAATCTCCAGCACCTGCTCCGGCGGCCGGCCGATACGCGCCTTGCTGCCTTTCACCACGATCGGGCGTTCGATCAGTTTCGGGTTCGCCGTCATCGCCGCCAGCAGCTGTTCTTCGCTCAGGTTGTCGTCCGCCAGCTTCAATTCCTTGTACAGGTCTTCTTTTTTGCGCATCAGATCGCGCGCGGATGTGAAGCCTAATTCTTTCAACAGCTTTTTCAGCTCATCGGCCGACGGGGGCGTTTCAAGGTACAACACCACCTGGGGTTCGACACCGTGCTGCTCCAGCAGCGCCAGGGTTTCACGGCTCTTGGAGCAGCGTGGATTGTGGTAAATCGTGACGTTTTTCATGGCGTTCATTCCTTGTTGAATCAGCTGCGCTGGTATTGGCGGAAGCGCTGTTGCAGTTGGCGCAGCTGGTCGATGCGCGCATCGTAGCGCGCTTGTTTCAGGCTGCCGAGTTTTTGCAGCGAGCTGGCGTTGCTGAGCAGGCCGATGGCCTGATCGAGCCGGCCGGTCAGCGCCAGGCTTTCGGCGCGGGCTGACAGCTCTTCATCGCGCAACCCTTGGGCGGCGCTGGCCTGCGCCAGCAGATCCCAACCGTTCGGATCGTCCGGATGGGCAAAGGTGTAGCGGTTCAGGATCTTCGATGCCTGCGTCGGTTGGTTGCCCTCGACATAGGCGTTGGCCAGATTGAGCTGCAGCACTGGGTTGTTGTTCTGGGCGGCGTTGGCCGCCTGCAGACGCGCGATGGCCTGCGGCGCGCGTTTCTGGCCGAGATCGATGTCGGTCATCAGATCGATCAGCCAGACGTTTTTCGCATCCTGCGCCAGCATCGGCTGGATGATATTGCGCGCGTCGTCATACTTTTTCGCTTCATAGAACAGGATGGCGCGGCCGTATTTGGCGGCCGCCTGTTCGCGCACGTTGCCCTTGCTGAGCGAACCGAGCAGCTCTTCGTTTAGGCCATAGCCTTCCGAGCTGTACATGCCCAGTGCGCGCACCTTGGCCATCAGATAATCCTGCGAGGATTGCACGATGTGTTTCGGCATTTGGTTGGCGCGGTTGCGCGCGTCGGAAAGGCGGCTGTCCGGCAACGGGTGGGTCAGCAGCATTTCCGGCGGTTTGGAGGCGTAGCGCGACTGATCGGAGAGCTTCTGTAGGAAATCGGGCATCGCTTCCGGATCGAAACCGGCGCGTTGCAGCACCTGAATGCCGATGCGGTCGGCTTCCTGTTCGTTCGACTGGGTAAAGCTGATCATGCCCTGCTGGGTGCCGGCCAGGGTGCCGCTCAGCGCCGCCATGCCCATGGTCGGGTTGGCCATCGCCAGCAGGATCGAGCCGAGTGCGCCCACCCAGGTCAACGGGGCGTTGCGCTGTTGATCTTCCATTGCGCGCGCCAGGTGGCGCTGGGTGACGTGCGAGATCTCGTGCGCCAGCACCGAAGCCAGCTGGCTTTCGTTGTCGCTGACGCGGAACAGCGCGGAGTGCAGCACCACGTTGCCGCCGAAGAAGGCGAAGGCGTTGATCTCGTCGTTGCGCACCAGATAGAAATGGAACGGCGTGCGCACCGAATAAGCGCTGGCCACCAGCCGGTTGCCCAGTTGGTTGATGTACTGGCTCAGCAGCGGATCGTTGATCAGCGGGGCGCTGGCGCGCAGTTGGCGCACGTAGAAATCGCCCATCGCCAGTTCTTGTCCGATGCTCAGGGTGCCGCCGGCGGAGGTGCCCATATCCGGCAACTGGTCCTGGCTTTCCGCCTGTGCTGGTGCCAGGGCGGTGGCGTTCAGCGTGCCGAGCAGCAGCACCGCTAACGCGGTTTTGGTCAACCGGTTGGTCATAGTCAGGCGTTTCCCTTAAATAATCATTTCTAAGACGTCAGCAGCAGACAAGAGTTCTTTATTCCCACGGCGCAATCCGCGCGAAAGTGCGGCGGCTCACAAACCGCGGCGGCAGCACCCATCACATCATAGTCAGCCGCAGGCGACAAGGAAACGTTAGCCGGGCGCGAATCGGGCAAAAAAGTTTTATTTTTCATTTTGAAGGGCGCTTTCTACGTCGCCGGCGGCGTGCATTGTCAATAAAACACGGACAAAGTTGATCCGTGTTTTATTGACAAGATAAACGCAGACTCATATAGTCTGCGTTATTGAAGGTTCATTGACGGTAGAAAACGGACACATGGCGTACATCACAACCAGCGTTGAATATGGCATCCACTGCCTGCTGTGGCTGGTCGGCGATAACCAGCGCGCGCTCAGCAGCCGCGAACTCGCTGAGTTGCAGGGCATCTCCCCCAGCTTTCTGGCCAAGATTTTCCCCAAGCTGGAAAAAGCGGGCATCGTCGCCGCCAGCGAAGGGGTGCGCGGCGGCTACCGGTTGGCCCGTCCGGCGGACGAGATCAGCTTCCTCGAGATTATCGATGCCATCGAAGGGCATAAGCCGCTGTTCGATTGCCAGGAGGTGCGCGGGCGCTGCGCGGTGTTCGATGATTCCCCGCCGGATTGGGCGGTCTCCGGCAAATGTGCTATCCATGCGGTGATGCTGCAGGCGGAGAAAGCGATGCGCGACGCGCTGGCGGCGCAGACCCTCGGCGCCGTCGCCGCCCGCTTTGGCCGCAAAGCGCCGCAGGGCTTCTTCGGTGAGGTCAACCTCTGGCTCGACGAGCGCATGACGGAACGCACCGCGCGCAGCGGCAAAACGGCGCGCGCCAAAACCTAACCACCACCTTTCCTTAAAGCCAAACACACTTTTTTCCCGCCTCTTCGGAAGGGGCGGGCGGGCCTTCTGCACCCTGCTACGGGAGCGGAACGGCATCGTTCATCCGAAAAAACTGCGGGCAGCCTTATCGCCCGGTTAACCCTGTATGAAGGAGTCATCCCATGACGCAGAAAATAGTGATTGCCGGTTCCGGTTTTGCCGGTTTTTGGGCCGCCGTGTCCGCCATGCGCGCCATTACCCTCGCCGGTAAGCATGACGATATCGAGGTGCTCATGGTCTCGCCGACGCCAACGGTCACCATCCGGCCGCGCCTGTATGAAGCGGTGCTGGAAAATATGAATCCGGATATTTCCGCGCAGCTCACCGCCGTCGGCGTGGGCCACCTGGCCGGGGCGGTAGAGCGCATCGATGCCGCCGCCAAAACGCTCACGGTGGCGCAGGCGACGGGGGGATCCCTTGAGCTGGTCTACGACCGCCTGGTGTGGGCCACCGGCAGTCGGCTCTCCGTGCCTGCGGTGCCGGGCTTTGCCGAATACGGCTTCAACGTCGATACGCTGGCAAGCGCGCAGCGTTTGGATGCCCATATCAAAGCGCTGGCGGCCAAACCGTCGACGCCGGCGCGCAACACCGCCGTGGTGGTGGGAGCGGGGCTAACCGGGCTGGAGAGCGCGGCGGAGATGCCGCAGCGGCTGCGGGATGCGCTGGGCAAAGACGAGAACGTGCGCGTGGTGATCGTCGATAGCGCGCCGGAAGTGGGTGCCGGAATGGGCGCGGAGCCGGGGGCGGTGATTCGCCAGGCGCTGGCGGAGTGTGGCGTGGAAGCGCGAGCCGGCCTGCGCGTCTCGGCTATCGACGCTGAGGGGGTGATGCTGTCGAACGGTGAGCGCATCGCCGCCAACACGGTGATCCTGGCGGCGGGCGTGCGAGCGCATCCGCTGACCGAGCAGATCCCCGGCGAGCGCGACGGCAGCGGCCGGGTGATCGGCGATGCCTTCCTGCACGCGCCGGCGGCGGCGGGCATTTTTGTGACCGGCGATACGGTGAAGGCGGCGACCGACGATCTCGGCAACCACAACCTGATGACCTGCCAGCATGCGATGAGCCTTGGCCGCGTGGCCGGCCACAATGCGGCGGCGGAGCTGGCGGGGTTGCCGACGCACCCGTACAGCCAGCCGAAGTATGTGACCTGCCTGGACCTGGGGCCCTGGGGCGCGCTGTATACCGAAGGTTGGGAACGCCAGGTGCGCTTTACCCGTCAGGAAGGCAAAAAGATTAAGCAGGAGATCAACACGCAGTGGATTTACCCACCGGCGGCGGATCGCGAGGCGCTGTTCGCCGTCGCCAATCCGGATTTCGTGATTGTGCCTTAAGGAAGTCAAAACGGGAGCGGCAACGCTCCCGTCGTCATTTGCCCAGCGGCAGGAACGAACGCTCCGGCACCACGGTTTTCATCACCAGCGTGGAGCTCAGGCGCTGCACGCCCGGCAGGGCGGAGAGTTTCTCGTCGTAAAGCTGTTGGAAAGCGGGCAGATCGCGGGCGATTACGTGCAGCAGATAGTCGGGATCGCCAAACAGCCGCTGCGCCTGCACCACCTGTGGAATGTCCATCATGGCGTTTTCGAAGGTTTCAACGGCGCGGCGATCGCCTTCGCGCATGGTGACGAACACCAGGGCGGAAAAGTTATAGCCCAGGCTGCCGGGATCGAGCTGGGCGCGGTAACCCCTGATCACCCCGGATTCCTCCAGCGCACGCACCCGGCGGTGGCAGGGGGAGACGCTCAACCCGATCCGCTCGGCCAGCTCGGTCACCGACAAACGCCCGTCCGCCTGCAGTTCAGCAAGAATCTTGCGATCAATCTTATCCATTTGGAAGAATTTCCCCACTTATGCCGATTTCAGGCAAGTAATTGAAAGCACATTTTAACGCCTTGAGGATATTCTTGCCATCTGTTGAACGGTTTCGACGGCCGCCGCGGCAGGCGGGCGGCCGTTCTTCTTCCACGAGGAAAGCGCAATGATGTTTTGTTCGGTGCAGCGCAGTGCGTCTGGGAGGGCGTCGGCATGACGCTCGCTCTGTTCGCCGCTTTTTGGGCGGTGTCGATTTTGTTGGTGATCACACCGGGTATGGATTGGGCTTATGTGATCTCGGCGGGCATTCGCGGCAGGGTGGTGGTGCCCGCCGTCGCCGGTTTGCTGTTCGGCCACTTGCTGATGATCGCGATCGTGGTGGCGGGCGTGGGTGCGCTGCTGGTCGGCAACCCGCTGGCGTTGACGGCGCTCACCTTACTGGGGGCGGCTTACCTGCTGTGGATCGGTTTCAATATGTTGTTGCACCCGCCGGTGCCCGGTGCCGGTGAGGATCAGCGCTCCGATTCCTGGTTGCGTTGGGCCGGCAAGGGCGTGTGCGTCAGCGGGCTGAACCCCAAGGTGTTTCTGCTGTTTCTGGCGCTGCTGCCGCAGTTTACCGACGCCCGGGCCGAATGGTCGGTGCCGATGCAGATGCTGGCGCTGGGCGCCGTGCATTTGATCAGCTGTGGCCTGGTATATCTACTGGTGGGATTCGGTTCGCAGTCGGTGCTGCGTACGCGCCCGCAGGCCGCGAAGATGGTGGGGCGCATCTCCGGCGTGGCGATGATCGTCATCGCCCTCGGGCTACTGGCCGAGCAGGCGCTGAAATAGCGGTTGGGCTGTGGAAAAATGCTACCGCCGGTAGATGTCTGGCCGGGCGATCTGCCAGACAAAGTCGGGGCTGTTGATGGCGGTGTAGCCCACTTTTTCGTAGAGCCAGGGCGCGGTGCTGGTGACCAGCATGATTCTCCGTAGCGTCGCCATCAGCGGATGGGCCTGGCAACACTCTGCCAGCCACAGGCCCAGCCCGCTTTTTTGATACGCCTCCAGCACGTAAACGTCGCACAGATAGCCGAAGGTGGCGTAGTCGGTAACCAGACGGGCGAAACCGATTTGCCTGGCGTCGTGATACAAACCGAAGCACAGGCTGTGGGCGAGGGACTGGCGGACAGTCTCTTTGTCGATCCCCTCCGCCCATGACGAGCGGGTCAGAAACGCATGGATGGCATCAAGATCCAGCTGGGCGGGATCGGTACTGACGAGATAATCTGCACGCTGCCAGACCAATGGGGAAGGCGTCGTCATGGTGTTTCTGCTCCTGTTTCAGTGGTTAATTCAGGGCCACCGCTCAGGCGTGCAGTTCGGCGACCGTCATGGTGAAAATCAGCGTATCTTCGCTCTCGTTGGCGTAACGGTGCGGGCCGTCCGTTCTGGCGACCGCCGAACAGCCTGGTGTAATCCTGAGTTCGGTATTCTCGACGACAACGCTCAAGGTGCCTCGCTCGACGTGCAGCAGCTCGAAAGTGCCCGCCGGATGACCGGCCGACTCATAGGCTTCCCCCGG
This sequence comes from Serratia marcescens, assembly GCF_001902635.1. Lineage (GTDB taxonomy): Bacteria > Pseudomonadota > Gammaproteobacteria > Enterobacterales > Enterobacteriaceae > Serratia > Serratia marcescens_F. The sequence continues at coordinate 24,905 of NZ_MJAO01000014.1, read as the reverse complement.
CGGCATTTCCCAGCGCCAAAGTTCTATCATGTTCGGGCCGCGGGTGCCAGCCAGCAGACGGGCCGAACCGCCGCGTTCGCCGCGCCACAGCGTGGGGATCTCTTGGCTTTCAATCAAATAGGCGGCGGGCGCGCTGGTGACGTTGACGATATCCGCCACCGACAAGCCCAGCGCCGCCGCGAGTTTACACAGAATGGCGATGCTGGGATTGGCGGCACCTTTTTCGATCTCCACCAGCATGCCCTTACTGACGCCGGCCCGGCGCGACAGCTCGTCCAGCGACAGCTTTTGGCTTTTTCGCTGTTGTTTGATGCGGCGTGACACCGCTTCGCTGACGGTTTGCACGTCTGCGCCGAACTCGATCGGCCTGTTGACTTTTTCTTTCATCGGTCAATATCATGTAATAAAACGGTCATTATAGGATTATCCAATGATTTTAGTCGTTCCGTCAATCGACCCGGCCGTCGCCGCGTTGGCCCCCGGCTTCAGGGCGTTAAGCATCAGCGTGACCGCAGCTCCCATGATGAATCCGGGCATAGGGGAGCAGGCATTGGCGCAAGCCTGCCGGCGCCTCGGCGTGGAAGATGCGCCTTGGGCCGAAGCGCACCTCGCGGCCTGGAGCGAGCTGTTCACGCAATTTGGCGCCAAACCGAAGCGGACGCCCTGTTCCGCCGAGGCCTTGCGCAAGCGCGCGCTGCGCGACGGTGCGATGCCCAGTATCGATCCGGTGGTCGATCTCTACAACGCTGTCAGTATCCGTTATGCGGTGCCGGTGGGGGGCGAAAATATTGCGGCTTATGTCGGTGAGCCGCGGTTGATCGTCGCCGATGGCAGCGAGCTGTTTGACACCGTTAAGGACGGGGCGGTGGTCCACGAGGCGCCGGAGGCGGGAGAGGTGGTTTGGCGCGACGATAGCGGCGTGACCTGCCGCCGCTGGAACTGGCGTCAGGGCGTCAGAACCCGCTTGAGCGCCGAAGCCGAGCGGATGTGGTTTATCCTGGAGAGCCTGCCGGCGATGCCGTTGTCGGCCCTGCATGCGGCGGGTGACGAACTGATCGCCGGTTTACGGCAAATGATGCCCGGCATAACGGTAGAGAAACGGCTTATCGGCTGCGCGTCGTAAAGGGCGTCAGCACTGGCGGCGGACTAAACCGGTGATCAAATCCAGCGCGTCGTCCGCCGCTGCGACTTCACTCTCGCTGAGTGCTCGCCGCTCGATGAAGCTTTCGATGGCCTCCAGCAAGGAGAAGACGCTGATTTCGTCCCCGACCTTCACGATTTCGCAGACGCCCCGCCCAATCGCCTGGCAGATCGCTTCATCAAACTCAAACGGCTTTTTGTACATCTCTCCCCCTACGACGTTTGGGACTACGCCGACCATGCTACCGGTTTTTGTGCGGCGGCTGTCTGACGAAAATCTCATTTCTTCTCGTTGATGCTGAGCGGCTGGCACTCGGGTTTATTGGGGAAAATCTGATTTCCTTAAGGTGGTCAGATTTCCCTTGTGGCTGCCGTGACGGCGCGGTATTGTCGCCAAATGACGACAATATCGCTTCATTGTCCACATAAAAATTTCATGACGTTATCATCCCTTAATCCCGCTGCCGTGCGGGATTTTTTTATGAGGTTTATCTCAAAGTGCGGAGAACCTCGGCGCGATCGCTTGCCATGCTCTGGGAATAATCCTAGCTTGAAATAGTCATTTAGGGTTAGCAATCCCTCATGACCTCCTTGTAATACTTGATGCACCAGAACGTTTTCTCCCCCGCCCAGGCGGGGGTTTTTAATGGGATGCATCGGAAAAGGCCGTCAACGCGAGAGAACCGTCAGAGTTCGCGGCAATAATCAGCTTAAGCACCAAGGGTTAGGACCATGAAAAGTGATCTGGCGGCGGCGATCGCGATCGGCTGTGTGTTGTTATTTGCACTGGCGGTCTGTACGCCTCTCTCCATCAGCACCTCGCTGTAATCTTCCACGGCCCCGGACGGGGCCGATCACCCCGCCTGACACGGCGTTTGCGGGTTTTTGCGACGATCGCCCGCCGGCGCGATAAAATCAGCCAAATCGCTGTTGATGTATGGCGAACTTTGAGTACTCTGAGAGCTTTGCACCCCCCGCGTGCGCCCGTTCTATGCTTTAATCAGGCCCATCACAGGAATCGCCATGCCCGCCCGTCAAACCTCGAGGAGCCCGCTCTGATGCTGGAGATGTTATTACAGTGGTACCGCCGCCGTTTCACCGATCCGCAGGCTATCGCGCTGCTGGTGATCCTGGTCGCCGGCTTCCTCATTCTCTATTTTCTGCACGGCATTCTGACCCCGCTGTTGGTCGCCATCGTATTGGCGTATCTGCTGGAGTGGCCGACCGCGCGCCTGCAGCGCATTGGTTGTTCGCGTACCTGGGCGGCGAGCATCATGCTGCTGGTGTTCGCGGGCGTCGCCATGCTGCTGGTGTTCGTCGTGGCGCCGACTGCCTGGCAGCAGGGCATCAATTTGATGAGCGATCTGCCGGGCATGCTCAACCAGTTCTATAACTTCGCCGCGACGCTGCCGAAGCGTTACCCGGCGCTGGTGGATGCCGGCATCATCGACATGATGGCGGAAAACCTGCGCAGCCGGCTGTCCGGCATGGGCGAATCGGTGGTGAAATTCTCGCTGGCGTCGCTGGTCGGCCTATTGACGCTGGCTATCTACCTGATTCTGGTGCCGATGATGATGTTCTTCCTGTTGAAAGACAAAGAACAGCTGCTGAACGCGGTGCGCCGCGTGCTGCCGCGCAATCGCGGCCTGGCGGGGCAGGTCTGGAACGAGATGAATCAGCAGATCACCAACTATATCCGCGGCAAGGTGCTGGAGATGGTGATTGTCGGCGCGGCGACCTACCTGGTGTTCGCCGTGTTGGACATGCGCTACTCGCTGCTGTTGGCGGTGCTGGTGGGTTTCTCGGTGCTGATCCCCTATATCGGCGCGGTGCTGGTCACCATACCGGTGGTGGTGGTGGCGCTGTTCCAATGGGGCGTCGGCGCCGATTTTTGGACGCTGATCGTCGCCTATCTGGTGGTGCAGGGGCTGGACGGCAACCTGCTGGTGCCCATCTTGTTCTCCGAGGCGGTCAACCTGCATCCGCTGGTGATTATCCTGTCGGTGATCGTGTTCGGTGGGATGTGGGGCTTCTGGGGCGTGTTTTTCGCCATACCGCTGGCGACCCTGGTGAAGGCGGTGATCCACGCCTGGCCGGATGAACTGCGGGTGGATGCGGAAGACAAGACCGGCTGAATGGGGAGAAACGAAGCGCAGCGGGCCGCTGCGCTTCGTGAGCATTACTGCTGCAGGTAGCTCAGAACGATGTCGTGGTGATTGGTGGTTTTGAAATCATCAAACACTTTTTCAATCTTGCCTTTGGCGTCGATCAGGAAGCTGATGCGGTGGATGCCGTCGTAGGTCTTGCCCATGAAGGTTTTCTCGCCCCACACGCCAAACTGTTGTGACACCTGATGATCTTCATCAGACAACAGCGTGAAGTTGAGCAGCTCCTTTTCGGCGAAGCGCGACAGTTTTTCCGGTTTGTCGGTGCTGATGCCCAGCACTTCGACGCCGACCTTTTTCAACTCGTCCATGTTGTCCCGCAGGCCGCAGGCTTGCACGGTGCAGCCCGGTGTCATCGCCTTCGGATAAAAATAAACCAATACTCGCTGTCCCTGGAAGTCGGCCAAATTAATTTCCTCACCGTCCTGGTCAGGCAAACTAAATTTCGGCGCTGTGTCACCGGCTTTCAATGGGCTCATCACTACTCTCCATCTTTCTCATCATGCTGTGGATAGTTCACCACGCTAATACTGCCTTGCGCGTTCAATTCTGTACATAGGCGATGGAAGGCTTGCTCAATATTTGAGGCGTCCCGATCGCCGGAGCTGTGGGCGGTGATTTGGATATACAGCTGCGGCGGCAGGTCGCCGTCCGCCGGCTGCGTGCGTGAGACCAGTTCGGCGATATTCATCTGGCTGGCGTCGAACAGATCGGTAAAACGTTCGATGATGTGCGGCGAGTCCTTCACGTCGACTTGCACCCACACCGTGGCCGGCATCGGTGGCCTTTCGTGCGAGTTTGTGCGCTTCATCACGATCAGCAGATCCAGCTCCGCACCTTTTTGCGGCAGGGTGGATTCGATCAGGGTAATGGCGTTCCAGCTGCCGGACAGCAGCATGATGAACGTGAACTCCTCCCCCAGCATGGCCAGACGGCTATCTTCGATATTGCATCCGCAACTGCTGACGTGGCGGGTGATGGTATTGACGATTCCGGGGCGGTCGGCGCCGAGCGCGGTAATCACGAGATAGTGTTCGTCTGACTGAGGCAAAATGGCGCTTCCTGTCGTGCTCAATGGGGTTACCATGGTAAACATAAAAAAAACCGCCTGCCAAGCGCTTACAACGCGGTTGTGCGCTTGCTTTTGGATAGGCAGCAAAAGTACCATGAGTGACTTGTTTGTGGAGGGGACGGCCAATGTTTACGGGAAGTATTGTTGCACTGGTTACGCCGATGGACGACAAAGGTGCTGTCGATCGCGCGAGCCTAAAAAAATTGATCGATTATCATGTGGCCAGTGGCACCGCGGCGATCGTTTCCGTAGGGACCACCGGCGAGTCCGCAACGCTTGCCCATGACGAGCATGTTGACGTGGTGCTGCAGACGCTGGAGCTGGCCGCCGGCCGCATTCCGGTGATCGCCGGCACCGGCGCCAACGCCACCGCCGAAGCCATCGCGCTCACCACCCGCTTCGCCAATACCGGCGTAGCGGGCTGTCTGACGGTGACGCCGTACTACAATAAGCCGACGCAGGAAGGGCTGTATCAGCACTTCAAGGCGATCGCCGAGAGCACAGAACTGCCGCAGATCCTGTACAACGTGCCTTCGCGCACCGGCTGCGACATGCTGCCGCCGACCATCGCGCGGCTGGCGAAAATCAAGAATATTGTTGCTGTAAAAGAAGCGACGGGGAACTTAAGTCGCGTTAGTCAGATCCAAGTGCTGGTTGACGATGAAGACTTCATTTTGCTGAGCGGCGACGACGCCAGCGGGCTGGACTTCATGCAACTGGGCGGCAAAGGGGTGATTTCCGTGACGGCCAACGTGGCCGCGCGCGAGATGGCGGAACTTTGTGCGCTGGCGGCGCAGGGCAAATTTGCCGAAGCGCGCCGCTTAAATCAGCGCTTGATGCCGTTGCATCAGGATCTATTTGTAGAAGCAAACCCAATTCCGGTGAAGTGGGCCTGTAAGGCGTTGGGATTGATGGCGACCGACACGCTGCGTCTGCCGATGACGCCGTTGAGCGAAGCCGCCCGCCCGGTGGTGGAGCGCGCGCTGAAAAGCGTCGGTTTGCTGTAACTCTAAGGGAAATTTGATGGCTTATTCATTGCAAAAGTCGACGGTAGCAAAAGTAGTGGGCATCTCATTGGTGATGATGCTGGCGGCCTGTAGCAGCGATCAGCGCTACAAGCGCCAGGTCAGCGGCGACGAGGCTTACCTCGACGCGGCACCGCTCAAGGCGCTGAACGCGCCGGCCGGCATGATCCTGCCGGTGCAGAACGGCAACTATGACGTTCCCGCCACCACGCTGAAAGGCAACGTTGGCAAGCAACTGGACATTCGTCCGCCGGTGCAGCCGTTGGCGCTGCTGAGCGGTTCACGCGCGCAATACGCCGGCGACAGCGGCACGCTGCTGCTGGAAAACAGCCCGCAGAACCAGAACCTGTGGTCGCGCGTTGTCAGCCTGCTGCAGGCGAAGAACATCGCGATCGCTTCACGTCAGGACGCCGGTCAGACCCTGACCACCGACTGGGTGAAGTGGAACCGCCTGGACGAAGACAACCAGTACGAAGGCCGTTATCAGATCAGCGTGCAGCAGCAGGGTTATCAACAGGCGCTGGTGGTGAAAAGCGTTGGCCTGCAGCAGCAGGGCAAAACCGAGCAGGTGACCGATCAGTCTGAGATTCAGCGCTACAACGGCATGATGATCAACACCCTGATCGAAGGCCTGGACAAGCAGGACAACCTGGCGAGCAGCCAGACGTCCAGCCGCTTTGGTGCGTTGGACGTGCAGAGCGGCGCCGATGATACCGGCCTGCCGATGCTGGTGGTGCGCGGTCCGTACACCGTGGTGTGGGATCGCCTGCCGGCGGCGCTCGAAAAACTGGGGATGAAAGTGGGTGACCGCAGCCGTCCGCAGGGCACCGTCGCCGTGACCTACAAATCCCTGAGCAGCAGCGACTGGGACGCATTGGGTGCCAAGGATCCTGAACTGACGGAAGGCGATTACAAGCTGCAGGTCGGCGATCTCAACAACCGCACCAGCCTGCAATTTATCGATCCGAAAGGCAAACCGCTGACCCAGTCGAAAAACGACGCTCTGGTGGCGGCATTCCAGTCTGCTTTCAGTAAAACCAGCGTTAAATAACCAAAAAGGGGCTTCGGCCCCTTTTTGTTTTGTCTATACGGTATCGTTTGCGTCGCAGGTTTGGCACAATAGTGCCCGGCACGCCAAAGAATTCATTAGGTCAATTCTATACCCCCTAATTTCGGGCCGCGCTCGGGAGACAACGGGGATACATCACTGGAGTAAGTAAGATGCAAAAGCTAGCTGAGCTGTATCGCGGAAAGGCAAAAACCGTTTACACCACCGAGAATCCCGATCTGTTGGTGTTGGAGTTCCGCAACGATACGTCAGCACTGGATGGTCAGCGCATTGAGCAGTTCGATCGCAAAGGCATGGTGAACAACAAGTTCAACCATTTCATCATGAGCAAACTGGAAGAAGCCGGCATCCCGACCCAGATGGAGCGCCTGCTGTCCGACAACGAAGTGCTGGTGAAGAAGCTGGACATGGTGCCGGTGGAGTGCGTGATCCGCAACCGTGCCGCCGGTTCGCTGGTGAAACGTCTGGGCATTGAAGAAGGCCTGATGCTGAACCCGCCGTTGTTTGATCTGTTCCTGAAGAACGACGCCATGCACGATCCGATGGTCAACGAATCCTACTGTGAAACCTTCGGCTGGGTGAGCAAGGAACATCTGGCACGCATGCGTGAGCTGAGCTACCGCGCCAACGACGTATTGACCAAACTGTTCGACGACGCCGGCCTGATTCTGGTCGACTTTAAGCTGGAGTTCGGCCTGTTCAAGGGCGAAGTGGTGTTGGGCGATGAATTCTCGCCGGACGGCAGCCGTCTGTGGGACAAAAATACCCTGGACAAGATGGATAAAGACCGCTTCCGTCAAAGCCTGGGCGGCCTGATCGAAGCCTACGAAGAAGTGGCGCGCCGCATCGGCGTGAAGCTCGACTAAGCGTTTGCACCGCCATTCGGGGCGATCCGGCCGGATCGTCCCGCTATTCTGCGTTTTTCCAGAAAATTTCTACATTTCCTCCGCGGCAGACCATTTATAATGATGGATGCGAGATGACTAAAACCTATCCCACTCATGCTTGACGCTGCCTTTGCGATCGCGGCGCAATTTCAATGAGCAGGGGAAAAATCTGGAGTGTATTTATGCGTTGGCAAGGGCGTCGGGAAAGTGACAATGTTGAGGATCGTCGCGGGCAGTCTTCAGGTTTGGGCGGCGGCGGCGGTTTCCGCGTGCCGGTGGGTGGCAAGGGCGGCATCGTCATTCTGGTGGTGGTGCTGGTCGCCGGCTATTACGGCATCGATTTGTCGCCGCTGCTGAACGGCGGCAACATTGCGCCTCAGGGCCAGCAGCAGAGCGCCAATATCAGTCCGAAAGACGATGAACTGGCCAAGTTTACCTCGGTGGTGCTGGCATCGACCGAGGATAACTGGAAAGAGATTTTCCAGCGTATGGGCAAAACCTATCAACCGCCGAAGCTGGTGATGTATCGCGGCGTCACGCGCACCAGCTGCGGCACCGGTCAGGCGGCGATGGGGCCGTTCTACTGCCCGGGCGACAGAACGGTGTATATCGATCTGTCTTTCTACCAGGACATGAAAACCAAGCTGGGTGCTGGCGGTGATTTCGCTCAGGCCTATGTGGTGGCGCATGAAGTCGGTCACCATGTGCAGAACCTGTTGGGTATCGAACCCAAGGTGCGTCAGATGCAGCAGGGCGCCAGCCAGGCGGAAGTGAACCGTTTGTCGGTGAAGATGGAGCTGCAGGCGGACTGTTTCGCCGGCGTATGGGGCAAATACGCCGAGAAGCAGCAGATGTTGGAAGAGGGAGACCTGCAGGCGGCGCTGAACGCCGCACAGGCGATTGGCGACGATCGGTTGCAGCAGCAGAGCCAGGGCCGCGTCGTGCCGGACAGCTTCACCCACGGCACTTCGCAGCAGCGCTATACCTGGTTTAAACAGGGCTTTGACAGCGGCGATCCCAATACCTGCAACACCTTCGCATCCCGTTAACGTCCCAAGTGCCGGAGCCTGACTCCGGCATTTTTTTCAGACCGAGATACAGCCTTATGTTACAGGCATCGCAACAACTCATGCGGCGGCAGGGCATCCGGCGCCTGCTGGTGCTCAGCGGTGAACCCGACTGGTGCCGGGAGCAGGCGCAGCGGCTGGCGGCGACGCTGCCGGGCGACTGGCCGTGGGTGGGAGAAAACCCGCCGCCCGGTCAGACGGCCCTGGCGAGCGGCGCTGTGCGCCAATTGCTGGGGCAGGAACGGTTGCACGCAGTGTTTGACGCCGGCCAGTCGCTGGATGTGGAAGCGTTGGCGGCGCTATGTGGCGCGTTGCGCGCCGGCAGCTGGCTGCTGCTGTTGACGCCGCCTTGGCGGCAATGGGCCCAGCAACCGGACGGCGACAGTTTGCGCTGGAGCGATTGCCCGCAGCCGATCACCACCCCGCATTTTATCCAGCATCTGCAGCATCATCTGGCCGACGACAGCGAAGTGACGCTTTGGCGACAGGATGAACCTCTGACGCTGGCCGCGCTGCCGGCGCGCGAGGGCTGGCGGCCACCCGATGGCCGGCCGACCGCTGAACAACAGGCAATCTTGACGGCGTTGCTGCAGGCTGAATCCGGCGTGTGGGTGCTGACCGCCGCCCGTGGCCGCGGTAAGTCAACGCTGGCCGGTATGCTGGTGGCGCAGTCGCCGCTGACCTGTTGGATCACCGGGCCGAGCCGCGCCGCCACGGCAGTGGCCGGTGAGTGGGCGCAGGGGCGCGCGCAGTTTTGGGCCCCCGACGCCTTGCTGGCGCAGTGTCGGGAAGGAAACGTCAGCGACGTGGGCTGGCTGCTGGTGGACGAGGCGGCGGCGATCCCCACGCCGCTGTTGCAACAGCTGGTCGGCTATTTCCCTCGCGTCTTATTGACCACCACGGTGCAGGGGTATGAAGGCACCGGCCGCGGTTTCCTGCTGAAGTTTTGCGCCGGGCTGCCGTCATACCGGGCGCTGAGCCTGCAACAGCCGATGCGCTGGGCGCAGGGCGATGCGCTGGAACGGGTGACGGATAATGCGTTGTTATTCAACGAGCTGCCCGCTTGGCCGGCGGACGGTCAGACGATTGACTACAGCTTGGCCGGGCAGCGTGAGCTGTGCGCCGATCCGCAGCGGCTGGCACGCTTCTACGCCTTACTGAGCAGCGCGCATTACCGCACGTCGCCGCTGGATCTGCGCAGGCTGATGGATGCGCCCGGCATGCATTTCGGGCTGGCGCAGGCTGAACAGGAGGTGGTGGGAGCGCTGTGGCTGGTGGACGAAGGCGGTTTGAGCGCTGAACTGGCGCACGACGTGTGGGCCGGCCGCCGTCGGCCACGCGGCAATCTGGTGGCGCAGTCGTTGGCGGCGCATGGCGGCCAATGGTGGGCGCCGACGCTGCATTCACGACGCATTACCCGCATCGCGACGCTGCCGGCGTTGCGGCGGCGAGGCATCGCGCATCAGCTGGTCGAGCAGCAGCGCCGCCAGGCGCACGGATTGGACTTCCTGTCGGTCAGCTTCGGCTATACCGAGCCGCTGTGGCGCTTTTGGCAATCCTGCGGTTTTGAACTGGTGCGCATCGGCAGTAAGCCGGAGGCCAGCAGCGGCTGCTACACCGCGATGGCGATCCTGCCGCTAAGCGAGCAGGGAGAGGCGCTGAGGCATGCGGCACACAAACATTTGGCGCGCGATTGGCCCTGGCTGCGTCAGCGCATCGAACTTGCGCTGACGCTCCCCGGCGACGACGGCGACACGCCGCTCGGCGAAGAGGACTGGCGCGAACTGGCCGGGTTCGCCTTCGCCCATCGGCCGTTGGAGGCCAGCCTGGGGGCATTGCAGCGTTTGCTGTTGGCCAGCGATCTGCCGCTGCCCGCACTGCGCGGCCATCTGCAACAGCAGCAATCCCCGGCGGACTGTGCGGCGCTGGTGGGCGTCAGCGGCCAGAAAGCCTTGCTGCGCCACTGGCGACACGAAACGGCACAGGCGCTGGAACAGCTGAATGCGCAGCACTGCCGCTACTGGCACGACTGGTCACAATCATTGCAATAAATTGAATAACTCGCTCAATAAAACCCGATTTTCCCGATTTCTCAACGGCGTATAGTCACTGTCAGCGGTGTGGCGTCAACTGTCGCTGCGCCAGGTTTGGTTACTATTAAGGAGTCATCGATGAAACATGAGCATTTCGTTGTCCAAAGCCCGGCGACCCCGGCGGCGCAGCTGATCTTGCTGTTTCACGGTGTCGGCGACAACCCGGTGGCGATGGGGGAGATCGGCAGCTATTTCGCCAAAGATTTTCCGCAGGCGCAGGTAGTGAGCATCGGTGGCCCCGAAGCTTTCGGCAACGGGGCCGGGCGTCAGTGGTTTTCGGTGCAGGACGTGACCGAGGAGAACCGCGCGGCGCGCATCAAGGAAGTGATGCCGCAGTTTGTGGCCACGGTGCGCCATTGGCAACAGCTGAGTGGCGTGGGCTATGCCGGCACCGCACTGGTGGGGTTCTCGCAGGGCGCGATCATGGCGCTGGAAGCGTTGAAAGCGGAAACCCGGTTGGCCGGGCGCGTGGTGGCATTCAGCGGGCGTTTCGCCCAACTGCCTGAGCAGGCTTTTGGCGATAGCGTGGTGCATTTGATCCACGGTGAAGAGGACGCGGTGATCGCGGTGCAACACGCTCACGCGGCGGCGGAGGCGTTGCGCGGCAACGGCACCGATTTCACGCTGGACGTGGAGGAAAACGTGGGGCATGCGATCAATCAGGACATGATGAACGCCGCGCTGGAAAGGCTGCATTACTATGTGCCGCAGCGCTACTGGGACGAGGCATTGTCCGGCAAACGCGGCGAGTTGATCGCCTTCCGTTAAAAACGCAGGGCGCCGGTGAGCGCCCTGAGGTCATTTCTTCTTCGGCCAGTCGTCTTCGTCGTCCCACTGGGCGTTATTGTCGCGGTGCGGCGGTATCTCCGGTTTGTTGGCCAGATAGCTTTTAACGTCGACGCGGCGCAGTTCCTTGATGCCGCTGACGACCATTCCCACCAGAACCAGCAGGATAATCCACCAGTAATCAGCTAACCATTGCATAGCTACTCCTTTCCTTCACTGCGTATAAAACGCGAAAAAATCGATGGCAGATGGCGTTCGAGCCATTCGGCACCGGCGACCTCCTTGTCTTGCCAAGCCGCCAGCAGCAGTGCCGGGGTCAGCAAATGTTCGGCCTCTTGCGCCAGCGGGCGGTAGCTCAGATGCCACGGCTCCACCGCCACGCCGCCGCAATCTTCGGTAAAGGGGCGGTAGAAGCCGAATTCGGCCATATGCGCCGTCAGCCACTGGTTGAGCGGCGCAAAATAACCGCCTTCCTCATATTCCCACGGCTCCAGCTGCAGCTTTTGCCCTTCCGGCAGCAACGACGGATCGTACACGTCCAGATCGCTGCCCCAGTGGTGGCGGCTGGCGCCCGGCAGTGCCGACCAGCGAAGGATCGCTTCGCAGCGCTCGGCGGCGGACAGCGGCGCGACGTCGATCGGCTGGCTGTCCTTATCTAATACTGGCCGCTGACCGCAGAATTTGCCATTCCAGATCGCCAGCTGCCGGTCGAAATCGCGGAAGGTGCTGGCGGGCTGGAGATCGAAACCCGCACTGTGCGCCGCCTGCTGCATAGCCAGAAAGGCGTTGACCGCTTCCGGTTGCAGCCGATGACTGCCGCTCAGCGGCGCCAGATGTTCGGTCGAGCGGCCGGTGAGCATCTCTGCGTTGATCATGCGACCAATTGCTCCATGATGCGTTGATACATGCGGCTCAGCAGCTGCAGATCCGCGGCGTTGACACATTCGTTGACCTTGTGGATGGTGGCGTTGACCGGCCCCAGTTCCACCACCTGCGCGCCCATCTGCGCGATGAAGCGGCCGTCGGAGGTGCCGCCGGTGGTCAGCAACTGCGGCGTCAATTCAGAATAGTGTTCGACGGCGTTGACCACCGCCTCCACCAGCGCACCGCGCGAGGTGAGGAACGGTTGACCGGACAGACGCCATTCGATGCTGTAATTCAGCTGGTGGCGTTCCAACAGCTCTTCCACGCGCTGTTTGATCATCGCATCGGTCAACTCGGTGCTGAAGCGGAAGTTGAACTGTACATAGAGATCGCCCGGGATCACGTTGTTGCTGCCGGTGCCGGCCTGCACGTTGGCGATCTGCATGCTGGTTGGCGGGAAGAACTCGTTGCCGCGATCCCATTCGATCGCCACCAGTTCATTCAGCGCCGGCATGGCGCGGTGCACCGGGTTGTCCGCCAGGTGCGGATAGGCGACGTGCCCCTGCACGCCGTGGATGTGCAGGTTAGCGGTGATCGAGCCGCGACGGCCGTTTTTCACCACGTCACCGACACGCTCGGTGCTGGACGGTTCGCCGACCAGGCAGTAATCCAGCCGTTCGTTGCGCGCCATCAGCGCTTCGACCACTTTAACCGTGCCGTGGGTGGCGCTGGCCTCTTCATCCGAGGTGATCAGAAAAGCCAGACGGCCCTGATGATTCGGGTTAGCGGCGACAAAGCGCTCCGCCGCCACCACCATTGCGGCCAGCGAACCTTTCATGTCCGCCGCGCCGCGGCCATACAACATGCCGTCGCGGATGGTGGGTTCAAACGGCGGGTTATCCCAGCGCTTTTCATCACCGGTCGGCACCACGTCGGTATGCCCGGCAAACGCCAGCGTTTGCCCTTCGCCGCGCCAGGCCCAGAAGTTCTGGGTGTCTTCGATGTCCATCGTCTCGATGGTGAAACCGATCGCCTGCAGACGCTCGATCATCAGTTGCTGGCAACCTTCGTCACTTGGGCTGAGGGAAGGGCGTTTGATCAGCTGTTGGGCCAGTTCGATAACCGGGCAAGTCATGCGGCGACCTCGGTGATAAATTGCTGGTAAGCGTCGGCGTTGAAACCGAGCAGGGCATGCCCGTTGCTGTCGTCCAGCAACGGGCGTTTGATGATCGCCGGCTGCGCCAGCATCAGTGCGATCGCGGCGTCGGCGTTGTCGCAGGCGTTGCGCTGCGCTTCATCGAGTTTGCGCCAGGTGGTGCCGCGAGTATTGAGCAACGGCTCCCAACCCAACTGAGCGACGAAGCCGCGCAGCTGCTGTTCATCCAATCCGTCGGCGCGGTAGTCGTGAAAATGGTAGGCCACGCCCTGATCTTCCAGCCAGCGGCGGGCTTTTTTGATGGTGTCGCAGTTTTTGATGCCGTACATCGTCAGCGTTGTTTGTTGTGGTTTGTTTGCCATGGCGTAAAGCTACCTGTCTCGTCGAGTCGATACTGAGCGGCGGGCGCTGTCTTCGGCCCTCTCGCCGCCCGGCGATAGCAGAGATAATGCCAGTAAAACGGCGGCGAGATCCAGACAACGATGCGCCCGAGATGCGATTGGCTGCCAGGCGACAGACGTTGGCCGAATTGATGACGGGATGCCTTCGCCGGCGGCGCTGTCGAAACGGGGCCGGCGAAAGCGTGCAGCCGCGGCTGCAGATCTGAGGACGGGGGAACTACTCTTTATTTACTCTTATGTTTAAACGGTCGGTCAAACAGCGCACGCGGGTAATATGCAATAACGGTTTTATCCTGCTGGCGCCGAGTTTTTTCATTATTCGCGATTTGTAATGATTGGCGGTTTTGCTTTGGATATTCATGGCATTGCTGATGTCGGTCAGCGATTTTCCCGTCGACCACTCCGAGAGGAAAAGCGACTCGCGCTGGGAGAGTTGCGGCGGCTCGGTATAATGGCTGTAACGCTTATATAGGTCGCCGATCAGGTGGCTGAAGCGGCTTAATGATATAAGATTTGATAATATAATTGTCTTTCTGTCGACAATAACCATTTCATGCAGGCAGTCGGTGATAATGACTATTTTGTAGGTGTTGGGGTTGGCGTATTCATCGCGGTAGCGCGCTTCAAAATTGGCGATGGTGACATCGATAAAGCAGATCCTTTTGCGGCTAAAGCCGGACGGCACGCGTGTTTGATTGATGAGCTGTCTGATGCCTATAGCGGTATAGGTACACTCGCTGAAAATACCAATTTCCATTTTATTATAATCCTTTATTTTCTATTTCCCGGTGAGAATTGATATCTTAAAGCATAAAAAAGAAACAATCTAAATAATTTCATGTCGAACTTGTCTTGCTCCACAGGCAAAGAACGCTACCCGGGGGCTGCAAGGAAAGAGGAAATCATATACTAGCATGATTTATAAAGAGTAAGTCTGTTCTTTTATCCGGCTTCTTAAACAAAGTCTGCTTAATCGAATAGAAAACCTCTATTGATTGTCTGGTTATTAAAAGACATTTACATAGCATAAACCTATCGTAAGGTGACATTGTATAGTTTTTACCTATTTTTAGCGGGTGAGGTTTATCTTAATGAATTAATAACTAAGATATTTCTTGTTTTCTTTCTAGGGGGGTGGCTTTATTTTAATCTGCTGCAAGGCAGGCTCTGAAGTAATGCGGTAATTTGAGTCAAGATTGACGTAAAGATAAATCCAAACAAAGAAAATGCGATGTTTTGAGCTACGTTCAGAGCGCAAATGTGGGTGACCTATTACGGAGAGATAACGTGAAAGAATGTCATATCGAAATTTCCGATCGGGTAACATCGGAAATAACGTCCTGTATCGCCGATGGATTGGATCGTTTCAACGATGAATATATCGGCTACGGTGATCGTCAGCCACTGGCGGTGGTGGTGAAAGATCCCGACAGCGGTGAGGTTCTGGGGGGCATTACCGGGCGTTCCTCATTGGGATTGCTGTTTCTCGATCTGTTTTATCTGCCGGAAGCAATGCGCGGCGCCGGGCTGGGCAGCGAACTGTTGCGCCGCTTCGAAGAAGAAGGGCGCAGGCGCGGTTGCCTCTCTGCGGTGCTGTACACCATCAGTTTCCAGGCACCGGCCTTCTATCAGCGGCATGGCTGGCAGCGTATGGGGGAAGTGCCTTGCTTACCGCCGGGCACTAGCCGCGTCTTTATGAGCAAAACCTTATGATGCGCGATTAACGCACGTAGCCTCCCTGTTGCAGACGCTGCAGTGAGGCACCGTCCGCATACACCATGCCGGTGGTTAAATCGTGAAAGCCGTACTTTTTATAGAAAGCCAGTTTTTCCGGGACTGAGTAGATGAAAATCTTGCCGAGCGGTGCCAGGTCTTGCATTACCCGATCCATCAACCGGCGCCCCAATCCTTGCCCCTGGAAGCGCGGATCGATCGCCACGTCGGCCAGGTAGGCGACCGAGGTCAGATCGCTAATGGCGTGCGCGGTCGCTACCAGCTCATCGCCGATAAATCCCCAATAGCAAAACTGGCTGTGTTGGTAAACGCGTTGCAAGGTTTGCGGCTCGCGTTTGCCCAGCCCGGCAGCCTCCAGCAATTCGCACAGCCGCTGCCAGTCGATGGTGCGGCGGCTCAGATCGGTGATAATTTCCATACTTTTCCTCTAGCCCATGCGATCGCGATCGGCGGCATAGTGCCGAATGGCGCGCTGACAGCGACCGCGCTTTCAATTGTGAGAGAGTTGAGAAGGCATGGTGTGAGTGCTCTCAGCGTATTTTTATACCTTTTACACGCTACCGTGGAGAAATTGATATCACAAGGGAATAGCTGCACTGAACATTGATCAGATAAATACGAAAATGTGCGCTAACCCCGGTTTCCGGGCCCGGCATCGTTCCCGTTTCCCTTCACATGGTCAAAAAACAGGCGTAGAATCCGCTTCGTCAAATAATTGAGGTTGTAAAGTATTATGGTTGATCGTGAATTAGGAAACTGGAAAGACTTCATTGATGAGATGTTGGGCAACTGACACAGCATTGGAGCTGATGGCAAGGTTGAGTCATTGGAAAGTCATTGAAACACCTTGGGAACGGCATCATCGTTCGAAATAAAGCAGCATCGGTTAGCCCGATGCTGCTTTTTTTATGCGCCGCCGATCACTTGTCGGCGGGGGCCGCGTTGGCTGACGGATGCGGTTTTCCCGGGAAGCGGCGCCGCACCAACACGAAGAACAGCGGCACGAAGAAAATAGCCAGCAGGGTGGCGGAGATCATGCCGCCCATCACCCCGGTGCCGACCGCATGCTGGCTGCCGGAACCGGCACCGCTGCTGGTGGCCATCGGCAGCACGCCGAAGATGAACGCCAGCGAGGTCATCAAGATCGGCCGCAGACGCATGCGTGACGCGTCGAGCGTCGCCGACATCAGATCCTGCCCTTTATGGTTCAACTCATTGGCGAACTCGACGATCAGAATGGCGTTTTTCGCCGACAACCCGATGATGGTCAACAGGCCAACCTGGAAATAGACGTCGTTCTCCAGGCCGCGCAGCCAGGTGGCGGCGACGGCGCCGATCACCCCGAGCGGCACCACCAGCATGACTGAGAACGGAATCGACCAGCTCTCATACAGCGCGGCCAGGCACAGGAACACCACCAGCAGTGAAATGGCGTACAGCGCCGGCGCCTGTGAGCCGGACAGCCGCTCCTGATAGGACATCGCCGTCCATTCCAGGCCAAAGCCGGTCGGCAGTTGGCTGACCAGTTTTTCCATTTCCGCCATGGCGGTGCCGCTGCTGACGCCGTTGGCCGCTTCGCCGACGATCTCCAGCGCCGAGCTGCCGTTATAGCGTTCCAGCCGCGGCGAGCCGTACTCCCAGTGCGAGCTGGCGAAGGCCGAGAACGGCACCATGCCGCCCGCGCTGTTGCGCACGTACCATTTGTTGATGTCATCCGGCAACATGCGGAACGGCGCGGCGGCCTGCACGTAGACTTTTTTCACCCGGCCGCGGTCGACGAAGTCGTTGACGTAGGTCGAGCCCCAGGCGGTGGAGAGGGTATTGTTGATGTCGTCGATCGACACGCCCAGCGCTTGCGCCTTGCGTTGATCGATATCGATTTGCAGCTGCGGGCTGTCGTCCAGACCGTTGTGGCGCACGCGCGACAGCAGTGGATTTTGCGCCGCCAGCTGCAGCAACTGATCGCGCGCCGCCATCAGCTTGGCGTGGCCGAGCCCGGCGTGATCTTCCAACTCCATATCGAAGCCGGACGAGTTGCCGAGGCCGGTGATCGCCGGCGGGCTGCTGGCGATCACCCGGGCTTCGTTAATCTTGCTGAACGCCTGGGTCGCGCGATCGATGATGTCGAACGAGCTGTTGGCGCCGGCGGTGCGCAGATCCCAGTCTTTCAGGCGGACGAACAGGCGCGCCACGTTTTGGCCATTGCCGCCCGGGCCGGAGCCGATGATGGCGAACACCGATACCACATCCTGTTTTTCCTCGGTCAGGAAGTACTGCTCGACCTTTTCCACCACTGTAGAGGTTTGCTGCAGGGTCGATCCCGCCGGCAGCTGTACCTGTACGGTGAAGATGCCGCGGTCTTCCTGCGGCAGGAAGGAGGTCGGCAGCTTGATGAACAGCAGCGCCATGCCGCCGAGCAACAGCAGATAAATCACCATATAGCGGCCGCTGGCGTGCAGGATGCGCCCCACGCCGCGCTCATAGCGAGCGGCGTTGCGGCTGAACATACGGTTGAACCAGCCGAAGAAACCGCGCTTGCCGTGGTGATGCCCCTTGGCGATCGGTTTGAGCAGCGTGGCGCACAGGGCCGGGGTCAGGATCATCGCCACCAGCACCGACAGCACCATGGCGGAGACGATAGTGATGGAGAACTGGCGATAGATGGCACCGGTGGTACCGCCGAAGAATGCCATCGGCACGAACACCGCCGACAACACCATGGCAATACCGACCAGCGCGCTCTGGATCTGCCCCATGGATTTGCGCGTGGCTTCACGTGGCGGTAACCCTTCCTCGCTCATCACGCGTTCGACGTTTTCCACCACCACGATGGCGTCGTCCACCAGCAGGCCGATCGCCAGCACCATGGCGAACATGGTGAGGGTGTTGATGCTGAAGCCGCAGGCGGAAAGGATGGCGAAGGTGCCCATCAGCACCACCGGCACGGCGATGGTGGGGATCAGCGTGGCGCGGAAGTTTTGCAAGAACAGGTACATCACCAGGAACACCAGCAGAATGGCTTCCAGCAGCGTTTTCACCACGTCCTTGATCGACGCTTTAACGAACGGGGTAGTTTCATAGGCCACTTTGGCCTCCAGCCCGTGCGGGAAGTATTGCGACAGTTCGGCGATTTTGTCCTTCACCAGTTGGTCGGTCTGCAGTTCGTTGGCGCCGGAAGCCAGCTTAATGTTCATGCCTGCGGCCTGCATGCCGTTGTAGCGGCTGAGGTAGTTGTAGTTCTCGCCGCCCAGTTCGACGGTGGCGACGTTGCCCAGCGTCACCAGCGACCCGTCCTGATTGACCCGCAGGGTGATCTGGCGGAACTGCTCCGGCGTTTGGAGCTGCGACTGGGCGTTGATGGTGGCGTTCAGCGCCTGTTTATCCACCGATGGCGTGCCGCCCAGTTGGCCGACCGCCACCTGGGCGTTCTGCGACTGAATGGCCTTGACCACGTCCTGGGTAGTGAGTTGGTAACTGTTGAGCTTGTTGGGATCGAGCCAGATGCGCATGGCGTATTGCGAGCCATACACATCCATGCTGCCGACGCCGTTGATGCGGCTGAGCGGATCCTGCAGGTTGGAGACGATGTAATCGGCGATGTCCTGTTTATCCATGCTGTTGTCGGTGGAGACGAACGCCACCATCATCAGCGTGGTATCGCCGGATTTCGAGACTGTAACCCCCTGATTTTGCACCGCCTGCGGCAGGCGTTTGATCGCCGCCTGCAGCTGGTTTTGCACCTGCTGCATCGCTTCGTTGGGATCGGTGCCGGCTTCGAACGTCAGCGTCACGGTCGCCTGACCGGTGTTGGTGCTCTGCGACGACATATACATCATGTTGTCGAGGCCGGTCATATTCTGTTCGATGATTTGAGTAACGGTATTTTCCAGCGTTTGCGCCGAAGCGCCTGGATAAGTTGCGCTAATGCGCACGTTCGGCGGTGCCAAATTCGGGTATTGTTCTACCGGCAGTGAAAAAATCGCCAACGCTCCGGTCAGGCAAAGAATAATTGCCAGTACCCAGGCGAAAATCGGGCGATCAATAAAAAAATTGGCCATGCAGCGCGAACCTCGTTATGACTTGTTCTATCTTTAAAACGCATCAGAATTATGCATTTCAGCGGCAGGGAAGGATCCCGGCGCTATTGCACTTTACTCGGGATAGCCGAGGAAAGCGTGGAGAAAAAAAGGAGATAGTGTAAATAACGGTAGCGGAAAACGGCGTTGGCGCACTGGCGTCGGTAAATGCACGCTATTAAGACATTTTTATTACTATCAAAGGCCTTGCGCGTCTCTTCGCCGCGGGGAACCGGACAGTAAACTGGACTCACCTTACAGCAGGAGCTTGGCATGGGAATTAACCCGGTATTTGCCCGTCGGCTTTATTTGTGTTGGCTAATCAGTCACAGTGAACGGCCCAATGTGCCGCGGTTGATGGCGTTGACCGGTTGGCCGCGCCGCACGTTACAGGATGTGCTGAAGGCGCTGCCCGGCATGGGCGTCGAGCTGCAGTTCGTGCAGCAAGGCGTGCGCAACAACGACGGTTTCTATCAGTTGGAAAGCTGGGGGCCGTTCAACAAGAGCTGGGTGCACCAGCATCATCAGGCGCTGCTCAGCGCCATCGAGTAAGCTGCCCCGGCGCATCGGCCGGGGCGGGGCGATTATTGACTTTTGTGCTCCAGGTACATCACCGTCGCCGCCACGCGAGAACGCACGTCCAGCTTGCGCAGTATGTTGCGGATGTGCACCTTCACGGTTTCCTCAGAGATATGCAGCTGCGCCGCCACCTGTTTGTTGGACAGGCCACGCGCCACCTCTTGCAAGACGTCCAGCTCGCGCTCGGTCAAGGCGGCGAAGGGATCGCGCTGTTCGCTGCGTGCCAGCAGATAGTCGGCCATGGCGTCGCTGATCACGTTCTGCCCTTCGGCGGCGGCGCTGATGTGTTCCAGCAGCTGCTCCGGCTCGCTGTCTTTCAGCAGGTAGCCGTCGGCGCCGGCGTCGATCAGCGCATACAGATCGCTGCGCGCGTCGGAAACCGTCAGCACGATGATGCGCGCATCCACGCTTTCGTCGCGCAGGGCTCGCAGCGTATCCAGCCCGGACATGCCCTTCATGTTCAGATCCAGCAAAATCACGTCAGGGGCGTGTTGCAGCGCCAGCGCAACCGCTTCGCTGCCGTTGCCGGCCTCTGCCACCACGCTAAATCGCGCATCCAGTCCCAGCAGTTGCTTGATGCCGCGCCGCATCAACGGATGATCGTCAACGATCATGACTCGGTATTGCTTCATCACCATGAAATATGCTCCCTGTAGCAAGTAAAGCCACTCAAACGCGCCCTGGGGCGTGCTTCACAGTGGGACTGTCTCTTCAAAAATAGCGGCAATCTGCACCGCAAACCTCCCCCGGCGGTCTTCCGCCCGGGGACAACCGTAACGCAGGGTGAACAGCAGAGAGGTCAGGGCGGGAATGTCAGGCAGACCGCCGTGCCGCCGGCGCTTCTGCGCTGGATGCACAGCGTTCCTCCCAATCGCGCCGCGCGTTCGCTCATGATGGTCAAGCCATAGTGCCCTTCCGGTTCTTCCAGACTGGCGATGCCGCAGCCGTCGTCGGTAATGCTGAAAACGTTGTCGCCTGCGGCGTTGACCTCGCAACAGACCGCGATCTCGTTCGCGCCGGCGTGCTTGACGGCATTGAGCACCGCCTCGCGCACGATCTGCAGCGCGTGCACCTGCTGCTGGGCGTTGAGCGCCTGTGAGGAAAGCCGACAGTGTAACTGAATCCGCGCGGCGGTTAGAGCCTTTAATGGCTGCAACAGCTGCTCCAGCGCGGCGTTCAGATCCGCCTCCTGAATATTGAGGCGGAAGGTGGCCAGCAATTCTCTCAGCTGGCGATAGGCGTCGGCCAGCGTGCGATCGAAGTCGTCGATAATCGTTTGTGCCGCCGGATCGTCGGCGGCGCGCCTGAGCAGCGTAAGCTGGATGCGCAGGAACGACAGTGCCTGCGCCAACGAATCGTGCAGCTCGCGGGCGATGGTCGCGCGCTCTTCCATCAACAGCAAATATTGGTGCTGTTTTTGCGCCCGGTTGAAGTAAACCCCGCGGCCCAGCATGTTGGCCAGGCTCTGCATCAGGTGCGGATGCGGCGGGTGCGCCTCGGGCTGCCAGCGCAACTCGCCCAGCGGTTTGTCGCCCTGGGTAATTGGCAGCGCGCTCCAGGGTTGCGTCGGCGCCGCTTCCCCCTCACTCAGTTGCCACCGGTTATCCGCCACGCTTAGCTGGATGCAGCGCAGCCGTTCGCTTTGGCGCACGATGCGCAGAATATTTTCGAACGCCTGCGGGTCGATCTGGCGCACGCTCAGCGCCTGCGAGCAGCGATACAGCACCTCCAGCGTTTCGTTGGCCTGCTGCAGGCGCCGGGTTTTTTCCTGCACTTTCAGCTCCAGCGATTGATAGAGCCGGGCCAGTTCGTCCGACATGGCGCTGAAGGTTTGTGACAGCACGCCGAGCTCGTTCGGCAGCGCCACGTCCAGCTGCGGATGGCTGAAGTTGCGTTGCTGCACACGCTGGCTGGCGTCGACCAGATGCTGCAGCGGCGCGACCACCTGGCGGCGCATAAAGCGGATGCAGAACAGTACCAGACCGATGATGGCGGCGTAACCCAGTACGCTGATGGCGGCCACCAGAGTGAGTTTCAGCTCGGAATAGCGCTGCAGGGCGGAAACGAAATGATCGACGCGATTGACATAGCCGGCGACCTCAGCCCGGTAGGCGGCCGCTTGCCCGCTGCGGATCTGCTGCTCCATCGTTTGCCACGTCTGTTGCAGCGCCAGATAGTGGTTTCGCACCTCGGACGGCACGTAAAAGCGCGCCAGTTTTTGCAGCACCGGCGCCTGCAACGATTGCCGGTACTGTTGCAGATGCAGCTCCAGCTCTGCGCTCTGCTGGTCGAGATCGAACGCCAAGCGATAGCTTTGCATGCGCAGCGAACCGGCGATATTGATCGCTTCGGCGTCGTTCTGGCTGCCGGCGACGGTGGTCAACGCCAACCCGGTGGCGAGCACCGACAATATCACGATGCCGAACAGCGCTCTGGCCAGGCTGCCGGTCACGGAACGTTTAACAAGCAATCACGGATCCTTTTCTCTCAGGCGATGCGCTTCGCCAGTTTCATTCGAAAGCAAAACTATAACTTTTGCAACTAAAATGCACCGCGATTTGTATCAAGTTGTCAACAAAATGGGAACAATTGTCGTTGTGTAATCAAATAAATAGCGAAATGCCCGCCGATTGTTGCGGTGCGCGTCGGTTTGCCCTGACGATTTGTCTTTCCGGCGGCGATTCTCACTGGGTTTTATGCGATGTCATGCGCCTGTCCGCGACTTCTTTTTCACTTTTTAAGCCCGTGTTAGCCGGGAGGGTACCGGTGCGATTTTTGTTGCAAATCGTCTGCTGCGGCGCGGCGTAATCGCGGTATGATCTTCACGTTGCAACTCAAGGGAAAAGGGTCATGTCGTCGAAAATTGAGAATGTGAAAAAAGAACTGCTGTCGGACAACTGGTATGTGCTGCATAAGTACACGTTCGATCTGAAACGCAAGAACGGCGGCTCGGTGCAACAGATGCGCGAGGTTTACGATCGCGGCAACGGCGCCACTATTTTGCTGTACAACCGCGCCAAGGGCACGGTGGTGCTGACCAACCAGTTCCGCATGCCGACGTATGTCAACGGCAACGAGAGCGGCATGCTGCTGGAGGCCTGCGCCGGCTTGTTGGACGCCGATTCACCGGAGCAGTGCGCGCGCCGTGAGGCGGTGGAGGAGACCGGTTTTCAGGTGGGAGAGGTCAAGAAGATCTTCGAAGCTTATATGTCGCCGGGCGGCGTGACCGAGATCGTGTACTTCTTTATCGCCGAATACCACGACGATGAGCGTCATGCGGCCGGAGGAGGCATCGAAGATGAAGATATCGAAGTGATCGAGCTGCCGTTCAGCGAAGCGGTGGCGATGATCGCCGATGGCCGTATTAAAGACGGCAAGACCATCATGCTGTTGCAGTATTTACAGGTTCATCGGGTGATGGAGTAAAAAAAGCCGGTCATGATGACCGGCTTTTTTATCGGCTTGCGCCAGGCTGCTTACTTCAGCAGCGCCTGCGCCTTGGCCACCACGTTGTCCACGGTGAAGCCGAACTCGGCGAACAGCTGCTCCGCCGGCGCCGACTCACCGAAGGTGGTCATGCCCACGATGGCGCCGTTCAGGCCCACGTACTTGTACCAGTAGTCCGCGATACCCGCTTCCACCGCCACGCGCGCCGTCACCGCCGCCGGCAGCACCGACTCGCGGTACGCCGCATCTTGCTTGTCGAACGCATCGGTCGACGGCATCGACACCACGCGCACCTTGCGGCCCGCCGTGGTCAGTTTGTCCGCCGCGTCCACCGTGATGCCCACTTCGGAGCCGGTGGCAATCAGGATGACCTCCGGCGTGCCCGCGCAGTCTTTCAGCACGTAGCCGCCGCGGTACACGTTCGCCAGCTGCTCTGCGGTGCGCGGCTGCTGCGTCAGGTTCTGGCGCGAGAACACCAGCGTGGTCGGGCCGTCGTTGCGCTCGATGCCGTACTGCCATGCCACCGCCGATTCCACCTGGTCGCACGGGCGCCAGGTGCTCATGTTCGGGGTCACGCGCAGGCTCGCCAGCTGCTCCACCGGCTGGTGGGTCGGGCCGTCTTCGCCCAGACCGATGGAGTCGTGGGTGTAGACGAACACGTTGCGCAGCTTCATCAGCGCCGCCATGCGTACCGCGTTGCGGGCGTATTCCACGAACATCAGGAAGGTCGCCGAGTACGGCAGGAAGCCGCCGTGCAGCGCGATGCCGTTGGTGATGGCGGTCATGCCGAACTCGCGCACGCCGTAATGAATGTAGTTGCCCGCCGGGTCAACGTTCAGCGCTTTCGAGCCGGACCACATCGTCAGGTTGCTCGGCGCCAGGTCGGCGGAGCCGCCCAGGAACTCCGGCAGCACCTTGCCGAACGCTTCCAGCGCGTTCTGCGATGCCTTGCGGCTGGCGATGTTGGCCGGGTTGGCCTGCAGTTTTTCCACGAACGCTTTGGCGTCGGCTTTCCAGTCGGCCGGCAGCTCGCCGTTCATGCGGCGCTTGAACTCGGCAGCCTGCTCCGGGAAGGCCTTGGCGTAGGCGGCGAACTTGTCGTTCCAGGCCGCTTCTTTGGCCTGGCCGGCTTCTTTGGCGTCCCACTGGGCGTAGATGTCCTGCGGGATTTCAAAGGCGGCGTATTTCCAGCCCAGCGCTTCGCGGGTGGCGGCTACTTCGGCAGCGCCCAGCGCGGCACCGTGCACGTCGTGGGTGCCGGCCTTGTTCGGCGAACCGAAGCCGATAACGGTCTTGCACATCAGCAGCGACGGCTTGTCGGTCACCTTGCGGGCGGCTTCAATT
>NZ_MJAO01000013.1 GCF_001902635.1 Serratia marcescens | reverse complement strand
GCGCTGCGCCGGGGGTTGCGCAGCGTATTTTACTCAGGCTTTGGCCGGTTTCAGCGCCGGCGTCTGCGCACGCAGGAACGGCAACAGGAACAGCGCCGACAGGCAGGCGGCGATGGAAATCACCACGAAGAAGCCGTTCCAGTGCCACACCTCCATTACCCGCGCAATCGGGTAACCGGACAACGCGGCCCCCAGGTAGGCGAACAGGCCGACGAAACCGGTCGCCGCTCCCGCCGCATCCTTGTGCGAGCACTCCGCCGCCGCCATGCCGATCAGCATCTGCGGGCCGAAGATAAAGAAGCCGATGGCGAAGAAGCAACAAGCCTGCAGCAGGTAGGTGACGCCCGGCATCAGCCACAGCGCCGCCACCGACAGGAAGATACCGATGGCGAAGATCAGGTTCATCGGGCCGCGGTTGCCGCGGAACAGTTTGTCGGAGCCCCAGCCGGCCACCAGCGAGCCGATAAAGCCGCCCACTTCAAACAGCGAAATGGCCGAGTTGGCGGTCATCAGCGAGTACCCCTTTTCCTGCGTCAGGTAGAGGTTGCCCCAGTCGTTGATCGCGGTACGCACGATGTACACCAGCACGTAAGAGACCGCCAGCAGCCAGATGTACTTGTTGGTCAGCACATAGCGCTTGATGATTTCGCGGTTGCTCAGCCCCTGGCCTTCCGACTCCTGCACCAGCTCCATGGCGTCGTTGCGCCATTTGCCGACGCTCGGCAGCCCCATGGTGGATGGCTTGTCGCGCAGGCGCCAGCACATCAGCAGGCCCAGTACCACGCCGATGATACCGGGAATAATCATGCCGTAACGCCAGCTGAAGTGCAGCGAGATAAAGCCCACCAGCAGCGGGATCAGCGCGCCGCCGACGTTATGTGAGGTGTTCCAAATCGCCCACCAGCTGCCGCGCTCGGAGCGCGAATACCAGCTGGTGAGGATTTTGGAGCACGGCGGCCAGCCCCAGCCCTGGAAGAAGGCGTTGAGGATCCACAGCGTGCCCAGCATCAGCAGCGACGAACTGAGGCCGAAGAAGATATTCAGCACCCCGGTCATGATCAGGCCCAGCCCCATAAAGTAACGCGGGTTGGAACGATCGCTGATCATGCCGGAAATGAATTTCGAACAGCCGTAGGTGATGTAGAACAGCGTGCCGAGAATGCCGACGTCGGACATCGTCAGACCCAGATCGCTCAGCATCGCCGGCATGATGAAGTTGAAGCTTTTGCGCGTGAAGTAAAACGCGGCGTAGCCGATGTACATGGTGCACATCAGCTGGATGCGCCAGTATTTGTAGCTGGCGTCGATCTGCCGTTGATCGGTGACCTGCGGCGCGTCCGAGCGGCTTTTAAGGAAAGACCACATGTGGAACCTCAGAGGATTGAATAAAGTGCCGCTATGATGCTCCGCGCGCGCGCGGGAGGCTTACGCCGGATTCCCGACGCGGTTAGGAGTTTTTCCTAGTTTTGCGTTTGCGCCGGCGAAACTGTGGGCAAGATCACACTCAAACAGGTGCCCCGTTCAGCGGTGAACCTCAGACTGCCGCCGAGGGCGCTGATGCGCTCCTGCATGCCGCGCAGGCCATACCCCGGCTGATGGTTTGCCGCATCGAAACCCGCGCCGTTATCGCGGATGGTCAGGGCGATCAGCGGCGCGGCGCCTTTGCGTGGCTGCAGGCGTGCGTCCAGTTCCAGGCGGCTGGCGCCGGCGTGACGGCACACATTGGTCACCCCTTCCTGGCACACCCGGTACAGCGTGATTTTTAGCGTTTCATCCAGCAGCTCGTCCGGCACCTGCCACTGCAGGCTGCTCACCAGCGACGCGTCCTGCGGCAGCGACTCCCGCAGCATCGCCGCCACCGCCGCCGACAGCGGCAGGTTGTTCAGCGCCGCCGGCCACAGCTGGGTCAGCACGTCGTGCACCCCGTCATAGACCCGCAGCGCCAACGCATCGATGGCGTCGGCGCAGCCGATCACCGCCGGCTCCGGCGCCAGGCGTTTGACGATGCTGGCCTGGGTGCGGATCACGGTGATGGTCTGCCCCACCTCATCATGCAGCTCGCGCGCCACCTCGCGCCGGGTTTGCTCCTCCGCCGTCACCAGCGCCCGCGCCAGCTGGCGGTTCTCCGCCAGCCGCAGCCGCAGTTGCTGATTCAGCTCGCGCTGGCGCTGAATGCCGGCGCCCAGCAGCAGTCCGGTCAGGCTTTGGGCCAGCAGCGACAGCAGCAGATCGCGGTGCGACTCCGGCTGCGGCGGCTCGTTGACCATCAGCGCCACGCCGTTGAGCAGCGTCGCCAACAGCGCGCCCTGCCAGCCGTAGCGGTAAGACATGAACACGATAGGAATGGCCAGGCAGAACGGCGCGAAACGGCGCAGCTCGGCGGCGTTCACCTGCTGCTGCAGCCAGATGCTGAACGCAAACAGCAGCAGATAGCTGGCCAGGTGACCCAGGCGCAGCTCCACCGGCTTGTGGATCAGCCCCGGCTCCAGCGGCACCCAGATTTGGCGCGCCAGATAGTGCCACAACAGCAGGCAGGTCGGCGCGATGGTGAAGCCGCCGGTCAGACCGAGCAACAGCGCGCGGGCGCCTTCGCCGCTCACCAGTTGCCACACCAGTGCCTGCAGCAAGGCGGCGGCGGCCACCACCGCGCCCTGTAACAACGGCCAGCGCCATTCGCTGTCGCTCTGCTGATGGCGCAATAGCCAGGGCGAGGCCAGCAGGCTGAGCAGCACCGTCAGCACCAGCACTGCCACCGACGCCCACAGCGCCGGGCCGTAGCCGAACTGGTCCGCCAGCAGCGCCATCAGCAGCAAATCGGCCAGTAGGATCCCCGGCCAGAAACGGTACGGGCTCTGCAGCAAAATGCCCATGCGCAGGCCGAACGGGAACAGCAGTAGCGCCTGCCACGGCGGGTCGATCAGCGCGGTGCCGATGCCCCACAGGCAAAACGCGCTGGTGGCGTAGATGAAAAACAGCGCCAGCTGGGTGATCAGGCGCTGTGTCACAGATTCAGCATCCGTCTGGCCAGCTCGACGTTGTTGGTAATGCCCAGCTTGGCGAACAAATTGGCGCGATGCACATGCACCGTCTTCGGCGACAGCCCCAGCGCAGCGGCAATTTCGCGCACCTCCTGGCCCTGCGCCAGCAATAGCGCGATCTCGCGCTCGCGGCGGGTCAGCGGATCCACCTTGACCCGCGCCAGCTGCTGCGCGATCTCCGGCATCAGGTAAACGCCGCCGCCGGCGACGGTGCGCACTGCGGTGATCAGATCTTCCGGCTTGCAGCGCTTGGAGAGAAAGCCGCTGGCGCCGCGCTCCAGTGCCATTTCCACCAGCGCCGGGTTATCGTGCATCGACAGCATCACCACGCGGATGCCGGAGGGAATATCCGCCAACAGATCCAACCCGCTGCCGTCCGGCATCGAAATGTCGCAGATGCAGATTTCCGCCTCCAGCCCCGGCAGGCCGGCGCGCGCCTGCGCTGCGCTGCTGAATTCACCCACCACCTGAATATCGGCCTCCAGCGACAGCAGCTGCACAAAGCCCGAGCGCACAATGTCATGATCGTCGATAAACGCCACGCGCAGGGTCATGGAAATCTCCGGTTAGAAGGGGGAAGTACGCGAGTATACCGTATGCACACACCGGAATAATTGATGAAGAGAATGTATTAGGTGAATTTACCGGGTGCGCAGGGCACCCGGCGGGAGAGGGTTACAGATGGACGGGCGCCGCTTTCGTCTGTGGCAGATGGCACCAGTTGTTCTTATCCACGATGCCGCCGTTCGGCGAGGTGTAGCCAAGGCAGCCGAGAATAGTGTCGAACAACTCGACGTGGCGGTGCGTTCTGCCGATACGCTGCTGCGCCTGCAGCTGTTCAAAGGCGCTGAGGTGTTGCGGGTTCTCGAGGAACGTATCAGACGCCCACACCATCATCGGCACGCGGAACTGCTCCGGCGGCGCCATGTCTCGCGGCGTGCCGTGCAGATGCATGTTCTCGCCGATCGACTCGCCGTGATCGGCGGCGTAGAACACGATGGCCTTCTTATCGCGCACCTGGTCTATCACATTGGCGATAAAGCTGTCGGTATACAGCACCGTGTTATCAAAAGCGTTGATCAGCTGCGCCTTGGTACAGGAATCATCCACCCCCATGCACTCCGGCTGATAGCGCGCATAGCTGCGCGGGTAGCGCTGCGAATACAGGTAATGCGAGCCTTTGGTGTGCAGGATAACCAGATGTTTGCCCTTCGGATAGCGCGCCAGAGATTCCTTCATTTCGTCCACCAGCAGCATATCGTCGACCGCCTTGCCGTCGTTGCGCTTCTCGGACGCGATCATCTCGCGGAACGCATAGTTGTCCACTTCGGTGTTGTTGTAGAACCACACTTCGCTCTGCATGGCGAACAGCTCGGAAGAGAAGCCCAGCTCTTTCAACACCGCGAATACGTTTTGCTCTTTCAGCGTGCGCTGCGGGTTATTCTCGGCGCCGCCTTCACGCACGAACATGCAGCGCAGCGACAGCTTGGTGGCGGTGTCGCACGACTCGCCGCGGAACGCCACCAGGTTTTTCTCTTTCGACAGCCGCGGCGTGGTATCGCGCTCGTAACCCAGCATGCCCATGTGATCCCAGCGCGTGGTTTCGCCGATGATGAACACCACGTAGGTGTCGTCGATGTCCGCCGGCGGCACATAGGTGAAGTGTTTGCCCGGGTCGAACAGCGTGCTCTGATCCTGGCTTTCGTCATAGCGGGTATAGGCAAACAGCCCCAGCGCCGACAGCCAGTTGGACGGCAGATACGAGTGCGCCACCACGCCGCCGTAGCTCGGCAGATCGACGTTGGCGAGCTTCTCCTGCACGCTCTGTTCGTCGTCCAGCATGCGCAGCGGCAGCCAGACCAACGCCACCACCGCCAGCAGCACCAGCAGCGGCTTGATGCGGTGACCGGGCGTTTTCAGCTGTTCGATCAGGGTGTAACGCAGGCTGTTCTTCCAGATCAGCAGCAGCGGCAAGGCGCTGAGCGCCACCATCCACAGCACGAAGTGCAGGCCGACCACTTCTTTCGACAGGTCAATATCGGTAGTCATCACCGACACCACGATGCCGTAGCCGATCACCACGTTGAAAAACGTCATGTAGTAGCTGGCGGCAA
The DNA here is from genome assembly GCF_001902635.1 of Serratia marcescens. Classification (GTDB taxonomy): domain Bacteria; phylum Pseudomonadota; class Gammaproteobacteria; order Enterobacterales; family Enterobacteriaceae; genus Serratia; species Serratia marcescens_F. The sequence goes on along the minus strand of NZ_MJAO01000013.1, from coordinate 154,645 downwards.
CCGAAATCAGCACCAGCAGCGACGCGACGATACGATAAAACAACCGGCCGCCGAGCGACACCAACCGCATGATAAAGAAAGTGAACAACACGATGGCGATCACTTCCGTCACCGCAGAAATAAGCTTAAGCCCCTGAATGCCATGTGCAAGCGAATCAAAACGACGATAAAAAACGGACAGGTTTAAAAAGATGCCGATATAGATCGCTAACAATAACGATAAATTCTGCTGTGATAGCGATTTTATTTTGTTCATGTAGTGCGGTGGCTCCGGAGGGCGATAGCAGTTCTGAGTTTGTCAGACAGTCAATGCGGCTGCAGGTTCAGCCAACCGGCAATAAGCGTGATTTTGCAGATAGCAATCAAGAGAATTATCACAAAACGGGCATTTTTCGCCCCGTTGTGTGAGCTGGCAGCGGGAAAGAACAAAAAATGGAGGGAAGCCCCTCCATTTTCCAGAGCGTCGGCGAAAAACGTTATTTCACGTTCAGCGTCACGTCGATATTGCCGCGGGTCGCGTTGGAATACGGGCACACCACGTGCGCCTTTTTCACCAGGTCTTCCGCTACGCTGCGCTCGATGCCCGGCAGCGAAATATCCAGCTGCACTTCAATGCCGAAGCCGTTCGGGATTTCACCGATGCCGACGGTACCGTCGATCTTCGCTTCGGCCGGGATTTTGACCTTTTCTTTCGCCGCAACGAACTTCAGCGCGCCGAGGAAGCAGGCGGAGTAACCGGCGGCGAACAGTTGCTCGGGGTTGGTGACTTCACCGCCGGCACCGCCCATCTCTTTCGGTACGCCCAGTTTCACATCCAACACGCCGTCAGACGAGGTTGCACGGCCGTCGCGGCCGCCGGTTGCGGTGGCGTGAGCGCGGTAAACCACTTTCTCAATAGACATCGTTCATTCCTTCTTGCTGGTTGGCGAGATAACAGCGGCTTCAGTGGGCTAAAGCCGGTCACAGGTTTATCTTTTGCGATTAAATCGCGCACTACTTATTTTTGCCACTTACTAACAGTGTAGACCACCCGCGCCGTTCTTGCGTCCGGCGACGGCGGCTCAAATCTGATCGATCAGGCTGCCGCGCAGCTTTTCCAACTGCTGTTTGAGCGAGACGATTTCGTCCAGGCTGCAATCGGTGGCGCACATCACCGCCTCGGGCACCGATTGCGCCCGCTCACGCAGCGCGCGCCCGGCTTCGGTCAGGGCGATGATCACCTGCCGCTCGTCGGTGGTGGCGCGATAGCGCACCAGCAAACCGGCGGTTTCCAGCCGCTTCAGCAGCGGCGTCAGGGTGGCGGAATCGAGGAACAGCCGCTCGCCGATATTCGATACCGTCACTTCGTCGCGCTCCCACAGCACCATCATCACCAGATATTGCGGGTAGGTGAGTTCGAGCTGATTCAACAGCTTGCGGTAAACTTTATGCAGCGCCAGATTGGCGGAGTACAGCGCGAAACAGAGCTGCTGATCGAGCTGCAGCAGGTTCTTCGCGTTGGGTTGTTCGGTATCGATGCTTTTCATGCTTGTAAATATAAATAGCGCACGATGTAATCGCAAGCTATTTCTTTGCATTTTTTCATGCCGAGAAGGGGCGCAGGGAAAGGCAATGACGATATCGAGAAGTAGCACCTGCTGGAGGTGCTGACCGAAGGCGGCCCGACGCAGTGCCGTCAGGCCAGCCATATCGTTGAGCAAGGGTTGCTCAGGTTGCAGCCGCCGCACAGCGTGCCCGCCGGCGGGTTCGAACACGCCCGCCGGTGCTACCGCGAGAGCGGCACGGCCTGATCAGAAGGTCACCACCGTTTTCAACGCCGTCACCCAGGCGTCCTGCGTCTCGCTGACGCCCGCCGGATGATGCCAGTACTGCAGGCCCGGTTGCAGCTGCAGCCACGGCGTCACGTTAACGCGATAATAGAGCTCCGCCGTCACCGAGTGGCCCGGTACCGGCCGATAATTTGGATCGTGATAATCGCTGACGCCATTGATTTGGTTGAGATAACGCTGATTGTCTTTGTAGCGATCGCTCAGCTTCACCACCGAGACGCCCAGCCCCAGCCAGTCGTCCGGCCGCGCATCGAACAGCCCGCGATAACGAATGCCGGTCGAGGTGGACCAGTGCAGGTAGTTGCTGCGCTGATCCCCCAGCCCCAGGCTGTAGAACACGCTCAGACCGCGGTTGACGTCGTCCGCATGGCGCGTCACCTGCTGGTTGAAGCCGGTATACAGGAACCAGGTGCGATCGTGGCTGCGATAGCCCTGTGGATCGCTGGCGCCCGGCCCGCCGGACACCCCTTCATAGAGATCGCTCTGGCGCGCGTTGGTGAACAGCACGCCCAGGTTATACACCCCCGGCAGCTGGTTAACGGCGTGGGTTTTCAGCTCCAGCTCCATCGGCAACAGGAAGCCTTTGCTGCCCTTGGTAGACCAGCTCCAGGCGTGGCTGCGGCTGGGGGCGCTCGGGTTCTGCTCCATCACGCCGCCCTTGAGCGTCAGGCCGTCGGTCAGCTTGTACTGCAGCGTGGTGCCCCAGTAATGCACGTTCCAGTTGTACCAGGTCAGCGAGTTGGCGGACTTGCCGCCGCACAGCGTCAGCGTCTGAAAATCGCAGGGGATAATCTGATCGAAATCCTGGACCTTGTTCATCATGCCGATACGCCACTGCAGCCGGCGATCGAGGAAGGAACGGCTGAAGGTCAGCCAGCCCAGGCGGGTAATCGACTGCCCGCCAAAGCTCTCCTGCGACAAATCGGTCAGGCCGACGCGCGGATCTTGCAAGCGATCGCGGGTCAGGTTGTTGTCATGGTTGCGGTTGACGATATTGCCTTCGATCGCCGCGTCCGGAATGCCGGTCAGCGCCTGCAAATCCTGGCTGAAGGTCAGCGAGAATTGGTCGATGTACGACGCCTGTTTATCGTGGTTGTAACCGCCGCCGGCGTTATACGACAGCTGGCTGAGGTAACCGAGATTATAGTGGAAGCCGTGATCCTCCAGGATCGGCCTGATCCCCAGCATATCCCCCAACAGCCCAGGCTGTGGCGGCTCAAAGCCGAGCGCCACCCCTTCCCATTTGGCTGTGGGGGCTTCGACGTCCTTGCCGGTTTGCAGCGTTTCCGCCTGCGTCTGGCTACAGAGCAGCGCCAGCGCCGCCAGGGTCATGGAACGAGGTAATAAGCTTTTCATCATTATTATATTTCTCCGCATAACGGCTGACTGCGGGCAACAGCATTCCCTGGGAGAGAATTTCCCATCATAAACAGCAGCGATTAACGTTAAGGTTAACGCCCGGCGCTTGCCGCCGGGCTGAAGGTCTAGCGTCGGTCTTTCAGGCTGGCGCCATTGCTGTGGATCACATCGCGATACCAGTAGAAACTCTTCTTGCGGCGGCGTTCGAGGCTGCCGTTGCCGGCATCGTCTCTGTCGACGTGAATAAAGCCGTAGCGCTTCGACATTTCCGCCTTCGAGGCGCTGACCAGATCGATCGGCCCCCAACTGGTGTAGCCCATCACCTCGACGCCGTCGTCGATCGCTTCCGCCACTTGCACCAGATGGTCATTGAGGTAGTTGATGCGGTAGTCGTCGTGGATGCTGCCGTCGGCCTCGACGCGGTCTTTGGCACCCAGCCCGTTCTCGACGATGAACAGCGGCTTCTGATAGCGGTCGTACAGCACGTTGAGCAAGTAACGCAGCCCGATCGGATCGATTTGCCAGCCCCACTCCGAGCTGGCCAGGTGCGGGTTCGGTACCATATCGAGGATGTTGCCGCGTGCCGTTTCGTACTGCTCCGGGTCGGCGGTGACGCAGCCGCTCATGTAGTAGCTGAACGAGATGAAATCGACGGTTTCACGCAGCGCTTGCCGATCTTCATCGGTGATCGCCACCTGAATGCCGTTTTCACGGAAGAAGCGCTGCATATAGGCCGGATAGTAGCCGCGCACCTGCACGTCGCCGAAAAACAGCCAGTCGCGGTTTTGCCGCTGGGTTTCCAGCAGATCTTCCGGCTTGCAGCTCAGCGGATACAGAATGCCGCCCAGCAGCATGTTGCCGATTTTGCCCTCCGGCACGATCTCGTGACAGGCCTTCACCGCTCTGGCGCTGGCCACCAGCTGATGGTGGATCGCCTGATAGACGGCGCTCTTGTCGCTCTGCTGCGGCAGACCGACGCCGGTGAAGGGCGCGTGCAGCGACATGTTGATTTCGTTGAAGGTCAGCCAGTGTTTGACCTTGTGCTTGTAGCGTTCGAACACGGTGCGTGCATAGCGCTCGAAGAAATCGATGGTGCGGCGATCGCCCCAGCCGCCGTAGTTCTTCACCAGGCCGTACGGCATCTCATAGTGCGACAGCGTGATCAGCGGCTGAATGCCGTACTTCGCCATCTCGTCGAACAGCCGATCGTAAAACGCCAGCCCTGCTTCGTTCGGCGTATCTTCGTCGCCCTGCGGGAAGATGCGCGTCCAGGCGATCGAGGTGCGCAGACACTTGAAGCCCATTTCGGCGAACAGCGCGATGTCCTCCGGGTAGCGATGATAGAAATCGATCGCCACGTCCTTGATGCCGCTGTCGCCCGCCGTGCGCGGCGTGATGGCACCGAAGATGCCCTGCGGCTGCAGATCGGAGGTCGACAGCCCCTTGCCGTCGGCCTGATACGCGCCTTCTACCTGGTTCGCCGCTACCGCGCCGCCCCACAGAAAATGTTGCGGAAACTTGCCGTTCATCGCTTGCTCCTCAATTAACGTAATAAAGTCAGCAGCGGCGCCTGTTCCTGCACCGGAGACAGGCCGCTGGTCAACACGTCCACGTAGTCATCGCTGTTGCTGATGATGATCGGCGTGGTGGTGTCAAAGCCGGCGGCATGGATCGCCGCCTGGTCGAACTCGATCAGCAGATCGCCCGGGGCGACCCGCTCGCCTTCCCGCACGTGGGCGGTGAAATGCGCCCCGTCCAGCTTCACGGTATCGATGCCGACGTGGATGAGAATTTCCGCGCCGTCGTCTGATTCGATGCCGATGGCGTGTTTGGTTTTGAACAGCGACGCCACGCTGCCGCTCACCGGCGCCACCACGCGCCCTTGCTGCGGCGCGATCGCCACGCCTTTTCCCAGCAGGCCGCTGGCGAAGGTCGCGTCGTTCACCTGATCCAGTGGCACGATGTCGCCGGCGATCGGGCTGAGGATGGCCTGCTTGCGGTTAAGCGGCGCGGCGGCTTCAGGCTGCGCCGCGTCTTCCGCCGGCGCGACGCCGAACAGGTAGCTGGCCAGCGCGGCGAACACGAATGACAGCAGGGTGCCGCCGATCGCGCCCCATACCGTGGCGTCGATGCCGCCGCCGGGGATGATCTGCGCGAAGGTGAATACGCTCACCAGGCCGAACGAGTAGACCGAGGTATGGAAGTAGCCGATCACCGCACCGCCCAGCGCGCCGCCGATGCAGCCGAAGATGAACGGGCGCTTGTTCGGCAGCGTAACGCCGTACACCGCCGGCTCGGTGATGCCGAAAATCCCGGCGCCGATGGCCGAAGCGGACAGCGCCCGCAGCTTGGCGTCGCGGGTGCGCAGCATCACGCCCAGCGTGGCGCCGACCTGCCCCATTACCGCCGGCAACAGCAGCGGCACCATGGTGTCGCGTCCCAGCACGCTCAGGTTATTGATCATCAACGGCACCAACCCCCAATGCAGGCCGAAGATCACGCATACCTGCCACATCGCCCCCATAAAGGCGCCGGCGATGATCGGGTTAAAGGCGTAAATGCTCTGATAGCCGTTGGCCAGCAGGTGGCTGAGCCAGGTCGCCGCCGGGCCGATCAGCAGGAAGGTCAACGGCACGGTGATCGCCAGGCACAGCAGCGGCGTGATGAAATTGCGCAGCGCGCTGTGGATCACCCGGTTAAACAGCGGCTCCAGGCGGCAGGACACCCAGGCTGCGAAGATGATCGGGATCACCGACGAGCTGTAGTTGATGAAGGTCAGCGGAATGCCGAAGAAGTATTCGCGCACCGCCCCCGGCTGCTGCGCCGCTTCGAACGCCGCCATCATCAGCGGATGCGTCAACGCGCCGCCGATCGCCATGGTGACGAAGGGGTTGCCGCCGAATTTTTTCCCAGCGGTGTAGCCGAGCATGATCGGGAAGAAGTAGAACAGCGCATCGCTGGCGGCGAACAGCATTTTGAAGGTGCCGCCGCTCTCCAACAGCCAGCCGCAGGCCAGGCTCAACGCCAGGAAGCCTTTCAGGATCCCCGACGCGGCCATCACCCCGAGCAGCGGGGTAAAAATGCCGGACACCAGATCGATAAAACGGCTGAGCAGGTTGTCTTTTTTGCCGCCCGCGTCGTCGCTCGGCGCGCCCTCGGCCAATCCGCCGACCCGGTTCACCGCGTCGAACACCTCCGCCACGTGGTTGCCCACCACCACCTGGAACTGGCCGCCGCTCTCCACCACCATGATGACGCCGGGATTTTTCTTCAGCGCTGCCGCATTGGCACGAGTGTCGTCGCGCAGCTTGAAACGCAGGCGGGTGGCACAGTGCACCAGGCTTTTCACATTGTCGCGGCCACCGACGCCGGCCAAAATCTCACTGGCTAATGTGTCATATTTCATATGGTTATCCTTAGACTTCGCGTTCTGCCGCTCCCCTCCCCGCACTGGCCTGGCGCTGAGGCGGAATTCGGCGCAAAAAAAAACCTAAACCTCACGGCCTCTGCCCCATCGGGGAACAGAAACGCGAGGTTTAGGTTTTGCCTGCCGTAGCAGTAACAACCCTAAATCGGTTGAGTTATGACGTTAACACCGCAGATTTTGCCGGGGCAAGCCTTTGCGCCGGCAAATTGCCGAACTGTGATCGCTTATACAGAATGGCCTCAATGCGCGAAATAATGCATGCCGCCATCTACCGGGATCACCGCACCGGTGATATATCGCGCGAGCGGGGAGCAAAGAAACGCCGCCAGATACGCCATGTCTTCCGGTTCGCCGAAGTAGCCGATCGGGATATGTTGCGCAATGAACGCCTGGCGCGCCGCCTCAGACGGATACAATCGTTCCCGAACCTGTTCGCTGTTGATGCGCCCGGGTTGCAGCGTATTGACGGTGACACCCTGCGCAGCCACATCGCCGGCCAATCCTTTGGCCCACAGATGCAGCGCGCCCTTGGCGGCGCTGGCCGCGCTCAGGCTGCGCGGTTCCATCGAGCCGCTGATGTTGATCACCCTGCCCCAGCCTTGTGCCTGCATGGCCGGCAACAAAGCCTGAGTCAACCGCCGGGCCGGCGTGAAGTTCAAAGCGAAAGCGTCATTCCAACCACGATCGCTTTCGTCCAGCGCCGTGGGGTGAAATGCGCCGACCGCGTTGATCAGAATATCGACTGTCCCCAGCTGGCGCAGCGCCTGCGCCGCCAAACGGGCGAGAGCCTCAGGTTCGGTCACATCGGCAACGATCACCTGCGGACGCACTGCGCCTTGCCGTTCCACCTCATCCGCCAAGGCCTGCAACCGGTCACCGCGTCTTGCGGTGGCCACTACCGTGACCCCTTGAGCGGCCAGCACCCTGACCATGCCGGCGCCGATCCCTTCACTGGCACCCGTGACCAATGCCGTACGTTGCTGCAATCGCAAATTCATAAGAAACTCTAATTGAATAATTCAATTTAAAAGGAAACGTTCACACATTGAATCACGGCGTTATTCGTGTGAATATTCCCAAAAAATGCATCATCAATGTGCAGGAATTCACCGATGTTTGACTGGCAGGATTTAAAACACTTCGTGGCGCTGGCGCGCACCGGTTCGTTGTCGGCGGCAGCGCGGGAACTGGGCTGCGATCACGCCACCGTCGGGCGACGCGTAGCGGCGCTGGAACAGGCGCTCGGCCTGCGTTTGATCGTGCGCCATCCGCGCAGCACCCCGCTGACCCAGGACGGGCTGGCCATCGCCGGGCTGGCGGCCGGGATCGACGCGCAGAGCCAGGCCATTATCCGCCATGCGCGCAGCGCCGGCGCGACGCCACAGGCCAGCGTGCGCATCAGTGCGCCGCCGTCGATCGCCGCGCATGTTCTCGCGCCGCGCATTGCCTCATTTAACCAGGCTTTTCCACAGATCGTATTGACGCTGTCGGGTGAGTCGGCGCTCGCCGAGCTGGATCGCGGTGCAGCCGACATTGCCGTGCGCATGGTACGCCCACAGCAGCCGGAGCTGCTGGCACAGCGCATCGGCATGATGCGCTACGCGCTATATGCCGCACCGGAGCACGCCGCACTGCCCGACGCGGCACGCCGCTTTCTCGCCTATGACCATCACTACCGGCAACAGCCGCATCAGCAATGGCTGCAACAGCTGTTACAGGGGCGACCGGTGGTCTTTCAGGCCAGCGATCTGTTTTCACTGCAACAAGCGGCACGATCGGGGTTAGGTGCTGCCGTTTTGCCGACGTTTGTCGCCGATAACGATCCACATCTGGTTTCGTTGCCCACGGCAAGCGCCGCGCCAACGCGTGAACTTTGGCTGGTCACCTATCCCGATTTGGCGCGTACCGCCGCCGTGCGCGCCGTAATGACTTTCCTGGTTGAGACGCTGGGAAAAACATGCCCGCTTCCGGCATAAATCATCATATTCTCTAATATAAATACTGGACAAAAGTCACGCGGGGGATTATTACTGGTCAACACATAATCGATTTTAGGGATGACGACGGCCATGACGTTGCGGACTGAGTTGGGACGGATTCTGATCACCGGTGCCGGCGGCCGGGTAGCCACGGCGTTTCGTCAGGCGATGGGCGATCGCTACGCGCTGCGCCTGGCGGAACGAGACATCAGCCTGCTGCGCGATCTGCAGCCCGGCGACGAAGTCATCAGCTTCAACATCGCCGATCTCGACGCCTGCCGCGCGGCCTGCGCTAATATCGACACCGTGTTGCATCTGGCGGCCGATCCCTCCCCCGACGCCGACTTCTGCGGCTCGTTGATGGACAACAACATTCTCGGTACCTTCAATATCTTCCGCGCGGCGAAAGACGCCGGTTGCCGCCGGGTGGTGTTCGCCAGCAGCGCACAGGCGGTGGAAGGCTATCCGCTCGATTACCAAATCCGCCCGGATGACGCGCCGAAACCGAAGAACCTGTACGGCGCCAGCAAAGCCTTCGGTGAAGGTATCGCCGCCTATTTTGCCCATCAGGAAGGGCTTTCCGCGCTGTCGGTGCGCATCGCCAACTTCACCACCCTGAGCCCGGGGGATCGGCTCAGCGCCCGCGACATGAGCGCGTTTCTCAGCCATCGCGACGCCGCCGATCTGCTGGAGCGCTGCATTCGTGTCGAAGGGGTGCAATATGCGGTGGTGCACGGGGTTTCCAATAACCGCTACACGCGTTTATCGCTGGAAGAGACCCGTCGCCTGCTGGGTTACGCCCCGCAGGACGATGCGTTCAGCCTGCTCGGTTTTGAATAACACAGACGGGAAGGGAAGGTAAAACAACGCCGGGCGGCGCCCGGCGTCGTGGCACGATTACGGTTTTTCGGCGATCTTACGCAGATACTCGTTATTTTTAAACGCAATGATGATCATCTCGAACGCCACGCGCACAAACACGCCACCTACGATGATGCCGAACAGGCCGCGGAAGAACTCGCCGTAGAACATCATGCCGATACCGCTGATCAACACGCCCAACAGCGCCAGCCAGTAAACGGCGGTGATGATTTTTGGTGTCAGCATCGCATCGAAGAAGAAGATATTTCTCATTTGGATCTTTCCTTAGGCAGGTCTTTCATTATCCCAGAGGCGCCGCACCGAGCGGCGGCCACCTATACACAAAGATAATGATAGCGGCTAAGGCTTGAAGCCGAACAGATAAATAGGGCCGGGGTTTGATATCCGTTCATGTTTTATGCGGCAAACAGCGTGCGGCGAGTAAAAACCCGCCGCACGCTGTCGCTTAGCCGTTGGCGTAGACGACTTTTGCGGCAGTGCGGCTGGTGAACAACACCAACAGCAGCGCCAACCCGGCGATAATCGCCCCCATTACCGGCACGAAGCTGTAGCCCAGACCGGCAGAGACCACCGCGCCACCGGCGGCGGCGCCCAGCGCGTTGCCCAGGTTGAAGGCGCCGATGTTGACCGAAGACGACAGCCCCGGCGCTTCGCTGGCCACACGCATCACGCGCATCTGCAGCGGCGGCACCACCGCGAAGGTCGCCGCGCCCCAAATCACCATGCTCACCGCCGCGCCGATTTCACTGCGCGCCAGCAGCGGGATCAACAGCATGATGGCCACCAACAGCAGCAGAAAACCCTTCAGCGTCGCGCTCTCGGAACGGTCGGCGAATTTGCCGCCGAGGTAGTTGCCGATGGAGAAACCGACGCCGATCAGCACCAGCATCACGGTCACAAACAGCGGCGTCGCCTCAGTGATGTGATGCAATACCGGCGAGATGTAGGTATAGAGCGTGAACATCGCCCCCGCCCCCAGCACGGTGGTCAGCAGCGCGGTCAGCACCTGCGGCCGCACCAGTACCGACAGCTCGCGCTTGACGTCAGGGCGCGCACCGGCGCTTCCTTTCGGCAACGAGAACCACAGCCCCAACATGGCGATCACGCCCAACCCGGCCGTCGCCAGGAACGACATGCGCCAGCCGATGGTTTCACCCAGCCAGGTGGCGGCGGGCACCCCGCCAATATTGGCGATGGTCAGCCCCATAAACATGGTCGCCACGGCGCTGGCCTGTTTCTCTTTCGGCACCACGCTGGCGGCCACCACCGATCCAAGGCCAAAGAAGGCGCCGTGGTTCAGGCTGGTGATAATGCGCGACAGCATCAGGGTGGTGTAATCCGGCGCGATGGCCGACAGCACGTTGCCCAGGGTAAAGATCGCCATCAGGAAAATCAGCGCGCTTCTGCGCGCCCGGTGCGAAAGCAGCAGCGTCATCAGCGGCGCGCCGACCATCACGCCGACGGCATAGGCGCTGATCAACATGCCGGCCATCGGAATGGAGACGTCCACCCCTTTGGCGATGGTCGGCAGCAAGCCCATGGGAGAGAATTCGGTGGTGCCGATGCCGAACGCCCCTACCGCCAGCGCTAACAAGGGATAATTCACTTTCATGCAACAACTCCGGTTTACCGCTGCCGAAGCGCGGGAACAGTTAAGATGCCGAAAGTATGACATTGGTCACAGCAAAAATAAGCCGGTGAGAAGCTAAAAGACTTTTGCGATTTTGTTAAAAATGCGGCGGGAGGGGGCGGATATCAGCGTCCGTCACCGTAGGAATCAAGCCCACCTCATGCCCTCCCGCTGCGCACTTTTCCCGCGCGCATTTCGATGTTCCGCTGCAGTTCGCGCAGCCCGCCGGCCAGGAAGCAGGCTTCCGCCAGCACGAACAGCGGGCCGATGATAAGGCCCGTCACGTCGTCCATAAACGCCGGTTTTCGCCCCTCCCAGAAGTGCCCGACAAACTGAAACAGCCAGCCGATCACGAAGCCACCGATGCCGACGCTCAGCCACGCCGCCGTCGACAGCGACGCCACCCAGGCGCCGAATCCGAGGCACAGCAGCAGCAACGCCAGCATCATGGCGCCAAGGCGCAGGCTCAGCCGCAGGTAATAGAGGGCAGAGATGATAACCACCGCGCAGGCCGGCGAAAACGGCAGCCATCCCGCGCCCCATGCCGGCCGGGAAAGCAGCGTCAGCAAGCTGACAACGATCAGCGGGATGCCGATAAAATGCGTGGCGATATTGCGCGCATCGCGGTGATAGGCGGCATAAGCGGCAAGTTGATCTTCCAGACTTCGCATGTTGACCTCCGAATGCTGCGCGCACGGTCGAGCCTGTTCATTGCATTAAAGATAGCCGTATCGTTCAGCATAGGAAAATGGTCAGGGATTGGCGGAGATCACAGGAGTCGCATTTGATAGCCAGTTCCATTGAATTTACTCAGTTTTATCCAGTTAGATTTTGAACCATGCCCCCTATTATGCCCCCAAATGATTTTGCTTGTGGGGTTCAAGGGGCTTTATGGCTGCTTCTTGGTGTCTGTTTTCCACTGTAGTAAACCGGCGATATCCTGTTCCCCCGCAGCTTCTTTTAAGCGGCGCTGCTGCTCGGCATACTGGACGTATTCAGCCTGCGCTTTTTCATCTGCCGCTTTCTTACTGACCGTGCCAGCCCCTTGCAGAACGTCACGGTCGTTAAATTGCAGAAACTGATCCAGCTTATCCTGCCAGTCACGAAGGAACACTTGTTGACGGCGCCGCGCCTGATCTTCAGCGAAATCCAACCACATGTTGACCACGCGGTTGAGTTCGCTGACTTCGTCCTGATTGAGGTAATTTTTCGCCACCGTTACGTCGCTTTTGCGCACCTCCTCACCTTTATAGCTGCTCAAGCCCATATGGGGCTGGTTAGCGTCAGCCCGCTGATGGATAAGTTCGGCAGCGGTGTGGCCGGTGCAGGCAAAATGCAGCTTGTTTTGGATAGTTTGGAAAAACAACGTTGTCTCTTTAAGTGACGGCTGATAGTCGGCGGCTAATGCGAAGATCTCCCTAACCCGCAAATAAACCCGACGCTCACTGGCACGGATATCACGGATGCGCTCCAGCATCTCATCAAAGTAATCAGGTACAGCGGATGAACCCACGGGCGGATTTTTAAGCCGCTCGTCATCCATCACGAAGCCTTTGATCAGGTATTCCTGAAGAGTTTGGGTCGCCCACTGGCGAAATTGGGTGCCACGAGGCGAACGAACCCGATAACCGACGGCAAGAATAACGGGCAGGCTATAGTGCAGGATATTGCGACTTACCTGACGGGCCCCTTCCTGCTGAACCTGTAAGTAAGACTTACAGGTTGCGTTTTGTTCAAGTTCCGCTTCTTCGTAGATCGCTTTGATGTGCTGCGTAATCGCCTGGGGAGTCACTTGATAAAGATTCGCGATGGTCGCCTGGGGCAACCACAGCGTTTCTTGCTCAAAACGACATTCAACGCGCACTTCGCCGTCATCGCTGGCAAACATAACAAACTCACCTGCCGGTGATTGGGTTAAGTGCTTGTCTGTCATGTCGCCTCCGCTTTAATCTGACTTACCGTGCAGTAAAGCACCTAGTATGCCAGAGATCCATGTAGGAGCTCATTACGCGTATGGCGTTTATTTTGCAGGCAACATGCCTGGATAATGCTTAGCGATAATGTCGTTCATCTTCTCCACCAGATCTAACCGTTTGAACATCAGATGCGCGGTTCCCTTCTGAAAGTAACGAATGCTGAAGAAATCATCTTCGTACAACTGCACACCCGGATGATCGCGAATATGTTCCATTAGCCGGGTCGTGACATCACCGCGATTGTCAGGAATAGGTTTGCCATCCAGCAGGAAGAGCATACGCTCCAGATCCGTCAGTTGGTCACGACGCCAGCCCCAGTTCAGGCTAAAGCCCCAGCGATTGTGAGTGACCAGGTTATTGATGATGATCTTTTTTCCAAAACTACATGGGCTGTTAGTTTTGTAATCCCATGAAAGCCCCTTAAATACGTTGACCACCCCACGCTCAAAGACTTCACCTTTGCTGTGATGTAATTGTTCAAAGGTTGCCAGAATATTTTCCTCACTGATTTCCGGCAGCTCCCCCTCATCCAGATTTTTATACCACTCATCGCGGGACTGCGCGTCCATAAGAGAAATCATTCCGGACTTCAGCATCAGATCGCGCCAGATACTACAGTCGATATTACGTGTAATGGCCGAAATGGCCGTATCGACCCTTTCAGTCAACCAAGAGTCGTAACCGTGTCCCTGACGCATGGCCCAGTCCTTTGCCGTTCCCCCTCCGATACGGTTGGTCAGCGCAGATATCTCATCCAACTGGCGGATTAGGGCTGCAATCTGCGCCAGCGCGGCATTACGTCCAGATACGATACGTTCGATGCTGGTGGAACAAATCAACTCTGTATGGTCAGTTAAAACTTCGGGTTCAATCTGCATATTTCTTTCTCTATAAACGCCAACACCCGCCGGTTTAAGGGCGGGTGTCGGGTAGTGGTGGTATTAAAAACATGGTGGGCTGTTCTGCACTGGACGCCGGTAATCAGCATGCCTGCAGCAATCTGGACAGGTTCATGCTTGCTTTTCTCCCCGGATAACTGAGGTGATGGTCTGGTAACCCAGCCGGGTCATCAGGCCGGTGGCCCGACGGGCGCGGAGAATATCGATAGCCGTGATGAAGGGAGATTGTTCCCTATAGGAAAACCCCCGGCGATCGATGCGAACCAGGCCAAACTTTTCTACCGTGAAATTCAACGCATCAGCCAGAGAGATACCGGCATCAATATGTTCGTGGATCACGGTGTCATCACTGAACTCGGTATCGTTAAGCGCCAAGCCGTAATGCTGCTCCAGCAAATACGTGAGCATGGATTGCCAGACAACAACGGGTGATGGGCAACCGTAGGCCGCCCGTTTCGGGGTGACAGGTAAGGTCTGCATGTTGGTTATCTCGTAGTTAGCTACATGAAAGGGAGAAATCGATAGATATAAAAGGCGAAGATTTATGCAGTTGGTTGGGGAGTAGGATAAATAGCGAGATACACATAACCCTGTGATCCCAGACTGTCGGCTTCGCAGGTCAAGCCATTGCAATACAACGTGACGCAGTGCTGATAACGGGGATTGAGCTCACCAGAAAGCAGCATCAGTTCCAGGTGGTTGATGAACTGTGGGAAGGCGTTATCTACATCACGCAGCTGCGCGTCGCTGAAGGTCCCGCTGATCTCGGCACGGTCGGCCAGAAAATGCAGCCGGTCACCTTCCTGTACCAGGCGGGCACCCAACTGCGGAATGACGTTACGTTTGAGTCCCCAGGCCGGGGCAATGATTGATGGCATCGTATCGCCCCCTATAACAAGCCGTGTTCAGCAAACGAATACACCGACATGCCGCCGACAATACAGTGATCCAGTACCCTGACCTCAACCAATGCCAGCGCATCTTTAATCCTGCCGGTGATTTGCCGATCGGCAACACTGGGCTCAGCGTGGCCGGAAGGATGGCAATGCGCGAGAAGTACCGCTGCAGCATTGTGCTTCAGTGCCGCCTTCACGATTTCTCGGGGGTGGACTTCGGTGCTGTTGATACTGCCGGTGAACAACGTTTCGTGGGCCAATAGCCTGTGTTGATTGTCGAGCCAGAGCACCATAAATACTTCACGCTCCAGCCTAGCCATGCGCAATCGAAGCCAATCGCTGACGGTACCAGGTGAAGTGAATGAGGCTCCCGGTTCACGCAAATGGGCCTCCAGCAAGAACAGGGCGCGTTTGATAGTACGTTGTGTACTTAATGGCAGTTCAGTGACGGCCGGAGATAAGGTTAAGTTCATGAGGTTATTCCCGTTGTTTTCAGTCGTTCATAGGCATGATGTCACTGCATTCAGGGTTCATTGAGCGGTAGCGCAGGAGACGACTTGAAATAGGTCATCTCAGCGCCTAAAAACCAAAAACCCCGTCGCGATCGGCGACAGGGCTCTAAGTCAGTAGCAAACTGATAGCGGTAATTAATCAGCTAGAGATGATCAACAAGACGCTTGAGTGGTGATAGCTGACTATCGCCTGATTTGATGTCGCATGATGTGGTCTTGGCATTAACCAATGCCTTGCCCAGAGCGGGTGTCAACAATTTCGCCGGGTATTGGAAGCTGTACGCCAGCGGGACATGATCGAAGCTGCTGTCGTTGTGGTAAAAGTGAAAAACAAAGGTTCCTTCCTTACGCTTCTGCATGGCAGAAACCGCCTGTGCCAAATTAGCCGTCAGAAGGCTGTCCATCAACGTATCGGGATGATCGATACTGATGTTCATTTGATGGGCCCCGGCCGGGTAATACTGCAGAGTCATTCCCGTTGCCCCCTCGGCCTTATCACCATAGATATCTTTCAGGTAATACATGATGCCCAGACGTGCTTCATCGGCGTTGCAGGTGAGCCTGAATTTCTCAGTAACTTTTCCCTTCTTCCCCGTGATGATAAATTCATCAACGCCATCCATAATACGATCATGCTCAACCTGTACGTTGTCAGCCACCACATTCCGGTATTCCACCGGCTTAGGATCATAAGCCGCTGCACATACGACCTGGCTCAATAGAGCGCTGCCCAACAGGGTAAACATCATTATCACTTTCTTCATGTTCATCATCTCCTTGATAAAAATCACTTACTCCGAATCCGTTAGCGTGACGTAAATATTTCCGCCTGAGCGCACTTCTATCGTCAACGGCTCTTTTGAGCCGGTATTCAGCAAAGCCTGAGCCTGATAAAAACGCCCCGCCACCTCCTCTTTAATATCTGTGATACGGATACAGTGCTCCTCTATGCCCTGACGCTGCAAGATTTTAGTGACCACCGGGCAAGCACTTTGCGCCAACCGTTCGGTACCTGATTGGGTTTTAAAATGATTACCGGCCACAGCTGACAATACGGTACAAATCAGCCATACCTGTAACAAGCGCCAGGGCTTCCCCTGACGCTCGTCACGTTGACGCAGATAAACCATCGGCAACAGGAACCACACCAGTGAAGGGGCCGTTATCTCCTGCTTCATCAAGTTCAGTCGGTCGAGTAGCACCCAGACCAGGGAGCACAGCATATAAAGACCCAGCGCCACGTTCTGTGGGAGGAAAATAGCAGAGAACCCCCAGACGACAGGAAGGCCAATGGACAAACACCAGGCGTAGGTGTCCTGCTTGAGAAACGGATAAGGTTTCAACATAGAGAAATATTCCTTTATTAATAATTAATTAGAAAACAGTGGGATTAAACGACCTCCCCAGCGAGGGGATCGTATCGGGATGTAAAGAGGAGGGATAATCGTTAGTGAAGATCAATAAACCGAAACCGATCGTTGAAATCTATCGTTATTAACGATCATTATACGAAAAATAATAGTCAAAATCTATTATTGACCTATATTCGATCGGCGAAACAGATCGAACACAATGCAGGTTTCTCGGCATACGTTAAAGAAACGATGCCAAAGCAATTTGGCCAGAGAGATCAATCGATAACGGATCCGTGTTAACCAGGCTCTGAGTGCGTGAGACTCCAGCAGGGCCTCCACGCTGTTGTCAAAGATTTCACCCACAACACGGGCAAAGCCCTCCTGTGCCATGGTGGTCACCTTCTCCGTCCGATACACAGGTTCAAGCTGACGGGTGACCCCACTGCTGGCTTTATGCGGCAATGCGGCGATCAGGACTTCAACCCACAAGGCAATATTGAACCCCTCTGGAGCGGATACCGCTAAAACGGGATGAACAGGCGAAAACACAGTATTCACCTGAGCCACTTTTTCCTGCAGGTTCTTTTGTTGATGTAACGAAGGTTGGTGATTGATGACATCCCATTCCCGACAAGGCTCAATTTTATCCGCCTGGTTAAGGACGAAGATAAACCGGGTCGGGTCGGCACCGTGCGACACCAGCTGCCTATAACAACGAATATCGTCATTCCAGGCTCGGTCGTCGGCTTTGAGTACCCAAACGATCAGGTCCAGTTTATTCAGCCAATGTCGGTACAGGCGTGCATACACCGGGTCGAATGCCGGGGATTCACCGATACCCGGAAAATCCACGATGTGCAAAGCCTGCGAAGCGAGACGGAACGGATAGCGCTGCACCTGACGGGTACCCCCTTGGATTACACTGACTCGGGCAGGCGGTCGCGTAAATAGCGTATTGCACAAGCTGGACTTACCTACGCCAGTCTTTCCCATTATGCCAATGACGGGTTCGTAGTGTATACACTGTTGTATCCGGTCGAAGACGGCATGCGAGAGATGTTCAGGCAGAAGGGATAAATGTCGCTTCAGGGCACGAGTGCCTTGTTCAGTATTATTAGGCATGAAACCTCCGAGTATGAAATGAATGGGTATGCCAACATCACTGCGAATGTTTTCATGGAGGTAATATCGGTCTGATATTTTTTTAAATTGAATTTCAGACCGTATTTCATACCGAAATAACACATGCTAAAGGAACTATGTTCAGGGGTAACGTTGTCGGATTTGTTTTGCCTCTATTTTAGCGTTTATCCCTCTAACACGATCGTCTATCAGCATTTCTATAACGGAGATTTTATCTGAGCGATAATAATTAACTAGAAATGCCAGGTGTTTTACGTGTTCATCACTGAGCTCTTCCCTTCCTTTACGTGCAGCCTGCTTTTGTCGAAAGGTTTTTTGATAAAATGCCTTGTTCAGTTTCGCAATTGCCTTCGTCTGAGTGTCATTACCGATTTCCCACAGGTCGAGCAGGGCGTAAAACGTGTGAAAGGCTTCTTCCGAATTAACCGGCGAAGGGAGAGTTACCGGATTGAGTGGGTTACTTTCTTCAGTATGATAATCTTGTTGGTATTTTTTTAATGAGCGATATGCCCATATACAGTTATCTGAATCATCAGGATTGAGCCATTTTAATCTATTCAGATTAATCGCATGTTTACGCCAGAGGTTAAGATTTGCAGTCAACCAGCACCGAATTGCTGGTGTGTTAGCTGTATTCATACAAAGGTAATCAATAAAAGCGACGATGTATGTGAATCTTTCATGGTGGCTGGATGGGGTGTCAGGAAGTTTAAAATCCCTATACCAGAAAGTATATACATTGTTACTCAATTCTTTATTTATGCTCTGATTGCATTTCTCATCCAGGCAAAGGCGCCCCCACATCCAAAACGTAGCCCGTGTGTCACTTTCCAACCAGACAAAATTTTTATCCGCGAGAATTGTCGTACTAAGGGCTAGCTCCATACCCCGAATGAACGTTTGACGCGTTTGCGAGTCAGGTAAGTAGATCTCTAGGGCATCATTAATGATGCGGCAGGAAAGAGGCGTATCCGGATTGTTGTCATCAAACACAAGATGTCTGCTTTGTGGAATATTATTTTGGATGTACTTGAAGAAAAAACGACAGGCTCGGATATCACTTGTCCTGATGTTAAGACGGCTGCTGTCTACCATTAATAATCACCTATTTTTACTGTAATTTGATCGAATGCCCACCACCAACCATACGTTCTATCATGATGTTTTTATGATGTAAATGCGTAGCAATATTTTTCACATCGTATCATTTCAGTAGTGAAATAGTGTGATTATGAGTTAATTTAGTAACTAATTCGTAGTTTTTTTAAATGATGTCAGGTAACAATTTAACCTCTGAAACCGGAAAAATGGCGTTGATGGCCCCCCCCCATTGAAGCCTTTACACCGGCTATCCAGTCTCGCTTCTGCGCCGTGTTCAAACGAAGAAAGAAAAAGAACCCTGCCAAGTAAGTCCATGGATCCGACCTACATTTCATCAGGGTGAGAGAGAACAATCAGTACGGGGAAAAGATCCACTATCACGTACTGCTGATGTTTAACCGAGATGCCTTCTGGCGGCTGGGGGAGTATCAAGCCTGGCAGACCTGATTAAGTGTGTTGAAGCTGAATACCGTACTCTGGTCTCGTTTCCGGGAAAACCCTGGTTATTACTGGGGCCACAGATGGCTGTCAGGCGGTGCTTCAGCACATTGATTACACTGTAAAACACCGAACCAAGCAGTACAGCAACAAGGTACGTACATTGGGATGTTCAGTCTCTGCGCAAAGGGCTTTAGATGGGAACTAAAAACCGTTAGGAAACATCCTGTCGAGATTTCGGGTAATGCAAACGCATCACCATTCTGAATATTAGGATGATCAGTACTTTTTTACACGGCCTTCCATCCACTGAGGAAGGCTGCAACAGAAACCTGAAGACAGTTATTCCTCCTTTAACTAATTGACTTAAAGGAGATTTAATCATGAACACCAACACACCATCCCTTATGAATGATAAGCTTGTCGATATGGCGTTTATCACTGGTTTCACGCAGCTTACAGACAAGTGGTTCTACAAGCTGATTCAGCTTGGCGAATTCCCAAAACCTATAAAACTGGGGCGAAGTTCCCGCTGGCTTAAGAGTGAAGTGGAAGCTTGGATACAGCAGCGTATAACTGACTCGCGTGGTAACTGAGTATGCCTGTAAAAAAGAAAGGCTGTACCATCACCAGTGAGGTCTGGCAGAAGCCCAAAATGGATTGAGCAGGAGTGGCTTCATTAACGCTTCCGGTTTTTCAGAAAACAAGGCTTTCTTTTATGACTTTTAATTGATAACCCTGGAGTAAAATTTAAGCATCATAAATATATCAAATCGCCGCCTAAAAGGCACTATAAATCAATTCCATCCAATCTCAATACAGTATATATATTACATATATATGCGAATATACATACACAGTAAAACATACATAAAGACATGCGTGGATAATTTAATAAATATATAACAACCAACAAATCAAGGAGTGGTAAAATTGAATTAAATCAACCTTTTTACCAATGATGTTAATAACACATTAAAATAGACACGAGTGAAATATAATAAGTGGGAAATTAAAAATACCATTATTATTTATGGTATGGTTTACATCTCGCAATCGCCATTAAATCGTGATGGCCATCAATCTTCACACTAACGACAGTTGATAAATACCCTACAGCACCATGCCTTTTGACCTAATGACACCTTAAATCTCATTCGTGCATTCATCACTGCCATTTGTTTTGGCAGGGCCTGAGAACGTCTGAAATATGCCCACAGGAGCAATCTTTATGACCAACAGTAAATTTGGCCCCCTGAACTCTGACTATATGAATCGTATGACTGAAATCATCAACAAAGCAACAAAAACCCATGTCAGAACATCCGTTTTCACCTTCGTACTCAGACTACCTGAGTACCGTGATACAGGTGACAGTATTGCCTGTGCCCCTAATCTGAAGACCGGATTAATGGAACGCTTCACAGGGGCGCTGAGGGCGCGTATAGCAGCCCATCAGCAACGACGTAAACGGGAAAAGTCCCAGGTATGTCCAACGGACCTGAGACACGTATGGGTACGTGAGGTGGGGAGCAGCGGTAAATCTCACTATCACGCAGCGATATTCGTTAACAAAGATACTTTCAATGGCTTAGGGGATTATTCGAAGGAAGAACATAACCTAGGGAGCTACATCTGCGAGGCCTGGCTAAGTGCATTAGGTCTACTCGACTTTCCTGAGTACAGAACGCTGGTTTCCTTCAACAACACGCCACACTATCTGGAGAGTCTTCGGATGGACCGCTTTGGGCAACAGTACCTAGGATTACGGAGCCACCTGAGCTACTTTGCCAAAGAACACACCAAGGTTTACGACAAGGAAGAACGCTCATTCGGGGGAAGTGTCAGATAAGCCAACAGTGAACAGCACCGGTTTTCCGGGAGAGGGTTAACTCAGAAGACTTAGGCTGCCAGATTGTTAATGTTTCTGGAAGCGTAATATGCTTTTTCGGATTCCAATGGTGGTATGTAACCAATGAGTTCGAGCAATCTGCGATTATTATACCAGTCCACCCATGCCAGGGTCACCAGCTCCACTTCTACGTGTTTTTTCCAGCTCTTACGGTGTATCACCTCCGCTTTATAAAGACCGCTGATACTCTTAGCCAGTACATTATTGTAAGAGTTACCATTGCTACCTGTTGATGCCAGTAATATATCGATGGGGAAATATCCAGTTCAGGCCAATGACATGTCAGTTTCCTCATCGCTTCCTCAGTTCCAGTTGTGACCCGCTTTTGAATGACTTTTTCTATCAGAATAGGGGGATATATACGAGCTCTGATTTACGCCTCTCACGCGGTGTATTATCCTGTCATTTTTATTGAGATTACCTCATGATAAAAATCACAAGATCCAGAGTGCCGCCTGAAGCATTAAGTTTTAGCAAAATCCGTGAACAGCGACGTGAGCTGGCGGAGTACTACAAGCAATTGCCCGCTGAACGAGTGCTTTCTCGCCCACCGTTTGATCCTGAACCATTATATAACAATGAGGTTCGCGTGAGGTTGATGCGTGAGTTTCAGGGACGATGTGCTTGGTGTGAACAACGTATCGACACTCCAGAAATTGAACACTACCGCCCCCGCGGAGGAGCACGGTTTGGTATCGACAGTCAGGTAGCCCCCGACTATTACGGATGGTTCGCCTATCAATGGCAAAATCTGCTACTGGTCTGTCGGGAATGTAATAGGGCGAGATCAAACTGGTTTCCCCTGAGCGGACGTCCAGCTCAGATCCAGTGTACGTGGTCAGAGGCGCAGAAAACCGAAAAAACTTTACTCCTGAATCCCTCAACCGATAGTCCCTGTGAACATCTCAGCATACAACGTGATGGCTTATTGTTACCTCTCACGGAGAAAGGTCATACCACTATTGAAATTTTACAGCTTAATCGGGAGCCGCTACGGTATGAGCGTGAGAAGGAGATAATGGCTTTAATTTCGGAACTTGATCAGCATATTAAGGTTCCTTCATCAGAATATTATCTCAAGCACACGAAACGCCCCGGCGTAGCAATGATTTTTCTCAACACACTGCTCCGGATAGTGGCTGGTGAGTACACAAATCTACGCTTTAAACCACTTCTCACGTTTATCCGTGCCTTTGATGCTGTGCTGAACTCTTCACTGTCGATCGAAGAACTTCTGCGTCTCTGGTCTGACTTTTCGTTTCCGCTTCCTGACACAGACCAAAAAGCAGACTGGGCGAACGAGGCGGTAAAGGAGAAACGTCGTAGTCTTGCCTCACAATTCGTTACAGGTATTACACTACATAATTTCAAGAGTTTTGAAGAATTTACTCTTGATTTCACTAATATTATCCCGCCAGAAGGCTCAGCTCCCTGCGTGGCTTTAGTTGGAGAAAATTCCACCGGGAAAAGCAGTATTTTACAGGGAATTTGCTTAGCCCTGATGAGTCGACAGCAACGGGGTCGATTGCGCTTAGATTACGAAAATTACCTGCAACGCGATCGTGAAGGCTGGCAACGTAGCCATATGAAACCTGCCAGCATTACCCTCACCCTGGAGGGAGGTGGTACGCGCATGTTAACGATTTCGGATGAAGGGCTCGTGTTTAGTGACAATGATTGGCCTGACTTCATGGTTCTCGCTTACGGTGCACGCCGGTATTTCTGTGAACGAACCCGGAGGACTGCCGTAGGGAAGTCACTGTTTTATCCCACTGCTCTGCTGCGGGATGTTACGAGCGAATTAGCGGACAAAGATGATGAATTCTTTGCCTCTATTGCCCGTGCTATGAAAGAAATCCTGTCACTGGAACAGGGCGAGTTTCTCCTGCGGGATAGTCATCGCAATATTCTAGTTCGCGCTCATGGTCGTGATACCCCACTCAGCAAGATGAGCGACGGGTATCAATCCTTGTTTGCGATGAGCCTCGATATCATGTTCAGAATGACCCATTACTGGGGAAGCCTTGAATCGGCACGTGGGGTCGTACTTATTGATGAAATGGAAACGCATCTCCATCCCCGTTGGAAGATTCAGGTCGTGTCGGCATTACGCCGCGCGATGCCTGGTGTTCAATTCATTTTTTCCACGCATGATCCACTATGTCTTAGAGGTCTAACACAACATGAAGTACGCGTGCTTTTTCGAGATCCCCGTCAGCAGATTGTCGAGTTAAGTGAGTTGCCTCTTGTGCAAGGTATGGATATTGAACAACTTTTAACCTCTGACTATTTCGGACTATTAAGTACGCTCGACGGTACGCTTGAAAATCTACTCAAACGTTACGAGCATACAATACAACGAACGCCCGGTCAGCAGAGATTAATCCATGATATTGAAAGAGAACTGAGCCAATACCAAGCATTGTCCGGAAACCCTGTGCAGCGCGTTATTGCAGAAGGTATTGCCCGCTATGTCGAGCAGGCACGTCAGACACCTCTGGAACGCGAGAAACTCCATCAGGATGCGGTAAGAATGATTGTCAAAAGCTTGCAGGAGGCGCAGCGGTGATCCTTGTTGAAAAGCGTCTTATCAAAAAGCCAGCATCGCTGAGAGGAAACAAGTCAGCTGCTGCGACAGAGCTTACAAAAGCAAAAACCTATTATCGCCAGAAAAAAACAGATGCATCGGCTTATCCTTTTGCTGTATACAAAGCGCCTGATGTTGTTAAAGCGTTAAATACCCTCTTTCATAACAAGTGTGCCTACTGCGAAACGGATTATTCGGCCACTCAGCCGGTGGCCGTTGAACACTACCGTCCTAAAGGCGGTGTTAGCGGTGAGCCGGAACACCCAGGGTACTGGTGGCTGGCAGCTGACTGGGATAATTTATTGCCCAGCTGTAACGACTGCAACAGCCATCGTCGCAAATTGCATTATACACTTACGTCTGATAGACAAGTGCAGCTGGAAACAACAGAGAGATTAAGCGGTAAACAAAATCATTTCCCGATCGCACCTGGGTCTGCACGATGTACCCGGCCCAGTCATCATGTAATGCGAGAACAACCTTTGCTCCTAAACCCGTGTAAGGATGATCCTGCCCGGCATCTGAAATGGATTTTTACTCAACTGAATTATCCTTTTCTCATACATCTGGATGAACGGGCAGAAACCACCATCAGTCTGTGCGGACTGAATCGCAAGCGACTGCTTGAAAAACGCAAAAAGAAACTGGATGATATTAGTTTAAGAATGACCAGTATTCGTCGGTTAGCCTCCAGTGTTGCGCAACTCAAACCGACAGAACGCCATGTCTTTGAAGCCAATTTTATTGATGAAATACAGTCACTAACGGCGTATAAGGACAGCCAGGAGGAATGGTCTGCCATGTCACGAGCTTATATCAATCTGCATCTGGCCACCCTGGAAACAGAATTTAAAGCGTTGTTTCCGACGGAACTGATTCTGTAAAGCCATTTATGCTGTCCTCAAAAATCCCCCGTCCATGAAAGCGGGGGAAGTAATAGATGCAATTTACCATACCGCGCTGAACCCCTGTTCCTTCAGCCGATGACGGGTCCGCTTCACGTAAGCGGCATCAATAACCTCATCCGGGGGCAGATCGCGCGTGATATTGCAAATGGTCGCCAGCGCGGCATCTGAGAGTTTAAAAGTCTGTGGTAGCGAGTACCAATGGCCTGTCTTATACTCATCAATACGATTAAACAATTCCCTGAAGAAATCCGTCAGAGAGGGCCTGCGAGCTTTAATAATTGCCTCTGTCGCTTCATCAGCGCACGTAACATTCACATCATCCATCCCCAAGGAGCGAAGAATATCAGCAATACCAGGCCAGTATTTGAGATCGTAACGCTTAAGTGGTTGTAATTCTGGTTTGAGGTAAAGCTGGTAATAACCATTTCCCTCTCCAGCGTCATCAATGAAATCCGTTAGGCTGTGCATCCGCTCACAATAGAAATGGTCACTATGATTCAGCAATGCTGAACGTCTCTCTAACATTTCCGCCAACCGAATACTCATTATGCTAATATCTTCATTCAGCTTCGTCAGTTCCTGGTGATTAGCTCGCAGCTCAGCGTAGCGTTCCTCTGTCCCGAAGCTACCCGTATGAACAAACTGTTCCAGAAGAAGCCACAGGCGTTGCCCGGTGATACTGAGAGAGGATATTTCTCTATAAATCGGAGCCATTTCATCATGGCGATCGATGAGATATTCAAAAACCGGCCAGGTTGTAGGCCATACCGGGCTGGGCGAATCCCGCCATTCATGGAGTTTTGCTTTCAGGAGTTCCAGTGCAATCATCGGGGCATCATTAACATCAATAATCATCGTTATTTCCTCTGGTTAGCATCTGCGTATGCCCATTATTCACTGAAGCCTCCTCCGTGTCGGTAACGGGAATACAGTTTTTATACCGTCTTCGGGTTACTTCACTTCCTCTCCTTCGTTATTTCGGGCATATCTGTGCTAGTCCATGATTTTAGCCGAGGGCGGCTACGTTCGCTGCATTAACTGGTGTGACGGAGAAAAACGGAATACCAGGCCAATATCTGTGACGCCCATATCGCCAGCGGAGTCCAGGTTGCGGCGAATCAACACAACGGCAATGTACCTAACGTGGGCAATCGCATCGGGTCGCTGTACGCTATCGAATCGGAGATCCGCGGCAGTCCGGCAGAAGAGAGACTGGTAGTTAGAAAAACCAGAATGGTTACGCTAATGGCGAATTAAATCAGAAGGTACTGAGTGGACGCCGTGTAAGTATCCCTGCAAAACGGACCATTCACATTTAGAGATCTTCCGGCATACTGATTATGTCCCCGGAGGAGATCGCCATGCGCAAAACCCGATTCACCGAACACCAGATCATCGCCGTTCTGAAGTCCGTCGAAGCCGGACGCACCGTTATCCGCTGAAAATGCGGATGGATAACGGTCCGGAGCTGATCTCGCTGACGCTGGCACAATGGGCAGAAGAACATGGTGTGATGCAGGAATTTATCAGGCCCGGCAAGCCCACGCAGAATGCCTTTATCGAACGGTTCAACCGTACGTACAGGACAGAAATACTGGATTTTTATCTGTTCAGAACACTGAATGAAGCACGGGAAATTACAGAGCGCTGGCTGGCTGAATATAACAGCGAGCGCCCTCATGAATCCCTGAATAACCTGACACCGGAAGAATACCGGCTGATAACTGAAAACCCGGAAATCTCAAAAAGTGCGTGAAACTAAAACGGGTGTACTTACACCGGATGGCAAAAGTAATTGACGTCTAATAAGTAACGGAGCGACAGCATAAAAACTCTGCCCTAAACGGGAGGCATTGCCCAAAGCTCTTCAAGGTTTACATCATCACTGCTGGGCCGATGCTGCTTCAGCAGTGGGTCAATTTTCAGGATCATTGGCAGATCAAATGCCGTTCCTGTTACTACGCAACAGCCTTTGGCTAGAGTCGGGATGAGAGCCTTGGAACTGGAGTCCAAGGTACTGATGGTGTTGTCCAGTAGCATGAGGTCACGATCGTTCACCAACCGGTGTATGAAGAAGTTGTGAATTTGGGAAACAATAGTGGGTGAAATGTCAGCTGGCCGTTGACTGGAGAGAGTGAGGTAGACGCCATACTTGCGCCCTTCCTTGATAATTTCTTCAAAGAGTTCAAGTCGGTAGTCTTTCCATATTTCATGCTCACGAGTGGACTGATCTGACAAGATGTTGTGGGCTTCATCAATGATAAGGTGAAGGGTTCTACTCGGCGGACTCTTCAGGTTCTCTGCGTCTTTGTGATTCGTGTAGAAATTTTTGGCGATAAGCAATGGCAAGATCTTCTTGATCTCATTCTTGCATTTCTTCAAAGAGATGACATGCAAGAGATGCGGTGGTGGTGGCACATCAACAATTTCAAGGACATTGCGAAGAGCCGAGGTAGATGATTTAGCCCTGGCAAGCACTGGCTGAATATGTTCATATTGGGCATAGCCGAACACGATATCTGAACAAAGTTGAAGGTAACACCTCAAGATAAGTTCGTCGAACGGATCGATGCTATCTAAATTAACATTCTCATTAATGATGGGCTTAATGTTTAAGTCAAAACCATTGCCATTTGAGTTGTAGTAAGTGCCGTTGCTATGCTTGAAATACTTATCTTTATTGTAATAAATTATTCCCTTAAGATGATTCTGCAACGACTCGCAGTCAATCATCCGCGCAATTTCACGACTCAGGTCCAACGCATCTGATTTAGCCTCACCAGTACTAAAGACCTTCTCAAAAACCTTTTCCACATACCTTTTTAGCTGCACATCTTTAAATTTATCCTTGCCAGACAGGACGCGGCGCAAAAACGGCTGCTGTGTATTGGTAGTAGCTTGGAACAGTAGACTCAGTGTTTCTACATCCCAAAAGTGAACGGCTTCAATCTTGAATTTGTGCTTGGCTTTTTTAGAGTCCAGCACAGTTATCCGCTTGTCCTTGGCCAACAGAATCTGGTCTTCGGTATATTCGCCATTGAAATCAATGATAACAAACAGACTCTTGCTCTTGAGTGCTGGGAGCCTCTTGTTAAAGAGGGTCGTATAGAGTTTCGCTAGCGTATTAGACTTACCGCTTCCGGTATTGCCAAAGATACCTAGATGGCTATTGAATAACCGTGTCCATGGTAAGTTGATGGGCACATTCTCTTTGAGCATAGACCCAATAGAGAAATCAGTTTTTCCCTCGGACCCATAGATTCTCCCCACCATTAGCTCGCTGAGAAGGGATGCCTTATCCCTAATCATCGGCATGTATTTCACGCCTTCAAAAAACTTGTCATCCACGATGTAGCCGATGGGTCGAACATCCACCTTTCGGATGTAATGGATTTTCTCAGCTTCAGCCTCAAGCCTTTTCTCGTCCAGAAACTCGCCTTCAACAAGGCAGACAATATCTATGAAGCCTCGCTGAATGGTGACGTGTTCCCTGAGTGAAATTCCCCGATACTTAACGCCTCCGTAGAAGATGGTCTCATGGCTGGAGTCTTCAAAAATACGAAGAGAGATGCGTACCCCACTGACTGCGATGACTTCACCAACTACGATATTCATAGCGTATCCTCGTCTGCAGCCGGGACCGATGGTTCGTACTTCTCTGGCTTGAGAGAGAATACATACCTGTTGAAATTGGTGAAGTCCATCTTCATGTCTTCCGGCGGTCCAATGACTTGGACGTTTTTCCATAGCTTGAATTCTTCGCGCATACTGTTCGCGCTGTCGTCGCTGTAGCAACAAATGAAGGTATGAAGTTGCGGATTGGAGAGGGAGCGTTGGATAAGCCTGAGAATGTGCTCATCTGCAAATGAAAAACCGAATGTGATGAGTATGGAGTTTGGCTTCTCAAGCTCATAGCTTAATAGTCTGAGCATCTGGTAGTAATGCTCTTCAAAGACAGTCTCGTAAAACTTCCACTTAGTGGGGTTCACGATAGGGAGCTTGTTGTACTCATCCCAGAAGGTGTCCATCTGCTCTTTGTTGAAGGACAAGTCGGGGATGTCTTCGGTCTGGTTATCTTTGGTACCAAGAAACACAGAATATCTATTCAGATTTTCAATTGTCTGTTTTGTCAAAATATTATTGAAATCATTGCGGTAATTGACTTCAATCTTCTCACCGCTTTTGGACCAGTAGACAGAACCATGAAGGTGAATGATGTTAAGCTGTGGGATACCGTAGTTGCTACGTTCAAATATTCCGGTTTGACATTGGAACGTACTGAAGTTCTTGGAATGCAAATGCTTCCTGTGAAAACCTGAAGTGCCATCATTCACCACAAAATCATGTGAGCCCTTCATGAGAATACTGTCAGCTACATGGGTCAGGCATCCATCATAGTTAGTGGTAAAAATATTGATCTTGCGGTTGAGATCTTTCCTTCTGTCTAGAAGTCCTAAAAGAGTTGTCAAGAAAACATCATAATTCTTGAGATTTTCGTTTCCATCATCTGAGGTGATTGAACTTGGATTGAAGGTCTGGACTGGAAAAATGCACGTGTTGTAGTAGTGCATGAACAAGGCGGTTCGCTTCTCAGGGCAGCTTTCAAACTTCGTGGCGAGTGTCTCAATCGTTTCCCTGCTCCCCTGAGCGTCTTTAAGGGCGAGAGCAAGCGTCGGGAACAAGTCTGCTGAAGCGCCTGAGCCAATCAGTATATTGATATTCTTATTGTATACGTCCAGTGGCTCAATCGACTCAAACATACTTACCTCCCTTAATTTTCCTTCCTAGAAAATAGCATCGCAGCACGGACAAGCCAAACTTTGGCTTCGCTCTGTTGCTGGGGTTTCTAGTGACTGCAGTGGAATTGCTCACCAACCTCCTTATTGATGATTCGCATCTCTCTTAGCTACAATTTTCCCAGTAGTATTATCCATCCGGTATTGCGATATAGTACCGTCAAGAATGTATTTAATCACCGAGAGCACAGTCGCTAAAGGTGCATGGAACCATTCTCGTGGATGATAAACCTGACCATCTAAGCCTCGCAGTGTGAGGTTGAGCCGTTGCTTGCCTAAAAAACCATGAATAAGCGCTTCAAGTTTTTGGGTGTTGATATTGAAGCATTGTGTGGTCATGACAATCCGCACCGGTGCTTCAAGAAAGGTTTTATCCTTCTCCGCGTGCTTAATGCGTTCTTCGACCGTTCCTTCGGTAAAGCCAATTTTATACAAATCAGATTTGTAACGTTGAAGAGCGGGTTGATTGCTATGTGTTGCAAGAACATAGACAAATCCCGTAGGAACAGGTGTCTCATCAGGTCGAATCACATGTCCATTCAGCACAATTTTACGGCCTTCTGTATCACGAACAAGACCATGTGTGAGTGAGAGAAAAAGCATATTCAACTCAGTCCCGTTTTCGAATACTAGATGCAATCTGGCATTCCAGGGACCGTACTCGTCTAACCGCTCACCGACTTTATCTACATAGCCCATCACTCCGTTGAGAATGAAAAAATCACCTTCATGAATTTTTAACTCATGGCGGAAACGTACAAATGAAAACGCTCCCGTTTTTAGGCCATTTTGGACGGTGTCAAACAGCGGGGCAAAGCGATTGAAATCGGGGCAAGGTTGCCGTTTTGCAATCTCGTCCGGCTGAGCTTTCTTTTCAATAGGGATATGTTTTAAGGTGAAAATATCGGGTGCCGAAAATGAGAGTAGCCCATCATCGTCATCTGTAAAGATATCGTCCAGCGAGGTGACCAGCTCTGATTTATCAACCACGACAGGGGGGACTGATGATTCATGGATATTCTCGGTGTTTTCACTCGCAAGCAAGCCGTGGATATCAAACGGCTGCAATACCTCATGGCATTGTTTGTTATCCCTGAGTGCTCTCAAACGTTGAGCAAGCAGCGTTTCTTTAAACTCCTCCGAATCGGTTAGAGGAGGATGGCCGTGAACCACATAAAAGGCATTAATTTCTTCTAATCGACTGACAGACAGATTACCAGTAGGTGAGTACATTTTCAGTGGCTCAACCACCAGTAAACCTAGATCATCAGCTTCAGAAAAAATATCGTCAATGGTCACCTTTTGACGAGGTTGAACAGGAGAAAGCCTGAGCATAAGTTACGGCTCCTGTCGCACAGCGCGCTGCTGTTTCATTTTTCTGATGTAGGCCAATGCTTCAGCATAACGAACCTCTATCGCATCGCTGGCATTTAGTGATGGCTCCCGCTGATGTTCACTGGCAAACGCTTTAATTCTGGGCCAGAGCATCACTGCTTCTTCCTCAGATACCTGCGCCTGATTTGCTCTGACTGCTTCCTGAATCGTTTTTAGCATCGTCGCGGTGACTGATTTTGACAAAATCTCGTAAGCACCATGAAAAGGATTCACCACATCAATCAAGTCAATATTCAGATTTTCAATATTGATGAATTTATCACCCATTTTTAAAAATTGATGGCTAACGTTTAATGAGTCATTCGAATTGCCGGTACGCTGGCTTGGGTGGTTATCGATAATGGCATCCGGCGGTAAATCGGCTTCATCAATAAGACCACCACATTGCCTCACAAAAAGACTCTGCAAAAGACCACTGCGCACTTGTTCTAGTTCGTACTCAGTCAAGTCAGGGTGCAGAGTTTGTATCACCGATGGTAACACTACCTGAGTGATCACTTCAGGCGGTGTTGATTCAGTGATAGCCTCTTTAACCACCTGCTCATTCGCCATTAAGGCTGCCAGGATCTCGTTTTTTCCGCCGTTAAGGATTGTCAGCACCTTGTCTGATACCGGTAATGCATGATCATCAACCAGAACCGTATTGGCAGGCAGCGGCTCACCAGCCCATTGAGAGCGCGGTTTAAATTGAATGTTTGGAGCCATGATTTGCTCCATTAGTAAAGAGGTGGTGATGGCCTTAAGCATGTTGTTTACCGACACTTTAACGTCATCATCTTGCGCATCTGGTTGAGCTATAAGGTTGGTAAACTGCGCGTGGGTCTTACCTTCGCAATCTCGTGTAGCACGCCCAATAATCTGCACGATTTCAGTCATAGAACTGCGATAACCAATCGTCAGCACATGTTCACAGAAAGGCCAGTCAAATCCCTCTTTCGCCATACCTAATGCAATGATGATATCCATATCCTCAGCAGACTGGATGTTACGCAGATACGCCTGAACCTTCGGCCTTTCCGCTGGGTTATCATCTACGAGGTTCGCCACGCGCAACAGTTTTCCATCACCTTTGCGTTTTACACGATAGATACCGGTATCTGGCTCTTGCTGTTGCACCTCACCCAATGCATCCAAGATGGCATCAACCTCGGCATGTTTATCTTTTGTTGATTCGCCGGAATTAACATTGGGAATATGGATGATGGTTTTCTTGCTAACATCAAGCACCGAGGGTAGTGCCTTGATGTAAGGACCCTGATAAAAATGGTAGCCAATGCCTAAAGATTTTAAATACTGGTACCCATTGAGCTGTTCGTAGTAGGTATAGGTCACTTTCGTGAACTGAGCTTCATCTTCGGGTTGCAGAATGGGTACGGCATCCCCTCGGAAGTAAGAACCAGTCATTGCAACAATATGTGCATTAGAACCTTTCATCAGAGCATCAATCAGATTACCCAAACGGTTGTTTTCATCCGCAGAGACGTGATGGAACTCATCAATTGCAACCAGGCAGTCATTAAACGATTCAACATTCAGCTTATCGAAAGCAAAACGCAGGGTGGCATGAGTACAAACCAGAAGGTCGTCAGGACTCGCCATAAATCGTTTAAAGGCTTCAACCTTCCCAGCCTCTCCGCCGCCAATGCACAGATTATTTTCAGGTTTTACCTTCCAGTCAGCAAAGAAACCGTGCTTCGTAAGTTCAGTATTTTTAAACGAACCTCCGATAGACATTTCAGGGACCGCAACAATAGATTTTCGTAGCCCCTGATTGACGAGTTTATCCAGAGCAAGGAACATTAATGCTCTTGATTTACCAGACGCTGGTGGAGCCTTGATAAGTAGATAAGGGCTGTTGCGCTGCTCAAATGCTCGAGCCTGCATTTCCCGCATACCAAGCTCATTAAGACTCGCACTTTTCCCGGTCTGCCCGTACGTAACCTGTAAAATATTTTCCACAATGCAATCCTCTGTAAGCCCTGGCTGGCAGAGCGAAACCTTATGCCTTAGTCAGAGCTTCGTAGCGTTCTAACAGGAAGCTCAAACGCTCAGTGGCGTCCTTAAATGGCTTTTCACGGTAAAGACGATCAACGGCCTGATCCAGCGTCTGATGGGCTTCCAAAAGATCCGCAGGCATCTTAAGTGGATCATATAACTCCGCCAACGTGTTTTCTGGATAATTCTCACGCATCAATAGCACAGTCTTTGCCTGCGCAATAATAGATTTACGCTGCGCATCGTTCGTCTTAGGCCACGGGAAGGTGTTGTAAACCACTTTTGCCGAATAACGATAATCGCTTTTCAAACGTCCTGCGACTAATCGCATCCAGTCGTTGTGCATTAATGAGGTTAGAATAGCAAATTCATATAAGGTGCCATTCGGGAGAATGTAATTCAGATTGGTTGAAATTACACTCGCATCATAAAAGCCTATAGGCACATAGGTTCGTCGCTCGGATGAAACGCTAGGTATCAGGATATAATCACCGGATTCAGGTTGGCTAACCTGCATAAAAATATGTGGTTTCTTTGCCATTTTGAGGGCTGCTGAATGTCCAGCCTTGATCCGCAATGCCCGAATTTTTTCAATACGCCTCTGGACTTCAGGCATGAGTTGAATATCGTTCTCTGTAGCATCTAGAAGCCACAGACACCAACGTTCCTTACCATTAAGGAACTCATCCGCCCCCAGCACTTTTTTTATCCAGCGGACAGTTTGGGGCTCCAGTGTGAGTAAGGCATCACGTTCAGCCCGACTCATCAGCAAGTGACCACCATCGGTAGGTTTATTACCAAATAACAAAGGAGGCACACCACTCACCATTGGTTTGGTTTTTGCTACCACAGCAATATTACTGCCTTCAACCAGGTAAGGACTGATATTGCTCACCTGCTTACTGTGCCACTGTCCGTCAATTTGTTGGTAAAGTTGACGAATTTTGCTTCGTCCGGAAACACCAACAATGACCACATGTACTGCTGCTTTATCACGAGCATTGTTCGCCCATGTAAAAGTGGGATATGCAATATGAATACTCAGTCCTAGCCCGAATATGGAAGGCCAGAGTGTTGCAACCTGTTCACCCTGGCAGAGAGAATTGGTAGCCACAAGCGCCAGTTCAGCACGACTGTTCTGGATATACTGTGCTCCCTTCCAGAACCAACAGGCAACAAAATCCAAATATCCTAATGATTTGAAACCGCTAAATACAGCCTGCATATCAGCACGCTGTTCATCAGAACGGCCTAACGTACCTAAAAACGGCGGGTTACCAATCACATAAACTTCATCATCAACGCCTTTTGGACACACGGTCTGCCAGTCTGTTTGAAGGCTATTACCACTCCAAATTTTACCTGATGAACGCAACGGTAACGCTGGTGGAGCAGATCCGATATGTTCTTCCCACTGTTTATTTAACTGATGCTCCGCAAGCCAGAGAGACAGGCGCGCTATCTCACAGGCAAAATCATCGATCTCGATGCCGTAGAATTGGTCAAGATGGAGACCGCTCATAAAGATGGATTGCGGGTCACATTGCAAAAGAGCCTGGATAACATCAATTTCCAGTAGACGCAGCTCTTTATAGGCAACAATCAAGAAATTCCCTGAGCCACACGCGGGGTCAAAAACCTTTATTTCCCCCAGACGGAGAAGCAATCGCTTAAGACCATTAGTATTTGTGCGTTGCTTTTCCAGTTCTGAACGCAGTGGTTCAAGGAACAGAGGTTTTATGACCTTCATAATGTTACTGTAGGAGGTGTAATGTTGGCCTAAACGACTACGCTGCTTAACATCAATCACCGCCTGGAACATGCTGCCGAAAATATCGGGATTAATCGCGCTCCAGTCCATTGCACTGCATTCAAGTAAGATACGGCGCCCCTTTAACCCCAACTCTGGAACAGGCTCATCACTGGCGAATAAGCCACCATTAACATAGGGGAAGACGGTCAAATGAATGGGAAGTGACTGGCGTAATTTACTATTCGGTTTGCTGTTCATCACGGCAAACAGGTCTGTCAGAAACTGATCTAAATCACTGCCATCTTCGGCGGTGTAGCTTTTTACTGCGGATGTGAATTGGCCTTTTTCAAAGATTCCAGTGTCTTCAGCAAAGAAGCAAAACAACAAACGAGTAAGGAAGGCATTAAGTGCATGAATATCTTCTGCTTTGCTTAGATCATTACGCGCTTTGATAAGGTCAAACAACTTTCCCATTTTCTCAGCAGCTTTCACATCAGCAGGGTTTTCGCTGTTAAGAATAGCCTTCTCCAGCCCGACCAGCGGTAAGAAAAAACCGTAATTGCGCGGTAATTCTTCAAACTCAATGTCGAGGCGATCCTGCGTCAGTGTGTCCCAGGCTAAAAAGCGAACAAAATTTGTCGTCAGAACGAAGCGGATCTTATTTTTCTCTATGGTCGTATCGATAATACGTTGCTCAAAAGCAGATTCGATATCATCACTATCAACCACCGGTTGGTAATAGAGCTTATTTTTTAACGCGACGTGTCCAGGCTCTTTCGCAACATTTCTCGCTCCGCCTTGCCGAATCAGGCTTAAGGTAGCTTTAGGGAACTCAAAAGCGGTCAAAAAGCCATAGATAAATTCATTTTTCTCAGAGTTTTCTACAAGTTGTTCGAGATGTTCAAAAATCTTCGCCTGATTAACAGCCATTGTTATTCCTTAAAAACTACAATATCCGCAGAGGATGATGCACTCATTCTACTCGAAGAAAATATTATCGAGTAGTTCCAAGGCGTTACCTCGGTTGCATCAAGAAAATCAGCCCCCCTGCAGCATTAGCTTGGAGTTACGCTCCTGGTGACTCATCTGCTGCTCTACCGCATCCTTCGACCACAATCCCGGCTCAATCAACGAACTACAAGCTATCGTTCTGAAATATGGTCAAAAACCTTGGCGCTGACAATACGTCCGCAATTTCAACCTAGGTATCATAGCCCATCACACGCATTACTTTTTTGACGGCGTTCGCGATCATCGGTTCCGGCGGTGATTACGGTCACCAACCCAGCACAAACCTTCCATTATCTCACCGAAAAAAAACAAGTGGCTGCTGAAACTAACAGTGCCAGAGCTTTCGCTCTAGCACTGTTGATCTAATTAAGAAAAACCCACGCTAAGCTAAGCACGGCACCCAAACTCCCCATGCACCACATTCCCACCGCGCTCTAAGTTGTCCATATAGTCGGCATACCACTGCAGCATCTCTCGTCTCCCATCCAGGTACTTAGCGTGGTTGTACGTGCCACGGATACTGTTCTTATCCACGTGGGCAAGCTGCGTCTCAATCCAGGCCGAGTTATAACCCTGCTCATGCAAGATGGTGCTCATCGTGTGGCGGAAACCGTGCCCTGTCAGCCGCCCCTTGTAACCCAGCAGCTCGATAACCTGATTCACGCTTTCTTTGCTGATTGGCTTACGGTGATCGTTTCTCCCAATGAATACCAAGGGATAAGCACCCGTAATAGGTCTAAGAGAATCGAATAGGTCGACAACTTGCGTTGATAGAGGGACGACGTGTGGTCGCTTCATTTTCATCACTTCTGGCGGTATGTTCCACATGCCTTTATCGAGATCGATATCCTGCCAGCGCGCAAACCTCAGTTCCTGGGTTCTGACGCCCGTCAGCATGATAATGCGGGTAGCCGTTTTGGTGATGACGCTGCCGGTATAGCCCGCTAAGTCGTTGAGAAAATAAGGCAACTCCTGAGCCGTCAGGAAAGGGAAATGTTGTTTCTTCGGCGGAGTTAGGGCTGAGGCCAGATCGGGTGCAGGGTTATACTCGGCCCGTCCGGTGATAATGGCATAACGGAACACCTCACCACAGCGCTGGCGTACTTTGCGCATCTTCTCCAACGCACCACGCTTTTCCATACGCTTCAGCGTTTCCAGTAGCTCCATCGGCTTGATTTCTGCTATAGGCCGCTTCCCGATAAAGGGGAAAATATCCTTCTCGAAGGTATCAATGATTTCATCACGGTAGCGCAGTGACCAACGGTCGGCCTTGGATTTATGCCACTCTCTGGCAATCGCTTCGAAGGTATTCTCTATAGAGAGCTTCTGAGCCAACTTCCCTGCTTTCTTTACTTCCCCAGGATCACCACCGGCAG
This sequence comes from Serratia marcescens, assembly GCF_001902635.1. Taxonomy (GTDB): domain Bacteria; phylum Pseudomonadota; class Gammaproteobacteria; order Enterobacterales; family Enterobacteriaceae; genus Serratia; species Serratia marcescens_F. The sequence goes on along the minus strand of NZ_MJAO01000013.1, from coordinate 117,486 downwards.
CGAGTATCCTCTTTGCTTTTTCTCTCTCGTCTCGTGCAACCGCCAGCGAAACAATAGGGTAAACACCAAAGGAAAGACGTTTTTCTTTACCGTTGATACGGTATTTCATACGCCAATAGCGAGAGCCATTGGGGGCAACTTCCAGATACAGACCACCGCCATCTGAGAGCTTGTAAGGCTTCTCTTTTGGCTTGGCTGTGTCTACTTGTCGTGCTGTTAGCTTCATTGGGGGCATCTCCAGACTAGCATCCATTCCATGCCCCCCATTATGCCCCCATAATCGTATTGATTCCAGTTGACGTCGGTTGACGTCGGTTGACACTCGTAGATGATAACGGTCTATTTATCTAGTGTTAGCAGGGGATTTATTGATTTTAGGAGACTTCAGAAGAACTCGAATGGCGGAAGATCACAGGAGTCGAACCTGCCCAGGACCGCTGGCGGCCCCAACCGGATTTGAAGTCCGGCCGCCCCACCGGGGACGAGGATCTTCCTTGGAGAAGGGAGAAGCAAGGCGCTGATTATAGCGCAGTTTGTTCGCTGCGCTAAGCGGGAAATGGCGGCCGCCGGCGATTCGGCGGCCGGGGAGCGCTACTTCAGGAAATCCTTCACGTCCAGCAGGATGAACTCGTTGTCATCCGCCATATTGGGCTGGCGGCTGGAAGAGAACGGGAAGTTGTTGTCGTTGCCGACGATGATGTGGTTGGCGTCCACCACGTCCACGTTCTCGATGGTGAAGAACGGGAAGGTCAGCACGCCGTCGTTCAGCGGCTTGCGCGCCAGCTTGTTCGGATCCTGAATGTTCATCAGGTCGATATAGCCCAGTTTCTCGACCGGTTTGCCGACGTTGGCATCCGAGAAGGCGATTTTATATACCCGCTTAAACTTGGCTACCTGGCTGAAGCAGTTGTCGGTCGGCGCACCGGCGGCGCAGGCTTTATCCGGCGTGCCTTCGCCGTTGTCGCGCTCGATCACCAGCCCGTGGGTGGCGTCGATCATGTTGAAGTCGCCGATGGCGTTCTGGTTGTCTTCCAGCACGTACTGCCAGCTGCGGCCGGTCCAGGCCTGCTGTTTCACGTCGAACTCCAGCACCCGCAGGTAGCGTTTTCCGCCGACGTTCTCGAACTGCTCGCCGTCCCACAGCGCCCCTTCCAGCAGCGGGTACAGCTTGCTGCCGTCCGGCGAGGCGGCCATGCCTTCAAAGCCCTTGGAACGCGCCACCTGGAAGTTCTGTTTGCCGTCCGGTGCACCCGGCAGGGTCAGCGTCGGGTTGTCCGGCGATTTCACCACCTTGCCGTCCACCTGGGTGTCGAACACCGCCAGCACCTTGCCGTTCAGGTCGGCCTTGATCAGGTAAGGCCCGAATTCTTCGCCGATCCACAGGGCATCGTCGGCAAACTGGAAGCTTTCCGGATCGAAATCGCTGCCGGTCAGATAACGCTTATCGGTGCTCTCGTTGATGATGTGGAACGGCACTTTTTTATCCGGATCGTGCAGGAACACCGTCTTCAGCGGCGCGACCGTGCCGTCTTTGAAATCGATCTTGTAGTGATTGAGGTACAGCATGGCGTCCGGCGAATTGGCTTTGCTGCCGAAGCCGTTGTCGGTCAGCACCCAGTAGGTGCCGTCGGGCATGTGTTTGATGCCGGAGTGGCCCTGCAGCGGCTGGCCGTTGATCGGCAGGCCGAGGCCGGTCAGGCGATCGGCGGATTTGCCCGCCACGCTGCCCAGCTCGGTGACGCGTTTGCCGCTGGTGTACTTACCGCTCTGCTGCAGATCGCTCGGCGCATCCTTCGGCGTGGAAACGGCGGATTTCACCGGCAGCAGCGCATGCCCGGCCAGCGTCGCCGGTACCGGCTGCGCTTCGGCCCACAGGTTGGCGCTCAGCGCCATGCAGCCGACCAGCAGCGCCAGCCGGGTTTTGGTGTTGTGCATGTCATTGTCCCTTTTCGTTGTTATCGCCCAGAAGTAAAAGCAACGTCACTATAGGGAGCGGCAATGACAGAAATATTATTCAGCGAACGCCCGCCGGTAGCTGTGCGGATGGAAGCGCCAGGTGATGGCGATCAGCACCACCACCAGCAGCGCGTGGATCTGCCAGTCCAGCACGAAGCCGCCGCTGTAGTCGCGCAGCAGGCCGGAAAGATAGGGCGTCACGCCCGCCAGCAGGAAGCCGACGCCCTGCATAAAGGCCACCAGTCGCCCGGCCGCCGCCGGCTGGTGCAGGTGATCGAGCGCCAGCACCAGGCACAGCGGGAACGCGCCGCCCAGCCCTAGCCCGGAGAGCAGCACCCACAGCCACGGCAGCGTCTGCGGCAGGTAAATCAGGCCGATAAAGCCGATCAGTTGCATCATCAGCGCCAGCAGCAGCAGCGGCCGCCGGTCATGACTGCGCGCCAGCGCCGGCAGCAGCAGCGCGCCCACGACCTGGCCGAAGGTCATCAGTGCCAGCAGCGAACCGCTGGCCTGCGGCTGCCAACCGAGCTGCATGTAATACGGTGGCAGCCACGCAATCAGGCTGGTATAGCCGCCGTTGATCAGGCCGAAATAGGCGCCGAGCAGCCAGGCGCGCCGGTTGCGCAGCAGGCTTGGCCCACGGTTTTCGCCCGCCGCACCCAGGCGCGACAGCCCGCGGCTGACCGGCCACCAGGCCAGCAGCGCCACCAGCGCCGGCAATGCCCACCAGGCCAGCGCGCTGTGCCAGTCGTGCCCCGCACTCATCAACCACGGGGTGATCGCCGCGCCCAGCCCGCCGCCGCCCATCAGCGCCGCCGACCACAGCCCGGCCACCAGCGCCATGCTTTTGAGGAAATGATGCTTGATGATGCCGGGCATCACCGCCTGGATCACCCCGATGCCGAGCCCGCCCAGCACCGCGCTCATCAGCAGCTGCACGCTGCCGGGGGCCAGCTCGCGCCAGAGGGCGCCCAGCCCGATCGCCAGCAGGCTCAACGCCACGGCGCTGCGTTCGCTGAACAGCCGGTTGATGGCGCCGCCCGCCAACGCCATCAGGCCCATCATCAGCACCGGCAGCGTGGTCAGCAGCGCCGCGCCGCCAAAGCTCAGCCCGGTGGCCTGGCGCAGCGTCGGCAGCAACGGGCCAATCGAGGTCAACAGCGGCCGCATGTTCAGGCCGATCAACACCAGCGCCAGCAGCAAGGGGTTGAACCAGCGGCGCGAGGAGGATGAATTAACAGAATGATTTAACACGGTATATTCCTGGTACTGCACAATGAAGGGGGCGGTGTCACAGCGCGATCGCCGCAGCGTTGCGTTACTGTAGGCAACACCGCTAGTATTGGGAAATTAAATAATAAAATAGCCAACAGTGGGAAAATGAATCGCTACCCGATGTTCAATCCGCAGCTGCTGCTCAGCTTCGTCGCCGTATGCGACAGCAACAGCTTCACCCGCGCCGCAGAGCGGGTATTTTTGTCGCAGTCCACCGTCAGCCAGCAGGTGCGCCGGCTGGAAGAGATGCTGGGCAAGCCGCTGTTTGAGCGCTCCTCGCATCAGGTACTGCTGACCGAAGAAGGCGTGAAACTGTTGAGCTACGCACGCCGCATCATCGCGCTGAATGAAGAAGCCCACGACGCGCTGACCGGCATCTGGCGCGACGGCGTGCTGCGGATCGGCATGCCGGAGGATTTCGCCGTGCCCACCACCGAACTGCTGGCCGACTTCAGCCGCGAGCACCCGCACCTGCGGCTGGACGTCGCCAGCGGCCTGAGCGCCGATCTGCACAGCGCCTACGCGCGTGAAGAGCTGGATCTGATCCTGGTGAAGCAGCGCCGCCGGCAACCGCCGCGCGCCGCGCGGCCGGAACCGCTGCTGTGGCTGGACAGCCTGGCCTTCCCGGCCATCGAGCAATCGCCGGTGCCGCTGGCGGTGTTCCCGCTCAACGGCCTGTACCGCGACGAGCTGTGCCAGGCGCTGGACAACCTCGGCAAACGCTGGCGCATCGGCTACAGCAGCGCCAGCCTGGCGGCGCTAACCGCCGCCTCCGCCGCCGGGCTGGGCGTCACCCTGCTGCCGGCCGGCTGCCGTTTGCCGGCGCATCGGGTGCTGGGCGAGGCCGAAGGATTGCCGCCGATAGACAGCTTCGAACTGGCGCTCTATTACCGCGATGGCGTTCCCGCCGCCACGCAGGCGCTGGCCCAACGGCTGGCGGTGTTTTGCGGGTTGAAGTGAGGCCGCTTACGCCACTATCTGCGGATATTCGCGCTGCAGCCAGTCGATCAGCCGCCCCCACAGCGCCTCTGTCTGCTCAAGGCAAGCCTGTACCGCCGCGTCCGTCACCAAGTCGCCGGAGTAATCCGCCACGTTGCGCTGCTTTCGCAATGCATCCAGGCAGATCATTGCCTCTCGCGGCAACGATTGGATCATGATCTGGTGATGGCCGGGTTTACTGGTCAGTGTGCGGTATCCCTTGGCTTGTAAAGCGGCATTAGCCATTTGCATGACCGCCTTATATGCCGTGTCAAAACGGCTCTCATTGCTGAGCTGAGTGATACCCGCATCGCGTCGGTTGCGAGCGGCGGCGGCCAGCAATTTTTTAATCGCCCCCGCGTCAGGCGTTATCACCTCCAGTCCCAGCCCGACCAGATTGTCCAGCGTCATCCTTGTCTCCCACAATCCAGAGTTGGGGTTTATCCATAATGTCCTGAATAAACGCAGAGTTCTCGGCTAAAGCCGCTCGCCACTCTTCCGGCGAGTACAGTTTGGGGTTAATTTCCCGACCCAGCGTTTCCTGCAGCGGATAAACCGCCTGAATCACATCCGCAAAAGACAGTTTCCCGACGATCAGAACATCGATATCACTGGCCGCCGTCGCTTTGCCACTGGCGACGGAACCAAAGATGAAAGCCCGTTCGATGTCTTCCCCAAATCCAGTCAGTACCTGCCGTAAGCGCGCAACCGGCCCGCAAGCCTTGCGGAAAATCGCCGCCAGCTCGGGAAAGATCAGGCAATCAGCGTTAGCCTGATAGCAAATTTGGTTGCCCTGCCGCTGCCTGAGCAAGATGCCGCCTTCAGCCAGCCTGCTCAACTCTTTGTGTAAAGTCCCGGCCTGAGTTGCGGTGCGCCGCGCAATTTCTCGCACATGAAACGCCTGCCCGGCTTCAATAAACAGCAGGCTTAGCACTTTTCTACGGTATTCGCTGAACAGCAGTTCGAGCATCGGATCGTGCATCACGCTGACCTCAATGTAGCCTTAATGACTACAAATGTAGCCATTAAGGCTACGAAAGAGCAAGCCAAGAACACCATTCCGCCGGCGGACGCCGATCATTACCAAATCGAATAGTCACCAGTGGCAAATGTCGCTGCCAACCGGCCGGTTCCTCTCCTAAATTGGGGGATGTTTTCACCCCTCACCTCTGGATTAAGGAACCGAACGTGGAAAACCCTCAACAACCGGGCCGCAGAGCCTTCCTCAGCCAAACCGGCAAACTCACCACTGCCTGCGCGGTGATCGGCCTGACGGGCGGCATGGCGCAGGCCGCGTCACCGGGCGGCGAGCCGTGCGCGCCAACGCCGATGACCCTGACCGATCGCCACTACTGCCTGAGCGAGGTGCGGCTGGAAGACGGCTTTGAATACGACGGCGAAACGGTGATCGGCACCCGCACCGCGCTGTACACACTGGAGATCAAAGACGGCAAGATCGCCGCCATTCACGCCGCCAACGCCACCCTGCCCGCCGGCTTACCCCGCTATAAAGCGCAGGGCCAGCTGCTGCTGCCGGCGTTCCGCGACATGCACATCCACCTGGATAAAACCTTCTACAGCGGCCCGTGGCAGGCGCCGCGCCCGCGCCAGGGCAAAACCATCATGGACATGATCGCGCTGGAGCAGACGCTGATCCCGAAACTGCTGCCCACCTCGCAGCAGCGGGCGGAAAACCTGATCGCCCTGCTGCAATCCAAAGGCAGCACCGTGGCGCGCAGCCACTGCAATATCGATCCGGTCAGCGGCCTGAAAAGCCTGGAACATCTGCAGCGTGCGCTGGAAAACCACCGGGCGGATTTCAGCTGTGAAATCGTCGCCTTCCCGCAGCATGGCCTGCTGCACTCCAAGGTCGATGCGCTGATGCGCGAAGCGATGCAGATGGGCGTGCAGTACGTCGGTGGGCTGGATCCGACCAACGTCGACGGCGCGATGGAAAAATCGCTGGACGCCATGTTCCAGATCGCCCTCGATACCGGCAAGGGCGTAGATATCCACCTGCATGAGACCAGCCCGGCCGGGGTCGCCGCCATCAACTACATGATCGCCACCGTGGAGAAAAACCCGGCGCTGCGCGGCAAGGTCACCATCAGCCATGCCTTCGCCCTGACCACGCTGACGCCGGGTGAACTGGCGGAAACCGCCACCCGGCTGGCGGCGCAGCAGATCACCATCGCCTCCACGGTGCCGATCGGCGGCCTGATGATGCCGCTGCCGCAGCTCAGCGAGAAAGGGGTGTTCGTGATGACCGGCACCGACAGCGTGATCGACCACTGGTCGCCGTTCGGCACCGGCGACATTCTGGAAAAGGCCAACCTGTACGCCCAGCTGTACCGCGGCTCCGACGAGTATCACCTGTCGCGCGCCATGGCCATCTCCACCGGCGGCGTGCTGCCGCTGGACGATAAAGGCCAGCGCGCCTGGCCAAAAGCCGGCGACGCCGCCGAGTTCGTGCTGGTCAACGCCAGCTGTTCCGCCGAAGCGGTCGCCCGCCTGCCGGCGCGCAGCGCCACCTTCCATCAGGGCCGTCTGGTGGCCGGTCAGGTGAGCAAAGCCTGACGCCGGTCCGCTGCTGTCATCATGATGGCCGTTTTTGGCCTTCTGCCAGAGTAAGGTGCGGCGCAAGATGGTCGCTACACACACTGGCGGAGGGCCGAAAATGTCACAGAGCGCGTTATTGATCATCGATGTCCAACAATCATTCCAGCACCGTCCATTCTGGCAGGAGGACGATCTGCCGGCGTTTCAACAGGCGCTGACCCGCCTGATCGCGGGCTGCCAACAACGCGGCGCGGCGCTGGTCGACGTGCTGCACGTTTCGCCGCAGGGGCCGTTCTCGCTGGCTTCGGGCCACGTGCAGCGCCTGCCGTTCCTCACCCACCAGGCGGATATCACCGTGCATAAGCACGTGCACAATGCGCTGACCGAATCCGGCCTCGACGCCTGGCTGCGCGAACGGGATATCAACCACCTGATCATCTCCGGCATCCGCACCGAACAGTGTTGCGAAACCACCACCCGAGTGGCGTCCGATCTCGGTTATCAGGTGACCTTCGTCACCGAGGCGACGTTAACCTTCCCGATGCGCCATCCCGACGGCGAAGTCTTTACCCCCGCGCAGCTGAAGCGGCATACTGAAACCGTACTGGCCGATCGTTTCGCCCGCATCGCCAGCGTGGATGAGGCGCTGGCGCAACTCGCACAGGAGTAATCATGTCGCAGGCCGTCTATTTTCTGCTGCTGCCCAACGTGCTGTCGCTGGACGTCAGCGGCCCGGCGGAAACCCTGCGCCTCGCCGGGCCGTTCAGCCTGCGTTACCTCAGCCCGGTGCCGCAGGTCGTCTGCTCCATCGGTATGACGTTGAGCGGCCTGCAGCCGCTGCCCGATCGCCTGGAAGACGGCGCCATCCTGGTGCTGCCGGGCGTCGGCGATTCGCAGCGCTACTTCGCCGGGGAAGAGGCCGAGCAAGCGCGCCGCTGGCTGGCGACGCTACGGCCGGATCTGCAGCGGCAGCGCATCACCCTGGTGTGCATCTGTTCCGGCGCGCTACTGGCGGCGCAGGCCGGGCTGCTCGACGGCTATCAGTGCACCACCCACCACGACGTCATCGAACGCATCCGCTTGCAGGCGCCGGCAGCGCAGGTGAAAGAGAACCGCATCTTCGTCGAAGACCGCGGCGTCTACACCAGCGCGGGCATCACCACCGGCATCGATTTGGCGCTGCACCTGGTCCACCGCCACTGCGGCTCCGGCCGGGCGCGCGACGTCGCCCGCGACATGGTGGTCTATTTCCGCCGCGCCGGGGACGATCCGCAGCTGTCGCCCTGGCTGCGCTACCGCAACCACCTGCACCCGGCGGTGCACCGCGCGCAGGACGTGATGGCCGCCGAGCCGGAGGCCGACTGGTCGGTGCCGCAGGTGGCGGAAAAAGCGCACGTCAGCAGCCGCCACCTGGCGCGGCTGTTTCGCAGCCACGTCGGCATCAGCGTGCGGGAATATCATGAGCAGCTGCGGTTGGCGGTGGCGCAACAGCGCCTGCAGCAAGGATATGGGTTGGAAAAGGCCGCGCTGGCGGCCGGCTTTTCTTCCGGGCGGCAGCTGCGCCGCGCCCAGCAGCGCCAGCGCTCGCCGCTATGACACCAGCCGGCGGGTATCCAACCGCTGCAGGCCGACAGACAACAGCAGGCTGAGCCCCAGCGCCACGCCGAACACCCAGAAGATATCCAGCAGCGGGTGGCCGGTGAAATCCAGGTGCCGGCTGCGCATCACGTTGACGATAAGGGCGTGAAAACCGTAGATCGCCAGCGAATGGCGGGAGAACACGCTCAGCCAGCCGATCGGCTGCGGCAGACAGTGTTTCACCCACACCAGCAGCGCCACCGCCGCCATAAATACCAGCGGGCCGCTGTAGAGGTAATAGGTATCGGCGAAGTTGCCGTTGATAAACAGCTGGTGTTTGGTGCCGCGTGCGATCAGCGCCACGCACAGCACAAATCCCAACGCCGCCAACCAGCCCACGGCACGCCCGCGCGCCTCCATCATGCCAATCGCCCGGCCAGCCAGCGCATACAGCAGGTAGTAGAAGGTATCACCGTAGATATACAGGTTAACCGGCAGCAGGTGCACGTTGCCGAAGGTCAGCTTGTCGGTATTCGGGTTGGCGATCGCTGCCAACACCACCAGCACGGCGGCCAGGTAGCGGCGCGACACCGGCTTGACGCAAATCAGCGGCGACAGCAGGTAAATCACCGCAATGGCGTAGAAAAACCACAGGTGGTAGAACACCGGCTTTTGCAGGATGCCGCGCAGCGACGGCCAAAAACCGATCTTGGTGAGGGCCGCGATATAGATCAGCGCGATGGCGCTGTAGAACAGAATGCAGCAGGTGATGCGGGTGAAATGCCGCCGGCCGGCGCTCTTTTCGCCGAAGAACAGGTAGCCGGAAATCATAAAGAACAGCGGTACCGACACGCGCGACAGCGAGTTCAGCACGTTGGCAATATCCCAGTTGTGCAGCCCTATCGCCGCGCCGTTGGTGACGTAATAGGTGGTGGCGTGGATCATCACCACCATCATGCACGCCATCGCTCGCAGGTTGTCTATCCAGCCGATTTTCTCGCTCAAACGCTCGCCCGATCTTGTGTCATATTGATATGTTAAGAAGAGGTTATCGGGCACGGCGTTCGGCGACAACCCAAAAGCGAAATATCAGAATGTGCTGAAACAACACCTTATGATTGCGAAGGTGAACAATTGGCGGCAAAATAGCCGCCACAACTCGCTCAGTTTGCGCTTCCCGCCCTGGCAGTTCCTTTTTCTCTTTTACTATCAGTACAATAATATGAAAACGACATTACCACCTGCGGCACGTTTGGGCCGACAGGCGCTTTTATTCCCTCTTTGTCTGGTGCTGTTCGAATTCGCCACTTATATCGGCAACGATATGATCCAGCCAGGCATGCTGGCCGTCGTGGCGGATTTCAACGCCGGCGAAGAGTGGGTGCCCACCTCGATGACCGCCTATCTGGCCGGCGGCATCTTCCTGCAGTGGCTGCTCGGGCCGCTGTCGGATCGCCGCGGCCGCCGCCCGGTGATGCTGGCCGGGGTGGCGTTCTTTATCGTCGCCTGCCTGGCGATCCTGCTGGTCACCAACATTGAGCAGTTCATCGCCATGCGCTTCCTGCAGGGCATCGGCCTGTGCTTTATCGGCGCGGTGGGTTACGCCACCATTCAGGAGTCGTTCGAAGAATCGGTGTGCATCAAAATCACCGCGCTGATGGCCAACGTGGCGCTGATCGCCCCGCTGCTCGGGCCGCTGGCCGGCGCAGCGCTGATCCACGTCGCGCCGTGGCAGAGCATGTTCGTGCTGTTCGCCGCGCTGGCGGCCATCGCGTTTTACGGCCTGTGGAAAGCCATGCCGGAAACCGCCACGCTGCAGGGCGAGGCGTTTTCCGCCGCCAACCTGTGGCGCGACTACCGCCAGGTGCTGGGCAACCGCCGCTTCCTGTGCGGCGCGTTGGCGATCGGCTTCGCCAGCCTGCCGCTGCTGGCCTGGATCGCCCAGTCGCCGGTGATCCTGATCAGCGGCGAGTCGCTGTCGACGCTGGATTACGGCCTGCTGCAGATCCCGGTGTTCGGCGCGCTGATCCTCGGCAACCTGACGCTGGCGCGCCTGACCGGCAAAAATAGCGTGGAGCGTTTGATCAAGCTGGGCGCAGGCCCAATGCTGTTGGGGCTGCTGATCGCCGCGCTGGCGACCCAGTTCTCCAGCCACGCCTACCTGTGGATGACCGCCGGCCTGAGCCTGTACGCCTTCGGCATCGGCCTGGCCAACGCCGGGCTGTATCGCCTGACGCTGTTCTCCAGCAACGTCAGTAAAGGCACCGTCTCCGCCACCATGGGCATGCTGAGCATGATGGTGTTCACCGTCGGCATCGAACTGGCCAAGGTCGCCTACGTCTGGGGCGGCAGCGGGCTGTTCAACCTGTTCAACCTCATCAGCGGCCTGTGTTGGCTGACGCTGGTAGCGCTGTTCCTCGGCAAACACCGCAACGGCGACCCCACGCCGCAGCCGAACAACGCAGCCTAATCGCCACGGTAAAACGCCGCTCCGGTTCCCCGACCGGCGTTTTTTATGCAGCGCTCAACCAAACAGCGCCCACAATGAATACCCCGTCCCCACCACCGCCACCACCAACAGCAGCAACGCCGACAGGATCGAAATCGCCCGCCGCGCACGCTGCAGCGCCGTTCCCGACAGCAGGGTGATATAAACCAGCAAGATGGCAAAATCCGCCAACACCCACAGCACGGTCAGCAGCGTCAGGCTGGCGCCGACCGAGGGAGTGACGGCGATAAACTGCGGGAAAAAAGCGACGAAGAAGATGATGTCTTTGGGGTTGGCGATCCCCACCAGAAAGCCGTTCACGATCGCCGAGCGATTTTGCGGCGGCGCCGGGCGCGGTGCGCTCAAGGTCGATGTATAGGAAGATAAATCCTCATATAGCGAGACGATCGCCATGCGGGCGATAAACAGGCAGCCCAACAGGCTGATCCACTGCAACATGCGCATATCCACGGCGAACAGCCCGGTGATGATCAACGCGGCGATGCCGATCAGCAACAAGGAGGCCCAGTTGCTGCCCAGCGCGGTCAACAGCGCACGCCGGGCGCCAAAGCGCGCTGCGGTGTTGGCCACCATCACCACCACCGGCCCCGGCGTGGCGATCAGCAAGAAAATGGCGGCGAAATACGCCGCCAGCAACGACAGGTTCATCTTTATTTCACTCACATTCAGTCAGTTGGCGTCGCACCATTATCATGCCGCCACCCCCGCCTTGAAAAAGGAGTAATCCTGTCGTTTACTGTGAATCAGACTCATTATTAGAGACGCCGCGATGGCCAGTTCCCTTCCGCCACTTTACGCCCTGCGCGCCTTCGAAAGCGCCGCCCGCACCGGCTCGTTCACGCTGGCCGCCGAGGAGCTGCATCTCACCCCGAGCGCCGTCAGCAAGCACATCAAAACGCTGGAGCAGCACTTCGGCTGCCGGCTGTTCCAGCGCAACGGCCCACGCATCGAAGTCACGCCGCAGGGGAAAATCTTCGCCGCCGAGCTGCAGCAAGGGTTTGGCCGCATCGAGCAAGCCTGCGAGCTGTTCAGAAGCCACCGCGATCTGCTGCGGCTGAAGGCGCCCTCCACCCTGACCATGCGCTGGCTGCTGGACTGCCTGAGCCGGTTCCGGCAAACGGCGCAGGCGTTCGAAGTGCAGATTGCCAGCGTCTGGATGGACATCGACAGCGTGGATTTTTTCAGCGAACCCTACGACTGCGCCATCCTGCTCGGCAACGGCCATTTCGGCGCCAACACCGCCGCCGCCAAGCTGTTCGACGAATGGCTAATCCCGATTTGCGCCCCCGCGCTGCTCGCCGACGGACGGCGCGATCTCGCCGCCTGCCCGCTGATCCACCCTTCGCCCGATCGGCGCGACTGGCGGCGCTGGCTGAAAAAAAGCGGCATCGCAACCCCGATCGATCTTGCGCGCGGCCAGGTGTTTGATTCGCTGGAGCAGGGCAACGCGGCGGCCATCGCCGGGCACGGCGTCTCGATCGGCGATCTGGCGCTGAGCCTGCGGACGATTGAAGAGGGGTTATTGGCGCTGCCTTGTGACGCCGCCGTGCGCACCGGCGACGGTTATTATCTGGTTTGGCCGGAGGAATCGGCGAAACGGCCGCTGATCGAACGCTTACAGGCGTTTCTCAGCGCCCAGACGCCCGACGTCAGCCGGGCCGCCGTCAGGTTTATCGGGTAGGGGAATTCGGCCTATCGCTCTTCGCGGGTATGCCAAATACGCAGAACATAAATCGTTGCCGGCTGCACCTGGTAACGTATCTCATAACGGCCGCCCAGAATACGCCTCACTTCCTGCGGTAAAAACTCATCCAGTCTTTCACCCAGGCGAGGATTATCAAGCAACGCTTTAGGCGCGGCGACCAAGGCCTTCACCGAATTCGCTGCCGCAGTACGGTTAGCCAAGGCAAGAAACTCAAACAAACGCGCCAAATCCGATAGCGCCTTACTCGTCCATTTTAACTCCATCAGCGCGGTACCGGCAGCGGCTCGTCACTGTCCAGGCTGGCAGCCCAGGCTTCTACCGACTCATGATCGATAACGTTTTGCTGTTCGACATCGGCCAGCGCCGCCAGCGTTAATCGACGGCGCTCTTCCTCTTGCTCAAGCCAGGCGGCGAGGGCTTGCTTCACTATCCATCCCCGTGAACGTTCAAGTTTGGCGGCCATTTCATCCACCTTTTCAGCCAAAGGCAGCGGCACATGAGCGGTGATGACTTTCGTATTCATCGTCTTGCTCCTCAGTACAATCAACATCAATCAAAGTGATTAAAGCTGATTATACCGCCATCAGAGAACAAAAAACACGCAATCAGTTACCGAACAACCCGCCGTCACGCAGCAGATGCTCGTTACCCTTGCGGCGGGTAAAGCCGCTGCGATCGAAGAACTCCAGCACCTGGATCGCCAGTTTGCGCCCGACGCCGAGCCGATCGCGGAAATCGGCAGCGTTGGCGCCGCCCCGCTCCGCATCCAGCTCGCGGATCAGCGCGGCGAACTGGTCGATGCGTCGGCTGAGGTAATAGCGATCCACCACTACCGCCGTCACATGGCCCAGCTGAGCCGCCTTGCGCAGCAGCGCCCGCACCCGGCTCTCCTCTTCGCCCAACTCGCTCGCCAGATCGCGCACCCACCACGGCTCGTCGCCGAACAGCGGTTCGATGCGCGCCCACAGCGGCGCCTCTTCGGCGCTGAAGGCCAGGCCATGTTCCGGCAGGTGCAGCCAGCCGCGCGTATTGCGCAGCACACCGGCCTTCAGCAACCGATCGATCATCATAAATACCAGCGCTTCCGGCTGCTGAGGCAGGGCCATGCGCCGCAGGCGGGCGCGCCCTAACCCCAGCTGATCGGCGTGCTGTTGGTGGTATTCAGCCAGCACCTGCAACAGGCGGCTCTCCGCCTGTTGCACCTGATCCTGCGCCAGCGCCCGGTCACCGACGATCAGCAGATCGCGGTTCGCCAGCAGTGCCGCCAGGCCGTCGTCGGTCAACTGACGCGCCCAGGCGAACGCCGCCAGCGGCAGCGCGCCGTGCGGTAGCTCAAGCGCCAACGCCTGCGCGTCGTCTTGTGCCTGCGCCAGGGCCTGCAGCCAGGCCAGATAATCCGGCTGGCGCTTGCCGCGCTTGGGCGCGTTCAGCCTGAGCACCCGGGCAGCGCCCAGCGTTTGCCGCGCGGCGATATCACGCAGCACCAGCCGATCGTTTTCCGCCAGCCACAGCGGGCGATCGAGGATCAGTTCCGCCAACCCGTCGTTCAGCAGCGAAATGCGCCCGGTGATGTGGCTGGCGGCATGGTGCAGATGCAGTGGCTGCCAGTGATTGATCGGCCGATCCGTCTCCAGCGCCACCAGAATGCGTTCCGCCGCCTCCGGCGGACGCTGCGCCAGCAGCCAGTCGCCGCGCGCGATCCGCTCTTTATCGACATCGCCGCTGATGTTCAGCGCGATGCGTTGCCCGGCCTGCGCCTGTTCTACGCTCTGATTCTGTGCGTGCAGACCACGTACCCGCACCGGCGCGTCGGCGCCGGTCAGCCACAGCGTATCCCCCACCTGCACCCGGCCACCGAGCGCGGTGCCGGTCACCACCAGCCCCGCCCCTTTGACACTGAACGCACGGTCTACCGCCAGGCGAAAACGGCGCGTCAGCGCATGTTCGCCGGGCGACAGCGCCAGCAAATGCTCGCGCAGCGCCTCGATGCCTTCTCCCGCCGCCGCCGCGGTGACAAACAGCGGCGCATCGGGCCAGCCTTGCCGCGCCAGCTCGTCGCACACCTGGCTGCGTACTTCGTCGACACGCGCCGCGTCCACCCGGTCGGCCTTGGTCAGCGCCACCGTCAGCGCCGGGCGCCCGCTCAAACGCAGGATCGCCAGATGCTCGCGGGTCTGCGCCATCACGCCGTCGTCGCAGGCCACCACCAGCAATGCGTGGTCGATGCCGCCGACGCCCGCCAGCATGTTGGCGAGGAATTTTTCGTGGCCGGGCACGTCGATAAAGCCCAACACTCGGCCATCCGGCTGCGGCCAGTAGGCGTAACCCAGATCGATGGTCATGCCACGGCGCTTTTCTTCCGGCAGGCGATCTGCGTTGATCCCGGAGATCGCCTGCAGCAGAGTGGTTTTGCCATGATCGACATGGCCGGCGGTAGCGATGATCATGATGCGCTCAGCGCCTCGATCAGCGCCCCCTCCTGCTCCAGACAGCGCAAATCCAGCCACAGCCGACCGTCGCCGAGACGGCCGATCACCGGTTGCGGCAGGCGGCGCCAACGCTCGGCCAGCGCTTCCAGCGTCGCGCCGCGGCCGTCGCGCGGCATGAAGGTCAACGCATAGCTGGGCAGGCGATCCACCGGCAGCGAACCGCTGCCAATCTGCGACCAGCACGGTTCGGCGCGCAGCTCGAAATCGGCGGTGAACTGTGGCGCCAGCGCCGTCAGCAACCGCTCTGCCACCTGTTGCATCTCCTGCTGCGGGCGGGTCAGCAGCCGCAGCGTCGGCAACTGCTCAGCCAGTTTTTCCGGTTGCAGATAGAGCCGCAGCGTGGCCTCCAGGGCCGCCAGCGTCAGTTTTCCGACGCGCAGCGCGCGCTTGAGCGGATGTTGCTGCAGGCGGGCGATCAGCGCCTTTTTGCCGACGATAATACCGGCCTGTGGGCCGCCCAACAGCTTATCGCCGGAGAATGTCACCAGATCGACCCCGGCGGCCAGCAGCCGCTGCGGCATCGGTTCGGCGGGCAGGCCGTACTGCGCCATGTCGATCAGCGAACCGCTGCCCAGATCGGTGGCGGTCGGCACGCCCTGTTCGGCCCCGAGCTGTGCCAATTCAGCTTCATCGACCGCCGCGGTAAAGCCCTGAATGCTGTAGTTGCTGGTGTGCACCTTCATCAACAGGCCGGTCTGCTCGTTGATGGCGTGGCGGTAATCTTTCAAATGGGTGCGGTTGGTGGTGCCGACCTCCACCAATTGGCAGCCCGCCTGGCGCATCACGTCGGGAATGCGGAACGCGCCGCCGATCTCCACCAGCTCGCCGCGCGACACCACCACCTCTTTGCCGGGGGCGATCGCCGCCAGCATCAGCAGCACCGCCGCCGCATTGTTATTGACGATGCAGGCGTCTTCCGCGCCGGTCAACCGGCACAGCAGATCCGCCACCGCCCGATCGCGATGCCCGCGCCCGGCGCCGTCCAGATCGTACTCCAGCGTCACCGCCTCCCCCATCACCGCGCTCACCGCGTCTTTCACCGGCTGCGCCAGCAGGGCACGCCCGAGGTTGGTGTGCAGCACGGTGCCACTGAGGTTAAACACCGGCAGCAAAGCCGGGCGTTGCTGCCGAGCCAGCTCGGCTCGCAGCGCCTGCGGCCAGTCGCCGCACCAGGCCGGTAAACGCTGCTGTTGTTTGATCGCGTCGCGCGCCTGCGCCTGCAGCCGGCGCAGCAGTTCGCCGATCAGCGTCTGGCCATGCTGCGCCACCAGCGGTTCAATCGCGGGTTCGCGCAACAGTCGGTCAATGGCGGGCAGCTGGCTGTAAAGAAGGTGGGATTCAGTACTCATGGTCGCTCGGTTTTCAGTTTAGAGGTATCGGCATAGCAAAACCCCGCCGCGGCGGGGAGAAAAGAAAGCTCAGGGCGGCGAGGTGCGGGCGAAGCTTTCGCGGGCGAACAGGCGTTCGGCCAGCTTGACCAGCGCCGGGCGCTCGACGCACCAGTTGGGCAGGATATGGCGGAAATTGAGGTAGCCCAACGCGCAGCCGGTGGCGATATCCGCCAACGTCAGCCGTTCGGCATTGAGCCACGTTTTTTCTCGCGCCAACGTCTCCAGCGCGTCCAGCCCGTGCGCCAGTTTGTCACGCTGGCGCAGCATCCAGTTTTCGTCCTGCTTGTCCGGCGCACGCCGGCTTTCGCGGAACAGGGCCGCTGCTGCTTCGGTCACGCCGTCCGCCAGCGCCGCCACCTGGCGGACGCGCAACGCGGTGGCGCGATCGGTCGGCAAAAACGCCGGCTCCACCGCCAGCAGCTCGAGGAATTCGGCCACCACCGGCGAGTCGTAAAACACTTCACCGTCATCGGCGACCAGCACCGGCACCTTGCCGAGCGGGTTCAACTCCCCCACCCGGCTGCCGGGCTCATACGGCGGATCGTTGACGAATTCGAACGCGATCCCCTTCTCCAGCAGCATCACGGAAATCTTGCGCACAAAGGGACTGGTGTAACTGCCGATAAGCTTCATCCGTTCTCCTCCGCTTCGCCCTGGCCGCGGCGCAACGCCCTTACTTCACCGCCAGGGTATCGATAATCCGCTGCACCAGCGCCTGATGCACCTCCGGCGCTTTGGCCGGCGACAGCATTTGCAGCGTCACCACCCGCTTGTTGAACACCGTCAACACCAGCGTGGACACCACTTTTTGCCCGTTGATGGTCTGTTCGGTATCCACCCGGCGAAACTTCTGCTTGCCGACGGTAAAGTTTTCTTCTTTGGTGGTCTGGATATTCTGATAACGCTCGGCCAGCACCGTGATGGCGCTCTGCGTCAGCTCTTTCAGCATTTTGTCGCTGGTGTTGAGCTTCATGTCGTCCGGCGGGATCACTTCGGAAGAGACCGCGCTCTGGCGCGACTTACCGTCAAGGAAGCGCTGAATAGTGGAATTGCTGTCGTTGATAATGCCGCTGTTCAGCGTCTGATCGCTAAAGCCCGGCGGCAGTTCGAAGGTGATTTTGCCCTTCTGCAGCGACACATTCAGCCCCGGCGGCGGTGCGGGTTGGGTCTCTACCGGCGCAGGCGCAGGCGGTGCGGGCTGCGTCACGGTCGGCTTGGTGTCGGGTGGCGGCACCGCCGGTTTGGTGTCGTCCTTGTTGTCGCAGGCCGTCAGTCCGGTCGCCAGCACGGCGACCGCGGTCAATTTTGCCAGGGTCTTTAACATCGTGGTTCCTTTCGCTTGGCGCGTCATGGCCTAAACGTAGCAACTCGCCCGGGTGAATGCCAGAAGCCCGTTCTGAAATTGCTTGTCCGGCCCCGCGCGAACGGGGCCGGGCAGTTACTCCGCCGGGAACAGGAACGGATTGATGCTGCTGCGCCCGAAGCCTTCTTCTTCCATGCGGGCGTCCAGCACCAACGAGGCCAGATCGTCGGCCACCGCTTCAACCTGCGGGTCTTTTTCCTGATAGAGGATCTTCAGGTAAGTGCCGCAGTCGCCGCAGCTTTCCGCCTTCACCGCCGCCTGTTCGCTGTCCAGCGACCAGTAGTTGAGATCGCGGGTCTGCTCGCAGTTGCTGCACTTCACCCGCACCACGTGCCATTCGCTTTCGCACAGGTTGCAGTGCAGGTAGCGCAGGCCGTTGACGGTGCCGATGTGCACCATGCTGGAAACCGGAATGCTGCCGCACACCGGGCAGAACTGGCGCTGCTCGCCGTATTCGGCGCGCGCCTTGCCGGGGATCAGGCTGGCCATCTGCGCCCAATAGAGCGACAGCGCGGCCCAGAGGAACGGCGCCTTCTCGCTGCCCACCTTGCCGAACTCGCGATTGAGCAAGGCGTCGGCCATCAGCTCCAGCTCGTGCACCGAGGCTTTCTCCAGGTTGTCCAGCACCGCCAGGATATGTTCCGGCGCCTGCGGGCGCAGCTCGGCGATCAGCGACGTCAGCAGCTTGCGCCAGTGCTCGCTGCGCGGAAACACGCTCAGATCGAGCGGCGGTTTTCCGCTGGCGGCGCCCTGCGCCAACGCCTCGCTCAGATCGAGCTGCAGCGGGTTATCGTGCAGCGCATGCTGCTGCGCCTGCGCCAGCTCGGCGGCGAAGTTCAGGTAGTCGCCCAGCGGGTTGTCGACAGCCAGCTTGCGCAGGCGTTCGGCGCGGCGGCTGTACAGGCTTTTCAGGTTGGCGAAAAGTAACGGCGGGATGTTCTCCGCCGTTGTGGACTTCTCACGCTGTGCCCCTAACTGCTCTTTAGGAACGATGCGGATACTCATCAGGGTTTATCTTCCTGTCGTTTCTCGCGGACCTCACGGTACCAGCGCGGATGATGTTTCTTGGCCCAGGCCGCCGGCACCCAGCCTTCCACCATCGCGGTAATGGTGCCTTTTACCCACAACGCGGCGTAAATGTGCACCATAATCACGATGATCAGACCGACCGCGGCCAGCGAATGCACCAGCAGCGCAATGCGGATCAGCGGGATGGAGAACGACGGCGCAAAATACGGCCGCCAGATCACCACGCCGCTGGCCAGCAGCAGCACCAGGCTGATAATCGCCGCCCAGAACACGCACTTCTGGCCGAAATTATAGCGCCCGGTGTCACCCACTTCCTCGTTCATGGCGATTTTGTGGATGTTCTTGGCCCAGACGATATCTTCCCGGTTGATCAGGTTATGCTTCCAGTAGCGCAGGAACATCAGCAGGAACGCGGCAAACATGATCACCCCGACAAACGGGTGCAGAATGCGCGCCAGCTGCGGCGTCCCGAAGATGTTCATCAGCCAGTTGAAGGAGGGGAAGAAGAACCCCAGCCCGCTGATGGCGGCGAACACGAAGCAGAACGCCACGATCCAGTGGTTGATGCGCTCCGGCGCGCTGTAACGCTGAATGGGCTTTTCCTTTCTCATTTGCGCGTCTCCTCGTCGTGCGGCTCGTCGTGTTCGTCCTCATCGTCGACGCGGTTAGGCCCGACGCCGACATAGTGGAACACGCTGGCCGCGAAGGTGGCGGCAAAGCCGATGGCCGCCAGGGGTTTCCACACGCCTTTCCAGAAGGTCACTGCCGGGCTGATGCTCGGGTTGTCCGGCAAGCCGTGGTACAGCTGCGGTTTGTCGGCATGGTGCAACACGTACATCACGTGCGTGCCGCCCACCCCCGCCGGATCGTACAGACCGGCGTTCTGGTAGCCGCGGGTGTTCAGCTCGCTGACGCGATCCGCCGCCACCTGCTTCATCGCTTCCTTGGTGCCGAAGTGAATGGCGCCGGTCGGGCAGGTTTTCACGCAGGCCGGTTCCTGGCCGACGTCCACGCGGTCGACGCACAGGGTGCACTTGTACACCCGGTTGTCGTCCTTGTTCATGCGCGGTACGTCGAACGGGCAGCCGGCGATGCAGTAGCCGCAACCGATGCAGTGCTCGGACTGGAAGTCGACGATGCCGTTGGCGTACTGAATGATCGCGCCTTCCGACGGGCAGGCCTTCAGGCAGCCCGGATCGGCGCAGTGCATACAGCCGTCCTTGCGGATCAGCCATTCCAGCTTGCCGTTTTCCTCCACCTCGGAGAAGCGCATCACCGTCCACGACTTGGCGGTCAGATCGGCGGGGTTATCGTACACCCCGACGTTGTGGCCGACTTCGTCGCGGATGTCGTTCCATTCGGAACAGGCCACCTGACAGGCCTTGCAGCCGATACAGGTGGTGACATCGATCAGTTTGGCCACTTCTTCCTGGTGGTCACGGGCGCGCGGCGCCGGCGTGAAACCATTGGTGGCGGATTTACGAATGATGTCTTGAGATTGCATGGCCATAATTCGTCTCCGTTACACCTTTTCCACGTTGACCAGGAACGCCTTGAACTCCGGCGTTTGCGTATTGGCGTCGCCGACGAACGGCGTCAGCGTGTTGGCGATAAAGCCTTTCTTCGCCACCCCTTCGTAACCCCAGTGGATCGGGATGCCGATGGTGTCGACTTCCTGGCCGTGCACCTGCAGCGTGCGAATACGCTTGGTCACCACCGCCTTGGCCTTGATGTAGCCGCGGTTGGAGCTGACCTTCACGGTGTCGCCCTGCTTGATGCCTTTCTTCTCCGCCAGCTTCTCGCCGATCTCCACGAACTGCTCCGGTTGCGCGATGGCGTTCAGCCGCGCGTGCTTGGTCCAGTAGTGGAAGTGCTCGGTCAGTCGATAGGTGGTGCCGACGTAAGGGAACTTGTCGGACTTGCCCATCGCGGCCAGATCGTCCTTGAACACGCGCGCCGCCGGGTTGGACACCACGTTCGGGTGCAGCGGGTTGGTGCCGAGCGGCGTTTCGAACGGCTCGTAGTGTTCAGGGAACGGCCCTTCCGCCATCTTGTCGGTGGCGAACAGGCGGCCCATGCCTTCCGGCTGCATGATGAACGGCCCGACGTCGCTGCCCGGCGCGGCGGTGCTGTAGTCCGGGATATCGGCCCCGACCCACTTGGCGCCGTCCCACTCCAGCAGCTGGCGTTTCGGATCCCACGGTTTACCCTGCGGGTCAGCCGAGGCGCGGTTGTACAGGATGCGGCGGTTGAGCGGCCATGCCCAGGCCCAGCCCAGCGTATTGCCGAGGCCGGACGGATCGGCGTTGTCGCGCCGCGCCATCTGGTTGCCGGCCGGCGTCCAGCTGCCGGCGAAGATCCAGCAGCCGCTGGCGGTGGTGCCGTCGTCGCGCAGCTGCGCGAACGAGCTGAGCAGCTCGCCTTTTTTCACCAGCACCTTGCCGTCGGCGTCCAGTAGATCCGCCAGCGCCTTGCCGTTGTTCTCCTGCGCCACCTCTTCCGGCGCCGGATTGTCCGGCGTCAGGTAGTCCCAAGTCATGTTCAGCACCTGTTCCGGCACTGCACCGCCGTCGCGCGCATACATCTCGCGCAGGCGGCTGAAGATGCCCGCCAGGATCTCGCCGTCGTTCAGCGCTTCGCCCGGGGCGTCTGCGCCTTTCCAGTGCCATTGCAGCCAGCGGCCGGAGTTGACGATCGAGCCGTTCTCTTCGGCGAAGCAGGTGGACGGCAGGCGGAACACTTCGGTCTGGATCTGCGACGAATCAACCTCGTTGAACTCGCCATGATTCTGCCAGAAGTTGGCGGTCTCGGTGTTCAACGGATCGATGGTCACCAGGAACTTCAGCTTGGACAGCGAAGCCACGACCTTGTTTTTGTTCGGGAACGACGCCACCGGGTTAAAGCCCTGGCAGAAGTAGCCGTTGACCTTGCCCTGCGACATCATTTCGAAGTACTGCAGCACGTCGTAGCCTTTGTCCCACTTCGGCAACCAGTCAAAGCCCCAGCTGTTGTCCTTCTGCGCCTTGTCGCCGTAGAAGGTCTTCATCATGCTGACGAAGAATTTCGGGTAGTTGCCCCAGTAGTTCACCTGGCCCGGCAGCAGCGCCTTCGGCGTGTTGGCCTTCAGGTAGGTCTCGAGATCGGTCTGTTTCTCCGATGGCAGCGTCATGTAGCCCGGCAGGCTCTGCGACAACAGGCCGAGATCGGTCAGACCCTGGATGTTGGAGTGGCCGCGCAGCGCGTTGACGCCGCCGCCCGCCATGCCCATGTTGCCGAGCAGCAGCTGGATCATCGCCATGGTGCGGATGTTCTGCGCGCCGACCGAGTGCTGAGTCCAGCCCAGGGCGTACAGGAACGAAGCGGTTTTATCCGCGACGCAGGTTTCGGCGATGTATTCGCACACCTTGAGGAAATCGTCCTTCGGCGTGCCGCAGATGTTGGTCACCACGTCAGGCGTGTAGCGGCTCACGTGCTGTTTCAGCAGGTTCCACACACAGCGCGGATCCTGCAGCGTGACGTCGCGCTTGGCAAAGCCGTTCTCGTCGAACTGGTAGTTCCAGGTGGTTTTGTCGTACTTGCGGTTTTCCGCGTCGTAGCCGCTGAACAAACCGTCTTCGAAGGCGAAGTCTTCCCGCACCAGCAAGCTGGCGTTGGTGTAGGCCTCGACGTATTCGCGGTTAAACTTGTTGTTGGTCATCAGATACAGCAACACGCCCGACAGGAAAGCGATGTCGGTCCCGGAGCGGATCGGCGTGTAGAAGTCCGCCACCGATGCGGTTCGGGTAAAGCGCGGATCGATCACGATCAGCTTGGCATTGTTGTGTATTTTGGCTTCCATCGCCCAGCGGAACCCCACCGGATGCGCTTCCGCCGCATTACCGCCCATGACGATAAGCAAATTCGCGTTCTTGATATCAACCCAGTGGTTGGTCATCGCACCGCGACCAAATGTTGGAGCAAGACTTGCTACCGTTGGTCCGTGTCAGACACGCGCCTGGTTGTCTACGGCAAGCATGCCGAGAGCGCGACTAAATTTTTGCGACAGAAAACCGGTTTCGTTGCTGGCGGCCGAGGCGCACAGCATACCGGTGGTCAGCCAACGGTTGACGGTGACGCCCTGGTCGTTGGTTTTGATGAAGTTGGCGTCACGGTCTTCTTTCACCAGCTTGGCGATGCGGGTAAAGGCGTCGTCCCAGCTGATGCGTTGCCATTTGTCTGACCCTGGCGCCCGGTATTCCGGGTACTTGAGACGGCTTTCGCTGTGGATGAAGTCAACCAGGCCGGCGCCTTTCGGGCAAAGCGCGCCGCGGTTTACCGGATGATCCGGATCCCCTTCGATATGGAAAATGCTTTCTTTGGCGTTTTTGGCGCCATCACCAAGGCTGTACATCA
This sequence comes from Serratia marcescens, assembly GCF_001902635.1. Lineage (GTDB taxonomy): Bacteria > Pseudomonadota > Gammaproteobacteria > Enterobacterales > Enterobacteriaceae > Serratia > Serratia marcescens_F. Next base: position 94,262 of record NZ_MJAO01000013.1, on the reverse strand, counting down.
ACAGCCCACAGCCGACGGAACAATACGTACAGGTATTACGGGTCTCGCGGGCGCGCAGCAGTTTGTACTGCCGGGTTTCCGCCAACGCCACTTCGGGGGCAAAGCCCAGCGCGGCCACCGTCGTTCCTGCCATACCGCCAGCGCAGATCTTAAAGAACTGCCTTCTGCTGACCTGCATGGGGGTCTCCTTTCACTCTCGATTGTCACATTGTTCAAATGCGCCTGCCCCGCTAGCGCGGCAAACGCGAATGTCACTGTTGTTATGCTTGCTACGAACGCCGGTCATATTACCACAGCGTGCTTGTGGTTGTTACACACTCGTGCTCATTCAGTGAACGCTTTGGCACATTTCGATACATTTCGGCGTCGGTACTTCCTACAGTATAGAGAGTAACCAACGCGCAGGGGCGGCGGGAGGGATCGGCCGGCCACGTTCCCTTCTATCAGTATGTTAACGCAGCGATTTGTTCATTAACCACACAGTTAACAAGGCATTGATAATCATTTTCAATATCATTTAATTAACTATAATGATCCGACTGCTTACGCGGTGCTCGCCCTTTGCGCCGCCCATACACCACTGGAGATGATGATTATGAGTTATTCACTGCCATCCCTGCCGTACGCCTACGACGCACTGGAACCGCATTTCGACAAGCAGACGATGGAAATCCATCACACCAAACACCACCAGACCTACGTCAACAACGCCAACACCGTGCTGGAAGCCTACCCTGAGCTGGCCAAATACAGCGTGGAAGAGCTGATCCAGGATCTGGATAAAGTGCCTGCCGACAAACGCACCTTCATGCGCAACAACGCCGGCGGCCACGCCAACCACAGCTTCTTCTGGAAAAACCTGAAAACCGGCACCACGCTGGGCGGCGATCTGAAAGCGGCTATCGAGCGCGATTTCGGCAGCGTTGAGAAATTCCAGGAAGAGTTCGAGAAAGCCGCGGCTACCCGCTTTGGTTCCGGTTGGGCCTGGCTGGTGCTGAAAGACGGCAAACTGGCCGTGGTGTCTACCGCCAACCAGGACAGCCCGCTGATGGGCGAAGCCTTCGCCGGCGCTGCCGGTTTCCCCATCATCGGCCTGGACGTATGGGAACACGCTTACTACCTGAAATATCAGAACAAACGCCCTGACTACATCAAAGCGTTCTGGAACGTGGTCAACTGGGATGAAGCCGCCGCGCGCTTCGCCGCGAAGAAGTAATTCGCTCCCTATTGATAAAGATACCCGCCGCCGGCGGGTATTTTTTTGCCTGCAACCCGCTAAAGTTTGACCACTTCTTGCCGATGGTTTGTTCAATTGACGTTCGCCCGGAGAAGGAAAAACACTATGGCGGCATTGCAAGCATTGGCAGGAAAGTTCACCCATCTCACCGTAGGTAAAAAGCTCGGCCTCGGCTTCGCGCTGTTGCTGCTGTTGGCGGTGGTCATCGCCGGCACCGGGGCGCAATACCTGCACATCATCGAATCCCGTTCTGAGCGCATCGACTTCAGCAATCGGCTGAACGAAGAGATCAACCAGGCCAAATACAACCGCGCCATGTACGGCCAGACCTACCAGCCGGAATATCTGCAGAACAACCGCGACAATATCAACAACGCCGTCAAACTGATCGACCAAGGGCAGACGCTGGATTGGGACACCCAGAGCCGCAAGGATCTGCAGCGTCTGGCCAAGCTGATCGGGGAATATCAGCAACAGCAAGAAGTCTTTGAGCAGGCGGTCTCGGCGAAAGACGCGGTGCGCCAGAGCTGGAACATGTCGGAAGTGCAGGCCAGCCTGAGCCAGGTTGAGCGCCAGCTGACCAACGGCGATCTGCAGCTGGCCTTCATCCAGCTGAACCAGAAGCTGACCCAGGTGCGCTACGGCGCGCGTGGCCTGCTGCTGAGCCTGAACAAAGAGACCGAAGCGCCGCTGATGGCGGCCATCGACGACGCGCGCGACGCGGCCAACGCCTTGAGCCGCCGGGTCGGCGACGCGCAGCGCCCGCAGTTGCAACCGCTGCTGTCCGCCCTGGACGATTACAAAAATCGCATCGCGGCTTACCTGCCGGCCTATGAGCACGAGCAACAGATCAGCCGGCAGCTCGGCAATCGCGCGCAAGAGATCGGCACGCTGGTGAACGCCTTCTTGCAGGACGAACTGGTGCAAACGCGCAGCAACATCAATCTGGCGCAGCTGCAGATGGGCATCACTACCCTGATCGCCATCATCGCCGGGGTGCTTATCGCCTGGCGTATCACGCTGCAGATCACCCGCCCGCTGCACAGCACGCTGGCGATGGCGGAACGCATCGCCGGCGGCGACCTGCGCCAGGCGCAGACCAGCACCCGTCGCGATGAACTGGGCCAACTGCTGAACGCGGTGGCGGCCATGAGCCAAAACCTGCGCACCATGATTGAGAAGATCCAGATGGGGGTCAGCCAGGTCTCCACCGCCTCCGCGGAAATCGCCGCCGGCAACACCGATCTCTCTTCCCGCACCGAGCAGCAGGCGGCAGCGGTCGAGGAAACCGCCGCCAGCATGGAGCAGCTGACCGCCACGGTGAAACAGAACGCCGACAACGCCCATCACGCCAATCAGCTGGCTACCGACGCTTCGCAGACCGCGCAACAGGGCGGCAAGCTGGTGGAGAACGTGGTCAGCACCATGCGCGATATCTCCAGCAGTTCGCAGCGTATCGCCGAAATTACTACCCTAATCAACGGCATTGCCTTCCAGACCAATATCCTGGCGCTCAACGCCGCGGTGGAAGCGGCGCGCGCCGGCGAGCAGGGCCGCGGCTTCTCGGTAGTCGCCAGCGAAGTGCGCAGCCTGGCGAGCCGCAGCGCCCAGGCGGCCAAAGAGATCGAAGGGTTGATCGCCGAATCGGTCAGCCGGGTGAAAACCGGCACCGAACTGGTGGAAAGCACCGGCAATACCATGGAACAGATCGTTCGCTCGGTCACTCACGTGCGCGACATCATGGCCGAGATCGCCGCCGCCTCCGATGAGCAGACGCGCGGCATCGCCCAGATTGGCCAGGCGATCGTCGAGATGGACCACACGACCCAGCAGAACGCCGCGTTGGTGGAAGAGTCCGCCGCCGCCGCCGATTCGCTGGAGGAGCAGGCGGAGATGCTGCTGCAGAGTGTCTCGGTGTTCCGTTTAGCGGAGCAGACCGAACCCGTCGCCGTGAAAGCCGCCGCGCCGAAAGCGCCGGCCGTAAAACCCGCGGCCGCCAACGCCGCAGCGGAAGATAACTGGACCACCTTCTGACGCCCCGCCGCCCGCCCGACGATTTTCGGGCGGGTTGTTATGTCCCCCCGACGCAACTCAGGCTATGCTGAGCCCTCGACGCGAGACACGGAGGCGCACATGCATCACCCAGACGTTTATATCGGCAGCATTCAACCCTATGAAGGCGGGCGCCCCAGCGCCATCGCCAAACGCCAGGTGGATGGCGCCATCCGGCTCACGCCGCTCGGCCTCGAAGGCGACGAACAGGCGGAGAAAAGTTATCACGGCGGGCCGGACCGCGCGCTGTGCCACTACCCGCGCGAGCATTACGCCCACTGGCGCGAGCAATTTCCGGCGCAGGCCGAACAGTTTTGCGCCCCGGCCTTCGGCGAGAATATCTCCACCGAAGGGCTGACCGAGCACAATGTGTTTATGGGCGACATCTTCCGTTGGGGCGAGGCGCTGATCCAGGTCACACAGCCACGCTCGCCGTGCTTCAAGCTCAATTATCACTTCGCTATCGAGGACATTTCGGTGCTGATGCAGCAAAGCGGCCGCTGCGGCTGGCTGTATCGAGTGGTGTCGCCGGGCGCAGTCAGCGGCGATCGTCCGCTGGAGCTGGCGGCGCGCAACAGCGACGTATCGGTCGCCGAAGCCATTGCCATCGCCTGGCATATGCCGTTCGACGCGGAACAATATCGCCGCCTGTTGGCGGTGGCCGGCCTCTCCGCCAGCTGGAGCAAGACCATGCTCACGCGGCTCGCCGAAGGGCGCCTCGAGGACTTCAACCGCCGCCTGCTCGGCCGCTGAAAACGGCAGCGGAAGATGAAAAACGTGCGCCGAATGCCGCGCCAAACATTTTCTTCCGCCTGTTACCCTAAATAATTGGAGTTGCATCACGGCGGCAAGAGCGCTCACCCCAGATGCAGCTTCAAGTATGACGGGTATATACTGTAGTCGCGTGTTTTTCAGCCAGGAGCCAGGTATATGACCACCCCGACCCATTCGATTCATCACGCCGCCGCCGAGGGCTATCAGGCCAATGCCGATCGCTATGTGAAAGGCCGGCCGGATTACCCGCCGGAAATCGCCGTCTGGCTGCGTGAGGCTATCGGCCTGCATACCGGCATGACGGCCATCGATCTCGGCGCCGGCACCGGCAAGTTCACCCCGCGCCTGCTGGAAACCGGCGCGCAGGTGATCGCCGTCGAACCGGTACCGCAAATGCTGGAAAAACTGTCGGCGGCGCTGCCGCAGGTGAAAACGCTGGCCGGCACCGCCGAGGCGATCCCGTTGCCGGACGAGTCGGTCGATGCAGTGGTGTGCGCCCAGTCCTTCCACTGGTTCGCCACGCCGCAGGCACTGGCGGAGATCCAGCGCATTCTCAAGCCCGGCGGCAAACTCGGTTTGGTGTGGAACATGCGCGATGCGCGCGTCGGCTGGGTGCGTAAACTGAATCAGATCGTCGATCGCCACGAAGGCGATGCGCCGCGTTTCTATACCGGCGCGTGGCGCAAGTTCTTCCCGTTCAACGGCTTTGAACCGCTGCAGGAACAGGTGTTTATACTCGGCCACCGGGGCGCGGTAGAGGACGTGATCTACAACCGAGTGCGTTCAACCAGCTTTATCGCCGCGCTGCCACAGCCGCAACAGGAGCAGGTCATCGATCAGTTGCGCCAACTGGTGGCGGAAGAAGAGGAGCTGCGGGGCCAGGACACGGTAACCGTGCCCTATCAGACCAAGGCGTATTTCACCACCAAGGCCTGACGCCCGGGGTTCAGAACGCTTTTTTGGCGTAACCGGTGACCGCTTTCAGGCCCATCTCGCGGCCCAGCGCGGTCATCGGGTGCACCACGATCAGACCGCGCACGTTTTTCTTCAGCGAGCCCATGTCGGCCTGCTCTTTCTTGGTGATCTCGCGGCTGAACGGCAGCTTGCTCAGCTTCTGCGCTTCGGCGCTCAGCTTCTCGTCGCGCACGTTTTTCAGGCGCTCGATCTCCGCTGCCAGCTTTTCTTTCTCTTTGGTGTGCTGTGCGATCAACTCCGGGTTGCCCTGTTGGATCACGGTGGCGTCTTTGTGGTTCAAAGCGTCCAGCAGGTCGCTAAGGCGCTTGATCTCTGCCTTTTCTTTCTCTTTCATGGTCTCTGGCCCGTTGTGCCCAAAATGGCACGTTAATCAATGATACCGGCATTGTAGCAAAAGGCGCGCGCCGTTACCCGTCCTGCGCAACGCCGGGCGGCAGGCCGCTCATCTCGCAGGCTTTAGCACCGACCCGGACCAGCGCCTGGGTATAGCGCGCGTCGAACGGGTAGCAGCAGGAGAGCCGCAGCGCGTTGCGGTAGCGCCCGCTGGGGGAATACAGGGTGCCCGGCGTCAAACAGATCTGCTCCTCCAGCAGTTGGTGGAACAGCGCCACGCTGTCCACACCGGAGGGGAATTCAACCCAAAACACGAAGCCGCCCGCAGGCTGCGTGGCCAGCGTGCCGCGCGGGAAATGCCGGGCGATCAGCGCCCGCGCCTCGTCCACCTGGGCGGCATAGCGCTTGCGCAGGTTGCGCAAATGGTGATCGTAGCCGCCGCTCTCAAGGAAGGTCGCCAGCGTTTCCGACAGCAGCTGCGACTCGGACATCGACGACACTGCCTTCAGCTTGCGCAACGCCTCGTGGAAACGGCCGCCGCAGATCCAGCCGACGCGAAAATCCGGCGCCAGCGTTTTGGTGAAGCTGGAGCAAAACAGCACCCAACCGTCGCGATCGAACGCCTTCACCGCCGGCGACAGCGCGCCGCCGAACTGGATCTCGGCATACAGCCCGTCTTCGATCAACGGCACCTGATGATCGTTCATCAGCCGCGCCAGCCGCTTTTTCGCCGCCAGCGGCATGGTGCAGCCCAGCGGGTTTTGCACCGTCGGCATGGCGATCACCGCATTCAGCCGCTTCTCGCTCAATAGCAGTTCCAGCGCGTCCAGCGACAGCCCCAGCTGCGGATCGGTGGGAATTTCCAGCGCTTTCAACCCCAGGCTGGCCAGCAGCGGCAGCAGATAAAAATAGGTTGGCGACTCCAGCCCGACGCAGTCGCCCGGTTTGGTGGTGACGCGCAGCGCCAGCTGCAGCGCCTCCATGCAGCCGTGGGTCAACACCACGTCGCCCGGCTCCAGCAGCATCCCTAGCGTCATCGAGCGGCGGGCGATCTGCTGACGCAACCGCAGGCTGCCGGGCGGCAATGGATACTGCCCGATCAGATCCGGCTGGCGGCGCAGCTGAGAGGACAGCATGCGCCCCAGTTTGCCGCCGGGATAGAAATCGCTGGTCTGCGGGCAGGCCAGCGCAATGTTGGTGAAGGCGGGATTCTGCTGGGCGGCGAACACCGTATCGATCAGCGCCAGCACGTCGTCCGCCGGCGGTTCGATGCGGCTGCTGGGCGCCGAGGCCATCTTCAGCGCCGGCAGCGTGCTGCGGACGTAAAACCCCGACTGCGGCCGCGCTTCAATCAGCCCGCGATCTTCCAGCGTGCGGTAAGCCGACACCACGGTATTGATGCTGACGCGATGGGTTTGCGCGCAGCGCCGCACCGACGGCAAACGGTCACCGGGCAGCAGCGTGCCGCGGCGAATGGCCTCGGCCAGCGTATCCGCCAGCTGCAGGTAACGGGTCTCCGGGGTTTCATCGAGCAGGGTCACAGTTTCTCTCCAGGCAATGGGTACAGTTCATCTTTTGCACAACTGTAACCATGACAATATCCGATTTGTGATTCTGTCACCATCCCATCGCAGCGATTATGCTGATCCTCTCGTTATTACCGTCATTTTCAAGGAACCTGCCATGCTGGACTCCGCCTTTGTCAGCTACGTCACCGTCATGTCGATCACCCCCGGCCCCAACAACCTGCTGCTGGCCTCGTCGGGCGTCAACTTCGGCCTGCGCCGCACCCTGCCGATGCTATTCGGCATCTGCGTCGGCTGCGCGGTGCAGCTGGCGATCATTATCCCGCTGCTGGCGCTGGCACTGAGCTGGGCCGGCATCATCCGCTTCCCGCTGGCGGTGATCGGCTGCGCCTATCTGCTGTGGCTGTCATGGAAACTGTTCCAGGCGGCCTCGCCGGACGCCAAAGAGCAGGCGCAGCCGATGAGCCTGCTCAACGGCGCGCTGTTTCAGGCGGTCAACCCCAAGGCCTGGCTAATGGTGATCAACGTGGCGATCCTGTTCACCCCGCGCGAAGGCGCCACCTTCGTCCATACGCTGTCGGTCATCGCCGGCTTCGCGCTGCTGAACCTGCCGTGCGTGCTGCTGTGGGCGGTGCTGGGCGACCGGTTGCGCAACGCGCTGCGGGTCACCTGGAAACTGCGGGCCTTCAACGGCGTGATGTCCGGCCTGATGGCCGCCACCGCGCTGTGGTTGTTGTTCGACGAGTGGCGCGCGGCCTTTGCTTAGCCGCGGCCGAGAGGAGAGAGCCGGGAAGGTTGTTTGGCGCCGATGCCGGCGATCAGATCGGTAACGGACAGCACCATGGTGGAGCGCACCATCTGCTGATAGCGCTGGCGCTGCATGGCGATCAGCGCTTCATCCGCTTCGCCCGGTTGCAGGAAGGTCGGCACCGGCGGCAGCGCGGCCACGCAGTGCAATTCGCCGAACGGCCCGAGGATTTCGTCGTCGACGAAGCGGTATTCCGCACCGTCGTGGTTCAGCTCTTCGCGCATCGCCATCAGCAGCTCGGCGTCTTCATACTCGTGGCGGGAAATCACCCCCAGCCCATACATCAGTTTCAGGCGCACCGACAGCTCCCCCAGCGGGCCGCTGCCGGACAATAGCGGTTCGACGGCATATTTCACCGCGTAGTCGTCCTTGCGGAATACCTGCACCACCAGCACGTTGAGCGCTTCCGCCAGCAGCTCTACCGCCGCAATCAGGAAGCTGCGCACCGTTTTGCCCGCGTTCAGCTTTTCCAGAACCTGGTTTTCAAATGCCTGTGCTTCTTCCATCGTCGCTTTTCGAAAGGCGTGGGGAGGGCCGTCGATGCCGAACTCGGATTGCAGGAGCGCAGCAAGCTGCGCTCGGGTGTTCATCATCACGGATCTACTTGTGCATGGCGTTATACACAGCAACGGCCTCTTCTACAACCTCGCTTTCCGCCGGCAGGCCGGAAATTTGCGCCAGCGCGGCTTTCGGCCCGAGCGTGTTCAGCAATTCGGCCAACTCCAGCGCCTGCGGATCCTGTTCGCTGCGGTAGCTCATGGCAGCGGCAATACCCTGGATCAGGTTGGCGTGCGGCAGGCCATATTCCAGCGTGCCCAGCAGCGGTTTGATCAAGCGATCGCCGGCGCTCAGTTTGCGCAACGGCTGGCGCCCCACGCGCTCGACGTCGTCGTGCAGATAGGGGTTTTCGAAGCGGCCGAGGATTTTGTTGATGTAGGCAGCGTGCTTGTCGGCATCGAAGCCGTAACGCTTGATCAGCACCGCACCGCTCTCTTCCATCGCCCCTTGGACCACGCGGCGGATCGCCGGGTCAAGAATGGCGTCGCGAATGGTTTGCAGCCCGGCCTGTTGGCCGAGGTAGGCGGTGATGGCGTGGCCGGTATTGAGGGTGAACAGCTTGCGCTCGACGAACGCCATCAGGTTATCGGTCAGCTCCATGCCGGCGATCGCCGGAGGCTGGCCCTTGAACTGGGTCTGATCGACGATCCATTCGCTGAAGGTTTCCACCGTCACTTCCAACGGATCGCTGCTGTCCGCCGGCGGCACGATACGGTCGACCGCCGAATCGACGAAGCCGACGTGCTGCTCAGCCCATGCCTGCTCATCCTGCGGCAGCGCGGCGAACACATGCTGCTTCAGCTGGCTGGTGCCGCGCACCATATTCTCGCAGGCGATGATGTTCAGCGGCTGCACATTGCCCTGCTGATGACGCAGCACCAGCCCTTTGGCGATCGTGCCGGCGATTTTGGCGAGAATTTGTGGGCCAACGGCGGTGGTCACCAGATCCACCTCGGCGATCAGCGCCACCGCCGCCTCGCTGCCGCTGTTGACGGCGCTGACGTTGTTGACGCTCTCCACGCGTTCTTGCTCGCCCACCACGTGCACCCGGTAGCTTTTACGGCTGTTCAGCAGATCCAGCACCGTTTGATTGACGTCGGCGAAGGTCAGCTCAACCCCTGCGTCCGCCAGCAGCTTGCCGATAAAACCACGGCCGATATTCCCTGCGCCAAAATGTAATGCTTTCATAACTCTACCTTCTTAATGTCGAAGGGTGCAGCAAGCTGCACCCTTTAAAATGATTCCGTTATCCGGCTTTTTTGCCGCCGAGCAGGTCCAGCACTTCCTGCACGCTGGTGGTATTCGCCAGCCGCTCGATCACGCTCTCGTCATCCAGCGCGTTGGTCAGGCTGGTGATCACCTGGATATGTTCGTTGTTGCGCGCGGCGATGCCGATTACCAGGCGGGCCACTTCATCCTCTTCCTCGCCGAAGCGCACACCCTGCGGGTACTGGCAGAACACCACGCCGGTGCGCAGTACCCGGTCTTTGGCCTCGATGGTGCCGTGCGGCACGGCGATCGACTCACCCAGGTAGGTGGAGGTGAGTTTTTCGCGCTCCAGCATCGCCGGCACGTATTCCGCCTCGACGTAGCCGCCCTTCACCAACTGCTCGCCGGCGAAGCGGATCGCCTGCTCTTTGTCGCTGGCCTGCAGGTTGAGAAACACGTTGCTTTCGCTCAGCTTGAACAGGCTCGGTTCACCGGCTTCGAAGCTGTCGTCCAGTGCGCCCAGCACCTTCTGCTGGTTGTCGCTGGTTTTGTTGGCCGCCAGCAAACGGTCGACCAGATCGCTGTACAGCTTGCTGTCGAGGAAGTTGGTCAGCGAGATGTGCTGGGCCTGCGGCGCGTGGCGCATCGCGCGCTCGGTCAGATCGCGGTGGGTGATCACCAGATCCACGTCGTCCGGCAGGCTGTTGATGGCGCTGTTGGTCACCGAGATGTTCTTCAGCCCGGCGTCGGCCACTTTCTTGCGCAGTACCCCGGCGCCCATGGCGCTGGATCCCATGCCCGCATCGCAGGCGACGATGATTTTGCGCACGGAGGTCAGATCGCCGTCGACCGATGCTTGCGCGGCCGCGCCGCCTTTGGCCTGCGATTTCATCTCTTGCATGCGACGGGTCGCGGCTTCCAGATCGTCATCCTCTTTCACCTTGGAGGTTTTCAGCAGGAAAGCGGACACCACGAAGGAGACGGCGAAGGCTGCGCACACCGCCGCAATGTTGGCGAAGTAGGCACCTTTCGGGGTCATCGCCAGCACCGCCAGGATCGAACCTGGGGAAGCCGGAGAAACCAGGCCGCCGTTCAGCATCGTCAGGGTGAAGACACCGGTCATACCGCCCAGGATCACCGCCAGCACCAGGCGTGGGTTCATCAGCACGTACGGGAAGTAGATTTCGTGGATGCCGCCCAGGAAGTGAATGATCGCCGCACCGCCGGCGGATTGCTTGGCGCTGCCGCGGCCGAAGAACATGTAGGCCATCAGCACGCCCATGCCCGGGCCTGGGTTGGCTTCGATCAGGAAGAACACCGACTTGCCGGCTTCCGTGGCCTGCTGGATACCCAGCGGCGAGAAGATGCCGTGGTTGATGGCGTTGTTCAGGAACAGGATTTTCGCCGGTTCGACGAAGATAGACGCCAATGGCAGCAGGTTGTTCGACACCATCACGTGTACGCCCGCCGCCAGCAGTTTGGAGAGCACCTCCACCAACGGCCCGATCCCCAGGAAGGCCAGAATCGCCAGTAGCATGCCGATGATGCCGGCGGAGAAGTTGTTCACCAGCATTTCAAAGCCGCTTCTGATCTTGCCGTCCACCCAGCGGTCGAAGTGCTTGATAGCCCAGCCGCCCAGCGGACCGGCGATCATCGCGCCGAGGAACATCGGCATGTCGGCGCCGACGATGACGCCCATGGTAGTGATGGCACCGACCACGCCGCCGCGATCGCCGCCCACCAGCCGCCCACCGGTGTAGCCGATCAGCAAGGGCAGCAGGTAGGTGATCATTGGGCCGACCAGCTTGGCCAGGGTTTCATTCGGCAGCCAGCCGGTTGGAATGAATAACGCGGTGATAATCCCCCAGGCGATAAAGGCGCCGATGTTGGGCATCACCATGTTGCTCAGGAAGCGGCCAAAGTTTTGCACTTTAACCTTGATGTCTGGTGAAAACATAAAACACACCCCTATTGTTACGCGCTGACAATAGAGCGCGTGATTATTGTTGTGACGATCCAGCCGTGTTGCCGCTGTATGCGAAACGGACTCTATCACGCTGTTTTTGCCACGCGAATTTCACGAATTTTTTGTGATATAAATCACATAAAACACCCCAATATGACCCAACAAATAGTGATACAGATCACATTTATGACGTGTAAAAAAAGCACAGTGAGAAAATAATCGCCAAGAAACCCACAATAAAGTGATATTGGTCACATTTTCTAATTGGTATTTTGTTTTTAAATTGTGATTGTTATCACAATTTATTTTTACCTGCAGCGCCCGATCGGACGCACTGTTTGATCTTCCCTGTGAGCACTCATCCCGCCGGGAACTAGCGAAGTGATGAATGAAAGAAAACTACATTGCCGAATGAATGGATTAATTGAAGTGTAGTACAGAAGCCTGAGCAATAAAGCAGCAAGCTATTGGAAACGCTGAGGGGAAATAAAACAGGCCGGCAATGCCGGCCTGTTTCGTGCGGGGGCGCGTTATTGCGTCACGCTTTGAATGGTTTTCTGCGCATTTAGCAGGTTTTGCTGTTTGGCCACCAGATTCGACATCATGGTGTTGTATTGCGCCACCTGCTGCGCGGTGCGGAACTGCACGCCGTTGTTGTTAAAGCTGACCTGATTGCCCTGGCTCTGCAGGAAATCGCCAACCTGCACCAGATCCTGCACGAAGCTGGCGGTGGTCGGGATCGCCGGCATCAAGGCATTGGCCGGTGCGGTGACGATCTTGTCATAGGCCTGGTTGTACACCGCCTTCAGATCGTCGGGCAGCTTCAGCGCCGCACGGGCGGTATCCGCCTGCGATTTGGCGGACTGGACCTGCTGGCCCAGCAGGTTCAACGCCCCGACCGATTGCTGCAGCGCGTCGCGTTTATTCAGGTAGTCCTGTGCGGTGCGGATCTGGTTAATCTGATCCAGCGCCGGCGTCAGGCTGGCGCCAACCGACTTGGACAGTTGCTGGGAAAAACCGACCAAAATCGCATAATCACCGGCATAGTTGCCGAACTTCTGTTTCTGATCTTCGCTCAGCGTGGGAATGCTAACCCCGCTGCGCATCACGGTATTCTGTAAGTAATCAATAAATGCTTTGCGCTGTTCCGGCTCTTTATCGCCGCAGGCGGTCAATTGCATGACCACCAACAATGCCAATACCGGTGCCAACCAACGCGCGAAACCTCTGCTCTGGATCCCTACCGCCATGTGACATAACTCCTGTTATAAACCTGCTTTTTCATTGGACTCCGCCCCTTTTTCCGCACTCCGTGCGCCTATAAGAATAGATCAACTGGCGGCGTTCCGATACGCGATTCCGCTTGCGGTGAACATTGTCTCGACCGGATGCGGTTGAAAATCGTGCGCAAAACGCACTGAGGCTCATTGCCGTCGGCGACCGGGCGCTTCAATTACCCCCAGTCACCCCCAGGAAACGGAAATAAAAAAGGCGCCCGCAGGCGCCTTTTCACAGCAGAGAACCGCTTACTGCAGCACGGAGATATCCGCCACCTGCAGGAACAGTTCACGCAGCTTGCTCAGCAGCGTCAGACGGTTCACGCGCACTTCCGCATCGTCCGCCATGACCATCACGTTGTCGAAGAACGCATCCACCGGCTCGCGCAGCGCAGCCAGCTCCACCAGCGCTTCCTGGTAGTTGCCCGCCGCGAAGTACGGTTGCAGCTTGTCGCGCAGCACCACCAGATGGGTCGCCAGCTGGATCTCCGCCGCGTCTTTCAGCACCGAGGCGCGCACGCTGTCGTTCAACGTGTCGGTAGACTTGGCCAAGATGTTGGAGACGCGCTTGTTGGCCGCAGCCAGCGCCGCCGCCGCTTCCAGCGTGCGGAAGTGGGACACCGCCTTGACGCGCGCGTCGAAGTCGGCCGGCTTGGTCGGACGACGCGCCAGCACCGCCTGAATGGTGTCGACCGCGTGGCCTTCTTCCTGATACCAGGCGCGGAATCGGCCCAGCATGAATTCCACCACCTCGTCGACCACCTTGGCGTTGGTCAGCTTGCTGCCGTACAGGCGCACGGCCTCTTCGGTCAGGGTCTGCAGATCCAGCGGCAGGTTTTTCTCGACGATGATGCGCAGCACGCCCAACGCGGCGCGGCGCAGCGCGAACGGGTCTTTATCGCCTTTCGGATGCTGCCCGATGCCGAAAATGCCGGCCAGGGTGTCCATCTTGTCGGCGATCGCCAGCGAACAGGCCACCAGCGACTGCGGCAGCGCATCGCCGGCATAGCGCGGCTGATACTGCTCGTTCAGCGCAACGGCGACGTCTTCCGCCTCACCGTCGTGGCGCGCATAGTGCATGCCCATCACGCCCTGGGTGTCGGTGAATTCGAACACCATATTGGTCATCAGGTCGCACTTCGACAGCAGGCCCGCGCGGGTGGCGTGGTTGACGTCGGCGCCGATCTGACCGGCAACCCAGCCCGCCAGCGCCTGAATGCGATCGGTTTTGTCGCGCAGGGTGCCCAGCTGCTGTTGGAACAGCACGGTTTCCAGGCGCGGCAGATTGTCTTCCAGGCGCTTCTTGCGGTCGGTGTTGAAGAAGAACTCGGCGTCGGCCAGGCGCGGACGCACCACCTTCTCGTTACCGGAGATGATCTGCTGCGGGTCTTTCGACTCGATGTTGGCCACGAAGATAAAGTTCGGCAGCAGTTTGCCCGCAGCGTCGTACACCGGGAAATACTTCTGGTCGCCCTTCATGGTGTACACCAGCGCTTCCGCCGGCACCGCCAGGAATTTCTCTTCGAATTTGGCCGTCAGCACCACCGGCCATTCCACCAGAGAGGCCACTTCTTCCAGCAGGCTCTCGCTCAGATCGGCCTTACCGCCAATTTTCGCGGCCGCCAGTTCGGCGTCACGCTTGATGAGGGCTTTACGCGCTTCATAGTCAGCGACCACTTTGCCGCGCTCCAGCAGGATCTGCGGGTATTGGTCGGCGTTGTCGAGGATGAACTCGGCTTCGCCCATGAAGCGGTGGCCACGCACGGTACGCGCGGATTCGATGCCCAGCACGGTGCCCGGGATCAGATCGGCACCCAGCAGCATCGTCACGGTGTGCACCGGACGCACGAACTGCACGTCGGAGTCACCCCAACGCATCAGTTTCGGGATCGGCAGCTTGCCGAGCGCAGTGCTGACCATGCCGGACAGCAGTTGCTGCGCCGACTGGCCTTTGACGTGGGCGCGGTACATCAACCACTCGCCCTTGTCGGTCACCAGGCGTTCGGCCTGGTCGACGGTGATGCCGCAGCCGCGCGCCCAGCCTTCGGCCGCTTTGCTCGGTTTACCTTCGGCGTCGAACGCTTGGGCGATCGCCGGGCCGCGTTTTTCAATTTCGCGATCGGCCTGCGCCGCGCTCAGGTTAGCCACTTTCAGCGCCAGGCGGCGCGGTGCGGCGAACCAGCTCACGTCACCGTGTTCCAGGCCGGCGTTGTCCAGCTCGGCGGTGAAGTTGGCGGCGAAAGATTCCGCCAGGGAACGAAGAGCCTTCGGCGGCAGCTCTTCCGTGCCGATTTCCACCAGGAAAGTCTGTTGAGTCATGGCTGCCTCTTAGTTCTCGTTCTTCTTGTTGCACATCGGGAAGCCCAGCGCTTCGCGGGAAGCGTAGTAGGCTTCGGCAACGGCTTTGGTCAGCGTGCGGATGCGCAGAATGTAGCGTTGACGCTCGGTCACCGAAATCGCCTTGCGCGCGTCCAGCAGGTTGAAGGTATGGCCCGCCTTCAGGATGCGCTCGTAAGCCGGCAGCGGCAGCGGTTTTTCCAGCGCCAGCAGCGATTGGGCTTCTTTCTCGTACTGCTCGAAGCAGGAGAACAGGAAGTCGACGTCGGCGTATTCGAAGTTATAGGTGGACTGCTCCACTTCGTTCTGGTGGAACACGTCGCCGTAGGTGGTGACGCCCAGCGGGCCGTTGCTCCACACCAGATCGTACACGCTGTCCACGCCCTGGATGTACATCGCCAGACGTTCCAGACCGTAAGTGATCTCGCCGGTCACCGGCTTGCACTCCAGGCCGCCGACCTGCTGGAAGTAGGTGAACTGCGTCACTTCCATGCCGTTCAGCCACACTTCCCAGCCCAGGCCCCAGGCGCCGAGCGTCGGGTTTTCCCAGTTGTCTTCCACGAAGCGGATGTCGTGAATGGTCGGATCCAGACCCAGCTCTTTCAACGAGCCCAGGTAGAGTTCCTGAATGTTGTCCGGCGATGGCTTAATCACCACCTGGAACTGGTAGTAATGCTGCAGACGGTTCGGGTTTTCGCCGTAACGACCGTCGGTCGGGCGGCGGGATGGCTGTACATAGGCGGCAGCCATCGGCTCCGGCCCCAGCGCGCGCAGGCACGTCATCGGGTGTGAGGTTCCCGCGCCGACTTCCATGTCCAATGGTTGAACGATGGTGCAGCCCTGGCGCGCCCAATAGTCCTGCAGTGTCAGGATCAGGCCCTGGAAGGTCTTGGTATCAAACTTTTGCATGTTGAATTCGCACGCGATACAAGTGGATTTAGATGGAATGCGCCAGTATACCCGTTGACCGTAAGATATACAGCCAGAATCCGGCAACAAGTGCGAATCGGGTGAGAAGCGCTGGATTTTCACGCGCCGGGCGCGGAAGAAACGCGCGGGGCCGGCACCGCAAAATTCTGCAGGCTCTTCCGTTGAGCCGCCGGCGTGGCCATCGCAGGGACCGGACTGCGCAAAAGAAACGCCACAGCCTATCCTGCACGTGCCTATCCCCCTGTTGACAGACCTCAGTTCAACCAAACGGCGGCGATGGTGTTGAACAACGTTCAAATAAGTGAATAGAATGAAAAAAAACATAACTTAGTGTTATACATTTAATTTATTCCCACCGAAACGTCGCCAACTGAAATTTACTTGCCATGGTGACTCTGATAGTATAAATAATCACACACAACAGCCAGCAGCTAAAAAAACCATTGAAGTCGATTAGGGAAAAGATTGAAAATGATAGAGCTCTTTGATGTAGACTATAATTTGCTGCCAGATAACAGATCGAAAGAGTTATTCTCTCTGAGAAAAAAAACGTTTAAAGATCGTCTAGACTGGATCGTCAATTGCGAAAATAATATGGAGTTTGACGAATACGACAATCGTCACGCAACGTATATTTTCGGCACCTACCAAGAGCAAGTTATTTGTAGCCTGCGATTTATAGAAACCAAGCACCCCAATATGATCAGCGGTGGCGCATTCGATAGTTACTTCGACGGCATCAGCCTTCCCGAAGGAAATTATGTTGAAGCCAGCAGATTATTTATTGATAAGGCGCGTATGCAAGCACTGCAGCTTCATCAAACGCCGGTCAGCGCAATGCTTTTTCTTTCGATGATCAATTATGCGAGAAACTGCGGCTACGAAGGCATTTACGCCATTATCAGTCACCCGATGCGGGTCATTTTCCAACGCTCCGGCTGGAATATTTCGGTGGTGAAAACAGGATGTTCCGAAAAGAATAAGAACATCCATCTGGTTTACATGCCTATAGACGATGACAACCGAAACCGGCTGCTCGAACGCATCAACCAACGCGCCCCTCGGTGGGATAAGCCGCTGGATTCCTGGCCGTTATCCTTCCGCGTCGGCGAGAATCGGCCGGATGAGCTGCAACTCCACGCCTAGCCTGATGGCATGTTTGGCATTGGTGACGCCCAGCTTTTTGACCGCGTTACCCATATGATATTTTACTGTGGTGAGCTTTATCCCCAAGATAAGCGCGATCTCTTGATAGGATTTCCCCAAGCTTGCCCAGTAAATGATTTCATTCTCACGCTTGGAGAAAAACTCCCGCTGGTTCATCTTTTCGAAGTCGGCAGGCGTGCTCATTTCCTGATAAAGCGCCGTCAGCTTTCCATGTATGGTAATTAACAGCATTTGGATTTCGGCTTTATTATTATCAATCTGCTGCTCAATATCCGCATCGCAATGCTTATCCAACATAATGGATAGCACCACTAAATTATGATGATGGTCGTGCAAGACAAAAGTATAGCCATTAATAATGTTATAGTTCTTGGCCATATCAAAAATCTTTGGCAACTTTAATCCGGCGCCAATCATTAAATCTTTGTCCCAGGTAAACGGAGTAATTCTATGTGACGCCGTAATCAGGACGGGATCAATAAAGTGATAGTTGTTCTTTATATAAAACTCGAACCACTCCGTCCTGTTAGAAATAATGGAAAAGCTGGCCGGATTTCTTTTATTCATTATAGCATAGGCATATTTTATATTACTGTACCTGCTTAAATTGCGTTCCAGCTCTTCTTTTATAGAGGCATTAATGGTTTCATTATTGAAAAAAAAGTTAGACACGCATCAATCCTCTTTAAAAACAGACCTATACTTTAAAAATAGAGATCAGTATAACCCGGTTATGTCGCCAAGTAAATTAACCTGGCCATCATAATGGGGTGCATTAATAATCACCGTCCGTTTTCAATATGAGATTTAAACAATTTCAGGGGTTAATTTTTTATTTAAATAATTCACCGGGCGCCAGTGACGCATCAGCATGAAACATTAACCCAACAAAATCGTCACAGCCCCGTATCATATACTGAATCGGGCAAGAAACATGCTATTGAGGAAAGGAGGAAGGGAGGCCAGACAGACATGCGAAACATCCCCGCACCCGAGGGCGAAGGGAAAAAGCCATTGACAGTGAAGATTTTGTTATACAATAATAACCAAAATTTTCCCTGGTGTTGGCCAAGTGGCTACCTGATCCTTTATAGGATCAGTTTTTTTTTGTGGCGCTGTATTTTATCGTTATGCGACAACGATAAGAACTTTTAGCGACAAATGATAGTTGTACTAAAGTACAGTTTCCCCCACGAACAGCGCCACGCCCCCATGCCACCCCACCGTAATCCCCTCACGCCGAGCCGATCATCGCTCAAAAACGCGCGCTGACGCCGACGTTATACATAAACTGTTCGCCGCTGCTCAGCCCGCCGGTTTGCGAGACGGTGGCAAAGGCCGACACCCGATCGGTCAGCGGCATGTTGGCCCCCAACGTAACGTCCACCCAGTTTTTATCCTGGCCCGCACTGTCGCGGGTAAACGAGGTTTGTGTCGATTTCAGGCCGCCGCCGGCGCGATAGACATCGTCGCCGAACTGATGCTGATAGCTCACTTCCGCATAAGGATTGAACACGCCGAATTGCGTATTCAGCCGCCAACCCAACGCGCCAATCTGCGAGTGGTAGGTTTGATCGTTGAAGCGCATGGCAGTGCTGTCGTCGCCATCTTCGCTGTAACCGGAAACGTTGCTGTAATCCCAGGCGAACTGCGCCACCGGCCCGGTGGTCAGGTAGGAGGTGATCGGGAAGTCATAGCCGGCGGTCACGCGCGCGCCCCACTGCTTGCCGTCTGTGCTGCCGGTTTCGGTACGGGTCAACGGCCCCAGCCGCATGCTGCGGCGAATGTCGTCATACTTCATCGTCCCATAGTGCAGATCGGCATTGACCCAGCCGCGATCAAATATCGCCAGCGAGGTAAAGGCCGAGAGCAGCAGCCCGCGCGCCTTGTAGTCATAACGGCTGGAAGGGTGCTGGTCGTCGTTGGAGCCGGCGATCAGCGCACCGATCAACCAACGGTCGGTCAGTTGATAATCCACGCCGACGGTCAGGTTGTGGGTGGTGGCGTTACCGTCCCCCGCCGCCCGGTTGTCGGCATAATCGTAGTGTTGGCCGGCGTAACCGCCGAACACGCCCAGCGATCCCTGCGGGTTGTCGCCGTTGCGCAGCTGCTGGAAACGGCTGTCGAGCGTGGCGCGGCTGTCGCGCGCCATCGCCGCCGTCGCCTGATTCAGCGCCACCGCCTGCGCCGGACCATCCAACACCGCCTGAATATAATCCGCGATCAGCAGGTGGGCCTGCGGGCTGGGGTGGAAATGGTCGGAGAACAGGTAAGACTGGCTGGCGTCGAAGCCGGGCATGTCGGAACGGCAGACCGCCGAAGAAACGCCGGGCGGGCAAGCCATGCCCGCGGTATTGGCAAAGCCGAACTGCGCCGGATTGGCGATCGCTTCTGCGAACAGTTTGTTGACGTCCGCCCGCACGATATTCCCGCCGCCCTGCGCCAGCAAACGGTCTTCGCTTTGGTTATAGAAATCGGTCAGCTGAGCGGCTTGCGCGCTCAGGCTGTCATACGCCGCGATGAGCTGGGCGGCGATCGCCTGCTGCACCTGCGGAACGGCGCTGCCCTGTTTCGCCGCGGCGGTCAACGCCGCATGGATCGCCTGCGTACGCGCAGCGGTATCCGGGGTAGTCACCGAATTGAGCGTGGCGTAGGCCGCCTGGATCGCCGCGCCCTGCACCGGCGACAGCGCCTGTTGGATGATCAGTTCCATCAGCTGCGGCGTGGAACCGATGTTCGGTACCGTCGGCACGATCACCGTACCGGCGCCGGCATTCAGCAACGAATGTACCTGCGCGGCGGCCGCCGCGGCGCTGTTATAGGCTACGCCGGGCGCGGTGGCGGCATTCAGCGCCGCCGCCGCCAGATCGTTGCCACCAATCCAGTGAATATACAGGCCATCGCCGTCGGCCTGGCCGTTGACCCGGTTCAGATAGCGCTGCACCTGATCCTGGGTGTTGTCGACCGGATTCAGTCCAGGCACCGCCACTGCACCGCCGGCAGCGTAGTTTTCACCGCCGTTGTCCGAAGCCACCAGCGCCGCACCGATGCGTTGCGCCAATACTTCGTCGTACAACAGGTGCTGGCTGCCATCATAGGTGAACCGGCCGTTGTTGCCGGTATCGCTCAAGCTGTCGCCAAAGACGTAGAGCTGATCATACGCCTGAGCCGGAATTGTCACACTGCAGAGTAACGCCACTGCAAGCGCCGCCGGGCGGGGCATGCACGTTATTTTTAGAGGCATGAATCGACTCCTGAGAGCCTGCAAATGAAGGCGATGTCGTTTTTATGGTTGGCCTGCTTTCCACCGGCCATGTAGTAACTATTGTCGGCTTTTTCGCCACGTCAAGCGGGCTGATGATAAAACAATCAGAGACTTGCCAAGTCCGCTGCTTCGAGCGATGATTACTGTTCATAAACACAGCATAAGGACGATCAGGATGGCAGACGAACGTTGTGGTTGGGTGACGGCCGATCCGTTGTATCTGGAGTATCACGACAGGGAATGGGGCGCGCCCACCACCGACGCGCGCGAGCTGTTTGAAATGCTGTGTCTTGAAGGGCAGCAGGCCGGCCTCTCCTGGATCACCGTACTGAAAAAGCGCGAGAACTACCGCCGCGCTTTCCATCATTTCGATCCGCAGCGAGTCGCCGCCATGACGGAACAAGACGTGGAACACTTGCTGCAGGACAGCGGCATCATCCGCCACCGCGGCAAGATAGAAGCCATCATCACCAACGCCAAAGCCTATCTGGCGATGGAAGCGGCCGGTGAAGATTTCGTCGCCTTCATTTGGGACTTCGTCGGCGGCCGGCCGCAGCTCAATCGCTGGCAGGCGCTGAACCAGGTGCCGGCCAAAACCGAGCAGTCCGACGCCATGTCCAAGGCGCTGAAAAAGCGCGGCTTCAAGTTTATCGGCTCCACCATCTGTTACGCCTTCATGCAGGCCAGCGGGCTGGTGAACGATCATCTGACGGGGTGCATGTGCTACCCAAAGCCTCGGTGATCCGCCCCTGCGGCCCGGCGGATATCGAGCGTCTGATGGCGCTGTGGCTGCCGAGCACCATCGCCGCCCACCCGTTCGTGGCGGAAAAATACTGGCGGGAAAGTGCCGTGCTGGTGCGGGAGAACTACCTGCCGCGCGCGCAAAGCTGGGCCTGTTGGCATGAAGGCGAGATCGTCGGCTTTATCAGCGTGCTGGACGAGCAGTTCATCGGCGCGTTGTTTGTCGAGCAGGCGTTTCACGGCCGCGGCGTCGCCCAGGCGCTGATGACGCACGCGCAGCAGCGTTACCACAGCCTCAGTCTGGAGGTTTATCAGCGAAACCTGCGCGCCTGCGCGTTTTACCACAAGCACGGTTTTCAGGTGACGCAGCGCCTGTTCAACGACGAAACCCAGGCCTATACGCTGATCATGAACTGGCCGGCAATCGAAAACTCAGCCAGTTACGGTTAAAAAAGGCGCATCCGCACCCCGGATGCGCACAATTAGGAATCCGCTGCATGGCGCCGCCCGGCGTTTTGTCGCATAACTCCCCCAGCACCGCCCCGCGCTCATCATTTGTCACGTTTTTCTCCGGAACTGCCGACGAGTCAACGCGTCATAGTAGCGCGGCGACGCGGGCCCCCTGCGTCATCCACTTTTTTGCGTCCCCGTTTTGGGCTGGCGCGTACAGATTCTGATGCCATTAAGGACAAGAACATGAAAAAACGCATTGCAATTATTGCCGGCGCAGTGAGCGTCACGCTCGCGCTGTCGGCCTGTACCACTAACCCTTACACCGGCGAATCCGAAGCCGGCAAATCCGGCATCGGCGCGGGCCTCGGCGCCGCATTGGGTGCCGGCGTCGGCGTGCTGTCCTCTTCCAAGAAAGATCGCGGCAAGGGCGCGCTGATCGGCGCAGCGGCCGGTGCGGCCCTCGGCGGCGGCGTAGGCTATTACATGGACGTGCAGGAAGCCAAACTGCGCGACAAGATGAAAGGCACCGGCGTCAGCGTCACCCGCCAGGGCGACAACATCGTGCTGAACATGCCGAACAACGTGACCTTCGACAGCAGCAGCGCCACGCTGAAACCGGCGGGCGCCAACACCCTGACCGGCGTCGCCATGGTGCTGAAAGAGTATCCGAAAACCGCGGTCAACGTCGTCGGTTACACCGACAGCACCGGCTCCCGTTCGCTCAACATGAACCTGTCGCAACAGCGCGCCGACGGCGTAGCCAGCGCACTGATCACCCAAGGCGTGGCGGCGAACCGCATCCGCACCACCGGTGCCGGCCCGGACAACCCGATCGCTTCCAACAGCACCGCGGAAGGCAAGGCGCAAAACCGCCGTGTCGAGATCACCCTCAGCCCGCTGCAGTAATTCCCTGCGGGGCGCGACCGGCGCCCCGCAGCTTCCTCCCGACGTTCTCCTTACCCTCAGCATTCCCGCCCGCGCATCGGGTATGGTAGTCTCCTTGGCAATTAACCGCGGGAGAGAAAGGCTGTGAGCACTGTCAAGGCAACGCGCACCTCAGGACGCGCCACCATCAGCGATGTGGCGAGCATCGCCAAAACCGGCAAGACCAGCGTGTCGCGCTATCTGAATGGTGAACAGCACCTGCTTTCCGACGATCTCAAACAGCGCATCGAACAGGCGATCCAGCAGCTCGACTACCGGCCAAGCCAGATGGCGCGCAGCCTGAAGGGCGGCCAGACCCGGCTGATCGGCCTGATCCTCGCCGATATCACCAACCCCTATTCGGTGGACGTGATGCGCGGCATCGAGGCCGCCTGCCGCCAACACGGCTTTACCCTGCTGGTGTGTAACACCAACAACGAAGTCAATCAGGAACAGCACTACCTGCAGCTGCTCAGCAGTTACCGGGTGGAGGGCATCGTGGTCAACGCGGTCGGCATGCGCGAGGAAGCGCTGTCTACGCTGCAACAGTCGATGCTGCCGATGGTGCTGATCGACCGCAAGATCCCCGACTTCGCCTGCGACGTGGTGGGCCTGAACAACCGCGAAGCCGCCACCGTCGCCACCGAACACCTGCTGCAACAAGGCTTTGAAGCGATCCTGTTCCTCAGCGAGCCGCTCGGTACGGTCAATACCCGCCTGGAACGCCTGCACGCCTTCCGGCACACCATGGCGCAGCACCCCACGCTGTTGGCGGAGCAGGCCGAAATACCGCTCAACGATCGGCAAAAGCTGGAACAGGTGCTAAGCGATTTCAGCGGCCGCCATCGCGGCATGCGCAAGGCGGTGATCTCTGCCAACGGCGCTCTGACGTTGCAGGTGGCGCGCGCCATGCGCCGGCTCGGCATTCAGTGGGGCAACGACATCGGCCTGCTGGGCTTCGACGAGTTGGAGTGGGCTGAGCTGGCGGGCGTCGGTATCACTACGCTGAAGCAGCCCACCTACCAAATGGGGCACGCGGCGCTGGAACGGCTGGTGCAGCGCATTCAGGGCCTGGCCGCCCCCAGCGGCGAGCAGATGTTCTCCGGCGAGCTGATCGTCCGCGGCTCCACCACCCGCTAACCCGCCTTCTCCGGGGGCCGCTAACCGCCCCCGCGCCACATCGGCTGTTTTTTGCTCAGCTTCGTGATTGCGATCATATTTTTACACTCTGTCGCTTTTCGCTGGAACCGGTTCCATTTAACGTACCGGTAACAGCAGCGGCGGCGACAATGCCGCCTCAGGAGTCAAAATGAAAACAGAAATCATCGTGGTCACCGGCGCCTACGGCACCGATACCGTCAAACAACACGGCGGCCAGCGCGCGCTGTTGCCCATCATCGCCGGTGCCGGCGCCGACGGGGTGGAGATCCGCCGCGAACTGTTCGCCGCCGGCGAACTGGACAGCCTGCCGGCGCTGGCGCAGGAGATCGATCGCCAACAGCTGTTCGCCGTCTACTCCGCCCCTGAGGCGCTGTTCACCCCGCAACATACGCTGAACCCCAACCTGCCGGCGCTGCTGGCGGAAGCACAGGCGCTGAACGCGCGCCAGCTGAAACTGTCCCTCGGCCATTTCCGCCCCGGCTTCGATTTTACCGAGCTGAAAGTCGCGCTGGAGCAGCATCCGGTCAAATTGGTGGTGGAAAATGACCAAACACCGGACTGCGGTATTTTGTCGATGCTGAACGCCTTTTTCCACGCCGCGGAAGATAGCCACTTGCCG
Source organism: Serratia marcescens (assembly GCF_001902635.1). GTDB lineage: Bacteria > Pseudomonadota > Gammaproteobacteria > Enterobacterales > Enterobacteriaceae > Serratia > Serratia marcescens_F. The sequence continues at coordinate 69,950 of NZ_MJAO01000013.1, read as the reverse complement.
GTCAGCATGACCTTCGATATGGCCAACTGGCTGTGGGTGGGGCAAGACGCCTTCGCCGCCGCCGAACGCCTGGCCCGCCACGTCGGTTACGTGCACGTCAAAGCCGCCACGCAAGGCCCACGCGGCTGGCGCGCCGTTGCGTTGGACGACACCGACGGCAGCTGGCGCGATCTGCTGGCCCGCCTGCCGCACAACGCGCCGCGCGGTATCGAATTCCCGTTGCAGGGCGATGATCTGGAAGCCGTCACCCGTCATTACGTCAATATTTTGCGTGCGGAGTAACCCCATGATGACAACGTTAACGGCAACGACGGCGCAGCAGGCGCTCCTGGATGTGGTCACGCTGGGCGAAGCCATGGCGATGTTCGTGGCGGCGCAATCCGGCGATTTGGCGGAGGTGGAAACCTTCACCAAACGCATCGCCGGGGCCGAACTGAACGTGGCGATCGGCCTAGCGCGTCTGGGCATGAACGTTGGCTGGGTTAGCCGCGTCGGCAACGACTCGTTCGGCCGCTTCACCCTGCAACAGCTGAAAAAGGAAGGCATCAACTACCGGCAAGTGACGGTCGACGGCCACTATCCCACCGGTTTTCAGGTGAAATCCAAAACCACCGATGGTACCGATCCCAGCGTGGAATACTTCCGCAAAGGCTCGGCGGCCAGCCACCTGTCGGTCGCCGATTTCAACCCTGAGTATTTCGGCTCCGCACGCCACCTGCACCTGAGCGGCGTGGCGGCGGCGCTGTCCAGCCAGTCGCTGGCGCTGTGCCACCATGCGGCGCGCGAGATGCGCGCCATGGGCAAAACCATTTCGTTCGATCCCAACCTGCGCCCGGTGCTGTGGCCCAGCCGCGAGGTGATGATCGAGCAGCTGAACCAGCTGGCGTTCGCTGCCGACTGGGTGCTGCCGGGGTTGAAAGAAGGGCAGATCCTCACCGGCCAATCGACGCCGGAAGGCATCGCCGATTTCTATCTGGAGCGCGGCGTGCAGGCGGTGATCATCAAAACCGGCCCGGACGGCGCCTGGTTTAAAACCGCCGCCGGCGATAAGGCCGCGGTGGCCGCGGTCAAGGTCGACAACGTGGTGGATACCGTCGGTGCCGGTGACGGCTTTGCCGTCGGCACCCTCAGCGCTCTGCTGGAAGGTAAAACGCTGATACAGGCAGTGCAGCGCGGCAACAAAATCGGTTCGCTGGCGATCCAGGCCATCGGCGACAGCGAAGGCCTGCCGACCCGAGCGGCGCTGGCCGAATAATAATAAAAAAATACGACTTCTCCGCATGACGTCAGCCTCTGGCCCTACAACCGGGATGCGTCGGGAGAGCACCTGACCCTTCGTCTTTCACGCCCAGTGGGCCGAACGAAGGGGATGCAACACCACTGAAGGATACTGAACATGAACAAAGCGACTGTCGCGGCCAAACGCTGGTGGTACATCATGCCCATCGTGTTTATCACCTACAGCCTGGCCTATCTCGATCGCGCCAACTTCAGCTTCGCCTCCGCCGCCGGCATCAATGAAGATCTCGGCATCACCAAAGGCATGGCCTCGCTGCTGGGCGCGCTGTTTTTCCTCGGTTATTTCTTCTTCCAAATTCCCGGCGCCATCTACGCCGAACGCCGCAGCGTCAAAAAGCTGATCTTCTGGTGCCTGATCCTGTGGGGCGGCTGCGCCTCGCTGACCGGCGTGGTCAGCAATATCCCGATGCTGGCCGCCATCCGCTTTATCCTCGGCGTGGTAGAAGCGGCGGTGATGCCGGCGATGTTGATCTACATCAGCAACTGGTTCACCAAATCGGAACGGTCACGCGCCAATACCTTCCTGATCCTCGGCAACCCGGTGACGGTGCTGTGGATGTCGGTGGTGTCCGGCTACCTGATCCACGCCTTCGGCTGGCGCGAAATGTTCATCATCGAGGGCATTCCGGCGGTCATCTGGGCGTTCTGCTGGTGGGTGCTGGCGAAAGACAAACCGACGCAGGCCGGCTGGCTGAGCGCCGATGAGAAGCGGGCGCTGCAACAGCAGCTGGACGAAGAGCAGAAAGGCATCAAGGCGGTGCGCAACTACGGCGAAGCCTTCCGCTCACGCAACGTGATCCTGCTGTGCGTGCAGTACTTCGCCTGGAGCATTGGTGTGTACGGCTTCGTGCTGTGGCTGCCTTCCATCCTGCGCAGCGGCATGCAGATGGGTATGGTGGAAGCCGGCTGGCTGTCGGCGGTGCCTTATCTGGCGGCGACCATCGCCATGATCGTGGTCTCCTGGGCGTCGGACAAAATGCAAAACCGCAAGCTGTTCGTCTGGCCGCTGCTGCTGATCGGCGCGCTGGCGTTCTTCGGCTCTTACGCCGTCGGCACCAACCATTTCTGGATCTCCTACGGCCTGCTGGTGGTCGCCGGCGCCGCCATGTACGCCCCTTACGGGCCGTTCTTCGCCATCATTCCGGAAATGCTGCCGAAAAACGTTGCCGGCGGCGCCATGGCGCTGATCAACAGCATGGGTGCGCTGGGCTCGTTCTTCGGTTCCTGGTTCGTCGGTTATCTGAATGGCGCCACCGGCAGCCCGGCAGCTTCTTACATGTTTATGGCCATCGCATTGGTGGTGGCGGTGGTGCTGACGCTGATCGTCAAACCCGCCCGCAGCGAGATCCAGCCGCAGTTGGCGTGATCCCGTTATACTTTTTCTCTGTTAACCCTACCCGAGGGGGCGCCAGGCCCCCTTTGGCCTCGCTGGAGTTCGTGATGAAGCCTTCTATCGTATTGTACAAAAGCCTGCCCGCCGACCTGCGTGAACGTCTGGAACAGCACTTCACCGTACACGCCTTCAACGGCCTGCAGCCGGAGAACCGCGACGAACTGCGCCAGGCGCTGCTGCAGGCCGAAGGGATCATCGGTTCCGGCGGCAAAATCGACGAGGCTTTCCTGCAGCAGGCGCCCAAACTGCGCGCGGCCTCAACTGTTTCCGTCGGCTACGACAACTTCGACGTCGAGGCGCTCAACGCCCATAACGTGCTGCTGATGCACACCCCGACAGTCCTGACCGAAACCGTCGCCGACACCATCATGAGCCTGGTGCTGACGACCGCACGCCGGGTGGTGGAAGTGGCGGAACGGGTCAAGGCCGGCGAATGGCGCGGCAGCATCGGCCCGGACTGGTTTGGCATCGACGTACACCATAAAACCATCGGCATCCTCGGCATGGGGCGTATCGGCCTGGCGCTGGCGCAGCGCGCGCATTTCGGCTTCGGCATGCCGGTGCTGTACAACGCCCGCCGCACGCACGAAGAGGCGGAACAGCGCTTCAACGCCCGCCGCTGCGATCTGGACACTTTGCTGGCCGAGTCGGATTTCGTTTGCATCACGCTGCCGCTGACCGAACAAACCTTTCACATGATCGGCCGCGATCAGCTGGCAAAAATGAAGAAAAGCGGCATTCTGATCAACGCCGGCCGCGGGCCAGTGGTGGATGAGCAGGCGCTGATCGACGCGCTGCAAAACGGCGTGATCCACGCCGCCGGGTTGGATGTGTTCGAGAAAGAGCCGCTGCCGGCCAACTCGCCGCTGCTCAGCATGCCGAACGTGGTGGCGCTGCCGCACATCGGCTCCGCCACTCATGAAACGCGTTACGGCATGGCCGCCTGCGCGGTGGATAATCTGATCGCCGCCTTGACCGGCACGGTGACAGAAAACTGCGTCAATCCACAGCTGTTGCGGAAATAACTTACCGGGGCCGGTGGTCTGCGGATAACCGGCCGTGTTGATCTTCCTGCTGCGGCGCGAACAGCGCCTGCAGTTGATGTTCTTCGGCGAAGTGCTGCAATTCGGCATCCTGAATTGCCTGAACGATCTCTTCTCGCCAGTTTTTGTCCGTCATCGCTAACCTCCTTTGATGTTCATCGTTTAATCTGCCGCAGCGCGCGCGCAAAGCCAAGCCGAATCAATCCGAAAACGCTCCGCCCTTCCTCTCCTCCCCGAAAAACCCCCGCAGGGAGGAGGCCGTTTTTTCATCGTTTGCCACACTGGGCGCTACCCTACGACAAAAACGCTTCCTGCCGCGCGTAAGGAGAGCCATGAAACTGTTACCCCTGCCCTTGTTGATGCTGCTGTCGCCTTCGGCGCTGGCCGGCTGGACGCTGCCGGGCTTCCCGACCTTCGACGAAACCGCCGCCGGGTTGTTCACCAGCCAGGCCGCGTTGCCCAAAGGCCAGCTGCCGCTGCGGCTGTCTCAGGATAACCAATGCTGGCAGCCGGCCGAGGCGGCGAAGCTGAATCAGACGCTGTCGCTGCAGCCCTGCGGAGACAATCCGCCGGTCAGCTGGCGCCAGTTCCGCGCCGGCGACTATCAGGTGCGCATCGACACCCGCAGCGGCACACCGACACTGCAGCTCAGCCTGAACAGCGCGCCGGACAGCGCAGCCGTTGCCGTCCGCAGCTGCCCGCGCTGGGACGGCAAACCGGTGACGGTCGACGTCGCCTCCACCTTCGCCGAAGGCGAAACGCTGCGCGATTTCTATTCCGGCCAAACGGCACTGGTGAGGCAGGGTAAAATCACGCTGCAGCCCGCCGCCGCCAGCGGCGGCTTGTTGCTGCTGGAATCCGCCGCCACGATAAAACCGGCAGCGTTCAGCTGGCATAATGCCACGGTCTACTTCGTGCTGACCGATCGCTTTGAGAACGGCAATCCGGCCAATGACCACAGCTACGGGCGCCGCAACGACGGCCTGCAGGAAATCGGCACATTTCACGGCGGCGATCTGGCCGGTCTGACGCAAAAACTGGATTATCTGCAACAGCTCGGCGTCAACGCCTTGTGGATCAGCTCGCCGCTGGAGCAGATCCACGGCTGGGTCGGCGGCGGCACCAAAGGCGACTTCCCACACTACGCCTATCACGGTTATTACGCGCTGGACTGGACCCGCCTCGACGCCAACATGGGCACCGAACAGGAGCTGCGCACGCTGGTCGAACAGGCACATCGGCGCGGCATTCGCATTCTGTTCGACGTGGTGGTGAACCACGTCGGTTACGCCACGCTGGCGGATATGCAGACGTTCCACTTCGGCTCGCTGTATCTGCAGGGCGCGGAGGTGGAGAAAACCCTGGGAAAAAACTGGAGCGACTGGCGCCCCAAGCCGGGGCAAAACTGGCACAGCTTCAACGACTACATCAACTTCAGCGATAAGACGGGCTGGCGCCAATGGTGGGGGAAAAACTGGATCCGCACCGACATCGGTGACTATGACGCGCCGGGCTATGACGACCTGACGATGTCGCTGGCCTTCCTGCCGGACATCAAAACCGAAGCACCCGGCGCCAGCGGCCTGCCGCTGTTCTACCGCCACAAACCCGACACCGCCGCGCGCGACATTCCCGGCGCCACCACCCGCGATTACCTGACCGTCTGGCTCAGCCAGTGGGTGCGCGATTACGGCATCGACGGTTTCCGCGTCGATACCGCCAAACACGTGGAAAAACCGACGCTGGCGCTGTTAAAACAACGCGCAACGGCGGCATTGGCAGCGTGGAAAGCGGAGCATCCGCAGCAGGCGTTGGATGACGCGCCATTCTGGATGACCGGCGAAGCCTGGGGACACGGGGTGATGAAAAGCGACTATTACCAAAACGGCTTCGACGCGATGATCAACTTCGATTTCCAGGACCAGGCGGCGCAGGCGCTGGGCTGCTTCGCCGACATCGACGCCACCTACCGGCAGATGGCCGAGCGGCTGCAGGATTTCAACGTGCTGAGCTACCTCTCTTCGCACGACACCCGGCTGTTCTTCGCCAGCGATGCCAAAGGCTCGCTGCCGCTGCAACAGCGGGCGGCGAACCTGCTGTTGCTGGCGCCGGGCGCGGTGCAGATTTACTACGGCGATGAAAGCGGGCGCCCGCTCGGCCCGACCGGTTCCGATCCGCTGCAGGGCACCCGCTCCGATATGAACTGGCGTGAGATGCAGGGGGAAAAAGCCTCGCTGCTGGCTCACTGGCAGCGGCTGGGGCAGTTCCGCGCTCGCCACCCGGCGATCGGCGGCGGCGTGCAAACCCCGCAACCGCACACCGGCTACTACGCCTTCAGCCGCCGGCTCGGCGACGATAAGGTGATGGTGGTGTGGGCCGGCGAACGGTCACAATAATCCAGTGTAATATGCTACCAATCGGCTAATGGGCGAAGTTTGTGCCCATTGGTCGATTTATCGGCCGCATTGCAGCGGGATTTATCTGGCGGTATGGTGGGTGATTACCTGCTAAGAAACAGTACTGCTGCACCTATGACTTTCTCACTTTTCGGCGAAAAATTTACCCGTTATGCGGGCATTACCCGTTTGATGGACGACCTGAACGAAGGCCTGCGCACCCCCGGTGCCATCATGCTCGGCGGCGGCAACCCGGCGCAGATCCCAGAGATGGAAGCCTACTTCAAACAGCTGTGCCAGGAGATGCTCGACCAAGGCAAACTGACCGAGGCGCTGTGCAACTACGACGGCCCACAAGGCAAAGACGCGCTGCTGAAAGCGCTGGCTAATCTGCTGCGCGACGAGCTCGGCTGGGAGATTTCGCCACAGAATATTGCACTGACTAACGGCAGCCAAAGCGCGTTTTTCTACTTGTTTAACCTGTTCGCCGGCCGCTACGCCGACGGTTCGCGCCGCCGCGTGCTGTTCCCGCTGGCGCCGGAATATATCGGCTATGCCGACGCCGGGCTGGACGAAGGGCTGTTCGTCTCCGCCAAACCGAACATCGAGCTGCTGCCGGACGGCCAGTTCAAATATCACGTTGATTTTGAACACCTCACCATCGGCGACGACATCGGCATGATCTGCGTTTCACGGCCGACCAACCCGACCGGCAACGTGATCACCGACGAAGAGCTGATGAAGCTCGACCTGCTGGCGCAGCAGCGCGATATTCCGCTGGTGATCGACAACGCCTACGGCGTGCCTTTCCCCGGCATCATCTTCAGCGACGCCACGCCGCTGTGGAACCCGAACACCATCCTGTGCATGAGCCTGTCCAAGCTCGGCCTGCCGGGCTCGCGCTGCGGCATCGTGATCGCCGACGAGAAGGTGATCACCGCGCTGACCAACATGAACGGCATCATCAGCCTGTCGCCGGGCAGCATGGGGCCGGCAATGGCGACGGAAATGATCGCGCGCGGCGATCTGCTGCGCCTGTCGAACGAGGTGATCCGCCCGTTCTACAAACAGCGTGTCGAACACACCATCGAGATTATCCGCCGTTACCTGTCGCCGGAGCGTTGCCTGATCCACAAACCGGAAGGGGCTATCTTCCTCTGGCTATGGTTCAAGGACCTGCCGATCACCACCGAAGTGCTGTATCAGCGCCTGAAAAAGCGCGGCGTGCTGATGGTGCCGGGCCACTACTTCTTCCCGGGGCTGGAGCATGAGTGGCCGCATACCCACCAGTGCATGCGCATGAACTACGTGCCCGATCCAGAGAAAATAGAGCGCGGCGTGGCGATCCTGGCGGAAGAGATCGAACGCGCGCATCAGGAAGCGAACTAAGCTCAACCCATCGGGGCGCCACCACGGCGCCCTTTTTTTGGATTACAGCGTCCAAAACAGCACCGCCAGCAGCTGCGGCGACATGATGCGCAGAAACATCGCCAGCGGATAAACGGTGGCGTAAGACAGCGCGGCGGCGCCGCTGGTGGGGTGCAGGCCGTTGGCGAAGGCCAGCGCCGGCGGATCGGTCATCGACCCCGCCAACATACCGGACAGCGTCAGGTAGTTCATCTTGCCCACCGTGCGCGCCAGAATACCGACGCTCAGCAGCGGAATGGCGGTGATCAACGCGCCGTAACCAATCCACGTCAGCCCCTCGCCATGCAGCAACGTATCGATGAAGTTGCCGCCCGATTTCAACCCGACCACCGCCAGAAACAGCACAATACCCAGTTCGCGCAGCGCCAGGTTGGCGCTCGGCGGCATAAACCAGTACAGCTTGCCGATGCTGCCGATGCGCCCCAGGATCAACGCCGCCACCAGCGGCCCGCCGGCCAGCCCCAGCCGCAACGCCGCCGGGAAGCCGGGCACAAACAGCGGAATGGAGCCGAGCAGCACCCCGAGGCCGATGCCGATAAAGACCGGCAGCATCTGCACCTGCTGCAATTTTTGTTGGGCGTTGCCGACGATTGCCGTTACCGCATCGATGGCCTCCGGTCGGCCGACCAGGTTGAGAATGTCGCCGAACTGCAGCGTCACATTGCTGCCGGCCACCAGCTCTACGCCAGCGCGGTTGAGGCGTGAAATCACCACGTCATACTTCTGCTTCAGGTTAAGATCGCGGATTTTCTTGCCCAGCACCTGCTCGTTGGTCACCACCGCCCTCACCACCTGCAGCGCGGTGCCGCGCGTCGACAGCGAGGCGTCCACCTCCTCGCCGATCACCAGCCGGGCATTCTCCAGATCTTCGCGTTTGCCCACCAGATGCAGGTAGTCGCCGAGTTCCAGCCGCTCATGCGGCGCCGGTACCATCAACAGCTCCCCGCGTTTGAGGCGCGAGCAGACGATCTCTTCACCGTTGAGCAGCGGCACGTTCTTGATCGCCATGCCCTGCAGGTTGGGATTGCGCACCGCCACGTTCATGGCGTGCAACAGCTCGCGCTGATTGCCCAGGCTGCTTTCAAACGCCTGCGCCTCGCGCTCGATGTTGATGCGGAAAAACAGCCGGATCAGCCACATTACCAGCAGGATGCCGCAAATACCGAACGGATAGGCCATGGCGTACCCCATCCCCATGCCGTCCACCAACGCCGGATCGGAACCGAGGTCGGTCAGGATTTGTTGGCCGGCGCCCAGCGCTGGGGTGTTGGTGACCGCACCGGAGAACACCCCGAGGATGATCGGCAGCGGCACCTCAAACAGCTTGTGCACCGCCGCCGCCACCACACCGCCGGTCAGCACCAGCAGCACCGCGAAGGCGTTGAGCCGCAGACCGGAGACGCGCAGCGAAGAGAAGAAACCGGGGCCGACCTGAATGCCAATGGTGTAGACGAACAGGATCAGGCCGAACTCCTGGATAAAGTGCAGCATGTCGCCATTCAGGCTGATTTGCCCGCTCTGGGCGAAATGCCCGACCAGGAGGCCGCCGAATAACACGCCGCCAATGCCCAGGCCGACGCCGTACAGCTTCCAGTTCCCCATCCACAGCCCAATGACGGCCGCCAGCGCCAACATGCTGACGGTCAGGGCGATATCGCTCATAGGTCACATCCTTGCCAAAGTTAAACATTGGGTGTGCGGCCAAAGACACACAACTTACAAGGATTATGGCATCGGGATGACAAGGGGACTGTGGCGTGCGCCACATAACGCAACGGGGGAGATCCGTCTGGACCTCCCCCGCATGTTTATTACCGTTTTTCAGCCGGTTATTTGGCTTCCAGCGCCGGCGTCGCACTGATGGCGATGCGCTGCGGCTGCAAGGCCTCAGGCACCTGACGCACCAGATCGATATGCAGCAGACCGTTTTCAAATTTGGCCTCAGACACCTGCAGATGCTCCGCCAGGGTAAAGGTCAGTTGGAACTCTTTGCACACCAAGCCCTGATGCAGGTATTCGACCTGTTTTTCCGGCGGCGTCGGCTTACCGCTGACAGTCAGGCGCGGCCCTTCCACTTCAATATTCAGGTCGCTCTGCCGGAAACCGGCCAGCGCCAGAGAAATGCGATAGTGATTGTCATCGCTTTTCTCAATGTTATACGGCGGGAACCCCTGAGGTTCCTGGCCACCCATTGAACTGGCTAATTTATCAAAACCAATCCATTGACGCAGAAGCGGGGATAAATCGTAATTACGCATAGGAACAACTCCTTTCATTAAGCGAGATGTGTTTATTCAGCCCCCTGACGGCAGGCTAGACATAACTTCATATTTACCGGCAGCGTACCTGCCGGTGAAACGGAAATTTATTTAATTTCGATACGGCGCGGTTTTAATGTTTCCGGCACGATGCGTTGCATGTCGATATAAAGCAAACCGTTCTCCAGTTTAGCGCCATTAATTTGTATATGTTCGGCCAACTGGAATTTACGCTCGAAATTACGCTCGGCGATGCCCTGGTATAAATAGGTTTTTTCCGCCGGTTCGTTATTGTGCGCCCCGCGCACGATCAGCAGGTTATCTTGCGCGGTGATCTCCAACTCCTGCTCGGCAAACCCGGCCACCGCGATGGCGATGCGATAATGATTTTCATCTACCAGTTCGACATTATAAGGCGGATAACCACCGTTGCCCTGACTCTGGCCGGCTTCCAGCGCGTTGAACAGGCGATCGAAACCAATGGCGGAACGGTATAGCGGGGAAAGATCAAAATTACGCATAAAACAGCCTCCTAAGGCACTTCAGCGAGGTTGAAATAAATACGCCTTCCACTCTGGACAGGCTAATTAAGCCAGAATTCCCTTACGGCGAATTCTCAATTCGGCTCTGATGATAAAATGGGGGTTGATTTCATCAATTCAACAGGCGAGGATCAAAAAAAGGCCGAACCGATTGGTGAAAGTTTTTTTACCACTTACACTAAAGTGAGAGAGCCGCCACAGAGCGGGATTTTGCTTCTTTTAAAGCGGCAACAGGATGCTATAAATCAGCTTAATTTAGGGGAACAGCAACCCTGCAGGATGGATTAATGACGATGATGAAAGCGATAGCGACAGGCTGCATGTTGTTGGCAACCAGCGGTTGCTCCAGCGTGATGAGCCATACCGGCCCGAATCAGGGTTACTATCCCGGCACTCGCGCCAGCGTGGGCATGCTGAAGGACGACAACACCAGCTGGGCGATGATGCCACTGGTGGCGCTGGATCTGCCGTTCTCTGCGGTGATGGATACCGTGCTGCTGCCTTATGACTATCTGCGTTCGGGCAACGACACGGCTGCAGACTCGCCTAAGGCGCGCATCCTGCGCAGCGAGCAGCAGAATCTGGCAACGACCGGCAATCCCGGCCAGGGCGACGAAAGCACCGCCATGCATTAATCAGCGAATGCCGCGGGCCGCCTCCTGGCCCGCAATCTGCGTTACGCCTCAACCACAAAGATCTGGTTAAAACCCGCCATCTCACGCATAAACGCCACTTTCTTGCCATCCGGAGAAAACACCACGGCATCCGCCGACGGTGACTGAACGCTGCGCTGCGTCAAACGCTGCAGGCGGCCGCTGGCGACCTCGCACAGCATCACGCTGTTATCGCACACCAACGCGATCGCACCGCCCTGCGGGTGCCAGCTAAACGCCGACTGAATGTCGTGCTCGCTGCGGCTCACCTGGCGCGGCTCGCCACCGTTCGGCGACACCGTCCACAGCTGCACCACGCCGCCGTCGTCCTTCATCAAAAAAGCGATCTGGCTGCCGTCCGGCGAACTGCGCAACCAATGGCGCGGCGCAGTGGCCACGCCTGGGAAACGGCGTTCACCGGTAAAGGTCAACCGCCGTTGCCTGACGCCTGACGGCGGCGCCGGCAGCTCGCTCTGTGTCCCCTGCAGCGGCCGGGTGCCCGCTCTGGCGTAATCGGCGTCGTTCTCCGGCAAATCGACGATAAACACCTCCGGCAGCTTTTCGCCGGTGGCAGACAGCGTATCGCCGATGAACGCCAGCGCCCAGCGCTGCCGGCCGCCGTCGGCTTTACGGTAGCCTTCACGGCCGATCCACCCTTCTTCGTAGGCACGATTGATCTGATCGCTGCCCGGTTGCGGCTGCGGCACGGTCTCGCTGACCAGCACGCAATAGTGGCTGCCGTCATACTCACGCGGATGATGTTTCGGCGGATTGACCCCGTGCAGCGGCACGGCCACACCGACGTTGCGCAGATCGCGCGCCGGATCGCGCTCATGCATCACGTGATCGTTGTAGGTAAAACTGAGGCGGCTGCCGTCCGGGCTGAAAACGTGCACATGGCTGCCACCGCGCAACGCGCCGGGCGTGTAAGGCGCAGTGATATCCAGCGCGTCGAGGGTGATGGCCAACTCACGATCCGGTTCGCTGACGATCACCCCGCGGCGGTGGTGAAAATCATACTGCCAGGTGCTGTCCGGGTGCTCCGGGCCGTGGATAAAGGCGTAACGCGCCGGCGCATCGGGGCTGACCGTGACCACGCCGACGTGTGCGCCCTGCTGGGCGCGATAGACCACCTCCACCGCGCCGCTGGCGACGTTGACCCGCTCGATGCTCAGGCCGGTGAAAGAGGCGCCGCGCGGGCGCACGTCATAAGCCAGCCATTGGCTGTCAGGCGTCCAGGCGTTGATATTGGTTAACTGATGCCCGCGTGGGTCGAAAGTCAGTTGTTTTTCCCGATGGCTCATGGCGGTTCTCCTGCACATGCTGGCACTGAACCGCCATCTTACCGGATCGGCGGGAGCGTTTCATACCGCCAGCTGAGAGCGGGCAGCATTACGTTTTCAGTTCGGCATTACGCAATAATTTTCCAGCGTCTTATCATTCATAAAACAAGGCGGCCCATTGCTGATAACGCCGACTGGAAATAACCCACCGGCTGGGCAGCGGCCTCCATGACGGCGCAGGTTAATGAGGCGAGCGCTATTTTTTTCATTATCACGACCTAATTTAAAATTAATTGCGCAGCCGCAGCGTCCTTAACGCAAATAAATAAAGCATCGTGCCGCTCAACGAGATATTAATGATTATTTTGTAGCGTCAGCGCGCTCGCACCACATCGTTTCCGCTTGATGACCGGTTTTGCCCAGCGGTTGAGCCCCGGGGTTTACAATCCATACAAAAAAGTACAAACTGGATTTTAAGTCCAATTCAATCTCTGGAGCCGGTATGAGCCCCCTCTTCGAAGCCATTGTTTCCGCCCATCAGCAACTGCGCCCTCAGGTGCGGGTAACGCCATTGGAGCGCAGCGTGCTGCTCTCACAACAGCTGGGCTGCGAGCTGTATCTGAAATGCGACCATCTGCAGCATACCGGTTCCTTTAAATTTCGCGGCGCCAGCAACAAGCTGCGCTTGCTGGATGACGAGCAACGCCGGCGCGGCGTAATCGCCGCCTCGACCGGTAACCACGGCCAGGCGGTCGCCCTGGCAGGTAAACTGATGGGCGTTGGCGTCACGGTTTACGCGCCGCAGACGGCGGCGAGCATCAAACTCGACGCCATCCGCGCGTTGGGCGGCACCGTGGAATTGATACCGGGCGATGCGCTGAACGCCGAATTGGCGGGAGAGCGGGCCGCGCGCGAACAGGGCAAAACCTATATCTCACCGTATAACGACGAGCAGGTCATTGCCGGCCAAGGCACCTGCGGCATGGAGCTGGTTGAACAACAAGCCGATCTGGACGCGGTGTTCGTGGCGGTGGGCGGCGGTGGCTATATCGCCGGCATTGGCACCGTTCTGCGGCAACTGTCGCCGAAAACGCAACTTATCGCCTGTTGGCCGGAGAACGCCACCAGCATGTACAGCGCGCTGGAAGCGGGCCATATCTTCCCGGTGGAAGAGCATGAAACCCTGTCCGACGGCACCGCCGGCGGCGTAGAACCGGGCGCCGTAACCTTCCCGCTGTGCCAGCGGCTGATCGACCGCAAAGTGTTGATCAGCGAGACGGAGATCAAGCACGCGATGCGCCGGATCGCCGCCAGCGATCGGTGGATTATCGAGGGCGCGGCCGGCGTGGCGCTGGCGGCGGCGATCAAGCTGGCGCCGGAATACCAGGGGAAAAAGGTGGCGGTGGTGCTGTGCGGTAAAAACATCGTGCTGGAGAAATACCTCAAGGCCATCGCCGATGCACATCCTTAACCGTCAGCAAATCCTTACCGCGTTCGACGCAGAGGCCGTCACGTCGCTGCTGAAGCAGGGTTTTATCGCCTACTCGCAACGGCGGGTGCAACAGCCGCCGGTGCAACATTTTCTGTTCGAGCGGGCCGCCGGCGACTGCTGTGTCAAATCCGCCTGGCTGGAAGGCGACGAGCTGTTCGTGGTCAAGGTGTCCGCCGGCTTCTATCGCAACGCCGAGCGCGGCCTGGCCAGCAATCAGGGGTTGATGATGGCGTTCTCCGCCCTGACCGGCGAGCCGCGGGCGTTACTGCAGGATGAGGGCTGGCTGACCGCGCTGCGCACCGCACTGGCCGGCCGCATCGCCGCCGAGCTGTGCGCGCCGCCGGTCATTCAGGCGATCGGCATTGTCGGCACCGGCCAGCAAGCCCGGCTGCAGCTGCAATGCCTGAAACCGGTAACCCATTGCCGCGAGGTGTGGGTGTGGGGCCGCAACGAACAAACGCTGGCGGCGTATCGGCGCGATACCGAGGCCGGCGGTTTTCGGGTACGGATCACGCAGGATGCGGCGGAGCTGGCGGCGCACTGTCAGCTGATTGTCACCACCACGCCCAGCCGCGAACCGATTTTGCAGGCGGCGGATATTCGGCCCGGCACGCACATCACCGCGGTGGGCGCCGACGCGCACGGTAAGCAAGAACTGGCGACCGATCTGGTGGCCGGTGCGGACGTGCTGCTGGTTGATGCCCTGGCGCAGTGTGCGGAATATGGCGAGATCGCCACGGCTTATCGACAGAACAGGCTGGTTTCCACGCCGATCGTCGAAGTGGGTGCCGTATTAGCGCAGGGTGGGCGGGTGCGAAGCGAGCCACAACAAATTACCATCGCCGATCTCACCGGGTTAGCGATTCAGGATCTGCAGATCGCCAAAGGCGTGTTAGCGGCAATCTAAAGGGGCGCCGCAGCGCCCCGTGTTCTCAGACGTTGAGCACGAACTTCTCGATGGCGCGTGCCACGCCGTCTTCGGTATTGGCGCTGGTGACGAACTGCGCCACCGCTTTCAACTCAGGAATGGCGTTACCCATCGCCACGCCGACACCGGCATACTCGATCATCGCCGTATCGTTGGCCTGATCCCCCAGCGTCATGATGTTTTCCCGTGCCACGCCGAGGTGCTCGGCCAACATTCTTACGCCGGTGCCCTTATCGACGTTCTTAGGCAGGATCTCAAGGAAGTAAGGCGCACTTTTCAGAATGGTGTAGCGTTCACGCGTTTCCGCCGGAATGCGTGCAATGGCACTGTCCAACAGTTCCGGCTCGTCGATCATCATCAATTTAGGGAAACGCATCTGGCGATCCATCTCCTCCACGCTGCGGTATTTCAACGGAATGCCGGTCATCTCCGCCTCGTGTATGGTGTACTTACCGATGTCCTTATTCGGGGTATACAGAGTATCGAAATCAAACGCCTGGTAATGAACGCCGAACGCGCGCGCCATCTGCTCGAAATGCAGATAGTCCTCAAAACCCAGCGTTTCCTGCAGGATACAGGCGCCATCGGCCGCACGCAGCACCAACGCGCCGTTATAGGTAATGCAGAAATCGCCGGAGCCCTGAATGTCCAACTGGCGCAGATAATTCTGCACGCCGACATAGGGCCGCCCGGTGGCCAGCACCACATGCACCCCTTTGCGCCGCGCCGCCGCGATAGCCTGTTTTACCGCCGGCGTGATTTGATGCTGCGGATCCAGCAACGTACCATCCATGTCAATCGCAATCAGTTCAATAGCCATTCAACGCTTCTCCCAGTGGTTTTTTCCCATGCTAACGCGTTTCAGCCCACGCTGTCAGCGCCAAAAAAGGCGCAAAAAAAATCCGCGCGGGTCGCCCGGCGCGGATTTTCACAGCCATTAACGCATCAGATATCGATATTCGCCGCTTTCAGGGCGTTTTCTTCGATAAAGGCGCGGCGCGGCTCAACCGCATCGCCCATCAGCGTGGTGAACAGCTGGTCGGCGGCGATGGCGTCCTTGACGGTCACGCGCAGCATGCGGCGGCTTTCCGGATCCATGGTGGTTTCCCACAGCTGCTCCGGGTTCATCTCGCCCAGACCTTTATAACGCTGCACCGACAGGCCGCGGCGGGACTCTTTCACCAGCCACTCCAGCGCCTGCTCGAAGCTGTCTACCGGCTGACGGCGTTCGCCGCGCTCGATGAACGCGCCTTCTTCGATCAGCCCGCGCAGCTTCTCGCCCAGCTGGCAGAGCTTGCGGTATTCGCCGCCGTGGATGAAATCGAAGTCCAGCTTATAGTCGGTATCCACGCCGTGAGTGCGGATGCGCAGCACCGGTTCGAACATCTGGCGTTCGCGGTTCTCGAAGATCACGAAGTCATAGCTGCTGCCGTGCTGCTCTTTGTCGTTCAGCGCCTGCACCAGCGCAGCGATCCAGGCTTTCACCTTGGCCTCATCGCTGAGATCGCCTTCGTTCAGCGTCGGCTGATAGATCAGGCTGTTCAGCAGCGCGCGCGGGTAGCGGCGCTCCATGCGGCCGATCAGCTTCTGCACGCTATAGTGCTCGGCTACCAGTTTTTCCAGCTGCTCGCCGCCGAGCGCCGGTGCGCTGGCATTGGTGTGCAGCGTGGCGCCGTCCATCGCGATGGCGATCTGGTACTGATCCATCGCCTCGTCATCTTTGATGTACTGCTCCTGCTTGCCTTTCTTCACCTTGTACAGCGGCGGCTGCGCGATGAAGACGTGGCCACGCTCGATGATTTCCGGCATCTGGCGGTAGAAGAAGGTCAACAGCAGCGTACGAATGTGCGAACCGTCGACGTCAGCATCGGTCATGATGATGATGCTGTGGTAACGCAGTTTGTCCGGGCTGTATTCGTCGCGGCCGATGCCGCAACCCAGCGCGGTGATCAGCGTCGCCACTTCCTGCGAAGAGAGCATTTTGTCGAAGCGCGCTTTCTCGACGTTGAGGATTTTCCCCTTCAACGGCAAGATCGCCTGGTTCTTGCGGTTGCGCCCCTGTTTGGCAGAGCCGCCCGCGGAGTCCCCTTCCACCAGGTACAGTTCGGACAGCGCCGGATCGCGTTCCTGGCAGTCCGCCAGTTTGCCCGGCAGGCCGGCCAGATCCAGCGCGCCTTTGCGGCGGGTCATCTCACGCGCTTTACGCGCCGCTTCGCGCGCGCGCGCCGCGTCGATGATTTTGCCGACCACGATTTTCGCGTCGCCCGGATTCTCCATCAGGTAATCCACCAGCTTCTCGTTCATCAGCGTTTCAACCGCGGTTTTCACCTCGGAAGAGACCAGCTTGTCCTTGGTCTGAGAAGAGAACTTAGGATCCGGCACCTTCACCGACACCACGGCGATCAGGCCTTCACGGGCGTCGTCGCCGGTGGCGCTGACTTTGGCCTTCTTGCTGTAGCCTTCCTTTTCCATGTAGCTGTTCAGCGTACGGGTCATCGCGGTACGGAAACCGACCAGGTGCGTGCCGCCGTCGCGCTGCGGAATGTTGTTGGTGAAGCAGTAGATGTTTTCCTGGAAACCGTCGTTCCACTGCAGCGCCACTTCCACGCCGATGTCGTCTTTCACGGTGGAGAAGTAGAACACGTTCGGGTGGATCGGGGTTTTGTTCTTGTTCAGATATTCGACAAACGCCTTGATGCCGCCTTCGTAGTGGAAGTGGTCTTCACGGTCGGTGCGCTTGTCCTTCAGGCGGATAGACACGCCGGAGTTGAGGAAAGACAGCTCGCGCAGGCGCTTGGCCAGAATGTCGTACTCGAATTCGGTCACGTTGGTGAAGGTCTGGTGGCTCGGCCAGAAGCGCACCATGGTGCCAGTCTGCTCGGTTTCGCCCACCACGCTCAGCGGCGCCTGCGGCTCACCGTGGCTGTAAGTCTGTTCGTGCACTTTGCCTTCGCGGCGGATCACCAGCTCCAGTTTCTCCGACAGGGCGTTAACCACCGAGACGCCCACGCCGTGCAGGCCGCCGGAAACCTTATAGGAGTTGTCGTCGAATTTACCGCCGGCGTGCAGCACGGTCATGATGACCTCTGCGGCTGAAACCCCTTCTTCAGGGTGAATGCCGGTCGGAATGCCGCGGCCGTCATCCTGTACCGATACCGAGTTGTCGGCATGGATGGTGACCTGAATGTCACTACAGTGGCCCGCGAGCGCTTCGTCGATAGCGTTGTCCACAACCTCGAATACCATGTGGTGCAGACCGGTGCCGTCATCGGTGTCGCCGATATACATGCCCGGGCGCTTGCGCACCGCATCCAGCCCTTTTAATACCTTGATACTTGAGGAGTCATAAGAATTCGACATCAACGTTTCTCGCTCATTTTAGTCCTGTGGTTGAACCTCTATTTTACCCTGTTCCACGCGGAACATCTTGCCCTTTTCACCGGCCATGTCGGTCACTTGTTCAGCGCTGACCGCGCTGACAAAAACCTGGGCCTGGGTGGCTTTCAGGCGATCGGCCAGCAACCGGCGACGGCCGGTGTCCAGCTCGGAGGCAAAATCATCAATCAGATACAGGCAACGCCGCCCGCTCTGCCGGGTGAGAAACTCACCCTGCGCCAAGCGCAACGCGCACATCAGCAGCTTAAGCTGACCGCGCGATAACAAATCCTCTACCGGCGTGCCGTCGGCACGAATGCGGAAGTCCGCTTTATGCGGCCCCACCGCGGTATAGGTCAACGCCCTGTCGCGCTCGAACTGGCGCTCCAGCAGCTCGCCGTAGTCGCTCTCTTTGTCCCAGCCGCGCTGGAAGGAGAAGCTCAGGGCGAATTCAGGCAGAAACTGCGCGCAGGTCGCGGTGATATCCGCGGCGATCGCGTCGCTGTATTCCGCCCGCCATTCGCTGATGCGCTCCGCGAGCGGGATCAGTTCCTGATCCCAGGCGCGGATCTGCGCATAGCGACTCACCTGGCGCAGCGCGGCATTGCGCTGCTTCAGTAACCTTTTCAGGTTGCTCCAGGCGGTGAAAAAACCGGGTTCGTTATGAAAACAGCCCCAGTCCAGGAAGGCGCGCCGGAATTTCGGCCCGCCGTTTAGCAGGGTAAAACCTTCAGGGGTGATCAGCTGCATGGGCAGCAGCTGCGCCAGTTCGGCCACCTTGTGGCCGTCGCTGCCATCGATGCGTACTTTGCTGTCACCCTGACGGCTCTTGCTCAATCCTACCGACAGCTCGCGCTCTGCGCCTTCGATGCGGCCATGCAGCACGAACTCCGGTTGGTCGTGGCGAATGACCCGACCGGCCTGCAGGCTGCGGAAGGCGCGGCCGTGGCCGAGCGTATACACCGCTTCCAGCACGCTGGTCTTGCCGCTGCCGTTGGCGCCGACCAGGAAGTTGAATCCCGGCGCCAGCGCCAAATCCGCCGCCTCGATATTGCGGAAATCTTTAATCAATAAACGCGTTAATGCCATGCCTACTCTATCACCGGGAAACTACGCTCAATGTAAGGGCGTTATCGGCGCAGGCAGTTTACGTGCGGACAGCGCACAGCAACCGGAGCGTACACAGCGTACGTGAGGATTGCGAGCACTGCCCAAGCGTAAAATGGCAAGCAAGATAGCCCGGATATCGATCACAACCGCATTGGCATGACAACGTAGGCCGCCGCCTGGCTGGCGCCGTCTTCGATCTGCACGCTGGAGACCGAGTCGGTCAACAGCAGGCGCACGTCTTCACACTTGAGCGCGTTCAACACGTCCAGCACGTAGCTGACGTTGAAGCCGATCTCCATCTCCGCGCCGTCGTAGCTGACGTCGAGGATCTCTTCCGCTTCTTCCTGCTCCGGGTTGTTGGCGGTGATCTTCAGCTGGTTCTGGCTGACGTACAGCCGCACGCCGCGGAATTTCTCGTTCGACAGGATCGCCGCGCGGGCGAACGCCTGCTTGAGCAGATCGCAGCCGGCTTCCAGCGTTTTATCCGGGTTCTTCGGCAATACGCGGCGATAGTCCGGGAAACGGCCGTCAACCAGCTTGGACGTGAAGATGAAGTCGCCGACGTGGGCGCGGATGTTGTTGCTGCCGATCTGCAGCTGCAGCAGCGAATCACCGCCGTCCAGCAGACGCACCAGCTCCATCACCCCTTTACGCGGCACGATCACCGAATGCGACGGCAGCTGTTGGCCGATCGGCATCGAGCACACCGCCAGGCGGTGGCCGTCGGTCGCGACGGTGCGCAGCTCTTCGCCTTCGGTTTCAAACAGCATGCCGTTCAGGTAGTAACGCACGTCCTGATGGGCCATCGAGAACTGGGTGGCTTCGATCAGGCGCTTCAGCGTCGCCTGCGGCAAGGTGAACTCCACCTCGCTCTGCCAGTCGTCCAGGTTCGGGAAGTCCGCCGCCGGCAGCGTGGACAGCGAGAAGCGGCTGCGGCCGGACCGCACCAGCATGCGCTCGCTCTCCAGCGTGACGGCGATCTCCGCCCCTTCCGGCAGGCCACGGCAGATATCAAAGAATTTGCGCGCGGGCACGGTGGTCGCGCCCGGCTCGTGCGGTTGGGACAGGGCGACGCGCGCCACCATCTCCATCTCCAGATCGGTGCCGGTCAGCAGCAGGGAGCCTTCCGTCACCTGCAGCAGCAGGTTGCCCAGGATCGGCAAGGTCGGGCGGCCGCCCAGCGGGCTGCTCACCTGTTGCAGCGGTTTTAGCAGATGCTCACGTTCAACGATAAATTTCATAGCGCTATGAAGATAATGTTCTGATTAAATTGGAGAAATCTTCTTTGATGTCGTGACTTTCCTCACGCAGCTGCTCGATCTTCCGGCAGGCGTGCAACACCGTGGTATGGTCGCGGCCACCAAACGCATCGCCGATTTCCGGCAGGCTGTGGTTGGTGAGTTCCTTCGCCAGCGCCATCGCCATCTGGCGCGGGCGGGCAACGGATCGCGAACGCCGCTTGGACAGCAAATCCGCGACTTTAATCTTGTAATACTCCGCCACCGTCTTTTGAATATTGTCGATGGTGACCAGCTTTTCCTGCAGCGCCAGCAGATCGCGCAGCGCTTCGCGCACGAAATCGATAGTGATGGCCCGGCCGGTAAAGTTGGCGTTGGCGATCACGCGGTTCAGCGCCCCTTCAAGCTCACGCACGTTGGAACGCAGACGCTTGGCGATGAAGAACGCCACTTCGCCCGGCAGGCGAATGTCGTTTTCGTCGGCCTTTTTCATCAGGATCGCCACGCGGGTTTCCAGTTCCGGCGGCTCGATCGCCACCGTCAGCCCCCAGCCGAAGCGAGACTTCAGACGATCTTCCACCCCGTTGATCTCTTTAGGGTAGCGATCCGAGGTCAGGATGATCTGCTGATTGCCTTCCAACAGGGCGTTAAAGGTATGGAAGAACTCTTCCTGCGAACGCTCCTTGTTGGCGAAGAATTGGATGTCATCGATCAGCAAGGCGTCGACCGAACGGTAGTAGCGCTTAAACTCTTCGATGGCATTGTTCTGCAACGCTTTGACCATGTCCTGCACGAAGCGTTCCGAGTGCATGTAAACCACTTTGGCGTTGGCCTTGCGCGCCATGATGCCGTTGCCGACCGCGTGCAGCAGGTGAGTTTTACCCAGACCGGTGCCGCCATACAGGAACAAAGGGTTGTAGGCGCCGCCCGGATTGTCCGCCACCTGGCGAGCCGCCGCGCGCGCCAGCTGGTTGGACTTACCCTCAACGAAGTTGTCGAAGGTGTGTTTAGGGTTGACGTTGGAGCGGTAAGAGAGCTCGGGTTGCGCCGCCGCGTTGTCCCAGCTCGGGCGCGAAGGCGCGGCCGTGCGCGCCGCCGGGGCCGCAGGTGCGCTGCTGACGCTGGCGGTCACGGTCTGGCTGATCACCTGCGTGATCGGCTTGCTGCCGACTTCAAAACGCAGCAAAGGCGCGTCCGTGCCGCAGAAATCATTCAGCAGACCATTGATGTTGTTTAAGTACTTATCGCGAACCCAATCCAGCACAAAACGGTTAGGCGCGTACAGCGCCAGGGTGTTGTCACTCAGTTCCGCCTGCAATGGGCGAATCCACATACTAAATTCTGTGGCAGGTAACTCATCCTGCAATCGGGCAAGACACTGCTGCCAAAGCGAAAGTGACACGGCGGACTCCACTCGAACAAGATCAATAAAGAAAAGAAACGGGCAACTTTTTTATAACTCATGATTTTTGACACATACCCGGCATCGGCTGTTTGCCTGTGGGGGATGCGAACCGCCTTTCACGGTTTGTGTCCCTCACGATCCCGGCATGAGGGATCGCGATCGGAATGACGGATCATAGCGCAATCCGCGCAAGAGATCCTCCCCTTCCTCACAGATTAGATCCATTTTATCCACAGGCCGCGGCCGGCGGCGATCTTTTCACCGCCGCGCCCGCATGACAGTGCAGATCCCGGCCGCTGCGCCGCATTTTTTACATTGTCAACCGGTTATACCCTGTTATCCACGCCGGATCCTGGGTTCGCGCGCAAAGGATCTCGCCGGGATCCTTGCGATTTCACCCCGAGTCCGTATAATCTTCGCCCTACGTGTGATACCTGGTTCCTTATGGTGCGTCATTAGCCAGACAGGATTCTGCGGTGACCACGGGCCAAGACCGGATTTTACTCCGTATTGGCAGACAACCAGGTAGGCTGGCGCGATGCGAATTGACTCAGGACTGTACAATTATTACAATCCCGCTTCTTTATGTATTGCGATTGAGGCGTCGGTCATCTTCACGCCGAGTAGCCAAACGCGTTTACTGATCAGTAATTATTTTAAGTTTAGGTAGAAATCGCTATGAAACGCACTTTCCAACCGTCCGTATTGAAGCGCAACCGTAGCCACGGTTTCCGTGCTCGTATGGCCACCAAAAATGGTCGTCAAGTTCTGGCCCGCCGTCGTGCGAAAGGCCGTGCTCGTCTGACTGTTTCTAAGTAATAAAGCTAACCCGCTGAGTGGTTAAGCTCGCTTTTCCTAGGGAGTTACGTTTGTTAACTCCCACTCATTTCACTTTCGTCTTCCAGCAGCCACAACGGGCTGGCACGCCGCAAATCACCATCCTCGGCCGCCTGAACCAGCTGGGGCATCCCCGCATCGGTCTTACCGTCGCCAAAAAACACGTCAAACGCGCGCACGAGCGTAATCGGATCAAACGCCTAACCCGCGAAAGCTTCCGCCTGCGCCAGCACGAATTACCGGCGATGGATTTTGTCGTGGTGGCCAAAAAGGGGATAGCGGATTTGGATAACCGCGCGCTGACGGAAGCTTTGGATAAATTATGGCGTCGCCACTGTCGCCAGGCTCCCGCATCCTAATCGGACTGGTGCGGGCCTATCAGCTCGTCATCAGTCCGCTGCTAGGGCCTCGTTGTCGCTTCCAGCCGACATGCTCTCATTACGCAATTGAGGCATTAAGCAGGTTTGGCATGATAAAAGGCAGTTGGTTAGCATTGAAACGCGTATTAAAATGCCACCCTTTGAACCCAGGTGGCGATGATCCGGTGCCGCCAAAAACCGACGATAACAGAGAACACTAACGATGGATTCGCAACGCAATCTTCTCCTCATCGCTCTGCTGTTCGTGTCTTTCATGATCTGGCAGGCATGGCAAACGGACAACGCTCCGCAGCCGGCTGCACAGACCACGCAACAGACTTCGAACGCAGTAGCCGGTGATGCCGCCAGCCAGGCCGTGCCAGCCAGTGGTCAGGGTAAGCTGATTACCGTGAACACCGACGTGCTGTCACTGACCATCAACACCCGTGGTGGCGATATCGAGCAGGCTAAACTGTTGGCCTACCCGGATACTCTGGGTTCATCGACTCCGTTCCAACTGCTGGAAACCACCCCGTCGTTCGTCTATCAGGCGCAAAGCGGCCTGACAGGTAAAAACGGCCCGGACAACCCGGCCAACGGCGAACGCCCGCTGTATCAAGCGGCGCAGGACAGCTACACCCTGCCGGAAGGCCAGGACGAGCTGCGTATCCCGCTGACCTACACCGATAAAGACGGCGCCGTCTACACCAAGACCTTCGTGCTCAAACGCGATCACTATGCGGTCGGCGTGGATTACAGCATCGACAACAAAGGCGCGACGCCGCTGGAGCTGACCCTGTTCGGCCAGCTGAAGCAGACCACCGAATTGCCTAAGCACCGCGACACCGGCAGCAGCAATTTCGCGCTGCACACCTTCCGCGGCGCGGCGTACTCGTCCAGCGATGACAAGTACCAGAAATACGCGTTCGACAAAGACGAAAACCTGAACGTCACCACCAAAGACGGTTGGGTCGCCATGCTGCAACAGTACTTCGCCACCGCGTGGGTACCGGCGACCAAGGGTGACAACACCTTCTACACCGCCAAACCGGGTGACAACCTGTCCACCATCGGCTTCAAATCTACGCCGGTCGTGGTGCAGCCGGGCGCTCAGCAACAGCTGAACGCGACCCTGTGGGTCGGCCCGGAGCTGCAGGATCAGATGGCCCAGTTGGCGCCGCACCTGGACCTGACCGTGGATTACGGTTGGCTGTGGTTCATCTCCCAGCCGCTGTTCAAACTGCTGAAGTTCATCCACGGCTTTATCGGTAACTGGGGCTTCTCCATCATCATCATCACCTTCATCGTGCGCGGCATCATGTACCCGCTGACCAAGGCGCAGTACACCTCGATGGCGAAAATGCGCATGCTGCAGCCGAAGCTGCAGGCGATGCGCGAGCGTATCGGCGATGACAAACAGCGCATGAGCCAAGAGATGATGGCGCTGTACAAGGCGGAGAAAGTGAACCCGCTCGGCGGCTGCCTGCCGTTGCTGATCCAGATGCCAATCTTCCTGGCGCTGTACTACATGCTGATGGGCTCGGTCGAGCTGCGCCACGCGCCGTTCGCCCTGTGGATCCATGACCTGTCGGCGCAAGACCCGTACTACATCCTGCCAATCCTGATGGGCGTGACGATGTTCTTCATTCAGAAGATGTCGCCGACCACCGTGACTGACCCGATGCAGCAGAAAATCATGACCTTCATGCCGGTGATCTTCACAGTGTTCTTCCTGTGGTTCCCGTCCGGTCTGGTGCTGTACTACATCGTCAGCAACCTGGTGACCATCCTGCAGCAGCAGCTGATTTACCGTGGTCTGGAAAAACGCGGTCTGCACAGCCGCGACAAGAAAAAAAGCTAAGCGTATTGTAGGGGTTCGGCGCGCCGACCCTTGCAGTAACACCAAAGGCGGTCATTAGACCGCCTTTTTGCATCTTAATCGTCAGAGAGAACCGTTATGAGCACCACCGATACCATCGTAGCCCAAGCCACCCCGCCGGGACGCGGCGGCGTCGGCATTCTGCGCATTTCCGGAAGCAAGGCCAAAGACGTCGCCCAGGCGTTGCTCGGCAAGCTGCCGAAGCCGCGCTACGCTGACTATCTGCCGTTCCGCGACGCCACGGGCGCCACCCTCGACCAAGGCATCGCGCTGTGGTTCCCGGGGCCGAACTCCTTTACCGGCGAAGACGTGCTGGAACTGCAGGGCCACGGCGGGCCGGTGATCCTCGATCTGCTGCTCAAGCGCGTGCTGGCGCTGCCCGACGTGCGCATCGCGCGGCCCGGCGAGTTCTCGGAGCGCGCGTTCCTCAACGACAAACTCGATTTGGCGCAGGCCGAAGCGATTGCCGATCTGATCGACGCCAGCTCCGAGCAGGCGGCGCGTTCGGCGATGAACTCGCTGCAGGGCGTGTTCTCCACCCGCATCCACCAACTCGTGGAAGCGCTCACTCACCTGCGCATCTATGTGGAAGCGGCGATCGACTTCCCGGACGAGGAAATCGACTTCCTGTCCGACGGTAAAATCGAGGCGCAGCTCAACGACGTGATGGCGGATCTGGACAGCGTGCGCGGTGAAGCGCGCCAGGGCAGCCTGCTGCGCGAAGGGATGAAGGTGGTGATCGCCGGGCGCCCCAACGCCGGTAAATCCAGCCTGCTCAATGCGTTGGCCGGGCGCGAGGCGGCGATCGTCACCGATATCGCCGGCACCACCCGCGACGTATTGCGCGAACATATCCATATCGACGGTATGCCGCTGCACATCATCGACACCGCCGGCCTGCGCGACGCCAGCGACGAAGTGGAACGCATCGGTATCGAACGTGCATGGAACGAGATCGAACAGGCCGACAGAGTGCTGTTTATGGTTGACGGCACCACCACCGCCGCCACCGAGCCGGCGGAGATCTGGCCGGAATTTATGGCGCGCCTGCCGGGCACGCTGCCGATCACCGTGGTACGTAACAAAGCCGACATCACCGGTGAAACGCTGGGTCTGACGGAAGTGAATAACCACTCACTTATTCGCCTGTCGGCCCGCACCGGCGAAGGCATCGATGTGCTGCGCGATCATCTTAAACAAAGCATGGGTTTCACCAGCAACATGGAAGGCGGTTTCCTGGCGCGCCGTCGCCACCTGCAGGCGCTGGAACTGGCGGCGCAGCATCTGGTGCAGGGCAAAGAACAGCTAGTGAGCGCTTACGCGGGCGAGCTGTTGGCCGAAGAACTGCGCCAGGCGCAGCTGGCCTTGAGCGAAATCACCGGCGAATTCACCTCCGACGACCTGCTGGGCCGCATCTTCTCCAGCTTTTGCATCGGCAAATAAGCCGCACCAACAAACGCCCTCACGGCCGGGACAAGCCCTTGTTCCGGCCGTTTTTCTTTCCCACTCTCGCTCTGCGCGCCGGCTCACAGAGCCACCGCAGCACCCCGCGCTATACTGACCAGTCAGGAATCTCTCTCAGGAACGAGTTCATCATGGCATTGACCCTCAAGGTACTGTTGGAAAACCGCCGCGCCGCCGGCGCCAACCCGTCATTGCAGGCCAAAGCCGGGTTGAGCCTGCTGATTGAGGATGAAACGACTTCCATTCTGTTCGACACCGGCCCCGACGACAGCTTCCTGCGCAACGCGGCGCTGATGGGCGTCGATCTCACCCGCGTCACCGCCACGGTGCTCTCCCACGGCCACTATGACCACTGCGGCGGCGTCGCTTGGCTGCCCGACAACAGTCGCATCATCTGCCATCCACAGATCGGCGACGAGCGCTATGCAGCGCTGAAGGTGTTGGGTCACACCCGTAAAATCAAAAAGCTCTCTTTAGACATCGACTACTCGCGCCACTGCATGCACTACAGCCGCGAACCGCTGGCGATCGGCGATCGCTTTATGTGGTCAGGCGAGATCGCGGTGCCCGCACCGCGCGCCTACGGGGTGATTACCGGGGAAAATGCGGCGGTGGATTACGTGATCGACGAAGGGGTGCTGATTTACAAGTCGGATCGCGGTCTGGTGATCGTGACCGGCTGCGGGCATCGCGGGATCGTCAATATCGTGCGCCACTGCCAGAAAATCACCGGGATCGACCGGATCCACGCCTTGATCGGCGGTTTTCATCTGCGCTGCGCTTCCCCGCTCACGCTCTGGCGCGTCCGCCTTTTTTTGCGGCAACATCAGCCGGAAAAGATCATGGGCTGCCACTGTACCGGCACCTGGGGCCGGCTATGGTTGCCGGAAGGGCTCGCGCCAGCCACCGGCGATACCTGGATCCTGGAATAAAGCAGTGCGGCAAGGTTGGCCATCGCCTATGCCGTTCATGCGTAAATTCGACAACAAATCGGATAAAACGCATAGTGTTTTTTGATGATAAATCCTCAACTTAGTCTTAATCTAACACCCCAGCGTTCTTAGCGACCCTCTGTGATGGAGTGAACAATGGCGTGTCATTTTGCCCGATGGATCCCGGCCTCCGCAGTTCTGGATACCCAGAGACTCTCCGACGAAGCGATCGCCGCCACCCGCGCCTTCTCCATCAAGCGTCGCACGCGCTACCTGCAAGGGCGCATCCTGCTCGCCGAAATGATGTTCTACCTGTACGGCCTGCCGACGCTGCCGCCCATCGCCACCACCCCAACCGGCCGCCCCTGCTTCGCCGATCATCAACTGCCCGATTTCAGCCTCGCTTACGCCAGCAACACCGTCGGCGTGCTGCTGAGCGATGAGGGTAAAGTCGGGCTGGATATCGAAGTGATGCGCGCACGCGGCAATCGGCAAAGCGCGCTGCAACACGCGCACCAAACGCCGGCGGAAAGCGCCTGGATCGGCGCGCAGGACGATCGACTGGAGGCGGAAACGCAGCTGTGGAGCATCCGGCAAAGCGTGCTGAAAATTTCCGGCCTGGGCAACAGCGGGCAGTCTACGCTGCGCCTGCACCCGTTCTCCGGCCATCTGCGATCCAGCGCCACGCCTCACGTTCAGGTGATGAGCGACGCCGACGAATACCTGAGCTGGGCCTGCGCCTGCGCTCCCAGTCTGGAACGCCTGCTGTGCTGGCGCTACGAAGAGCACCACGGCCTGCAGAAAGACGGGGAGATCTCGCCGCGCAGTCCCGCGGCCTCCTCACGCTTCGTCAAACTGACCGGCTTGACGACGCCCGGCTAACGCGGCGAAAGACGGGTAGAACTTTCCTTTCCGCGCGCGTTTCTGCATTAAATTGTAAAGACCGCTAAATATTGAGCGATCGCCTATTCTCGACCAGCGCTTTAGCCTACTATTCGCCCATGTTGTACGCTGAATCTGCTCATTCGAAAGGGAGAATCACCATGTCAGACCAAACCTTAAAAATCGTCACCCTGCTCGGCAGCCTGCGCAAGGGCTCTTACAACGCCATGGTGGCCCGCGCTCTGCCTGGCCTGGCCCCGCAAGGCGTCACCATTGAAGCGCTGCCTTCCATCCGCGATATCCCGCTGTACGATGCCGACCTGCAACAGGGCGAAGGTTTTCCCGCCGCGGTTGAGACAATCGCCGAGCAGATCCGCCAGGCCGACGGCGTGATCATCGTGACCCCCGAATACAACTATTCCGTACCCGGCGGGTTGAAAAACGCCATCGACTGGCTGTCGCGCTTGCCGAACCAGCCGCTGGCCGGCAAACCGGTGGCCATTCAAACCAGTTCGATGGGGCCAATCGGCGGCGCACGCTGCCAATACCACCTGCGCCAAATTCTGGTATTCCTCGATGCGATGGTGATGAACAAGCCGGAGTTTATGGGCGGCGTGATCCAAAGCAAGGTCGACGAACAGGCCGGTGAATTGATCGAACAAGGAACGCTGGATTTCCTGACTGGCCAGCTGTCCGCGTTCAGCGATTTTATCCGCCGCGTGGAGTGATCAGGTCTCGCGGCGCCCGCCGGGTGCCGCGACAGGACATGAAGTCCGTTAATTCATTTAAAATTAAAGCCATAGCATGATTTATTTTTTCATTTTAGCGTTATTTTTCGCTTCCATCACCAGACCTGCTTTAGCCACAGACATACGTTATCCCGCCGGCGAAGAGCCGCTGGAACTGCCTGCGCACAGCGCGCTGAACACCCAGCTGCCACGTTCATTGCAGAACCAGGAAGATAGAAAACTCGGCGCCATGTCGCTGTACCTGACGCTGATGCGCGAAGACGATCGCAATGTCTGGGCACCCTATCAGCTGGCAGCGTCATCGGCGGAGAAAGGGCAAACCGAGCTGGCAGAGCGCTACCTGCAGCTGAGCGCCGATCGCGGGTTATGGTATTACTACAACCTGCTGGAGGACGACGCCTTCAACAGCCTGCAGCACAGCGCCACCTATCAATCCATCCTGGCCGCCACCAAAGCGCGCTATCTGCAGCACGCCCGCCACTATGAAGGCAAAGCCAGCTACGCAGTGCCGGGCGGCGAGGCACCGCCCGAAGGGTGGCCAACAGTGATCTTCCTGCACACCTACGGCAAAGCCGCCGCCATCAGCCCCGAGGAACGGCTGCTGTTCGGTGAAATGGGCGTGGCCTACATCGAGCTCAACGGCACCCAGATGCTATCGGAAAACAGCTTCCGCTGGTCGAATTACAGCGACGAGGGTACCCAAACTGCCATTCAGCACACGGTGCAACAACTGGCTCCCCAGTTAAAGCTGGATCCCCAACGGATTTACCTCAGCGCCCGCGGCCAGGGCGCACTGCACGCCGCCAATCTGATGGCGAAGTACCCGCAGTTTTACGCCGGCGCCTTGCTGATCGCGCCCAACGGCGAGATCAAACCGGCCCAGCAGTCGCTGGCGGCGCAAAAGAAAATCGTGATGGCGTATTACGATCGGCAGAACTTCAGCGAGCAGGCGCTGGCGTTGCACTTCGCCAATCTGTTCGGGGAAGAGAATCAGGTGCAGACGCTGCACTTCGCCCAGGGCGAAGATGCCGCCGGCAGCTGGCAGGCACGCTTCAGGCGGCCGTTGCAGTGGATGTTGGATCGGGCGCCGGATGCGACGCCGGGAGTATAAGATTTCAGGGCCGACAGGCATCGGCCCTGTGGCTGTCAGTGGCCGTCGACGAAGACGATCTTCAGCACGAACAGCAGCGCCACCACCACCACGCACGGGCTGATTTCACGCCAGCGGCCGGTGCCGAGCTTCATCACGCAGTAGGAGATAAAGCCAAGCGCGATACCTTCGGTAATCGAGAAGCTAAACGGCATCATCACTGCGGTGACAAACGCCGGCACCGCTTCGGTCAAATCGTCCCACTTCACCCGCGCCAGGCTGGAAGTCATCAGCACGCCAACGTAGATCAACGCACCGGCGGCGGCGTAAGCCGGCACCATGCCCGCCAACGGCGACAGGAAGATCACCAGCAGGAACAGCAGGCCTGTGACCACCGCCGTCAAACCGGTGCGGCCGCCGACGGCGACGCCGGACGAACTCTCGATGTAAGCGGTAACGGAAGAAGTGCCCGCCAGCGAACCGGCCACCGAGCTGATGCTGTCGACGTACAGCGCCTGCTTCATGCGCGGGAACTTGCCCTGGTTGTCGGTCAAGCCGGCTTTATCAGTGACGCCGATCAGCGTGCCGGAGGAGTCGAACAGGTTCACCAGCATAAACGAGAAGATCACCCCGGCCAGCCCGATGTTCAGCGCGCCGGCCACGTCGACCTGGCCCACCACCGAGGTGATGCTCGGCGGCATGGAGAACAGGCCGCCGTATTTCACGTCGCCCAGCAGCCAACCGATCAGGGTAGTCACCACGATCGACACCAGCACCGCCGCGTGGAAATTACGCGAAGAGAGCACGGCGATGATGAAGAAGCCGAGCGCCCCCAGCAGCACGTTGTGCGAAGTCAGGCTGCCGATGGTCACCAGCGTGTCCGGGTTGGCCACCACGATGCCGGCGTTTTTCAGCCCCATCATGCCGATGAACAAACCGATGCCGCTGGTGATGCCGACCCGCAGACTGACCGGAATGTTGGCGATCATCCAGTAACGGATGCGGAAAACGGTCAGCAACAGCAGGCCGACTGCCCCCCAGAAAATGGCGCCCATGCCCACCTGCCAGGAGATGCCCATCGCCCCGACCACCACGAAGGCGAAGAAGGCATTCAACCCCATCGCCGGGGCCAGCGCCACCGGCAGGTTCGCCAGCAGGCCCATGAAGATGCTGCCGAAGGCGGCGATCAAACAGGTAGTGACAAATACCGCCTGGGTATCCATGCCCGCCGCGCCCAAAATTTGCGGGTTAACGAACACGATATACACCATGGTGAGGAAGGTGGTGATACCGGCAATCGTTTCCGTACGCGCCGTCGTGCCATGTTGCTTGAGTTTAAACACGCGCCCAAGCAAGCCTTGCTCAGCGTCAAGGCCAGATACTGGTTTGGTCATTATCAGAATTCCGAAAATGGGAATGGACAGTCGCTGGCTATCCTATAACAAAAAGTGGGGCTTTTGACGCCGATCACAGGTTTTTTTCGCCGTCTTTACGGCTAAACACGTCAACGGCTTGTATTTACAGACATTCATCCCCTGTTGCTCCCGCTGCGTTGCCGTTTGCCGGCACGGCCGATAAAATGGCCTATCGCATCTCTTATCCTACCCGCTAAAAAAAACAGGAATCCGCATGTCTTCGACTTTTATCGATAAGCTCGCGTTGATCACGCTGAAAGACGACAAAGTGGCGCTGGTGCGCTCGCACAACAAGACGCTGTTTTATGTGCCGGGCGGAAAACGCGAAGCGGGCGAAACCGATGAACAGGCGCTGTGCCGCGAAATCGACGAAGAGCTGACCGTCGCGCTACAGCCGGAATCCATCGCGTTTTACGGCGAATTCGCCGGCCCGGCGGACGGCAAGCAGGACGGCACCCAGGTGCGCATTCGCTGCTATCAGGCCGGGTTTACCGGGCAACTGCAGCCGGCCGCCGAAATCGCCGAACTGAGGTGGTGCGACAGCCGCGATTTGCCGCACTGTTCACAAGTCGCCGCGCTGATTTTGCACGATCTCAAGGCGCGCAACCTGATCAAGTGATCGCTGAGCGGCCTCAGCGGCGCTAACCCGAAGGAACCTGTCCCGCATGAATCAGATTGACTGCATTTTGTTCGACTGCGACGGCACACTGGTGGACAGCGAAGTGCTGTGCAGCAAAGCCTATGTACACATGTTCGCCCACTACGGCATTCATCTATCGCTGGAAGAGGTGTTCAAGAAATACAAAGGGGTGAAGCTGTACGAGATCATCGATCGGGTCAACGCCGAGCAGGGTGTTAACCTGGCAAAGGAGGTGCTGGAGCCGCTGTATCGGCAGGAAGTGGCACGGCTGTTCGACAGCGAACTGCAGCAGATTGCCGGTGCCCGCGAGCTGCTGGCGCAGCTGACGGTGCCTGTCTGCACCGTCTCCAACGGGCCGGTCAGCAAGATGCAGCACTCGCTCGGCCTGACCGGCATGCTGCCCTATTTTGATGACCGATTGTTCAGCGGCTACGACCTTCAGCGCTGGAAACCGGATCCGGCGATCGTGTTTCACGCCGCCGAACAGATGCAGGTGCCGGTGACGCATTGCATCCTGGTGGACGACTCACCCGCCGGCGCCCAGGCCGGTATCAATGCCGGCATTCCGGTCTTTTACTTCTGCGCCGATCCGCATAACCCGCCGATCGACCACCCGCTGGTGACGACGTTTGACGATTTGGCTCAGCTGCCCGCGCTGTGGCGCGAACGCGGCTGGCGACTGACGGCCGATTAACTGGCCGGCAGCGGTGGCTTATTGCGCCACCAGCGCCAGGAGCGCTTCAGCGCGCGGGTTTGCGCACCGAAGCGGCGGTTAACCGCGTTGGCTAGCAGATCGAGCGCCAGGCAGAACACGAAATAGACCAGCGCCACAAACAGGAACACTTCCATCGGGTAGACCATGCTGCGGTTGTTGACCTGGGTCGCCAGGAAGGTCAGTTCGCCAACGCCGACGATATAAGCCAGCGAGGTGTCTTTGATCAGGGAAATCCACTGGTTGATGAACGACGGCACCATCATGCGCAGCGCCTGCGGCAGCACGATCATGCGCAGCGTCTGCCAGCGGGTCAGCCCCAGAGAAAGCCCGGCCTGCCACTGGCCGGGGCCGATCGCGGCGATACCGGCCTTCACCGCATGGGCCAGATAGGCCGAAGCGATCAGCGCCAGCGCGCACACCACGGTGGTGATTTCCGGGATCTCGACGCCAAACACCATCGGCAGCAGGAAATAAGTCCAGAAGATCAGCATGATGACCGGAATAGCGCGGAAAAAGCCCAGCACCGCCGCCAGCAATCCTGCAGCGACGCCGCGTGACATCGCCAGCGCCACGCCGAATAAGGTACCGAGCACCGCCGAAGCCACGCCGGCCATCAGGCTGATCGCCAACGTCAGCGCCGCGCCGCCCAGCGGCCCGTCCGGCCAGGTGCCCCACAGCAGGTAGCCCAGGTTATCGTGAATTACGCTGAAATCCATCTCAATGTCCTCCCAGCGGTTTACGCTGCTGGCGCCACATGCCCCAGCCTTCCAGCAGCGCGATGATGGCGATATACAGCACCGTCGCCACGCCGAACGCCTGGAAGGTGCGCAACGTTTCGGTTTCGACCTGACGCGAGGCGTAAGAGAGTTCGGCCACGCCGATCGCCATGGTCAGCGACGAGTTCTTGATCACGTTCATGTACTGGCCCAGCAGCGGCGGCAGCGCGATTTTCAGCGCCTGCGGCAGCACCACATAGCGCATCGCCTGCCAGCCGGTCAGCCCCAGCGCCTGAGCGGCATATTTCTGCCCGCCGGCGACGCCGCGAATACCGGAACGGATCTCTTCGGCGATAAAGGCGGTGGAGTACAGCGTCAGGCCGAAGAAACCGGCGAGAAACTCGAACGACGGCCACTCAAGCGGGCCGACCTGATGTGAACTGTTCAGCCACTGCATGGCGGCGGACGGCAAGATCTGCCCGGCGGCGAAGTACCAGAAGAACAGCTGCACCAGCAGCGGCGTATTGCGAAACAGCGAGCTGTAGCCCATCGCCAGCCAGCGCAACGGCCGCAGGCTGCTGTCACGCATCGCCGCCAGCACAAAGCCCAGCAGCGTGGCCGCCAGGCCCGCGCAGGCGGAAAGCCACAGCGTCAGCAGAAAACCGTGCCACAGCCAGCTCAGGTATTGCGGCGCCAGCAGCCAGTCCAGGTTCATGTTCAATCCTTGTCTTACAGAATGCATCAGGGGCGCAGCAAGCTGCGCCCCTCCGTACCGATCTCACCGCGAACGGTTAAGTCAGACTTTCGGTTGTTGATCCAAAGGCGCGATTTTGAAGTCGCCGCGCGGCTGGGCAGATGGGGTTTCCGGCCCGAACCAGCGATCGTAAATCTTAACCGCTTCGCCGTCTTTTTCCAGCTTGATCAGCGTCTCGTTCACCGCGGCGGTCAGGCGATCTTCGCCCTTGGGAATGCCGACGCCCTGATACTCTTTGGTCAGGCTGAACGGCGAAATTTCAAACTCCGCCTTCTGCGCCGCCGGCAGGTTGCCGAGCAGGCCGACCAGTTTGGCGTCGTCCTGGGTGATCGCCTGCACGTTGCCATTGCGCAGCGCCACGAACGCCAGCGGGGTGTCATCGTAGGAGATCACTTTCGCCGTCGGGAAACGCTCGCGCAGGGTGATTTCCTGCACCGTGCCCTTATCGGCGCCGATGCGCAGTTTCTTGATGTCTTCCGGGGTTTTCAGCACGCCTTTGCGAGCGATGAATTTCTGGCCGGTGGCGAAGTACGGCACGCTGAAGTTCACTTCCTTGGCGCGCTCGTCGGTAATGGTGAAGTTGGCGGCGATCAGGTCAACCTTCTTCGACACCAGCAGCGGAATACGGTTGGCCGGGTTGGTGGCGCGCAGCTCCACTTTCACCCCCAGCGCTTTACCGATCGCGTCGGCGACATCCACATCGTAGCCCACCAGCTTCTTGCTCTGCGGATCGATGTAGCCGAACGGCGGGTTGCTGTCGAACACCGCGATGCGCACCACGCCGGCTTGCTTGATATCGTCAAGTTTGTCCGCGTGCGCGGCGCCGGCGGCGAGGCCGGTCAGACTGGCTAACAACGTTAAGGCCAAAGCGCGATGTTTCATAGAAAGCTCCTAAGTGGTTGATGTCCTGCTGGCGGATAAGCTAGCAATCTCCACATAGGTCAGGAAATAATATAAAAAGCTATGTTTATAACCTTTTTATCTTTACGCGATTAAGATGGAATAAAGGCGCGGGAAACCGCGCCTTTGAAGGATATTACCCGGAAAGGGTTAGTCTGCTTTTTCGTCTTTACCGCCCGGAGAGAGCAGCTTTTCCAGGGCATCGCCGCCCAAATGACGGAAATCCTGCCCTTTGACGAAATAGAAGATAAATTCGCAGATGTTCTGGCAACGGTCGCCGATGCGCTCGATAGAACGGGCGCAGAACAGTGCGGTCAGCACGCTCGGAATGGTGCGCGAATCTTCCATCATGTAAGTCATCAGCTGACGCACGATGCCTTCGTATTCCTGGTCGACCTTTTTATCTTCGCGGTAAATACGGATCGCCTCGTCCAGATCCATACGCGCAAAGGCGTCCAGCACGTCGTGCAGCATCTGCACGGTGTGGCGCCCCAGCGACTCCAGGCTAACCAGCAGCGGCTGGTGCTGGTGCGAGAACTTCTCCAGCGCAGTGCGGCAGATTTTGTCTGCCACATCGCCGATGCGTTCCAGCTCGGAAATGGTTTTGATGATCGCCATCACCAGGCGCAGATCGCTGGCGGTCGGCTGACGCTTGGCGATGATGCGCACGCAGGCTTCGTCGATCGCCACCTCCATCATGTTGACCTTGGCGTCGCCTTCGATCACGCGCTTAGCCAGCTCGCCATCCTGATTGTGCATCGCGGTGATGGCGTCGGTCAGCTGCTGCTCCACCAGCCCGCCCATGGTCAGCACCTGGGTGCGGATATGCTCGAGCTCTGCGTTGAACTGGCCGGAAATGTGTTTGTTTAAATTCAGGTTATCCATGATGCTTCCTATCAACCATAACGGCCAGTGATGTAGTCTTCAGTCTGCTTTTTCTGCGGCGCAGTGAACAGGTTATCAGTATCACTGAACTCGATCAGCTCGCCCAGATACATAAATGCGGTGGAGTCGGAGCAGCGCGCCGCCTGCTGCATGTTGTGCGTCACGATCACCACGGTGTAATCGGCCTTCAGTTCGCTGATCAGCTCTTCAATCTTGCCGGTGGAGATCGGATCCAGCGCCGAGCAAGGCTCATCCAGCAACAGCACTTCCG
The DNA here is from genome assembly GCF_001902635.1 of Serratia marcescens. Lineage (GTDB taxonomy): Bacteria > Pseudomonadota > Gammaproteobacteria > Enterobacterales > Enterobacteriaceae > Serratia > Serratia marcescens_F. Next base: position 33,619 of record NZ_MJAO01000013.1, on the reverse strand, counting down.
GTCGGATGGCGATACCGCGGGCGATGCACAGACGCTGCTGCTGGCCGCCGGAGAGGCTGTAGCCGCTCTGGTGCAGCTTGTCCTTGGTTTCGTTCCACAGCGCCGCTTTGGTCAGCGCCCACTGCACGCGCTCGTCCATATCGGCGCGCGACAGCTTTTCAAACAGGCGAACGCCGAAGGCGATGTTGTCGTAGATGGACATCGGGAACGGCGTCGGCTTCTGGAATACCATGCCGACCTTGGCGCGCAGCAGCGCGATATCCGAGTTGTCGGTCAGGATGTTCTGGCCGTCCAGCAGGATACCGCCTTCCGCACGCTGTTCCGGGTACAGCTGGTACATCTTGTTGAAGGTGCGCAGCAGGGTGGACTTGCCGCAACCGGACGGGCCGATAAACGCGGTGACCTTGTTCTTGGCGATATCCAGCGTGATGTTCTTCAGCGCATGGAATTTGCCATAGTAGAAGTTCAGATCGCGTACCTGAATTTTGCTGCTGGAAGCGTCAGTAACCATACTCATCAAGACTTCTCTCTTTTCATCAGCGCCGCCAAAGCGGCGCTCAAAATTTTATGAATGCTTTTTCTTGGCGAAAATCACGCGCGCCAGGATATTCAGTAACAGTACGCACAGGGTGATCAACAGCACCCCGGCCCAAGCCAGCTGTTGCCATTCGGCGAACGGGCTCATGGCAAATTTGAAGATGGTCACCGGCAGGTTGGCGATCGGCTGCATCAGGTCGGTGCTCCAGAACTGGTTCGACAGCGAGGTGAACAGCAGCGGCGCGGTCTCCCCCGCGATGCGCGCAATCGCCAGCAGCACGCCGGTGATGATGCCGGACACCGACGCTTTCAGCGTGATGGCGGAAATCATGCGCCATTTCGGCGTGCCCAGCGCATAAGCGGCCTCACGCAGCGTATCCGGCACCAGCTTCAGCATGTTCTCGGTGGTGCGGATGACGATCGGCACCTGCAGCAGCGCCAGCGCCACGATACCGGCCCAGCCGGAGAAGTGTTCCATCTTCGCCACCACGATGGTGTAAACGAACAGGCCCACCACGATCGACGGTGCGGACAGCAGAATGTCATTGATAAAGCGGATCACTTCCGCCAGCCAGGATTTGCGGCCGTATTCCGCCAGGTAGATGCCGGCCATGATGCCCAGCGGCGTACCGAAAATGGTTGCCCACAGGATCAACAGGCCGCTGCCGGCGATGGCGTTGGCCAGACCACCGCCCGCGGTATTCGGCGGCGGGGTCATTTCGGTGAACAGCGCCAGCGACATGCCGTCGAAACCTTTGGTGATGGTGGCGATCAGGATCCAGATCAGCCAGAACAGGCCGAACGCCATGGTCGCCATCGACAGGAATAGCGCGAGGCGGTTTTTCTGCCGGCGCCAGGCCTGCATTTTGCGGCGGCTTTCCGCCAGGACTACTGCGTTTTGCATATCCATCGTCGCCATGTTAACGCCCCTCATTCTTGGCCAGGCGCATGATCATCAACTTCGACAGCGCCAGCACGATAAAGGTGATAACAAACAGAATCAGGCCCAACTCCATCAACGCGGCGGTGTGCACACCGGATTCGGCTTCGGCGAATTCGTTGGCCAACGCGGAGGTGATGCTGTTGCCCGGCATATACAGCGATGCGCTGGTGAGCTGGTAGGTATTGCCGATGATGAAGGTCACCGCCATGGTTTCCCCCAGCGCGCGGCCCAGGCCCAGCATGACGCCGCCGATCACGCCGTTCTTGGTGAACGGCAGCACGATGCGCCAGATCACTTCCCAAGTGGTGCAGCCGATGCCGTAGGCCGACTCTTTCATCATCACCGGGGTCTGTTCAAACACGTCGCGCATGACCGCGGCGATGTAAGGAATGATCATGATCGCCAGGATTACCCCGGCGGCCAGAATGCCGATGCCGAAGGCCGGGCCGGAGAACAGTTCGCCGACGATCGGAATACCCGACAGCACTTCACCGACCGGCGTCTGGAAGTATTCGGCAAACAGCGGAGCGAACACGAACAGCCCCCACATGCCGTAAACGATGCTCGGGATGGCCGCCAGCAGCTCAATGGCGATGCCCAGCGGCCGCTTCAGCCAGTTCGGCGCCAGTTCGGTCAGGAACAGCGCGATGCCGAAGCTCACCGGCACGGCGATGATCAGCGCGATAAGCGAGGTGACCACGGTGCCGTAGATCGGCACCAGCGCGCCGAACTGCTCCGCCGGCGCGTCCCACTCTTTGGTCCACAGGAAGGCGAAGCCGAATTTCTGCATGCTCGGCCAGGAGGCGAAGATCAGCGAAACGATGATGCCGCCCAGCAACAATAGGGTAATCAGCGCAGCCAGTCTCACCAGCGCGCTGAAAATAATGTCACCGTTTTTGCCCGGTGCTTTGATGGTCGGCTTGTACTCAGCCATAGATTACTCTCTGTTTGAACCCTGGCAGCCCCAACCGGAATCAGAGCCTGAAGAACTGTTGGGGCGCGGCGAACCCGCGCCCCTGCGTTGTTAGTACAGCGCTTTACCTGAACTGTCTTTTACGTTGGTTTTCCAGGCGGCACGCACCTGCTCAACCACTTCTTTCGGCAGGGTGGCGTAATCCAGCTCGTTAGCCTGTTTGCCGCCGGTTTTGTAAGCCCAGTCGAAGAACTTCAGCACTTCGGCACCCTGAGCAGGGTTTTTCTGCTCTTTGTGCACCAGGATGAAGGTGGTGGAGGTAATTGGCCACACGTTGTCGCCTTTCTGGTCAGTCAGATCCTGAGCGAAGGTCTTGCTCCAATCCACGCCTTTAGCGGCGTTGCTGAAGCTCTCTTCGGTTGGGCTGACCGGTTTGCCGTCGGCGGAAACCAGCTTGGTGTAAGCCAGGTTGTTCTGCTTGGCATACGCGTATTCTACGTAGCCGATAGATCCTGGCAGACGCTGAACGAAGGCGGCGATGCCGTCGTTGCCTTTGCCGCCCAGACCGGTCGGCCAGTTAACGGTAGAACCGGCGCCAATCTTCTCTTTCCACTGCGCGTTGGCCTTGGACAGGTAGCTGGTGAAGACGAACGAAGTGCCGGAGCCGTCGGCGCGGCGCACCACGGCGATGTTCTGGTCAGGCAGTTTCACGCCTGGGTTCAGCTTGGTGATAGCCGGATCGTTCCACTTTTTGACGTTGCCCAGGTAGATATCGCCCAGGGTTTTACCGTCCAGAGTCAGTTCGCCGGATTTGATGCCCGGGATATTCACAGCCAGCACCACGCCGCCGATCACGGTCGGGAACTGGAACAGGCCGTCAGCCGCCAGCTTGTCGTCAGACAGCGGGGCGTCGGAGGCGCCAAAGTCAACGGTGTTGGCCACGATTTGCTTCACGCCGCCAGAGGAGCCGATGCCTTGATAGTTAACTTTGTTGCCGGTTTCTTTCTGATAAGAATCTGCCCACTTGGCGTAAACCGGAGCGGGGAATGTCGCACCTGCACCGGTCAGGCTGGCAGCAGCGAACGCGGACACGGTGGTCAGGGAGAAGGTCGCTGCCACAATACTGGCGACGGTGGTACGCATCAGTTTCATAATCCCTCCTAATGGGATATTTAAAATCGACTTCGAGTCGTTTTAATCAGAGTAAGTATTGCTGCAGGAGGGAAAATAGGACAGTTTGGTGACAGAAAAATGTACGCAATATGACAGTTATATTACAACGCGAAGGAGAAGGGTTTGTTTATATTAAAATCAAACGGTTAACTAAAAGACAGCACAATCGCCAAGCAATAAAAAAACCGTTTTAGCCACGGCTATCCACTTGAATATGACAACGTTTATCCCCGAATCGACACACTTGTCATCTTTTACGCCGTAGATGAAAAAGCCGGCGCTAAGGCCGGCTTTTGCAGTCTACCTGCGGCAGATTACTCTACGGTGACAGACTTCGCCAGGTTGCGCGGTTGGTCAACGTCGGTGCCTTTGATCAGCGCCACATGATAAGACAGCAGCTGCAACGGCACGGTGTAGAAAATCGGCGCCACGATTTCCTCGACGTGCGGCAGAGGAATGATGGTCATGCCTTCGCTGCTGACGAAGCCGGCGTCCTGATCGGCGAACACGTACAGCTGGCCGCCGCGTGCGCGCACTTCTTCAATGTTGGACTTCAGCTTTTCCAGCAGTTCGTTGTTCGGCGCCACCACGATCACCGGCATATCGGCGTCAATCAGTGCCAGCGGGCCGTGTTTCAACTCACCCGCCGCGTAAGCTTCGGCATGAATGTAGGAGATCTCTTTCAGCTTCAGCGCCCCTTCCATGGCGATCGGATACTGATCGCCGCGGCCGAGGAACAGCGCATGGTGCTTGTCGGAGAAACCTTCCGCCAGCGCTTCGATCTCTTTATCCATCGACAGCATCTGCTCGATGCGCGCCGGCAGCGCCTGCAGGCCGTGCACGATCTCCTGCTCCACGCTTTCCGCCATGCCTTTCAGGCGACCCAGGCGCGCCACCAGCATCAGCAGTACGGTGAGCTGAGTGGTGAAGGCTTTGGTCGACGCCACGCCGATTTCGGTGCCGGCCTTGGTCATCAACGCCAGATCGGATTCGCGCACCAGCGAAGAGCCGGCCACGTTGCACACCGCCAACGAACCGAGATAACCCAGCTCTTTGGACAGGCGCAGCGCCGCCAGGGTGTCAGCGGTTTCACCGGACTGCGACAGGGTAATGATCAGGCTGCCCGGACGCACCGCCGATTTGCGGTAGCGGAATTCGGATGCGATCTCGACGTCGCACGGCACGCCGGCCAGCGATTCGAACCAGTAACGCGCGACCATACCGGAGTGATAAGAGGTGCCACAGGCGATAATCTGTACGTGCTGCACCTTGGCCAGCAGCTCGTCAGCGCGCGGGCCCAGCTCGCTCAGGTTGATTTGGCCATGACTGAAACGCCCTTCCAGGGTGTTTTTCAGCGCCAGCGGCTGTTCGTAGATCTCTTTTTGCATGTAGTGGCGGTAAGCGCCCTTGTCACCGGCGTCATACTGCACCTGGGATTCGATCTCAGGGCGCTCGATGGCGTTGCCCTGCTTGTCGAAAATGTTGACGCTGCGGCGAGTCACTTCCACCAGATCGCCTTCTTCCAGGAAGATGAAGCGGCGGGTTACCGGCAGCAACGCCAGCTGATCGGAAGCGATGAAGTTTTCCCCGACGCCGCGGCCGATAACCAGCGGGCTGCCGGAGCGTGCAGCGACCAATACGCTCGGATCGCGGCTATCCATCACTACGGTGCCGTAAGCGCCGCGCAGCTGTGGGATCACGCGCTGAACCACTTCCAACAGCGTGCCGCCCTGCTGTTGTTCCCAGTGCACCAGGTGCGCGATCACTTCGGTGTCGGTTTCGGAGCTGAAGCGGTAACCGCGTTCGATCAACAGTTCACGCAGCGGTTCGTGGTTTTCGATGATGCCGTTATGCACCACGGTAATGTAGTCGGATACATGCGGGTGCGCGTTCGCTTCAGTCGGTTCACCGTGGGTCGCCCAACGGGTGTGAGCGATGCCGGTGCCGCCGTGCAGTTCGGTTTGCTCCGCCGCTTCGGCCAGTTTTTGCACCTTGCCTACGCGACGCAGGCGGTTGACGTTGCCTTTCTCGTCGACCACCGCCAGACCGGCGGAGTCGTAACCGCGGTACTCGAGACGGCGTAAACCTTCCAGCAGGATTTCTGCGATATCACGTTGCGCTACTGCGCCTACAATTCCACACATCAGTTATATTCCTAATTAACGCCCTTCGTGGGCGCTTTCGATGTCTTGACCTGATTTTTGCCGGTTTTTACCGTGCGCCCCGAGCCTGTAGATGGTGGGGATTATTATGTTTTGTATTGGGCTCGTTAACGGAGCCCAACGCAAAACACACTATGACTTCTTCTTCACCGGACGTTTCCAGCCCTGAACATGCACCTGCTTGACGCGACTCAGCACCAGCTCGTTCTCGGCGATGTCACGCGTCACCGTGGTGCCGGCGGCGATGGTGGAACCTTTGCCGACCGACACCGGCGCCACCAGCTGAGTATCGGAGCCGACAAACACGCCGTCGCCGATCAGCGTCTTGTGCTTGTTGGCGCCATCGTAGTTACAGGTGATGGTACCGGCGCCGATATTTACGTCATCGCCGATTTCGGCATCGCCCAAGTAGCTCAGATGCCCGGCCTTGGAACCTTTGCCCAAACGCGCCTTCTTCATTTCCACGAAGTTGCCGACGTGAGCCCCTGCCGCCAGCTCTGCGCCAGGGCGCAGACGGGCGAACGGCCCTACGGTGCAATCGGCTTCCAGCACGCTGTCTTCCAGCACGCTATACGGGCTGATCTCGCAGTCATCGCCGATCACGCAGTTTTTCAGCACGCAACCGGCGCCGATTTTCACCCGGTCGCCCAGTTTGACGTGGCCTTCGATAATCACATTCGCATCAATACTGATGTCACGGCCGTGAACAAGTTCCCCGCGCAGGTCGAAACGTGCCGGATCCAGTAGCATCACGCCGGCCAGCAGCAGTTTTTCAGACTGTTCCGACTGGAATACGCGCTCCAGCGTCGCCAGCTGCAGGCGGTTGTTGACGCCTTCCACCTCGCTCAGACGCGAAGGGTGCACGGCTTCGATTTTCTTGCCGTCGGCATGGGCCAGCGCAATGATATCGGTGATGTAAAACTCACCCTGCGCGTTGTCATTATTCAGCATCCCCAGCCAGCGCTTCAGATCGCGCCCGTTGGCCACCAGGATGCCGGTATTGATCTCGTTGATCTGACGCTGCGCTTCGCTGGCATCCTTATGTTCGACGATGCCCACCACGTCGCCATGCTCACGCACAATACGACCGTAGCCGCTCGGGTCGTCCAACTTGACCGTCAGCAGACCGATGCCGCCCTGCGGCTTGGCCGCCAGCAGGCGTTGCAGCGTATCCACGGAGATCAACGGCACGTCGCCGTACAGCATCAGCACGTCTTCATCGTCGGCAAAATGCGGCGCGGCCTGCTGCATTGCATGACCGGTACCCAATTGCTCAGCCTGCAGCACCCAGTTCAGTGCGCCGTCAGTCAACGTGCTTTTCAACAAATCGCCGCCGTGGCCGTATACCAGGTGAACATGTTGCGCGCCCAGTTTCATCGCGGCATCAATGACGTGCTGCACCATCGGCTTGCCGGCCAAAGGATGCAACACTTTGGGAAGATCGGAATACATGCGCGTACCCTTGCCTGCGGCGAGGATAACCACGCTCATTGCGCTGTTCGACATAAGCAACCTGATAACTCCATTTTGATAGACGAAAGTAAAACCGTTTAGAGGTTAAATTACTACATATTTCTCATCACGAACCCGGCGCAGACCGCATGGGCCTTGGCCTGCCGCCATAGCGGCCAATTCGGCATCGGAGCGAAAAAACTGTCGGCGATCGGCGACGTTTCTTTCCCGATATAAAGGGTTATACACCACCCTGCCCGCCGGGCTGAAATGCTTATTTTAAAGTAAAAAAAAAGCGGCCCTATAGGCCGCTTTCTTAAAGTTGGGTGCCGAGCACCCAAACATTACATCGCTTTTCTGGTGAGCTCGATAACGCGCAGTTTTGCGATCGCTTTCGCCAGTTCAGCGGATGCCTGAGCATAGTCGACATCGCCATGAGAGCTGCGAATGTGTTCTTCAGCTTTACGCTTAGCTTCCAACGCTCTCGCTTCGTCGAGGTCAGTACCACGGATAGCAGTGTCCGCCAGCACGGTAACCACGCTCGGCTGCACCTCGAGGATGCCGCCGGACAGGTAGATGAACTCTTCTTCACCGTGCTGCTTAACAATACGCACCATGCCAGGCTTGATGGCAGTCAGCAGCGGCGCATGGCCAGGGAAGATCCCCAGTTCACCTTCGCTGCCTGTCACCTGGATCTTCTGCACCAGGCCGGAAAACATCTGTTTTTCCGCGCTGACTACATCCAGATGGTAAGTCATAGCCATATCACCCTCCTCTCAAGGCGTTACAGTTTCTTGGCTTTTTCCACTGCTTCTTCAATGGTGCCAACCATGTAGAACGCCTGCTCCGGCAGGTGGTCATAGTCGCCGTCCATAATGCCTTTGAAACCACGGATGGTGTCTTTCAGCGATACGAACTTGCCCGGAGAACCGGTGAAGACTTCTGCCACGAAGAACGGCTGAGACAGGAAGCGTTGGATCTTACGCGCACGGGATACGACCAGTTTGTCTTCTTCAGACAGCTCGTCCATACCCAGGATAGCGATGATATCTTTCAGCTCCTGGTAGCGTTGCAGAATGGACTGCACGCCACGCGCTACGTCGTAGTGCTCCTGGCCAACTACCAGCGGATCCAGCTGACGGCTGGTGGAATCCAGCGGGTCAACGGCCGGGTAGATACCCAGAGAAGCGATGTTACGGCTCAGTACCACGGTTGCGTCCAAGTGCGCAAAGGTGGTGGCTGGAGACGGGTCAGTCAAGTCATCCGCAGGAACGTAAACGGCCTGTACGGAAGTGATGGAACCGGTCTTGGTCGAGGTGATACGTTCTTGCAGAACGCCCATCTCTTCCGCCAGCGTTGGCTGATAACCTACCGCGGATGGCATACGGCCCAGAAGTGCGGACACTTCGGTACCGGCCAGGGTGTAACGGTAGATGTTGTCAACGAACAGCAGAACGTCACGGCCTTCGTCACGGAATTTCTCCGCCATGGTCAGACCGGTCAGCGCAACGCGCAGACGGTTACCTGGTGGCTCGTTCATCTGGCCGTAAACCAGGGATACTTTGTCCAGAACGTTGGAGTCGGTCATTTCGTGGTAGAAGTCGTTACCCTCACGAGTACGCTCGCCCACGCCCGCAAACACGGAATAACCGGAGTGCTCGATCGCGATGTTACGGATCAGCTCCATCATGTTTACGGTTTTACCCACGCCCGCACCGCCGAACAGACCGACTTTACCGCCCTTGGCGAACGGACAAATCAGGTCCATTACCTTGATACCGGTTTCCAGCAGTTCCTGGGAGTTGGACAGCTCTTCGTAGCTTGGCGCCGCGCGGTGAATCGCCCAACGCTCTTCTTCGCCGATGTCGCCTTTCATGTCGATTGGTTGACCCAATACGTTCATGATACGGCCCAGGGTAGCTTTACCTACCGGCACTTCAATCGGGTGGTCCAGGTTGTTCACTTTCAGACCGCGACGCAGACCGTCGGAGGTCCCCATTGCGATACAGCGAACCACGCCACCGCCCAGCTGTTGCTGAACTTCCAACACCAGTTTTTCGGTGCCGTTTTCTACCTCAAGGGCGTCGTACACTTTTGGTACGGCATCCTGAGGGAACTCGACGTCCACCACGGCGCCGATTACCTGGATAATCTTTCCAGTAGCCATCTTGAATCCTCTACGTAATTCGTAAACCTAGCTTAAACCGCGGAGGCTCCCGAAACGATCTCGGTGAGTTCCTGAGTGATGCTGGCCTGACGCGCCTTGTTGTATACCAACTGCAGCTCTTTGATCAGGCTACCGCCGTTATCGGTTGCGGCTTTCATCGCGACCATTCGTGCGGCCTGCTCGCTGGCCAGGTTTTCCACGACGCCCTGATAAACCTGCGACTCCACATAGCGGCGCAGCAAGGTATCAAGCAGCACTTTGGGATCCGGTTCATACAGGTAATCCCAAGGCGTTTTCTTCAGCTCTTCGTCATCGGCTGGCGGTAACGGCAGCAGCTGAATCACCTGCGGCTCTTGGGACATCGTATTGACAAATTTGTTGCTGACAATGTACAGCTTGTCCAAACGACCTTCGTCGTAGGCCTGCAGCATCACTTTCACCGGCCCGATCAGATCCGACAGGGAAGGTTTGTCCCCCATGCCGGTCACTTGGGCAACCACGTTGCCACCCACGGAACCAAAGAAAGAGGCTGCTTTAGAGCCAATCAGCGCCAAATCGGTTTCGACGCCTTTTTCGGACCAGGCTTTCATCTCCGCCAGCAGCTTTTTGAACAGGTTGATGTTCAAGCCGCCGCAGAGACCACGGTCAGTAGACACCACCAGATACCCGACGCGCTTAACGTCACGCTCATCCAGGTACGGGTGCTTGTACTCCAGATTCCCTAACGCAAGGTGACCAATCACTTTGCGCATGGTCTCTGCATAAGGACGGCTGGCCGCCATGCGATCCTGCGATTTACGCATTTTGGAGGCGGCGACCATTTCCATCGCTTTAGTGATCTTTTGCGTGTTTTGCACGCTAGCGATCTTACTACGTATCTCTTTTGCGCCGGCCATCTCTGCTTCTCCTCAGTGCCAGACGGCCTGCTGTCTTTCAACAGCAGGACCGTTCGGCGTTACCAGGACTGGGTTTTCTTGAAGGTCTCGAGGATGTCTTTCAACTTGCCCTCGATCTCATCATTGAAGTTGCCAGTTTGGTTGATGTGGTTCAGCAGTTCGGCGTGTTCGCGGTCCGCATAGGCTACCAGCGCGGCTTCGAAGCTCACCACTTTGGCGACTTCGACGTCGTTCAGGTAACCGCGTTCTGCGGCAAACAGCACCAGAGACTGTTGTGCAACCGACATCGGCGCATACTGTTTCTGTTTCAGCAGCTCGGTCACTTTCTGACCGTGGCTCAGCTGTTTGCGGGTCGCGTCGTCCAGATCGGATGCGAACTGGGAGAACGCAGCCAGTTCACGATACTGTGCCAGCGCGGTACGGATACCGCCGGACAGTTTCTTCATGATCTTGGTCTGCGCGGCGCCACCAACACGGGATACGGAGATACCCGGGTTAACTGCCGGACGAATACCGGAGTTGAACAGGTTGGATTCCAGGAAGATCTGACCATCGGTAATCGAAATTACGTTGGTCGGAACGAACGCGGAAACGTCACCCGCCTGGGTTTCAATGATCGGCAGAGCGGTCAGTGAACCGGTTTGGCCTTTAACTTCACCTTTGGTGAAGGCTTCAACGTATTCGGCGTTAACGCGCGCTGCACGCTCCAGCAAGCGGGAGTGCAGGTAGAATACGTCGCCTGGGTAAGCTTCACGACCTGGCGGACGACGAAGCAGCAGGGAAATCTGGCGGTAAGCAACGGCCTGTTTGGACAGGTCATCGTATACGATCAGCGCATCTTCACCGCGGTCACGGAAGTATTCGCCCATTGCGCAACCGGCGTATGGCGCCAGGTATTGCAGTGCAGCGGATTCGGAAGCGGTCGCCACCACCACGATGGTGTTGGCCAGTGCGCCGTGCTCTTCCAGTTTGCGCACCACGTTAGCGATGGTGGACGCTTTCTGGCCGATAGCCACGTAAACGCATTTGATGCCGGAGTCGCGTTGGTTGATGATCGCATCGATCGCCAGCGCGGTTTTACCGGTCTGACGGTCACCGATCACCAGCTCACGCTGGCCACGGCCGATTGGAATCATGGCGTCAACGGATTTGTAACCAGTCTGAACCGGCTGATCAACGGACTGACGCTCGATAACGCCTGGCGCGATAGCTTCTACCGGAGAGAAGCCGTCGTTCTCAATCGGGCCTTTGCCGTCGATTGGGGCACCCAGGGTGTTAACTACGCGGCCCAGCAGGCCACGACCGACTGGCACTTCCAGAATACGGCCGGTGCATTTAACCTTCATGCCTTCGGCCAGATCCGCGTACGGACCCATAACCACGGCACCTACGGAGTCGCGCTCCAGGTTCAATGCGATTGCGTAACGGTTGCCAGGCAGTGCGATCATTTCGCCCTGCATAACTTCGGCCAGGCCGTGTACGCGGATGATCCCGTCGCTGACGGAAACGATAGTACCTTCATTGTGAGCTTCGCTCACTACATTGAACTGAGCAATGCGCTGCTTGATCAGTTCGCTGATTTCGGTGGAATTCAGTTGCATGCTCCAGTCCCCTTAAGACTGCAAGACGTCTGTCAGGCGTTCAAGACGACCGCGAACGCTGCCATCAATCACCATATCGCCGGCGCGAACAACGATGCCGGCCAGTACAGACTTGTCAATTTTGCAATTCAGCTTAACTTTGCGTGACAGACGTTTTTCCATCGCAGCGGCGATTTTCGCCTGCTGTTCGTCGCTCAGCGCGCTCGCAGAGAGCACTTCGACTTCGACGGTGGATTCCAGCGAGGCGCGCAGTTCGATGAACTGCTGCAGCACGGCAGGAAGAACCAGTAAACGTCCATTTTCGGCCATTACACGGATAAAGTTCTGGCCATGTTCGTCGAGCCGATCGCCACAAACCGCGATGAACGTCTTGGACAGCGTTTCTGGCGCAACCGCGCCAGACAGCAGTTCAGAAATCTGTTCATTGCGAGTGACTTCAGCCGTAAACGCCAGCATGTCCTGCCAGCGCTCTACGCTTTGGTGCTCAACGGCAAAGTCAAAAGCTGCTTTGGCGTAGGGGCGAGCTACAGTTACAAATTCAGACATCAGCCCCTCCCTCCTTACAGTTCAGCGACCAGTTTATCAACGATGTCGCTGTTAGCAGCTTCATCCACGGAACGTTCGATGATCTTCTCGGCGCCGGCAATTGCCAGCATCGCGACTTGCTTACGCAACTCTTCACGAGCGCGCTTACGTTCGGCTTCGATCTCAGCCTGAGCCTGCGCCACGATTTTGTTACGTTCCTGCTCGGCTTCGGCTTTCGCTTCATCCATGATCTGAGCTTTGCGTTTGTTCGCTTGCTCGATGATCACCTGAGCTTCTGCTTTAGCAGTTTTCAGCTGGTCGGTCGCATTGGCTTGCGCTAAGTCCAGATCTTTTTTGGCACGCTCTGCAGAAGCGAGGCCGTCAGCGATTTCTTTCTGACGTTTCTCGATGGCAGCCATGATCGGCGGCCATACGTACTTCATGCAGAACCAGACAAACAGAACGAACGCGATGGCCTGGCCGAGGATTGTTGCGTTAAGATTCACAGCACAATGCCTCTTTAAAAGTTAATAGTTTGGTTACGTCGTAGAGGGTTACTCTACTTACGCGACGGCGAACATCACGTACAGACCCAGACCTACAGCGATCATCGGGATGGCGTCGACCAGACCCATAACGATAAAGAACTGTGTACGCAGCAGAGGAATCAGGTCAGGCTGACGAGCAGCGCCTTCCAAGAATTTACCACCCAGGATGCCGATACCGATCGCAGCACCGATTGCCGCTAAACCCATCATCACAGCGGCAGCCATGTACAGCAGATCCATACTCAGGTTTTCCATGACAGTCTCCAGTTTGTTTCAGTTTAAAAGTGCAAGTGTTTTAAGAAAATCAGTGCTCTTCAGACGCCATCGACAGATAGACGATCGTCAGAACCATGAAAATAAAGGCTTGAAGCGTAATGATCAGGATGTGGAAGATAGCCCAAGGCAAGCTCAGGACCCACTGTGACCACCACGGCAACAGGCCGGCAATCAGGATGAAGATCAACTCACCCGCATACATGTTGCCGAACAGTCGCAGACCCAGTGAAACAGGTTTGGACAGCAGGCTGACACCTTCAAGAATCAGGTTGATAGGAATGAATACAGGGTGGTTGAACGGCTGCATGGTCAACTCTTTAACGAACCCGCCAACGCCTTTCATTTTGATGCTATAGAACAGAATCAGGATAAACACGCCCAGCGCCATCGACAGCGTGACGTTCACGTCGGCGGTAGGCACGACGCGCAGCGCAGGCAGACCGAGAACGTGGGTGCCGAGATAAGGCAGGAAGTCAACCGGGATCAGGTCCATCAGGTTCATCAGGAACACCCAGACGAACACGGTCAGTGCCAGCGGCGCAATCACCTTGCTCTTGCCGTGGTACATGTCGCGCACGCTGCTGTCGACGAAACCGACCACCAGCTCCACTGCGGTTTGCAGTTTACCCGGCACACCGCTGGTGGCGTTTTTGGCCACTTTACGGAAGATCACCAGGAAGAGCGCCCCGAGGACGACGGAGAAAAACATCGAGTCGAGGTTAATCGACCAAAACCCAGTCCCGACCTGAAGCTGCGTCAGGTGGTGACCGATATACTCCTGTGGAGTCAAGACTTCTCCTGCAGACATGATGCCTCTTACCCTTATTTAGTTAAGTTCGGTAACTGTTAATCACGGCCGGTGCCACTATCTGCACCGCTAACACCGCTAAATAGGTCAGGCCAAGCGGTATAAACTCCGCCTTGAACACCCCCAGCGCCACGATCAGCAAAACGATGGTGACCACGACCTTTAGCCCCTCGCCGATGGCGAACGACCAGGCAACCCGACCGGGCGCCGGCGTTTGCGCCTGATGGCGCAAGGCAAACAGCATAAACATTGCACTCGGCAACCAGGCAGCGAGACCGCCTGCCAGCGCCGAAGCGCTCCATTCCGGACTTTTCAGCCAGAAAGCAACGCTGATCAGAACAAAAGTCATTAACTGCAAAAACAGCAGTTTGCGTGCGACTTTCCCGCTGTAAAGGGACACAGACATGACGTTTGTTCTCTCCGTACCCCAGAGGGGGTATGCTGAGTGACGTATACAACTGTTTTTGCTGTCCTGAGTCAAGCAGCAAAAAACGAGCAAATTATACGGGGCATACCAACGAATTCAATCGATAAGTAGCGAAAAGGTGAACAATTATTTAAATTTCCCTATTCCAGCCTATTTTCACAAGAAAACGGTCGGAATAATAGGGCGCATTTAATTGTCTGATTATTCCAGCGTTGCGTTTGGAAACGCGAAGCCGATCACAATAATGTCCCTTCTTGATTTATAGCCGATGGTCGTTCAAACAGTCTTTAGCAATTTGAGCGATCAAAAAATTATATAAATCAAAACATTACCAGTTAACTGTTCAAAAACAATCCGTATACCCGATGAAAACCTTTTATTGACAAGCAACGGGGCAATATTCCAACAGCCAATTAACATTAGCAGCATGGTCTAATCTTTCACACATGATTGCTAACGTGACTATTTCCGAATGCAATTACTCTATTGTCGCTAATTAGCCGCGTTTTTTGTGTTAATGGGAAGTAAATTAACTAAAAAAAGCGGCCAATTAATTAGCCTGCTTATCTTTCTGCGCCGTGTGCCCTTTAATTCACGCTTGTTTGATCAAAAGCAAACTCAGTTTGCCTTAAGAATCACCAAATGACGCTCGCCTTCCAGTTCAGGCACCTGTAGCCGCACGATAGACTCCAGGCTGACGCCAGCCGGCAGCTGTGCCAGTTCTTCATCTGGGCGCACGCCCTTCAGCGCGTAGAAACGCCCCTGCCCTTTCGCCGGCAGGTGATGACACCAGGACAGCATATCCTGCAGCGAAGCGAACGCTCGGCTGATCACACCGTCGAATGGCGGCTCGGCCGGAAACGCTTCAACGCGGCTCTGCACCGGTTCGATATTGTTCAAGCCCAGTTCATGCTGCACCTGACGCAGGAAACGCACGCGTTTGCCCAGGCTGTCGAGCAGCGTGAAATGCGCGTCCGGGCGCACGATCGCCAGCGGAATGCCCGGCAAACCAGGGCCGGTGCCGACATCAATAAAACGTGAACCTTGCAGATGCGGATTGACCACGATGCTGTCGAGGATGTGGCGCACCAACATTTGCTGTGGATCGCGCACCGACGTGAGGTTGTAAGCCTTGTTCCATTTATCCAGCATGCCGACATAGCCCAGCAGCTGCTGTTTCTGCTGATCGGGCAGCTCAATGCCTGCGGCCGCGAGCAGCGAGTCTAATTTTTTTTGCACAACGGATCCTCTGGCAGGCGCTGAACGACCAGCGGTTTTTCAGCTGGTGCAATGAGGCGACTATGATAATTCAGGGCGCAAGTGATGTCAGCGGCCGTTTGGTTACGGGATGAACAAACGGCCGCCTGGATACGGGATTTATGCGCTGCGGCGCAGCAGTCCCTGCTTTTTCAGCCAGATCAGCAAAATCGAGATCGCCGCCGGCGTAATGCCGGAAATGCGTGAAGCCTGGCCGATGGAGTTCGGTTTGTGATCGTTCAGCTTGGCGATCACCTCGTTCGACAGACCTGAAACCTGACGGTAGTCGAGATCCAGCGGCAACACGGTGTTCTCGTTGCGCTGCTGTTTTTCGATCTCTTCCTGTTGGCGAGCGATATAGCCTTCGTATTTGACCTGGATCTCAACCTGTTCGGCGGCTTGTACATCGTCCAACGGCGGCGCGAAGACATCGGTGCCGGTCAACTGCGCGTAATCCATCTCCGGGCGACGCAGCAGCTCTTCACCGTTGGCTTCACGCGACAGTGGCGCTTTCAGCAACGCATTGACCTGTTCGACGTTCTCGGCGTGCGGGTGCATCCAGATGTCGCGCAGACGCTGACGCTCGCGTTCGATCCGCTCCAGCTTTTCGCTGTAACGCGCCCAGCGCACGTCGTCTACCAGGCCCAGTTCACGGCCTTTTTCCGTCAGGCGGAGATCGGCGTTGTCTTCACGCAGCATCAGACGATATTCGGCGCGCGAGGTAAACATGCGGTACGGCTCTTTGGTACCGAGGGTGCTGAGATCGTCCACCAGCACGCCGAGGTAGGCCTGATCGCGACGTGGCGCCCAGCCTTCTTGTTCGTTGGCGAAACGCCCGGCGTTCAGACCGGCCAGCAGGCCCTGCGCGGCGGCTTCTTCATACCCGGTGGTGCCGTTGATCTGACCAGCGAAGAACAGACCTTGAATGAATTTGCTTTCCAGCGTCGGTTTCAGATCGCGCGGATCGAAGAAATCGTACTCGATCGCATAACCAGGGCGAATAATACGGGCGTTCTGCATCCCTTCCATCGAACGGACGATCTGCATCTGTACGTCGAACGGCAGGCTGGTGGAAATCCCGTTAGGGTAAATCTCGTTGCTGGTCAGGCCTTCCGGCTCGAGGAAGATCTGGTGTGCGTTGCGATCGGCAAAACGCATGACCTTGTCTTCGATCGATGGGCAGTAACGTGGGCCGATCCCTTCGATGATCCCGGCATACATCGGGCTGCGATCGAGGTTGTTGCGGATCACGTCATGGGTTTTTTCATTGGTATGGGTGATGTAGCACGCCATTTGCTCCGGGTGCTGGCTGGCATCGCCCAGGAACGAGAATACTGGCACCGGCGTATCGCCGTGTTGTGGCGCCAGTACGCTGAAATCGATAGTGCGGGCGTCGATACGCGGTGGCGTACCGGTTTTCAAGCGGTTAACGCGTAGCGGCAGTTCACGCAAACGCTGCGACAGTGAGATCGAAGGTGGATCCCCAGCGCGGCCGCCGCTGTAGTTTTCCAGGCCGATATGGATCTTACCGTCCAGGAAAGTCCCTACGGTCAATACCACGGCCTTGGCGCGGAATTTCAGGCCCATTTGGGTAACAGCGCCCACTACGCGATCGTTCTCGACGATCAGATCCTCCACCGGCTGTTGGAAGATCATTAGATTGGGTTGGTTCTCCAATGCGGTACGGATCGCCTGGCGATACAGTACGCGGTCCGCCTGAGCGCGAGTGGCGCGAACGGCTGGGCCTTTGCTGGCGTTTAGTATCCTAAACTGGATACCCGCATGGTCGATCGCCGTGGCCATCAGGCCACCGAGTGCATCAATTTCCTTAACCAGATGCCCTTTACCAATACCGCCAATCGCCGGGTTGCAGGACATCTGCCCCAGCGTATCGATATTGTGTGTCAATAATAAAGTCTGACGTCCCATGCGCGCCGCGGCCATGGCGGCCTCGGTACCTGCATGGCCACCACCGATGATGATGACGTCAAATTGATCTGGATAAAACATGGAACTGCACCTCGCCGTATTGCGAAAGATCGTTATTTGCCCTGGGGTGGGGGATTCTACTCAAGTTTAGACGATCGACCAAGTGGTCAGGATCGTCGGTAATTAAAAGAAGATCTTTTTTATTTAAAGATCTCTTTATTGGATCTCTTATTAGGATCGCGATCCTCTGTGGATAAGTGACTATTCACGATGAAGATCAGCAGATTAAGGAGGATCGTTTGCTGTGAATGATCGGTGATCCCAACGCAGATAAGCTGGGATCTAAAAGGCTTGTTATGCACAGGACAAAAAGCGCACTACGGTTGTTATTGGGATAACTACGGCTTTTACCCTGCTTTTAAGCTTAGTTATCCACAATCGTTCGCGCGATCTTTAGACGAATTAGAGTAAATTAATCCAGTTTTTTACCCATTCCTCGGCCGGATCCTCGGGAATTTCATGCTCGGTCACGTCGATCTCGAGACGATCGCCGATCCTTTTCGCGCCTCTGGCGATCAACAGATCGTCGATCTGTTTGATCGCACCGCAGAAGGTGTCGTATTCCGAGCTGCCCAAACCGACGGCGCCGAACTGCACCTCGGAAAGATCCGGTTGTTGTTCGGCGATCTGTTCCAGCAGTGGTTGAAGGTTATCCGGCAGTTCGCCGGCGCCGTGTGTGGAAGAGACTACCAGCCAGCGGCCGGTCAACGGCAGTTCATCCAGTTCAGGGCCGTGCAGCATCTCGGTAGAGAAACCCGCGTCTTCCAGCTTTTCAGCCAAATGTTCAGCCACGTATTCGGCGCTGCCAAGCGTACTGCCACTGATCAGAGTAATGTCTGCCATGAACCAACGATCCCAACCTTCTCACTCAAAGTGGCTGCATTGTACGCTGTGAATCGGCTGGGATCTACCTGTGGATAATGTGGGTATGCAATTTGACGGGTTACGGCACGATGGTGCGCATAATGGGGTTCTGCAGCGAGATCAGCGTTTCGGTAGACTGGATCTCGTCGATGGTCTGGATCTTGTTGATAAGTACCTGTTGCAGCGCATCGATCGAGCGGCACATCACTTTAATGAAGACGCTGTAGTGGCCGGTGGTGTAATACGCTTCCACCACTTCCTCCAGGCTTTCCAGTTTCTTCAGCGCTGAAGGATAATCTTTGGCGCTCTTTAATATGATGCCGATAAAGCAGCACACGTCATAGCCCAGCTGTTTGGGGCTGACGTCGATGCGTGCGCCGGTGATGATCCCGGCCTGTTTCATCTTCTCCACCCGCACGTGAATGGTGCCTGGGCTGACGGCGAAGTTTTTCGCCAGTTCGGCGTACGGCGTGCGCGCGTTGTCCATCAGGGCGTTGAGGATGCCGCGATCGAGATTATCGATCTGATAAATTTCCGCCATTTAATCCCCCATTAATTAACGATTGTTGAATTCTGTCCGGGTAAAAATGAACGATTAAAAGTGAAAAGGCAATATTGATTAGTGGATATTGAATTGGCGTATCATTTTGTTGCTTAATCGATGGCAACAGAGACAGGTTTACAAGAGATACGGCAATGAAAAAACAGTTTATCCAAAAACAACAACAAATCAGCCAGGTCAAATCCTTCTTCTCCCGCCAGCTGGAGCAGCAGCTCGGTCTGATCGAAGTGCAGGCCCCGATCCTCAGCCGTCTGGGCGACGGCACGCAGGATAACCTCTCCGGTAGCGAGAAAGCGGTGCAGGTTAAAGTCAAAACCCTGCCGGACGCCACCTTCGAAGTGGTGCATTCACTGGCGAAATGGAAACGCAAAACCCTGGGCAGCTACGATTTCGGTGCCGGCGAAGGCCTCTACACCCATATGAAGGCGCTGCGCCCGGATGAAGATCGCCTGACGCCGATCCACTCGGTATACGTCGATCAGTGGGATTGGGAGCGGGTGATGGGTGACGGCGAACGCAGCCTGGACTACCTGAAAAGCACCGTGCGCAGCATCTATGCCGCGATCAAGGCGACGGAGGCGGAAGTTAGCCACGAGTATGGCCTGACCCCGTTCCTGCCGGAACAGATCCACTTTGTGCACAGCGAAACCCTGCTGCAGCGTTATCCGGATCTGGACGCCAAAGGGCGCGAGCGGGCGATCGCCAAAGAGCTGGGTGCGGTGTTCCTGATCGGCATCGGTGGCAAGCTGTCGCACGGCAAATCGCACGATGTGCGTGCGCCGGATTATGATGACTGGACCACGCCGGCGGCGGATGGCCTGGCGGGCCTGAACGGCGATATCGTGGTGTGGAACCCGGTGCTGCAGGACGCTTTCGAGCTGTCTTCTATGGGCATCCGCGTCGACGCCGCCGCGCTGAAATACCAGTTGGCGCTGACCGGTGATGAAGAGCGCATGAAGTTGGAATGGCACCAGTCGCTGCTGAGTGGCGATATGCCGCAGACCATCGGCGGCGGCATCGGCCAGTCGCGTTTGGTGATGTTGCTGCTGCAACTGTCGCATATCGGCCAGGTGCAGTGCGGCGTGTGGTCACCGGAAGTGCGCGGAGCGGTCGAAGGCCTGCTCTAATCCCGCCTAGCGCCGCCAGCGGCGCATCAAACGGCTTTTCAGCCCGGTATCGAAGCGCCAGATGTGATCGAAGATGCGCATGATGCCGGGTTTGCCGTAGGCGGACATCGCCACGGCATGAAAACGCTGCTGGTGGCTTTGCTGCAGCTGTTTCACCTTCTTTATTACCTCCTCCGGCAAGCGCTGAGCGATAAAATCGGAAATGATCACCGCATCGGCATCGAACCAACCGCTCTCCGCCATTTTGGTGACGGTGGCGTTCAGGCAGGCCGCCAGATCGGTGCCGCCGCGAAACTGCTGGCCAAGAAAGCGCACCGCCTGTTCAAGGCCGCTGGCGGCGGTGAGTTCGTAATGCACGATCTGGTTGGCGAACAGCATGATGTAGCAGCGGCGGTTGTCCGCCAGCGCAATGCGTAGCAGCGCCAGGCAGAACGCTTTGGCGCACTGTTCGTTGAAACCGCCCATCGATCCCGAGGTGTCTACGCAGACGATAAACGGCCCGCGCGGTTGTTGATCCTGCTGCTGGTGGGTGACCTGGCGGATCAGGATCTGTTCCTGCCAGACGTCGCCCTGCAGGCGATAGCTCAATAGCCGCTTTTCCAGCAGGCGGCGATAAAACTCGTATTCCAGTTCTTCAATGCCCAGCGTCGCCAGCTCCGGCGGCAACAGGCGCAGGATGTCGTCGCTCTGATGAATGCCGCTCACTTCTTCCGGCAGCGTGGCCGGCACCTGCACCATCACCCTGAATGGTTCGGGCTGTGCGTCCTGCTGCTGTACCGCTTTGGCCTGATAGCTGCGACCCAGCTGTTGCGCCAGCTTTTTCAGCTCCGGCTGTTGCTGCAAAAAGTTGCCGTACTCCACCAGCCGTTGGTAGTCGCCGCGTTGCAGCTGGCCTTTGCTCATGTCCCACAGCCTGCCGGCGGCGGTGTCGTTTTCCGACAGCAGCGGCTCCAGCGCGCCGCTCAGCGCCAGGCGTTCCTGCAACTCCGCCATCAGCTGCTCGCGCTCTTGTTCCAGCAGTTGGTGGTGCAACATGGTGGCCTGCAGCGTCAGGCTGATGCGCCAGCGTTGCAGGAACAGGGTTTGGAAACTGTCGTCCAGCGGGTGATTGGGCAAATCGGCGGCGTCCACCAGTGCGCGCGCCTGCTCATAAAACGGAGAGACCAGCTGGCGCAGCAGCTCCATCGTGTCGTTGAGGTTGTGATAGAACTGGGTGTTGTTCTCCAGCTGGCACTGTTGGTAGCGATAAAACTCCTGCGCCAGCGCCGGCGGCACCATGGCCTCCTGCAGGCGTTCTTTGAGCTGCAGCTTCCAGCGCGGCAGATCGCGATCCAGCGCCCGGCGAAGAGCCGGAAACTTTTTAAAGAACACCGACAGCTGCGGCGCCGCCAGCATGCCGACGATCATCTCCTCGATCATCTCGCCTTCGGTGATCGCCAGCAGCAGATCGAGCGTCTCCAGACTGAGCATGATTACTGGCCGCGCATTTGCTGCTGTTGCTGTTTAACCTGTTCCGCCACCTGCAGCAGGCTGGCTTCTATCTTGGCCAGGCCGGCGGCGGGTGTGAACAGGCAGGGCTGATGCTGGCTAAAGGCGCGGCGTTGCTCCGCCAAACGCAGGTTCAGCGCGTCCATTTCATCCAGCAGCGCCTGCGGCGTGGCGGTGGCCTGTTTGCCCGGCAGCGCCAGCAGCGAAGGCTGGCGGCTGACGTCCAGCACCGTCAGGTGCAGCTGGTCGTCGACCTCCAAATCGATCGGTTGGGCAAAACCGATGCCGTTCAGCTTGGCGCGCACGTCGCCGCCTTTTTGCAGCCAGTTGTCCAGCGCGCTGCTGTCGATGCTCAGATGGTTGACCTGAATGTCATGCAGCTGCAGCGGTTTTTGCAGCAGCAAGGTGAGGGTGCCGCCGGCGAACGGCGTGGCCGGCGCATATTGCGGCTTACGGCTGAACATACCGCCCTTTTTCACCAGGCTGATGGCCTGCCGGTCGCTTTGTTGCTGCTGATCTTGCAGCCAGCGGGTATGGATCTGTTGCAGCTGGATCAGCATCGACTGCTGCTGATAGGCCGACTCGGTCAGCAGCTGATCGATCTGCTGTTGCAGCAGCTTCAGCGAGGTGAGATCGTGCCACAGACAGTCTTTCAGCAGCATCAGATCGAGCGGCGCGATGGCGTCACGCCCGCTGAAGAAGGCGCAGGCCTGCAGCAGGCGCAGGGCTTTTTTCCAGCGGCGGTCGGAAACGTAAGGTGCCTGCTCCAGCGCGTCCAGCCGTTGGCGCAGCTGGAAAATCAGCTCAAAGCAGGCTTCCGGCAGCGCTACCTTGTCGATCTGCGGCTGCCACTGCAGGAACTCCTCGTCGCTGATGCTCAGCGCCGCCGGCACCGGGTTTTGGCTTTCGCTCTGGCGGTTGACCAGCAGCGAGCGGAAGTTTTGTTTATCCTGCACTTTGTCCAGCCACAGGCGGATCAGCATGCGGTCATATAAGGCTTCGAGGCTGTTGTCCGCTTCGGGCAGTTCGTTGGAAGCGGTGACCAGCAGGCGCAGCGGGATCGGCTCTTCGCTGTTGCCGTTGCGGAAGCGGCGTTCGTTGATCGCCGTCAGCAGGGTGTTGAGGATCGCCGGGCCGGCCTTCCAGATCTCGTCCAGAAACACGATCTCCGCTTCCGGCAGATAGCCGGCGGTCAGGCGCTGGTAACGCCCTTCATCTTTCAGCGCCTGGATCGACAGCGGGCCGAAGACCTCTTCCGGCGTGGAAAAGCGCGTCATCAGATATTCAAAGGAGCGGGCGTTGCGGAAGGCAAACTTCAGCCGGCGCGCGATCAGGCTCTTGGCGATGCCGGGCGGGCCGAGCAGAAATACGCTTTCGCCGCTCAACGCCGCCAGCAGGCACAGGCGGATCGCCTCTTGCCGCTCATAAAGGCCGCTCTCCAGCGCGCTGCTGAGGCGGGAAATTCGTTCTGCCAGAAGGGATGATGGCGTCATATAATCGTCGCGTTGTCCGAGAGTTAGCCAATCTTGGTCGATAATCCGATGATAAACCACCATTATTTTTAATGGTATAGCGTGTTGATTCATAAAAGTTTTCTAAGTTCAGCCGGATATCCGGTTCACATTTTGTTTATTTTTCGGCTCTGATATAAGGGTAGGCAAGCGGTATAAATGGTGCATACTGTGCGGCTTTCTGGTGGGCGTGACGGATCTTTGAGCCCGTATTTTGCCTGATGCGGATGCATCGCTAACGGATGTTCTGATAAAGAAACGAACTATGAGCGCAGAGCATAAACAGTCCTTATCGGCGGTAACCCTGGCGGCCATCGGTGTGGTCTACGGTGATATCGGCACCAGCCCTCTCTATACGCTGAGAGAGTGTTTCTCCGGCCATTACGGCTTCGATGTTCGTCCAGACGTGGTTTTCGGCTTCCTGTCGCTGATTTTCTGGATGCTGATCGTGATCGTTTCCCTCAAATATCTCACCTACGTGATGCGCGCGGACAACGCCGGCGAGGGCGGTATTCTGACGCTGATGTCGCTGGCCGGGCGCAACACCTCGGCGCGCACTACCGCGGTGCTGGTGATACTGGGCCTGATCGGCGGCAGCTTCTTCTATGGCGAGGTGGTGATCACCCCGGCGATTTCGGTGATGTCGGCGATCGAGGGGTTGGAAATCGCTGCACCCGCGCTCGACGCTTATATTGTGCCGCTCTCCATTCTGGTGCTGACGCTGCTGTTCGCTATCCAAAAGCACGGTACCGGCAGCGTCGGCAAGCTGTTCGCCCCGGTGATGCTGCTGTGGTTCATCGTGTTGGCGGTGCTGGGCGCGCGCAGCATCATGTCGAACCCGGAAGTGCTGCAGGCACTGAACCCCAAATGGGCGCTCAACTTCTTCGTGGAATATAAGAAGGTGTCGTTCTTTGCGCTGGGAGCGGTGGTGCTGTCGATCACCGGCGTCGAGGCGCTGTACGCCGATATGGGGCACTTCGGCAAGTTCCCGATTCGCCTGGCCTGGTTCACCGTGGTATTGCCTTCGTTGGTGCTCAACTACTTCGGTCAGGGTGCGCTGCTGTTGAAAAACCCTGAGGCGATCAAAAACCCGTTCTTCCTGCTGGCGCCGGACTGGGCGCTGATCCCGCTGCTGATTTTGGCGACGCTGGCGACGGTGATCGCCTCGCAGGCGGTGATTTCCGGCGTGTTCTCGCTGACTCGCCAGGCGGTGCGCCTGGGCTATCTGTCGCCGATGCGCATCATTCACACCTCGGAAATGGAATCCGGCCAGATCTATATTCCGGTGATCAACTGGACGCTGTACATCTCGGTGGTGCTGGTGATCATCGGTTTCGAACACTCCAGCAACCTGGCGGCGGCTTATGGCATCGCCGTGACAGGCACCATGGTACTGACCAGCATTCTGGTGACCTCGGTGGCGATTAACAATTGGCACTGGAAGCGTTTTCTGGTGCTCGGCATCGTGACCATCTTGCTGATCATCGACGTGCCGATGTTCTCCGCCAACGCCCTGAAGCTGTTCTCCGGCGGCTGGCTGCCGCTGACGCTGGCGCTGGTGATGTTCATCATTATGACCACCTGGAAGAGCGAGCGCTTCCGCCTGCTGCGCCGCCTGCACGAACACGGCAACTCTCTGGAAGCGATGATCGCCTCGCTGGAGAAATCGCCGCCGGTGCGGGTGCCGGGCACCGCAGTGTTTATGTCGCGCGCCACCAACGTTATTCCTTTCGCGTTGCTGCACAACCTGAAGCACAACAAGGTGCTGCATGAGCGCGTGGTGCTGCTGACGTTGCGCACCGAGGATGCGCCTTACGTACACAACGTGCGCCGAGTGACCATCGAACAGCTGTCGCCAACCTTCTGGCGGGTAGTGGCCAGCTACGGCTGGCGCGAAACGCCGAACGTTGAGGAGGTGTTCCACCGCTGCGGGCTGGAAGGGTTGCCGTGCCGCATGTCGGAGACGTCGTTCTTTATGTCCCATGAGTCGCTGATCCTCACCAAGCGGCCGTGGTACCTCTACCTGCGCGGCAAGCTGTTCGTCGCCCTGAGCCGCAACGCGCTGCGCGCGCCGGATCAGTTTGAGATCCCGCCGAACCGGGTGATCGAACTCGGTACGCAGGTCGAGATCTAACCCGCCTGACAGGGGCTCAGCTATGCTGAGCCCCTTTTGTTTGCGCTTTGTTCACGGTTGAACGAAACGTTTCGATAACGATCACACTTCTGCATCGTCCCGGTTGCCTTCCCCTGCCGTTTTTTTAAACTCTCCCCAGAGAGCGAAACGTTTCGCTAGCGGAGTGAGAAGATGAAAAAAGGCGTATTACTGAATTCCGACGTGTCTGCCGTGATTGCCCGGCTGGGGCATACCGATCAGCTCACCCTGTGCGATGCGGGCCTGCCGATACCGGCGGCGACGCAGCGCATCGATTTGGCGCTGACGCAGGGTGTGCCGACCTTCATGCAGGTGTTCGCGACGGTCACGCAAGAGATGCAGGTAGAAAGCGCCATCATGGCGGAAGAGATCGTGAAACAGAATCCGTCGCTCCACGAGGCATTGTTGGCTGAACTGACTGCACTGGGCCAACGCCAGGGCAATACCATCAGCGTGTGTTATATCAGCCATCAGGCGTTTAAAGCGCAAACTGAGCACAGCCGGGCGGTGATCCGCAGCGGGGAATGTTCGCCTTACGCGAACGTGATCCTGTGCGCCGGCGTAACTTTCTGAGGCGTGTATGCAACCTTTACTGCAACTGAAAGGGATTGATAAAGCCTTTCCCGGCGTGAAGGCGCTGTCCGGCGCCGCACTCAGCGTTTATCCTGGCAAAGTGATGGCGCTGGTGGGGGAAAACGGCGCCGGGAAGTCCACCATGATGAAAGTGCTGACCGGCATCTATCAGAAAGACGCCGGCAGCCAGTATTTTCTCGGTAAAGAGGTGGCGTTCAACGGGCCTAAGGATTCGCAGGAAGCGGGCATCGGCATTATCCATCAGGAGCTGAACCTGATCCCGCAGCTGACGATTGCGGAAAACATCTTCCTCGGCCGCGAGTTCGTCAACCGTTTCGGCCGCATTGACTGGAAGCGCATGTACGCCGAGGCCGATCGCTTGTTGGCGCGCCTCAATCTGCGTTACAGCAGCCACCGGCTGGTGGGTGAGCTGTCGATCGGCGATCAGCAGATGGTGGAAATCGCCAAGGTGCTGAGTTTCGAATCGAAAGTGATCATCATGGACGAACCGACCGATGCGCTGACCGACACCGAAACCGCCTCGCTATTCAAGGTGATTAACGAGCTGAAGGCCGAAGGGCGCGGTATCGTCTATATCTCGCACCGCCTGAAAGAGATTTTTGAAATCTGCGACGACGTTACCGTATTCCGCGATGGGCAGTTCATCGCCGAGCGGCCGGTGAGCGAGCTGCAGGAAGATTCGCTGATTGAAATGATGGTCGGCCGCAAGCTGGAAGAGCAGTACCCGCGCCTTGATTTGCCGCGCGGGGAAAAACGGTTGGAAGTCAGCCACCTTTCCGGCCCCGGCGTTGAAGACGTCAGCTTTACGCTGTACCGCGGCGAGATCCTCGGCGTGGCCGGGCTGATGGGCGCCGGACGCACCGAATTGATGAAGATCCTGTACGGCGCCGCGCCGCGCAAAGCCGGCGCCGTCAACCTGGACGGCCGCGACGTGGTCACCCATTCGCCGCAGGACGGGTTGGCGAACGGCATCGTCTATATCTCGGAAGACCGTAAGCGCGATGGCCTGGTGCTGGGGATGTCGGTGAAGGAAAACATGTCGCTGACCGCGCTGCGCTACTTCAGCCGCGCCGACGGCAGCTTGAAACAGGCCGACGAGCGGCAGGCGGTGGGGGATTTCATTCGCCTGTTCAATATCAAAACGCCGTCGATGGAGCAGCCGATCGGCCTGCTCTCCGGCGGCAATCAGCAAAAAGTGGCGATCGCCCGCGGCCTGATGACCCGGCCGAAGGTGCTGATCCTCGATGAGCCGACGCGCGGCGTCGACGTCGGCGCCAAAAAAGAGATCTATCAGTTAATCAACCAGTTCAAACAGGAAGGGCTGAGCATCATTCTGGTGTCTTCGGAAATGCCGGAGGTGATGGGCATGAGCGATCGCATTCTGGTGATGCACGAAGGGCATCTCAGCGGCGAGTTCCCGATTGAACAGGCCACCCAGGAAGCGTTGATGGCGGCAGCCGTCGGCAAGCAATACGGCGTAAAGCAGGAGTAATCAGATATGAGTTCCCAGACTATCGCAGCTAAGCGCTGGTTCAGTAAAGAATGGCTGTTAGAGCAGAAGTCGTTGATTGCGC
Source organism: Serratia marcescens (assembly GCF_001902635.1). Classification (GTDB taxonomy): domain Bacteria; phylum Pseudomonadota; class Gammaproteobacteria; order Enterobacterales; family Enterobacteriaceae; genus Serratia; species Serratia marcescens_F. Next base: position 6,073 of record NZ_MJAO01000013.1, on the reverse strand, counting down.
TGCTGGTGCTGATCGCCGTGGTCTCTTCCATGAGCCCGAACTTCTTCACCCTGAACAACCTGTTCAATATTCTGCAGCAGACCTCGGTGAACGCCATCATGGCGGTGGGGATGACGCTGGTGATCCTCACCTCCGGCATCGATCTGTCGGTGGGGTCGCTGCTGGCGTTGACCGGCGCGGTGGCGGCGTCGATCGTCGGCTTTGAGGTCAACGCGCTGGTGGCGGTAGCGGCGGCATTGGCGCTGGGCGCCGCGGTCGGCGCCTGCACCGGGGTGATCGTCGCCAAAGGCAAAGTGCAGGCCTTTATCGCCACGCTGGTGATGATGCTGCTGCTGCGCGGCGTCACCATGGTGTACACCAACGGCAGCCCGGTCAACACCGGTTTCACCGACGTGGCCGACACCTTCGGCTGGTTCGGCATCGGCCGTCCGCTGGGTGTGCCGACGCCGATCTGGATCATGGCGATCGTGTTCATCGCCGCCTGGTATATGCTGCACCATACGCGCCTGGGCCGCTATATTTATGCCCTGGGCGGCAACGAAGCGGCGACCCGCCTGTCCGGCATCAGCGTCGATAAAGTGAAGATTATCGTCTACTCGCTGTGCGGCCTGTTGGCGGCGCTGGCCGGGGTGATCGAAGTGGCGCGTCTGTCGTCGGCGCAGCCGACCGCCGGCACCGGCTATGAACTGGACGCCATCGCCGCCGTGGTGCTGGGCGGCACCAGCCTGGCCGGCGGCAAGGGCCGCATCGTCGGTACGCTGATCGGGGCGCTGATCCTTGGCTTCCTGAACAACGGTCTGAATTTATTGGGTGTTTCTTCCTACTACCAAATGATCGTGAAGGCAGTGGTGATACTGCTGGCGGTTCTGGTAGATAACAAAAGCAACAAGTAACCTCCCCCTACAGGAATCACGATGATGAAAATGAAAAAACTGGCAACCTTAGCCTCCGCCATCGCGCTGAGCGCCACCCTGAGCGCCAATGCCATGGCCAAAGACACCATCGCGCTGGTGGTGTCCACCCTCAATAACCCGTTCTTCGTCTCGATGAAAGACGGTGCGCAGCAAGAGGCCAACAAGCTGGGCTACAACCTGGTGGTGCTGGACTCCCAAAACAACCCGGCGAAAGAGCTGGCCAACGTGCAGGATCTGATGGTGCGGGCGCCTAAGCTGTTGCTGATCAACCCGACCGACTCCGACGCGGTGGGCAACGCCATCAAGATGGCCAACCAGGCTAAAATCCCGGTCATCACGCTGGACCGCGTGGCGAGCAAGGGCGACGTGGTGAGCCACATCGCTTCGGATAACCGCGTGGGCGGCAAAATGGCCGGCGACTTCATCGCCAAGAAAGTGGGCACCGATGCCAAAGTGATTCAACTGGAAGGCATTGCCGGCACCTCCGCCGCGCGTGAACGCGGCGAAGGCTTCGAACAGTCGCTGGATCAGAATAAATTCAAACTGCTGGCCAGCCAGCCGGCTGACTTCGATCGCACCAAGGGCCTGAACGTGATGCAGAACCTGCTGACCGCGCACCCGGATGTGCAGGCGGTGTTCGCCCAGAACGACGAGATGGCGCTGGGTGCGTTGCGCGCGCTGCAAACCGCCGGTAAAACCGACGTGATCGTGGTAGGCTTCGACGGCACCGCCGACGGCGTGAAAGCGGTTGAAGGCGGCAAGCTGGCGGCGACCGTGGCGCAGCGCCCCGATCAGATCGGCGTAATCGGTGTGGAAACTGCCGATAAAGTGCTGAAAGGCGAAAAAGTGCCGGCAACCATTCCGGTCGATTTGAAACTGGTCACCAAATAAGTCATACCGGCGCCATCGGGACGGGGCGTTTACGATGGCGCGCAATTCAGGAATCAATGCGATGGAAACAGGTAAGCTGGTGGTTCTGGGCAGCATCAATGCCGACCATATCCTCAATATTGAACAGTTTCCCCAGCCGGGCGAAACGGTGATCGGGAAACAGTATAAGGTAGCGTTTGGCGGCAAGGGCGCGAATCAGGCGGTGGCGGCCGGGCGCAGCGGCGCGGAGATTGCCTTTATCGCCTGCGTGGGCGCCGATGATATCGGCGAGCGCATCCGCCAACAGCTGGCGAGCGATCGCATTGATACCCAACCGATCGAAGCCATTGCCGACAGCACCACCGGCGTGGCGCTGATCTTCGTCAACGCCGAGGGCGAGAACGTGATCGGCATCGATGCCGGCGCCAACGCCGCGGTGACGCCGGACTATTTGGCGCGCTACCAACAACAAGTGATCGACGCCGACGCCCTGCTGATGCAGCTGGAGTCGCCGCTGGAGACGGTGATCGCCGCTGCCCGCCTGGCGAAGCAGCATCAAACGCAGGTGATCCTCAACCCGGCCCCGGCGCGCGAACTGCCGGACGAGCTGCTGGGCATGATCGATATGATCACCCCCAATGAAACCGAAGCTCAGCGCCTGACCGGCATCGCCGTCGACAACGACGCCGATGCGGCGCGCGCGGCGCAGGCGCTGCACGACAAGGGCATCGCCACGGTGATCATCACCCTCGGCAGCCGCGGCGTGTGGCTGAGCGAAAACGGTAACGGCAAATTGGTGCCTGGCTTCAAGGTGCGCGCGGTGGATACCATCGCCGCCGGCGACACCTTTAACGGTGCGCTGGTAACCGCCTTGCTGGAAGGCAAGATCATGGCCGACGCGGTGCGTTTCGCCCATGCGGCGGCGGCGATTGCCGTGACCCGCCCCGGCGCGCAACCTTCGGTGCCCTGGCGCGAAGAGATCGACGCCTTCTTGCAGCAACAGGGGTGATCCTTTGGCCACCATGAAAGATGTCGCTCGCCTGGCGGGCGTTTCAACCTCTACCGTGTCGCATGTGGTCAACAACAATCGCTTTGTCAGCGACAGCGTGCGCGACAAGGTCATGGCGGCCGTGGAACAGCTGAACTACGCGCCTTCCGCGCTGGCGCGCAGCCTGAAGCTCAATCAGACGCGCACCATCGGTATGCTGGTGACCGCCAGCAACAACCCGTTTTATGCCGAAGTGGTGCGCGGCGTGGAGCGCAGCTGCTATGAGCGTGGCTACAGCCTGATCCTGTGCAACACCGAAGAAGATGCCGCACGCATGAACCGCAGCATGGAGACGCTGCTGCAAAAGCGCGTCGACGGTTTACTGTTGATGTGTACCGAAAATCACCGGCCATCGCAGGATGCCCTGAGCCGCTATCCGTCATTGCCGATCGTGATGATGGATTGGGCACCGTTCGAAGGCGCCAACGACATTATTCAGGATAACTCGCTGCTGGGCGGCGAGATGGCGACCGATCATCTGATCGCCTGCGGCTATCGCAAGATCGCCTGTATCGCCGGCCCGCAGGATAAAACCACCGCCCGTCACCGGCTGGAAGGCTATCGCAACGCGATGCGGCGCGCTGGGTTGCCGGTTCCGCCGGGGTATGAAGTGCATTGCGATTTTGAATTTGAGGGGGGCGTAAACGCCATGCGCCAGCTGTTGGCGTTGGACGAGCCGCCGCATGCGGTGTTCGCCGGCAACGACGCGGTGGCGGTGGGCGTTTATCAGGCGCTGTATCAGGCCGGGCTCTCCGTGCCGCAGGATATGGCGGTGATGGGATACGATGATATTGAACTGGCACGCTATCTGGCGCCGCCGCTGAGCACCATTCATCAACCGAAGGATTCGCTGGGCGAACTGGCGATCGACGCGCTGATCAACCGCCTGCAAAACCCGGATCGCGCGCCTCAGGTGCTGGTGCTGACACCCGAGCTGGTGGAGCGCGCCTCGGTGGGCCGCCGTTAACTCGTCGCCTCCGCTTCTTTCTTGCTTTCCTGGCCGCTGATCAAATTGCGGCCATCCTTCCTTCTCAACAACATAAACACCAGCGCCGAGGCCACGGTGACGATGCCCATCGTGATAAAGGTGTAATGGAAGTGGTCGATCATGGTGCCTAACGACAAGGATTCGTAGAAACGCAGCACCGCCGCGCTGATCGCCACGCCGAAGCTGATGGAGAGTTGTTGGGTGACCGCCAGCACGCTGTTGCCGGCGCTGGCGTTGGCGTCGTTCAAATCCGCCAGGCTGATGGTATTCATAGCGGTGAACTGGGTGGACATCGCCATGCCCAGCATGAACAGCGGCAGGATCATCAGCCACAGCGGCATGCCCGGGCTTTGCAGGGCGAACTGCGCGATCAGCACCCCGATGATAACGGTGATGCCGACCAGCGTTTTACGGTAGCCGAACCAGCGCAGCACCTGCGTGACGGTGGATTTAGCCATCAGTGAGCCGATGGCAGTCGGCGCCATCATGCAGCCGGCGACGATCGCCGTATAGCCGAATCCCACCTGCAGCATTAATGGCATCAAAAACGGCACGCAGCCGGTGCCCAGCCTTGAGGCGACGTTGCCGGCGATGCCGACCGAGAAGGTGCGGGTCTGGAACAGGTCGAGACCGATCAGCGGCTGAGGATGGCGACGGGCGTGGGCGATGTAGCCGAACAACATCACGAAACCGCTGAGCAGAATGCCCAGCGAAACGTAGCTCGCCAGCACCCGCTCGCCAAACAATTCCAGCCCGGTGGAGATCAGCACCAGGCTCAGGCCAAACAGCATAAAGCCGAGGAAATCGAAGCGGCGCTTGGGCGTGGTGAAGTCCGGCATGTATTTGCGTGCATAGAAGATGCCGAGCAGGCCGATAGGGATATTGATCAGGAAAATCCAGTGCCAGGTGGCGTAGGTCACCAGCCAGCCGCCCAGCAGCGGCCCCAAAATCGGCCCGACCAGGCCGGGCATGGTGACGAAGTTCAGCACCGGCAGCAGTTCGCTGCGCGGGTAGGCGCGCAGCAGCGCCAGGCGCGCCACCGGCATCATCATCGCGCCGCCGATGCCTTGCAGCACGCGAGAGGCGACCAGCACGCCCAGCGTTGGTGACAGGGCGCACAGCAGTGAGCCGAGGGTGAATAATGTGACGGCGAAGATGAACACGCGGCGTGTGCCGAAACGGTCCGCCAACCAGCCGCTGACCGGGATCAGCATCGCTACCGTCAGCGTGTAGCTGATGACGGCCGATTGCATCGCCAACGGTGAATGCCCCAGGCTGTGGGCGATCGCCGGCAGCGCCGTGTTGAGGATGGTGGCATCCAGCGCCTGCATAAAGAACGCCATTGCGGCGATCCACGGTAGTCCTGCCATACTGCGCGCGGATTGGGTCATGATCGGTCCTGGTTAAATGGTCGTCTGTCCCTCGTCTCTTTCTTCTATATAAGCGGGGGGCGTGTCTAGTCTTTCTCTTTCAGCAGCACCTGGCAGGCGGCGAGGGCGCCGGCGCTGTCTCCGGCAAGTATCGCATCGACGATAGCCTGATGATGGCGCAGCTTGATCACTTCATTACCGGTGATGGCGCGGAAGTAACTCTGGTACACCGAACTGAACAGGTTGGCGAACGAGGTCAGGAACGGGTTGCCACTGGCCTCGTAGATGAGCTGGTGGAATTGGGTATCGACCTGGATCCAGCGCTCGCGATCGAATTCGGTATGCAGCGCGCGCATTTCCGCCATCAGTTCCGCCAACAGCTTGGTTTGTTGCGGGCTGGCGTGGTTCGCTGCCAGTGCGCAGGCCTGTGGTTCCAGCGACGTGCGCAAGATAAGGAAGTGTTGCATTACCTGGTCGAAGTTTTCCCGCGTCATCCACCAGGTCAGTAAATCCTGATCGAGGAAGTTCCATTGGCTCTGCGGCATCACGCGGGTGCCGATGCGCGGGCGTGGCAGCAACATGCCTTTGGCCGCTAACATCTTTACCGCTTCGCGTACCGCGGTGCGACTAACGCCGAATTGTTCGCCCAATTCCATTTCACCGGGCAGGATACTGCCGGCCTGATAATCGCCCGCCAGAATTTGTTGGCCGAGTTTCTCTGCAAGCAGATAAGAAAGATTGCGTTGGGCGGCCTGTTGTTGTGCATTTAATGGCATGGCTGCGGGTCCTTACTGACATCGTTATTTCTATTTTACTCCAGTGATCGCCAGCTTTTATGGCTGTTTGGCGGAAAAAGTGACATAAATTCGCCGCTTTTTCGCCC
>NZ_MJAO01000012.1 GCF_001902635.1 Serratia marcescens | reverse complement strand
CCGGAGCAGAGGTTTTTCATCAGATTTCACGCCGCGGCGTTACTCTTCTTCATCCACGAGGGTCGCGTCATCCTGATCGCCCTGAAGAGCAGCTTCCGGCCCGTTGAAGCCATAGCCGTCGTTGCCGCCCTGCATCGCGCTGAAGATAGCCATCGCCAGCTCGTTGCTGCACTGGGCATTTTTGCACAGCGCATACTGGGTATCCGGCAGCGGCGGCAAACCTTCCGCCGCGCCCAGCACCCGCAGGTCTGGGCTCATCATCTCGATCGGTCGCGCGGTCACGCCCAGGCCGGCCTTGCAGGCCGCCCGTACCGCTGACAACGTGGAAGCGACGTAGGCGATGCGCCACGGAATGCCCGCCTCATCCAGCTGTTTGATCGCCAGCGCGCGGAACGGGCTGGGCTCGTCCATCACCACCAACGGGATCGGCTCGCCGGCCTGGTAGTGGTAATCGGCGGCGCAGTACCACAGCGTCGGCGAAGTGCGCAGCACGATGTGCGGATGCCCGGCGGGATCGGCCGTGGTGACCGCCAGATCGATCTCGCCCTCTTCCAGCAGATCAACCATCGCCGCGCTGCGCTTCACGCGCACGTCAATGGCCAGTTTGGGGTAGATGGCGGTCACGCGGTTCAACAGGAAAGGCAGGATGGTATCGGCGGTGTCGTCGGAAGCGCCGATGGTCAGAACACCTTTAATATTGTTGTACATCAGCGAGGTACAGGCTTCATCGTTAAAGCGCAGGATCTTCCTGGCATAACCGAGAAGCTGAATACCATGCTCAGTCAGGAGTTTGTTGCGCCCATGGCGGGCAAACAGTTCTTTGCCGACCAGTTGCTCTAATCGCTGCATTTGTTGGCTGACGGCTGATTGAGTACGGCAAACGGCAACGGCCGCCGCCGCAAAGGTATTCAAATCAGCAACAGCAACAAAGGTTCTTAGCAGATCGAGGTCGAGATTAAGTATCGGACGATTTGCAGTTGTCATAGTGTATTCTTCACTTTTTTAAATTCTAATTTACGAACTACTACCCTGGTGTGTTTCTCAGACGCCGTTGAAAAAGGGCGACGCCTGTTATGACAGTACCCCACTCATAAGTGGAGGGCAAAAAAATTACTTATGTTTCGTTACCTCTATCGCTTTTTAAAATGCGATCTATCGATAGTGCTTATAGAACGCGGGGGATTAAATACCGGTGGCAAGGGTTAATTCCCACCGAACCTGAGATTTTACTCATTCATGCAGCCTGATTTCCACTCCATTCGTGCTACTGAGAACCCTTATCAACTGGGGGCTTCAGCGGCGTTACCGCGCAAAAAATATAAATACTTCACGGCGCGGATTTCGTATCCCTACTCAATGAATTTAATAAATTCAATTAGTAAGATTTTCACTCTAAATAATAATCCTATAACCACTTAAACATTGCTTAAGATAAAATATAAAGCAAAGCTAATGTAAATATGGCGTTTTTCTTAGTGTGGTGCGTCACGCGATAACTCGCTATCAGACAACTCCGGTATTATCATTCCTTTACAGTTTATTGCAGCCAATCCTCCCTTGCCGCTTATCAGTCCCCCTGCCGTCTGCCGCGATCGCCAGCCAGCACCCGGTCTTAACCCTCAATTTATCAGAATAAAACCCTAGTAAAATTATAGTTCATGACATTATGAACCACAAACTCACTTTACCTTTGCTTATCATAACTAAAATCCCTCGTTACGACATGCATTTGCACCAAAGGCGTGCAAAACCCTTCAAAAGCAACTACGCCAGGAGTACATTGGGCGGGTTGCGGCGTCCCACGGTAGGAGCGCCCCTATCCCAGCAAAAGGCTCAACTTTTTATGTCCCCCATTGAGAAATCCAGCAAACTGGACAACGTCTGCTATGACATTCGCGGCCCGGTGCTTAAAGAAGCTAAACGTCTTGAAGAAGAAGGCAACAAAGTCCTGAAACTGAACATCGGCAACCCTGCCCCGTTCGGTTTCGACGCCCCGGACGAAATCCTGGTCGACGTGATCCGCAATCTGCCCACGGCGCAAGGCTACTCCGACTCCAAAGGCCTCTTCTCGGCGCGTAAAGCGATCATGCAGCACTATCAGGCGCGCAACATGCGTGACGTGACCGTTGAGGATATCTACATTGGCAACGGCGTCTCGGAGCTGATCGTTCAATCCATGCAGGCGCTGCTCAACAGCGGCGACGAAATGCTGGTGCCGGCGCCGGACTACCCGCTGTGGACTGCCGCAGTGTCGCTGTCCGGCGGCAAGGCCGTGCATTACCTGTGCGACGAGCAGGCCGGCTGGTTCCCGGATCTGGACGACATCATCAGCAAGATCACCCCGCGCACCCGCGGCATCGTGATCATCAACCCGAACAACCCGACCGGCGCGGTTTACAGCAAAGCGCTGCTGGAACAGATCGTCGAGATCGCCCGTCAACACAACCTGATCATCTTCGCCGACGAGATCTACGACAAGATCCTGTATGACGAAGCCGAGCACCACTCGATCGCCGCGCTGGCGCCGGATCTGCTGACCGTGACCTTCAACGGCCTGTCGAAGACCTACCGCGTGGCGGGCTTCCGCCAGGGCTGGATGGTGCTCAACGGGCCGAAAAAGCACGCCAAAGGCTATATCGAAGGGCTGGAAATGCTGGCTTCGATGCGCCTGTGCGCCAACGTGCCGATGCAACACGCCATTCAGACCGCGCTGGGCGGCTATCAGAGCATCAGCGAGTTCATTCAGCCCGGCGGCCGTTTATATGAGCAGCGTAACCGCACCTGGGAACTGCTCAACGACATCCCGGGCGTCTCTTGCGTGAAGCCGCAGGGCGCGCTGTATATGTTCCCGCGCATCGACGCCAAACGCTTCAACATCCGCGACGACCAGAAGCTGGTGTTGGATCTGCTGCTGCAGGAAAAAGTGCTGTTGGTGCAGGGCACCGCGTTCAACTGGCCGTACCCGGATCACGTGCGCATCGTCACCCTGCCGCGCGTGGACGAGCTGGAAATGGCGGTCGGCAAGCTGGGCCGCTTCCTGGAAGGCTACCACCAGTAATCGCCCTGGGGCGCAGCGCCTTGCTGCGCCCTTCCCTCACAGCCCGGTTGCAAAATTCGCCGTCACTGCTTCACAATGGGGCCCTCACTTGCCGTTAAAGAGAGCACCATGAGCCAGAGCCATTTCTTCGCCCATCTGTCCCGCCTGAAACTGATCAACCGCTGGCCGCTGATGCGCAACGTGCGTACCGAGAACGTTTCCGAACACAGCCTGCAGGTGGCCTTTGTCGCCCATGCGCTGGCGGTGATCAAGAACCGCAAATTCAACGGCAACCTCAACGCCGACCGCGTTGCGCTGCTGGCGATGTACCACGACGCCAGCGAAGTGATCACCGGCGACATGCCGACGCCGATCAAGTACTACAACCCGCAGATCGCCCACGAGTACAAAAAGATCGAAAAGATCGCCCAGCAAAAGCTGCTGGATATGATCCCCGCGGAGCTGCGCAACGATTTCCGCACCATCCTCGACGAGCACTACTACAGCGAAGACGAAAAATGGGTGGTGAAGCAGGCGGACGCGCTGTGCGCCTACCTGAAATGCCTGGAGGAGCTGTCCGCCGGTAACCACGAGTTCACCCTGGCCAAGGCGCGGCTGGATAAAACCCTGGAACAGCGCCGCAGCCCGGAAATGGACTACTTCATGGACGTGTTCGTTCCCAGCTTCAGCCTGTCGCTGGACGAAATCAGCCTCGACAGCTCGCTGTAACCCCGCCGGCGCAGCCTGGCTGCGCCGTTAAAAACCGTAGAGCCACGGCACCACGATCACGCTGACTACCATCACCAACAGGGTGAACGGCACGCCGAGACGCACGAAATCGCCGAACTTGTAATTGCCCGGCCCCAGCACCAGCGTGTTGACCGGTGAAGAGACCGGCGTCATAAAGGCGGCGGACGCGGCGATGGCGATAATCATCGCGAACGGGTATGGCGAGACGCCCATTTCGCGCGCGGCGGCGATGGCGATCGGCGCCATCAGCACCGCCGTCGCGGTGTTGGAAATAAACAGCCCGATGGCGGCGCACAGCACGAACAGGCACAACAGCATCACGCGCGGCCCCGCGCCGCCGGCGACATCCATCAACCCGCTGACGATCAAATCGACCCCGCCGGTCTTTTGCAGCGCCTGGGCGAACGGCATCATACCGACGATCAAAATGATGCTCGGCCAATGGATCGATTTATAGGCGCTTTCCATATCGATACAGCGGAACTTGCCCATCAGCAGGCAGGCGATCAGCGCCGCGATCGGGTTGGGGATTTCATCGGTCAGCATCATCGCCACCATCAACGCCAGGCAAAACAGCGCGTGCGGCGCCTGCGTGATGGCCGGCGCCACTTCGTCCACCTCGGCCGGCAGGTTGAGCACGATAAAGTCGTGGGTTTTGGCCTGCAGCTGACGGATCGCCTTCCAGTCGCCGATCACCAGCAAAATATCGCCAAGCTCCAGCGGCTCATCCACCAGTTTGCCCCCCAGCGTCTCGCCGTGGCGGCGGATGCCGACCACGTTCAGATCGTAGCGGCTGCGGAACGCCGCTTCGCGCAGGCTTTTGCCCAGCAGTGCCGAGTCCGGGATCAGCGACACCTCCGCCATGCCGACGTTACGCGACTGTTCAGAGAAGTAGTCGCCGCGCAGCACCATCGGCTCCAGCCTCTGCTCGCCACAGAATTCGCGCAGATCGACCTGGCTGTCCGACATGTCGATCAAGAGTACGTCGCCCTCGCGCAGTTCGGTGCTGCCGGAGGCACTGACCATCACCCGCCGGAAGCGTTTCCAGCGCTCGATACCCACCACGTTGGCGCCATAACGCGCACGCAGATGCAATTCATCCAGCGAGTGTCCGATCAGCGGCGAGGCGCTGCGGATCGCCAGCCGCCGCGCGCGGCCGGTCAGCTTGTAATCGCGGATCAGATCGCGGAAGGTACGGCGCTGCCAGTGGTCGCCGGTTTTACCCGTTTCGCTGCTGCCCAACCAGCGACGGGCGATCAGCATGTAACCGACGCCCAGCGCCAACACCGCCAGGCCAATGGGGGTCACGCTGAAGAAACCGAAACCATGGATGCCTTCACGCACCAATTCGCTGTTGACCACCATGTTGGGCGGCGTGGCCACCAGCGTCATCATGCCGCTGATCAGCCCGGCGAAGCTGAGTGGCATCATCAGCCGCCCCGGTGCGATCTTCATTCTGGCCGTCACGCTGAGCACCACCGGGATAAAGATCGCCACCACGCCGGTCGAACTCATGAACGCCCCCAACCCGGCGACCGTCACCATCAGCAGCATCAACATTTTGGTTTCGCTGCTGCCGGCCACTTTCACCAGCCAATCGCCAACTTGATAAGCCACGCCGGTGCGCACCAGCCCTTCGCCGATCACGAACAGCGCGGCGATCAAAATCACGTTGGGATCGCTGAAACCGACCGTCGCCTCCTGCAGGCTGAGCGTGCCGCTCAGTACGAAGGCGATGATCACCAACAGCGCCACCACGTCCATACGCAGCTTGTTGGTGGTAAACAGCACGATGGCAATCAGCAGTAAACTCAGCACCCACAGTAATTCGCTGTTCAAAACGGCCTCATCCGGCAAATGTCCAAGGGCTTAAAAAATAGCATAAAAAAAACCCGCCGAGGCGGGGTCTAATCAATTAGAGTGAAGATAATGCCGCTCAGACCAGGCGACGGACGATCGCGCCCTGCGCCGTTTTATCGACGGCGATCTGTTCCAGCGAATCCAGCCGCAGGTCGACCTGATCCAGCTTCGGCGCATCCGCCGGCGCGTTAACGGCGATCACCTGGCAACCCGCCGCCAGACCCGAGAGAATGCCGGCCGGCGCGTCTTCAACCACCACGCACTCGTGCGGCGCCAGCCCCAGACGCTCGGCACCCAGCAGATAGGCGTCGGGCTGCGGCTTACCGTGTTTAACCTGCTCGGCGGTGATGAACACCTCCGGCTGCGGCAAACCGCCGGCCTGGCGGCGAGCGCCGGCCACCGGCACCGAGCCGGAAGTGACGATCGCCCAGGGAATGCCGAGCGCGTTCAGGCGATCCAGCAAGGCAATGGCGCCCGGCAGCGCGCGAACGCCGTCGGTATCCTGCGCTTCCACCTGCTCCAGCAGCTGAAACTCGCGCTGAATTTCCGCTTCGCTTTCGCCCGGCATAAAGTGGCGCAGAGAAGTAATGGCCTGTTTACCGTGAATGAAATCCAGCACCGCTTGCGGATTGACGCCGCGGCGTTCGGCCCAGTGCGTCCAGGCGCGCTCTACCGCCGGCAGCGAGTCCACCAGGGTGCCATCAAGATCGAACAGAAAACCCTTACACTCCACAGAAAACCTCTTTTTAATCAAGCATTGATGATTTGCGCTATCTCAACGGCGCTCAAGTGATACTGGCGCGGACAGGCCAGCCAGATCGCCAGCATGCGCTGGTATTTTTCCCACATTTTGGTCTGTGCGTTGAAGCCGTGGCTGCCGGAATCGAAGTGAGTATAGCGCCCCTCGGTGCTGACCAGGAAACGCACGTAGCTCAGGTAACGAGCCTCGGTGGCGGCGTCGAAACCGAGAAACGCCAGGCGGCGCTCGTCCAGATCCTGCTTCTCTTTCAGGTTGCCCCAGGAAACCTGCAGCGCATGGTGCATCTCCATCACGTTGATGATAGTACGGCACACTTCTTCGCTCAGTTCGCCGAAGTCGCGATCCAGCTCGCGCATTTGCAAACCGAAGCCGCGTTCGACGATGGTTTGCAACCGGCGATAACGATCGCCGTTGTCCGGATCGAGCAGGGTCATCATCTTGTACTGGTTCGACAGGATCAGCCGCTGGGCGTTGGTCATTTCCATCAGGATTTCCTCATTTCTGTGTGATGGCGGGAGCATCGCACAGCGCAAGAATGCTGGAAATCACAACTCGACCGTTCTTTGATTTAAACCGGGGTTATTGGCGCTTAGACGAAAAAGGCCGCACAACGCGGCCTTTTTTCATTTACAGATCGTCGAGGAAAGTTTTGTCCAGCTGCTTGAAGGCTCGCTTGAGCAAATCGGCCAACGTCTGATAGGTCGGTGTACCTTCGAGCGGCGCCACCGCCTGCCCGGCTTCCGTCAGCTTGTTGCGCACCTCATGGAACCATTGCAGCAGCGTCGGCGGCAACGGCGTGACCGAACGGCGCCCCAGCCACCATAGCCCCTGCATCGGCAGGCTGCAGGCGAACAGCGCGGTGGCGATAGCCGGGCCGAGCTGACCGCCGAGCGCAATCTGCCAGGTCAGCGTGAAAATCGCCAACGGCGGCATGAAACGGATGGCGAAACGGGTGGCACGCGCAACGCGGTTCTCCGGAAAGACCGGTGCCAGACGTTTGTCTGACGGCCAGGTTTTCATATAATGCTGCCCGCGCTGGAAGACCTGAAACCAGCTTACGGAACCGGACGGTTTGCTCGTCATCGCGTACCTCAACTTCACGTAAAGAGACTAAAAGCGTGCTGTCAGCACACAATACTAAAAAATTTGAAGCTTTAAATTTATTTTGTGTTTGCGCCGGGCTATCGGTATCCTAAGCCGGCCTTGTGGCCGGTAGAAGATGACGCAAATTTTGTCAACTTTTAGCCCTATAAAAATCAAGATTATTTAAACCGCAGAGAAATCTTCGGTTTTTCCATCATCCTGTGATTTGTGCACTTCACATGATGTTAATCATAAATGTCATCGGCACTATGCGCTACGCTTGTTGTCTGATTGACGATTAATTCACCACGTGTTTTCGATTTTCTTTTAACAACACGACTATTTAAGTAGGTACTTCCATGTCGAGTAAGCTAGTACTGGTTCTTAACTGCGGCAGTTCTTCTCTGAAATTCGCCATCATCGATGCCGTTAACGGCGACGAATTCCTCTCCGGTTTGGCCGAGTGTTTCCACCTGCCTGAAGCTCGCATCAAGTGGAAAATGGACGGCGCCAAACACGAAGCTGCCCTGGGGGCCGGCGCGGCACACAGCGAAGCGCTGAACTTCATTGTTAATACTATTCTGGCACAAAAACCAGAGCTTTCCGCGCAGCTGACCGCTATCGGCCACCGCATCGTGCACGGCGGCGAGAAGTTCACCGCTTCTGCCGTGATCAACGACGAAGTACTGCAGGGTATCAAAGATTCCGTGCCGTTTGCACCGCTGCACAACCCGGCTCACCTGATCGGCATCGCGGAAGCGCTGAAATCCTTCCCTAACTTGGCCGACAAGAACGTTGCCGTGTTCGACACCGCGTTCCACCAGACCATGCCGGAAGAATCTTACCTGTACGCCCTGCCGTACAGCCTGTACCGCGACCACGGCGTTCGCCGCTACGGCGCACACGGCACCAGCCACTTCTACGTGACTCAGGAAGCCGCGAAGATGCTGAACAAGCCGGTGGAAGACGTAAACGTGATCACCTGCCACCTGGGCAACGGCGGTTCCGTAACCGCAGTGCGCAACGGCCAGTGCGTTGACACCTCCATGGGTCTGACCCCGCTGGAAGGCCTGGTGATGGGCACCCGCAGCGGTGACATCGATCCGGCTATCATCTTCCACCTGCACGATTCTCTGGGCATGAGCGTTGACCAGATCAACAAGATGCTGACCAAAGAATCCGGCCTGCTGGGCCTGACCGAAGTCACCAGCGACTGCCGTTACGTTGAAGACAACTACGACAGCAAAGCCGACGCCAAACGCGCCATGGACGTGTTCTGCCACCGTCTGGCCAAATACATCGGCGCATACAGCGCGCTGATGGAAGGCCGTCTGGACGCGGTGATCTTCACCGGCGGCATCGGCGAGAACGCCGGCATGGTGCGTGAGCTGACCCTGAACAAGCTGGGCCTGCTGGGCTTCGAAATCGACCACGACCGCAACATGGCCGCTCGCTTCGGCAAATCCGGCGCCATCACCAAAGACGGCAGCCGCCTGGCGCTGGTGATCCCGACCAACGAAGAGTTGGTCATCGCGCAGGACGCATCCCGCCTGACCGCGTAATGCTCTCAAAACACCGTCAGCCCAGGCTGACGGTGTTGTTTTAGCCTCATGTTAATCGTGAAGAGGACTATTCTGTGTCACGTACTATTATGTTGATCCCCACCGGCACCAGCGTCGGCCTGACCAGCGTCAGCCTGGGTGTCATCCGCTCCATGGAGCAAAAAGGCGTTCGTCTGAGCGTGTTCAAACCTATCGCTCAACCGCGCACCGGCGACAACGCGCTCGACCAGACCACCACCATCATCCGCAGCAACTCCACCATCCCGGCGGCCGAACCGCTGCGCATGGACTACGTTGAGGGCCTGCTGAGCTCCAACCAGCAAGACGTGCTGATGGAAGAGATCGTGGCGCGCTACCACGAGAACACCAAAGACGCGGAAGTGGTGCTGATCGAAGGCCTGGTGCCGACCCGCAAGCACCAGTTCGCCAACGCGCTGAACTACGAGATCGCCAAAACCCTGAACGCCGAGATCGTCTTCGTGCTGGCGCTGGGCAACGACTCCCCGGCGCAGCTGAAAGAGCGCATCGAACTGGCGCGCACCAGCTTCGGCGGCAGCAAGAACAAAAACATCACCGGCGTGATCATCAACAAGCTGAACGCACCGGTCGACGATCAGGGCCGCACCCGTCCTGACCTGTCCGAAATCTTCGACGACTCCACCAAAGCCAGCATCACCCACGTCGATCCTGCACAGCTGTTCGCCAACAGCCCGCTGCCGGTTCTGGGCTGCGTGCCGTGGAGCTTCGATCTGATCGCCACCCGCGCCATCGACATGGCTCGCCACCTGAAGGCCCGCGTGGTCAACGAAGGCGACATCATGACCCGCCGCGTGAAGTCCGTGACCTTCTGTGCGCGCAGCATCCCGCACATGCTGGAACACTTCCGCCCAGGCTCCCTGCTGGTGACTTCCGCAGACCGCCCTGACGTGCTGGTCTCCGCCTGCCTGGCGGCGATGAACGGCGTGGAAATCGGCGCCATCCTGCTGACCGGCGGCTACGCCATCGACGAGCCGATCAAGAAACTGTGCGAACGCGCCTTCCAGACTGGCCTGCCGGTGTTCATGGTCGACACCAACACTTGGCAGACCTCGCTGAGCCTGCAGAGCTTCAACCTCGAAGTGCCGGCGGACGACCACCAGCGCATCGAGAAAGTGCAGAACTACGTGGCCAGCCACATCAACACCGAGTGGATCGACTCGCTGACCGCCACCTCCGAGCGTTCACGCCGTCTGTCTCCACCGGCGTTCCGTTACGAGCTGACCGAACTGGCGCGTAAAGCCGGCAAACGCATCGTGCTGCCGGAAGGCGACGAGCCGCGCACCGTGAAAGCGGCGGCCATCTGCGCCGAACGCGGCATCGCGGAATGCGTGCTGCTCGGCAACCCGGACGAGATCCAGCGCGTCGCTGCGGCGCAAGGCGTTGAGCTGGGCAAAGGCATTGAAATCGTCGATCCGGTCGCCGTGCGTGAAAACTACGTGCCGCGTCTGGTTGAGCTGCGTAAGAGCAAGGGCATGACCGAAGTGGTCGCGCGCGAGCAGCTGGAAGACAACGTGGTGCTCGGCACCCTGATGCTGGAACAAGGCGAAGTCGACGGTCTGGTCTCCGGCGCGGTTCACACCACCGCCAACACCATCCGTCCGCCGTTGCAGCTGATCAAAACCGCACCGGGCAGCTCGCTGGTGTCCTCCGTGTTCTTCATGCTGCTGCCTGACCAAGTGCTGGTCTACGGCGACTGCGCGATCAACCCGGATCCAACCGCCGAGCAGCTGTCTGAAATCGCCATCCAGTCTGCAGATTCCGCCGCAGCCTTCGGCATCGAGCCGCGCGTGGCAATGATCTCCTACTCCACCGGCAACTCCGGTGCGGGCAGCGACGTAGAGAAAGTGCGCGAAGCGACCCGTCTGGCGCAGGAAAAACGCCCGGATCTGATCATCGACGGCCCGCTGCAGTACGACGCCGCCATCATGGCCGACGTTGCCAAGTCCAAGGCACCGAACTCACCGGTGGCCGGCCAGGCGACCGTGTTTATCTTCCCGGATCTGAACACCGGCAACACCACCTACAAAGCGGTACAGCGTTCCGCTGACCTGGTCTCCATCGGGCCGATGCTGCAAGGCATGCGCAAGCCGGTGAACGACCTGTCGCGCGGCGCACTGGTTGACGATATCGTCTACACCGTCGCGCTGACGGCGATCCAGTCTTCCCAGGCTGACGCTGCCGCCGCCAAGGCCTGATCCCCTTCGGGTTAGGTGATAAAAAACGCCGGTCATTGACCTAATGCCAGTCAGTTAAACCTGACTGGCATTTTTTATCCCATCTCTGTACGCGCCGTGCAAGAGGAATTGCCGTCAATATCCCGCATTTCTCTGATGCCGTAGTGAACGGCAATTGTAGGGGCCGAAGGCGCGGCCCCTACACCCGCGCCTTCGCTTAACACTGTCTGCCCGCGATGCGGGTACCCTCGCCGCGCCTGCGCTGTCGGGCGGGTCGGCTACGACAAACGTCCCTGTTAGTCTCGCCTCAACCGGCCTTCCCTGGCCGGTTGCCCCTGACAGCGCCGTCTTGCTCGGCAGCCAGTGATGCGCGCCAGGGGCAACACCAGAATCGGCCGCCACCGGGCTATTCATTCTGAAAGACAGTGAAAAGAGTGGGATAAGCAGGGTGTTGGGCGCCCTTGAAGACGTCGAACGCAGGCGCGACGCATAGGCGAAACCGTCAGGGACGGCGGTTTCAGGCGAGACAGGCAGGGACGCCTGTCGTAGCCGGCCGTGATGCGGCGCGATGAAGTGAGAGCCGTTGGCGCAGCCAACCGTCTGATAGGGCAAAGGCGCGGGTCGCCAGGGGCCGCGCCTACGGCCCCTGGCTCGGTCGAGGCGCGTAAGCCGCATGGCGCACCTCGCCTTTATCGACCGAAAACGTCACGAGCATCTGCAGAAAAAGGCTAAGTGACCAGCATTAGGTCATTGACCGGCGTTTTTCTTTTTACTCCCTCTAACGCGCCAGCAACTGCCCGGCGGCCTCCAGAATATGCTCGGCGGTCAGGCCGTACTCTTGCTGTAGAAATGCCTGGGTGCCCACCTGGCCGTAACGCTCCTTCACCCCCACGCGCCGCATCGGTGCCGGGCACTCTTCCGCCAGCACCTCCGCCACCGCCGATCCCAGCCCGTTATGAATACTGTGGTTTTCACAGGTGACGATGCGCCCGGTCTTGGCCGCGTAGGTTTTGATGAGTTCACGGTCGATCGGCTTGAGGGTAAACATATCGATCACCGCCGCGCTGACGCCCTGTTGCGCCAGCATCTGCGCCGCCTTCAGCGCCTCTGCCACCATGATGCCGTTGGCGATCAGCGTGATGTCGTCGCCGTCGCGCAGCAGGTTGCCCTTGCCGATGGTAAAGTGCGAGCCCTCCTGATAGATGCGCGTCGCCTGCTTGCGAATGGTGCGCACCCAGTAGAAGCCGCGCAGATCCATCAGCTGGCGCAGAATGTCGGCGAACATGGTGGCGTCGGTCACTTCCAGTACCACCGAATGCGCCAGCCCGCGCACGATGCCCATGTCCTCGAACGACATGTGGGTGCCGCCGTTGTGGCAGGCGCTCACCCCGGCGTCGGAGGCAATCACCTTGACGTTATTGCGCTGGTAATCCAGCGACATGAACAGCTGATCGAAGCAGCGGCGGCTGGCGAAGGCGGTAAAGGTATGCACGAAAGGCACCCGGCCGGTGAGCGACAGCCCGGCGGCAACGCCGATCACGTTGGCCTCCATTATGCCGCAGTTGATCACGTGCTGCGGGTGATCCTTGTGCACGCCGTCCATCGCCATCGAGCTCATCAGATCCGCCTCCAGTGCGATGATCGGTGCGCCCGCTTCAATCTGCCGACGCACCGCGCCGGCATAGACTTTGCGCATTTCGATGGCGTCGTTTTCCAACTGCGTCACTACGTTAAACATGGGCGGCCTCCAGTTCGGCGATGGCTTTTTCGATCTCCTGCTGCACGTCCGGCGTCAGGCGCAGGTGGTGAGAATTCGACAGGTTTTCCAGATAGGTCACGCCTTGCCCCTTGATGCTGTCGAGCACGATCGCCAGCGGCCGCTGCTCGCCGCTGCGCACCGGTGCCACCGCCGCCAGCAGCGCTGCGATGTCGTCGCCCTTGATGGTCTGTACCTCAAAACCGAAGGCGCGGAACTTGGCGGCCAGATCGAACGGTTGAATCACCTCGTCCAGCGCACCGTCCAGCTGCTGCTTGTTGTAATCGATAAACAGCGTCAGGTTGTTCAGGTTGTGATGGGCAATGAACTGGAACGCCTCCCAGCACTGCCCTTCGTTCAGTTCGCCGTCACCGAGGATGCTGAATACCCGATTGCGGCGCCCCGCCAGCCGATGGGACAACGCCATGCCGGCGGCGATCGACACGCCCTGCCCCAGCGAGCCGGTGGTGGCGTCCACCCCGCGCGTGCGCAGCCGATCCGGATGGCTCGGTAGACGCGTGCCGTTCTGGTTGAGGGTCTTCAGCTCCGCCAGCGGGAAGTAGCCTTTGATCGCCAGCGTACTGTACAGCGCCGGGCCGGCGTGCCCTTTCGACAGCACGAAGTCATCGCGCTCCGGCCAGTCCGGATCCGCCGGATCGATGCGCATCACGCTGCCGTACAGCACCGCCAGCGTCTCCACCACCGACATGCAGCCGCCGTAGTGGCCGAAGCCCAGCCCGGTCAGCGCTTTCAGCGTTTCCAGGCGGATCGCGCGCGCCAGGGCGTGCAGCTCTTCAATTTCCGTTTCGCTCGTTATGTAGTTCATCAGTCTGCCCTCGTTATTTCTCGACGCGGTCAGCGGCCGGTACGCCTTTGCGTTTTCCCAGGAAGTTATGCGCCACCAGCAGCGCGAACACGGCGACGATCGCCAACATGATCATCTCCTTCGACATAAAGCGCGCCATATTGCCCAGCAGGATGCCGACTACGCCGAAGTCGGCATCGGAGAAGGTGGTATTGGCGAAGCCGAGCGCCCCCAGCACCGGCAACAGCAACACCGGCAGGAAAGTGATCAGCAACCCGTTGGCGAAAGCACCCAGCATCGCGCCGCGCCGCCCGCCGGTGGCGTTACCGAATACCCCGGCGGTGGCGCCGGTGAAGAAGTGCGGCACTACGCCGGGCAGGATCAGTACCATCTTCAGTTGCCCCAGCAGGAACAGCCCGGCCAATCCGCCAAGGAAGCTGAACAGGAAGCCGATCAGCACCGCATTGGGGGCATAGGGATAGACCACCGGGCAATCCAGCGCCGGCCGCGCGTTAGGCACCAGCTTTTCCGAAAAGCCGGTGAACGCCGGCACGATTTCCGCCAGAATCAAGCGCACGCCCTGCAGGATGATGAACACCCCGGCGGCGAAGGTGATGGCCTGGATGATCGAATACACCAGGTAGTTCTGGCCGCCGCTGAGCTCGCTTTCCACATAGGCCCGCCCGGCGCAGATCGCCAGGATCAGGTAGATGACGATCATGGTCATCGAGATCGAAATGGAGCTGTCGCGCAGGAAGCTGAGGTTTTTCGGCAGGTTCATCTCCTCGGTCGAACGCGAGTTTTTGCCCACCTTCGAGCCGATCCAGCCGGACAGCACATAGCCCAGGGTGCCGAAGTGGCCGAAGGCAATATCGTCGTTGCCGGTGATGCGGCGCATATAGCGCTGGGCGATCGCCGGGAAGAACGCCATCACCAGCCCCAAGGTCAGCGCGCCGGTAAACACCAGCTGCACGCCCTCAAAGCCCGCCACCGTCAGGATGATGCCGATCATGCAGGCCATGTAGAAGGTGTGGTGGCCGGTCAGGAAGATGTATTTCAGCCGGGTGAAGCGCGCCACCACGATGTTCGCCACCATGCCGAACGCCATGATCAGCGCGGTGGAGGCGCCGTATTTCTCCAGCGCGATGGAGACGATCGCTTCGTTGTTCGGAATAATGCCCTGAATATTAAACGCGTGTTCGAACATGCCGCCCAGCGGATTGAGCGATCCGACCAATACCGTGGCGCCACCGCCCAACACGATAAAGCCGAGAATGGTTTTTACCGTGCCTTTCACCACGTCGGAAAACGATTTCTTTTGCGCCAGCAAACCGATCAGCGCAATAAGCCCGACCAGTACCGAAGGCACCTTTAATATATCCACCACAAACTTGAGCGTTTCCTGGATAAACATATCCACCTCGCCAGTCGTTTTATTCAGAGGATTGAGTGAGCTTCGAAGTAAGCGCGCAGCTTGGCTTCCAGCTCATTGATGTCGATGATATTGCTGATCACCACCAACTGCTCGGCCGGTACGCTGGCGCTGTCGGCGATGTCTTTCGCCATCACGAACACGTCGGCGGCGCCGGGGGTGGCGGACGACAGATCGGAGTGTTCGACCTCGGCCTCCACGCCCATCTTTTTCAGCACCTTTTTAATGTTCATTTCCACCATAAAACTGCTGCCGAGACCGGAACCGCAAATCGCCATGATTTTCATGATATCCACCTGTTGAATTTAGCGTGTAGGGTAGCGCCGCCGGTCATATTCCCGGCGTTGTTAGCATTAATAGTGTTCCTGGTGATTAAGCGTTAATAGCGGGCGATAATATCCTCAATGTGTCGTTTATCTTTGGCGTGAAATAACGCCTCCATCGCCTGATTGTCTGAAAATAATTCCGCCAGTTGCGAAATCAATTCGATGTGGCTGTCACCGTCGGGCGCGGACAGCATCACCACCACCTGAACCGGATCGTTATCCGCTGAATGAAAGTTCACCCCCTGATGGATCTTCAACAGCGACAGCCCCAGCGCGTTGGCCCCCTCCTCCGGCCTGGCATGTGGCATGGCGATACCCGGCGCCAGGACGAAGTAAGGGCCGAGCTTCTCCTGCTGATGAAAGATAGCCGTCAGGTAATTCGGCGTAATTACGCCGTCTTGCAACAGCGGCTGGGCGCTCAGCGTTACCGCCTGGCGCCAGTCCTCCACCCGTTCGCACAGCTGTATATGATCGGCGGTCAGCCACGCTTTCAGCACGTTATCCTCCCGAGAGTCGATGATTGCGGCCGGTGATTAATTCACCGGAGACGGTAAAACTTTAATCAACCCCTCCCGGCCACACAGTGATGGATATCACAAAGATAGCGCTACCAAAACGCTATCATGCAGATCTGTGATAGCGCTATCAAAACGCCGCGCCGCGGCATGGCGTTGACCACAATTTTTTCTCGCTCTTTCGGGTAACGGGGTAGAATGTGCCGCATACGGGGATCGTCGAAGCCGCGCCGTCGGCTTCCCAGCCTCACAATTTTTATGCGCCGCGCGCGCATTTCAGTCGGGATTAGGCATGTCGATCGGTAAAAAACGACGCAGCACAGGCAGGGTGACGTTGGCTGACGTTGCGCAGTTGGCGGGCGTCGGCACCATGACGGTGTCGCGCGCGCTGCGCACGCCGGAGCAAGTTTCAGACAAACTGCGCGAGAAGATCGAAGCGGCGGTGAGCGAACTGGGCTACTTGCCCAATCTGGCCGCCAGTTCGCTGGCGTCGGCCTCGTCCTACACCATCGCCATGGTGGTGCCCAGCCTGTCCGAATCCGGCTGCGCCGAGATGTTCGCCGGCCTGCAGAAAGTGCTGCAGCCGGCCGGTTATCACATCATGCTGGCGGAGTCGCAGCATCACCTCGAACGCGAAGAGAAATTGCTGGAGACCCTGCTCTCTTACAACCTGGCGGCGGCGGTGCTGCTCAGCGTCGAGCATTCGCAAAATGCCCGCAACGCGCTGATCGCCGCCAACATTCCGGTGGTGGAAATCGGCGCCGTGCGTGCCGATCCGATCGACATGAGCATCGGCATCGACTACGTGGCGGCCATGTATCAGCTGACGCAAACGGTGATCGCCAGCGGCTATCAGAACATCGGGCTGCTGTGCGCCAATCAGGAACAGTGGATTTTCCAACAGCACCTGCAGGGCTGGCACAAGGCGTTGCTGCGCAACCATATGTCGCCGCATCGGGTGATCAACGCCGCGCAGCCCGCCAGTTTCAGCACCGGCGCGCAGCAGCTGCCGGAATTTTTGCTCGCCTGGCCGGAGCTGGACGCACTGGTGTGCGCCTCGGACGAACTGGCGGGCGGTGCGCTGTATGAGTGCCAGCGGCGGCGCATCAAGGTGCCGGACAATCTGGCGGTAGTGGGTTTCGGCAACAGCGAGTTCAGCCGGGTCTGCCAGCCGCCGCTGACCACCATGACCATCCCGCATCGCGACATCGGCATTCAGGCCGGCCAGGCGCTGCTGGCGCGGCTGAACGATCAACCCTGGCAGCCGGCAGGCTCCCTGCCCGCCACGCTGTGCCGTCGCGACAGCTGCTGAATTCGCGCCATAAAAAAAGCCGGTCGATGACCGGCTTTCTCGCGCGTTGGCGTATCAGTGGTTGTCGAGCGGCTTACCGTAATCCTGTTCGTTGTTGCGTGTCAGCCACAGTGACAGCGCCTTCAGCGAATCCGGGGTAAACTCGTCGCAGCGCGCGGTGATCTCTTCCGGCGTCAGCCAGCACACCTCAGCCACTTCTTCTTCCTGCAGCGCGAACGGCCCGTGCGACACACAGCTGAACAGCGCCCCCCACACCCGGCACTGCTCTTCTTCGAAGTAGAACAGGCCGTGCTCGGCGAAAGGCACGCCGGCGATACCCAGCTCTTCTTCCGCTTCGCGGCGCGCCGAATCCAGCACATTTTCACCGCTTTGCACTACGCCACCCGCCGTCGCGTCCAGCCAGCCCGGGTAGAAGTCTTTGATCTCGGTGCGACGCTGCACCAGAATTTTTCCCATCCCATCATGCACCACAATATAGGTAGCACGATGGCGCAGCCGCTCCGCCCGCATCTGTTGACGACTGGATTGAGCAATCACCTCGTTTTGCTCGTCGACGATATCAACCCATTCGGTATCTGCAGCCTGACCCTGTTCCGCCATCCTCTAAAACCTTCTATTTTGGCGCGATGCATCCCGCGCGCTGGTTAATCAATGAGTGTTTTTCAAAGATTTTTATTGTGTGTGTATAAATTAGTGCGTTTAGCGTGTTAACGCCACCTCCGCGACGACCTTGCCGTCGTCGAGCGTCAGCACGCTCAAAGTGCCCCGATCCAACATGCCGTAGCTGGCCGGAAAGCCCCCTTTCGGGATACTGACCGAGCCCGGATTGAAGCAATAGATCTCACCCTGCCGCTCCGCCTGCGGCAGATGCGTATGGCCGTAGGCCAAGACGTCTCCGCGGGATAACGGCGGCAGTGCCGAGGGATGATAAAGGTGACCGTGGGTCAAAAACAATCGTCTTTTTTGCAGTAAAACCTGTTGCCAGGACGCCTCGATGGGAAACGTCAGCAGCATCTGATCGACCTCGCTGTCGCAATTGCCGCGAACGGCGATGATCTTGTCGCTATAGCGATTCAATCGTTCGGCAACCTGAGCGGGCTGATAGCCGACCGGCAGCGCGTTGCGCGGGCCGTGATTCAGCAAATCACCCAGAAGAATCAACCAGTCGGCGCCGTTTTGTTCAAACAATCCCAGCACGCGTTCGGCGGCCGGCAGCGATCCGTGGATATCCGAGGCGAACATCAGTTTCATAACCTTATCCTTTACAGGGAAATAAGCGCCATTTTACCGCGCCGCCGCCGTGCGGCAAACCGCCGCCCACCCCGGTGGAGAATTGTGATCCAACCGCGCAGATAGCATCGGACGAATCCCACATAGCCTGCTATCCTTAGCTGCTATTGTTGGATCTCTGATATACCTTTGTGCGCGGCGAAGACCGCAGCAACGTGTAATGAATTACAGATCACCTTACCGCAGGAGGCAACATGATTGACCTGTATTACGCGCCTACTCCCAATGGTCACAAGATCACCTTGTTTTTGGAAGAGGTCGGCTTACCCTACCGTATCCATCGCGTAAACATCAGCGCCGGCGAGCAGTTCAAACCGGACTTTCTGAGCATTTCTCCCAACAACAAAATCCCGGCGATCGTCGATCAGCAACCGGTGGACGGCGGCGCGCCAATCAGCCTGTTCGAGTCCGGGGAAATCCTGCTGTATCTGGCGGAGAAAACCGGCAAGCTGCTGAGTAAGGGCCTACGCGAACGCGCCGCCACCCTGCAGTGGCTATTCTGGCAGGTGGCCGGGTTCGGGCCGATGCTCGGGCAGAATCACCACTTCAACCACTACGCGCCGCAGCCGGTGCCTTACGCCATCGAGCGCTACCAGCTGGAGACCAAGCGGCTGTACGGCGTGCTGGAAGCCGAACTGCAAAAACACCCGTACCTGGGCGGCGACAACTACAGCATCGCCGATATCGCCACCTACCCGTGGGTGGTGTCGCATCCGCGCCAGCGCATCGATCTGGCGGATTACCCGGCGGTACGCAACTGGTTCGAGCGCATCAGCAACCGCCCGGCGACCGAGCGCGCCTACAAGCTGGCCGAACAGGGCTAAGCTCGCTCCTCCGACTCCCCGCCGGCCGGGGAGTCGCATCGTCCCCGCGTTATCATTTCCCTACTTTCCGTGTATTCTGAACGCCAATAATCAGACCTATGGAGAATCTCTGATGTCTTTCAGTCAACCCGACGCCGTTATTCGCATCAAAAATCTGCGGTTGCGCACGTTCATCGGTATCAAGGAAGAAGAAATCAACAACCGACAGGACGTCCTGATCAACGTGGTGATCCACTACCCGGCGGACAAGGCGCGCAACAGTGAAGACATCGCCGATGCGCTCAACTACCGCACCATCACCAAAGCGATCATCCGCCATGTGGAAGATAACCGTTTCGCGCTGCTGGAAAAATTAACGCAGGATGTGCTCGATATCGTAAAAGAACACGCCTGGGTAACCTATGCTGAAGTAGAGATAGATAAACTTCTGGCCCTGCGCTACGCCGATTCGGTTTCCATGACCATGAGCTACCGCCGGGACTAACCCAGGGAGGTTGACCATGCGGATCCTGATCACCGGCGCAACGGGATTGATAGGCAGCAGCCTGACGGCGAGGCTGCTGGAGCTTTCTCACCAGATCACAGTGCTGACCCGCGACGAGCGGCGAGCGCGGGCCAAACTGGGCGATCGACCGGACTACTGGCAAACGCTGGACGACCGGCAATCGCTGGACGAGTTCGACGCGGTGATCAATCTGGCCGGCGAGCCCATCACCGACAAACGCTGGAGCGCGCAGCAGAAGGAGCGCCTGTGCCACAGCCGCTGGGATCTGACCGAGCGGCTGGCGGCGTTGATCAAGGCCGGCAACGCGCCGCCCAGCGTGCTGATTTCCGGTTCCGCGCTCGGTTACTACGGCGATCAGGGGCAAGCGGTGGTCACCGAAGAGGAGCCGCCGCACGACGAATTTACCCACCGGCTGTGCCAACGCTGGGAAGCGCTGGCGCTGCAGGCGCAGAGCAGCGCCACCCGCGTCTGCCTGTTGCGCACCGGCGTGGTGCTGGCGCCGCAGGGCGGCGCGCTGGCCAAAATGCTGCCGCCGTTCCGCCTCGGGCTGGGTGGCCCGATCGGCGACGGCCGTCAATACCTGCCGTGGATCCATCTTGAAGATATGGTCAACGGCATTATTTATTTGCTGGATCACGCCACTCTGGAAGGCCCGTTCAACATGGTCGCCCCCTACCCGGTACATAACGAACAGTTCGCCGCGCAATTGGCCAACGTGCTCGATCGCCCGGCGTTTCTGCGGCTGCCGGCGTTCGTTATTCGTCTGTTGCTGGGGGAAGCGGCGGGGCTGGTGCTCGGCGGTCAACGGGCGGTACCGAAGCGGCTGGAAGAGGCCGGTTTCCACTTCCGCTATCTGGAACTGGAACAGGCATTGGATGACGTGATCAATCAGCGGGCCGAAGCCCGCTGATCCGAGGTTACTTCAGCGCGCCGGACAGGAACTGCTGCAGGCGCGGGCTCTTGGGGTTGCCGAACAGTTCTGCCGGCGGCCCCTGCTCTTCAATCAACCCTTTGTGCAAGAAGATCACATGGTTGGAAACGTGGCGCGCAAACTCCATTTCGTGCGTTACCACCACCATGGTCTTCCCCTCCTCCGCCAGCTTCTGCATGATGCGCAGCACTTCGCCCACCAGCTCGGGATCCAGCGCCGACGTCGGTTCGTCGAACAGCAGCACTTCCGGCTCCATCGCCAATGCGCGGGCAATCGAGACACGCTGCTGCTGGCCGCCCGACAGATGCACCGGGTACTTGCCGCGCGCCCGCTCATCGATGCCCACCTTATCCAGATAGCGCACCGCGCGTTCGCGCGCTTCGGCCTTGCTCAGCCCCAGCACCTGCACCGGCGCCTCCATCACGTTCTCCAGCACCGTCATGTGGCTCCATAGGTTGAAGTGCTGGAACACCATAGTCAGGCGGGTGCGCAGCAGCTGCAGCTGTTTCTTGTCGAACACCTTCAGCTGGCCGTCCTTGTCGCGCACCATGCGAATGTCTTCGTTGTTCAGGCTGATAGAGCCTTCACTCGGCTTCTCGAGGAAGTTGATGCAGCGCAGAAAAGTGCTTTTACCGGAGCCGGAGGAGCCGATGATGCTGATCACATCCCCGGCGTTGGCCGCCAACGAGACCCCCTTCAGCACTTCGTGGTCGCCATAGCGTTTGTGCAGTTCCGTGACGGCTAATTTATTCTCAGTCATGGTTTTTCTTCCCGTCATTTATCAGTGACTAACGTGTGCCATCCAGCGTCTTTCAGCTTTGCGGAACAGGCTGATTAACACGTAGGAGATGATCAGGTACAGCACCGCCGCGATGCCGAAAGCATAGAACGGCTGATAGGTCGCGGCGTTGATGTCGCGCGCGATCTTCAGCAAATCCGGCACGGTGGCGGTAAACGCCAGCGCGGTGGAGTGCAACATCAGGATCACTTCGTTACTGTAAGCCGGCAGCGCGGTGCGCAGTGCCGAAGGCAAAATAATGCAGCGATACATCTTGAAGCGTGAAAAACCGTAGGCGTTGGCGGCCTCGATCTCGCCATGCGGCACCGCGCGGATCGCCCCGGCGAAGATCTCGGTGGTATAGGCGCAGGTGTTGAGCGTCAGCGCCAGGATGGTGCAGTTGAGCCCGCTGCGGAAAAACGCATTGAGAAACTCGCTGCCGCGCACGATTTCCAGGCTGTACATGCCGGAATAGAACACCAGCAGCTGCACGTA
Organism: Serratia marcescens; assembly: GCF_001902635.1. Classification (GTDB taxonomy): domain Bacteria; phylum Pseudomonadota; class Gammaproteobacteria; order Enterobacterales; family Enterobacteriaceae; genus Serratia; species Serratia marcescens_F. Next base: position 148,296 of record NZ_MJAO01000012.1, on the reverse strand, counting down.
CAGCGGCGTGCCACGAAACACATAGGTGTAGAGCCACACCGGGAAACGCAGCCAGGGAATGGAAGAGACGCGCGCCACCGCCATCGGGATCGCCAGCAGCCCGCCCATCACCACCGAGGCAATCAGCAGCCACAGCGTGACCGCCACGCCGGTGAAGCGGTAACCGTCGCTCCACAGCAGCGACTGCCAATACTGTTGCAAGATATCGATCATAGTTCGGCCCTCTTGACGCCCAGTGAGTAACGCCGTTCAAGCCACAGCAGCACGCCGTTGGAAACGGTAGTGAAGATCAGGTACACCACACCGGCCACGATGGCGAAGAAGAACGGCTGGTAAGTGCCTTTCCCCGCCAACTGCGTGGCTTTCACCACATCGTTCAGGCCGAGTATCGACACCAGCGCCGTCGCCTTCAGGATCACTTGCCAGTTGTTGCCGATGCCCGGCAAGGCAAAGCGCATCATCGCTGGGAACAGAATGCGCCGGAAGATCTGCGCGCCGCTGAAGCCGTAGGCCGTCGCCGCCTCGATCTGCCCTTTCGGCACCGCCAGATAGGCGCCGCGGAAGGTCTCGGTAAAATAAGCGCCGTAGATAAAGCCGAGGGTAATGATGCCGGCACCGAGCGGATCGATATCGATCTGCGCGAAGCCCAGCAGCGTGGTGATATTGTTCAGCGCAATCTGCAGGCCGTAAAAGATCAGCAGCATCAGCACCAGATCGGGCACGCCGCGGATCAGCGTGGTATAGGCGCCGAACAGACCGGAGATAAAGGGATTATGAGACAGTTTGCCGCCGGCGCCGATCAGACCGATCACCACCGCCAGCACCACGGAACTGAGGGCCAACTCCAGCGTTACCAGAGCCCCCTCGAAAATCAGTTGGGAATAGCCTTGCAGCATCTACTTCACCCTGTGGTCTAGGATCCGAACCATCGGGGCCGGCGCACCGGCCCCGCAGTCACAGCATGGAACGGGAAGCGGATTACCCGCCGTAGACGTCAAAGTCGAAGTACTTTTTCGCGTATTTGTCGTAGGTGCCGTCTTTACGCATTTCGGCGAAGGCTTTGTCCAACGCCGCTTTCAGTTCGGTATCGGTCTTGCGCAGCCCCATGCCGGTGCCAACGCCGAAGAACTTGTCATCCTTCACCGACTCGCCGGCGAACGCATAGTCTTTGCCCGGCGGCTGTTTCAGGAAGCCGTCGCTGCCCGCCACTTCATCCTGGAAGGCGGCGTCGATACGGCCGGAGGCCAGGTCGGCATAGGCCAGATCCTGGTTCTGGTAAGGCACCACGGTGACGCCCTTCGGCTGCCACATAGCGTTGGCGTAGGCTTCCTGAGTGGTGCCCTGCAGCACGCCCACGCTCTTGCCTTTCAGCGCTTCGGGGGTTGGCAGCAGCTTGGAGCCCTTCGGCGCGATCAGCCGCGCGTTGGCGGCATACAGCTTGTCGGTAAAGGCGATTTCCTGCTGGCGTTTTTCAGTAATGGACAGCGAAGAGATAATGGCGTCGATCTTCTTCGCTTTGAGGGATGGGATCAGCGCGTCAAAGTCGCTCTCCACGAAAGTGCATTGGGTATTGATGCGTTTGCACAGCTCTTTGGCCAAATCGATGTCAAAGCCGACCAGCTCGCCTTTGGCATTTTTGGATTCAAACGGTGCGTAAGTCGGATCGGTGCCAATCTTCAGCGTTGAAGGAATGGCGGCAAAGGCGCTGCTGGCGGCGCTCAAAGCCAGAACTAACGGCAGAATCAAAACCCGCTTTTTCATAAATTACCCTCAAATTGATTTTTTTGATGCCACTACGGGCATTACTTTCCCCACCAAATCAATTTGCAGTAATCGTGCCACATTAAGTGCTACGGACGGAGGGAACGGCTCCGGCCTTCACAATACTGTTTCCTGGGACGATAACCGCAAAATTGAATCGGCCGGTCGGGGCCGCGCCACTGGCAGCCGCGACAGGGCGGCGCCATGAAACAGTGAGCGTGATGAAGTGGGATCATTATGGTGCATACTCCGCCCTAATTCAGTGCGGTGTTGCACAAATGTACCAATTTAGGGATAAAACTGTTAATTAGCACCCTGCCAGCGGGTGAACAGATCGGTCGGCAGTTCGATATCAAACTGGTCGATCACCCGATTGACGGTCTGATCGATGATGTCTTCCACGCTTTTGGGCTGGTGGTAAAACGCCGGCACCGGCGGCATGATCACCGCACCCATCTCCGCCGCCTGGGTCATCAACCGCAGGTGTCCCAGGTGCAACGGCGTTTCACGCACGCACAACACCAGACGACGGCGCTCTTTCAGCACCACGTCGGCGGCGCGGGTCAGCAATCCATCGCTGTAGCTGTTGACGATGCCGGACAGGGTTTTGATCGAGCAAGGCAAAATCGCCATGCCCAGGGTTTTGAACGAACCGGAGGAAATACCGGCGGCGATGTCGCGCGCATCGTGCACCACATCGGCCAGCGCCTGCACTTCACGCAGGCTGTACGGCGTTTCCAGCGCCAGCGTCTGCCGCGCCGCATTGCTCATCACCAGGTGGGTTTCCACCTCTGCGACGTCGCGCAAAACCTGCAACAGGCGCACGCCGTAGACCGCGCCGCTGGCGCCGGAAATGCCGATGATGAGTCGTTTCATGGGGGAATGGCCTCTGCCGTAAAAAAGTAAGATCAGGCAGACTTTGCCGCAATGGCGAGGGATAAGCAAGTCACAGGAGCAAGGGGCAGCGCCGCGTTTGCGGCGCTGCCCCCTGAAGGTTCAACGCAGGCGGTTAGCCCTCGTTGTGCAGTTCCAGATTTTCCGCTTCGGTTTGTACCCGCAGCGCCTTGGCGTCATCGCTGCGCAGCGACTCCAGGTACTCCAGATAGCTTTGATCGACGTCTTTGGTCACGTAGATGCCGTTGAACACCGAACATTCGAACTGGGTGATATCCGGGTTCTCTTCACGCACCGCGTCGATCAGATCGTCCAGGTCCTGGAAAATCAGGCCGTCGGCGCCGATGATCTGACGGATTTCATCCACTTCGCGCCCATGAGCGATCAGTTCGGTGGCGCTCGGCATGTCGATACCGTACACGTTCGGGAAGCGCACTTCCGGCGCGGCGGAAGCCAGATACACCCGCTTGGCGCCCGCTTCGCGTGCCATCTCAACGATTTGTTCCGAGGTGGTGCCGCGCACGATGGAGTCATCCACCAGCAGCACGTTCTTGTCGCGGAACTCTGCGCGGTTGGCGTTCAGCTTGCGGCGCACCGACTGGCGACGCGCCTGCTGGCCCGGCATGATAAAGGTGCGGCCGACATAGCGGTTCTTCACAAAGCCCTGACGATAAGGCTTGTCGAGGATGCGGGCGATTTCCAGCGCGATGTCGCAGGACGTTTCCGGAATCGGGATCACCACGTCGATGTCCAGATCTTCCCACTCGCGGGCGATCTTCTCGCCCAGCTTTTGGCCCATGCGCACGCGGGCGCTGTAGACCGAGATCTTGTCCATAAAGGAGTCCGGGCGCGCGAAATAGACGTATTCGAACAGGCACGGGTTGGTTTTCGGGTTCTCCGCGCACTGGCGGGTGAACAGCTGGCCTTTGGTGGTGATGTACACCGCTTCGCCCGGCGCCACGTCGCGCAGGAACTCAAAGCCCAACGTATCCAGCGCCACGCTCTCGGAGGCCACCATGTACTCGCTGCGGCCGTCTTCCAGCGTGCGCTTGCCGATCACCAGCGGGCGAATGCCGTTCGGGTCGCGGAACGCCAGCAGGCCGTGGCCGATGATCATCGCTACACAGGCGTAAGCGCCGCGCAGTTGCTGATGCATCGCGGCGACCGCGGTAAAGATGTTGTCGGCCTCCAGCGGGTAGTGCGGGAAACGATCCAGCTCGCAGGCCAGCACGTTCAGCAGGATTTCCGAGTCGGAGGTGGTGTTGACATGGCGGCGGCCGCTTTCAAACAGCTTTTGGCGCAGCTCGTGGGCGTTGGTCAGATTGCCGTTGTGGGCCAGCGTAATGCCGAACGGCGAGTTGACGTAGAAAGGCTGAGCCTCTGAGGCGCTCGAGCTGCCGGCCGTCGGGTAACGCACATGGCCAATGCCCATGTTGCCCTGCAAGCGTTGCATATGGCGCGCCTCAAACACATCCTTCACCAGGCCGTTGGCCTTACGCAAACGGAACCCGTTGTGGGCGTCAATGGTGACGATGCCTGCGGCATCCTGGCCACGGTGCTGAAGCACCGTCAGCGCATCATAAATCGACTGGTTTACCGGCATAAAACCGGCGATACCGACAATACCGCACATGTTGTCTTTTCCTCATCAGCGCTACCGCCCCGGCAATTGGGTCGGCAAGAAACTCGACGTGCTCTGCAGGTAGTCAAAGAACCACCTGATGACGTAACTGAACTGGGGAATGAGCTGCGACTGTTTCCAGTCGGCGCTTTGTGAAAAGCCGGTAAAGGTATCCAGGAAGAACAGGATCGCCGCAACGATCAACACCCCGCGCAGCGCGCCGAAGCAGATGCCCAGCACCCGGTCGGTGCCCGACAACCCGGTTTTCTCTACCAGTGAGCTAATCACATAGTTAACAATAGCCCCGACGATCAAGGTCGCGATGAACAAAATCGCGATCGCAATGCCGTTTCGCACCAGTTCATCTTCAAAACGAGTGAAATAGACCGCAAGGTAAGAGTAGAAATGGCTGGCAACAAAAAACGCACATCCCCATGTCACAAGTGACAATGCTTCGCGAACAAACCCTCGGATCAGGCTCACCAGAGCCGAAAATCCAATCACCGCTATAATGACGTAATCAATCCAGACCATGAACTATTCCAATAATGAATCGCCCCGCATCCAATTCGCGGCGAATTCTAACAGAAAAAGAAAACGTTTGCGTAGGGGATTTCCTACCACGTTACAAATAAAAAGCGGCGATCGAAAAATTCCCAATCGCCGCATCGCATTAAGAGGCCAACATGCTAGCAAGCTCTCTCTCAGTCATCGCTAGACTTCTTCGCTGGTTTCACACCACCTCTCCTTCCTAGCCCAAAACCAACACGATAGAGATCCGGCATATTGACCCGACCATCTTTCATCGTTTCGAAAATACCAAGCCCTTTCATATCTGCAAAAACACCTTGAGCACCTTCAGTAACGTTCTCTGGAGGCAAACTAGCCGTAGAATCAAGCATTGTTACATTTGACCATGCCTGCTCTATCGCCTCAAAAGGGCAGGGTACAGTGATACCACGCAGTGGCTGCATGTACGTTTCCACCCAAGGGTAGTCTTCCGCCATTTCTTTGACACGAATTTCTGAAGCTGCCAATACCCCACGTTTAATACTATCGTAGTGCAGAGGTATCCCGTGCTCAGCATGATGTAATCGCGAGTCATCCGCCGCCGATCGCAGAGCACATAAAAAAGAACGGGGGGATGTTAAACCCCGGGTATCCGCTAAATGGCCTACGCTCCATGTATAGGGGACTCCACGTCGTCGGTCTCGCCCCATCCAGTTACCCGCAATTTGTATAAACAGTTGGCGCTGAATATCTTCATTTTTTTTCACTTTGGCATCCAGTTGCCAAACACCGTTAGGTAACTTTTCAGGTTCATTACCAACGACGCTACGATAGATTTCTCGTAACACTTTCCCCGAACTATCAGAAGCATTACAGAAATACTGCCAAATCAAACCATGCAGATCATAACTGGCCCACGTTAATTCTACACGTGTTGCAAGAATTTTAGATGCATCAGTAAAATCCGTTACCTTACGGCGGAACTGGTCTTCACGCAGAAATACCTTAGTATGGAGGTGTGGGTATCTCTTTAGCTGCAAGACTAATTGCAAAAGGCCGCGCACGATAGCATCCACTTTTTGCCACTCATTACTCGTGCGATCCAATGCATCAAAAACAATAAGTATCGCACTACCTCGTTGAGCGTAATGCTGCTCAGCTTCCTCCAGCAACATACTGAAAAATTCAGGATCATTCTTTAACCAAGCCGTGCACTCGCTCCATCGCCCACCCATTTCTGATTTATTCAGCTCACAGCACAGGCAACGAGCAACGATGGCACGCCATACATCAGCAGGGGAAAAACCCTGACTTAAGAGTGAGGAAAAAACCTCAGCATCTGGATACTGCTGATTTGATGGTGTAAGTGAAAACCCTGCTTTAACATCCACATGGGAAAGATCTGGCACGTCTTTACCCAGTGCTTGCCGAATGGCAGGATTGGTTAATGCATTACTCCAGAAAGTTTTACCTACACCACGCCCGCCAATCACTAAATTGGACTCTAAACGTAGGGCTTTGATATGCGAAGGTGGTACGTATACCCAACGAGCGTCTTTAGTCAACTCACCATCATCATTCGAGGTTCCCGCCGGTAAAGCTTTGGATATAGCATCTCTGATTTCTTGACTACTCATCATATTCTCCTGGCTGCTGTAACTTAATGTAGTCAATCAACGGCCCGAAAATAGCGCTAACTTCGCTACCATCAATTTCATTGAAGCGGCCATGCAAACTTTTTAAACCAGCAAAACTACGATGCCAGCGAATAGCTAAAGGATAATGAGGGGCGCTTTCATCAGCAATGTCGAAGTTCCAGAAATCCCCCTCAGTTGCGGCAGGAATCTCATCATAGAGTTCCTCTGCGAACAAATTCCAAGCATCTTCCCGTAACTCATCAAAATAACGAGCAGTGTCCAGTTCAGGCAACATGGCGCCCACCAATTGCAAGCGTTCCCTGATATCTTGGATCACGCCAGTCCGGCGCCAATGCTGGAATAAGATGCGATATCCTGACCAAGTTTGAGAGCCATTTAAGGCAAAGAGCAAAATGTTAGAAGCCCCTAACTCAGTAATACAGGCAGAAGCGACCTCATCAATACCTGCTCTTGAATCAATGAGCACCACATCCGGCTGCCAGCGCTCCTCTAACTTATCAAGCAAACGCCCCAATCGTTTGGCCCAAGTCTCCATGCCATCTTGACTTTTCAAGGGCATCCAAGCGCGGCCAAGTTTTGCAATATATTCACCGGGTTCTCGCCCATGTGCTGGCACAACCCAAATATCGCCATTATGAGAAAGTGAGCTAGCAGCTACCATATCGTCAAAAATAGCATCCCCATTTCCCACTAAATCCTCTACCAACCAATCGGCTATACCATAGCCAGGGCGACGATCATCTGGTAGTAAAGCCGAAGACAAGCCTGGCGACTCAAGATCTAAATCTAGCACCATGACTTTCTTCCCACTCTCAGCAAGAGCCCACGCGGTAGCCGCCATAGAGGATGAGCGCCCTACACCGCCTTTGATGGAGAAAAATACCGTTCTATTTTTTTTCTCACTAACCGGTGTTATTTGCGACCAATCGGTTGGAGTTGCAAAGCGATCTACAATGTAAATTCCATCCAATCTACTGTCTAATAAAAAGGCATGAGAGGCCAATCGCTCTGACTCAATATCCTCTTCAAATAACAGTGCTCTTTCAGGAGGATAAGCATGTTTGTCAGCCAGTACCTGGTATATTTCAGATACCAATTTTTCTAAGAGTTTACGAGTCTCTTCAGTTTCATGCTTTTCATCAACGATCAATCGAATCCGAGCATTTAGATCTCGGTTTATCAGGATAGGTTTGCATGTCGTCAAGTCATCTTCGAAACGTAAGAATAATGATTTCAACGCTGGCAAAATCTGATCAAATGTCATTCAATTATTCCTCGTTTGCGAGCTGTCTTGACCAAGGAACGAATCACTTTAGCCGCACTCCGATGAGCCGCAACATACTCCACTGTAAACCCTAATTGCTTGGCATAGCGGTCACTAACTTTCCAATTGGAAAATGCATCCACATCCTCACAACGATAGTCAGCAAACTCCCCACCTGAACGATAGGCCTCATAACGCACAGACAGATTATCGATATGCTTCCAATCCTTCTTTTCCTGAGGACTTCCGGCTTCATTGCAAGGCATGCCGAAAGCGATCATCAATGCTTTGAGGCCACATTCCGCAGAAAAACCGTATAAATGATCTGCATTGGCAAAGCGTTCTTTTTCTAACAATAACTCAGCATCAAACCAGTGGCGCTCATTGGCATCCGAAAAATCTGTTTGCATACTTATATGACCTCCCTGTCAACGAGCCCCGTATGGCTTCACCTGCCCGCTCAGCCCGCTGATCGAGTTCAGCGACGGCAGCGCCGATTGCAGCTTCTGCTTCGAAGCGTCCGGCCCGACGTAGATGCGGGTAATCTGCCCCTGCACCGGCGTTGACGGCACGGTAAAGGCGCGATAGCCCGAGAGCCGCAGCGAGGCGACGATCTCGTTCGCCTTGGCGGCGTTTTTCAACGCGCCGAGCTGCACGACGTAGGCCTGCCCGGCCGGCGCTTTCTCTTCCGCCAGTTTCGGCTGCGGCGCCGGTTCCGGTTTCGGGGCTGGCTCCGGTTTCGGTTCCGGTTTAGGCTCCGGCTTCGGCGTCGGTTTCACTTCCACCGGCTTCGGCTGCGGCGCCGGCTTCGGTTTCACTTCCACCGGTTTGGTTTCCACCGGTTTCGGCTTAGGCTGCGGTACCGGCTGAGGACGTGTCTCGACCGGTGGCACCACCTGCGCCGGCGGCTGGGCGTTCGGCCGCACCGCCTGCTGCGTTGCCGCTTCATTGGCAGCCTGCTGTTCGACCAACGCGGCGGCCCCTTCCGGCGGCTGCGCCGGCAGCGGTTGCGTCACCGGCGGCAGTACGTCGTTTTCTTCAACGTCGCCCGGCTTCGGCACCAGGGGAATGGCCGCGAACTCATCCTCGTAATGCTTCTTTTTGCCATCCAGCAAGCCTGGCAGGATGATCACCCCCAGCGCCACCAGAATCACGGTTCCGACCAGTCGGTTCTGAAATTTACTCGCCACTCACACTCCCCGCATCTCGTCTAACGCCGCCATCACCTGCGCAACGGTGTGGAACGATCCACAGACGATCACAATATCCTGTTTATCAGCATCCTGCATAGCCTGCCGCCAGGCAGTTTCGACATCGGCAAAGCGCCGCGGTTCCGTCAGATGTTGCGCCAACTGTTCGACGCCGGCGCCGCGCGGCCCATCGAGCGGTGCGCAGTACCATTCATCCACCTGCTCGCTCAAGCAAGCCAGCGTGCCGGCGATATCCTTGTCCGACAGCATGCCCACCACCGCGCGCACCTTGCCACCGTCGCGCGGCAGCTTGGCCAAGCGCCCGGCCAGATAGCCGGCGGCGTGCGGGTTATGCGCTACGTCGAGGATCAGCGTCGGCTCCCGCCGCACGATCTGGAAACGCCCCGGCAGCGTCGCCTGCTGCAGCCCGGTGAAGATCGCGCGTTCGTCGATTTCCAGCGGGGAACAGTTCAGCGCCGCCAGCGCAGTGGCAGCATTGGCCAACGGCACGTTCGGCATCGGCAGATCGGTCAGCAGCGTATCACCGCCCTGCCACTGCCAGCGATCGCCCTGCTCGCTGAAGCTCCAGGCTTCACCGCGGCGATACAGCGGCGCGCCAAGCGTTTCGGCAACCTGGCGAATGCTTTCCGGCATATCCGGTTCACCCACCACCGCCGGTTTGCCGCTGCGGAAAATGCCGGCCTTTTCACGGCCGATGCTTTCGCGATCGTTGCCCAGCCAGTCGGTATGATCGAGCGCGATGCTGGTGATCACCGCCACGCTCGGATCGACGATGTTGGTGGCGTCAAGACGCCCGCCCAGGCCTACTTCCAGGATCACCACATCCAGCCGCGACTGCTTGAACAGCTGCAGTGCCGATAAAGTGCCGAATTCGAAATAGGTCAGCGAAGTCTCGCCGCGACCGGCTTCGATGGCGGCGAACGAGCGGCTGTGCTCCGCTTCGCTCAGCTCTTCCCCCTGAATGCGCACGCGCTCGGTATAGCGCACCAGATGCGGCGAACTGTAAACGCCGACGCGCAGGCCGGCAACCAGCAGAATGGCTTCGAGGGTGCGACAGGTTGTGCCTTTGCCGTTGGTACCGGCAACGGTGAACACCGTGGGGGCGGGGGTCAGTAAATCCAGATGCGCCGCGACGCGCTGCACGCGCTCGAGGCCGAGTTCGATCGCCTGGCTATGCAGACGTTCCAGATAATAAAGCCACGAGCTCAATGGCGACGTGGCTTGGGGAATTTGGTGGTTTTGCATGAGTCCCATCACTGAACTTGGGTTCATTAATCCATCAGGGCACCACCCTCACCGCGGTAAAGGCGATGCGCTTCGTTACGTCCGCCAACCTGCAGACCGCAGCGCGATGCGCAGCGGCCCGCCAGGCTACGGGCATCAGCCGTCACTTAGCCACAAAGTGACGGCTGAACCCGGCGGGATCGGCCTTTGCCTCAGGCGTCGGCCTGTTGCTCCAGGACGACGGCCGGCGCAGCTTCATCGAAATGCGTCTGCGGCTGATTGGTCAGCTTGGACAGAATGCTCGCCAACGTTTGACGCATTTCCGGGCGGCGTACGATCATGTCGATCGCGCCTTTTTCGATCAGGAACTCGCTGCGCTGGAAGCCCGGTGGCAGTTTCTCGCGCACGGTCTGCTCGATCACGCGCGGACCGGCGAAGCCGATCAACGCTTTCGGCTCGGCGATGTTGATGTCACCCAGCATCGCCAGACTGGCGGAGACGCCGCCCATGGTCGGGTCGGTCAGCACAGAGATATACGGCAAGCCGCGCTCCTGCATTTTAGCCAACGCCGCACTGGTTTTCGCCATCTGCATCAGCGACATCAGCGCTTCCTGCATACGCGCGCCACCGCTGGCAGAGAAGCACACCAGCGGACAGTTGTCCTCCAGCGCCTGCTCAACCGCGCGCACGAAACGCGCGCCGACCACGGAAGACATCGAGCCGCCGATAAAGGCGAATTCGAAGGAGGCCGCGACGATCGGCATGCCGTACAGCGTGCCCTTCATCACCACCAGCGCGTCTTTCTCGCCGGTCGCCTTCTGGGCGGCGACCAAGCGATCCTTATAGCGTTTGGAATCCTTGAACTTCAGAACATCTTTCGGCTCCAGATCGCTGCCCAACTCCACTTCGCTGCCTTCGTCCAGCAGGGTGTGCAGACGCGCGCGCGCGCCCATACGCATATGGTGGTCGCACTTCGGGCACACTTCCAGATTACGCTCCAGTTCGGCGCGGTAGAGAACCTGGCCGCAGCTGTCGCATTTGGTCCAGACCCCTTCAGGAATGCTCACCTTACGGGTTTGTGTGATATTGCTCTTGTTAAGAATTCGTTCAATCCAGCTCATCGATGACCTTTCTGTTTGAACCTGGCATACGCCAGTCTGCTGTTCATGCTTTAACAATCCCCCCGAAAACATCCCAATGAAAAAATGCCCGTTCGCGGCGCGGCAAGCGCGCGACTGAGGCATTCGGCTTCAGGGTTGTTCACAGGAACAGACCATTATGTCGCTCATTAAACCATATCGGCCCGACGCTGTGGACAAAAAACTGGTCGAACCGACAGGTCAAGCGCTGTCTTTACTGTTTTTGCTGGCGGGCAGCCGCGCGCTTGTGGCGCCAAATTTCAATCACGCCCGGCAGAATCGAAACGATGATGATCCCCACGATCAACAGTTTCAGGTTTTCCTGCACCACCGGCAGATCGCCGAACAGGTAGCCGGCATAAGTGAAGAGCAGCACCCAAACCAGTGCGCCAATCACGTTGTAAGCGGCGAAGTGGCGATAGGACATATGCCCCATACCGGCGACGAATGGCGCAAAAGTGCGCACGATCGGCACGAATCGCGCCAGAATAATCGTTTTCCCGCCGTGCTTCTCATAGAACTGATGCGTCTTGTCCAGATAGCTGCGGCGGAAAATCTTCGAATTCGGGTTGCTGAACAACTTCTCGCCGAACAGCCGACCGATCGTATAGTTCACCGCATCGCCGAGGATCGCCGCCGTCACCATCAACGCCACCATGGTGTGCACGTTCAGATCGTTGGTCGGCAACGCCGCCAGCGCGCCGGCGACAAACAGCAAAGAATCCCCCGGCAGGAACGGCGTCACCACCAGACCGGTTTCGCAAAACAGGATCAGGAACAGAATAGCGTAGACCCACATGCCGTATTGTGCGACCAGTTCGGCCAGGTGCACATCAATATGCAAAATGAAATCAATAATAAACTTGATGATGTCCATAAATTCTCTCATTGATACCGGGCGTTTCAATCACCCGGCAGAAGCACAAGGGAGCGACGCTTTCAGGCGTGCCGGCGTTTAATCGTCGGGTAAAAACAGCGGCCCCATCGGCGGCCGCGGTAAGCCAAAGTGTTCGGGATAATCCACAGAAACCAGATACAGCCCTTCGGCTCGCGCCGTCGCCGCCGCCAGATTGCGATCCTTCAGCGCCAGCAACTCGGCCATCCAGTTCTCATCCTGATTGCCGCAGCCGATCTCCATCAGGCTGCCGACGATGTTGCGAACCATGTGATGCACAAAGGCATTCGCCTTGATATCTACCACAATATATTCGCCGTAGCGCGTAACCTTAACGTGTTTTACGCAACGCCACGGGGTGCGCGACTGACATTGCACCGCGCGGAACGAAGTGAAGTCGTTCTCGCCCAGCAGCGCCTGCGCCGCCCGGTGCATGCGTTCGGCGTCCAGCGGATGATAAAAATGCGTCACCCCCTGTTGCAGCACTGCCGGCCGATAGCGATGGTTGAAAATAATATAGCGGTAACGGCGCGCGGTGGCGCTGAAACGTGCGTGAAAATCATCGGCGACGGGGCTTACCCAGCGCACCGCGATGTCCGGCGGCAGATGGGTGTTCACCCCCATCGTCCAGGCGGCGTCCTTGCGGCGCGCGGTAGTTTCGAAATGCACCACCTGCCCGGTAGCATGCACCCCGGCGTCGGTCCGACCGGCGCACAGCACGGTAATCGGCGCATCCGCTACCTTGCTCAACGCCTGCTCCAACCGTTCCTGCACGCTGGCCACTTCTTGCTGCCGCTGCCAGCCGTAGTAACGGCTGCCGTCATATTCAATGCCCAGCGCGATCTTCAGCGTCGGCTGAGCGGGTGAGACCGCCTCAGACATCAGTACATCTGCTCCTGCACCAGACGCTCGGCGGTTTCGACAGCCATCAACGCACCGCCAAAGCGCACGTTGTCCGCCACCGTCCAGAACTGCAGCAGTTCAGGCATGCCGTAATCATTGCGCAGGCAGCCGATGCTGAGCGCATCGCTGCCGGAGGCGTCAGTGACCTGCGTCGGGTAATCGTCTTCTTCGCTCAGCTGAACGTCCTCGACCTCTTCAAGCTCGCTGCGCGCCTCTTCGGCGGACAGCGGACGCAGCGCCTCCAGGTGCACCACCTGCGCATGGCCATAAAACACCGGCGACTGAATGCAGTTCACCGAAATCGGCAACCCTTCGTCCTGTAGCACCTTGCGCACCTGATCGACGATCAGGCGTTCTTCGCGCACACTGCCCTGCTCGTCGGCGATCAGCGGCAGCAGGTTGAACGCCAGCTGTTTACCGAAAATGCCTTCCTCGGCCGGAATGCCGTTCAGCAGACGCGCGCTCTGGCCGGCCAGATCGTCCACTGCCGCCTTGCCGCGCGACGATACCGACATCAGCGTCGTAACGTGCAGACGCGACAGCCCTGCCTGTTCGGTCAGCGGTTTGATCGCCGTCAGCAGCTGGCTGACCATGCTGTCGGCGACCGCGACGATATTGCGGTTGCGATAATCCGCCAGCACCTGCGGGTTAACGCCAGGCACCACCAGCGGCACATCCGGTTCCATGGCGAACAGGCCGCTGGTGTCGATCACCAGGCAGCCCATGTTGCCGGCCTCTTCGGCATAACGCGCGGAAGCTTCGCTGCCGGCGACGAAGAAGGCCAGTTGCGCCTGCGACCAGTCGAACTCTTCGGCGTTTTGCACCAGAATAGACTTGCCGTTGAAGCGCACATTGGCGCCCGCGCTGCGTTCGCTTGCCAGAGGATAGAGTTCACCCACCGGGAACTGGCGTTCCTGCAACAATTCCAGCAACGCTTCACCTACCGCGCCAGTGGCGCCGAGCAGCGCGATATTCCAGCCGTCAGACATCGGGTTTTCTCCAGAGTATTTCATTCATAAAAGCAGACGGGCAGTGCAGCCACCGCCCGATAATCTTTGCCGCTCACTGTAGCGGCGTTGGCTTAAGACAACCTTACGCGCTACGCCACGCTGAAGCCCAGCTTGCCGAGCAACTCGGCGCTGGCGCTGTCGTCGCATTGCACGGCCAGCGAAGACCACTCGCGGCGTTCCTGGTAGTGCTTGCGCAGGCGATCGAATTCACCCGGTTGCCCGGCAATTTTGCGCAGCGGCGCATCATCGCGGCGCACATCATACACCAAGTGCATCAAACGTTTTAACCGCGCTTCATCCAGCGGCCCGTTGAGGCGGATCTGGCTAAACTCCGGCACCGGCAGCAGCGTGGCCAGCGCCACCTGCTGCGGCTGCCCCAGATGGCGGCTGAAGGCCTCGAACACCTGAGTGGTGCCGCGCGCTTTGCCTTCCAGCGTATACCCGGCGATGTGCGCGGTGCCGATATCCACTCGCGCCAGCAGCGGCAAGGAGAGATCCGGTTCCGGTTCCCACACATCCAGCACCGTGCTCAGTTTTTTGCCTTTTTCCAGCGCCTGCAGCAGCGCGGCGTTATCCACCACCGGCCCGCGGCAGGCGTTGATCAGAATGCGGTTGTCCGGCAACGCCGCCAGCAGCTCGGCATCCGCCAGATGCAGCGAATGGTATGGGCCGGATTTATTCAGCGGCGTATGGAAAGTCAGCACGTCGGCCTCGGCCACCAGCTTCTCCAGCGGCCAAAACTCCCCGGCATCGCCGCGATCGGCGCGCGGCGGATCGCACAGCAGCGTGCGCACACCCAGCGCTTTGAGGCGCGCGTCCAGGCGCGAACCGACGTTGCCCACGCCGACGATACCGACGGTCTTATCCCGCAGGTGGAAGCCGTCGCGCTCGGCCAACAGCATCAACGCGGAGAACACATACTCGACCACCGCGATGGCGTTGCAGCCCGGTGCGGCGGAAAACCCGATGCCCTGCCGTTGCAGCCAGGCGTCATCGACGTGATCGGTGCCGGCGGTCGCGGTGCCGACAAAGCCAATGCGGCTGCCGGTCAATAATTCTTCATTGACCTTGGTGACTGAACGCACCATCAGCGCGTCGGCATCCGCCAGCGCCTCGCGCGGGATCGGGCGGCCCGGCACCGCCTGCACTTCACCCAAACGGCTGAACAGCTCGGCCGCGTACGGCATATTTTCATCAACCAGAATTTTCACTGCGTTCTCCGACGGTTTACGGCTATTTGTCTGCGAAATAGTGTGCCACTGAATCAGGCACGGCGAAAGCGCTCAGGGGTGGTGCCGGCGATCTGCTGGAACATGACGATAAACGCCGACGCGGAGCTGTAGCCGACGTCCAGCGCCACTTCCTGCACGGTTTTGCCCTGCTCGAGCAACGACACGGCGTGCAGGAAACGCAGGCGCTGGCGCCATTCGCTGAACGACATGCCCAGATCCTGCTGGCAGCGGCGCGACAGCGTGCGCTCGGTGGTGTATACCCGGCCGGCCCACACCGCCAGCGAGGTGTTATCCGCCGGGCAATGTTCCAGCGCCTCCAACACCGGCGCCAAAAACTTGTCGTCCGACGACGGCAAATAGGTTTGCTGGCGCGGTGACCGGCTCAGTTGGTCGATCAGTACCTGACACAGGCGCATATCCTCTTCCGTCTGCGGAATGTACTGCTTGCGCGCATAGAAATCCTCGGCGATGGCACGAAAGATCGGCGTCACGCTCACCAGACAAGGCTCGGCCGGCATGCCGGCGCACAGCGTCTGCATGATGTCCACCATGCGGCACTGCGCCAGCCGCTGGTTGTAGCAGGAGTGTTCGGCGCCCGCCGGCGCCCATAGCACGAACTCCGGCGGTGCCAGAAAGCGCTGCCCGCCGATGCGCAGCACCATCACCCCGGCTTTTACCCACATCAACTGGCCCCAGGTATGGCTGTGCGGCTGGAATTCGGTGCGGGCGTTGAACTCCTCGCAGCGGAACTGCACCGGATTGGGCGCGGGGATCAGCGACTCGGGAAAATGGCGGATTTCTGGCATGATTTCGTCCCGTGATTTGTCTTGTTTACGCCGATTTTTGTCTGAATATCACTATATATGATAAACCGGACACGCGTAGACTAGCCAGCATGTTAGACGTTATTGAGAATAATTATCATGAATATGCTTTTCCCGCTGTTGGCCGTGCTGATTTGGTCGATTAACGCCGTCGTCAGCAAACTCTCCGCCACCGCCATCGATCCGGCAGCCATCTCGCTCTACCGCTGGCTGCTGGCGCTGATCGCCCTGACGCCGTTCGTGCTGCCAGGCGTGATCCGCCACTGGGCGCAGGTGCGCGCCAACTGGTGGAAACTGATGATCCTCGGCCTGCTGGGCATGGTGCTGTACCAAAGTCTGGCCTATTACGCGGCACACAGCGTCAGCGCGCTGTTTATGGGTATCATCGTCTCGCTGATACCGCTGCTGACCATTCTGATCAGCATCGTGCTGTTACGCATCGCGCCGACCGTCGGCGTGCTGCTCGGCAGCATACTCTCCTTCGGCGGCTTGATCTGGTTGGTCAGCGGCGGCCAGCCCGGCGTGCTGCTACAGCACGGTATCGGCAAGGGGGAATTGATGATGCTGGCCGCCACCGCGTCTTACGCGCTGTACGGCGTGTTGACCAAGCGCTGGGCCATCGCGCTGCCGAACTGGCAATCGCTGTACGTGCAGATCTTCTTCGGCGTGCTGCTGTTGCTGCCTAATTTCCTGATGGCGCAGGATGTCGGGCTGAACGGCCACAACCTGCCGCTGGTGCTGTTCGCCGGCATTCCGGCTTCGATCATCGCGCCGTTCCTGTGGATCCAGGGCGTCATGCGCCTGGGCGCCAACACCGCCTCGATCTTCATGAACCTGGCGCCGGTGTTTACCGCCGCCATCGCCGTGCTGTTCCTGCATGAGCAACTGCACGGGTACCACCTGATCGGCGGCGGTATCACCCTGCTGGGCGTGGTCTTGTCGCAACGGCTACGCACGCCGCTAACCCGCAAGATCAAGGCCCCGGCGGCCAACGCCGAGTCCTGCAAAGAACAAGCCTAACGCAAGAGTCTGAAACGCACCCGCACCAACAGGCCGCCCAGCGCGGCGGAGCTCAGCAGCTCCGGGCGGGTGCCGTGATAGGCGGTGATATCCTTCACCAACGCCAATCCCAAGCCGGCTCCCGGCTGATCGCCAACGTTGTCCAGCCGATGAAACGGCTGCAACGCCAGCGCCTTGTCCTGCAAGGCGATGCCGGGGCCGCTGTCTTCAATCTCCAGCACACCTTCCCCCGCCGCCTTGTCCAGCGTTAAGCGTGCGGTAACCACGCCCTGACGCGGCGTGTATTTCAACGCGTTATCCAGCAGGTTGGCGCACAGTTCGGCCAACAGCAGCGGCTCCCCCGCCACCTGACACGCCGCTTCGCCTTCGAAGCCGAGATCGATCTGTTTGCTGCGCGCCTGCGGCAAGCGCGAAAAACAGGCGTCGCGCAGCACCTGCGCCAGATTGACCGGCTGCAGCTTACGGTCGGCGTGGTGTTCGCTGGCCTTCAGGCGTGAAAGATGCAACAGACGGTCAGTCAGCGCCACGGTGCTATCCAGCGTGGCGCTCATCGCCTGCAGGCTTTCGCGCCACTGCTGCGGCTGATCGCTGGCCAGCGCCACCCCGGCCTGGGTCTTCAGCACCGCCAGCGGCGTGCGTAACTGGTGAGAGGCATCGGCGCTGAAGCGTTCCTGACGCGCCACCATCAACCGTAACCGTTCGATATAGCGATTGAACGCCAACAGCAGCGGCTGCATCTCCGACCACGGCAGAACCCGCGGCAAGGGCGTCAGTTCGCCCGGATCGCGCCGCAGCATGATGCCGGAGAGTTTACGCATCGGTTTCAACACCCGTTTCAACAGCGCAAACGCCAGGATCAGGGTCAACACCACGACCGTGCCCTGGCTCAGCAGCGCCGCAATCATCATCTGCCGCGCCAGATAACGGCGCGATTCCAGGGTTTCCGCCACCAGAATGGTCGCCATACCGCTGACGCCCGACTCGTTGACCGGTTGAAACAGCGCCGCCACGCGGATCGGCCGGCCGAGGTATTCCGCATCGTAAAAATGCACCAGCGCCGGATAGAGCGTGGAGCGCGGGATATGGGGCGGCAGCGACGGCAGATCGTCATAGCCCGAGATGCTTTTCCCCTGCGGCGAGATCACCTCGTAATAGAGCTGATCGTTCATGTTGCGCTCGAAACTGTCGAGCACCACGTAGGGCACATCGACCGCCAGTTTGCCTTCGCGCACCACCAGCCGCTCCGCCACGGTGCGCGCCGACGCCAGCAGCGTGCGGTCGTAAGCCAGGGTAGCGGCGCTCATGGCGCTGAAATAGTGGGTGTAAATCGAGATGCCGCCCAACGCCAGCAGCGGCAGGCCAAAAAACAGCAGCAGTTGATAGAACAGCGAGCGCGGCGCGTTAAACCACCGCATTGCACAGCTCCAGGCTATAACCCAGACCGCGCAGCGTGACGATTGCCACATCGCTGCCCTGCAGCTTTTTCCGCAGACGGTGTACGTAAAGCTCGATGCTCTCCGGATTGGCCTCGTCGGACAGCGTAAACACCTGCTCAAACAGCTGTTGCTTGGCCACCGGGCGGCCACGCCGGTGCATCAGCGCGGTCAACACCGCCAGCTCGCGCGGCGTCAGCGCCAGCGGCTTGCCTGCCAGCAGGAAATAACCTTCATCGTGATAAGTCAGCGCGCCATACTGTAACGCCAACTGCGCGGCGCCGACGCTGCGGCGCAGCAGCGCCCGAATGCGCGCCTCCAGTTCATCCAACTCGAACGGCTTGGTGAGATAATCGTCCGCACCCAGGTTCAGGCCTTTCACCCGATCGGTCACGTCGGTGCGCGCCGTCAATAACAGCACCGGCAGATCCTGCCCGCGCTTGCGCAGCCGCGCCAACAGATCCAGGCCGTTCAAACGCGGCAACGCCACATCCAGCACCGCCAGCGCATAGCGTTCATGAAGCAGCAGGTGATCGGCTGCCACGCCGTCAGGAGCGACGTCGACGGCGAACCCGGCGCCGGTCAGCGCCTTTTGCAGCCAGTGAGACAGTTCAGGATGATCTTCAACCAATAACAGTCGCATGTTTCCATTCCATTGATTTGCCTGAACAACCTGGCGCCGATACGGCGTCCGTTAACAGGCCGATAACAGAGGATGGCATGGAAAATGGAGGGATAGAAGAGCGCCACACCGCCAGTTTTGAGAGCTGGTACACAATTATGCGTATGGGGCGCGATCGTATGGCGGCGTCAGGCTAGCGGGACGGGGCTGTTGGCAAGGGCCAGCTCCAGCACCGGACGCAACTTTTCCGGGGTGAACGGTGATGAAACCAATACGGAACGGTTGTTGGTGGCAAACACCAGATCGATACCGGTCACGCAGGCGCTCATCTGGCACGTATATTTTTCACCGTCAACGTTAGAAAAGTGCAATTCGAACACACCGATTTCCGCACGCAAATGCTTCAAACGGCAGCCGCCGGCTTCGCCAACCATATCGGCGTAAACCTCTGGCAGCCTTTTGATTGCACGGACTTTGGCATTATCCTTACCGCCAAATAGTTTCCCTAATAAAAACATACAATTATCACCATATTGATTTTATTTATCATCATTTTATCGCGAAAGAAGCACGGCAAACCTGATATTACGCAGGATTTTGGCGGGCTTTGCGCCCTGTTCTTCTTTTCTGTTCTATGTTAACACCCCCGCTATTTGCTCGCGACAAGAGACCCTAGTCACAGACTGGAAAATTTTCCGGCCGCTGAAAGGTAAATGAAAGGTTGTTGTTTTAACAATCCTGCAACCGCACCCGGCGGGATTCACAACCAGACAATACCGAGGGCAAGTCACAATGAAAAAAATAATGACCCGTACCTTTACCGCCGCCGCCCTGTTGCTGGCGGCCAATCAGGCCTTTGCCGTGGAAGCCCCCAAACGCACCGAATGCATCGCACCGGCCAAGCCCGGCGGCGGCTTCGATCTGACCTGCAAGCTGATTCAGGTCTCGCTGCAGGACACCAAGGCCATCGATAAACCGATGCGCGTTACCTATATGCCCGGCGGCGTCGGCGCGGTGGCCTACAACGCCATCGTCGCGCAGCGCCCGGCGGAATTCGGCACCGTGGTGGCCTTCTCCGGCGGTTCGCTGCTCAACCTGTCCCAGGGCAAGTTCGGCCGCTACAACGTGGATGACGTGAAATGGCTGGCGGCGGTCGGCACCGATTACGGCATGATCGCGGTGCGCGCCGACTCGCCTTACAAAACGTTGAAAGACCTGATGGACGCCTTCCAAAAAGATCCCAACAGCGTGGTGTTCGGTGCCGGCGCCTCCATCGGCAGCCAGGACTGGATGAAAACCGCGCTGCTGGCGCGTGAAGTCGGCGTGGATCCGCGCAAGATGCGTTACGTGGCGTTCGAAGGCGGCGGTGAGCCGGTGACCGCCCTGCTGGGCAACCATATCCAGGCGGTCTCCGGTGACCTGAGCGAGATGGTGCCTTACCTGCAGGGCGACAAAATCCGCGTGCTGGCGGTGTATGCCGAGCAACGTCTGCCGGGCCAGTTGGCCGACATCCCGACCGCCAAAGAGCAGGGATACAGCCTGGTGTGGCCGATCATTCGCGGCTTCTACGTCGGGCCGAAAGTCAGCGATGAAGAGTACCAATGGTGGATCGACACCTTCCAGAAAATGATGGCGACCGACGAATTCAAGCAGCAGCGCGATTTGCGCGGCCTGTTCGAATTCAACATGACCGGCAAAGAGCTGGACGCCTACGTGAAAAATCAGGTTGCCCAATACCGTGAGCAGGCGAAAGTGTTCGGCCTGGCCAAATAACCGCAGGGGAAAACCATGAGCGATCGTATTTTTGCCGGCTTTTGGCTGCTGCTGTGTATCGGCGGGCTGTTCATCGGCTGGGGCATCCAGAGCGAATACAGCTATGAACCGCTGGGGCCGCGCCCGTTCCCGCTGGCAATCCTCAGCCTGATGGCGCTGTGCGCGGCCCTGCTGTTGCTGCGCCGCCCGCAGGCAGTGGAGTGGCCGCACAACAAAGTGCTGCAACGGCTGCTGGTACTGGTGATCACCCTGGTGCTGTACGCCTGGGGCTTTGAATGGCTGGGCTTCCCGCTGGCGACCGCGCTGCTGACGTTCAGCATCGGCCTGCTGTTTCAGGCCAGCCTGCCGGCGGCGGCGATCTCCGGCGTCATCATGGGCACAGCGCTGTACTACGCCTTTGACCGCCTTCTCGATGTCACACTGCCGCTCGGCGCCTGGCTGAGCTAACGGGAGCGATGATGGAAACCTGGATGTATTTGACCCAAGGGTTCGAAGTGGCGCTGGTGCCGCAGAACCTGATTATCGCCCTGATCGGCTGCTTCGTCGGCACCATCGTCGGCCTGCTGCCGGGCCTGGGGCCGATCAACGGCGTGGCGATCCTGCTGCCGCTGGCGTTCGCCCTCAAGCTACCGGCCGAGTCGGCGCTGATCCTGCTGGCGACGGTATACATCGGCTGTGAGTACGGCGGGCGCATCTCGTCGATTTTGCTCAACGTGCCGGGCGACGCGGCGGCGATCATGACCGCGCTGGACGGCTACCCGATGGCGCAGCAAGGGCGCGCCGGCGTGGCGCTGTCCATTTCGGCGGTCAGCTCGTTCTTCGGCTCGATGATCGCCATCGGTGGCATCATCCTGTTCGCACCGCTGCTGGCGCGCTGGTCGCTGGCCTTCGGCCCGGCGGAGTATTTCGCCCTGATGGTGTTCGCCATCGCCTGCCTCGGCAGCATGATGAGCCAGAACCCGCTGAAATCGCTGCTGGCGGCGCTGATCGGTCTGGGGCTGGCGACGGTGGGCGTCGATGCCAACACCGGCGTTTACCGTTTTACCTTCGACAGCGTGCACCTCTCCGACGGCGTGCAGTTCATCGTGGTGGTGATCGGCCTGTTCTCGGTCAGTGAAATTCTGCTGATGCTGGAAAGCACCAGCGCCGGGCAAAAACTGGTACGCAAAACCGGCCGGCTGCTGTTCAACCGCAAAGAGGCGGCGCAGTGCGCCGGCCCGACCCTGCGCTCGTCGGTGATCGGCTTCTTCGTCGGCATTCTGCCGGGCGCCGGCGCCACCATCGCCAGCGCACTGACCTACATGACCGAAAAGAAAATCAGCGGCAACAGCGACACCTTCGGCAAAGGCGACATCCGTGGCGTAGCGGCGCCGGAAGCGGCCAACAACGCTTCGGCCTGCGGTTCGTTCATTCCAATGCTCACGCTGGGCGTGCCGGGTTCCGGTACCACGGCGGTGATGATGGGGGCGCTGACGCTGTACAACATCACCCCCGGGCCGGCGATGTTCACCGAGCAACCGGATATCGTCTGGGGGCTGATCGCCGCACTGCTGATCGCCAACGTCATCTTGCTGATCATGAACCTGCCGCTGGTCGGCCTGTTCACCCGCATGCTGACCATTCCGCTGTGGTTCCTGGTGCCGGCGATCGCCGCGGTTTCAGCGGTGGGGGTTTATGCGGTGCACAGCACCACCTTCGATCTGCTGCTGATGGTCGGGTTGGGGGTATTCGGTTATATCCTGCGGAAAATGCATTTCCCGATGTCGCCGCTGATTCTGGGCTTCGTGCTGGGTGAGATGCTGGAGCAAAACCTGCGCCGTGCGCTGTCGATCAGCAATGGCGAATTCGGCATCCTGTGGAGCAGCAGCATCGCGCAAACGCTGCTGGTTTTGGCGGTAGCGGTGCTGGCGCTGCCACCGCTGCTGCGCCTGATGCGCAAACGCCGCCAACCGGCGACGGCGGCCAAGGCCGAGTAAAACGAAACGGGCGGGGATTTCCCGCCCGTTGTGTTTAACGGCGCAAGGCCGCAATTCCCCTTTCCAACGCATCGATATCGTCATCGGCGAGCAGGGGCTGAATCACCGCAAAGTCCGCCTCGGACAAGTCATAGAGGCGCAAAGCAAGCAACCGCGCGATGGTTTCCGGCGTGAACCGCCAACGGATAAACTTCGCCGGATTACCGCCGACGATGGCGTAAGGTTCGACATCGCCGGTCACCACGCTGCCGGCGGCGACGATCGCACCCTCGCCTATCGATACCCCCGGCATCAACATCGCCCGCATGCCGATCCAGCAACCGTCGCCCAGCCGGGTATCGCCTTTGGGCAAGTACGCCTGTTTGATGGTCGCCATAAACGGGTACAGGCTCAGCCAGTCGATGCGATGGGTGTGGTTACCGCCCATCAGGATCACCGCTTCGGCCGCGATGCAGACGTAGTCACCGATCAGCAAGCGGTCTATTTCACCCAACGGCTGCCACTGCCGGCTGACCGCGTCGCCGTGCAGGTAGCGCACCACCGAGCGTTCGAAGCCGTTATCCCAGCAGTCGCTGTAGTAGCTGTGGGTGCCTTTGACGATAATATTCGGGTTGGTCACCGTCTGATGCAGCAGTTCGGTTTTGGACCAGTGTTTTTCGGACATGGCGTATTCTCTTGTCACGGGAATAAAAGCCACGGAACGGAGTGTCTGTGGCCGTGTTGTCGTTCACTCAACACGGCCGATCAAGCGATAAGCGCTCGTTTCAATCTCGGGTTATTCATCATTACCGCCTCTTTTGCAAGGCGCAATGGTAGCCGATCACGCCTCGGTAGTCTTGCTTTTCAACAGCAGAACCCCGCCCATCACCAGTGCGCTGCCCAGCAGCTGCAGCTGATTCATGTTCTCCCCCAGCAGGAAATAGGCGATCACCGCGGTGAACACCAGCTCCAGCGACAGGATCAGGTTGGCCACCGCCAGCGGCAGCGTTTTCAGGCTGATGTTATACAACCCGAAGCCCAGCAGCGTCGGCCCGGCGGCCAGCGCCAGCAGCAACAACCAGCCGCTCCACTGGATGCCCTGCGCGCCATGCGACAGGAACCACAGATCGCCGGCCATGCCGTGGAACGCCGCCAGCGGGAACGCCGTCAGCGCCGCGTTGAATACCAGCTGGTACAGCGCCGAAAAACCGAACACGTACAGAATGGTGTTCCACACCGGATAACCGCGTTCGCTGGCCACCCGCCCACCGAGGGTATACAGGGTGTAGCCGATACCCGACAGCATCCCCACCAGCAGCCCCAGCAGATCGAAGTGGCTGTTCCCCATGCTGTCGCCGTTGCTGACCAGGAAGCAGCCGCCCAGGCTGATGGCGATCACCAGCAATTGGCGCAGCGCCAGACGTTCGCTGTACATCACCCAGCCGAGGAACACGGTAAAGCCCACCGAACAGTAGGACAGAATGGTCGCCACCGACGCGCCGTTCAGCGCCACCGACAGCGTCCACAGGCTGTTGAACAGCGCCAGCAGCAGCCCGTAAAGCGCGTAGAACACCACCTGTTCACGGCGCAAACGCGCCCACTGCGGTTTCACCAGCAACAGCAGCGGCAACAGCACCAGCGCCACCAGCGCCGCGCGCCAGAACGCCAGCACGAAGGTCGGCAGCTGATAGTACTCGGTCAGCGCGCGGATGATGATGGCGGTAAAGGCCAGCAGCATGGCGCTGATAATGGCGATGACGTAACCCTGACTGCTGCCCTGAAAAAGACGCGCACCGGGCAGCGCCGGCCGGGCGGAAACGCCTGACGGTAATGACATGGGATCCTCGGGAAAATGGCGACAAACATGCTCAGGCACACAGTGTAACGCGGCCATTTTTTCTCACTATAGCCACTTTGCGGCGTTGTCATGCAGGCCACTTTTCTGCGCTTGAAGCCCTGTTTACATGGGGTATAGTAAAAATCTCTCTCCATAACCGGGCCAATTTCGCATGCATATCCCGTTAGATCGCGAGCAAGACGTTCCGCTGTATTTGCAGATCGAAGAAGCGCTGCGGCGCGCCATCCTCACCGGCGTGTTCGTCGACGGCGACAAGCTGCCCTCGACGCGCACGCTGGCGGCCGAACTGGCGGTCAGCCGTCTGACGGTGGATAACGCCTATGCCGAACTGGCGGCCAAGGGATTTCTGCGCCAGCGGCGCGGCAGCGGCGCCTATGTCGCGCATCCGCAGGCGCAAGCGCGCCCGGCCCGGCCAAGCAGCGATTCCCCTTTCCCGCTGGAGAGCTTCACTACCCTCACCTCGCGGCTGGACGGCTATGCCGACGCCCCGCTGCCAGAAGGGCTGATCAACTTCGCCGCCGGCATCGGCAGCCCTAAGGTGTTTCCGCTGGAGGCATTTCGCAAGGTGCTGCTGTCGGTGCTCAGCCGCCACGCGGAAGAGGCCTTCAGCTACGGCGAATATTGCGGCTACTACCCGCTGCGCGATACGCTGAGCCGTATCCTCAGCGCACAGGGCATCCCCACGCAGGCGGAACAGGTGCTGATCACCAACGGTTCGCAGCACGCCATCAGCCTGGTGGTACAAAGCCTGCTGGCGCCGGGCGATACGGTGATCGTCGAAGAGCCGACCTACGCCGAAGCGCTGGGCCTGCTGCGCCAGCACCGCATCAATATCGTCACCGTACCGGGCGACCGGCACGGTATGCTGGTCGAGCGGCTGCCCGAGCTGCTGGCGCGCCACCGCCCTAAACTGATCTACACCATCCCCAATTTCCACAACCCGACCGGCCGTTGCCTGAGCGAAGCGCGTCGGCGACGCCTGTTGGCGATCGCCCAACAGGCCGGCGTGGTGATCCTGGAGGACGATTTCGTCGGCGATCTGCGTTACCAGGGCAAACAGCTGCCGTCGCTGCGTGCGCTGGCGCAGCCGGGCGCGGTGATCTACGTCAGCACCTTCTCCAAAATGCTGCTGCCCAGCATGCGCATTGGTTATCTGGTGGCGGACAGCGAACACTATCAGCGTTTCGCGCGGCTGAAACACGTCGACAGCTTCACCAG
Source organism: Serratia marcescens (assembly GCF_001902635.1). GTDB lineage: Bacteria > Pseudomonadota > Gammaproteobacteria > Enterobacterales > Enterobacteriaceae > Serratia > Serratia marcescens_F. Next base: position 122,271 of record NZ_MJAO01000012.1, on the reverse strand, counting down.
TTCCAGCCTGATCCAGCGGGCGCTGGACGCTTTCGTCACCGTCGGCCGTTATGACAAACAGCTGCGGCGCGCCGGGCGCGTCTACCGCCGCCATCTGGAGGTGATGATTGATGCCTTGCAACGGCGCTTGCCGCCGGGGTGCCGCTTCGAAACGCCGCAGGGAGGCTTGTTTATCTGGCTGACGCTGCCGGCGGCGGTGACCACCGCCGAGCTGATGCCGGTCGCCTGGCGATACGGAGTGACCTTCGCACGCGGCGAGTGCTTTTATGCGCAGGAACACCTGGGCGCGCACAGCCTGCGGCTGAATTTCGCCGCCAACTCGCCGCCGCAGATTGAAGAAGGTGTCGCCCGGCTGTGCCGGGCGATTGAGGAAGTGATGACGGAAAAAAATGCCGGTTAGAGGGCGGCCCACCACAGCCGCAGCTTCATCCCCCAGTAGCTGGTCCAGCCGGTGGTGCTTTGCACCACCTTGCCCTGCGAGACCACCACGAAGGTCGGCGTCACGCCAATCTGCCACTGCGCCGACAGCACGCCGGCCGGATCGTTGACCACCGGCAACGCCAGCCGTTTACGCGCCAGCCATTGCTCCACCTGGGCATCGTCGCCCGAACGCAGCGCGACGGTCAGCACGTTGCCCCCCTCCGCCTGCAAGCGGGCGACGTCCGGCGTGGTAAAACGGCAGACGCCGCACCAGCTGGCCCAGAAGTAAACCAGCAGCGGTCGCTCATGGCTGAGCTGCGCCAACGACACGCGCTCGCCGTCCAGCGTGGTCAGCGCCTGAGCATCGAAGGCCGGCGGCGCCTGCGGCGCGTTCAGCCAATCCATCACCGTCACCACTGCCAGTACGATCAGCGCCAGCAGCAACAACTCGCGCCCCCAGCGCTTGAGCTTAGCCATTTTTGGCCTTCGCCAGCTGCTGTTTCACCATCGCTTCCAGCTCTTCATACGATACCGCCCCCGGCAGCATCTGATCGCCGATCAGCGTCGCCGGCGTCCCCTGCACCCCCAATTGTTCCGCCAATTCCATATTGGTGCGCAGCGTGGTCATGCTCTGTTCGCTGGGCGCCACCGCCTTGACGCCGGTTTTCTCTTGCGCGGCAGCGATGCTGGCATTGTCGTGGAAACCTTTTTTCGCCATCAGCCGCTGGTGCAACACCCAGAACTGATCAGGGTGCTGTTGCCAGGTGGTGAGCGCCACGCGCGCCGAACTGACCGAGCTTTCGCCCTTGAACGGCAGCAGTTTCACCACCAGCGCCACGTCCGGGTATTGCTTGACGATCTTCTCCAGCATCGGGTCAAAACGCTTGCAGTACGGGCAGTTATAATCGGTAAAAGTCACCAGCATCAGTTTGGCGTTGGCGGCGCCCAAGCGCGGGCTGGCCGGATCCTGGTACAGCGTTTTGGCGTTCTGCTTGATAGCCTGGCTGATTTGCTGGCCGGCGGTTTGCTGCTGCCAGGCGTCTACCGCCTGCGCCAGAATGTCCGGGTTGGACACCAGCGTTTCGCGGATCATCTCTTTGATACGCGCCTCTTGCGCCGGGGTGAAAGGCTCGGCGGCCCACACAGGGGAGGCGATAATCATCAGTAAAATCAGTAGTTTTTTCATTGTTCGGTTCCTTTGGCATGGGAAAGCGTTTGCAGCACGGCGTCACGGGTCAACAGCGGGGATAACACCTCGCCGTCCGGGCGGCCGGGGCCATAGATTTGGTTGAAAGGCACGGCGACGCTGCCGCGCTTTTGCAGAAAGGCGCTGATGTCGGCCGACGGGCGGCTCCAGTCGCCGCGCAGCGCAACTACGTCGCCGGCGCTCAGCGCGCGCTGTACGTCATCGCGCAGCAGCACATTGAATTTGTTGGCTTTACAGGTCACGCACCAGTCGGCAGTCACGTCGACGAACACCCGCTTATGCTGGGCCAGCGCCTCGGTAATCGCCTGTTCGCTCAACGGCTGCCACTGCACCCGATCCTGCAACGGCTGGCGCCACAGGCTGGCGGTCAGCGATCCGGCCAGCAAGGCCACGCCCGCCAGCACCAAAATGCCCGCCGCCAGCTTGGCCGCCAACCGTGTGCCCTGTTGGCGCCACACCGCCAGCAACAACGCCAGCAGCGCCAACGCCCCCAGCCACAGCGTGGCCTGCACGCCGATATGATTGCTCAGCAGGCTCAGCAGCCACAGCGACGACGCCAGCATCAGCAGCCCCATCGCCAGCTTGACGGTATTCATCCAGCGGCCGGGGCGCGGCAACCGCAGCGCCAGCGATGGCCAGGCGGCGATCAGCAGCCACGGCAAGCTCATGCCGATACCGAGTGCGATAAACATGCCCCACAGTACCGGCAGCGACGCCGCCAGCGCGAAGGCCACCGCCGTACCGAGAAACGGCGCCGAGCACGGTGTCGCCAACAACGTGGCGAACGCCCCCTGCCAGAAATGGCCGCTCAGACCGCGCCCGTTATGGGTCGCCAGCGACGTATTCAGATCGGACGAGAGGCGCAGATGGAACAGGCCAAACAGGTTGGCACTGAACAGCAGCGTCACCAGCACCATAAAGCCGATAAACCACGGATTCTGGAACTGAATGCCCCAGCCGAGCGCATGGTTGCCGAGCCGCAGCAGCGTCATCAGTAATGCCAGCGCCATAAACGAGGTGACGATACCCAGCGACGACGCCAGGAACTGCAGCCGTACGCTGCGCCGGTCGCGCCGCTCCACCTGCAGGATGGAACCGAGTTTGATGCCCAGCACCGGCAGCACGCACGGCATCAGGTTGAGGATCAACCCGCCCGCCAGCGCCATCAGCACCGCCTGCCATAACGGGAATGCCGCACCGGCAGGCGCGGCCAGCGGATCGCCAATGGGTAACGTAATCTGCTGCGCCATGCCGCCGTCGTCAATCACCAGCGTCAGCGTTTTGCCGCGCAGATCCGGTGCCGCGTCGCCCCAGCCATCGCTGACCGGCACTCGCGCCAACAGCTGAGCGCCGTCGGTCGCGACCTGCGGTTTACCGAGATCGGCATCCGCCAGCGTATCGAAGAACAGCGCAGGCTGTTGCCAGCCGGCGGCGCGTTCGGCGAAGATCTGCAGCTCGCCGCTGCGGTACCCGGCCTTGACGCTCTCCGCCAACCCGGCGGCGATCGGCACCTGGCCCATCGCCTGCGCGAAGTCGTGGTTAAACTGCGGATCGTTCGGCGTCGTCAGATCCAGGCTGAACGGGTAGTCGGTCAGAATGCAGACGTTGCTGCAGGTGGACAGCGTCAGGGTGCCCGCCAGCGGGGTGGATACCTGACCTGGCATCACGATCGGCAGCGTGACCCGATCGTGATAGCCCTGGGTGGAAATGCCGGCCACCTCGAAACGCTGCGGCGTCGGCCAGTGCCAGGTCGCCGGCGGCGGGTTGCCCTGCCAAACGATAGCCGGCGCAATGCCGCCTTCGCCCGGCGAACGCCAGTAGGTTTTCCAGCCCTTTTGCAGCTCGACCGACAGCAGCAGGCGGGTCTCCCCCGGCTGTGACGTATCGGCGCGCAGCCGCACCTTGGCATGATCGTTGGCCGGAGTTTGCAGCCAGCCGCTGTCCGCCGCCTGCAAGGCAGGCAGCCACAGCATGAACAGGCAAGCGCAAGCCAGCCTGATAGTTTTCAACATGTTAATTCTCCATAAATGATTAATTCACCACGAAAATCGGGCGATTAACTCATTCATGGAAGACGCATAATCGAAGGTGCACCCTGAGGGTGGGCGGTGAAATGGCGCGGGGAGGAGGAATGCGCAGGCGCGCGGCAATGGTCGGCGCCAACAGCGCCAGCAACAGGCCCAGCCCGAACAGCACCGTTTCGAACATCACCGGCGGCGCGGCCAGCAATGACTTGGCGCTCAGCTCACAGGGCGTAGGCTGCGCCTCGGCGGCTTCATCGCTGGCCTGAACGGCGGTGGCGGCCGGGATCCCCAACGTTTGCTGCAACGCATGCAGACCCGCCATGCGCTGGGTCATGCACGTCAGCACCACCAGGCAAGCCAGGCATAAAAACCATTTTGCAATCCGCTGCCGTTTAACCATGCCATCCTCACGTTCGGGTCTGGGGTTATCTTAGCGACGCGGGCGCGATTAGCAACGTTTTGTCGGTAAAGAAATGTCTGAACGGCGGTATTGATGGCGGTGATTTACAGGTATCATAGTGAGTAAGCCTGCGCTTTTCGCCGGGTACGATGATGATTCTCTCCTCCAGGCACACAGGGGATACACAGCGAAGGACTGGTGATATGCAACCTTTGAGTGGGCCGGGCGCCCCAATCGCCGGCGAACGCCCCCCCTCCCCGGGTAAAACGGCGGCCACTGACGATCAACCCCTCTCTCCGGCGCAGCGCACGACGCTGGAAAAGCTGATCGTGAAAATCATGACGCTCAGCCCGGCAAAGTCGGCGGAGATCTGGGCCGCCCTGCGTCACGATCTCGGCGCCAACAACGGCGGGGAACTGCTGGCGCGCCATTTTCAACCGGCGGAACAACTGCTGCAAACGCGCCTGGCACAGGCGCAGCAAAACCACGCCGGGCGCCAGCTGTTGCAACAGCTGGCTGAACTGCTGCCGCAGGGCAACAACCGCCAGGCAGTCAGCGATTTCATTCGTCAGCAGTTCGGCCATACGGTACTGAGCCAGCTGAGCCCACCGCAGCTGCAGCAAGTGCTGAATCTGTTGCAGACCGGCGGTCTGACCATTCCCCAGCCACAACAAACCGCCACCAGCGATCGTCCGCTGCTGCCCGCAGAGCATCAAAGTCTGCAACAGCAGGTCACCAAACTCAGCGCCGCCACCGGCGAAGCGCCGGCTAAAATCTGGCAAACGCTGTTTGATCTCACAGGCGTGAAAACCAACGATCCACTGCCGGCGCGCCACTTCCAGCTGCTGAACCAGTTTTTGCAGGTGAAGGTGGCCCTCAGCCCGCAGAGTGCACCGACGCTGAACCATCTGCTGGCGGCGCTCAAGCAGCCGGCGGACGAGCAAGAGCTGCAGCAGATGAATGAATACTGCCAGACGCGCTTCAACTGCGGCGCCAATGCGCCGCTGACGCATCCGCAAATGAGCGACGCCATTCATCAGCTGTTTGCTCGCCGCCTGGAGAAGGCCGGCCAGGCTCAGCCGATCGTCAGCCACCCTGTCGAGCCGCAGCCGCTGCTCAACCCGCTGATCGCCGCCCTGCCTCTGCCGCTGCAAAAAGCGCTCAGCAAGCCGGCCGTGGCGCTGATCCTGCTGCTGTTGGCGCTGGCGGTCATGCTGGCGCTGGTATTTTAACGCCTCAGGCGCAGCCGCAGTCCGCAACAGCCGCCCGATCGCGCAGCGATCCCGGCTGTTCGCCGATGGCCAACGGATGGCCGTCGCGCAGCCAGAAATCCAGCCCGCCAATCAGCTCCTTCACTCTGAATCCCAGCTTCGCCAGCTTGTAGGCGCCTTTGGTGGAACCGTTGCAACCGATGCCGTCGCAGTAGGTCACATACACTTTTTGGCGATCCAAGTGCGCCGTACCGGCTTCATCCATCAGGCGGTGCGGCAAGCTGAGCGCGCCGGGGATATGCCCGGCTGCGTACAGCGCCGCCGCGCGGGTGTCGATCACCACGATCCCTTCCGCGCCGCTGCGCAGATCTTCCGCCACATCCCAGGCATCCGCATAGCGGCTCAGCTTGGCCGCCAGGTAAGCCAAACTCTCTTCCGGCGCCGCCGGTGGAAAAGCCAGCACCAATGATTCTTTCGACATACCACACACTCCCGTGCATCAAGACAGATGACAATAGTGACCCATTTTGGTCTTATGTTTGATACCCATTTGTCACCCATAATAAGGCCAATTATGAGGCACTCGCTGATCACGCTGTTCCAGCAATCGCCCCACGCCGCCGGCACGCTGCGCGATCGCCTGTGCGGCACATTGCGGCAGGCCATCCACCAAGGTGCATTAAGCGTTGGGCAACGCCTGCCTTCCAGCCGGGTGTTGGCCGGCGATCTGAGCCTCTCGCGGGTGACCGTCGAAGCGGCCTACGGCCGGCTGGAGTCAGAGGGATATCTGCAGCGCCGCGTCGGCCAGGGCACCTTTGTGGCAATCCGCATCGCCAAACCGCCACCGCCGGCGACCGGCACCGGCATGCCGCGCCTTTCGCGGCGCGGCCAACAGATCGTGCAAACCGGCGGCTGCCGCGATCCGCAGCAGCCACAGGCATTCGCCGCCGGATCGCCGGATCTGCGCGCGTTTCCGATCGCCCTGTGGAAGCAACTGACCGCGCAACGCCTGCGATTACAGGGAGAAAACCTGCTGCGCTACGGCGATCCGCAGGGCTATTTGCCGCTGCGAGAAGCGATTGCCGCCCACGTCAACCAAACGCGCGGCGTGCTCTGCGATGCGCGGCAGGTTATCGTGCTGACCAGTTCGCAGCAGGCGCTGCAGCTGATCGCCACGTTGCTGCTGGACAGCGGTGACTGCGTCTGGATGGAAGAGCCGGGTTACGCCGGGGCAAGAAACGCTTTTATCAGCGCCGGTGCCGCCCTGACGCCGGTGGCGGTGGACAGTGACGGCCTGCGTGCTGCACCGCCCTTACCCGATCCGCGTTTGATTTATCTGACCCCATCGCACCAATACCCGACCGGCGCGGCGCTCAGCCTGGCGCGCCGGTTGACGCTGCTGGCACTGGCGGAGCGGCAGCAGGCCTGGATCATCGAGGACGATTACGACAGCGAGTTTCACTACGACGGTCTGCCGATACCGGCGATGCAAGGGCTGGATCGCCACGGCCGGGTGCTGTACCTCGGCACCTTCTCCAAATCGCTGTTCCCTTCACTGCGGCTGGCGTACCTGATCGTACCGCCCGCGTTGGTTGAGCCGTTCGTCACCGCGCGCACGGTCTATGACGGCCACAGCGCGCAGCTGATGCAGGCGGTCACCGCCGAGTTCATCCGCCAGGGGCACTTCACCGCGCATATCCGCTACATGCGCCAGCTCTACCGCAGCCGGCGCGATGTGCTGTTGGCGGAAGTGCGCGAAAAACTCGGCCACTTTGCCACGCCCAATCCCGCCGCCGGCGGCCTGCAGCTCAGCGTCTGGCTACCACCCGGCCAGGAGGTGGCGCTCAGCCTGCAGGCGCAGCGGCTCGGCATCCTCACCCCGGGGCTGGCGGCACAGTACCAGACGACACAAACGCAGCGTGACGGGTGGCTACTGGGCTTCTCGGCCCTGACGCCGGGGGAGATCCGCAGCGCCGTCGAACGGCTGACGCAGATCGCCGTGACTTAACCCCCGGCGGGATGCCGCCCCGCTTATTGCTCGGTCAGGCGCATCTCAGCCACCAGCGGCAGGTGGTCGCTCACCGCCGGCCAATGCACGCCGTTCCAATCACCGCTGGCGTTCGGCACCGTCAGGCTGTCCAGATGCCAGCGCTGCGCATTGCCGCTGAAGATGTAATCCACCTTGATCTCGGCATTTTCCGCCGGCCAGCTGCGGCCATCCTGCCCGTTAGGCATGATGTCGTTCCAGTAGCGGCTCAGCTCCAGCCAGGTCACGCTGCCCGGCACGTCGTTCATGTCGCCGAACAGCAGCTTGATGCCGCGCACTTCGATGGTGCGATCGTTCAGCTCCCGCACCTGATCCAGACGCATGGTCGGATCTTCCTTGGTATCGAGGTGGGTGTTGAACAGAGTGATCGGCGCCGGGAATTCCGGCACGTCGACCTTGGCGCTGAAGACGATGCGTTGTTCGCGCTGGCCGGACGGCAGCGGATAGATCACGGTGTCGTGCAGCGGGTACTTGGAGAGAAACGCCAGGCCATATTCGCCGCCGTCGAAATCGATCGCCCGGCCGAACACCGCCTGCATGCCGGTCAGCTTCGCCAGCTCCGCCGCCTGATCGACCCGGCCGCTGCGGGCGGTGAGTTTGTCCACCTCCTGCAGCGCCACCACGTCAACGTTCATCGCGCGAATCGCCTTGGCGATGGCAGTCATGTCGCTGACTTTGCCGGCGGCGATATTGAAGCTGGCGACGCGGATTTTCGGCGCCTGTTCCAGTTCGTAGGTTTTGTTCTTCAGGCCGCCCAGCGCGCTGGCCACTTCGCGGCTGTTGGCGTTGCTGTTGGCGTGCCCGACGTCGGCGGACGACCAGGCGCTGTGAGAGAGGCCCAGAGACAGTAAGGTGATAAGCAGAGCGTGACCGGTGTGCATGAATTCTCCTTGAGGTACGTATAAGTGTTATGCGGGCGCTTCCCGGCCCACAGCTAACACCGATTTTGCCGCAGAAACCTGCGACTATTTCCTAGTTGTACGGCTATTTTTCGTTTCTGCGCGATGCTTCGCATTATGGCGGTTTACGCATTGCACCGTTGGACAAACGGCTGATTTCGTTTTAAAACCGGTAGATTGCCAACCGCGAGGAGTCCCGATGGCCAACCCGATTGCCGAACAGCTTACCGAACGTTTCTTCCGCTACCTGGCGGTGACCAGCCAGAGCGACGCCGCCGCAACCGCCCTGCCCAGCACCCCAGGGCAGCATGAGATGGCGCAGCTGCTGGCGGACGAGCTGCGCCGGCTCGGCCTGGCCGACGTGCAGATCGACGAACACGCTACCGTGACCGCCCGTAAGCCCGGTACCCAACCCGGCGCGCCACGCATCGGCTTCATCACCCATATCGACACCGTGGACGTCGGCCTGTCGCCCGAGATTCGCCCGCAGCGCCTGCGCTTTACCGGCGACGATTTATGCCTGAACGCCGAGCAGGACATCTGGCTGCGTACTGCCGAGCATCCGGAGATCCTGCCCTACCGGAACGAAGAGATCCTGTTCAGCGACGGCACCAGCGTGCTGGGCGCCGACAATAAGGCGGCGGTCACCGTGGTGATGACGCTGCTGGCCAACCTGACCGCTGCCGATCGCCACGGCGATATCGTGGTGGCGTTCGTGCCGGATGAAGAGATCGGCCTGCGCGGCGCCAAGGCGCTGGATCTGCAGCGTTTCGCCGTCGATTTCGCCTATACCATCGACTGCTGCGAGCTGGGTGAAGTGGTGTATGAGAATTTCAACGCGGCGGCGGCAGAGATCCGTATCGAAGGCGTAACCGCGCACCCGATGGCGGCGAAAAACGTGTTGGTCAACCCGATACGCATCGCCAACGACATCATCAACCGATTCGACGTGCAGGATACCCCGGAGCACACCGAAGGACGCGAGGGCTATTTCTGGTTCACCGATCTGGCCGCCAACGCCAATCAGGCGACGCTGAAGGTCTCGATTCGCGACTTCGATCGGGTTGCGTTCGACGCGCGCAAAGCCCGTCTTGAGGAAACGGTGCGCCAGGTGGCGGCCGACTATCCGCGCGCCAACGTCAGTTGCAGCGTCAGCGACATCTACGGCAACATCAGCAACGCCATCGGCGAAGACCGGCGCGCCATCGATCTGATCTTCGGTGCCCTCGCCGCTCACGGCATCCCACCGAAGGTGATCCCGATGCGCGGTGGCACCGACGGCGCGGCGCTCTCCAGCCGCGGTATCCTGACGCCCAATTACTTCACCGGCGCGCATAACTTCCACTCGCGTTTCGAGTTTTTACCCGTCAGTTCCTTCGTGAAATCCTACCAGGTGACCCGCAGCATTTGCCTGCTGGCCGCCCGGCAGAGCGGTAACCAGGGCTAACTCAACAGCCAGCCGAGCAGCGCGGCCCAGGCCAGCAGCGGCAACGAGTAATAGTGGAAGCGCAGCCAGATCTTGCGCTCCCCCGCCATACGCAGCGCAATCAGGTTGGCGAGCGAACCGATCGCCAACCCGAAGCCGCCGGCGTTGACCGCATAGGCCAGCTGGGCGCTGGAAGGCACGTAATTGAGCAACAAAATGGTGGCCGGCACGTTGCTGACGACCTGCGACAACCCGACGCCCAGCGCATACACCCCGCCGTCGCTCAACCCGGCGATGGCGGCGAACGCCGGCTGGAGCGGCGGCAAACGAGTAAACAGGCCGACATCGATGAACATGGCGGCGAACACGAAAATCAGGCTCCAGTCGATCTGCAGCAACACCCGGCGCGCCAGCAGCAAAAAACCGGCGAATACCGCCAGCAGGCCATACAGCGGCAGGCTGATATCGAGGCACAGCAGGAAGATCGCATACAGTCCTACGCAGCTCAGCAGCAGCGGCCGCTGATAGGGATAGCCCTCGGTATTCGGCGTTTTCACGATTTCGCGCGCCGGGAAGCTGAACCAGGTCAGCGCCAACAGGCTCAGCATCATCGCGGCGCCAAATGGCGCCATCTGGCCGATGAAACTGAGGAAAGAGAGGCCGGAACGGCTCCACAGCAGGATATTTTGCGGGTTGCCGATCGGCGTCAGCAACGAACCGGCATTCACCGCCAGCGCCTGAAAGATGATCAAGCGGCCAACCGGCAGTGCCGACAGTTTTTTCAGCGTGATGGTCAGCGGAATGACGATAAACAGCGCTACGTCGTTGGTAAGAAACGACGACAGCAGCGCGGCGGAAAACACCAGGAACAGCGCCAGCCGCCGTTCACTATGCAAACGCTTGATGATCCTGCGGCCGACGAAATCGAAATAACCGCTGACCTCAACGCCTTTGGTCAACAGCATCAGCCCCAACAGGGTGATGAGGGTGCGGCCGTCGATAAAACCGCCCAGCGCCGGCAGCGGCTGCGGATGAAAGGCGAACATCGCGACGCCGGCCAACAGCAACGCATGGAGGAAACGATCTTTGACAAAGGGATGAATAAGCCGGGAAATGGCGGTTGAACTCATAGCGGCAGCTTGAAACCTCAGCGAAAAGCATGGGCGAGACGTTAGCTCAGGCGCGGCAGCAACGCCAGCAAAATGCTATTTTACCTTTATCCGCTTTTCATTTGCCGCGCTTTACTTTATTTGTAGCGGCTTTCACGGTTTCAAAGGACATGTTATGGCTTCCCTGTTCGCCAAAGGGGCGTTGTTGAGCGCCTTATGCGCCCTGCTCACCGCCTGCGACGACTCCTCTTCCCGCCCGCAAATCGAGATCGACGGCAAGACCATGGGCACCTTCTACAGCGTAAAAGTCAGCGGTGACGTTGCGATCGGTAAACAAGAGCTGCAGCGGCAGATCGACGCAGTGCTGGAACGGGCCAACGACGATATCTCCACCTATCGCGCCGACTCGGTGCTGTCGCGGTTTAACCGCAGCGCCAGCCTCGAACCGCAGCCAATCCCGCGCGGCATGGCAGACATTGTGTTGATGGCCCAGCGCATCGGCCGCGATACCGGTGGCGCGATGGACATCACCGTCGGCCCGTTGGTGAACCTGTGGGGATTCGGCCCCGACAAACACCCGGTCAAGGTGCCGAAGCAAGCGCAGATCGACGCGGCGAAGCAGCGCATCGGCCTGCAGCACCTGAAGCTGATAAGCGACCATCGTGGGGAGTGGCTGCAAAAAGATCTGCCGGACATGTATGTCGATCTCTCGACGCTGGGCGAAGGCTATGGCGCCGACGAACTGGTGCGCCTGATGAACCACAACGGCATCACCAACTATCTGGTATCCGTGGGCGGCGCTGTCTCTTCGCGCGGCGTCAACGGCCAGGGCAAACCCTGGCGGGTGGCGATCCAGAAGCCGACCGATCGTGAAAACGCGGTGCAGGCGCTGGTGGATCTGCACGGCTACGGCATCAGCACCTCCGGCAGTTACCGCAACTACTTCGAACAGAATGGCCAGCGCTATTCCCACGTGATCGATCCGGCTACCGGCAGACCGATCAACCACCGGCTGGTTTCCGCCACGGTGATCGCCCCTACCGCGCTTGAAGCCGACGGCTGGGATACCGGCTTGATGGTGCTGGGCACGGAGAAAGCGCTGAAGTTGGCGGAAGAGAAAGGGCTGGCAGTCTACCTGATCAGCAAAACTGACGAGGGCTTCAGCGCAGTGATGACGCCGCAGTTCAAGGCGTTTTTGGTGCAGTGATATAAAAAAGCCCGGCGCGCAATGGCCGGGCTTGTTGCATGCTACGCGCCGATCACTTGGTCAGCGCGATGATGCCGAGGGTCAGACCGGCAACCGCCGCCGCGCCGCCGGCGATGGCGCCCGCGGTTTCCCAGTTATCCTGAGTGGTGCCTTTCATGCAGGTGTTGGTATGCACCAGACGCCCCTGATCATCGTAGACCGGAACGCAGGGAGAATCGGTAGCGCATCCGGCCAACACGGCCGACAGTAACCCAACCGCAATTAACTTTTTCATACTTCTTGCCTCAATGTTCGATCACTTTAGAAAGCTACGCCGAGCGATAATCACGCTACCGGGCTATTGTATGCCCAACGTGTGTAATGGCGAGGTAATGATGTGTCAGGGGATGTGATTTGGGAAAACTCCGAGCGCCCGTCCGGCGGGCCTCGGGCAGTAAAAAGCCCGCAAAAATGCGGGCTTGATAACGGAGTGAAGCTCAGGCGGGATTATTTCGCCAGCTTGCGCATCACCAGGGTGGCGTTGGTGCCGCCGAAGCCGAAGCTGTTGGACATTACGGTGGTCAGTTCGCGCTGAGTCGGCTGAGTCACGATGTTCATGCCGGCTGCCTGCTCATCCAGGGTTTCGATGTTGATGCTCGGCGCGATAAAGCCGTGCTCCAGCATCAGCAAGCTGTAGATCGCTTCCTGTACGCCCGCGGCGCCCAACGAGTGGCCGGTCATCGCCTTGGTGGAAGAAATGGCCGGGGTATTGTCGCCGAACACTTCACGAATGGCGCCCAGCTCTTTCACGTCGCCCACCGGTGTGGAGGTGCCGTGCACGTTGATGTAGTCGATCGGCGCATCCAGATCCTGCATCGCCATCTTCATGCAGCGCACCGCGCCTTCGCCCGATGGCGCAACCATGTCGGCGCCGTCGGAAGTCGCGCCGTAGCCAACGATTTCTGCGTAGATGTGCGCACCGCGCGCCAGCGCGTGCTCCAGCTCTTCAACCACCACCATGCCGCCGCCGCCGGCGATGACGAACCCGTCACGATCGGCGTCGTAGGTGCGGGAGGCTTTTTCCGGCGTGTCGTTGTATTTGGTGGACAGCGCGCCCATCGCGTCGAACTCGCAGGCCATTTCCCAGCACAGCTCTTCGCCGCCGCCGGCGAACACGATGTCCTGTTTGCCCAGCTGGATTTGCTCAACCGCGTTGCCGATGCAGTGTGCGGAAGTAGCGCAAGCGGAGCTGATGGAGTAGTTTACGCCGTGGATTTTGAACGGCGTCGCCAGGCAGGCGGAAACGCCGGAAGCCATGGCTTTGGTGACCACATACGGGCCAACCGCTTTCAGGCCGCGCGGGCTGCGCATTGCATCGGCGCCGAATACCTGGAAGCGCGGAGAACCGCCGCCGGAACCGGCGATCAGGCCCACGCGCGGGTTGTTTTGATACTCTTCTTCCTTCAGGCCGGAAGAAGCGATCGCTTCCTGCATCGCCAGGAAGGCATAGATGGAAGCATCGCTCATGAAACGCACCGCCTTGCGGTCGATCAGGCCGGTAGTGTCGAGCTTAACTTGCCCCCATACGTGACTACGCATGCCGGAATCTTTCAGTTCCTGGGAAAAAGTGATCCCAGAACGTCCTTCCTGCAGGCTTGCCAGGACCTCCTGCTGGTTGTTACCAATGCTGGAGACAACTCCCAGGCCAGTAATCACTGCACGTTTCATTCAATACCTCTTCCACTATTTACCTACGGGATTTTGCATCGCACTTTAGCGTACAGATGTAAGCCGAACAAGTCCGATCAGCGTTTTTCAGCTTTATTGTTGTCCAGTTTGCGCCGGGGCGCCAGCGCCGTTAGAATTCGCGGCATCCCTTGAATTTCGAGCCATTGACCGTGAACCACGCCCCCATCCAAACCGCAACGCTAACCTGGAACGAACAGGGTACACCTGTTTCGAAACAGTTTGATGACGTCTATTTTTCCAATCAGGATGGGCTGGAAGAAACCCGCTACGTCTTCCTGCACGGCAACCGGCTGCCGCAACGTTTCGCCGTCCATCCGCGCCCGCTGTTGGTGGTGGCGGAAACCGGGTTCGGCACCGGGCTTAATTTCCTCACGCTGTGGCAGGCCTTCGCCGGCTTTCGCCAGGCCGAACCTGACGCAACGCTGCAACGCCTGCACTTTATCAGCTTCGAAAAATTCCCCCTGCAGCAGGCCGATCTGGCGGCGGCGCATGCGCGCTGGCCGGAGCTGGCGCCCTATGCCGACGAACTGCGCGCCCAATGGCCGCTGCCGCTGCCGGGCTGCCATCGCCTGCTGTTGGCCGAAGGCCGCATTACGCTCGATCTGTGGTTCGGCGACGTCAACGAACTGCTGCCGCAGTTCGACGCCAGCATGAATAATCAGGTCGACGCCTGGTTCCTCGACGGTTTCGCGCCGGCGAAAAATCCCGACATGTGGACCGAGCAGTTGTTCGCCGCCATGGCGCGCTTCGCCCGGCCGGAAGGCAGTTTCGCCACCTTTACCGCCGCAGGCTTCGTGCGCCGCGGCTTGCAACAGGCCGGTTTCCAGGTCAACCGCTGCAAAGGCTTCGGCCAAAAGCGTGAGATGCTCGCCGGCTATCTGCCGGCCGACGCGCAACCCGCCGTGCATCCGGCACCCTGGTATCGGCGTCCGGCAGCGGACAACACCGCCGACATCGCCCTGATTGGCGGCGGCGTCGCCAGCGCGCTCACCGCGTTGGCCCTGCTGCGGCGCGGCGCCACCGTCACGTTGTACTGCGCCGACGAGCAGGCGGCCGAGGGCGCTTCCGGCAACCGCCAGGGCGCGATTTATCCTCTGCTGAACGGCAGCGGCGACGCGCTGGAAAGTTTCTTCAGCGCCGCCTTTCCCTTCGCCCGCCGGCAATACGATGCCCTGTTGCGGCAAGGCGTCGCCTTTGATCACCAGTGGTGCGGCGTCAGTCAATTGGCCTATGACGAAAAGAGCGGCGCCAAGATCGCCAATATGCTGAAAACCGCCTGGCCGCCGGCGCTGGCGATGGCGGCCGACCGCGAGACGCTCAGCGCATTGTGCGGCGTCGATACCGGCTTTGGCGGCATCACCTACCCACAAGGCGGCTGGCTCTGCCCGGCCGAGCTGACGCGCGGCGTTATCGCGCTGGCGCAACGCCAGGGCCTGACCTGCCGCTACCGGCACGATGCGCAGGCGCTAACGCGCGAAGAAAACGGCTGGTGCATCGACTTCGCCCACGGTGAAAGCCACCGCCATGCAACGGTGATCCTGGCCAACGGCCACCGGTTGGCCGAGTTGACGCCGACGGCAGCCTTGCCGCTGTACTCGGTGCGCGGGCAGGTCTCGCATATCCCAACCTCGCCGGCCCTCGGTCAACTGAAGCAGGTACTGTGTTACGACGGCTACCTGACGCCGGTCAACGCCGGCAACGGTCAGCACTGCATCGGCGCCAGTTATCAGCGCGGCGACACCGCCACCGACTACCGCGAGCAGGAGCAACAGGATAATCGCGAGCGTCTGCTGCGCTGTCTGCCGGAACAGGACTGGCCGCAGCAGGTGGACGTCAGCGCTCACCAGGCGCGCTGCGGCGTGCGCAGCGCCACCCGCGATCATCTGCCGATGGTCGGCGCGCTGCCGGACTATCAGGCCACGTTGACGCAGTACCAGGATTTGCAGCAGCAGAACCAGCGGGGCGAAACCGTCGCCGATGCGCCGGTCTATCCCGGCCTGTTCGCTATCGGCGGGTTGGGATCGCGCGGGTTGTGCTCGGCGCCGCTGGCGGCGGAAATTTTGGCAGCGCAGCTGTTCGGCGAACCGTTGCCGGGCGATGCGCGCCTGCTGGCGGCGTTGAATCCGAACCGGATGTGGGTGCGGAAGTTGCTGAAAGGACGTGCGGTTTAATCAACCCTGAGGGGCGCGGCGACGCGCCCCGGCATGACGTTCAGGCAGCAGGTATTGCAGCCTGATAGAGGTTTTCCCACATGCCGTGCACCAGGATCTGATCCGGCGGCGAAAGTTCCCCGGCGGCGATCGCCTTGTGCAGGCTCTCTTCCACCCGCACTTTCAGAGCTTCGGCGGTGTGCTCGCCCTGCTCTTCCGCTTCGGCCACCGCCAACGTCAGATGACCGCGCAGGTAGCCACCGGCAAACAGTTCATCATCGCTGGCGTGCTCTACCATGTCATCAATCAGCGCCAAAATGCGCGCTTCAAATTCTGCGATCATCAAATTTCCTCATAAAATAACAGGCTGTGGCGTCAGTTGAGATCTTCCGGGTAAGGAAAATGCTCGGCCGCCAACGGTGGCGTATTGTAGAACGATTGCAACGCCTGAATAAAGCGTGCAGGCCTTGTGGGTATTCCCTGCTCCAGCAGCGCCAACACTCTGGCGCGCACCTTGCGTTGGAACGCGATGCGATCCGGTTCGCAGTCGCCGTTCAGGTTGTCGCAGCTGACGTTGAACGGGAAACCGGCCGCCACGCAGAACATCCACTCCAGCGCCTGCGGTTTGATCTCCACCGCTTCGAATTCACTCTGGGTTTGGGCATCGCGCCCGTCCGGGCAATACCAGTAACCGAAGTCCACCAATTGGCGGCGCGCTTCGCCGGCGATGCACCAGTGCGAGATTTCGTGCATGCCGCTGGCGTAAAAGCCGTGGGCGAACACGATGCGGTGATACGGCAGCTCGTCGTCGGCCGGCAGATAGATCGGCTCGTCGTCGCCCTTCACCAGGCGGGTGTTGTAGTCATCGCTGAAGCACCGATTAAAGATCTCGATCAGTTGCTCATAGTGATGACGGGTCTGCGTGTCTGACATAAAAAAACTCTATAACCACAAAAATAAAGAGGCCATTATACCCGATAACCGGCGGGGGGATATGGGCGCGTAAGCGGCGCCCATCCTGATTTTCAACCGTGCGCGAAAGCCGCCAACCACTGCTGAATCTCCGCGCCGTGATTGTCGTACAGCAGCTTGAGGCTCATCACCAGCGAGACGATCACGATCATCGGCCGAATCAACTTTTGCCCGCGGGTCAGCACCATGTGCGCACCCAGACGCGCCCCCAGCACCTGCCCCACCAGCATCACCAGACCGATGCTCCACACCACCTTGCCGCCGATAATGAACAGCGCCAGCCCGCCAACGTTGGAGGTGAAATTCAGCACCTTGGCGTGCGCCGTGGACTTGGCGAGGTTGAAGCCGCACAGCGTCACGTAGGCCAGCGCGTAGAACGACCCGGCACCGGGGCCGAAGAAGCCGTCGTAAAAACCGATGCAGCCGCCGGCCACCAGCCCAAACGGCAAGGCGCCCAAGCGACGTTGACGATCTTCCTCACCCAGCCGCGGCATCAGCAAGAAATAGAGACCGATGCCGATCACCAGCAGCGGCAACATCTGCCGCAGCAGATCGGCCCGCATGTGCTGCACCAGAATCGCCCCGACGATCGAACCGATCAGCGTCAGAAAAATCGTCAGTTTCTGATCGTTGAGATTCACCGCACGCCGACGAATAAAGTACAGGCTGGCGGAGAAAGAACCGCCGACCGACTGCAGTTTGTTGGTCGCCAGCGCCTGCGCCGGGGGAACCCCCACCGCCAGCAAGGCCGGCACCGTCAGCAACCCACCACCGCCGGCAATGGAGTCGATAAACCCCGCCAGCAACGCTACCGCAAACAAAACCCCGAGCATCTCGGGGCCAATGACGAACCAGTCCATGTATTATTCCGCTGAGAAATGGTGATCCAGCAATGCCTGACAAGTCGGCGGTAACGGCGGCGGCACGGATTTGCCCGGCTTCGCGTTCGGCTGATGCGGCACGAACCAGCTCGCCAGTTCAGCGCCGCAACCGTCGCCCGGCGGCGGCGTATCCTGCTCTTGGCACTCCAGGCTGCCGGCTGGACAACGCAGGCGCACGTGCATATGCGCGCGATGGCCGAACCACGGACGCACCTTGTGCAGCCAGGCGCGATCGGCGCCGGCATCCAGGCACAGACGCTGCTTGATCGCCGGGTTGACGAAGATACGCGTCACCTCCGCATCCTGCGCCGCCAGCTTGATCAGCGACTCAATCTGCGGCTGCCATTGGCTCGCCACCACCTGCTTGCCGTCCCCTGACACCAGGTCGATCGGCTGCGGCTTGAGCAATTGCTGCGCGCTCCAACGCTGACGCGGCAGCTGCAGCCAGATGTCGACGTCAAGCCCCGACTGATGGCTGGCGTGGCCGCTGCTGAAGCGCCCGCCAGCCGGCATCGCCATATCGCCGATCAGCACGGTGCCCAGCGCTTTCCGGTTCGCTTGGCTGCTGAGGCGCTGAATAAACGCCAGCAGATCCGGGTGGCCGAAATAGCGGCGCTGGTCGGTGCGCATCACCTGGTAGTCCGGCGAGTTCAGCGGCAGCGGCTGCGCGCCGATGATGCAACCGTTGGCGAAACCGCCCACCGCCTGCGGCGCGCCGGCCACCGGATGGTCGATCTTCTGCCACGGCGTCAGCGCCATGGCGGAGGCGGAGGCCGTCAGAGCCACCAGGCCCAACATCCAATTTTTCATGGCGATTACCAGCGAGGCACGTCGGAAACCACATCACCGTTTTGCGCACGCTGGCGCAGCAGGTGATCCATCAGCACGATCGCCATCATCGCTTCGGCGATTGGCACGGCGCGGATGCCCACGCACGGATCGTGGCGGCCGCGGGTGACCATTTCCACCGCTTCGCCCTGGCGATTGATGGTGCGGCCCGGCACCATGATGCTGGAGGTCGGTTTCAGCGCCAGATGTGCGATCACCGGCTGGCCGCTACTGATGCCGCCGAGAATGCCGCCGGCATGGTTGCTCTGGAAGCCCTCTGGAGTGATTTCGTCGCGGTTTTCGCTGCCGCGCTTGGTCACCACGGCAAACCCATCGCCGATCTCCACGCCTTTCACCGCGTTGATGCTCATCAGCGCGTGCGCCAGATCGGCGTCGAGGCGGTCAAACACCGGCTCGCCCAGGCCAACCGGCACGTTTTCAGCGATCACGCTGACCTTGGCGCCGATGGAGTCGCCCTCTTTTTTCAGCGCGCGCATCAGTTCGTCCAGCGCTTCCAGCTTGTCCGGATCCGGGCAGAAGAACGGGTTCTGCTCGACCTGCTCCCAGTCTTTCAGCTCGCAGGTCACGTCGCCGATCTGCGCCAGATAGCCGCGCACCTGCACGCCGAACTTCTGCTGCAGGTATTTCTTGGCGATGGCACCCGCCGCGACGCGCATGGCGGTTTCACGCGCCGAAGAACGGCCGCCGCCGCGATAGTCGCGCAGACCGTATTTCTGTTCGTAGGTGTAGTCGGCATGTCCCGGACGGAACACGTCTTTGATAGCGCTGTAGTCTTGCGAGCGTTGATCGGTGTTCTCAATGATCAAACCGATGCTGGTGCCGGTGGTCACGCCTTCGAATACGCCGGAGAGAATGCGTACCTGATCCGGTTCGCGGCGCTGGGTGGTATAACGCGAGGTGCCCGGACGACGGCGGTCCAGATCGTGTTGCAAATCGGCTTCGGTGAGCGGGATGCCGGGCGGCACGCCGTCGACGATACAACCCAGCGCCACCCCGTGAGATTCACCGAAGGTGGTGACGCGGAAAATCTGCCCAATACTGTTTCCTGCCATCACGGCTCCTTACCGTTAGTCTTTTATCGTTATGAGGCCCGCCGTGCGGGCCTTGGAAATGCGGCTTAGCTGCGATAGAGGCTGAAGTGTTCCTTGCAATCCACCAGCTGCTGCTTGGTCAGCATGAACACGCCGTCGCCGCCGTTTTCGAACTCCAGCCAGGTGAATGGAATATCCGGATATTGATCCATCAGGTGTACCATGCTGTTGCCCACTTCACAAATCAGCACGCCGTCGTCGGTCAGATAGTCCGGCGCGCAGGCCAGGATGCGGCGCACCAGCTTCAGGCCGTCGCTGCCCGCCGCCAGGCCCAGCTCCGGCTCGAAGCGGAACTCCTGCGGCAGATCGGACATGTCTTCCGCATCGACGTACGGCGGGTTGGTGACGATCAGATCGTACTGGATCGCGGGAACGTCGCGGAACAGATCGGAACGGATCGGGATCACCTGGTGTTCGACACCGTGCGCCTGAATGTTGCGCTCGGTCACCGCCAGCACGTCGCTGGAGATGTCCACCGCGTCCACTTCCGCTTCCGGGAAGGCGTAGCCGCAGGCGATGGCGATGCAGCCGCTGCCGGTGCACATGTCGAGGATATGGCGCGGCGGGTGCGGGATCAGCGCGCTGAAGCGATCGTTGATCAACTCGCCGATCGGCGAACGCGGCACCAGCACGCGCTCGTCGACGTAGAATTCCATGCCGCAGAACCAGGCCTTGTTGGTCAGGTAGGCCACCGGGATGCGCTCGTTGACGCGGCGGATCACGCGCTCAACGATGCGATGGCGCTCGCTGGAGGTCAAACGGGCGGTATGCATGTCCTCCGGAATGTCCAGCGGCAGGAACAGGCTTGGCAGCACCAATTGCACCGCTTCGTCCCACGGATTGTCGGTTCCGTGACCATAGTAGATATTGGCGGCGTTGAAGCGGCTTACCGCCCAGCGCAGCATATCTTGAATGGTGTGCAGTTCGTTCACTGCTTCGTCGACGAAAATTTTGTCCAATTTGCCCTCCGGCAGGCGCTGTGTTTCATGATTTAGCCGCATAGTTTGCCATGAAGCCCGCGACAAATCACGCTCGCCCCTCGCGCTTTTCACTCTGGCCCGAGTTTTGCGTCGACAGCGCTCATTCACAAGGTAAACTAGCGAAATAAACGATTTCCGGTGAATGAAGCATGAAGAACAAGCACCCTCTGAGCAAAGATGAACTGCAGCTCTTCAGAGAGTCGGTTGCGGGCGCGAAAAAATTGCGTCAGGACACCATCGTCCACCGCCCGCCCAAACCCAAAATAAAACAGATTGCGCCGCAGCGGCTGCTGCAGGAGCAGGTCGACGCCAGCTATTATTTTTCAGATGAATACCAGCCGCAGCTGGAAGAGGAAGGCCCGACGCGCTACGTGCGCCCCGGCAGCAGCCCGTATGAGCTGAAGAAACTGCGGCGCGGCGATTACTCGCCGGAACTGTTTCTCGATTTGCACGGCCTGACCCAATTGCAGGCCAAGCAGGAGCTGGGGGCGTTGATCGCCGCCTGCAAACGCGATCACGTACACTGCGCCTGCGTGATGCACGGGCACGGCAAGCACATCCTCAAACAGCAAACGCCGCTGTGGCTGGCGCAGCATCCCGACGTGCTGGCGTTCCATCAGGCGCCGAAGGAATGGGGCGGCAACGCCGCTATCCTGCTGTTGGTAGAGCTGGCCGAATAGCGCCCCGCAAAAACGACTCAGGGCGATGTCAGACATCGCCCTGGTTTATTCCGCGCCGCAGTCCGCGGCTCACACTTTGGCCATCACCTGCGACGGGCTGACCTGCCATTCAAATTTGCCGTAGCTGCCGTCCGCCGGCAGATCGACGTTGGCGATCGCCGAGGTCGCGAACATCGGCGGGCACTCACCCGGGCACAGTTCGGCCACCAGATACCCCACCAGCGGCAGGTGCGACACGATCAACACCGAACTCACCCCTTGCATCGCCAGCGCCTGCAGATAGCTGCCGACTTGTTCGGCGTTCCCGCCCGGCGTCAACTCGGGCAGCACTTCTGCGCCCTCCGGCAGCGTCAAGGCTTCGCGCACCGTCGCCAGCGTCTGTTCGGCCCGCAGATAGGGGCTGACCAGCACGCGTTCAATATCCACAGACTTGGTGTTCAACCAGGCCGCCATCTGACGGGACTCGTCGCGCCCGCACAGGGTAAGGGGCCTTACCGCATCGCTGGCCGCCTCGAGCGCCGCCTCTCCGTGACGCATAATCAAAACTTGCATATTGCACCGCTGTTGTTGACAAAGTAACGCTATACAGAAACGCCGTGCGTGCTGTACCGCCGAGTTTTACAACCCCAAAGCCAAAGCTTTAAAACGATAACGCGCCGTCTCTTTATGGCGGCCGGGCATTTTGCCTGAAAGTTTGCGTAAAGAAAATGCTGTTTTTTACAGCAACCGCCGCCTGACAGACCTCAGCCGCTCACAGAACAATCAATTCAACGGGTTAAATTTTAACCTTTTCGCCATGAAGTTTATTGATGGCGGTCAAGCTAACTTACCCCTGCCCCATCTCGCTGTACAGCCTCACCCACTGAAGGTGTTGCAAGGAGTGATGGCGATCACAACGCGGCCCTGTTGCAACTATAGTGCAAATCGGGCCGCCCTGCGTTCAGCTTCCCAGCGGGTAAAAACGCTCGCCCTGCTGCGCCATGCGCTGCAGGCGCTCGCACGGTGCGAAGTGCTCGCCGTGCTGCTGGCGCAGGTACTCCAGCGTTTTCACCACCTTCTCGGTGCCGAGCTCATCCATATAGCGGAACGGGCCACCGAGGAACGGCGGGAAGCCGATGCCGAACACCGCGCCGATGTCGCCGTCGCGCGCGCTGCGGATCACGCCTTCATCCAGACAGCGCGCCGCTTCGTTCAGCATCATCATCACGCAGCGCTGGGCGATAGTCGCCGGCAGCATGTGCGCTTTCGGCGTGACGCCGAGCAGCGTATACAGTGAGGTGTCCGCACGTTTACGCCGCTGCCGCTGCTGCCCTTCGCTCGGGTAGAGATAGAAACCGCGGCCGTTCTTGCGCCCTTTACGCCCGTCTTTCAGCACCGCATCGAACGCAGCCGGCGCGGCGAAGCGCGGCCCCAGCGCCTCAACCAAGACCGGGATGATTTTGGTGCCGACGTCGATACCCACTTCATCCAGCAGGGTGATCGGGCCGACCGGGAAACCGAAGTCCACCAGCGCCTTGTCCAGCGATTCGATCGGCTCGCCTTCCAGCAGGCAGCGCGCCGCCTCGTTGATGTACGGCGCCAGGATGCGGTTGACATAAAAACCGGCGCTGTCACCCACTACGATGGCGGTCTTGCCCTGTTTGTGCGCCAGCGCCACGGTGGTGGCGATGGTTTCTTCACTGGTGCCGGCATGCGGGATCACTTCCACCAGCGGCATTTTGTCCACCGGGCTAAAGTAGTGCAGGCCGATCACCTGCTGCGGCCGTTGCGCTTTCTCGGCGATTTGACCGATAGGCAACGAGGAGGTATTGGAGGCGAACACGGTGTGCGGCGCACAGTTCGCTTCGACCTCGGCCACCATCTGCTGCTTCAGCGCCAGATCTTCGAATACCGCCTCCACCACGATATCCACCTGCTCAAAGCCGGTGTAATCGGTGGAACCGGAGATCAGCATCATCTGCTTTTGCCGCTCCGCCGGACGCATGCGCTTGCTGCGCACCCGCTTGCCGAGCACGTCCCAGCTGTATTTCAGCGCGTGGTTGATGCCGGTTTCATTGATATCTTTGATGCGAACCGGTAAACCGCCGCGGGTCGCGGTGACGCAGGCGATACCGCCGCCCATCAGGCCACCGCCGAGAATGCCGACGCGGTGCAAGGCGTGCGGCTGGGCGTTGCCGCCCCGCTCTTTTTTCAGCGCGGTGGAGGCGAAGAACAGGCTGCGCAGCGCCGCCGACTGCGGGGTCATCGCCAGCTCGCCAAAGGCGCGCGCTTCGGCCTCATAGCCGCTGGCGCTGCCGTGATCCAGCCCGGTGCGTACCACCTGAATGATGCGCTCCGCCGCCGGATAATTGCCGTGGGTTTTCGCCAGCGTTTTCTTACGCACGATACTGAACAGCAGGTTTCTGCCCAACGGGCCGTTGAGCAGGCGATCCTGCCACGGCAGCTCGCGCTGGTGCTTCCAGCCCTGTTTCACCCGCTCGATGGCGGTCTGCAACAGAATCGACTGCGGCACGGCGTCGTCCACCAGCCCCATGCGCAGCGCCTGGCGGGCGCGAATGTGCTTGCCGGTCAGGATCATGTCCAGCGCCTTGGCGGCACCGACCAGGCGCGGCAGGCGCTGCGTGCCACCGGAGCCCGGCAGCAGGCCCAACTGCACCTCCGGCAGGCCGAGCGCGGTTTTGTCATCCAGCGAACAGACGCGGCCGTGGCAGGCCAGCGCCAACTCCAGGCCACCGCCCAGGCAGGCGCCGTGAATGGCCGCCACCACCGGCACCGGGAAAGCGGCGATCTGCGCCAGCGTGCTCTGCCCTTTCTTGGCCAGCGTTTCCGCCTCTTTGGCGCTGGTGCAGGCGGCGATCATGGTGATATCGGCGCCGGCGATAAACGAGTCCGGTTTGCCGGAAACGATCACCAACCCTTCCAGCGCGGTATGCTGCTGTGCCCGGATCAACACGTCATTCACCTGCTCGACGAACTCGGCCTTAAGCGTATTGACCTTGTCGCCCGGCACGTCGATGCTGATCACGCCGATATTGTCAGGGCGAATCGTCAGCTGAAAGGCCGACGGTTTGGCGCGCTGTTCGTGCAATGCGTTTTCAAAGCTCATTATTCCACCTCCACGATCATCGCGGCCCCTAACCCACCGGCGGCGCAGGCGGTGGTCAGACCCAACCCGCCGCCGCGGCGTTTCAGCTCACGCAGCGTCTGGGTGATCATGCGCGCGCCGGTGGCGGCGAACGGGTGGCCATAGGCGATGGAACCGCCCAATACGTTGAATTTTTCCATGTCTACCTCGCCGATTGCCTGGCTGCGGCCGAGCTTCTCACGGGCGAATTCTTCGCTGGCGAACATCTTCAGGTTAGCCAGCGTTTGCGCGGCGAAGGCTTCGTGCATATCGATGAGCGTCAGATCTGCCAGGCCGATGCCGGCACGATCCAGCGCCAGCGGCGTGGCGTAGGAAGGGCCCAGCAACATGTCTTCCCACACGTCGATGGCGGCGAAGGCAAAGCTGCGCAAATAACCCAGCGGCTGTAGCCCCAGCGCTTTGGCGCGCGATTCGCTCATCATCAATACCGCCGCCGCGCCGTCGGTCAGCGGCGTGCTGTTGGCCGCGGTAACGCTGCCATGTTTGCGATCGAACGCCGGCTTCAGCTTGGCGTAGGAAGCCAGGCTGGAATCTTTACGGATGTTGTTGTCTTCGGAAAGCTGCGCGCGGTAAGGCGGCACGTAGGCGGTCATCACCTCGTCGCGCAGCCACCCCTGCTGCCAGGCCTTGGCCGCCAGCTCATGGGAACGGTGCGCCAACGCATCCTGCGCCTCGCGGGTGATGCCGTGGCTTTTCGCCATCTGTTCGGCGGTATCGCCCATGCGCAGGCCGGTGGAATACTCCGCCACCGCCGGCGGCACCGGCATCAGATCGCGGAACTTCAGCCGGCTGAACAGTTTGAGACGCTGCGACAGCGTGCGCGCCTTGTTGACATCCACCAGCGTGCGCGCCAGCGCCTTGCTGACGCCGATCGGCAAGACGGAAGAAGAGTCCGCCCCGCCGGCAATGCCGACGCTGATGCTGCCGGCCATGATGCTTTCCGCCACGTTGGCGATCGCCTGGAAGCTGGTGGCGCAGGCGCGCGACACGCTGTAAGCGTCGGTATGGACGCTCATGCCGGTGCCCAGCACGATCTCACGCGCGATGTTTGGCGCTTCAGGCATTTGCACCACCTGGCCGAACACCAGCTGTTCGATAAGCTGCGGATCGATGCCGCTGCGCGCCAACAGCTCGCTCACCGCCGTTTTCCCTAAATCTACCGCCGGAATGCCATGATAGGCGGTCGCCTGTTTGGCAAAGGGGGTACGCAGTCCATCCACAATCGCAATGCGGTCACCATGACGGGTTACCAACGGCAGTGCCTTACTCATAAATGCTCCTGAAGAAAATAACGTCAGCGCAATGGGCAGAAAGAGGTCTGACCTGATGAGGTCATTGTTAACCAAACGGTTACATTTGGCAAACCGGCAGAGATCAAAACTGCGAGCAGGCGCACTTTCTCGCGAGGGCGGTATGGGGGAAGGCAATCCCCGGCGCGCGGCAGGCGGCGCCGGGGGGAAAACGGGGATTAGCGCAGGCCGAGCTGGAAGATCAGCGTTTCCGCCTGGCAGGCGAAGGTGAAATCGGCCACCAGTTGCACGCCGCCGTCAACCGGTTTAATGCTACTGTTGATGTCACAGGGGTCGGATTCTACCGCGCGCGCCTTTTCGCTCAGGGCCGCCAGCATCGCTTCCGCATCTTGTTGATTGCTGAACACCTGGCTGTAGGAAGCGGTGCAATCGGTATTATCCATCACGGTGCCGACATCCACGCAGCAGCAAGCGGCGGTTTCCTGGGCGCTGCATTTATTAATTGCATCTGACATGATTGGTTCTCCTCAAGGGCCTCGGTTATCGGCCCAGATTGCCGTTTGACTCACCGGCACAAAGCCACAAAATTCTGCGGGTATTTTACTCCCCCACGCCGGCAATCACTAGCACTTACTTTTACTGGGTGTTTTAAGTGATGGAAATCACAAATAAAAATGAGCGCCTGCTAAGAAATAGTAAGAATTTTGTTATTTACCGCTGGCTTTTTGTTAAGCAGATCTCTTTTTTGATATCAAGCCAGAAATATTTCAAAAACAAACTTGCAACATTTTCACAGGTCAGACCTATACTTCAGCCACTGGTCTGATTTGTCTGAATGATAACGGACCCTACAATCCCGCGCTCCTTGTTACTTTGCGTAACATAGTTTAAATAATAAACACATAATGATGAGGTTTTGGTCATGAGCCAGAAAAACCTATTGACTAAATCAGCTCTCGCAGCTGCAGTGGCAATTATTTCTTCAAACGTGTCTGCCGCAGGATTCCAGCTGAACGAGTTCTCAGCAGCTGGTTTAGGGCGTGCGTATTCTGGCGAAGGCGCCATGGCGGATACGGCGGCTTCCGCCAGCCGCAACCCCGCCCTTCTGATGATGTATACCCGCCCGGAACTCTCCATCGGTGCGGTATTTATCGATCCGGACGTGGACATTTCCGGCACCTCTCCTTCCGGCGCCAGCCTGGATGCGAAAAACATCGCGCCGACCGCCTGGGTACCGAACCTGCATTATGTGCAACCCCTTAACGACCAATTCGCCGTAGGCGCCTCGGTCACCAGCAACTTCGGTCTGGCGACCGAATTCAACGACGGCTACACCGCAGGCGCTTATGGCGGTAAAACCGATCTGCAGACGGTCAACCTGAACCTGAGCGGCGCTTACCGTCTGAACCAACACTTCAGCTTCGGTCTGGGCTTCGATGCGGTATACGCCAAGGCAAAACTGGAACGCTACGCCGGTGAATTGCCGAAGCTGGCCGCCGCTCAAGGTTTGCAAAACGGCCTATTTACGCCGCAGCAGGCCGGCATGATCGCTCGAATCCCTGGCGATACCCAGATTTCCCATCTGAAAGGCGATAAATGGGGTTACGGCTGGAACGCCGGTATCCTGTACGAAGTGGATGAAAACAACCGTTACGGCTTCACCTATCGCTCCGAAGTGAAAATCAAATTCCACGGCGATTACAAGAGCAGCCTGCCTGCAGGCCAACCCATGTTCCCAGGTTTGCCATGGGGCACCAGCGGCAACACCATCCCAGGCTCTCTGGATCTGAACCTGCCGGAAATGTGGGAGCTGTCCGGCTACAACAAGGTTGCGCCACAGTGGGCCGTCCACTACAGCCTGGCCTACACCAGCTGGAGCCAGTTCCAACAGTTGAAAGCCACCGGCAGCAACGGCCAGACCCTGTTCGAGAAACATGAAGGCTTCCGCGATGCCTACCGCATCGCGCTGGGTACCACTTACTTCTACGACGACAACTGGACCTTCCGCGGCGGTATCGCCTTCGATGACAGCCCGGTGCCGGCACAGAACCGTTCCATTTCCATTCCGGATCAGGATCGCTTCTGGGTCAGCGCAGGTACCTCTTACGCATTCAACAAAGATGCGTCGGTTGACGTCGGTGTTTCCTACATGCACGGCCAGAAAGTCACCATCAACGAAGGCCCTTACACCTTCAACTCCGTGGGCAAGGCCTGGCTGTACGGCGCCAACTTCAACTACCGCTTCTAATCGCGCAGTTTGATCGCGGACTCAAGCGCCCCTCGGGGCGCTTTTTCTTTGCCCGCCGTTTGCCGCCGGCATAAAAAAACCCGCCTGACGGCGGGTTTTCATTGGCGTAAAGCCAGCGATTATTGCGAGTCGATCTCGTCCAGCTCGCCCTGAATCGCCTTGGCGTTCGGATTCTCTTCCGGTTTGAGCGAACCGCCGTTGGCGATGAAATCGTGGCGCTGGAAATAAGCCTCGCGCACCATGATGTAAGGATCGGAGGAGTTGCGCAGCAGGCCGTCGGAATCCAACAGCTGGGCGCGGGTTTCGATGCCCTCGACCACCCATTTGCCCGCCGACATCCAGAAGGTCAGGTAGCTCAGCATCGGATACAGCGTATCCGCAAAATCACCGCCTTCGTCACGCAGCGTGAAACTGCCGTAGCCCGGCAGCATCACGTACGGGCCGTAACCCACATTGTAATGCCCCAACGTGCTGCCGAAGCGGTTCGGTTCTTCCCGCGCCAGTTTCGGGTTGGCCATGCCGGCCACGTCGATCAGGCCGCCCATCCCGAGCAGGGTGTTCAGGAAGAAACGGTTGAAGTGGATCATCCCGCGGTAGGGATCGCCTTTCAGGAAGGCGTTGACCATGCTGGCCGGCTCTTCCAGGTTAGAGGTGAAGTTGCTGATGCCGTTACGCGCCGGCATCGGCACATAGTCGCGCCAAGCCACCGCGACCGGGCGCAGCACATAAGGATCCAGGACGTTGTAGTTGAAGTCGAACATCGTCCGGTTAAATCCTTCCAGAGGATCGGATCGCCCTTGCGGCTCATTGTCTGGCGCGCTGGCGCAGCCCACCAATAATACCGTTGCGAATGCCACCCCAGTCAGGCGAAAGTTCATATTTTTCTCCATAAAAACACGTTCGGTCTTATTTTTCAGGGACCTGCTTGTTTATCTGAACGCTAACCTGCTCTTTACCGCTGAACGTCTGCAGCGCGCTTTCGCCGAACCAGTCCCCCGGCTGCGGCGTAGCCAACCCATCCTGCGAGAGGCGCACACGCACCTGCACCTGATGTTGCGCCGAGAGCAAACGCTCGGGCATCATGGCATTGCTGTCATCCAGAGAGAAAGACAGCGGGAAACGGCTCAACGGCAGTTGTTTTACCGCGACCGGCACCGGGCTGACGCCGTCGGTGACCGATATCACCAGCGTCCCCTGCGGCGGTAAGGCTTTCGCCGCCTGCGGTGACAGCGAAACAGTCACATTCAGTTTAACAGTTTCTTCGCCGGCCTGTGCTTTTGCTTGTGCAATGCTGCGCTTTATCACTTCCGCGCGCGGATCGTTGGCCGGCAGCAATTGCAACATCACCTGCCAGGCGCCGATCGCCTGCTTGAAATCGCCCTGTTCGAACGCATTGAACGCCAACAGGCTCAGCACCCGCGGATCGCTGTGATTTTCCGCGATCATGCGCCGCAGCAGCTGAGTGGCCTGTTTGTTATCCTCTGGATCGTTGGAGCGCGTCAAGACCTCGGCATAACCGAGCCGCACTTCCAGACTATTCGGATCCAATTGATAAGCATGGGCAAATGCCTGCGTAGCGGTAGTGGCGTTGTTCAAGGCCATGCCGACGCGCCCCAGCATCATCCAGTCGTTGATATTGCGATCGTCCTGCTGCAACTCGGTGCGCAGCCCCAGCCCGAGGCGGGCGATCTCTTCCATGCTCAGCGGTTTGGCGCGCTCATTGGCGACGCGCTCGCGCAACTCCGGCATTTGCGCCTGCACCAGACGCCAGTCCAGCACCTGCGCCAGCCCGCCGGTTTTCAGATAAAAGCCAACGGTCACCGCCAGCAATAACAGCACGCCCGGCACCAGTGCCCAGCGGTTGATCGGCTTCGCCTGCTCTATCTGCTCGACGGGGATATCGTTCAACAGGTTCTGTTGCAGCTCTTTGACCAGCTCAGGGCGCTCGGCCACCACGCCCTGCTGCTCATCCTGCTCCAGTTCGCTGAGGCGATCCTGATAAAACGCCTTGTTCAACGCATCACGCGTGGCGGCGCTTTGCTTGCCGTGGCGCATCGCCGGCACCACCAGCAACGCGGTGGCACCGGCCAGCAACACGCAAATAATCAGCCAAAAAGCCATTAGGGTTTCTTCCTGTCAGTCTCTTTCAACAATGCCGCCAGGCGCTGCCGCTCCCGTTCGGAGAATTCATCATCCACCGCCGCGCCAGGCCGGCGACGGGTGCGCAGGATCACCACCGCCCCGCCGATCAACACGAACAGCAGCGGGCCGATCCACAGGATCAGCGTGGCCGGCGTTACCGGCGGTTCGTAGGTGACGAAGTTGCCGTAGCGCGCCACCATATAATCGATGATCTGCTGCTTGCTTTGCCCCTGCATCATCAACTCGTACACCTTGGTGCGCATGTCAGCGGCGATGATGGCATTGGAATCGGCAATGCTGTTGTTCTGGCATTTCGGGCAACGCAGTTGCTCGGTCAGCTCGCGATACTGCTGCTCCTGCTCGACGGAGTTGAAACGATAGGTATCGATCGCCGCAGTGGCGCTCCAGCTCAGCAACGCGGCGAACAGCAGGACAACCAGCCTCATGCCTCACCCCCGTACTTTTTATACAGCGGCAACACTTCCTGCTGCCAGACGCGCTCGTTCATATCGCCGGCGTGGCGATAGCGAATGATCCCCTGACCGTCGATCAGGAAGGTTTCCGGCGCGCCGTACACCCCGAGATCCAGCCCCAGCATGCCGTCACCGTCGAACAGGCTGAGGGCGTAGGGATTGCCGAGGGAATTCAGCCAGGTCACCGCCTTGGCGCGATCGTCTTTATAATTCAGGCCAACCACCCGCACGCCGCGCGCCGCCAGCGTATTGAGATACTGGTGCTCCGCGCGGCAGGTCGGGCACCAGGTGGCCCAGACGTTGAGCAATATCGGCTTGCCGTCGCGCAGCACCGCCTGATCGTAGGTCTTGCCCGGCTGATCCAGCGATTCCAGCTTGAAGGTCGGCACCGGTTTGCCGATCAGCGCCGATTCCAGCATCGCCGGGTCTTCGCCGCCGGCGTTGCGCGTCAGCTGCACCATCAGCGCCGCCACCAACAGCAGGAAGAGAACCAAAGGGATAAACAACAGCTTACGCTTCATGGTTGCGCCTCCAGCTTGCCTTCGCGTTTGAGCTTTTTGCTCATGCGATAACGCGGGTCGAGAATGCACAGCAGGCCGCCGATCGCCATAAAGACGCCGCCGAACCAGATCCAGCGCACGAAAGGTTTGTAATACAGGCGCACCGCCCAGGAGCCGTCCTCCAGCTCCTCGCCCAGCGCCGCATACAGATCGCGGCTGAAACCGCCGTCGATCGCCGCCTCGGTCATCATGCTGCGCGCCACGCTGTAGTAGCGTTTCTCCGCGTGCAGCGTCGCCTCCGGCTTGCCGTTGCGCGTGACGTCGATGATGCCGACGCCGCCGCTGTAGTTCGGGCCGCGAATGTCGTGCACGTCGCGGAACACGAAGTGATAGTTGTGGATATCCACGCTGTCGCCGGCCTTCATCCGCACGTCGCGTTCCACGCTGTAGTTCTGGCTGAAGGCGATGCCGATCACCGTCACCGCCACGCCGAGGTGGCCGAGCACCATGCCCCAGTGGCTGCGGGACAGCTGGCGCAGGCCGCGCCAGAAACCGTGACGGTGGGTGGCGCGCTCATGCAACTCCATCAGCGTCAGGATGATCACCCACAGCGCCATGATCAGGCCCACCACCGTCATGCCGGCGATGCTGTCCTGCAGCAGCCACGGCAGCAGAATCGACAACACCAGCGTTGCCAGCAGCGCCACGCCGAGGCGACGCCACAGCTTGCTCGGCTCATCGCGGCGCCAGCGCACCAGCGGGCCGATGCCCAACAGCAGCGCCAACGGCGCCATCAGCCAGGTGAACATGGTATTGAAGAACGGCTCGCCGATCGAAATGCTGCCCAGGCCCAGCTGTTTGTGCACCAGCGGCAGCAGCGTGCCCAACAGCACCACCAGCATGGCGGCGATCAGCAGCACGTTGTTGCCCAGCAGGAAGGTCTCGCGCGAGAAGGTCTCGTGCTGCACCCGGCTGCGCACCTGGCCCCCCTTGACCGCATACAGCAGCAGCGAACCACCGATCACGATCACCAGATAGGCGAGGATAAACATGCCGCGCGCCGGATCGGAGGCGAAGGAGTGCACCGAGACCAGCACGCCAGAACGCACCAGGAAGGTGCCCAGCAGGCACAGCGAGAAGGCGGTGATCGCCAGCAACACCGTCCAGGCTTTGAACGTGCCGCGTTTTTCGGTCACCGCCAGCGAATGCATCAGCGCGGTGCCGGCCAACCACGGCATAAAGGAGGCGTTCTCCACCGGATCCCAGAACCACCAGCCGCCCCAGCCCAGCTCATAGTAGGCCCAGGCCGATCCGAGCATGATGCCCAGCGTGAGGAACACCCAGGCAGCGGTGGTCCAGGGGCGTGACCAGCGCGCCCAGGCGGTGTCGAGCCGGCCGGCCATCAGCGAGGCGATGGCGAAGGCGAAGGCAACCGAGAAGCCGACATAGCCCATATACAGCAGCGGCGGGTGGAAGATCAGGCCGATATCCTGCAGCAGCGGGTTCAGATCGCTGCCGTCGATCGGGAAGTTCGGCAGCGTGCGGGTAAACGGGTTGGAGGTCATGATGATGAACAACAGGAAACCGGCGGTGATCATGCCCATCACCGACAGCACCCGCGCCACCGCATCCTGCGGCATCGCCCGGCTGCACAGCGCCACCGCCAGCGACCAGCAGCTCAGCAGCAGCACCCACAGCAGTAACGAGCCTTCGTGCGCCCCCCAGGTGGCGGCGATGCGGTAATACACCGGCAACCGGGTATTGGAGTTGGTGGCCACATAAGCCACGGTAAAATCGTTGACCACGAAAGCATGCACCAGGCACAGGAACGCCAGCGCAATCGCGGCGAACATGCCGTAGGTCAGCGGCCGGGCCACCGCCATCATGCGGCTGTCCTGCCGCGCCGCGCCCCACTGCGGGTAAATGCTCAGCAACAGCGCGATCGCCAGCGCCAGGCACAGCAGAAAACTGCCCAGTTCCGGCATCATGACTTGGCGCCCTCCGCCTGCGGCGCGGCATACGCCTCCGCCGGGCCTTTGTGGTTCTCTTTCATCGCGTCGGCCACTTCCGGCGGCGTGTATTTCTCATCGTGTTTGGCCAGCACTTCGCGCGCGTTGACCACGTTGCCCTCGCCCAGCACCCCCTGCGCCACCACGCCCTGCCCTTCACGGAACAGATCCGGCAGAATGCCGGTGTAGGTCACGCCGATCGCGCCGCGCGCATCGTAAATCTTAAAGCTGACCTGCAGCGTATTGGGATCGCGTTTCACCGAGCCGGGCATCACCATGCCGCCGATGCGCAGGCGCTGGCCGACCTCGGGCTTCTCATGCTTTTCGCCCTTGCCCTGCAGAATTTCGCCCGGGGTGTAGAACAGATCGATATTGGAGCGCAGCGCGTACAGCATCAGGGTCGCGGTCAGCGCGATACCGATCAGCACAACGATCGCCAGATAAAGGCGGCTTTTACGACGTGGATTCACAATGATTTCTCCCGCGGTGCGGCGGATTTTTGTTTTGACTGCTGCGCATGGCGAATGCGCCGCTCGCGCGCCTGACGGCGGCCGATCTCGGCGAGCAACTGCCGCCGTTGCCAGACGGTATGCGCCACCAGCCCCAACAGCGAAATCAGCGTGGCGGCGACCGCCAGCCAGACATAGAAGGCGTAACCGCCCATGGCGAAAAACGCCGACCAGGAATCGAACGCGGCATTCATGACTGACGCTCCTTATTCACCAGCCCGGCGACCCACGGGCGCTGGCGCTCCTGGAACAGGATCAGATTGCGCAGGCGCATCAGCGTCAGCGTCACGAACAGCAACAGATAACCGAGGATCGCCCAACGCAGCGGAGTACGCATGCTTGGCGCGATGGATTGCTGCATATTGGTCGAACCCTGATGCAGCGTATTCCACCATTCGACAGAGAAATGGATGATCGGGATATTCACCACGCCCACCAGCACCAGAATCCCGGCGGCGCGGCCCGCCAGACGGCGGTCTTCAAAGGCGTTGTACAGCGCGATGACGCCCATATAAAGGAACAGCAACACCAGCTCGGAGGTCAGACGCGCGTCCCACACCCACCAGGTGCCCCACATCGGTTTGCCCCAGGCGGAGCCGGTCACCAACGCGATAAAAGTGAACACCGCGCCGACCGGTGCCATCGCCGCCACCACGGTATCAGACATTTTCATCTGCCACACCAGGCCGATAAACGCCGCCACCGCCATTGAGGCGTAGATGCCCATCGACCACATGGCCGCCGGCACGTGAATATAAATGATGCGGAAGCTGTCGCCCTGCTGATAATCCTTCGGCGCGAAACCAAAGCCCCATGCCCAGCCGAGCAGCAGGCTGGCCGCCGCCGCCAGCCCCAACCAGGGGATAAAGCGGCCGCAGACGTGATACAGCCGCTCAGGCCGCGCCAGTTGATGTAACCATTTCCACATTGTCGTCAGTGCTCACGGTAATTTTTATGCGTCAGCCGCCCCGAGCGATCGAAGCGGCGAAAACTTTCTGCGGGGATATGCTCTTGTCGGCCTTGCCCCGTCTGTTCATTCAATAAGTTAGCTAGTGCACGCTCACTCGCAGCGCCGCCGCGGTGGCGAAGGGCGCCAATGTCACGCTGCCCGCCAGCATCGCGCCGAGGATCGCCAGGTAACCGTCGATCGGCATACCCATCGAGGCGGCGTCGATCGCGCCGGTGGCGAAGATCAGCACCGGGATATACAGCGGCAACACCAACAGGCTGAGCAGCACGCCCCCTTTACGCAGGCCGACGGTCAGCCCCACGCCGATGGCACCGATCAGGCTCAGCGTCGGCGTGCCGAGCAGCAAAGTGCCCGCCACCGCCAGCCAGGTCTGCATATCGAGCGACA
This sequence comes from Serratia marcescens, assembly GCF_001902635.1. Taxonomy (GTDB): domain Bacteria; phylum Pseudomonadota; class Gammaproteobacteria; order Enterobacterales; family Enterobacteriaceae; genus Serratia; species Serratia marcescens_F. The sequence continues at coordinate 87,357 of NZ_MJAO01000012.1, read as the reverse complement.
GCAGCAGCGCCACCAGCGGCGACAGGATCAACAGCGGCAACCCCGTCACGACCCAGTGAGCACACACTTTGCCCAGCACCGTCATCGGCAGCGGCGTCGGCAGCAGCAACAGCTGCTCCAGCGAGCCGTCGAGGAAATCGTCGCGAAACAGCCGCTCCAGCGACAGCAGCGAGGCCAACAGCGCCGCCACCCAAACGATGCCCGGTGCAATGCGCGCCAGCAGCTGCGGCTCCGGGCCAATCCCCAACGGAAACAGCGTGATCACAATCAGGAAAAACCACAGCGGGTTGACGATCTCCGAGCCTTTACGGCAGGCGATCTTCAGTTCGCGACGCACCAGGGTCAAAAACATCACACCGTCCCCACGTCATGTTCCGCCAAACGGATTTTGCCCACCGTTTGCGTGGCGCCGGTCAAATCCTGATGAGTGGTCAACAATACCATGCCGCCCCGCTGCGCATGTTGTTCAAAAAGGCTAATCAACTCAGCCACGCCCTGTTTATCGATCGCCGTCAGCGGTTCATCGAGGATCCACAGCGGCGCCGCGCTGAGCCACAGCCGCGCCAGCGCCACGCGCCGCTGCTGCCCGGCAGACAGCTGCGCCACCGGCAGATCTTCGTAACCCACCAGCCCCACCTGCTCCAGCGCGCGCCAGATGGCCTGACGCTCGGTTGCACCGCGCACCGCCTGATAAAACTGCAGATTCTCGAAGGGCGTCAATACGGCTTTGATGCCAGGCTGATGGCCGATAAACAGTAACTCCTGCTGGTAGGCCGCACGATCGCGCAACGTGTTGCGCCCGTGCCAGCACACCTCACCGCCGTCCGGCCGCGCCAGGCCGGCAAGGATGCGCAGTAAACTGGTCTTGCCCGCGCCGTTCGGCCCTTCCACCTGAACGATATCGCCCGGCTGAACTGAAAAGCTTAGCTCGCTAAACAGGATGCGTTCATCACGCACGCAACTCAGACTTTTGGCTTCCAGCATCGGGGGAACTCATATGTTTCTTTGGGATAGCGAATCATAGCATAAGCCCTCCCCCGCACGCAGCCCGCGGCGGGCGCGCCAATGGGCCAATATGGCGAGTCGGATCAAGAATGCGTGGAAAAAACCGGCGGATTTTAACTCTTGTTACTTTTTTCTGTATTTCGCCGCATTTAGACCCGGCATCGGCGTTCAATCGCACGCCTTAACGCGCAGGATGCAAATGCGGTGCGACGCAGCGAAAAAAGCGTGATCGCCGTCGGTGAGACGAAGACATTTCGGCGCAAACTGGCGAGGTATTGAGCAAACGAACCGCTAAGCGCTTATTCTGCGGGTAAAAAAGGGTATACTGCCCCGGCAGCTTCGGTTGCCGCCCACAGCGTCCCCGTAGTTAAACGGATATAACAAGCCCCTCCTAAGGGCTAGTTACTGGTTCGATTCCAGTCGGGGACACCATTTCTGTCTTACCCTTCAATTTCCGGTTCCAGTCATCATCGTTCTGCCCCCCACCCTGCATTACAGCTTGAATGTCACTTGAAAAATTCACCAAGCATCATATTAACGAAAGAGACAGGATAATTATCTATATCTTTACGGCTAGAAGTCACAAGCCAAGAAAATAAAAAACCACCACCGGGTCATAGAATAAATAATCAAATCAACCACCATCAGTAACGATTACATGTAAATTTCAATTTCAGACCCACCATAGAAAATCCACAAACCCCATTTCACGAGAAAATAACATCGACCAGGCACCATGACATTCATGATAAACAACCGCCAGCCAACTTTTTATCTAAAAAATGAGCGCATGAATAAAACTGGGTTTATCACTCACATCATTAAATGTTAATATCGGCATATTGCGTGCACGGAGAAATAGCATGTTCCCCAGTAAAAAGCATTCACAGCGGGCCACCCCGCTGACCAGCTATCAATTTTCCCGGCTGCACACCTTCGAATGCGTCGCCCGTCATTTATCCTTTGCACTGGCGGCAGAAGAATTGTCGATCACCCCCAGCGCTGTAAGCCATCGCATTAATTTGCTCGAGAAGGAGTTGGGCTTTCTGTTATTCCAGCGTTTTCATCGCAGAATTACCCTGACGCCGGAAGGTGAGCGCATGCAATGGGCGTTGGACAGCTCCTTCACTACCTTGAATCAAGAAATTCTGGATATCAAAAACCGCGAGCTGACCGGTACCCTGACCCTCTACTCGCACCCATCCCTGGTGCAATGCCTGCTGCTGCCACGCATCGGCGACTTTATCACCCAACACCCAACCATTCACCTGAACATTCTGACCGGGCAAGAAATCATCAACCTGGCCAACCGCGGCGTGGATCTGGCGATGTACTTCGGCAAACTGCCCTCAGGGCGGCATCTGGACGAAGCCTTTATGCAGGAATCGATGGTGCCGATCTGCACCCCACAGTACGCCGCAGCGCATAATTTGTACGATGCACCGGAAAGTCTGGCCCACTGTACGCTGCTGCACGATCGCTACAATTCCGGTGAAGATGAATGGCAAACCTGGTCGCAACACTTTGCGCTGGGGCTGGATACCGACAGCAAAAGCATGGAGTTCGACCGCTCCGATCTGGCAGTGCTGGCCGCCACCCGGCACCTTGGCGTCGCCATGGGGCGGCTCAATCTGGTGCAGGACTGGATCAAAAGCGGCGAGCTGATCATTCCTTTCACCAATATGACCGTGCCTTGCGAACATTGCTATTTTACCTCGACCATCTCCGAGCGGCAGTGGCCGAAGATCCTCGCGTTTAAGCAGTGGATCATGAAAATTCCCCCTCTGGTCTGACGGCCAGAGGGTCATTGCCATATATTGGAGGAATAAGAGAAATGCAGCGCACAGGCATAGCGTCGACCAGCCTTTGAGTAAGAGATAGACTTTCGGTTTTCATCCCAAGACAGCCGAGTATTATTGGCAAAGTGATAAACCTCCAGCCGTCTCCCGTTAGCCAACCTCGACCAGCCTCGGCTTTTTATCACGGTGAAGTCACCGTTATCACTGAGCGTAATCAACGGCACGCCCCAGGCATAGCGAGACATTTGCATCTGAATAATAAATTGGCTTTCACAGCTTATTTGGTAATTCTGTACATCAACATCCATAATTTATATTATCACCCACCCCTATCAAAAAAGAGACGCGTAATTCACCGCTGGTGGGTTTGACGGCATCGTTTTAAACCAGCCGTCCATTTATTCTTTATAAACCACAATTTCTTGATAAAGTTTAATAACCTCACCATCGCTGTCGACAGAGTCGGTATATTCCGTTTGCTGCGCCAAATGAATCACCTTCCATCCTTTGCGCGCTAATTCAGGGATCGTCAGGTGCCCCACACCGCGGCAGGTGAACAGGGTATCGTCAGACAGCCTGAGTTTACTAACCTCTGCATATTCATAAGCTTGAGAATGACAAACGTGCGACTCCGCCGCCATCGCCGGCAATGAAAACAGCCCCACTAACAACACTGACAGATTTCTCATGGCGACCTCCCAATCGCTTACTCATGCCGACCATTCACGCAGACAAGGGCTGACGTGAATACGGTAGCGGCAGGCTGAAATTAATTATCTCTTGCACGGCAGAAATTACAGGCAGGGGCCGGTCACTGACAAATGAAAAATATAGACCTTGGCGTTAAATGAATTCATCCGAATCGAGAGACAGGAACAGCGCCCCTTTGCACCGCACGGAACGGTCAAAAACCGGCCAATAATTAGCAAGAAAAGTAATTCTTTATGCCACCGTTTATGCTACAAATGCCGCCCGCCGCTAAAACACCAAAAAAAACCGTCAAAATGCGCAAAAACGCAGCGTTCTGCGCAAAACATCGGCATGGCGGCGCTGATGGGGGCGGTCATACATAAAACAGGGATAACACATGGCAATGAAATTGCGCGTATTGACTCAGGCGGTGGCGCTGGGTCTGGCGATCGGCAGCGCGTCGTTCGCCGCTCAGGCGGAAATCACCCTGCTGAAGCAGGATCCACAGGCCGGCGATCCGCTCAGCCGCCTGAACTTCACCGTTGGCGGCAGCATCCGTCCACAGTTCAACAACATGACGGGCGACGGTGACAAAGGCTCCTACAAACGCAACGGCTTCGACGGCGGCACCCGCTTCCGTTTCGCGGCGGACTACTACCTGTTCGACGATATCAGCTGGATCAGCTACTACGAGCTGGGCGTGAACATTCCGGCGCTGTTCGACTGGGATCATCACTATGCCGACGGCGCGAGAAACACCAGCCGCCGCATGCTGTATACCGGCCTGAAAAGCAACACCTGGGGACAGCTGACCTTCGGCCAGCAGAACAGCGTTTACTATGACGTGGTTGGCGCCAAGACCGACATCTGGGACTACGACATGCTGGCCCAGGCACCGGGCAACGGCATCAACGGCGACTACGACGGTTCTTACCGTTCACGCAAAATGCTGAAGTACAAGAACCGCTTCGGCGATGCAGACGTTTACGCTTCATACCTGTTCAGCGACAACGACTACCTGCCGGGCAACGGCCTGCGCTATCAGCGCAAGGGCGGCGGCTCGCTGGGCGTGGATTACCACATTACGCCGGATCTGACCTGGGGCACCGCCTGGAACTACACGCGTGCCGAAATGCGTAACCCGTCCACCAGCGGCGGCAAGAGCTACGATCAGAACATCGTCGGCACCGCCATCAGTTGGAAACCGGACAACTGGACCCTGACCTTCGGCGGCGGTTACTACCATGACTTCCTGACCACCAAGAAAGCCGACGTCAACAATTACTTCGCCGGCGATGCCTGGGGTATCGAATATCTGGCCGGTTATACCGTGCCGGTTGGGCAGTACGCGGTGAAATCGGTGATGCCGTACTTTATGGGCGACCGCCTGGAATACGTGACCGGCCGCAACTATCAGCGCATCGACAACGGCCTCGGGGTCACCGTACAGTTTGACTACGGCTTCCGCGTTGACGTGGAGCACGTGCTGACATCGAGCACCGACAACCTCGGCGATATGACCGTAGTGCGTCTGCGTTACGATTTCTGATTGCTCAGAACGTAAAAAAGGCCGCGCAAGCGGCCTTTTTCGTTTATCGGCACAGCGTCAGAAACCGCCGCGCGCCGAGCGCCCTACCGCTTCGCCCAGCTGCCACACCGCCATCGCGTAGTGGGTGCTGTGGTTATAGCGGGTGATGACATAGAAGTTCGGCAGGCCGTACCAATACTGGTAGCCGGTGCCGATATCCAGCCGCAGCAGGCTGGCTTCCTGGTTATCGCCAAGCGAGTTCTGCGGGCTCAGACCGGCCCCCGCCAACGTGGCGACCGAGTAGCGGGTCTTGAAACCGTTTTCCAGCCCCGGCGCCTGGCCGTTGGCCTGAATGGCGACCGGTTCGCCTTTGGACCAGCCGTGCGCCTTGAAGTAATTGGCCACGCTGCCGATGGCGTCAACCGGGTCCCACAGGTTGATGTGGCCATCACCGTTGAAGTCGACCGCATAGCTCTTGAAGGAAGAAGGCATGAACTGACCATAGCCCATCGCGCCGGCGAAGGAGCCGCGCAGTTCGAGCGGATCGTCGCCTTCGGTGCGCGACATCAGCAGGAAGGTTTCCAGCTCGCCGGCGAAGTAATCGGCGCGGCGTGGGTAGTCGAAGGCCAGCGTCGCCAGCGCATCGATAATGCGGGTTTTACCCATTACGCGGCCCCAGCGGGTCTCCACGCCGATAATCCCCACGATGATCTCCGGCGGCACGCCGTACACCTGCCAGGCGCGCTGCAGCGCATCCTGATATTGATTCCAGAACACCACGCCGTTTTGCACGTTATCCGGCGTGATGAACTTATTGCGATAGCGCAGCCAGGAGCCGTTCGGCCCGCTCGGCCCTTGGGTGGACGGCGTTGGCGCCTGCCGCTCCATCAGCCGCAGCACCGAATCCAATCGTCTGGCCTGCGCCAGCACGTCGTGCAACTGCTGCCGATCAAAACCGTGTTCCTGCACCATCTTATCGATAAAGCGCGCGGTATTCGGGTTATTGGCAAAATCCCCACCCAACGGCGCGCCGCTGTGTGCCGGGCTCAGCAAAAAGCCGCCCTTTACCGGCGTGCTCTGAGGCGTAGCGGTAGTACTGGGTTTCGGCGTGCTGCTACAGGCAGCAAGCAGGGTAATCAGCGGTAAAAGCGCAACCAGGTGACGCATCGGATATCCATATAGCCATGCAAGAGATAAGTGGGAGTTATGTTAATGCATTGTTCGGCGCGAACAAACAGGATTATGCCGCCAATGACCGCCTCAGGTGGCCAAACGTGCCAAATTGTGAGGTTTACACGGCAAGCGAAAGCCCGATGCGGCAATGCGGAATCTCAACCGCGACTAAATGAGAAAAATTATCACCTTGACGCCCACTTTTACCCCGATAAAATGCCCGGCTGCTTGCCATCAGGCCACAGCCAGACGGCCATTCATTGCAATTATCGCTACAACGGACTGTTATGGAATCTCTCGGACAACTCGCCAGGGCGCTCTACCGCGGGCGCGTCTCGCGCAAAACCTTTATTGTCTCACTGGCGATCTTCGCCATCGGCATCGCGCTGCTGTCGTTTCTGTCGACCTATCTGGACAAGAACCATTTTCGCGCCCACGCGCACAGTGACACCGAAGCATTCGTCTCGGTGCTGCTGTACCTGTTGTGCATTATGGTCTGGGCGCTGTTCTGTTTCGGCCTGGTGACGTGGTTCATGGCCAAAACCGCGTTCCGGCTCAACGATATCGGCCTGCCCGGTTGGGCGTTAGCCGTGGCTTGCTATGTTTGCTCGGTGCTCAACAACTACTCCCCCGGCCCGGTGGCGCGCTGGCTGCCGCTGTTCAGCCTGGCAGGCATGATATGCGCCCTACTGCTGCCGCCCGACTTGCTGCGCCGCAAGCCGGGTGAGCGGGCCGATTGATCGCCGCCTCCGTCCCCACGGCACTGGCTATCTCTCGGCCATGTCGTCACAATAGCGCCTCATTCAGGTTTCAATCAGGGATCGCCATGTTCAGCCACTACCCCGCCCATTACGCCTTCGATCGCGACAGCGACGCCTGGCAGATCGGTTTTCACGACTTCCCCGAGTGGCAAGCCGCCTGCTATAAACGCGAAGACGTTGAACTGGAGGCGCAGGAAAACCTGCTGGCCGCCATCGCCGCCGCCATAGATGAAGGGCAGCCCCTGCCCGCCCCTTCCCCCCTGCAAACCGGTGAACTGGCGGTCCACCTGCCGGTGCTGGTGGCGCTGAAGATAGAATTGCATAACACGATGCTGCGTAAAAATACCGGCAAAGCAGAGCTGGCGCGCAAGCTGGGGTTCAACGGCGGGCAAATGGAACGGTTGCTGGATATCGGCTATGCCTCGAAGGTTGAAGCGCTGGAGCAGGCGCTGTATCTGTTAGGCTACGAAGTGCGCGTAACGATAAGTGAAGTTTGTCAATAAGTTAGCAATAAGTTAGCGAAATATTATCCAATAGGGCTAAATTTTCCCCATTTGGCGCCGATATGATCGTTACCTAATCACTTGTCGCAACAACGAAGGCTAAAAATGGAGTGGAGTCGCCGTCATATCTGGGCCGTCATTCTGCTGTCTTGTCTCGTTTTTTGGGTCATTTTGGCGACCGGCATCCACGCCGTCGCCTGACCGTCTGCCACAACATTGCAACCGCCCTATTTTAAAGCCCGCAACAGCGGGCTACTTCATGCCGCCCGCCAATAAAAAGCGTTATAAAACAGTGCACCGCGTTTAAAAAACAGCCGAAAATTGTGATCAAAAACACAGTATTGAAATCAGACCAGTATTGAGAGTACATTAGCGCCGATCCTGTCGCGGTTCGGATTTTACCTCACGGAGCATGAGGCGCGACAACCGGACAACCCGCGCTCGAGGACGTTGTTCTTTCGCTTGGAAGAACCCGCCCGAAAAGCAGGTTGCCCATAAAACACTCAGCACAACAATCGGGATCATTGCTGGCGAGGACTCCAGACAGGAGTTGTTCAGTGAAGTATTTTTTGATGGGCGTTTCATTCATGCTGGTTGCTTGGGTTGGCACCTTCATGTTGATGGTTGCCTGACGGCAGCCTGACCAGGAACACAGCCAAAGGGACGCGCACGCGTCCCTTTGTCGTTTCCGCCGCTCGCTCATTTGCCCGGCATCATGCGGCGCAGGGTATCGTCCTTGCGCAGGTAGTGGTGATACAGCGCGGCCAACGCATGCGCACCAATGACAAAGTAGCCGATGTTAGCCAGCGTCTCATGGACCGTTTTGACCAACTTGCGCATCACCGGATCCGGCGTCACCCACTGTGGCACCGGCCAGCCCAGCAAAGACCACGATTTCCCGCCGTAAGCCAGGGTCAACATCCCCAGCAGCGGCAACATCAGAAAGACCACATACAGCAGCCAGTGAAAGATCTTGGCGCCCACTTCTTGCCATTCGGCCAGCGGTGGCGTCGTCGGCGGTACGGCATAAAAAGAACGCGCCGCCAGCCGAATAAGCATCAGGACAAAGACCGATACGCCAAAGTTAAAATGCAGGTTTTTAACTATCGGTACCAGATCGTCCGGCACCGAGTCCTTCAGCCACATCGCCGCGTAGGTGAGGATCACCATCAGCAGCGTCAGCCAATGTAAAACGATTTGCGATCGCGCGTAGCGGTTGCTCATACACTCTATCCAAAAAATAAAAATCAGCGTAGTTGAGCATAATGGGGAAATGATGAAGAAAACCTTGGGACAGAAAAAATAAGGCCGGGCGAACGCCCGGCCTGACAGGGTTATTTGGCGCCGCCTTTGGCCGGTTTCAACAGCCCGTCAGCACGGAACATCGCCTTGATGCCGCGCACCGCCTGGCGAATGCGATCCTGATTCTCGATCAGTGCGAAACGCACGTGGGTATCGCCGTAGTCGCCGAAGCCGATACCCGGCGAGACGCAAACCTTGGCTTCCGCCAACAGGCGTTTGGCGAACTCCAGCGAGCCGAGATGGGCATAAGGCTCGGGAATTTTCGCCCACACGTACATCGATGCCTTCGGATTTTCCACCATCCAGCCGGCCTCATGCAGCCCCTTCACCAGCACATTGCGGCGCTGCCGATACTGCTCGGCGATATCGCGCACGCACTGCTGATCGCCCTCCAGCGCGGCGATGGCCGCCACCTGCAGCGGCGTAAAGGTGCCGTAATCGTGATAACTCTTGATGCGCGCCAGTGCGCTGACCAGCTCGGGGTTACCAACCATAAAGCCGATGCGCCAGCCGGCCATGTTATAGCTCTTCGACAGGGTGAAGAACTCCACCGCAATGTCTTTCGCCCCCGGCACCTGCATGATCGACGGCGCTTTCCAGCCGTCATAGACGATGTCGGCATAGGCCAGGTCGTGGATCACCAGCACGTTATACTGTTTGGCCAGCGCCACCACCCGCTCGAAGAAATCCAACTCCACGCACTGTGCGGTCGGGTTGGACGGGAAGCCGAGGATCATCATTTTCGGGCGTGGAATGGTTTCCCGAATGGCGCGCTCCAGCTCACCGAAGAAATCCACGCCGTCCACCAGCGGCACCGAACGCACCTGAGCGCCGGCGATCACCGCACCGTAAATGTGGATCGGATAACTGGGGTTAGGCACCAGCACGGTATCGCCGTGATCGAGGGTCGCCAACATCAGGTGCGCCAGGCCCTCTTTCGAACCGATGGTGACGATGGCTTCGCTTTCCGGATCGATATCCACCTGATAACGATCGGCATACCAGCGCGAAATGGCGCGGCGCAGGCGCGGAATGCCGCGTGAGGTGGAGTAACCGTGGGTGTCGTCGCGCTGGGCGACGGCGCACAGTTTTTCCACGATGTGCGGCGGCGTCGGGCCGTCGGGGTTACCCATGCTGAAGTCGATAATATCCTCGCCGCGACGGCGGGCGGCCATCTTCAGTTCGGCGGTGATGTTGAATACGTAAGGGGGAAGACGTTCAATGCGCGTGAAACGGCGCTGTGGACTGTTATCAGCCATAGGGGATTCCTCGATAAACGTTAGCGCCCGGACCGTCCGAGCGACGCAGGCCAGCGAACTGACCGAACACCGAACATAGCGCAGCGCCGACGAGCTTGTCGATACCCGGCGCGATATTTTTATTCGCCGCCCTGAAACTCCGCCGCCAACAGCCCGAACAGCCAGTCGTCGCGCCACTGCCCCGCCAGACGGTAGTTGTCGCGCAGCGTACCTTCCAGCTGAAAGCCGCAGGACTCCAGCAGGCCGCGCGAGGCGAGGTTGCCCGCGGTCACGGTGGCGGTCAGCTTGTGAAAGCCGCAGCCGTTCACCGCAAAATCCAGCACCGCCCGCAGCGACTCCTTGCCATAACCCTTGCCCTGCCCGGAAGGCAAACTCCCGTATCCCACCTCCGCCTGCCGATACGGCAACCACCGAGGGCGAAAGCCGGTAATGCCCACCGCTTCCCCGCTGTGTTTCTCATGCATCACCAGGCATAGCCACTGCTCGCCGTGTTTGTCCCAGGCCGGCAGCCGCGTTTCGAAACGCTCTCGGATCTCCGCTTCGCTGAGCGGATCGGCGATATAGCGGATCACATCAGGATCCTGATACAGGCGCAGAAACAGCGGCCAGTCGTCGGCGGTTATCGACTGCAAGTTCAGACGTTCAGTGACCAGCTTCATAAAATCTCCGAAAAACGAAAAAGATGAACTTACGAATGAAAGATATCTCTTTATTTTCCCCGATTGGTTGCCGATAATCATTCACGTTAAAACCACAAAACCATAACGTCTTGCCCGATTCCCTACAACTGCCGGCCGCGCTAACCACGCGGCACGAGGAGAACACCATGGCCTCTTTAATCATCGACGATATTCCGCAGGCGATCGTTAACGTCAAACGCCGGCTGCGCCAGGCGTTGCCCAACTACCGCGAGGTGTTCCTGGCGCTAGAGGAGAACATCCGCGGTCAGGTCGAGCAGATCCGCCGCGAACTGGCCGCCGGCCACAACCCGGTGCCGCAGATCGACGCGGAAGATATCCTGCAGCAGCGCGTCAGCGAGCAACAGAAAGCACTGATCAAACAGCGCGGCGCCTGCGCCATTCGCGGCGTGTTTCCCCGTGCCAAAGCCGAGGGCTGGAACCGGGAAATCGGCGACTACCTCGATCGCAACAACTTCGTCGAGCGGTTGAAAAATGCCGCCGAAGACAACTATTTCGGCAAGCTGGCCGCCGGCAAACCGCAGATTTACGGCATCTATTGGTCGAAACCGCAGGTCGAAGCGCGGCAGGATGCACGCATGCATGCGGTGCAGGTGTTCCTCAACGGCCTGTGGGCCACCGAGAGTAACGGCAAACAGCATTTCGATCCGACCCGCGTCGCCACCTACGCCGATCGCACCCGCCGCCGCCCGCCAAACTCTTCGTCGCTGGGCCTGTCGCCGCACGTCGATAGCGGCACCATCGAGCGCTGGCTGGACGAAAACTTCCGCTATGTGTATCGCCACGTGTTCTCCGGCGACTGGCAGCAGTACGATCCCTTCGCCGCCGACGGCCGCACCGAGGTGCGTGAGATAGCCTCCCCGGCGGTCTGCTCGATGTTCCGCACCTTCCAGGGCTGGACGGCATTGACGCCGCAGCGCACCAACGCCGGCACGCTGAACCTGGTGCCGATCGCCAACGCGATGGCCTATGTGCTGCTGCGCGCGCTGCAGGACGACGTCGCCGACGACGACCTGTGCGATGCGGCGCCGGGCCGCGCGCTGTCGATCTCGGAAAAATGGCATCCCCTTTTATTGAGTGGGATTTCCCCTATTCCCGATCTGGAGCCGGGCGACACGGTCTTTTGGCACTGCGACGTGATCCACGCGGTGGAGAACGAGCATCACGGCGAGTTCGACAGCAACGTGATGTACATCGCCGCCGCGCCGGGCTGCGAGAAAAACGACGCCTATCTGCAGCGCCAGCTGCCGAGCTTTATCAATGGCAGAACGCCGCCGGACTTCGCCCCCGACGACTTCGAGGTGGATTTCGACGGCCGCGCCACCGCCGACCTGCTGACGCCGCTGGGCAAAGCGCAGCTCGGCATGGGCTGATCCCCCGCCCGTGGCGCCCGCCACGGGCCGCTCTCGCTGTGGTATACTGCCGCCATCCGTAGGCCGCAGCGAGAACCCGTCGTGCACCCTTTTTTTGAAATGCTGTTGGCGGTGTTTGATCGCGCCGCGCTGATGTTGATCTGTCTGTTTTTCCTGACCCGCACCCGGCTGTTCCGCCAACTGCTGCAAAAAGAAGACCATACGCCGCTCGAGCTCGGCATCGTCACGGCGATCTTCTCGCTGTTCGCGCTGTTCAGCACCTACTCCGGCATCAACGTCGAAGGATCGCTGGTCAACGTGCGCGTCATCGCCATCATGGCCGGCGGCATCCTGTTCGGCCCCTGGGTAGGGATCGTCACCGGCATCGTCGCCGGGGTGCACCGTTATCTGATCGATATCGGCGGCATCACCTCGGTGCCCTGCCTGATCACCAGCATCATCGCCGGCATCAGCGCCGGTTACATCAACCTCAAGGTGAAAAAAGAGCAGCGCTGGCGCGCCGGCATCGTCGGCGGCATGCTGTGTGAATCCCTTACCATGCTGCTGATCGTGCTGTGGGCCAAGCCGACCGAGCTCGGGTTGGACATCGTGTCGCAGATCGCGCTGCCGATGATCCTCGGCACGGTGTGCATCGGCCTGATCGTGCTGCTGGTGCAGAGCGTCGAGGATGAAAAAGAGGTGATCGCCGCGCGCCAGGCCAAGCTGGCGCTGGATATTGCCCACAAGACGCTGCCCTATTTCCGCAACATCAACAGTGAATCGCTGGCCACCATCTGCGATATCATCCGCCAGGACATCCGTGCCGACGCCGTGGCGATCACCGATACCCATCAGGTGCTGGCCTACGTCGGCGTGGGGCGCGAAGCCTACCCGATCGGCCGCGAAGGGTTGAGCCGCGTCACCCGCGAAAGCATTCGCCACGGCAAAATCATCATCAAGAACAACCTGGAAAACCCGGCGGCGCCGCAGATCCATTCGCAGCTGGTGGTGCCGCTGTGGGAAAAAGGCGAAGTGACCGGGGCACTGAAAATCTACTACTGTCACGCCCACCAGATCACCAACACGCTGAAGGTGATGGCGGTCGGGCTGTCGCAGATCATCTCCACGCAGATGGAGGTTTCCCGCATTGAGCACCTGCGCCAAATGGCGGACAAAGCCGAAATGCGCGCGCTGCAGAGCAAGATTAATCCGCACTTCCTGTTCAACGCGCTGAACGCCATCTCTTCCTCTATCCGCCTGAATCCGGATACCGCGCGCCAACTGATCATCAACCTGTCGCGCTACCTGCGCTACAACCTGGAGCTGAACGACGAACTGATCGATATCCGCAAAGAACTGCATCAGATTCAGGACTATATCGCCATCGAACAGGCGCGCTTCGGCGCCAAGCTGACGGTGATTTACGACATCGACGACGACGTCTCGGTGCGCATTCCCAGCCTGCTGATCCAGCCGCTGGTGGAGAACGCCATCGTGCACGGCATCCAGCCCTGCAAGGGTAAAGGGGTGGTGGTGATCGCGGTGAAAGATCAGGGCGATCGGGTGAAAATTTCGGTGAAGGATACTGGCCACGGCATCAATCAGGAAACCATCGACCGGGTGGCGCGCAACGAGATGCCGGGCCACAATATTGGCCTGCTCAACGTGCACCACCGCGTGTCGCTGCTGTACGGTGAAGGGCTGCATATCCGCCGCCTGGAGCCGGGTACCGAAATCGCGTTCTACATCAGCAAAAACGGCGGCAAGCTGCACCAAGAGCCGAGCGCGCCGCCGGTCGGGGAGGCCTCATGAAAGCCATCATCGTGGAAGACGAATTCCTGGCACAGGAAGAACTCAGCTATCTGATCAAGAAACACAGCAATATCGATATCGTCGCCACCTTCGAGGACGGCCTCGACGTCTTGAAATACCTGCAAACCCACCAGGTCGACGCCATTTTCCTCGACATCAACATCCCGTCGCTGGATGGCGTGCTGCTGGCGCAAAACATCAGCAAGTTCGCCCATCGCCCGTCGATCGTGTTCATCACCGCCTATAAAGAGCACGCGGTGGAAGCATTCGAGATCGAGGCGTTCGACTATATCCTCAAGCCCTACCACGAGGCGCGCATCGTCACCATGCTGCAAAAGTTGGAGGCACTGCATAATCGCCCCGCCGGCGCGGCGGAGCCGACCAGCGCGCCGAGCCGCGGCAGCCATAGCATCAACCTGATCAAAGACGAGCGGATCATCGTTACCGACATCAACGACATCTACTACGCCGCCGCCGATGAAAAGGTGACGCGGGTCTATACCCGCCGGGAAGAGTTCGTGATGCCGATGAACATCACCGAGTTTTACGGCCGGCTGCCGGAAGCGCATTTCTTCCGCTGCCACCGCTCTTACTGCGTTAACCTGGCGAAGATCCGCGAGATCGTGCCCTGGTTCAACAACACCTACATTCTGCGGCTGAGCGACCTGGAATTTGAAGTGCCGGTCAGCCGCAGCAAGGTGAAAGAGTTCCGCAAGCTGATGCGCCTGTAAGCGCTTACCAGCGCGGGCCTGGGCGGTAATAGTAGTAACCCGGCGGCGGCGGTGGCGGCGGCATACGGTAATGCGGCCGGTCGCGCCAGTCGCGCGGCGGCGGCCCGTAGTAAATCACCCGTGGCGGCGGGCCGTAATAATACCCGCGCGGGCGTTCATACCGGTGGTGATCGGCCCACCAGCGCGGGTCGCGCCAGCGATAGCCGTCCCAATAGTGGCCACGATTGTCGCGATCGCCGATATGCAGCGACAGGCCCGGCACGTTTACGCCGATGGACACGTCGGCCTGGCTCGCCAGCGGCAGCGCCAGCAGCGCGGCCAGTAACAACAGCGTTTTTTTCATTTCACAGACTCCTGCAGAGCGGACCTTATCCGATCGCAGATAACATAGTCCCGCGCTCACCGCCGCTCTATAGGCGCAATGCCGATTTACGCCTTTCAGACGCATCCTTCACAATTTCACCACAATCGTTCACCGATGATTAACAATAAATCGTTGATATCTTTGATGTAGATCACGTGTCACTCACGGCATTTCACGCGCTTTTCGGCGCTAAAACGGCAACTCACGCCGCATAAAATGCATTTCATTCCTTCCGTCGTGCAACTCATTCCCGATCCGCCGTCCGCCGGCGGCGCCGGCCATATAATAAGCCCATACCGCGGGAACACAGATTCACCCCGCAAATTTCAGCCAGCGGCTCACGCCCGGCAACGCACACACAGGAAGGAGACCGGCCATGAACACCAAACCGGCAAATCGCAGCTTAATCGTTCTCGGCACCATCATCTGTCAGATGGGTCTGGGCACCATCTACACCTGGAGCCTGTTCAACCAGCCGCTGGTCGACAAGTTCCACTGGGGTTTGGCGGACGTCGCCACCACCTTCTCCATCACCAGCTTCTTCCTGGCCTTCGCCACGCTGTTCGCCGGCAAACTGCAAGAACGCTTCGGCATCCGCAATCTGACGCTGTGTTCCGGCATTCTGGTCGGCCTGGGTCTTATCGCCAGTGCCCACGTCAGCTCGCTCGACATGATCTACCTGCTGGCCGGCGTGGTGGTGGGCTTTGCGGTCGGCATCGCCTACATCTCTACCCTGTCCAACCTGATTAAGTGGTTCCCGGCCAACAAGGGCCTGATTTCCGGCATCTCCGTCGGCGCCTTCGGCAGCGGCAGCCTGCTGTTCAAATACGTCAACGCCGCATTGATCGCCGACGTCGGCGTTTCCGGCGCCTTCTTCTACTGGGGCGCCATCGTGATGGGCCTGATCGTCGTCGGTTCACTGCTGCTGAAAGAGCCGGTACTGGCGACCCACGCCGCACAGCCAGGCGCCAACGGTCTGGGCAACGACTTCAGCGTGCGCCAGATGCTGGCCACCAAAGAAGCTTACCTGCTGTTCACCATCTTCTTCGCGGCCTGCATGAGCGGTCTGTACCTGATCGGCATCGTGAAAGACATGGGCGTTCAGCTGGCCGGGATGGATTTGGCCACCGCCGCCAACACCGTGTCCGCCGTCGCCATCTTCAACACCGCCGGCCGCATCATCCTGGGCACGCTGTCCGATAAAGTGGGCCGCATGCGCGTCATCAGCTTCACCATGTTGGTTACCGTGCTGGCGATTGTCGCGCTGAGCTGCCTGACCCTGAACCACACGCTGTTCTTCATCTGCGTCGGCGCGGTGGCCTTCTGCTTCGGCGGTAACATCACCGTATTCCCGGCGATTGTCGGCGACTTCTTCGGCCTGAAAAACCACAGCAAGAACTACGGCATCATCTACCAGGGCTTCGGTCTGGGTGCGCTGGCCGGTTCGTTCGTCGCCAAATACTTCGGCGGCTTCCACGCCACCTTCATGGTGATTGGCGTCCTGTCCGCCGCTTCTCTGCTGATTACGCTGTTCATCAAAGCGCCGAAGGCGGTGGAAGCGGAAACGGAAGACGCCGCACAGACGGCGGAGCTGGCCAAAGCCTGATCCCCCGCAAAAACGACAAGGGGCGCAACCCACGGGTTGCGCCCCTTTTTTTATTGCCTTACCGCAGCGCTTACAGATGCATGCCCAGCGTCTGGCGCAGATGCGCGCCGGCACCCAACAGGCCCGGCTGGCCGTGAGCGATCATAAACACCGGGATATCGCGCACATAATCGCGGAAGCGCCCTTTGTCTTCGAAGGCGGCGCGGAAACCCGAAGCCTTGAAGAATTCCATAAAGCGCGGCACGATGCCGCCGGCGATGTACACGCCGCCAAAGGTGCCCAGATTCAGCGCCAGGTTGCCGCCGAAGCGCCCCATGATCACGCAAAACAGCGACAGCGCGCGGCGGCAGTCGATGCAGCTGTCGGCCAGTGCCCGCTCGGTAATATCCTTCGGCTCCAATTTCTCCGGCAGGCGGTTGTCCGCCTTGACGATAGCGCGATACAGGTTGACCAGGCCCGGCCCGGACAGCACGCGCTCGGCGGAAACGTGCCCCACTTCAGCACGCAACACCGCCAGGATGCTGTCTTCTTCTTCGCTGTTCGGCGCGAAATCGACATGGCCGCCCTCGCCCGGCAGGCTAACCCAGCGGCGATCGACGTGCACCAGGTGGGCGACGCCCAACCCGGTGCCGGCGCCGTACACCGCGATCGGTTTGCCCGGCTGCGCATCGCCACCGCCAAACTGCAGCACGTCGTCCGGCGAGAGCATCGGGATCGCCATCGATACGGCGGTAAAATCGTTGATCACTTCCAGGTGGCTCAGCCCCAGGCTGGCCTTCATCGCTTTGATCGAGAACGCCCAGCTGTGGTTGGTCATCGCCACCCAGTCTTCAGTCACCGGGCAAGCGATCGCAATGCAGGCGTCCTGCACCTGGATATCGCACTCTTTCAGATACTGGCGGATCACCGCCTCCAAGCTGTCGAACTCCAGGCCGGAATAGGTTTTCGCCTGGGTAATCTCACCCGTCGCAACAGTGCACAGCGCCAGGCGGGCATTAGTGCCGCCAACATCACCTACGAGGGCATAGGTCATTGATTTCGTCTCCGCAAAATGAAAAATAAAAAGCTGCCCACACTGTAAAATCCTGCTGCAAAAACAACAATCACCCGCCTCGGATCTGCGCCCCAATAGCGATCCGGATCACAAAAAACGTTTCAGCTTGCCCGCGACGCCGCGCTTTGAAACAAATTGCGGCAAAAAACGCCCCCCGGCGACTGTTAACCGTCATCGACGCCGGGCAATATCAATGCGTGCCTGCGCGCCGATAGTCTGGCAAGCTGTGGCCACTGCCCAACCACCCGCTCTCCCTGCCCTGCATGGAGGCATCGACAAGGGATTATCCATGCTGCATCCGCGCGCCAATGCCATGTTGGCCTTTGCTTTGCCTGCGCTGATTATCGGTTCCGCTTCCAGTCTGGTGCTGCTGTTGGTGATGAAAGTCGCCGCCGTGCTGCAGCAATGGCTGTGGGTGACGCTGCCCGATACGCTGAGCCTGGACGCCCAGTCGCCCTGGTGGCCGATCGGTATTCTGACGCTGACCGGCGTGGCGGTCGGCCTGATTGTGCGCTATATGCCGGGCCACGCCGGGCCGGATCCGGCGACGGAATCGCTGATCGGCATGCCGCTGCCGCTCTCCGCCCTGCCGGGTTTGGGGCTGGCGCTGATCGTCGGCCTGGCCGGCGGCGTCAGCCTGGGGCCGGAAAACCCGATCACCGCCATCAATATCGCCCTGGTGGCAGCCGCCGGTGCACGCCTGCTGCCGAAGGTGCCGCGCATGGACTGGATCATACTGGCGGCCGCGGGCACCATCGGCGCGATGTTCGGCACCCCGGTCGCCGCCGCGCTGATCTTCTCGCAAACCCTGGCGGGCAATAACGAAACGCCGCTGTGGGATCGGCTGTTCGCCCCGTTGGTGGCCGCCGCCGCCGGTGCAGTCACCACCCAAATGTTCTTCGTGCCCAACTTCGCCCTGCAACTCGACGCCTACGACGTGACGCGGCTGCCGGACATCTTCAGCGGCGCCATCGTGGCGCTGATCGCCATTGCGCTCGGTATGGTCGCGCTGTGGTGCTTCCCGCACGTTCACCGCCTGTTCCATTCAATGAAGAACCCGGTACTGATGCTGGGGCTGGGCGGCTTTGTACTGGGCCTGTTGGCGCTGTTCGGCGGGGAGATTACCCTGTTCAAAGGGCTGGATGAGATGAAGCGCCTGGCGCAAGACGACGGCTATTCGGTGCCGGCGCTGTTGACCATTACCCTGACCAAACTGGCGGCGCTGGTGATCGCCGCCGCCTGCGGTTTTCGCGGCGGGCGTATCTTCCCGGCGGTGTTCGTCGGCGTGGCGCTGGGGCTGATGCTGCATCAGCACGTTCCGGCGGTACCCGCGGCGATCACCGTCTCCTGCGCCATCATGGGACTGGTGCTGGTGGTCACGCGCGACGGCTGGCTCAGCCTGTTTATGGCGGTGGCAGTGGTGCCGGATCTGCACCTATTACCGGTATTGTGCATCGTGATGCTGCCCGCCTGGCTGGCACTGGCGGGCAAACCACTGATGCTGGTGAACCACCGGCGGCCACCGCACGACGATTAGGCCAGCGCGAATGCCGCAGCGGCACGGGCGTGGATCGCGGTGGTGTCGAACACCGGCACCGACGCATCGCGCTCGCTCACCAGCAATCCGATTTCGGTGCAGCCGAAAATGATCCCCTGCACTCCCTGCTGCTCCAGATCGCTGATGATACGGCGATACTCGTCGCGCGAGGCGTCGCGAATCTTACCGAGGCACAGTTCGTCATAGATAATCCGGTGCACGATGTCACGATCGGCGCTGACCGGCGTCACCACTTCGATGCCGTGCATTTCCTGCAGGCGGCCACGATAGAAGGTCTGCTCCATGGTAAAGCGCGTGCCCAACAGCCCAACACGGCGGATATTTTTTTCCCTCACCTGCAGCGCCGTGGCGTCGGCGATGTGGATCAGCGGCAGGCCGCTGGCCTGCTCGACCGCCTCCGCCACCTTGTGCATAGTGTTGGTGCAGATCACGATAGCTTCGGCGCCGGCTGCGCGTAAAGCCACCGCGGCGGCCGCCAGCACCCGGCCGGCGCCATCCCAATCACCCTGGTGCTGCAACCGCTCAATCTCTTGAAAATCAACGCTATAGAGCACGATTTTGGCCGAATGCAGCCCACCGAGGCGCGCCTTTACCTGCTCGTTGATGGTGCGGTAATAAGGAATGGTGGATTCCCAGCTCATGCCGCCCAGCAAGCCCAACACTTTCATTTTTACTTCCTCAGCATTCTCCGACGATCCTCTGACCTTACCTGAGAATCGCCGGGCTGACGACGCCTTATTTGGCGGTGGAATTGATCGGCTGGCGCGCGTCGAACCAGCGCTGGCGCAGCGTGTCGTACACCCAGTTATAGGCCATGGTGTACGGCAGGAAGAACAGGAAGAAACCGATCTCCAGCATAAAGGCCTGCGCCCAAGAAATGCTCAGCATCCAGGCGGCGATCGGCACGCCGATCAGGATAAAACCGGCTTCAAAACCGACGGCGTGCAGCGCACGCACTTTCAGATTACGGGCCACCCGGCTGACCGGCCACAGGCGGTCGAACACCGTGTTGTACACCATGTTCCAAACCATAGCGACGGTGGACAGCATCACCGCCAACGCACCGACCTGCACCATAGAGCGATTCAGCAGCCACGCGCCCAACGGGGCGCAAATCATCACGGCAATGGCCTCGAAACCAACGGCATGGACGATACGTTCAACGAAAGACTTGTTTTGCAGTTGCATACATCACCTTTTTTCAACAGTTGTTGCGAAAGCCAGGTGATTATCATCGTTTTTTCGGGTAGGTTAAAAATAGATTCCATCGATAAAGTAGATAGGTTATGCACTATTCTCCGGAAGCGCTGCATGCGTTTGTCGAAGCCGCCGCCCTCGGCTCGTTTTCCGCCGCCGCGCGCAAGCTGCGCAAAAGCCAATCCACCATCAGCACCGCAATCGCCAATCTGGAGGCCGACCTGGCGCTGACGCTGTTCGATCGCAGCGCACGCCAACCGGTGCTCACCGCCGCCGGCCGCAAGGTGCTGGGGCATGTGCAGGCGATCCTCGCGGCCAGCGAACGGCTCGATGCCCTGAGCATTCAGCTGGCGGGCGAGGTTGAACCGCGCCTGAGCATGGTGTTTTCCGATACCTACCAGCCCAAGCATCACGATCGGTTGATGCAGCTGTTCGAACAGCGCTACCCAGAGATTGAGCTGGAATGGATGATCGCCGAAGACGGCGACGTCATCGATCTGTTGCAAAGCGGCCGCGCGCACCTGGGCATGGTGGAGGTGCAGAAAAGTTACCCACCGGATATCGCCTTCTCCCGTTTGCCGGAGCAGACCGACATGGGGCTGTTCGTCGCCCATCAGCATCCGCTGGCGCAGGTCGCCGCGCCGACCCCGGAGCAGTTGTCCAGCACCCGCCAGCTGATCCTGAACACCTACTCCGGCGCCGAGGCGGCCAGACAGGGCGGCCTGGTGTGGTCGGCGCCCAGCTATCTGCTGTTGCTGGAGATGGCTGAACAGGGGTTCGGTTGGGCGGTGCTGCCGCACTGGTTGGTGCAACAATACGGCCACAACATGCTGACCGAGCTGCGGCCGCGCGGCTGGCCGAAAATGATCTCGGTGGACGCGGTGTGGTCAAAACTCACCCCGCCGGGCCCGGCGGGGTTCTGGGTGTTGGAGCGCCTGTTAGGCGATACCCTGCTTTAAGCGGCGACGTTGCGCGCCTGAATGGCGCGCGAGACGGTATCGAGTAGTTCAGGAATGTCCATCTTCGGCAGCATCACTTCGATAAAGGCCAGCCGATCGCCGTCCGCCACCTCAAGCAGCGCCTGGCGCAACCCTTCCGGGTCACTGACCTGCAACGCCTTCACCGGCCGCTCGCCGGCCAGCGCCGGCGGCAGCTGCGTCCAGTTCCACCGCGCGATGTCGTTATAACTTTGCTCCGGCCCGTGGATGGCACGCTCGACGGTATACCCCTGATTGTTCAGCACGAAGATCACCGGTTTAAGCCCGTCGCGCAGCATCGATCCCAGTTCCTGTACGGTAAGCTGCGCGGCGCCGTCGCCGATCAGCAGCACCGCCCGGCGCTGCGGTTCGGCGGTCTGTACGCCAAACGTCGCCGGCAGGGTATAGCCGATAGATCCCCAGAGGGACTGCACGATCAACCGGCAGCCGCGCGGCAACGTCAGCACCGCCGCGCCAAAACAGGCGGTGCCCTGATCGGCCAGCACGATATCCCCCGGCCGCAGAAAATCCTGCATCTGCCGCCAGAAGGCGTGCTGATCCAACCCCTCTCCGGTGGCTTCCGGCAACGCCGGGCGGGCGATCGGCGGCAATGGCCAACGCGACGCCAGCGACAAGCTCAGGCGGTGCAGCGCCTGCACCGCGTCGCGCATCGGAATGCGGCTGAAACGCTGCCGCCCGACCCAGGCTTCGAACGGCTGGATATCGATGCATTTTTCCACCGGCAGATGATGCGTGAAACCGGCGGTGATGGTGTCGGTCAAGCGCACGCCGACGCTGATCACCACGTCGGCGTTTTCGATCAGCTGTTTCACCGCCGGATCGCTGGCGCCGCCGCAGTAGGTACCAACGAAACCGGCGCGATTCTCATCCAGCACGCCTTTGCCGAGCAACAGAGTGGCGTGTGGGATATCGACCTCCCGCATCCACTCATCCAGCTCTGCTTCGGCACCGAAGCGATCGGCCAGAAAGTCCGCCAGCAGCGACACCCGCCGCGCGGACAGCAGCTTTTCGCGCGCCGCGACGAGAAACGCCGACAATGCGTTGCGCGACAGCCTGGCCTGACGCAGCATCAGCGGCGCCGGTTTGGCCGACAGCGGTGCTTCCGCTACGTCGCTGGGCAGCATCAGATAAACCGGACGATGTTCCAGCAAGGCAGTGCCGATCAGACGGTCGATCTCCACCGCGGCGTTGTCGGCGGTCAGGTTGGCCTGCGCGACGGTCACCTCTTTGGCTATCCGGGCGAAGTGGCCGAAGTCGCCATCGCCCAGCGAATGATGCAGCAAATCGCCGGCGCGTTGGGCGCGCTGCGCCGGCGTGCCGACCACGTGGATCACCGGCAGGTATTCGGCATAGCTGCCGGCCACGCCGTTCAGCGCGCTCAATTCCCCGACGCCAAAGGTAGTGAGCAGCGCCGCCGCCGGCTTGCAGCGGGCGTAGCCGTCGGCGGCATAAGCGGCGTTCAGCTCGTTGGCGCAGCCTACCCAGGTAATTTGCGGATGAGCGAGGACGTGGTCGAGGAATTGCAGGTTGTAATCCCCCGGCACGCCGAAGACGTGACGAATACCGATCTGGGCCAGACGATCGAGCAGATAATCGGCCACCGTGTAGGACTGAGTCATGATCATCACCTGTCTGAAGCTGGGGGGATTATCTTTAAGTATCGAAGATGCCGTTCAAATTTCGAACAATCGCTATCTCATCGATCGGCAACCTGCCGTTACATGCCGGCGCTGTGATCGCTCGCCCGGCGGCACGCTGTGAAAGCGCATACACTCAAAGCACGCCTCCTCTCCCCCGCCGATAAGGATAACTATGCCCTACCAAGCCTCCCCCTCGCGTTATCAGGATATGGAATACCGGCGTTGCGGCCGCAGCGGGCTGAAGCTACCCGCCGTTTCTCTCGGGCTGTGGCACAACTTTGGCGACGCCACGCTGTACGACAACGCCCGCAACCTGATCCGCTGCGCCTTCGATCGCGGTATTACCCACTTCGATCTGGCCAACAACTATGGCCCGCCGCCCGGCGCCGCCGAGGAAAACTTCGGCCGCATTCTCAGCAGCGATCTGCAGGCCTGGCGCGACGAGCTGATCGTCTCATCCAAAGCCGGCTACACCATGTGGCCCGGCCCCTGCGGCGACTGGGGATCGAAAAAGCACCTGGTCGCCAGCCTCGATCAGAGCCTGAAGCGCATGGGGTTAGAGTATGTGGACATCTTTTATCACCACCGGCCGGACCCGGACACGCCGCTGGAAGAAACCATGACGGCGCTGGATCTGTTGGTGCGCCAAGGCAAGGCACTGTATGTCGGCTTATCCAACTACCCGGCCGAGCGTGCGCGGCAGGCGTTCGACATTTTGCAGCGGCTGGGCACGCCGTGCGTGATCCATCAGCCCAAGTATTCAATGTTTGAACGCGGGCCGGAGGCCGAGTTGCTGGATACGCTGGCGGCATATGGCGTCGGAGCGATCGCCTTCTCGCCGCTGGCGGGCGGCCTGCTGACCGACCGTTACCTGCACGGTATTCCGCAGGATTCCCGCGCCGCCAGCGGCAGCCGCTTCCTGCAGCCGGAGCAGCTGACCGCCGAACGGCTGGACAAGGTGCGCCGCCTTGATGCGCTGGCGCGGCAACGCGGGCAGAAGCTGTCGCAAATGGCGCTGGCCTGGGTGCTGCGCGGCGATCGCGTCACCTCGGTGCTGATCGGCGCCAGCAAGAATGCGCAGATAGAAGATGCGGTAGGCATGCTGGCCAATCGCCACTTCAGTGAGGAAGAGATTGCGCAAATCGAACACATTCTGCTGTAATCGCTTACAAATACCGCCGCTCAGCCGAGCGGCGGCACTCCAGAAAAATCTCAAATCTCGCTCTCCTGCGCCGTTTTCAGAGTTATTCTCTGATGCAACCCTGTGCGCCGGCGCTATGATGCCGAGATTGCAGCAAAAATAACGATAAGGCCGTTTTTTAAACTGATGAACGCGCTTCATAAAGTGATAACCGGCCAGGCCGCGCAAGCGGAAAGGAGAAGTCATGTTTAAACCTCTGCTCTTGGCCGCCATCTTGGCGGCGACGGTGCTGCCCGCCGCACAGCCGGCACACGCCGAAGGGATCAGCATCGATCTGATGCCGGGCGTTTCATTGCGCATCGGCGATCAGGATAATCGCGGCCGCTACTGGGATGGTTACGACTGGCGCGACCGCGACTGGTGGCAAGACCATCAGGGCCGCTATCTCGGCGATCGCAGCCGGCGCGGCTACTACTGGGACGGCTATCGCTGGCGCGACGGCGACTATTGGCGCAAATATTACTACTATCGCGATGACCGCTATTACAAGTGCGATCGCCATTGCGACAAGCATTACTGGAAGAAAGAGAAAAAACACCACCACGACCATGACCGCGATCGCTGGCGCCGCCACGGCGATGACGACCGCGATTAACGACGACGGGCCGGCGTAATGCCGGCCCGCTCTTTTTTTCGCTTACAGCACGCTGCCGATCAGCAGGTAGCCGTTCAATCCCACCACCACCAGAACGATCAGCTTGCCCAGGTTTTGCACCAGCGGGCCGTTGACCATCTCGCCCATCAGCGCTCGATTGCCGGTGAAAGCCAGTAGCGGCACCAGCGCCAGCGCAATGCCGAAGCTGAGCAGCACCTGGCTCAGCACCAGAATGCGCGTCGCGTCCATCCCCAGCATGATGACGATAAACGACGGCAGCATGGTCACGGCACGCCGCAGCCACAGTGGAATATGGAAATGCACGAACCCCTGCATCACCACCTGCCCCGCCAGCGTGCCCACCACGGTGGAAGAGAGGCCGGCAGCCACCAGGCTCAGGCCAAACACGGTGGCAGCGGCTTGCCCGAGCAGCGGTTGCAGCGTCAGGTAAGCCACGTCGAGATCGGCGATGCCGCTGTGGCCGCTGAAATGAAACGCGGCGGCGGCGGTGGCCATCATCGCCAGATTGACGAAACCGGCGATGGTCATGGCCACGGCGACGTCGACTTTGGTGGCGGCATAGCGCTCCGCCTTGCCGTGCTCGCCACCGGTTTGGGTGAGCGATGAGTGCAGGTAGATCACATGCGGCATGATGGTGGCGCCCAGTACCCCGGCGGCCAGGAATACCGCATCGCCGTTAGGCAAGTCGGGCAACGCCATGCCCTTCAGCAGCGGCGCAAGCTGCGGCTGAGAAAACGCCAGCTCGACGATGTAAGCGGCAGCGACGAACAGCAGCAGACCGCCAATCACCAGCTCCAGCGGCTTTTGCCCGCGCTTTTGCAGCATCAGAATTAAAAAGGTGGCGATGCCGGTCAGCACCGCGCCCTGTAACAGGGAAACGCCGAGCAGCAGCTTGAAACCGATCGCCGCGCCGATAAATTCGGCCAGATCGGTCGCCATGGCGATGATCTCCGCCTGCACCCAATAGGCCCATACCGCCGGCCGCGGAAAGCGGTCGCGAATATGCTCGGCCAGGTTTTTCCCGGTGGCGATCCCCAGTTTGGCGGACAGCAGTTGGATCAGCATCGCCATCACGTTGGCCCAGACCACCACCCACAGCAGGCTATAACCGAACGAGGCGCCGGCCTGGATGTTGGTGGCGAAGTTGCCGGGGTCGATATAGCCGATAGCGGCGATGAAGGCGGGCCCCATCAGCGAGAGTTTGATTTTTCTGGCGGAGCGACCGGAGGTGGTTTCAACCACGCGACTGTTCAGCATATGTTGAACCCTTACTGAGATTACGTTTATCACCACTCTATATAAATGATAATAATTATCAAGCGCATTTAGAGCGGTAAAACTTATCTCTGTAATAGCCAACATTAACGGTTTTATCGAAGGGTTCAGCGCGGAACTTGCCGACTTTCGTGCTTTTCTGATGGGATTTTGGCTGCAATACCCCTGAAAGACAGGTTAGCACAAGAATACGAATTTCCTATGTCGGCTTTAACATCTTGATTTTTTATGCTTTTGCGCAATAGTTTAGGAGAACTCCCACTATGATTTTCTATATTTGCTATAGAAGTCTCGTTTTTAAACGTAGCGTTACATAAAATGACAGCCGAAATTCAGCCTGCCTCAAATTTGGAGCAAACATGTCCCATATTGCGCACTTTGCGTTGGCGATAGTGGTGGTGGCGATCCTGGCCCTGTTGGTGTGCCGCGATCGCAAAAGCATCCGCATTCGCTATGTTATTCAATTACTGGTTATCGAAGTACTGCTGGCCTACTTTTTCCTGCATTCGGAAGCGGGTTTAGGCTTCGTAAAAGGATTCGCCGCGCTGTTTGACAAACTGCTCGGGTTTGCGGGACAAGGGACTGATTTCGTATTCGGCGGCATGGGCGACAAAGGCCTGGCGTTCTTCTTCCTGAAAGTGCTGTGTCCAATCGTCTTCATTTCGGCGCTGATCGGCATTCTGCAGTACATCAAGGTGCTGCCATTCATCATCCGCATTATCGGTACCGTGCTGTCGAAAGTGAACGGCATGGGCAAGCTGGAGTCGTTCAACGCCGTCAGCTCGCTGATCCTTGGCCAATCCGAAAACTTCATCGCCTATAAGGATATCCTGGGCAAGATGTCGGAAAAGCGCATGTACACCATGGCGGCAACCGCGATGTCCACGGTTTCCATGTCCATCGTCGGCGCTTACATGACGATGCTGGACGCCAAGTTCGTGGTGGCGGCGCTGGTACTGAACATGTTCAGCACCTTTATCGTGCTGTCTCTGGTTAACCCTTACGACACCAATAAAGAAGAAGAGCTGCACCTGGGCAACCTGCACGAAGGCCAGAGCTTCTTCGAAATGTTGGGTGAATACATCTTGGCCGGCTTTAAAGTAGCGATTATCGTTGCCGCCATGCTGATCGGTTTCATCGCCCTGATCGCCGCGCTCAACGGCCTGTTCAGCGCCATCTTCGGCCTGAGCTTCCAGGAAATCCTCGGCTACTTCTTCTATCCGTTCGCCTGGATCATGGGTATTCCTAAGCACGAAGCCCTGCAGGTCGGCAGTATCATGGCCACCAAGCTGGTTTCCAACGAATTCGTGGCGATGATGGAGTTGCAGAAAGTCTCCGCCGAGCTGTCGCCGCGCAGCCTGGGCATTCTGTCGGTGTTCCTGGTGTCCTTCGCCAACTTCTCCTCCATCGGCATCGTGGCCGGTGCGATCAAGGGCCTGAACGAACACCAGGGCAACGTGGTGTCGCGCTTTGGTCTGAAGCTGGTGTACGGCTCTACGCTGGTCAGCATCCTGTCCGCTTCCATCGCGGGCCTGGTACTGGGTTAAACCTCGAACCGACTGTGATAACAAGGCGCCTGCGGGCGCCTTTTTTATTGGCCGGCATTCGGCGAAGGTGAAATAACGAAAAGCAAAAAGCCGACCCTAAGGTCGGCTTTTCAAATGGTGGTGGAGCTAGACGGGATCGAACCGTCGACCTCTTGCATGCCATGCAAGCGCTCTCCCAGCTGAGCTATAGCCCCACAAAAGTGGTACGCATTAACCGGCGTTACGGTATTCCCCAACCGCTCTGAGAAGAAGGTTGGTGGAGCTAGACGGGATCGAACCGTCGACCTCTTGCATGCCATGCAAGCGCTCTCCCAGCTGAGCTATAGCCCCGTTCCACAATCACTTTGTGCTGTGAACGGGGCGCATAATATGAAACCCACTCAAAGCTGTCAACGGCTAAATTGAATTACTGAATCAAGCGCTGAAAAAGCCGCCAAATCAGCATGTTTGGCGCCAAAAAATCATCACTTTGCGCAGAGTTCATCCATTTTGCGCGCTACTTCTCAAAACGACAAAAGCCCTGCATATCGCGTTGATTTTTAATTAATGGAATGTTAGTGAAATGCGCTTGAGTCGCCTTCCCGAGCGGCATAGACTGCCCGCGCCATAAACTTCATTACGATAAACCGAGTCAGTCATGTCTTTGCATTCACCAAAAGAAATCGCCGCCCTCGCCGTTCAGGCCGGGGTAAACAAAAGCCGCGCACCTCTCGCTAACCTGTTGATCCTGGGCTTTCTCGCCGGCGCCTTTATCGCCACCGGCTTCCTGCTGGATATTCACATCATCGGCACCCTGCCGGCCGAATGGGGCTCTTTCGGCGCCCTGTTGGGGGCTGCGGTCTTCCCTATCGGCCTGATCCTGACCATTCTGGCCGGCGGCGAACTGCTGACCGGCAACATGATGACCTTACCGATGGCCTGGTTTGCCCGCGAAATCCCCGCCGTCGCCGTGCTGCGCAACTGGTTTTGGGTCACCCTGGCCAACTTCGCCGGCAGCGTGGCCGTCGCCTACTTCTTCGGCCATCTGCTGGGCCTGACCGAAGGCGCGTTTTTGCATAAGACGCTGGCGATCGCGCAGGCCAAAGTGGATGCGGACTTCCTGCACGCCTTCATTTCCGGCGTCGGCTGCAACTGGCTGGTATGCCTGGCGGTGTGGCTAGCCTTCGCCAGCAGGGACGTGCCGGGCAAAGTGATCGGCATGTGGTTCCCGGTGATGGCTTTTGTCGCCATCGGCTTCCAACACGTGGTGGCGAACATGTTCATCATCCCGGCGGCCATCTTTGCCGGCGGCATGAGCTGGGAGCAGTATCTGCCCAATTTCGCCGCGGTATTTCTCGGCAACGCGCTGGGCGGCGCCGGTTTTGTCGGATTGATGTACTTCCTCGCCTACCGCCCAGGTTTGCCGGCCGGCGAACAAGCCTGACAGAGAGCGATGAAAAAAGCCCCGGATCGCTCCACTAATGCTGGTCAGTTAGCATTTTTCTGCAGACGTTCGTGACGTTTTCAGTCGATAAAGGCGAGGTGCGCCATGCGGCTCACGCGCCTCGACCGAGCCAGGGGCCGTAGGCGCGGGTGTCGGGGGCGCGCCTTCGTCCCCGACAATTGCCGTTCACTACGGCATCGGAGAAATGCGGGATATTGACGGCAATTCCTCTTGCACGGCGCGTACAGAGACGGGATAAAAAAATGCCGGTCAGGCTTAACTGACCGGCATTGCGGGATCACTCCTCGGGGCTTTTTCTTTATGGCGTATCAGCGAATCAGGCTTGCGCTTCGCGCTCGGCGATGTAAGCCAGCGCCATGTCGATGCGCTGCAGCGAACGCTTCTGGCCGATCGCCTGCACGGTCACGTCCATACCCGGCGACTGACCGGCGCCGGTCACCGCGACGCGCAGCGGCATGCCGACTTTACCCATGCCGACGCCCAGCTCATCCGCCGTGCCCTGAATGGCGTCGTGCACATTTTCCGGCGTCCAGACGGTGATAGCGGCCAGCTTGGCGCGCACCGCTTCCAGCGGCTGACGCGCAACCGGGCGCAGGTGCTTCTTGGCGGCGTCGGCATCGAACTCGCTGAAGTCTTCGTAGAAGTAACGGCAAGACTCCGCCATCTCTTTCAGCGTTTTGCAGCGCTCGCCCAGCAGCTTGACGATGTCCTTCAGTTCCGGGCCGTTGCGGGTTTCAAGGCCCAGTTGCTCAACGTGCCATGCCAGATGCACCGCCACTTCTTCCGCCGGCATATGGTTGATGTAGTGGTGGTTCAGCCACTGCAGCTTCTCAGTGTTGAACGCGCTGGCGGATTTGTTGATCGCTTCCAGCGTGAAGAACTCTTTCATCTCATCGATGGAGAAGATCTCCTGATCGCCGTGGGACCAGCCCAGACGCACCAGGTAGTTCAGCAGCGCCTGCGGCAGATAGCCGTCGTCGCGGTACTGCATGACGCCCACGGCGCCGTGACGCTTGGACAGCTTTTTACCGTCGTCGCCGAGGATCATCGATACGTGCGCGTATTCCGGCACCGGCGCGCCCAGCGCTTTCAGAATGTTGATCTGGCGCGGGGTGTTGTTGATGTGGTCTTCACCGCGGATCACATGGGTGATTTCCATGTCCCAGTCGTCGACGACGACGCAGAAGTTATAGGTTGGCGAACCGTCGGTGCGGCGGATGATCAGATCGTCCAGTTCCTGGTTGCTGAATTCGATCGGGCCACGAATTTTGTCGTCGAAGATCACCGAGCCTTCCTGCGGGTTGCGGAAGCGCACCACGTGCGGTTCGTCGTCGGTGTGGCTGCATTGGCTGTCGCGGCAGTGGCCGTCGTAACGCGGCTTCTCGCCGTTTTCCATCTGCTTCTCGCGCAGCGCTTCCAGACGTTCCTTGGAGCAATAACATTTATAGGCGGTGCCCTGCTCCAGCATTTCGTCGATGACCGCGTTGTAGCGATCGAAACGCTTGGTCTGGAAATACGGGCCTTCATCCCAATCCAGGTTCAACCAGTTCATGCCATCCATAATTGCGTCGATCGCGTCCTGAGTGGAGCGTTCCAGATCGGTATCTTCGATACGCAGAACGAACTCACCGCCGGCATGGCGGCTGAACAACCAGGAATAAAGTGCGGTACGCGCGCCGCCGACGTGAAGATAGCCGGTCGGGCTCGGTGCAAAACGGGTTTTGATTTTCATTGGGTTCACTGCCTTATTACGCAACGCGTGTCGGCGGTTGCCGACGATTGCTCGGAATTGAAAAAAGAGTGGACGACATTGTATCACCACGCGCTAATTCCTCAACGCCGACACGATATTGCGCCGGGCGATTTCGCGCGTTTTGCGGCGAGTTCCGCATAACGTTGCGCAAAGAATCGGCGCCGCTGGCGATAATTATCGCGCCCTGCCTAAATTTGCGGCGAACGATTGAAATCATTTTAAAAACCGTTGACTCACTTTGAACTATCCCTATAATGCGACTCCAACAAGACGGGGCGATTAGCTCAGTTGGTAGAGCATCTCCTTTACACGGAGGGGGTCGGCGGTTCGAGCCCGTCATCGCCCACCATCTTGTTGAGAAAAAATGAGAACGAATGAGGGTGATTAGCTCAGTTGGTAGAGCATCTCCTTTACACGGAGGGGGTCGGCGGTTCGAGCCCGTCATCACCCACCATCATTCTCTCGTTTAGCAGTAACCTGGAAGTCCTGAAGTGGGTGATTAGCTCAGTTGGTAGAGCATCTCCTTTACACGGAGGGGGTCGGCGGTTCGAGCCCGTCATCACCCACCACTTCTGCGGGTCGTTAGCTCAGTTGGTAGAGCAGTTGACTTTTAATCAATTGGTCGCAGGTTCGAATCCTGCACGACCCACCAATTCAGAGAAAAGCGCCTTTTGGCGCTTTTTTCGTTTCTGCCGTTCACTTTCCCTTCTTCTTTATTCCCCCTTCACCACCCGCTGAGATACGAATGGTTATCATTTTTGCCTGGTGAATGGTAAATTAACGAGCAAACGCCACGTGGCCAATCCGTCGTCGGATTGATATGCCTTAGTTCAAGGAAAGAAAGAGCCCGCTCATGACCCTATCCTTACGTCAGCTGTTCATTTCATTCATTGCCGCTACCACCTTGCTGCTCAGCGGCTGCGGCCCGGACGATAACACCGAAAGCCAGAAACCGGCCGCCCCCGCAGCCGACGGCAGCTGGCCGCGCACCATCGAAAGCGCCAAAGGGCCGTTTACGTTGGAAAAACCGCCGCAGCGCATCGTCTCCACCAGCGTCACCATCACCGGCACGTTGCTGGCTATCGACGCTCCGGTGGTCGCCAGCGGCGCCACCAGTCAGAATCCCCTGGTGGCCGATAAGCAAGGCTTCTTTAATCAGTGGGGCGAAGTCGCCAAACAGCGCCACGTCGAGCGGCTGTACCAGGTTGAACCCAATGCCGAAGCCGTCGCCGCCGCGGCGCCGGATCTCATCGTCGTTGCCGCCACCGGCGGTGATTCGGCGCTGAAACTCTATGACCAGCTGTCGGCCATTGCGCCGACGCTGGTGCTCGATTATGGCGACAAGAGCTGGCAACAATTGGCCAGCGATCTCGGTGAAATCACCGGTCATGAAGAAGGCGCCAAACAGGCGGAAGCACGTTTCGAACAGCGGGTGGAGCAGGTGAAGCAAGCCATTACTCTGCCGCCACAGCCGACCACCCCGTTGGTGTATGCCGACAACGGCCGTGAAGCCATGCTGTGGACACCGGGTTCCCCCCAGGGCAAACTGCTGACCCAGCTCGGCTTCCAGCTGGCCACCCCGCCGGAAAGCGCCAAAGGCAACGCCAGCATGGGTAAACGCTATGACATCACGCAGATCTCCGGCGAGAAAATGGCCGAAGGCCTGAACGGCAAAACGCTGATCCTGTTCGCCACCGACGATCGCAAAGTACAGGAGCTGCTGGCCAACCCGTTCCTCAAGCATTTGGAACCGGTGGAACAACGGCACGTCTATGCCGTCGGCAACGACACCTTCCGCCTCGACTATTACAGCGCCACCAACATGCTGAACCGGATCGAGCAACTGTTCAAAAAGCCCTGATCCCCACCGTCGGCAGGCGATAACCCTGCCGACTTTTCCAGCAACAGGGCCTTGCCATCACATTCGGGCAATTGAAATATCAATAGTTATCAATCTTATGAATGCGAAATGCCGCCGAGTCGACGGATGCAAGCAGGCGTAAACCCGTGCTACTATGGCGCCTTTCACAAACGCAAATAGCAATGAGAATAAAAATCATAAAGGAGTTACCAGTGTGAACGTACCCACTCCGACTGAGCAGACGCTTCCTTCGTCTGCGCCGCACGCAGCTTACGCCAGTGGTTTCAAACGCATTGCCGGGTTCGGCATCGGTTTGGCGCTGTTGCTGCTGTGCATCATTGCCAGCCTGATGCTGGGTTCCAAATCCATTCCCTTTCATACCGTCTGGCTCAGCCTGCAAGGTGCCGCAAGCGGTTCCGACAGCACCATCATTCTCAACGCCCGGGTGCCCCGCACCCTGGCGGGCATTTTGGCCGGCATGGCGTTAGGCGCCGCCGGCGCGCTTATTCAGGCATTGACGCGCAACCCGCTGGCCGATCCCGGCGTGCTCGGCATCAACGCCGGCGCCAGCTTCGCCGTGGTCATTGGCATCATGTTTTTCGGCGCCGCCACCACGGAAAGCTATATGGCTTTCGCCTTCGCCGGTGCCGCCATCACCACCCTGCTGGTCTACCTGATCGGCACGCTGGCGGGCGGGCGCATCAACCCGGTGCGGCTGACGCTGGCCGGCGTGGCGATCGGCGCGGTGCTGCTCGGCATCACCACCGGCCTGTCGCTGATCGATCCGCAGACTTTCGACCAACTGCGCTTCTGGCAAGCCGGCACGCTGGATATCCGCACCCTGTCCACGCTGCCGGTCACCGCCCCCGCCATTTTACTTGGCTGCCTGCTGACGCTGCTCATCGCCCGGCCGCTGAATACTATCGGCATGGGAGAAGACCTGGCTATCGCGCTCGGCGCGCGCGTGGTGCTGACCCAAGTCGTCGCAGTGATCGCCATCACGCTGCTGTGCGGCGCGGCGACCGCCACCGTCGGCCCGATCAGCTTCATCGGTCTGATGGTGCCGCATATCGCCCGTTGGTGGGTCGGCCCCGACCAGCGTTGGATCCTGCCCTACTCCATGCTGCTGGCGCCGATTTTGCTGCTGTGCGCCGACGTGGTCGGGCGTCTGTTGGCGGCCAGTGAACTGCGAGTTTCCATCGTCGCCGCCTTTATCGGCGCGCCGGTGCTGATCTGGTTGGTGCGCCGCAAGAAAACGCTGGGGGGACTATGATGAATCTGCCTCACACTCTGCATGTCGGCCGCCCGGACGGCGTGATCAACTGGCGCATGCCCTTACGCCTGCTGCTGGTCAATCTTGCGCTGCTGGCGTTGTGCCTGTCGATGGCCGTTGCCGCACTGTGCTACGGCACGTTGCAGCTCTCGTTGGAACAGGTCTTTGCCGCACTCAGCGGCGAGGCGCCGAAAAACCTGGTGACCGTAGTCACCCAATGGCGCTTACCGCGCATCGCCATGGCACTGTTATTAGGTGCCGCGCTCGGCATGAGCGGCGCCATCTTCCAGTCGATTATCCGCAATCCGCTCGGCAGCCCGGACGTGATCGGCTTTAACATGGGGGCTTACACCGGCGCGCTGATCGCCATCACCCTGTTCAACGGCGGCTATTACTACACCGCCGGCGGCGCGCTGGCCGGTGGCATTCTCTCCGCGCTGGCCATCTACCTGCTCGCCTGGCGGCAGGGTATCGCCGGCTTCCGGCTGATCATCGTCGGTATCGCCATCAGCGCGGTGTTGGTCTCCACCAATACCTGGCTAATCATCACCGCCTCGCTGGAGCGTGCCATGGACGCCGCCATGTGGCAGGCCGGCTCGCTCAACGGCATGACCTGGCAGAAAGCCCAACCCGCCACGGCGTTTATCGTTCTGGCGGCCGCGGCCGCGCTGCTGATGGGCAAACGGCTGCAGTTGCTGGAAATGGGCGATGACACGGCGCGCGCCCTGGGCGTCAACGCCGAAGGCAGCCGGCTATGGCTGATGCTGTTCGGCGTGACCCTCACCGCCGCCGTCACCGCCACCGCCGGGCCGATTTCCTTTATCGCGCTGGCGGCGCCGCAGATCGCCCGCCGCCTGGCCGGGCAATCCTCGGTCACCCTGACGTCCTCAGCGCTGATGGGCGCAACGCTGCTGCTCGGTGCTGACGTAGTGTCCCAACATCTTTTCGCGCCGCTCCAGCTGCCGGTCGGGGTCGTGACCGTCTGTATCGGCGGCCTGTACCTGATTTGGTTGCTAATTCGTGAGGCCCGCAGATAGATAATGAAGAGTGATAACACCATGAGCCACCGCTTGCACGCCTCGCACCTGAAGCTGGGCTACGACCATAAAATCATCGCCAACGACCTGAGCGTGGCGATCCCCGACGGGGCCTTCACGGTGATCGTCGGCCCGAACGCCTGCGGCAAATCGACGCTGTTGCGCGCCCTGTGTCGCCTGCTGAAACCCAGCGCCGGCGAGGTGATGCTGGACGGCAAAAACATCAGCAGTTTCGCCACCAAAGCGCTGGCGCGCGAACTCGGCCTGTTACCGCAAACCTCGATCGCGCCGGACAGCATTACCGTTGCGGATTTGGTATCGCGCGGCCGCTACCCGCACCAGAGCCTGCTGAAACAGTGGACGCTGGCCGACAAACAGGCGGTAGAAACCGCCATGGCGGCCACCAACGTCAGCCAACTGGCGGAGCGCAGCGTCGACGAGCTGTCCGGCGGGCAGCGCCAACGCGTCTGGGTAGCGATGGCGCTGGCGCAGCAGACGCCGCTGCTGCTGCTGGATGAGCCGACCACCTATCTGGACATCGCGCACCAAATCGAGCTGCTGGATCTGTTCCGCCAGCTCAACCGCGAGCGCGGTCAAACCCTCATCGCGGTACTGCACGATCTCAACCACGCCTGCCGCTATGCCGACCATATCATCGCCATGCGCGACGGCAAGATCGTGGCGGAGGGGAAACCGGCGGACATCATCACCGCCGAATTGGTGGAACGGGTGTTCGGCATGCCGTGTATGATCATCGACGATCCGCTGTCCCATACGCCGCTGGTGATCCCGCGCGGGCGCTACCACTGCGACGCGCCGCAGGCATGAAATAGGATCTTCCCATCGATGGCGGCTCTTGCCCTTCATGCAGAAATATCCGCGTGAAGAGGCCAGAGACGCCATGCGATGGCTCACCTGCCCGCGTCTCTTTAACCTGCGCCGTTTTCCCCCATGTGCTGAAGGATGAACCGGAAGTCTTTTTCAGTAATAGACAGAATGCCAAATCGCAGCTGATACCCCCAATTGCTTTGCAAGGATGTAAAATCCAGCTCTCGCAAAAATGGTGCTATCGGCAATGTCTTATGATGCACCCAGCGCACGTCTCGGCGAAAAGGGATGAACCCCTCCCCCATATCATATTGATATGGCTCTCCTTCATCGACAAAGCCGGCGGCAGTAAACGCCATCAAACCATCTCTTTTCCCATAACTGCTTGAGGGGGAATAATAGACAACGCCGTCACCGGGTTTGATTTTATTCAATGGGCCTTTCTTTCCATGACAAACCTGCATGAAACCGCCCTCAACGCCCGTTGCAACATGATCTGCCGAAGCCACTGCCAGCCAATGGTTCATGCTTCATCCTCCAAAAAACAGACTCGCAATCGATGGCCATCAACATCCTGTACGGAGAAGGTATAACCAAAATCCAACCTGACCGGTTTTTGAATAACGGTAATTTGGCGGTTAAAGCCCCACTCCCGATAGAGCGCATCCACGGAAGCCAAATCAGGCACCGAGAACACGATTTCGCCCTGAGCCTGTGGCTGGGCGGCCGTTGGTGGCACGCCAGGCTCAACGGTATGGCTGGACCATAAGCCCAGCTTAAAACCATTCTTCAGGATAAAAAGCGCAAAGGTCGGGCTTTTTTCCACGGGTTCCAGGTTAAGCAAAGAAGAATAGAAATCAGCACTCTTCATGACGTTGGCGACATACAGGATTGAAATTTCAGCGGTTAACATGGCTCTTCCTCCTTAAGTGGATTACCGCTTACTCTGGCAGCAAGCGGTGACAGTTTTTGTCAGCAGAGCGCTCAAATACCGCCAGCCCCATTACTTCTCCAGCGACACCTGTTTGAAGATGTGCTTGCCGAACGGGTCGACCTCGTAACCTTTCACTTCCTTGCGCACCGGTTCGAAGAGGGTCGAATGCGCGATCATCAGCGCCGGCATCTGATCGTGCATCATCACCTGCGCCTGCTGGTACATCGCCACCCGCTTGGCGTGATCGTTCTCTTCACGCGCCTGCAGGATCAGTTGGTCGAACGGTTTGTAGCACCATTTCGCCGAGTTGGAGCCACCGAGCGAAGCGCAGGTGAACAGTGGGCCGAAGAAGTTGTCCGGATCGCCATTGGCGGTGGTCCAGCCCATCAGCGCAGTCTGGTGCTCGCCGTTTTTAATCCGCTGCAAATATTCGCCCCACTCGAAGGTGACGATTTTGGCACGCACGCCGATGTTGGCCCAATCGGCCTGGATCATCTCCGCCATGCGTTTGGCGTTGGGGTTATAGGGTCGCTGCACCGGCATCGCCCACAGATCGATGTCGAACCCCTGCCCCAGCCCGGCTTCCTGCAACAGCTGTTTCGCCCGCTCCGGCGAATACGGGTAGTCTTCAAGCTGCGCGTTGCTGCCCCACTGGGTCGGCGGCAGCAGGTTCTTGGCCGGCTGGCCGGCGCCGTGGAACACCGCGTCGATAATCGCCGGCTTGTTGACCGCCAGTGCCAACGCCTGGCGTACCTTGACGTTATCCAACGGTTTTTTCTGGGTGTTGAACGCCAGGAAGCCGATATTCAAGCCGGATTTTTCCATCACCTGAATGTTGCCGTCCTGGCGCATCCGCGCCAGATCCGCCGGGTTGGGGAACGGCATCACCTGGCACTCGTTCTTTTGCAGCTTGGCGTAACGCACCGTCGCATCCGGCGTGATCGAAAACACCAGCCGGTCGATCTGCGGTTTGCCTTCCCAGTAACGATCGAACGCCTTATAGAGGATTTTCGCGTCCTTCTGGTACTGCACCAGCTGGAACGGCCCGGTGCCGATCGGATCGTTGTCCACCCGCTGCGGCGTGCCGGCTTTCAGCATCGCGTCGGCATATTCCGCTGAAAAAATAGTGGCAAAATACATGCCCAGATCGGCGACGAACGGCGCCTCGGCGCGGGAGAGCTCAAAGCGCACGGTGTGCTCGTCCACCTTGACGATCCGGTCGATCAGCGTGCCGAACTCCATCGACTCGAAGTTGGTGTAGGCGCCGTTGGAAACCTTGTGATACGGGTTGTTGGCGTCCTTCTGCCGCATAAACGAGAAGATGACGTCATCGGCGTTGAAATCGCGGGTAGGCGTGAAATATTTATTGCTCTGGAATGCCACACCCTTGCGCAGATGGAAGGTATAGCGCTTGCCGTCTTCACTCACTTCCCAGCTTTCTGCCAGGCTGGGTTGCAGCTCGACGGTGCCGGGTTTGAAGTCCACCAGCCGGTTGTAGATCGCCGCCGAACTGGCGTCTACCGTGGTGCCGGAGGTGAACAGCTGCGGGTTGAAACCTTCCGGCGAGCCTTCGGAACAGTAGACCAGCGTATTGGCCCGCGCGCCGCCGGCAATCGCCAACGCCAGCAGCCCGATCGTTATTGCTTTTCTTTTCATTGTGCTATCCCCAGTGGTGAAAAAACAGCCCAACGGATAGCAATAAATCATGCAGTTAGCGATGTAAAGGACAAAATCCGCGCATAAAAGCGGGCAGGCGCGCAAGCGGCCTGCCCCGGTGAAACGGCACGATGATGATGAAATTAAATCATCTGGCTGAAGTTCATCTGCGCCATCAGCTTATAGTTGTCGGCATAGTCGACCGGGATGGCCACCACTACCGGCCCCTGGATCGCCATCGCCTTGCGCAGCATCGGCCGCAGATCCTCCACCGACTGCACGGCGAAACCCACCGCGCCGCAGGATTCCGCGTAGGCCTTGAAGTCAATCGGCCCAAACTCCACGCCGGATTTGCGCCGGTATTTGTTCACTTCCTGCATCTCCACCATGTTGTAGGCGTTATCGACCCAAATCACGTGCACGATGTTGTTTTTCAGCCGCACCGCAGTCTCCAACTCCATGCTCGACTGCATGAACCCGCCGTCGCCGGAGATCGACACCACCTTGTCGCCCGGGCGTACCAACGCCGCGCCGATAGCCCACGGCAACGCCACCCCCATGGTTTGCTGGCCGTTGGAGATCAACAGCTGGCGGGCACGGAAGCTGTAAAGATAGCGGGCGATCCAGATGTGGAAGCTGCCCATGTCCACGCACAGGGTTACGTCGTCGCTGACGATATC
This sequence comes from Serratia marcescens, assembly GCF_001902635.1. GTDB lineage: Bacteria > Pseudomonadota > Gammaproteobacteria > Enterobacterales > Enterobacteriaceae > Serratia > Serratia marcescens_F. The sequence goes on along the minus strand of NZ_MJAO01000012.1, from coordinate 48,222 downwards.
CTGCAGCTCCTTGACGATGCGCAGCGGGTGGATCGGCATGCCGCCGCGGCGCGCGGCGCGCTCCGCCAGTTCAGTACGCTGGCGGCCGAGATCGGTGAGGATCAGTTCCACCTCCGGCGGCACGCATACCGCCTCATTGAACGTTTCGGTCATCATGTTCAGCGTGGCGCTGATGTTGCCCACCAGCTCGACGTCCGGCCGATAGCAGGTATCGATATCCGCCGGCAGCACGTCGATGTGCACCAGCTTCAGCCGCCCGTGGCTGTTCCACATGCAGGGATCGTATTCGATCGGATCATAGCCGACGCTCACTACCAGATCGGCCTTCTGCAACAGCTGATCGGCCGGCTGGTTGTTGAACAGGCCGACGCGGCCGGCAAAACGGGCGAAGTGGTTGACGTCGATCACCCCCGCCGCCTGATAGGTGCCGACCACCGGCATATGGGTACGGTACAGCAGATGGCGCACCGCCTCGCTGTTCTCAGGCCGGCTGGCCTGCAAGCCGAGCAGCAATACCGGGCATTTGGCCTGCCGGATCAGTTTCACCGCTGCCTGAATGTCGTCCGCCGCCGCGGCGCCCATGCGCGGCAAGCGGCAACCGGCCAGCACCGGCGCGCTAACCGGTTCATTGACGATATCCATCGGCAGGCTGACGAACGATGCTCCCGGCCGACCAAACTCGGCGCGGCGAAAGGCGTTGGCGATCACCTCGGAAATCGCCGAACCGGCATGCACTTCGGCGCAATACTTGGTCACCGGCCGGAACATGCTGACGGTATCCATGCTCTGGTGCGTCTGCTTCAGGCTGTCGGCGCGCTTCACCGCCCCGCCGAAGGCCACCACCGCGTCCCCTTCCGACGTGGCGGTGGCCAGCCCGGTGATCAGGTTGGAGCTGCCCGGCCCGGAGGTGACCAGCGCCACCCCGGCCTTGCCGGTCAGGCGGCCGACCGCCGCCGCCATAAAGGCCGCGTTGGCCTCATGCCGCACCACCACCGTTTCGATCGACGGCGCGTCCTCCAGCGAGTCGAACACCCGGTCGATCTTGGCGCCCGGAATGCCGAAAACGTGTTTGACGCCCTGCGCTTCCAGATTTTTCACCACCAAATCGGCGCCGCATTGCCAATCATTGCCTGTTTTTTCCTGTGCCATGGTTCCACCTCCTAAGAAAACGATCGCCGGGGTTAGCCCTCGGCGGAACGAATCGCGCGATCCAAATCCTCTGGGCAGAGGTTGGCGCGCAAGAAATCCGCATCATGCGGCAACTGAAGATTGAGACGAGTGATGACGCCGAACTGCAGACGGCCATGATCGAGCTGGTAGTCCAGCACGTGGCCGCCGCCGCTGCGGTCGTCGGTAACGAAGTGTTCGTGGTAACCGGCCACGCCGATGCCCTGCATATAGTCCGGCGAGCGGAAGCCGACCAGCGTGCCGCGCCGCTGGTGGAACGAGAACGTCGGCTGCTCGGCTATCGCCTCCAGCATCGGGCGGTAAGGCCGCTCCTGGCGCGGCACGGTGCGGGTTTCCACATGGCTGAACTCGCCATCGACCCGCACCGCGCAAAACAGATTCGGCGAGGCGACCTGCTCGTCGATGCACTGGTGCAGCTGCGCCTTGGTGATCGGCCGCTCGAACTGCTGGCTGACGCTGGGCTGGAAAAAGGTGACGACGGCGAAGGGGGTTTTCTGTTGCAGGCCGGCTGGGCGGGCGCTGCCGTCGGCGCGCAGCTGGTGTATTTCCTGGTCGAAAGCGATCAGTTCGCCGTCCAGATGATTGAAGGTGCCGAGGCCGAAATCGCCGTGCTTGAGCAGTTCGGCAATGGTGGTCTCCCCTTCATAGACCCCATCGATGAGCGCACTCATCAGCGAGATTTGATAGATTTCGCCCTCCCCGGCGTTGATCGACTGCCTGGCGAAACCCTGCGCCAAATGGCGCGCACAGGAACACCCGTGTTTTTCGTACATGACTGACTCCTCCACCAGCGCGGAACTGCGGTTCCGCGCGTTCAAAAGGCTCACCGCCGGTGAGCCAAGATGCCGCCCAGGGCGCGTTCATCAGTTGGAACGATTCAGCCTGAAGCGACAAAAAAACCGGCACGGCTGGCCGGCCGATAACCAGGCATCAGATCAGAATGACGTAAAGTAAAGGCTTACTAATCATTGAGACTGAACCAGTTATCAAATTGAACGGTTAATCTGGTGTTGGAGCGACAATCAACTCCGCAGGCGGCTCGCGCGGCCTGGGAAAAACATCTGCTATTTGGTGCTAAAGGCCGCGAGGTTTATGCGTTTTCTCTCTATACGGCCAGGATGAGGCGGCGTTGAAGCCCGTCGTCAACCCGCAGTCAGAGTAGCCGCCGCGCCGTCGGCAGAGAAGCAGGTATTCATAAGAAACGCTTTTGCATATAATGCAAAAATGAATGACGCCCGTTATGTTGAACATCTGCCGATCTTTCTCGACGTGGCCCGCTTGGGCAGCTTTTCCGCCGCCGCGCGCCGGCTGGGCATGGTGCCCTCCTCGCTGGTGCGCCACATCGACGCGCTGGAAAGCGCGCTCGGCGCCGCGCTGTTCGTCCGCTCCACCCGCGGCCTGTTGCTGACCGACGCCGGTGAGCTGCTGCTGACGCGTGCCGCCACGCTGATGACGGACATTACCGGCATTCGCGCCGAGCTGAACGCGCTGAACGAAACGCCGCAGGGCACGCTGCGCATCAGCTGCCTACCGACCTTCGGCAAAACCTATGTACTGCCGCTGCTGCCAACGCTGGCGGAACGCTATCCGCAGCTGTCGGTCGACCTCGATCTGACCGAACGCCAGACCGATCCGACACAGGAACGGCTGGACGCCGCCATCCGCATCGGCGAGCAGAAGGACAGCTCACTGTACGCCAGCCGCATCGCCACCCAACGCTGGGTGATGTGCGCCAGCCCCGCCTACGTTGCCCGCTATGGCCTGCCGCCCGATCTGGAGGCGCTGCCACAGCATCGGCTGATCGCCCGCTACCACAAACAGCAGCCGGCCTGCTGGGCGCAGATCCTCGACGCGGCGCTGATGAGCCGCTGCACCATGGCGCTGCGCTGTGACGACTTTACCGCGCAGCGTCAGGCGGCGCTGCTCGGCCTCGGCATCGCCTTTCTGCCCAACTGGGTGGTGGGGCCAGACGTACAGGGTGGGCGACTGGTGCAAATGCTGGAAGATCCGCGCCATGAGCAGCAAGGCATCTATCTGCTGCGACCGATGGCGAAGGTGTCCGCCCGGCTGGCGGCCTTCACCGCCCTGCTGCAGCAAACCATCGGTCAGCCGCCCAGCTGGGCGTAATGCGGTGTCACCCGGCCGTGCAGCGCCGGGTTGTCGCTCTCGTCCTTGAGCTCGACGCCGGTCAATCGCCGCCGGAACGCCTGCTCCAACAACCAGGCCAGGCGAAACGCCGCCTGCGGGTAATCCAGTCCCTCAGGCCGCACGTTGGAGATACAGTTGCGCTCGGCGTCCGTTCTGCCCGCGCTCGGCCCCCAGGTCAAATAGACGCCCAGGCTATCCGGCGACGACAGCCCCGGCCGCTCGCCGATCAGGACAGCCACCGCCTGGGCTTGCAGGCATTCGCCGATCTCATCCCCCAGCGCCACCCGCGCCTGATGCGCCAGCACTACCGGCGCGACGGCCAGTCCCAGCGTCGCGAGATAAGGCCGCAGCGCCTGCAGCAGCGGCAGCGCCTGGCGGTGCACCGCTTTAGAAGAGAGGCCGTCCGCCACCACCAGCAGCAGATCGATGCGGCGCGGCGGCAGAGCGAGCAGCTGGCGGCGGCTGTCCGTCGCCAGTCGCCGCCCCAGATCCGGCCGACGCAGATAGGCGGCACGATCGGCGGCCTGGCTGTGCACCGCCCGCGTGGGCCAACCGACATCGTGCAGATCCGCCGCCAGCCGTTCGCTGTCGAAAGGCTGATGCACCGCGTCGCGCGCCTGGGCATGGGCCAGGCCGAAGCGCAGTAGCTCGTCGGTCGGCAGGCTGGCGCCGGTGCGCCCCAGCGCGATGCGCGCATCGGTAAAGGCGCGCAGCGCGTCCCAGCTGTTGACGTGAACCGGTTTGCTCATGTGCGTTCTCCCTGTAGCGCCAGCAACAGCGGATGATTGGCGGCGGCGTCACGCAGCCGCCCACGTTCGTCGGTAATGTTCATCGCCGCCAGCCAGGCGGCGAACTCCGGCGCGTGCTTCAGCCCCAGCAGCTCGCGGATATAGAGCGCGTCATGGAACGAGGTGCTTTGGTAGTTGAGCATGATGTCGTCTGCGCCCGGCACGCCGATCAGGAACGTCAGCCCGGCGGCGGCCAACAGCGTCAGCAGCGTGTCCATGTCGTCCTGATCGGCTTCGGCATGGTTGGTATAGCAGACGTCGCAGCCCAGCGGCAGGCCGAGCAACTTGCCGCAGAAGTGGTCCTCCAACCCGGCGCGGATAATTTGCTTGCCGTCATACAGGTATTCGGGGCCGATAAACCCCACCACGGTGTTGATCAGCAGCGGCGAGAAATGGCGTGCCACCGCATAGGCGCGCGCCTCGCAGGTTTGCTGATCGACGCCGTGATGGGCGTTGGCCGACAGGCAGCTGCCCTGCCCGGTTTCGAAATACATCACGTTGTCGCCCAGCGTGCCGCGCTTGAGGCTTAGCGCCGCCTGCTGCGCCTCCGCCAGCAGCGCCAAACTGATGCCGAAGCCGCGGTTGGCGGCCTCGGTACCGGCGATCGACTGAAACACCAGATCCACCGGCGCGCCGCGCTCCATCAGCCGCAGCGTGTTGGTCACGTGGGTCAGCACGCAGGATTGGGTGGGAATGGCGAAGCGCTGGATCACGTCGTCCAGCATGTAATTGAGCTTTTCCAGCAGCGGCAGGCTGTCGCTGGCCGGATTGATGCCGACCACTGCGTCGCCGCTGCCGTACAGCAGACCGTCCAGCATGCTGGCGGCGATGCCCTGCAGGCTATCGGTCGGGTGATTGGGCTGCAACCGCACGCTGAGATGGCCCGGCAGGCCGATAGTATTGCGAAAGCGCGTCACCACCCGACACTTCTTCGCCACCAGGATCAGATCCTGATTACGCATGAGCTTGCTCACCGCCGCCGCCATCTCCGGCGTAATGCCGGCGGCCACCCGCGCCAGCATGGCGCTGTCCGCGTGCTCGCTCAGCAGCCAATCGCGAAAATCGCCGACCGTGAGATGCGAGATCGGTTCAAAGGCGGCGGCGTCGTGGCTATCGATAATCAGCCGCGTCACCTCATCCTGCTCGTAAGGCACCAACGCCTGCTGCAGGAACGCCTTGAGCGGCAGATCGGCCAACGCGATACGTGCCGCCATGCGCTCTTCGGCGCTTTGCGCCGCCACCTCTGCCAGATAATCGCCGGAACGCGCCGGCGAGGCTTTTGCCATCAGTTGGCGCAGATCGCCGAAGCGATAGCCACGTTGGCCCAGCGTTGCCTGATACATAGCTCCCCTCCCTTACCCTGAGTGACGAGATAAAAACCCTGCACCAAGTGTAGCCAGCGGAGAAATAAAATTGATTTAAACGCGATCGCCGCCATTTCGCCCGCTGCCGCTTCGGGTTACAGTAGCCGCGAAAAAAGGAGGGGTGATGGAACCGCAACGGCAAATTATCGACTGGCTGCAACAAGATAACCAACGCATGACCGCCCTGCGCACCGTGCGCCGGCTCGGCCTGAATGACTGGTGCCTGGGCGCCGGCTTTGTGCGCAATCTGGTGTGGGATCGGCGCCACGGCTATGTAGACACCACGCCGCTCAACGACATCGACGTGATCCATTTCGATCCGCAACGGCCGGACGCCGAGCGCGACCGCATGCTGGAGGCGCGGCTGCAACAGTGGCTGCCGCAACCGTGGTCGGTCAAGAACCAGGCGCGCATGCACCTGCGCGGCGGCCGGGCGCCCTACCGCGACAGCGAAGAAGCCATCAGCTTCTGGACCGAAGTGGAAACGGCGATCGGCGCACGCCTGAACGCCGACGACAGCATCACGCTGGTCGCCCCCTTCGGCCTCGCGGCGCTGTTCAACGACACCATCACCTACAACGCCAAGAACGGCGATCGGCCCACCTATGAACAGCGCGTGCTCGATAAAGGCTGGTTGCAACGCTGGCCACGTCTGCGGCAGGTAAAGATTTAGCCGCCGCTGCCGATACCCTAAGCAGCGATAGCCAGACTCAGGGAGAGCATTCATGTCGACTACCATTACCATGATCGTACCGATCAAAAATACCGTTCCCGGCGTCAGCAACGTCTTCAGCGCGCCGGGCCATCAGGGTGCATTGCTGATGGCCAAACCGGTCAACAACCAGCCGGAAGGCGACAAGGCGAAGAAGAACGGAGGCGTCAACGGCAATGACGAACCGGCTAACCCCAACGAAAGCCGCGCTTCGGCCCGCATCAAAGCGCTGAACCAGCAAATTCAGTCTCTGCAGCAAAAACTGGTGGAGCTGAAGGACTCCGGCGCCGATCCCAAAGAGATTGAAAAGCAGCAGCAGCAGATCGAAGCGATGATCAGGATGCTGCAGGCCGAGATCGCACGCATCCAGAGAGAAGAGATGGAAAAGCAGCAGCAAAAGCAAATGGAAAAAGCCGCGGCGCTATCCGGCGACGGCGTAAACCGCCCGACGCCGCTCAACGCGGTGGACGTCTATATCTGAGTCAATATTCCGCGTTTTCCTGCCGGCGCTGGTGCAGCAGCGCCGCCTGCTGCCGCGCCACCTGCCAGATGGCCTCCGCCGCCGGCGTCAGCGAGCGGTTCTTGCGCCGCACCAGCATCAACGCGCGGTTGATCTCCGGCTCCAGCCGTCGCACCCTGAGGCGCCCCCCTTCCGGCAATGGCAGCGCCAACGCCGGGAAAATGCTGATACCAATCCCCTCTGCCACCATCGGGAACAGCGTGGCCGGATGGCCGATTTCCTGCACCACCTGCGCCTCGACGCCCTGCTGCCTCAGCGCGCTGTCGATCAACGGCCGGCTGCCCGACGCATAATCCTGCAATACCAGGCGGCAGCCGTTCAACGCCGACCAACGTACCGCCCGCTGCGCAGCGAACGGATGATCGTCGCGGCACAGCAGCAGGAACGGTTCATGCAGCACCGCTTCGCACTCCAAATCCACCGCCTGCACCGGATCGACCACGATGCCAAAATCCACCTCGGCATTGCGCACACTATGCAGCACCTGCTGCTGCGCCTGATCGCGCAGCATGATGCGGATCTCCGGGTATTGGCGTTCGCCGGCGGCGATGCACTGCGGCATCAGGTGGGCGGAAATGGTCTGGCTGGTCGCCACCCGCACCGTGCCGCTGCGCTGTACGCCAAAGCTGCGCGCATCCAGCAACGCGGCCTGCAGCTCATCCAGCAACCGTTCGACCCGGTTGGCCAGCCGCAGGCCGGCGTCGGTCAGCACCACTTCACGCGTGGTGCGATCCAACAGGCGTACGCCAACCTCCGCCTCCAGCTCTTTCACGCTGTGGCTGACCGCCGATTGCGTCAGGCCGATCGCCTCGCCGGCGCGGCTGAAACTGCCGTGGCGGGCGACAGCGACAAACACCCGCAGCTGTTTGAATGAGTAATTCATGTGTTTTATTCATAGATGAATTAAATAAATCAATTTAATTATTATATGCCCGCGCGGGAGAATAGCCCCATCGATTTTCTACCCTGAGCGCATCGCCATGAGATTTCTGCCCGATCGTTTTACCCTGACGCTGATCGCCACCGTGCTGCTGGCCTCGTTCCTGCCGGCGCGCGGCGAGTTCGTCGGCTGGCTCAACCGCCGCCATCGCCCTGCTGTTCTTCATGCACGGCGCCAAGCTGTCGCGCGAGGCCATCCTGGCCGGCAGCAATAACTGGCGGCTGCATTTATGGGTAATGTTCAGCACCTTCATCATTTTTCCGGCGCTGGGGATACTGTTCGCCTGGTGGGCGCCGATCGACGTCAGCCCCGAGCTGTACGCCGGTTTCATCTACCTGTGCATCCTGCCCGCCACCGTACAGTCGGCCATCGCCTTCACTTCGCTGGCGGGCGGCAACGTGGCGGCGGCGGTGTGCAGCGCTTCCGCCTCCAGCCTGCTCGGGATCTTCGTGTCGCCACTGCTGGTCGGCCTGCTGATGAATGTGCATGGTGATACCGGCAGCCTGCGGCAGGTCGGCTCGATCGTGCTGCAGCTGCTGGTGCCGTTCGTCGCCGGCCACCTGCTGCGGCCGCTGATCGGCGGCTGGATCGAGCGCCATCGCCCGCTTATCGGCAAAACCGACCAAACCTCGATTCTGCTGGTGGTGTACGCCGCCTTCAGCGAAGCGGTCACGCACGGCATCTGGCATCAGGTGGGGATCGGTTCGCTGGCGTTTATCGTCGGCGGCAGCATCGTGCTGCTGGCGATCGTACTGGTGGTGAACACCTACATGGCGCGCTGGTTGGGATTCAGCAAGGCGGACGAGATCACCATCGTGTTCTGCGGCTCGAAGAAAAGCCTGGCGAACGGCATTCCAATGGCCAATATCCTGTTCCCGGCGGCGACGGTGGGGATCATGGTGCTGCCGCTGATGGTGTTTCATCAGGTGCAGTTGATGACCTGTGCGGTACTGGCGAAAAGGTATCAACGCAAGCAGCAAGCGCAGCAGGTGCGGCTCAACGCGCAGGCATCGCGCGGGTAAAAAAAACGGGCCGGAGCCCGTCAGATCAGCTTTTCTTCAGCGGCTTGACCAGGTGGTCAAGCCCTTCGATTTTAATCGCCAGCGTCATCTCCATCAGCATGCCGAGCTTGCCTTTGGGGAATTCGCCCTTGCGGGCGAACCACAGCAGGTACTCTTCGGGCAAGTCGATCAGCACCCGCCCTTGGTACTTGCCGAACGGCATCACGGTATTGGCGATCTCCAGCAGGTTTTCCTTTTCCATCAGTCACCCAGCAAGCGGATCATCTCCGCTTCGTCGATCACCGCAATGCCCAGCTCCTGCGCTTTCGCCAGCTTGGAGCCGGCCGCTTCGCCGGCGATCACCAGATCGGTTTTCTTCGACACGCTGCCGCTGACCTTAGCACCCAGCGCCGTCAGGCGATCTTTGGCCTCGTCGCGCGACAGTTGGCTCAGCGAGCCGGTCAGTACCACGGTTTTGCCGGCGAACGGGCTGTCTATCTCCTCCGCGACCACCACCACCGGCGCCGGCCAGTGGATGCCGATCTCGGCGCCCACCAGCTCGTTGATCACCTGCTGATTGAGCGCTTCATCGAGGAAGTTGCGGGTGTGTTTGGCCACCACTTCGCCGACGTCCGGTACCTCTTTCAGCGCCTCGATATCGGCGGCGAACAGTTTCTCCAGCGAACCAAAATGCGCCGCCAGGTTGGCGGCGGTCGCCTCGCCGACCTCGCGAATGCCGAGCGCGAACAGGAAGCGGGCGAAGGTGGTCTGCTTGGATTTTTCCAACGCGTTGACCAGATTCTGCGCCGATTTCGGCCCCATGCGATCCAGGCCAGTCAGAATGCCGGCGGACAGGCGGAACAAATCGGCCGGGTTCTTCACGTACTCTTTGTCCACCAACTGCTCGATGATCTTGTCGCCCATGCCTTCGACGTCCAGCGCACGGCGGGAAACGAAGTGCTTCAACGCCTCTTTGCGCTGCGCGCCGCAGATCAGCCCGCCGGTGCAGCGCGCTACCGCCTCACCTTCCACGCGCTCAACGTCGGAGCCGCACACCGGGCAGTGCAGCGGGAACACCACTTCGCGCGCATCCTGCGGCCGGCGGTCTTCCAGCACCCCCACCACCTGCGGGATCACGTCGCCGGCGCGGCGCACGATCACCGTATCGCCGATGCGCAGCCCCAGCCGCTCAATTTCATCGGCGTTGTGCAGCGTGGCGTTGCTGACGGTTACCCCGGCCACCAGCACCGGCTCCAGGCGCGCCACCGGCGTAATCGCGCCGGTGCGACCAACCTGAAACTCCACTTCGCGCACCACGGTGATCTGCTCCTGCGCCGGGAATTTGAACGCCGTCGCCCAGCGCGGCGCACGCGCCACGAAGCCCAGCGTTTCCTGCAGATCGATATCGTCGATCTTAATCACCACGCCATCGATGTCGAAACCGAGCTGCGCGCGGTCCTGTTCGACCTGGTGATAAAACGCCAGCACGTCTTCGCTGCCGGTGCAGCGCTGGGCGCGATCGCTGACCGGCAAACCCCAGGCTTTGAACTGCATCAGGCGCTCAAAGTGGCTGCGCGGCAGTTCGCCGCCTTCCAGCAGGCCGACGCCATAGCAGAAAAAGGTCAGCGGGCGTTTGGCGGTAATGCGCGGATCGAGCTGGCGCAGCGAGCCGGCGGCGGCGTTGCGCGGATTGGCGAACACCTTGCCGTCTTTGCGCCGTGCTTCTTCGTTCATCTGTTCAAAACCGGCCTGCGGCATGAACACTTCGCCGCGCACTTCCAGCCGACGCGGGATGTTGTCGCCGGTCAGGCGCAGCGGAATGGCGCGGATGGTGCGCACGTTGGTGGTGATGTTCTCGCCGGTGGTACCGTCGCCGCGCGTCGCCGCGCGCACCAGTTCGCCGTCTTCGTACAGCAGGCTGACCGCCAGGCCGTCCAGCTTCAGTTCGCAGCAGAAGGTCAGCGGATCGCTGCTCTTGAGCCGATCTTGCACGCGCTTGTAAAACGCCAGGAAGCTTTCTTCGTCGAACACGTTGTCCAGCGACAGCATCGGCACTTCGTGGCGCACCTGATCGAACGCCGCCAAGGGCGCTGCGCCCACGCGCTGGGTCGGCGAATCGGCGGTGATCAAATCCGGGTGGGCAATCTCCAGCTCGCGCAGTTCGCGCATCAGGCGATCGTATTCCGCATCCGGCACTTCCGGCGCATCCAGCACATGATACTGGTATTCATGATGGCGCAATGTGGCTCGTAGTTGATTGATTTGTTGGATTATCGATTCCATGGCTCACCATCAAAGATAAAAAACCCCCGGCTAGCGGGGGCTTTGTTGTTACGGATGTTCAGTGCGCGCGGCAACCGGTCAGGCGTTGTTTTCCAACACTTCACGGATACGCGCTTTGTAGGTTTCCAGCTTTTGCGGCGTCATCATGCGACGCTCGTCATCCAGCACCACGCCGCCCACGTCGTCGGCGATGCGCTGCGCCGATTGTAGCATCAGCTTGAAGTTCTGATTGGCGTCGCCGTAAGACGGCACCATCATGAACATCGACACGCCCGGCGTGGAGAAGTCGGACATCATGTCAGGATCGAACGACCCCGGCTTGACCATGTTCGCCAGGCTGAACAGCACCGGGCCGCTGCCGGCCGGGCTGATATGGCGGTGGAAGATGCCCATCTCGCCAAACTGGAAGCCCGACTGCAACACGCTCTGCAGCAGTACTTCGCCGCCGATCACGCCGCCCTGATGGGCCGCGACGTGCAGCACCAGCACGGTCTCTTTCAGTTTAGCCGGAATTGGCGCAACGGCAGGTTGTTGTGGCTGCGGCGCAGCTTCCTGCGCCGGTTTCACTTCCGGCGATTGCTGCACAGGAGCGGCCTCAGCGTGGAACGCCGGTTCCGCAACCTGCGGCGCCTCATGTTCATGCGGCAGATCGTCAACGCGCGGCTCGCGGCGTGCGGCCGGTTGAGGGTGCTGCGGCTCGGCCTCTTCGTCCTGCGCGTAGTTGTTCAGCAGGATATCATCATACTCCGGCCGCTGGGACAGCGGGGGCGGCGTCTGATGAGCGGCCGGCTGAACGGCGCGGGGCGCCGGCGCAGCCGCCGGAGCGGGCTTCGGCGCGGCCACGGGTTCTTCGCGCGCGGCATCGAAATGGCCGAATGACGGCTCGTCTTGCGGGTGAGCGGCGCGCACGCGCACCTCACCGACGCCTTCTTCGAGATCGTCGTTCGGAGTTTGTTCACGTTCCTTTTGGGAACGTTTGGCTGGGCGATCGCGGAAAAGCGCTGAGCGTTCTTTGCGACTGGTCCACAGACCGTGCAATAACAGCGCTATTATGGCGATCGCGCCAACAACGATTAATATCAGACGCAAATCCTGCATCATTGCTATCTCTGTTGTTCCAATACATTGCCACCGCGGCAAACATTCACTCTTTAACTCTATTTGCCCGCGCACACAAGTGCAAGTCCGTGCTGAACTTTATGCCAATAAAGATGATTATACTGCCTTTTTTTGTTGGTTTTTCAGCCAACCCTACCCTAGCCAGTGGAAAATCATCCCTATATGATAATGATGCCTGTTCAGACAACGAGATAACTTAAGATATGTCCTATACGCAGTCCCCTTCCCGCTCCACCAGCGGCATTCACTATTTCGCCGAAGGCTGGCGCCTGATTTCGCGCCCGGGGATTAAACGCTATGTGGTCCTGCCGTTGCTGGTCAACGTGCTGCTGATGGGCTCCGCTTTCTGGTGGCTGTTCAGCCGGCTCGGCGACTGGATCCCGACGATGATGAGCCACGTTCCCGACTGGCTGCAATGGTTGAGCTACCTGCTGTGGCCGCTGGCGGTCATTTCGGTGCTGCTGGTGTTCAGCTATCTGTTCAGCACCATCACCAACCTGATCGCCGCGCCGTTCTGCGGCCTGCTGGCCGAACAGCTCGAAGGCAGCCTGACCGGCAAACCGCTGCCGGACACCGGCATCCTCGGTATCGTTAAAGACCTGCCGCGCATCATGGCACGCGAATGGCGCAAACTGATGTATTACCTGCCGCGCGCCCTGTTGCTGTTGGCGCTCTACTTCGTGCCCGGCATCGGCCAGACGGTGGCGCCGGTGCTGTGGTTCCTGTTCAGCGCCTGGATGCTGGCGATCCAGTATTGCGACTACCCGTTCGACAACCACAAGGTGAGCTTCGCCGACATGCGCCGCGCATTGCGTCAGCACAAAACCGACAACCTGCAGTTCGGCGCGCTGGTCAGCCTGTTCACCATGATCCCAATCCTCAATCTGGTGATCCTGCCGGTCGCCGTTTGCGGTGCCACTGCGATGTGGGTCGATCGCTATCGCTCGCAATTCGTCCGCTAGCTGCCGATTTCCCCGGCCAATAACGCATGATTTTTAGACAGGGCGCGCATTTCGCGCCCTTATCATTGTGCTTAAAACTTATTTCCTAATAACATATAGATATACCAATTCTTTACTTCCCTGCCGGTACTGTTAGCGTATGCTTTCGATGTTCCCCACATTTTCATAGAGTTAAAGGACGGGCTATGAGCAAGATATATGAAGACAACTCATTAACAATCGGCCATACGCCGCTGGTTCGTCTGAACCGTATCGGCAACGGACGCATTCTGGCCAAGGTTGAATCACGCAACCCGAGCTTCAGCGTCAAATGCCGCATCGGTGCCAATATGATTTGGGATGCGGAACAACGTGGCGTGCTGACCGCCGGCAAGGAATTGGTGGAGCCGACCAGCGGCAACACCGGCATCGCGCTGGCCTTCGTCGCCGCCGCTCGCGGTTACAAGCTGACGCTGACCATGCCGGAAACCATGAGCATCGAACGCCGCAAACTGCTCAAGGCGCTGGGCGCCAACCTGGTGCTGACCGAAGGGGCGAAAGGCATGAAAGGCGCCATCGCCAAGGCGGAAGAGATCGTCGCAACCGATCCGAACCGCTATCTGATCCTGCAGCAGTTCAGCAACCCGGCCAACCCGGCGATCCATGAAAAAACCACCGGCCCGGAAATCTGGGAAGACACCGACGGCGAAGTCGACGTGTTCATCTCCGGCGTCGGCACCGGCGGCACGCTGACTGGCGTCAGCCGCTACATCAAGAACACCAAAGGCAAGGCCATCACCACCGTGGCGGTCGAGCCGACCGACTCGCCGGTCATCAGCCAGGCGCTGGCCGGTGAAGAGCTGAAACCGGGCCCGCATAAGATTCAGGGCATCGGCGCCGGTTTCATTCCGGGCAACCTCGATCTGGACCTGGTGGATCGCGTCGAGAAGATCACCAACGACGAAGCCATCAGCATGGCGCGTCGCCTGATGGATGAAGAAGGCATCCTGGCGGGCATCTCCTCCGGCGCGGCGGTCGTGGCGGCAGTGAAACTGGCCGAAGAACCGGCGTTCGCCGACAAGACCATCGTGGTGATCCTGCCCTCTTCCGGTGAGCGTTATCTGAGCACTGCGCTGTTCGCCGATCTGTTTACCGAGCAGGAATTGCAGCAGTAATTTCGACACTGCACAAATCGCTAAAAAAGCACCCTACGGGGTGCTTTTTTGTGGACTGGATCAAACTTTATAGCAGTCCAAGATTGCTTTTGCCCGTCGGCTTTAGTATTTAACGGTGCATTATTTCGATGCGCAAAATTAATCACCCTCAGAGCCCGGTCTAGGCTGAATCGATTTACTCATCTGTCGCCGAAGCATCAAATCGGGCATAATGGGGAGCAGATTGGAACGACGTCAAAAGCCGAGTTTTTTGATCTGAAGTGCCTAACGCGTCGTTTTCTGTTGCATCAACGTTCGCCCCTGTCCATAGTCAGGCGCTATAACCAGGTAAGCTAAAGTCAGGCCCCTGGGCTAAACTTTAGCTCCACAACATTAATCCAATAAGTTGGGGAAACATCAATGTTCCAGCAAGAAGTTACTATTACCGCTCCGAATGGTCTGCATACTCGCCCTGCCGCTCAGTTCGTAAAAGAAGCTAAAGGCTTCGCGTCTGATATCACCGTGACCTCCAACGGCAAAAGCGCCAGCGCCAAAAGCCTGTTCAAACTGCAAACTCTGGGGCTGACTCAAGGGACCGTAGTGACCATCTCAGCTGAAGGTGAAGACGATCAGAAAGCCGTTGAGCACTTGGTAAAACTGATGGCAGAGCTTGAGTAATCGGCCCGTCTTTTTAGTTAACACCAGTCAAGAGTAAGGTAGGGTTATGATTTCAGGCATTTTAGTATCACCGGGCATCGCTTTTGGTAAGGCTCTCTTGCTGAAAGAAGACGAAATTGTCATCAACCGGAAGAAAATCTCTGCTGACCAAGTAGAGCAGGAAGTCTCGCGTTTTCTGGCCGGCCGCGCGAAAGCGTCCGAACAGCTGGAAGCGATCAAGACCAAAGCTGGCGAAACCTTCGGCGAAGAGAAGGAAGCTATCTTCGAAGGCCACATCATGTTGCTGGAAGACGAAGAGCTTGAGCAGGAAATCATAGCCCTAATCAAAGATGAGCTGTCCTCCGCAGACGCCGCCGCCTACACCGTGATCGAAGGTCAGGCGAAGGCGTTGGAAGAGCTGGACGACGAATACCTGAAAGAACGCGCCGCCGACGTACGCGACATCGGTAAACGCCTGCTGCAGAACATTCTGGGCATGCCGATCGTCGATCTGGGCTCCATTCAGGACGAAGTGATCCTGGTGGCCACCGATCTGACCCCGTCCGAAACCGCGCAGCTGAACCTGGACAAAGTGCTGGGCTTCATCACCGATCTCGGCGGCCGCACGTCCCACACCTCCATCATGGCGCGCTCTCTGGAGCTGCCGGCGATCGTCGGTACCAGCGACGTGACCAAGCAGGTGAAAAACGACGACTACCTGATTCTGGACGCGGTTAACAACCAGATTTACGTTAACCCTACCGCTGACGTTATCGATCAGCTGAAAGCCGCCCAGAACCAATACATCACCGAGAAAAACGATCTGGCCAAGCTGAAGGACCTGCCGGCGATTACGCTGGACGGCCATCAGGTTGAAGTCTGCGCCAACATCGGCACCGTGCGCGACGTCGCGGGTGCAGAGCGCAACGGCGCGGAAGGCGTCGGCCTGTATCGTACCGAATTCCTGTTCATGGACCGCGACTCACTGCCGACCGAAGACGAGCAGTTCCAGGCTTATAAAGCCGTGGCGGAAGCTATGGGCTCGCAGGCCGTGATCGTCCGCACCATGGACATCGGCGGCGACAAAGACCTGCCGTACATGAACCTGCCGAAGGAAGAGAACCCGTTCCTCGGCTGGCGCGCCATCCGCATCGCGATGGATCGCCGCGAAATCCTGCACGCTCAGTTGCGCGCCATCCTGCGCGCCTCGGCGTTCGGCAAACTGCGCATCATGTTCCCGATGATCATCTCCGTGGAAGAAGTGCGCGATCTGAAAGGCGAAATCGAGACGCTGAAGGCGCAGCTGCGCGAAGAAGGCAAGGCGTTTGACGAGAGCATCGAAGTGGGCGTGATGGTGGAAACACCGGCTGCGGCGGTCATCGCTCACCATCTGGCGAAAGAAGTCGACTTCTTTAGTATTGGGACAAACGATCTAACCCAGTATACTCTGGCGGTAGATCGCGGCAACGAGCTGATTTCTCATCTCTATAACCCGATGTCCCCATCAGTGCTTGGCCTGATCAAACAGGTTATTGATGCATCTCACGCGGAAGGCAAGTGGACCGGCATGTGCGGCGAACTGGCTGGCGATGAGCGTGCTACACTGTTGTTATTGGGCATGGGGCTGGATGAGTTCAGCATGAGTGCGATTTCAATCCCGCGCATCAAGAAAATTATTCGCAACACGAATTTCGAAGATGTGAAGGCGTTGGCAGCGCAGGCCTTGGCACAGCCAACGGCACAAGACCTGATGAATTGCGTCAATAAATTCATCGAAGAAAAAACGCTCTGCTAAACTTCCACGACACTGGAACGCCGCCCAATTTAATGCTTAGGAGAAGATCATGGGTTTGTTCGATAAACTGAAATCTCTGGTTTCTGATGACAAGAAAGACACGGGCACTATCGAGATCGTCGCTCCCCTTTCTGGCGAAATCGTCAATATCGAAGATGTGCCGGACGTAGTGTTCGCTGAAAAAATCGTTGGCGACGGCATCGCCATCAAACCAGCCGGCAACAAAATGGTTGCTCCGGTTGACGGCACCATCGGTAAAATTTTCGAAACCAACCATGCTTTCTCTATCGAATCCGACAGCGGCATTGAGCTGTTCGTCCACTTCGGCATCGATACCGTAGAACTGAAAGGCGAAGGCTTCAAGCGCATCGCCGAAGAAGGTCAGCGCGTCAAGAAAGGTGATGTCGTTATCGAGTTCAACCTGCCACTGCTGGAAGAGAAAGCCAAGTCTACCCTGACGCCGGTCGTTATCTCCAACATGGACGAGATCAAAGAGCTGATCAAACTGTCCGGCAGCGTGACCGTTGGCGAAACCCCGATCATCCGCATCAAGAAGTAATCGCGAATGAGCAAGAAAAACGGCGCCCGCGGCGCCGTTTTTTTTATCCCCTTCGTCTTTCGAACCGCAGCGTTGTTGGCCGCACGTGCTCACCCCGGTCACTTACCGGAGTAAGCTCCCGGGGATTTCCCCGCTTGCCGCCTGGCTGCAATTCGAAATCCTTTGGGTATACCGCGGATAATAGACGTTCTCGGCGCAGGCAGTTTGAACATGGACAGCGCGCAACCTTCGGAACGTACACGCAGTACGTGACGAAGGCGAGCACTGCCCTAGTTCAAAATGGCAAGTAAGATAGTCTATTATTGCCAGCGCGGCACACGCAGGGTAATGACCAACCCCTCTTTGTCGCCGTTACGCGCCTCAACCTGGCCGCCATGCGCCAGCACCACCTTGCGAGCGATCGCCAGCCCCAGGCCGTAGCCCTTGCCCGACAGCGCCGATTTCACACGCACGAACGGATCGAAGATGCTCGACAGCTTCGCCTCCTCGACGCCCGGCCCCTGATCGCTGACCGCGATCTGGAACTGGTTGTCGACGCGCGTCAGCGCCACCGTCACCCGCTGGCCGTGGCTGGAAAAGCGCAGCGCATTGCGCACGATGTTGTCCACCGCGCGCCGCATCAGCTCCGCGTTGCCCTTGACGGTGAACTCCACGTCCGACTCGGCCTGCAGCACGATCTCCACGCCGGGCACCTGCGCCTCGTAGCGCGCATCGCTCACCACCGCGTCCACCAGCCCGTACAGATCGAAATACTCTTCGTCCGGCAGGCTGCTGTGTTCGGCACGCGACAGCGCCAGCAATTCGCCGATCATTTTGTCGAGCCGCCCCGACTCGTGCTCGATGCGTTTCAGCGAGGTTTCGACATTACCGGCATTCTGCCGCGCCAGGCCGATCGCCAACTGCAGGCGCGCCAACGGCGAGCGCAGTTCGTGCGAAACGTCGTGCAGCAGCTGTTCACGAGCGCTGACCAGCAGCTCCAGCCGTTCGACCATGGTATCGAAATCGCGCGCTACGTCGGACAGCTCATCATGACGGCGCCGCATGTGCGGGAACAACCGCACCGACAGATCGCCCTGCGCCACCCGATCCAGGCCGCCGCGCAGTTGACGCATCGGCCGGGCCAGGCTCCAGGCCAGCACGGCGCTGAACAGCAAACCGCCCAGCCCGCCGACCCATAGCATCGGCGCCGGAATATTAAAGAAGTGCGAACGCCGCTCCGGCCGATACTCTTCCCTCAACCCGCGCACGTTATAACTCAGCCAGTAGCCCTGCCCTTCCCCGGTCTGAACCCAGGCGGAAATCTCTTTCGGCATCCGCCGCCCTTCAAATATCGGTTCTTCAGGCGCGGGCGGCGGCGGTTGCGTCATCGGCGTTACGGACAACAGGCGTCGGTCGTCTTCAGGCCAGTCGCGCATCAGGGCTTCCAGCGCCGGCATGCCACCGCTGCGCAACTGGGTGGCGGCGGAGGTCAGTTGCAGACCGATCACCCGCCGCGCCATGGCGTTTTCCGGCGGCACATAGCGGTTGCCATATAAAGAAAACGCCACCCACAGCGCCTGCGTCATGATGAGGAAGGTCAGCCAAAAGCCGAGCAAAATTTTCCAGAACAATCTTCCGCGCATGTCAGGTTACCGAATGCGATAGCCGATACTGCGCACCGTTTCGATGCTCAGCGTATTGCCGGCCAGCGCGCTCAGCTTCTGGCGGATATTGCTGATGTGCACGTCCACGCTGCGGTCATAGGCCTCGCGCGGGCGCCCCAATCCCTTCTCGGACAGTTCGTCCTTCGACACCACGCGATCCGGCGCGCGCAGCAACAACTCCAGCAAATTGAATTCCGACGCGGTCAGATCAAACGCCTTACCGCGCCATTCGCTGCTGCGGGTTGAGGGATTCAGCGTCAGCTCACCAAAGCTGATAGCGGCCTCATCGTCCGCCTCTGCCGGCCGCTCTTCGAAGCGGCGCAGCACCGCGCGCAGGCGCGCCACCAATTCGCGCGGGTAACACGGCTTGGGCATGTAATCGTCGGCGCCCATCTCCAGGCCAATCACCCGATCGATATTGTCGCCTTTGGCGGTCAGCATGATGATCGGCAACCGGCTCTTTTTACGCACGTCGCGCAGCACGTCGATGCCGCTCATATCCGGCAGCATGATGTCGAGGATCATCGCGGTATAGTCGCCCGACAACGCGCCTTCCACCCCGGCCTTGCCGGTCAGCACCAGCGTGGCGTCAAAGCCTTCGCCCGTCAGGTACTCGCTCAGCATGGTGCCAAGCTCCAGGTCATCGTCGACCAGTAAAATTTTCATGCCTTGCTCCTTCACCGATTTTCGCTATTTTCCCGCCAATTCAGTCGGCCCGCAGCCGGTTTTACTCAATCCTTACACATCGTTCTCAGCGTCTCGTCACCGTTATTGTGGCCGCTGTCGCGCTATTTCTCTACTTCAGTCAGGGAAACAAAGCGCGGGCAGCGCCAGCCGCCACGCATTCGGAGCAGATGTGCCGTCGGTCAAAAGGGAAATGGGAAAGGCTTTCCCGGTGGAGCGTGCCACCGGGAGAGATTGCTCAGTCGAACACGCCAGTAGAGAGGTAACGATCGCCGCGATCGCAAACGATCGCCACCACAACGCTGCCGGGGTGGGCCGCCGCGACGCGCAAGGCGCCGGCCACCGCGCCGCCGGAGCTGACGCCGCAGAAGATACCTTCACGCTGCGCCAGCTGGCGCATGGTCTGCTCGGCATCGCGCTGCTCGATATCCAGCACGTGATCCACCAGCTCCGGGCGGAAAATACCCGGCAAGTAAGCGGGCGCCCAACGGCGAATGCCGGGGATGCTGCTGCCTTCCGCCGGCTGCAGGCCGATGATCTGCACCTGTGGATTCTGGCTCTTCAGATAACCGCCTACGCCGGTAATGGTACCGGTGGTACCCATGCTGGAAACGAAGTGCGTGATGCGGCCTTCGGTCTGACGCCAGATCTCCGGGCCGGTAGTGGTGAAGTGGGCGTAGGGATTATCGAGATTGTTGAACTGATCCAGCACCTTGCCCTGCCCCTGGCGCTGCATCTCCAGCGCCAGATCGCGCGCCCCTTCCATCCCCTGCTCACGGCTGACCAGGATCAGCTCGGCGCCATAGGCGCGCATCGCCGCCTGCCGCTCCAGACTCATGTTCTCCGGCATCAGCAGCTTCAGCGTATAGCCTTTCAGCGCGGCGATCATCGCCAGCGCAATGCCGGTGTTGCCGCTGGTGGCTTCGATCAACACGTCGCCGGGCTTGATCTCACCGCGCAGCTCCGCCTGCTGGATCATCGCCAACGCGGCGCGATCTTTCACCGATCCCGCCGGGTTGTTGCCTTCCAGTTTGACCCATACTTCGCTGCCCGCCTGGGCGGCCAGCCGTTGCAGTTTTACCAGCGGGGTGTTCCCGATGCATTGTTCGAGCGTAGTCACGATCTTTGCCTGTGTGTTGGTGTGCGTAAAGTAAAAAGGCAACCCGGGGGTTGCCTTGAATAAAAGGGCAGCTAAAACCTATCAGGCGCTTTTGGCTAACGCAACAGGTTGCAGCAGTTGATCGCCGGCATACAGCCGTGCATTGAGGCTACCGACGTAATAGCGGCCACCGCGCACCGGCGTTGGATTGCCTTCCGGCAACACCACGCCGATCGGCTCCTGATGCCAGCCGATTGGCTGCACCGTCAGCTGCCAGAAGTGGCCACGCGGGCTGACTTCCAGCACCTGCACCGGCAGCGGGCAGCGCTCGCTGCTCTCGGTCGCCACTTCCATTTCCCACGGACGCAGGAACAGATCGACACTGCCCTGGTGCATCGGCTGGAACGACAGCGGCCACTGGTGCGCGCCGACGAACAGCTGAGAGCCACGGATCTCGCCGTTCAGGCGGTTCACTTCCCCCATGAACTCCAGCACGAAGCGGCTGGCCGGCTCGCGCATGATCTCTTCCGGCGAGCCGACCTGTTCGATATTGCCCTGGCTCATCACCACGATGCGGTCGGCCACTTCCATCGCCTCTTCCTGATCGTGGGTGACGAACACACTGGTGAACTTCAGCTCTTCGTGCAGCTGACGCAGCCAGCGGCGCAGCTCTTTGCGCACCTGCGCATCCAGCGCGCCGAACGGCTCGTCCAACAGCAGAATTTGCGGCTCCACCGCCAACGCGCGCGCCAGCGCCACCCGCTGTTTCTGGCCGCCGGAAAGCTGCGACGGATAGCGGTTGGCCAAGTGGCCCAACTGCACCATTTCCAGCAGCTGGGTGACTTTCTGTTTGATTGCCGCGGCATTCGGGCGCTCGCGCCGCGGCAGCACGGTCAGGCCGAAAGCGATGTTGTCGAACACCGTCATGTGGCGGAACAGCGCATAGTGTTGAAATACGAAGCCCACGCGCCTGTCGCGCGCGTGCATGTGGCTGACATCGGTGCCGTGGAAGCCCAGCTTGCCACCGCTCTGGCTTTCCAGCCCGGCGATGATGCGCAGCAGCGTGGTCTTACCGGAACCGGACGGCCCGAGCAACGCCACCATCTCGCCGGAAGCAATATCGAGCGAGATATCGTTCAATACCTTGGTGCGGCCGAAGGACTTGTTGATGCCGTTAATCTCAATGCTCATGATTTTCCTCCCGCTCGAGACGCGCGTTTTGACGTTCCAGACGCCACTGCAGCGCGCTCTTCAAAAATAGGGTAACGATCGCCATCAGGGTCAACAGGGCGGCGGCGGTAAAGGAGCCGACGGTGTTGTAATCCTGCTGCAACAGCTCGACCTGCAACGGCAGGCTGTAGGTTTCGCCGCGAATCGAACCGGACACCACAGACACCGCGCCGAACTCGCCGATGGCGCGCGCGTTGGTCAGCACCACGCCGTACAGCAGTGCCCAGCGAATGTTGGGCAACGTCACGCGGCGGAACATCTGCCAACCGGACGCCCCCAGCAGAATGGCGGCCTCGTCTTCCTGGCTGCCCTGGCTGAGCATCATCGGCACCAGCTCGCGCACCACGAAGGGGCAGGTAACGAAAATGGTCACCAGCACCATGCCCGGCCAGGAGAACATGATCTGGATG
Organism: Serratia marcescens; assembly: GCF_001902635.1. Classification (GTDB taxonomy): domain Bacteria; phylum Pseudomonadota; class Gammaproteobacteria; order Enterobacterales; family Enterobacteriaceae; genus Serratia; species Serratia marcescens_F. Next base: position 25,987 of record NZ_MJAO01000012.1, on the reverse strand, counting down.
TTATGCGCATCCAGCCAGCCGCCCAGCAGGCCGTTGCTGCCGTAAAACAGCAGGTAAATCAGCCCCGCCACCACCGGTGAAACGGCAAACGGGATATCGATCAGCGTCAGCAGCAGCTGGCGGCCGGGGAAGGTGAAGCGCGTCACCAACCACGCCAGCAACGTGCCGAAAATCAGGTTGAACGGCACGGTGATCAGCGCGATCAGCACCGTCAGCCAGATGGCGTGCAGCATGTCCGGATCGAGCAAATTGCTCCACATCGCGCCGAATCCTTTGGAGAAGGCCTCGGCAAAAATCGATATCATCGGCACCACCAGCAGCAGCACCGAGAACAGCGCGCCGATGGCGATCAGCGTCCACTTGCCCCAGTTGACGCGCGGGCGTTCGGCGCCGTTGAAGGCGGAAATATCAGCCATCAGTGCCCTCCTCCCAAACGTCTGCCGAAGCGGCTTTGCAATACGTTAATGCTGAACAGCAACAGCAGCGACGCCGCCAGGATCACCGAGGCGATGGCGCTGGCCGCCGGGTAGTCGAATTCCTGTAAACGCACGAAAATCATCAGCGAGGTCACTTCCGTCTTCCAGGCGATATTGCCGGCGATGAAAATCACCGCGCCGAACTCGCCCAAGCTGCGGGTAAAGGAGATGGCGGTGCCGGCCAGCAGCGCCGGCGCCACCTCGGGCAGCACCACACGACGGAAGCTCTGCCAGCGCGTTGCGCCCAGCGTCTCTGCCGCCTCTTCGTATTCCGGCCCCAGCTCTTCCAGAACCGGCTGCACGGTGCGCACCACGAACGGCAGGCTGGTGAACGCCATCGCCACTGCGATCCCAAGCCAGGTAAAGGTGACCTTGATGTCGAAGTGCGCCAGCCATTGGCCGTACCAGCCGGTGGTGGAAAACAGCCCCGCCAGCGTCAGACCTGCCACCGCCGTCGGCAGCGCGAACGGCAAATCGATCAGGCCGTCCAGCAGCGAACGGCCCGGGAAGCGGTAACGCGTCAGGATCCAGGCCATCAGCATGCCGAACACCGCGTTGAACAGGCTGGCGACGCCGGCCGCCAGCAGCGTCACTTGGTACGCCGCCACCACCTGCGGGTTGGAAATCACTTCCCAATATTGCGCCAGACTCATCTGCGCCAGCTGCATCACCAACGCGGTAAGCGGCAGCAGCAGGATCAAACAGGTATAAAACAGGCTGCTGCCGAGGCTGAGGCCAAATCCGGGCAACACCCGCTTACTGGACGACAACGCCAACATTTACTTGCGCCCTGCCGCTAACAGCTGATCCAGCTCGCCGCCGGTAGCGAAGTGAGTTTTCATCACCTGCGGCCAGCCGCCGAACCGATCTTCCACCCGGAACAGTTGGGTATCAGGGAACTGCCCCTTCGCCGCCGCCATCGCTTTCTGGTCATACACGCGGTAGTAGAAGCTGGTGATCACCTGCTGTGCCGCCGGGGTGTAGAGATAGTTCAGATAGGCTTTGGCCGCCTGTTCGGTGCCGTTGCGCTCCACATTCTTGTCGACCCAGGCCACCGGGAACTCCGCCAGAATATCGACCGGCGGCACGATCACGTCGTACTTGTCTTCGCCGTACTGCTTGCGGATATTGTTCACTTCGGACTCGAAGCTGATCAGCACGTCGCCCAAACCGCGCTCGACGAAGGTGGTGGTCGCGCCACGGCCACCGGTGTCGAACACCAGCACGTTTTTCAGGAAGCGAGTCATGAAGGCGCGAGTCTTGGCGGGATCGTTGCCGTCGGCCTGGCTGGCGGCGCCCCAGGCGGCCAGATAGGTATAACGGCCATTGCCGGAGGTTTTCGGGTTCGGGAACACCAGCTTCACGTCGTCACGCACCAGATCGTTCCAGGTGTGAATCCCCTTCGGGTTATCCTTGCGCACCAGAAACGCCATGGTGGAATAGAACGGCGAACTGTTGTTCGGCAGGCGCGCCTGCCAGTCCGCCGGGATCAGCTGCCCGCGATCGTGCAGGATCTGCACATCAGTCACCTGGTTGTACGTCACCACGTCGGCGCGCAGGCCCTGCAGGATCGCCAGCGCCTGCTTGGACGAGCCGGCGTGCGATTGTTTGATGGTCAGCTTGTCGTTCGGATGCTGCTGATTCCACTGCTGTTCAAAGCCGGGGTTCAGCGCGACGAACAATTCACGGGAAACGTCATAAGAGCTGTTCAGCAATTCCGCCGCCGACGCGGCGCCGCTCGCCAACAGCGCAGCCGCCAGCCAACCTTTCAGCATGAGATTTTTAACCCGGTTTTGTTTCATTCTGCACCTTATCGCTGAGTCATTCCTTCAGGCTTTCGCCTTATTGACGACCAGTGTATTTATAACTCGGTGCGGAGCTGTAACGCTTTTATATACCGTTTAGTGATTTACAAGCATCAAACGCTATAAGGCAGGGAAAGTGCGGCGTTTTCGGGGTGGGGAAACCTGCCGAAGCCGGGCACGCCGGCTTCGGCAGCGGCGTCAAAGTGACAGCAGACGCGTCAACGATGGCGCAAAGTAGTAGCTGCCGGTAACCGCACGGCTGAAACGCAGCATCGCGTCGCGTTTGCCGTCCAGATCGCCGAACATGCTCAGCAGCTGCTGTTCGATATTGTGCAAGCGCGCGCAATACGCGATGAAGAACAGGCCGTGCTTGCCGCTGGCGGTGCCGTAAGGCAGACTCTGGCGCAGAATTTTCAGGCCTTTGCCGTTCTCTTTCAGATCGACGCGGCTGACGTGCGAGGTGTCCGGGCGCTGGTCCGCCGGCAGCTCTTCGCTGTCGTGCTTGGTGCGGCCGATGATCTGCTCCTGCTGTTCGGTGGTAAAGCGCTGCCACTGGCGCAGGTTGTGCTCGTAGCGTTGCACCAGAACGTAGCTGCCGCCAGCGTCCTCTTCGCCTTCGGCGATCGTCGCCACTGCCGGGCGCTGGTCGCCCTGCGGGTTTTCGGTGCCGTCGATGAAACCGCTCAGATCGCGCTCTTCCACCCAGCGGAAACCGTGGGTTTCTTCTTCAATCTTGATAACGTTGCCGAACGCCGCCAGCGCGGCCTGCGCCAGCGTGAAGTTGACGTCGTGGCGCAGCGACTGAATATGGATCAGCATATCGCGCTGGGTGGCCGGCGCCAGCCCTTTACCGAGCGGCGTGAACGGCTTCAGCTCTTTCGCACCCTGGCCGTTGGAAAGATCGTGCCAGACGTCATAGCCGAAAGCGATCACCGCGCCGAGGCGCGCATCGGGGAACTGTTGCTGCAGCTCGCTCAACGTCTGACAAAACTGTTTGCAGCCCTGGCGCAAATCGGCGAATTCGCCCTGTACGGTGGCTTCCATAAAGATGGCGAAGCGGCAGTGCTCCAGCAGAATACCGCTCTGAACCTGTGTCATGTTGTTATCCTCAATACCAGAATTCGGCAACAGGTAAGGTATGGCGGGCTAGGCTCGGGTTCCCTGTTACAAACACGCACTATCATACCGCAAGCACGGGGGATTGCCTTGCAGCAGCGCAAAGAAAATAGGGTTAATGGTTTGAAAAGGCGGGCACCGCACACCGGTGCCCGTCGAAAGCCTTATTGCTGTGGCTTGGCGTGCCAGATGATTTTGCTGACCGTCCAGCTTTTCAGGGTGTCGTCCGGTGGAATGATGTCCTGCGCCCCGGCCCACTTGCCGCTGAAGATGTAGGTGACGTACTTGCTCTGCTCCGCCACGCACTCCACTTTGCCGGCGTCTTCGCCGCTGCCCGGCTTACAGGCGCCGAACGCCTTGCTGTACATGTCGCCGAACGGCGTGCCGAGCTTGTTGCCCCATTCCGTCGCCACTTTCTGATCCATTACGTCCACCCGCTGCACGTGCCCTTTCGGCTCGCCGGTGATCACCAGCTTCACTTCGTCGCCGGACAGCGCCTGGTAATAAGAGACGATCTGGCCGTTGCTGGTCGCCATGCCGCCACGCAGGCGGTAGTTGCCGTCCAGCCCGTCGTTAATGGCGCTTTCCGACATCGGCGTGCCGGCGTTGAGCTTGCCGACGCCCTTGGCACCGACCTCCAGACTGCTGCCGAACCAGTTGAACGGCGACAGGCTGGACCAGGAGAAATTGGACATGCTCGAACAGCCGGTCAGTACCAGCGGAAGCCCTAACAACAGGGGGCGAATATTCATCTCTAGCTCCTTAAACATCAATGGCACGGGGCGGTAGCCGCCCCTGCCGCACTCGGCGTTTTGCTGCGTGCCAGCCTCTCACAACGGCCCGCACTACGCCAACGGTTGCCTGCTTGGAGTGCGGAAAATGCGAAAAGTGCCGCACTTCTCGGCAATTAGTCGGCCTGTTCCGCCGGCGAGAAACAGGCTTTCAGGCGTGCATTCAGCAGCAGATAGCTCAGCGCCAGCGCGTCGAACAGCGCCAACGCCAGTTCCAGCCCCGGCGCATCGCCGTCCTGGCGCCACAGGCTGAACAGCGAGCCGCCGAGCGATGCCAGAATAGAGACGATCAGCACCCAGCGCCAGCCGCGCCACAGCCACGCCCATTGGTGGCGACGGCCGCTCAGCAAAAATGCCAGCGCCGCCGGCAGGCCGAGCAACATACCGTACCAAAAGCGCTGAGTATCAGGATAGAACAGCGCCAGCAAGCTTTCGCCCTGCTCGCGCGAAGCGCCGGCCATCACGAACAGCAGCCAGGTGCGCGCCTGCAAAATCAGCACGGCCCAAAATCCCAGCGGCAGCCGCAGCGCGCCGTGCGGGTCGTAATCGTCCGGGGAAAACCGGTGTGGAAATGGCTTCAACTGTCGTTCCTTGCCCAAATGATGACTCCCCTACAGATGGGCGCCGCCGGCGGCAATTTCAATGCGTCGGCTTAAGAAGCTCTTAAGATCGGCGTGTTTTAATCTTTATCACTCAGCAAGCAGCCCGATATCAACGGGATGCGATTTTCGATAACGATGATAAGGAAGCACAACATGAAAAAACTGACTCTGGCCGCTCTGATCGCGCTGTGCAGCGCACCGGTACTGGCGCAACAAGGCGGGTTCCTCGATCCGGCCGCACCGCAGGCTCAAACGCAAACCACCGTACAAGGCGGTTTCTCCGGCCCCAGCGCGGCGCAGACCACCGTGGACAAGGTGAAATCGCTGAGCGACGACACCTGGGTGATGCTGCAGGGCAATATCGAGCAGCGCATCGGCGACGAAACCTATACCTTCCGCGACGCTACCGGCACCCTGACGGTGGATATCGACCGCAAGCGCTGGAACGGCCAAACCGTGACGCCAAAAGACAAGGTGCAGCTGGAAGGTAAAGTGGATAAAGGCTGGAACAGCGTGGAAGTGGACGTGAAAACCGTCAAAAAGCTGCCGTAATGCGGCACGGCGGGCGGTGCAGTTTTACCGCCCGCCGCGGCAAACTCAATATTCCTGATCTTCGATCAGCCGTTTTCCCATGCTGGTGATGCCCTGGATTTCGTAGCCGAGCTTCTCGTACATCTCAACCACCGTGTCGTTGTCTTCACGCACCATAATCTGGATCTTCGGGCAACCGCGAGCGATCAACTTCTTCTCCAAACGATTGATCAACGCATTGGCGATACCGCGCCCGCGATAATCGGGGTGCACCCCGAGGTAATACGCCGAACCGCGGTGACCATCATAGCCACCCATCACCGAACCGACCACTTCACCGCCGACTTCCGCCACCAGGAACAACTCCGGGTCGTGGTTCAGCTTGCGCTCGATGTCCATTTCCGGATCGTTCCAGGGCCGCAGCAGATCGCAGCGCTCCCACAGGGTAATGACTTCTTCAAAGTCGTCTTGTCGAAATACGCGAATTTCCATCGATGTTGGCCGCTGTTAATTAAGGTGTTTATCTGATTATCGCGTGATTATTCGCTGACGCAATATCAAACTGCGATTTACCACGCTATTTACCCAGAAATCGCCGGTAACAGGCGTAATAAATGGAAATAGTTATCGGGTCGATTAATGATTATCAATACGATATAACGTCGCGAAATAGAATCGTCGATGGAGCGTTGCGTAATGAAAAAGCAGGGTAAACAATTCCTCAATTTTAAGCCGCTTGCCGTTTCCCCGACGCGACGCCAACTTTTGCTCTCCGGCCTGGCAGTGGCGCTGTTCGGTGTAAAAAGCCAAAACGCCAGGGCAGAAGGCATGCTGCGCAACAATCAACACAGCAAACCGGCGGCGAAACCGAGCGGCAGCAAGAAGCTGGTGATGATCGATCCCGGCCACGGTGGCATCGACTCCGGCGCGGTCGGCCACGAAGGTTCGCAGGAAAAACACATCGTGCTGGAAATCGCCAACCACGTGCGCCGTTTCCTGCATGAACATGACCACGTCGAGGCGCGCCTGACGCGCGAAGAAGACGAGTTCATTCCGCTGTTCCAGCGGGTAGAGATCGCCCATCAACACCAGGCCGACCTGTTCATTTCGATTCACGCCGACGGCTTTACCAGCCCATCGGCCTCCGGCGCTTCGGTGTTCGCCCTGTCCAACCGCGGCGCCAGCAGCGCCATGGCGCGTTATCTGTCTAATCGTGAAAACGCCGCCGACGACGTGGCGGGCGGCAAGTACAAGGATCAGGACAACTACCTGCAGCAGGTACTGTTCGATCTGGTGCAAACCGACACCATCAACAACAGCCTGACGCTCGGCCGCCACGTACTCGGCCAAATTCGCCCGGTGCACCACCTGCACAGCGACAGCACCGAACAGGCGGCGTTCGCGGTGTTGAAATCGCCGTCCATTCCCTCGGTGCTGGTGGAAACGTCGTTCATCACCAACCCGAACGAAGAGCGGTTGCTGGGCACCACCGCGTTTCGCGAGAAAATCGCCCGCGCCATCGCGGACGGCATCGTTAATTTCTTCGACTATTTCGACGCTCACCAGCGCAAACCCCGCTGATGCCGCGGGCGGCGAATAAGAGTATACTCAGCGCCTTGTTCAGCCAGACGCTATAAAGACCCCGCATGAGTTTACCTAACATCGCTGAAGTAAAATCCTTCCTGCTGGCGCTGCAGGATCATATCTGCGCGCAGCTCGCCCAGGCCGACGGCGGCGCCGTGTTCACCGAAGACCAATGGACGCGTGAAGAAGGCGGCGGTGGCCGCAGCCGCGTGCTGACCAACGGCGCGGTGTTCGAACAAGCGGGGGTCAACTTCTCGCACGTTTCCGGCGCGACTCTGCCGGCCTCGGCCACCGCACACCGTCCGGAACTGGCCGGGCGCAGCTTCCAGGCGATGGGCGTCTCATTGGTTATCCACCCGCTCAGCCCCTACGTGCCCACCAGCCACGCCAACGTGCGCTTCTTCATCGCCGAAAAACCGGGCGAAGCGCCGGTGTGGTGGTTCGGCGGCGGCTTTGATCTGACGCCGTTCTACGGCTTTGCAGAGGATGCCGTGCACTGGCACCGCACCGCGGCCGAGCTGTGCGCGCCGTTCGGCGACGAGGTCTATCCGAAATACAAACAATGGTGCGACGATTACTTCTTCATCAAGCACCGCAACGAAGCACGCGGCATCGGCGGCCTGTTCTACGACGATCTGAACACCCCGGACTTCGACCATTGCTTCGCCTTCACCCGCGCGGTGGGCCAGGGCTTCCTCGACGCCTATCTGCCGATCGTCGAAAAACGCAAGGCCTTGACCTGGGGCGAGCGCGAGCGCCAGTTCCAGCTGTATCGCCGCGGCCGCTACGTGGAGTTCAACCTGGTGTGGGATCGCGGCACGCTGTTCGGGCTGCAAACCGGCGGGCGCACCGAGTCCATTCTGATGTCGATGCCGCCGCTGGTGCGTTGGGAATATAACTACCAGCCGGACGCCGACAGCCCGGAAGCGGCGCTGGCGCGCGATTTCCTGCCGGTGCGCGACTGGCTGCAGGGGCCGAAATGATGCAGATTTGGGTCGATGCGGACGCCTGTCCGAACGTGATCAAAGAGGTGCTGTTCCGCGCCGCCGATCGTACCGCCATCACCGTGACGCTGGTGGCGAATCAGCCATTGCGCACGCCGCCGTCGAAGTACATCCGTTCGCTGCAGGTGGCGGCCGGCTTCGACGTGGCCGACAACGAGATCGTGCGCCGCTGCGAAGCGGGCGATCTGGTGATCACCGCCGACATCCCGTTGGCGGCGGAGGTGATAGAGAAAGGCGCAGTGGCGCTGAACCCGCGCGGCGAACGCTACACGCCTGACACCATCCGCGAGCGCCTCAACATGCGCGATTTTATGGATACCCTGCGCGCCAGCGGCATCCAGACCGGCGGCCCGAACGCGCTGAACCAGCGCGACCGCCAGCAGTTCGCCAACGAGCTGGACAAATGGCTACTGCAGGCGAAACGGGCGCAGTGACTGCGCCCTGCTCTGCTGCAGTTTAGAAGCGTACCTCCCCGCCGAAGATATAGGTGCGCCCACGGGCAGTGTTGGTCGGCGTCTCATACTGCGACTGCGACGGCAGCGAGTTCATCTTGTTCAGCGCGTCCGAATAGTCTCTGTCCATCAGGTTTTGCACGCTGAGCTTCAGCAGCAGATTGCGATTCACCTGATAGGTGCCGTACAGATCGATAATGGTCGGAATATGCGGCGCCGGCTCTTTCAGCAACTGCTCATTCTCATCGTAATCAGAGTCCGGCGACAGACGCACCGATTTACCGGTGTATTTCACCACCCCGCCCAGCGTCAACGTCTCGTCCAGCAGACGCACCCCGCTGTCCAGCGTGAAGTAGAATTCCGGCAGTTCGCTGACATCGCCCGCGCCGAACACGTTGCTGGCCTGGTTAGTCGGCTGGGAAGTATGCTCCTTGCTTAACGACAGCTTGGTGAAGGCGAAACCGGCGTCGTACAGCGCTTCGAGCTCCACCCCGCGCATTTTGACCGGATCGGGGGCGTTGCTGTACATGGTCATGCTGACGTTGACGTCCGCGTTATCCCACTCTTCCTGCGTCGCCTGCGAACGGTTGCACTTCTGGCGGTTTTTACACACCAGGTAGGTTTGGCTGGATATGTAGTTTTTGATCCTGGTTTCGAAATAGACCGCTTTCAGTTGGAAGCTATCCTGCTTGAACAACAGATCGTGGGCATTGGCGTTGAACCCGCCCTGCCAGGTCTCCGCTTTTTCGCCTTTCAGGAACGGGTTCATCGACTGGCCGCCGCTGTTGGCGAAGAACACCTCCTGGATATTCGGCCCGCGCATCGACTTGCTGTAGCTGACGAACGGCTGCAGCCACGGCGTCACCTGCGCCGACAGCATGACCGACGGGTTGAAACCCTGTTCGTTGCGGTTGATAGTGCCGGCGCCCTGCGGGAAGCACTCTACGCGCTCGTCACAGGCCGGCTTATAGCCGGAGAGGCGATAGGCGGTGTAGTTCAGATCGAAATTCCCCTGCCAGATGCCGTAGTTGGCCTGCAGACCGCTGTACAGGCTGGAGATATCCTGCTTGCCCGACATCCCCACCGGCGAACTTTCCGCCTGATTGTCATCCGTCACCAAACCGGAGGCCTTTTTCTTATACTCGTTGCGCACCAGCTTGCCGCCGTAGCTGAAGGCAAAATCGATATCCTGCAGGCTGAAACGGCTGGTGTTGTTGATATCCAGCGCATCGGAGATGTTTTTCGCCGTGCTGTCGCTGAACCCCGCCATGTTATTGGACATGAACTGCTGCTCACCGCGGCTGGTGCTGGCGGTCAGTTTGAAATCGATCAGCTCCGAGAACGGCGCGTAGTGGTATTTGAGGTAAAAATCGTCGCTGTCGATGTGGCGGCGGGTGATTTTATTCTGGTAGCTGCGCGCCGACAGTTCGATGCTGTTGAAGGCATCCGGCTTGATGTCCACCTTGAACAGCTGGGATTTCGGGTTCTGGCGGTAGGTTTTATCGACGTTGAACATCTCGCTGTCGAAACCGGCACCGTTTTTGTAGTTGGAGGTGATGGCGCTGCCGCTGATCGCCGCCATCGCCCCTAGGCTGCCGCCGTCGGCAAAGGCGGCGGTTTTGGCGCCCACGGCGATCATGCCGCTGCGGCCGATGCCGTTATTGCCCACCGAGAATTTGGTGCGCACGCCGAACGGATTATCGGAAAACACTACGTCGTCCACGCCGATAGTGCGGAAGTTGGCGCTGCCCGCCAACGCGTTCACCCCGTCGGAACCGGTGGCGTTGCCGCGCGCCACGTCGACGCCGACGATAAAGTTAGGATCGATCAGCGCCCCGAACTGGCTGGTGGGCAATCCCCCGTGCGCCGCGTCGCTCGGCGAGTTGCCGTAGTAGTTTTGCGTAATGCCGTCGACCATGGTGTTGACCCGGCCGAAGCCGCTCAGGCCGCGGATATTGACGCTGACCGATCCCTGGCCGGGATCGATCTGGGTATAGGTGCCCGGCATGCTGCGCAGGATGCTGTCCACCGACTCCAGATTTTTGTTTTCGTCGCGCGAGCTGAACGCACCCGGCCTGGCCAACGCGTCTTTTTCGCTGCTCTTGCCGCTGTCGGCGGCCGAGACGTTGAGCGGGCTGAACGCCACGCTGCCTTTATTATTTTCCGCCTGTTCCTGCGCGGCCGCAGCCTGCCCGTACAGCGCCAGTCCCGCGCCGATCAGGCTCGCTATCATTTTGATTTTCATATATCCCCAGAAATAGCCAATAAGGTTTGATGGCCGACAATGCCCAGCAAAAAGCCCGCCGAAAGCGCGGTAAAAGGTTGTTATTGTTTTATTGCGCCGCAGCGTGCTGCGGCGTAAAGATTATTTCTGCGCCTGCCGGTCCACCGCCAGAATGAAGGCGTACTCCAGCGCGCCGTTTTCCAGCCGCGCCAGGCGGCCCGATTTGCCGCCGTGGCCGGCGGTCATGTCGGTGGAGAGCAGCAGCAGCGAATCGCCCTGCTTGAAGCGCCGCAGTTTCGCCACCCATTTGGCCGGCTCCCAATACTGCACCTGCGAGTCGTACAAACCGCTGGTGACCAGCAGGTTCGGGTAACGCTGCTTGCGCACGTTGTCGTACGGGCTGTAGGACTTCATCAGCGCATAGGCGGCCGGCTGGTGCGGGTTGCCCCACTCCTCGTATTCGCCGGTGGTGAGCGGAATGCTGTCGTCCAGCATGGTGGTCACCACGTCGACGAACGGCACCTGTGCCACTACCGCGTTGTACAGCTGCGGCGCCTGGTTGATCACCGCCCCCATCAGCAAGCCGCCGGCGCTACCACCCATGGCGTAGATGCGCCCCGGCTGACCGTAGCCGTCTTTGATCAACGCCTGGGTGGCGTCGATGAAGTCGTTGAAGCTGTTCGGTTTGTGCGTCAGCTTGCCCTGTTTATACCAGCTCTGCCCCAGCTCACCGCCGCCGCGCACGTGGATCAGCGCATAGACGAAGCCGCGATCCAGCAGGCTGATGCGGTTGGCGCTGAACGCCGGATCCATGCTCATGCCGTAAGCCCCGTAGCCGTACACCAGCAGCGGGTTATGCCCGTTTTTGAACAGCGATGTGCGGTAGACCAGCGACACCGGCACCTTCACGCCGTCGCGCGCCGTTACCCAGATGCGCTCGCTGTGATACAGGCTGGGATCGACGCCTTTCACCTCCTGCTGCTTCAGCAGGGTGCGCTCACCCTTATTCAGATCCCACTCATAGGTGCGGGTCGGCGTGGTCATCGCCGAATAGCCGTAGCGCAGACGATCGCTGTCCGGCTCCGGGTTATAGCCCAGCCAGGCCATGTAGCTGGCGTCGTCGAACGGGATGGCCCGCTCGGTTTTACCGTCCCAGCTGATTTGCCGCAGCTGCACCAGCCCGTTGGCGCGCTCCTGCACCACCAGCCAGTCGCGGAACAGGCTGAAGCTCTCCACCTCGTGCTGCGCCTGCGGTGCGATCAGCGTCTGCCAAGGCTTACCTACTGCCGCCGTGCGGTACAGGCCAAAGTTCGGATCCTGATAGTTGGAACGCAGATAGAACTCGCCGCGATAGTGATCGAGGTAATACTCTCGGCCGTTCTGCCGGGCGGCGAACAGCTGCGGCTCACGCTGCGGCTGGTTGGCGTCGATCAGACGCACTTCGGAGGTGGTGTTGCCGCTGATGGTCAGAATCAGGTAATCACGCGAAGACGAGCGGCCGAGGCTGAGGTAGAACGCCGGATCGTTTTCCTGGTACACCAGCTTATCTTCCGCCGCCGGTGTCCCGTACTGATGGCGGTAGACCTGGTAGGGCAACAGCGTTTGAGGGTGGTTGCGCACGTAGAACAGGGTTTGGTTGTCATTGGCCCACACCATGTTACCGGAGGTGTTTTCCAGCGTTTCCGGCGACCAGCGTTCGCTGCCTAACTCGCGCAGGGAGATGCGGTATTGGCGGCGGCCCTGCAGATCTTCGGCCACCGCCAGGCGGCGGTTGTCCTGGCTGACGTCCATCGCCCCCAGGCGATAATAGGCATGGCCGGCCGCGCGCTGATTGGCATCCAGCAAGGTTTGCCACGGCGCGTCGGCGGTGAGCGCCTGGCGCTGATACAGCGCGAAATCTTTACCGGCGGCGTAGCTTTCCTGATAGCGATAGCCGTTGAGCTGATACGGCACCGAACGATCGTCAGGGTTCATGCGGCCCAGCATCTCCTGATACAGCGTGGCGCGCAGCTTCTGGTATGGCGCCATCATCTGCTCGGTGTAGCGGTTCTCCGCCTTCAGGTAGTCCAGCACCTTCTGCTCTTTTCGGCCGTCGTCGCGCAGCCAGTAGTAATCGTCAGTGCGCGTCTCGCCGTGCGCCGTCAGCGCTTTCGGCGCGCGTTCCGCCAACGGCGGCTGCGGTTGCGCCAGCGCGGCGCCGGCAACGCCTAAAGAAAGCCAGAGCGCGGCCGCGATGCGACGGCGCGGGGTGAATAACAGCGGATTCATAATCCCTCACGAAGTTTGAAGAGGCGGACGACGGCGATGCGGCGTCTGCGGGCATTAACGGCGGGCATTCAACTCCGCCAGATTGAAATCGATCGGCATCGTCACCTTGACGGCCCCCTGCTGCAGCATCTCCGGCGGCGGCGGCGGCAACGGCTGGGCGCGCGACACCACCGCCACCGCTTCCCGGTCCAACGACGCCGTGCCGGAGCGCACCTGCAGGGTCACGTTCGACACCCGCCCCTGCGCGTCGACGCTAAAACTGACCTGCGGCATACCGCTGCGCCGGCGGCTGCGGGCATCCAAAGGGTAATCCTTGATGCGGTTCAGTTTGCCCTTCACCAAGCTCTCCCACGACAGTTTGGCCTGCGCGTTGCTGTTGGCGTCGCTGTTGATCGGTGCGGCTGTCTGGTGGGAGAGCGTCTGCGCCTGCGGCGCAGCAGCGCTGGACGCGGCGGCATTGCGCGTCTCTTTGGCCTGTTCCTGCGGCTTCGGCTGCGCTTTTTGCGGGGGGCGGTGTTCGGCGCGCTTCTTCTCTGCCGTCACGATTTTCGCTTTCTCGGCGCGTGCCAGCTTGGGCAGATCCGGCTGTTGCTGCTGCTCCGCCGGCTGCGCCGCAGCGGATTCCGCCTGCTGTACGCCCAGCGGCAGCGGCTTGCTTTCCGGCGCTTCAATCTGCGCCGCCCAACTCATCATCACCGCCGGCGGTGGCAGCACCACCGGCTCCAGCGCCGTCTGCGGCCAGTAAAACAGCAGCACCAACGCCGCGTGCGCCGCCAGGGCGAGCAGCAGGCCGCGCGCCCAGCGCGGCTGCGGCAGTTCAAAGGCTGGGAGGGAGTAAGACTGACTTAACATAGGGGCATTAGCTTGTTTAATTGCGAATGATTGCAGATCACATTTACTAATGATAATCATTTGCAACTATAATTAACAACCCTTTTCACTGTCTTAACGTATTCATTTCACTGATGGTGTGATCCACAGGTAGTCCGCAGTGTTCACCTCGACCTGTACGCCCGGCTCCGCCAGCATCAATACCGTCGGTACTGCCGCCGGCTGCAGATCCCGCACGTGCAGCGGCACGCCCACCGATTTGGCGGCGTGATAGCCACCGGCGATCAACAGTGCGGGCGTGGGCGCCGTCAGCAGGCGTTCTGCCATGCGCCGGTCGCGCTGCTGCTGGATCGCCAACATCGCATGCAGCTGGTCGGCCTCAATCTTGCCGCCGTGCGACGTGCGGATGGTCTCTTCCAGCGCCTTGCGCACCGCCGGCTGTGCCGATAGCTGCCCCGCCGGGAATTGCGGCTGCTGATAGAACGCCGCAATCTCGCTGCGGTCCAGGTTGGCCGACCACAGCGGGTAAGGCGCGCGCATCGCCGCCATCGTCACCCCACCATACAGTTCCCACTTCCAGCCTGGCTGCCAGGCGATCAACTCCGCTACGCGGCCGTCACGCACCGTCGGATCGCTCTGCAACCACTGCTTGACCTTGTCGACCTGCACCTGTTGGTTCGGGTTGATCATCTCCATCAGCACGCTGCCCTGCGGCCGCCGCAGCGGCAGCTGCTGCACCAGCCATTGCTCAATCTGATGGTGGTAAGGATTGTCGTGCTTTTCCCCGACGATCAGCCGCGGCTGCTGCGCCAATCGCGTCAACAGCTGCTCCGGCGTCAGAATCGCGCCGCTGTGCAGATCGGTGATACTCCCCAGACTCGCGACGTCGTTGGCCGGCGTCTTCACCGGCGTTTGGCTGCAGGCGCCGAGCGCCAACGCCGCCAATAAAATCAGGTATCTCATCATGTTGCCCCATTATCGAAAATGGCGACATTATAGATAATAATTATCATTTGCATATAGATCCGGCTTAACGATTTTTTTACACGGCAATCGCCGGCTGCGCATTGCGTTGAAAAAGCATTGCAGGTATAACCAATAGCCATTCAGATATTTAGACGTCTATACGGATAGATTATTATGCAACCATCGGCACCCGCCGCAGGACAGTTCAAACGCAGCATGAAGGCCCGGCATCTGGTGATGCTGTCGCTGGGCGGCGTGATCGGCACCGGGCTGTTTTTCAACACCGGCTACATCATCTCTACCACCGGGGCGCTCGGCACGCTGCTGGCCTACCTGATCGGCGCGCTGGTGGTGTATCTGGTGATGCTGTGCCTGGGTGAGCTGTCGGTGGCGATGCCGGAAACCGGCGCCTTTCACGTCTATGCTTCGCGCTATCTGGGGCCGGCCACCGGCTATACCGTCGCCTGGCTGTATTGGCTGACCTGGACGGTGGCGCTCGGCTCCAGCCTGACCGCCGCCGGATTCTGCATGCAGTATTGGTTTCCGCAGTCGCCGGTGTGGCTGTGGTGCCTGATCTTCTGCGCGGCCATTTTCCTGCTCAACGTGGTGACCACCCGCTTTTTCGCCGAAAGCGAATTCTGGTTTTCGCTGATCAAAGTGGTGACCATTCTGGCGTTTATCATTCTGGGCGGCGCTGCCATGTTCGGCCTGCTGCCGATGAAAGACGGCACTCCGGCACCGTTCCTGCACAATCTGACCGCTTCCGGCTGGCTGCCACACGGCACGCTGCCGATCCTGATGACCATGGTGGCGGTGAACTTTGCCTTCTCCGGCACGGAGCTGATCGGCATCGCCGCCGGCGAAACCGAAAACCCGGAAAAAGTCGTGCCGCTGGCGATCCGCACTACGGTGATCCGCCTGATGCTGTTCTTTATCGGCACGGTCTTCGTGCTGGCGGCGTTGATCCCGATGGATCAGGCGGGGATCGTCAAAAGCCCGTTCGTGCTGGTGTTTGAACGCATCGGCGTGCCTTACGCCGCCGATATCTTCAACTTCGTGATCCTGACCGCCATCCTGTCGGCGGCCAACTCCGGCCTGTACGCCTCGGGGCGCATGCTGTGGTCGCTGGCGCACCAGCGCACCCTGCCGGCCTACTTTGCCCGCGTCAATGGGCGTGGCATTCCGATCAACGCCCTGACCTTCAGCATGCTCGGCGGCGTGCTGGCGTTGCTGACCAGCGTGATCGCACCGGACACGGTGTTTGTCGCCCTGTCGGCGATCTCCGGTTTTGCGGTGGTGGCGGTGTGGCTGAGTATCTGCGCGGCCCACTACGCTTTCCGCCGCGCCTACCTGCGCAGCGGCCAGCCGATAAGCGGCCTGAAATACCGCGCGCCCGGCTACCCGCTGACACCGATCCTCGGCTTTGTACTGTGCCTGCTGGCCTGCATCGGGCTGGCGTTCGATCCGGAGCAGCGCATTGCGCTCTACTGCGGGCTGCCGTTCGTCGCCCTGTGCTACCTCACCTATTTCCTGACCCGGCGCGCCGGGCAAAAAACCGCTTTGGGAGAACAAAATGCCGGTTAACAACCCCGTCGCTCGCCTGCTGGCCGAGCAACCGACGCTGATCCTGGATGGCGCGCTGGCCACCGAACTGGAAGCGCGCGGCTGCGATCTGACCGATCCGCTGTGGTCAGCCAAGGTGCTGATTGAAAATCCCGAACTTATCTATCAGGTGCATCTCGATTATTTCAACGCCGGCGCCCAATGCGCCATCACCGCCAGCTATCAGGCCACGCCGCAGGGCTTCTTGCGCCGCGGTCTCGATCAGGCGCAGTCACTGGCGCTGATCGCCAAAAGCGTGCAGCTGGCGCAACGGGCGCGCCGCGATTATCTGGCCGCACACCCGCAGGCGGCGCCGTTGCTGATCGCCGGCTCGGTGGGCCCGTACGGCGCCTATCTGGCCGACGGTTCGGAATACCGCGGCGACTACCGGCTGCCGCAGGATGACATGATCGCCTTCCACCGCCCGCGCATCGCCGCACTGGCCGCCGCCGGCGTCGATCTGCTGGCCTGCGAAACGCTGCCGTCGTTCGCTGAACTGCAGGCGCTGTTGACGCTGCTGCAAGACTTCCCGACGCTTGGCGCCTGGTTCGCCTTCACCCTGCGCGATAGCCAACATCTCAGCGACGGCACGCCGCTGGCGGAAGCCATGTCCGCGCTGAGCGGCAACCCGCAGGTGCTGGCCATCGGCATCAACTGCATCGCGCTGGACAAGGTCGCCCCGGCGCTGCGCCAACTGAGCGCGTTGGCCGACAAACCGCTGCTGGTCTACCCGAACTCCGGCGAGCACTACGATGCGGTAAGCAAAACCTGGCATGCCTGCGGCGGCGAACACGGCAGCCTGGTCGATCAGGCGGCGGAGTGGCGCACGCTCGGCGCACAATTGATCGGCGGCTGTTGCCGCACCACCCCGCAGGATATCCGCGCCATCGCCGCACGCTGCAAGGCATAAAAAAGCCCCCGGCGCCAACGGCGCAGGGGGCCAGTCACTCAACCGGGGCTTATAGCGGTTCGGTCTGAGCTTCCACCACCGCCAACGCCACCATGTTGACGATGCGGCGCACCGAGGCGATCGGCGTCAGGATGTGCACCGGCTTGGCGACCCCCATCAGCACCGGCCCGACGGTCACCCCTTCCGAACAGGAGACGCGCAGCAGGTTGTAGCTGATGCGCGCCGCTTCCATGTTCGGCATGATCAGCAGGTTGGCCGAGCCTTTCAGCGGGCTGTCCGGCATCAGATCGTGACGGATGCTTTCCACCAGCGCGGCGTCGCCGTGCATTTCGCCGTCGATCTCCAGCTCCGGCGCCAGCTCGTTCACCAGCTCCAGCGTTTTGCGCATTTTGCGCGCCGCCGGGCAGTCGGAAGAACCGAAACTGGAGTGAGACAGCAGCGCCACCTTCGGTTCGATGCCGAAGCGGCGCACGGTTTCCGCCGCCATCAGGGTGATCTCCGCCAGCTGTTCCGGCGTCGGGTCGTCGTTGACGTAGGTGTCGGCGATGAAGGTGTTGCCGCTCGGCAGCATCAGCGCGTTCATCGCACCGACAACGTGCGCACCTTCACGGAAGCCGAACACGTTCTTCACCACGTCGTAATGCTCATGGTAGCTGCCGATGGTGCCGCAAATCATCGCATCCGCTTCGCCGCGGTGCAGCATGATGGCGGCGATCAGCGTCGGGTTGCCGATCACCGCGCGACGCGCCTGCTCCTGCGAAACGCCACGGCGTTTCATGATCTGGTAGTACTCGCCCCAGTATTCGTTGAAGCGCGGATCCGACTCGTTGTTCACCACTTCGAAATCTTTGCCCGGCGTCAGCTGCAGGCCGAGCTTTTTCAGGCGCATCTCAATCACGCTCGGACGGCCGACCAGGATCGGGAAGGCCAGCCCCTGCGACACCAGCTCCTGCGTGGCGTGCAGCACGCGCTCTTCCTCGCCTTCCGCCAGCACCACCCGCTTCACCTCTTTACGCGCCTGCGAGAAGATCGGCTTCATGAACAGGTTGGTTTTGTAGACGAACTCCGCCAGTTTCTCCACGTAGGCGTCGAAGTCTTCGATCGGGCGCGTCGCCACGCCGGAATCCATCGCCGCCTTGGCCACCGCCGGCGCGATCTTGACGATCAGGCGCGGATCGAACGGTTTCGGAATGATGTATTCCGGCCCGAAGGAGAGATCCTGGTCGTCGTAGGCGGAAGCCACCACGTCGCTCTGCTCCGCCAGCGCCAGATCGGCGATGGCGTGCACGCAGGCCAGCTTCATCTCTTCGTTGATGGTCGTGGCGCCCACGTCCAGCGCGCCGCGGAAGATGAACGGGAAGCACAATACGTTGTTCACCTGGTTCGGGTAGTCGGAACGGCCGGTGCAGATGATGGCGTCCGGGCGCACCGCTTTCGCCAGCGGCGGCAGAATTTCCGGTTCCGGGTTGGCCAGCGCCATGATCAGTGGATCGCGCGCCATGGTTTTCACCATATCTTGCGTCAGGACGCCCGGGCCGGAACAGCCAAGGAAGATGTCGGCGTGAGGAATGGCGTCGCCCAGCGTGCGCTGACCGTTGTCCTCGATGGCATAATCGGCCTTGGTCTGCTCCATGTTGGCGTCGCGGCCTTTGTAGATCACCCCCTTGGAGTCGCAGACGGTGATGTTCTGCCGGCGCAGCCCCAGCGCTACCAGCAGGTTCAGACAGGCGATGGACGCCGCACCGGCGCCGGACACCACCAGCCGCACATCGGAAATGTTCTTCTTCACCACGCGCAGGCCGTTGAGCACCGCTGCGGTGGTGATGATCGCCGTACCGTGCTGGTCGTCGTGGAACACCGGGATCTTCATGCGCTCACGCAGTTTCTGTTCGATGTAGAAACACTCCGGCGCTTTGATGTCTTCCAGGTTGATGCCGCCGAAGGTCGGTTCCAGCGCGGCGATAATGTCGATTAACTTGTCAGGGTCACGCTCATCCACTTCGATATCAAATACATCGATACCGGAAAACTTCTTGAACAAAACGCCCTTGCCTTCCATCACCGGCTTACCGGCCAACGCGCCGATATTGCCCAGACCCAGCACCGCCGTCCCGTTGGAAATCACCGCCACCAGGTTGCCACGCGCGGTGTATTTGTAGGCCGCCAGCGGATCTTCAGCGATCTCGAGGCAAGGCGCGGCAACGCCCGGCGAATAGGCCAATGCCAGATCGCGCTGGGTCGCCAACGGTTTAGTCGGGGAAACCTGGATCTTCCCTGGGACAGGAAACTGATGGAAATCAAGGGCACTCTGTTTGAGCTGTTCGTCCATTATGGATTCCTTTGTTTTTTGCTTTTATGTTGAGGTAAGGCTTTGAGGCTGCGCCCTGCCGTGGGCCGTGGCGCCCAAGTACAATGACAGGGCGCAGCCTTGAAGTATAGTGAGAGAAACATCACAAACTTTGAAGCGGGCCATAACCTTGGCCGAAAGACCGTTTTAAAAGTAAAAAAAGAAGCCGCAGGACGAGCGAAGAGAAGCGCCGCCGTCAGTGCGGCGGCAGCGTGGCGCGCCAGGCATTGAGCGTCTCCACCTGGCCGGCGCAAATGTGTAACGAGGTTTGTAGCGCCAGGGTATAGCTTACCGCATCGCCCCAGGTTTCTCCCTGCAGCTGCGGTTGCTCGCAGGGTGCGAACACCGACTCAGGGGGCAACAGCGGCACGGCCTGCGGCGCCGGTGGCCGGGCGCAGGAGCTCAAGCACAGCGCCAGGCAGAGGCTGAGCGGCGCAGGGATCGTTTTTAATCGCTTCACGATATTTCCTCTGATAAGCCTCGTGTTGTTGGCGCAGCTGTTGTTCCTGCCGCTGCTGCGCCGCCATCAGCGCACGGTTTTGCGCGTCCTGGGTCTGCAAGGTGGCGATCAGCCCGGCCTGCTGCGCCAGGCTTTTTTGCAGTTCCGCCGTCTGTTGCCGCGCGGCCTCCAGCCGATGCGACAACAGCGAGCTGTAACCGCCAAGGCAGATGGCCGCCAGCAACAGCAGCAGCGACCCACCCTGCGCCAGCTTCTGCAACCAGCCGCTCATGCCGGGTAGTCCCGAAACGCCAGCTGGAAGTGCGGGCCGTCCTTGAGGGTTTTCCACTCGCCCCCCCATTCGACGTTGATACCGCATTCACGCGCCGCGCGCCGCACCGCCACCGCGATCTGCGCATAGTAATCCCACTCCCAAGAGACCACGCCTGCCGGCATCGCCACCACATCCACCGCATGGCCGGTCAGATGGCGACTGCGCAACGTTTGGCTGCTACCGGCGCGCACCATCTCCCGCTGGCGCGCCATGCTGCGCAACCCCTCGCTGACGGAAAACGGCACCAGCGAATAGCGCAGCGCCAGACGAATAACGCGCACCAGATCCGGATGCACGCCGCGCAGGTTCTCTTCGCTGCGGGCGGTAAAGCGAATATCTTCGATGTTATTTAACATTTTTAAACCCCGTCTTTTTGCCGATGAATTTCTTAATTAAGGCGTTGATGTAATCCGCCCCCATAAAGCCAATCAGCACGCTGGCTAAATTCGCCCACTTTAATTCCAGCCCCATCAGCGCCAGCGCATCGCGCACCGTCCAGGCCAATAACGCACACATTGCCGCATTCAATAAACGGCGCCGAATACCCACGTTGCGATAGGCGCCGTGCAATAGCGCCATAACGCCGGCCAAAATAGCGTTCAATACCGGCTGAAGATATTCACATACTCGCTGGACTATTAAGCCAACAGCGTCAGGCTCTATGCTGGACATAGCTCATCTCCTTTTTTATTTTAATTAAATGCCAATCACGGCCGGTGGGACATCGGATAATCAGAATCTAGTTAAGGATGCTATTACAAAGCAAATGAATAAATACAGACCCTATAGTCGAATTCATTCACGCTGAACGCTGATACAACAAATAAACGCCGTGCCAGACGGAGGTTAATGAAAATTCATCCTTACCATGATTTATTTCGACTTTTGTTTTCACGAAAAATAAACATTAATGACGGCGGGAAATATTTCCCCATCATAAAAACATCCACTCTGGAGAAATGCCATGTCCACACGTAAAGCCGTTATTGGGTATTACTTTATTCCGACCAATCAAATCAATAATTACACCGAGTCCGATACCTCCGTCGTGCCGTTCCCGGTTTCCAACATCACGCCGGCCAAAGCCAAACAACTGACGCACATCAACTTCTCGTTCCTGGATATCAACAGCAACCTGGAGTGCGCCTGGGATCCGGCCACCAACGACGCCAAAGCGCGCGATGTGGTCAACCGCCTGACCGCACTCAAGGCGCACAACCCCAGCCTGCGCATCATGTTCTCCATCGGCGGCTGGTACTACTCCAACGATCTGGGCGTGTCGCACGCCAACTACGTCAACGCGGTGAAAACCCCGGCGTCACGCACCAAGTTTGCCCAATCCTGCGTGCGCATCATGAAAGAGTACGGCTTCGATGGTGTGGACATCGACTGGGAGTATCCGCAGGCGGCGGAAGTGGACGGCTTCATCGCCGCTCTGCAAGAGATCCGCGCCCTGCTGAATCAGCAAACGATCGCCGACGGCCGCCAGGCGCTGCCGTATCAGTTGACCATCGCCGGCGCCGGCGGCGCCTTCTTCCTGTCACGCTATTACAGCAAGCTGGCGCAGATCGTCGCGCCGCTCGATTACATCAACCTGATGACCTACGATCTGGCCGGCCCTTGGGAGAAGATCACCAACCATCAGGCTGGGCTGTTCGGCGACGCGGCGGGGCCGACCTTCTACAACGCGCTGCGCGAAGCCAATCTGGGCTGGAGCTGGGAAGAGCTGACCCGCGCCTTCCCCAGCCCGTTCAGCCTGACGGTTGACGCCGCGGTGCAGCAACACCTGATGATGGAAGGCGTGCCAAGCGCCAAAATCGTGATGGGCGTCCCCTTCTATGGCCGCGCCTTCAAAGGCGTCAGCGGCAGTAACGGCGGCCAGTACAGCAGCCACAGCACGCCGGGTGAAGATCCGTACCCGAGCACCGACTACTGGCTGGTGGGCTGCGAGGAGTGCGTGCGCGACAAAGATCCGCGCATCGCCTCCTATCGCCAGCTGGAGCAAATGCTGCTGGGCAACTACGGCTATCAGCGGTTGTGGAATGACAAGACCAAAACCCCTTACCTGTATCATGCGCAGAAAGGGCTGTTCGTCACCTATGACGATGCCGAAAGCTTCAAATACAAAGCCAAGTACATCAAGCAGCAGCAGCTGGGCGGCGTGATGTTCTGGCATCTGGGGCAAGACAACCGCAACGGCGACCTGCTGGCCGCGCTGGATCGCTATTTCAACGCCGCGGACTACGACGACAGCCAGCTGGATATGGGCACCGGCCTGCGTTACACCGGCGTCGGCCCCGGCAACCTGCCAATCATGACCGCGCCGGCCTACGTGCCGGGCACCATCTATGCCCAGGGGGC
The DNA here is from genome assembly GCF_001902635.1 of Serratia marcescens. Classification (GTDB taxonomy): domain Bacteria; phylum Pseudomonadota; class Gammaproteobacteria; order Enterobacterales; family Enterobacteriaceae; genus Serratia; species Serratia marcescens_F. The sequence goes on along the minus strand of NZ_MJAO01000012.1, from coordinate 3,344 downwards.
GCTGGTGTCCTATCAGGGCTATGTCTGGCAGACCAAGTGGGGCTACATCACCTCGGCGCCCGGCTCCGACAGCGCCTGGCTGAAAGTGGGCCGCGTGGCGTAAGCCATAAAAAAACCCCGTAGCCGAATGCTGCGGGGTTTTCATTGAGTTAACCGTTTGATTTTCGCGTCCCTTCGTCTCTATTCCTTCAGTTGTGGCACCATGGATAACCGCCGTCCCGCACCACTTCGCGGCCCATCAGGCTGAAGACATCGCTTTTACGCGTCAACCGCTCATGCCACCAGTTAAACCCCGCCCCCTTGCTGGCCGGGTGCCACGCCAGCCAAATCATTTCATCGCCCTTTTGCATCTCCACCGGCACCGTTACCAGTTCGCCGCTGGCCAGCTCCTTTTCAATCAGTGACGGCGGTAGAAAAGCGTGGCCGATGCCGCGTTTGAGCAGTGCCAGGTTGCTTTCCACGTCACACACCACCAGCTGGCGCTGCAAAGGCAGCGTGCCGTGATTGCGTTTAGGCAACTCGTGGCTGCTGTCGGCGATCACCACCACGATATCGTTCAGCCGTTGCTTCTTGCACACCGGCTTTCTCTGCGCCGCAAACGGGTGCGAAGGCGATACGCACAGCACAAAATCGAGCTTGCCGAGCATCAGGGTTTTCGCCTGCACGCTGTCGGGGATTTGGCCGATGGCGATGATCAAATCCGCTCGGTTATTCTTCAGCGCATCCCAGGTGCCGTTCAGCGCTTCTCGCTGCATCGAGATATTGGCGTTCGGGCAATGCTGAATATAGTCGCGGATATCCTGAGTCAGGGTTTCCAGCGGGAAGAAGGTGTCTACCGCCAGGCGGATATTAGTGTCCTGCTTGGGGATGTTTCGCACCCGGCTTTCCAGATCCTGCACCGCATTTAATATCCAACTGCCCTCCTGCAGGAGAAATTCCCCTTCATCCGTTAGGGTAATCATGGGGCCATTGCGATGAAAAAGTTTCACGCAGAGTTTACTTTCAATATTGGAAACCCGGTAAGAAATCGCCGAAGGCGTTTTATGCAGCGCCTCCGCCGCCATAGAGAAAGATCCGGTGCTCTTGATGGTGCTGATTATTTTAATCGCGTCTAGGGATAATCTAGTCATACATATTCCTCTTTTAAATAAAACAAGAAAAATGACACTAAATTCCCAAGGTGATGGCGAACAAAAATCGATCAAGTCGAACAAGGGTACTCAAGGCAACAAGCAATATACTCTATAAAAGAGCAGGTTATCTTAAAGACTATTCATCAATACTTTATAGAAAATTCATCATAACGCCGTGAGTTTAGGCTGTGATAGTTAAATAAATTCAGCCTAACGATCAAAGATCGTCATCATAATATTTTTCGTTAATAGCCGGTGAAACATTCCGCTCTGCCACTCGCGCAGAATGATAAAAATAAGACAAGCCGATAAAAATGGTTATTTCCTATTCCGCTATTAGCCTCTCATTTTGTCGGTGAAATACGCTCAACTTACAACATAATTTCAGTCAGGAGTGACTTATGAACAAGACTTCCCGTACCCTACTCTCTCTGGGCCTGCTGAGCGCGGCCATGTTCGGCGTTTCACAACAGGCGAATGCGCACGGCTATGTCGAGTCGCCGGCCAGCCGCGCCTATCAGTGCAAACTGCAGCTCAATACGCAGTGCGGCAGCGTGCAATACGAACCGCAGAGCGTTGAAGGCCTGAAAGGCTTCCCGCAGGCCGGTCCGGCTGACGGCCACATCGCCAGCGCCGGCAACGCCACCTTCTTCGAACTGGATCAGCAAACGCCGACGCGCTGGAGCAAACTCAACCTGAAAACCGGCCCGAATTCCTTTACCTGGAAGCTGACCGCGCGTCACAGCACCACCAGCTGGCGCTATTTCATCACCAAGCCAAACTGGGACGCTTCCCAACCGCTGACCCGCGCCTCCTTTGACCTGACGCCGTTCTGCCAGTTCAACGACGGCGGCGCCATTCCTGCCGCTCAGGTCACCCACCAGTGCAACATACCGGCAGATCGCAGCGGCTCGCACGTGATCCTTGCCGTGTGGGATATAGCAGACACCGCCAACGCCTTCTATCAGGCGATCGACGTCAACCTGAGCAAATAATCGGTCAAATGAGGAGATCTTTGAGGGTTCAGCCTGGCGCTGAACCCTTCTTTCGTTTCGCCATTCACGCCTCCCCCCCTCGCGCAAGCCGCGCCCCGCCTGGGTTTATTCGGCATTCATTGTTATTATCCATCGCAACAATCAGAAAAAGCGCATTTTCATTCCCGACCCGATGGTGCAGTGTGTTCCCCCTATGATGAAAAAGGTTCTCATTTCCCTACGTTGAGCTTGGTCAAGGAGCTTATTAATGAATCAATTAGACGCACTCAAGCAGCTGACCACAGTGGTCGCCGACAGCGGCGATATCGAATCCATCCGCCAGTTCGAACCCCAGGACGCCACCACCAACCCTTCGCTGATCCTGAAAGCCGCCGCGCTGCCGCAGTACAACGCGCTGATCACCGAAGCGCTGGAGTATGCCCGCCGCCAGGGAGGCAGCAAGGAAACCCAACTGATCAACGCCAGCGATAAGCTGGCGGTCAACATCGGCGTCGAGATCCTCAAAAGCGTGCCGGGCCGTATTTCCACCGAAGTGGACGCCCGTCTGTCGTTCGATCGCGGCATGTGCGTCGCCAAAGCGCGCAAGCTGATCGCCATGTATCAGGAACAGGGCATCGACAAATCGCGCATCCTGATCAAGCTGGCCTCCACCTGGGAAGGCATCAAAGCCGCCGAGGAGCTGGAAAAAGAAGGTATCAACACCAACCTGACGCTGCTGTTCTCCTTCGCCCAAGCCCGCGCCTGCGCCGAAGCCGGCGTGTATCTGATCTCGCCGTTCGTCGGCCGCATCTATGACTGGTATCAGGCCAAACAGCCCGCCGCCGACTACGATGCCGATCGGGATCCGGGCGTGAAATCGGTGCGCACTATCTATGAATACTACAAACGCCATCGTTACCAGACGGTGATCATGGGCGCCAGCTTCCGTAAGGTTGAGCAGATTCTGGCACTGGCCGGCTGCGATCGCCTGACCATCGCGCCGAACCTGCTGGAGCAACTGAAAAACAGCGACCAGCCGGTCGAGCGCAAGCTGACCCCATCTACCGAGGGCTTCCACCAACCCGCTCCGCTGGCCGAAGCGGAATTCCGCTGGCTGCACAACCAGGACGCCATGGCGGTGGAAAAGCTCGCCGAAGGCATTCGCCTGTTCGCCGTCGACCAGCAGAAGCTGGAAGACATGTTGGCCGCTGCACTGTAATCACTCTGGAGTTTCGTT
>NZ_MJAO01000011.1 GCF_001902635.1 Serratia marcescens | reverse complement strand
CAGCCGATGGCCGCCCTCTTGTCTCGTGACTACGTTCTGCTTAGTGGCAGCCGCAGCCGCCGTTGCCGCAGCCGCCTTTACCGTGATCGTGACCATGGTCGTGATCGTGGCTGTGGCCGTGACCACCGCAGCAGCCTTCACCGTGTTCGTGGTGATGGTCGTGTTCGCCGTGTACGTGACCGTGCGCCAGTTCTTCTGCGGTCGCTTCGCGGATCGCGACAACTTCCACGTTGAAGTTCAGGTTTTGGCCGGCCAGCATGTGGTTGCCGTCAACCACCACGTGGTCGCCGTCAACTTCAGTGATTTCGACCGGAACCGGACCCTGATCGGTGTCTGCCAGGAAACGCATGCCGACCTGCAGTTCGTCAACGCCCATGAAGACGTCTTTCGGTACGCGCTGCACCAGGTTTTCGTCGTAGTTGCCGTACGCGTCGTTCGCGCCGACGTGAACGTCAAAACGATCGCCAACGTCGTGGCCTTCGAGCGCTTTTTCCAGACCTGCGATCAGAGAACCATGCCCGTGCAGATAGTCCAGCGGTGCGCTCACCGGAGACTCATCAACCAAAACACCGTCTTCTGTACGTACTTGGTAAGCCAGGCTGACCACCAAGTCTTTTGCTACTTTCATGATATCTCCTACCGTTGGCTACTAGGACGCGCACCGTCATCGGGGGCGCGCCTTTTCCGGACAGATTGTAACGGAAATCTGCCTCGCTGTACCCTCCGGGATAAAAAAACGCTACTTCGGCTGAAAAATGCCGATCACCTGTTCCTGCGGGCGAACGTGTTTTTCCACCTGTTGATCGGTTTGGCGCTGATGGTGGCCGCACTTGACGCACTCCACCACCTCCACCTGATCCTCTCGCCATACCGCCAGCGTATCCATGGCGCTACAGCTCGGGCACACCGCCCCGGCGATAAATCTCTTACGTGTTGCAGACATCGTTATGCTCCCGCTTATTCGTATTCATCCCAGCCGTCGAACTGGCGACTTTCTTTTTGCATTTCGCGATGGAACAGCTCTTCCAGCTCGCGCCGCGCCTCTTTCACGCGGGAAATTTGCGCCACATCGCCCTGATGCGGCGGCATCAGTTCACGCAGCATGCGCATATCCAGGCGGCGGAAATGCTGCTGGGCACGGAAGGCCTGATGCGGGTGCATGCCCAATTCCATCAGCGCCTTGCGCCCCAACTCCAGCGCGCTGGAGAAGGTTTCGCGGCTGAACTGCTTCACCCCGCCTGCAGCAGCTCATGCGCCTCCACACGGCCGCGCGCGCGCGCCAAAATGCTCAGGTTCGGGAAGTGCTGCTGGCACAGCCGCACGATCTCCATGGTGTCTTCCGGCTCATTGCAGGTGATCACGATCGACTTGGCTTTCTCGGCGCCCGCCGCGCGCAGCAGCTCCAGCTCGGTGGCGTCGCCGTAATAGACCTTGTAACCGTAGCGCCGTAGTACGCCAACGGCGCTGACGTCGCGCTCCAGTACGGTAATGCGCATTTTGTTGGCCATCAACAGGCGGCCAATCACCTGGCCGAAGCGCCCGAAGCCAACGATGATCACCTGCGGATCGTCATCTTCCACGTACGGCGTCTCCTCGTCTTCGTCTTTGGCGTTGTAGCGGCGCGCCAAAATGCGGTCGATCGCCTGCATCAGCAGCGGCGTGGTCATCATCGACAGCGTCACCACCACCAGCAGCAAAGACAGCTGATCCGGCTGCAGCACCTTTTGGGCGCCCGCTGCCGAGAACAGCACGAAGGCGAATTCGCCGCCCTGGCTGAGCACGCCGGCGAACTGTAAGCGCACCGAGCTGCGCAGGCCGAACAGGCGCGATATCCCGTAGAGCACGCCGGATTTGACCGCCACCAACACCAGCACGCCGATCAGCACTTCAGCCAGATGGGTGTAAAGTACGCCGATATTCAGCACCATGCCCACCGAGATAAAGAACAGCCCCAGCAGCAACCCTTTAAACGGCTCGATGGAGATCTCCAGTTCGTGACGGTATTCACTCTCCGCCAGCAGCACGCCGGCGATGAAAGTGCCGAGCGCCATCGACAGGCCGAGCACATCCATGAACAACGCCGAACCGAGCACCAACAGCAGCGCCGCAGCGGTGAAGATCTCACGCACGCCGGAGGCGGCGATATAGCGGAACAGCGGCCGCAGCAGGAAACGGCCGCCGAGCAGCATGCCGCCAAACGCCGCCACCTTGAGCGCGATCTTCGCCCAGTCATCGCTGGTGCCGCCGGCGCCGGCCAGAATAGGGATCAACGCCAGCGCCGGGATCACCGCCATATCCTGGAACAGCAGCACCGAGAAGCCCAGTTGGCCGCCCTCGTTGCGGTTCATGCCCTTCTCGCGCATCAACTGCAACGCCATGGCGGTGGAAGACATCGCCAGGCCGACGCCGCCGATCACCGCCGCCTGCCAGGCGAAGTGCGTCAGGTACAGCAGTGCGCCCAGCACCGCCGCGGTGAGCAACACCTGGCCGGCGCCGGCGCCGAAGATCGAGCGCCGCAGCTCCCACAGCTTGCTGGGGTTCAGCTCCAGGCCGATGATGAACATCAGGAACACCACGCCCAGCTCAGAAAAGTGCAGGATCTCGTCGACGTCGCGAATGAAGCCCAATCCCCAGGGGCCGATGGCGATGCCGGCGATCAGATAGCCCAGCACTGCGCCGATTCCCAAGCGACGAGCGATCGGCACCGTCACCACCGCGGCGAACAGGAACAGTAAAATGGCGGTCAGTAAAGTCGATCCTTCCATGGTTACCGCCCTCCGTGCGGCAGCGGGTGGCGCAGCCAGTCGCCATAGGCGTCCGCGTGGCTGCGCAGCACCTCCGGCTTTTGCCGTCGCGCCCAATACACCACGAACGGCGTCAGCCAGTGCATACGGCACATTCCAGCGGTCAGTTCGAACGGCCGCAGAATGTCCTCCATCGGATAACGGTTATAACCACCGGTGCGGTAGGCGCCTTCCGGCTCGCCGGTGGTGATCACCGAACGCCAGTATTTGCCCGCCAGCGCATTGCCGCCCACCCCGCTGGCAAAGCCGCGCGCCAGCACGCGATCCAGCCACTCCTTCAGCAACGCCGGGCAGCTGTAGGTATACAGAGGGTGTTGAAACACGATGACCTGATGCTCACGCAGCAGCTGTTGTTCGTGATGGATATCGATAAAAAAATCAGGGTAGTGCGCGTAGAGATCGTGCACGGTGACATGTTCCAACTGCTGCGCCGGTCGAAGCAAAACCCGGTTCGCCACCGAGTCATGAGATTCCGGATGGGCATACAGCAGCAAGACCTTGGGCGGCTGCGACATCATTCCCCTCCAAAGCGTCGTCAGGGTAGCGGTTTTCCGTTACCATGCATCGCAAAGACAAAAACAGCGCGCGCTGCGCGCTCTGTTACCTTAATGATAATTTAACATACTCTGAACATACGGCGCTTTATGATTGTATTCTCCTCGCTACAAATCCGACGCGGCATCCGCGTCCTGCTGGACAACGCCACGGCGACGGTTAATCCAGGTCAGAAGGTCGGCCTGGTGGGCAAAAACGGCTGCGGCAAATCCACGCTGCTGTCGCTGCTGAAGGGCGAGATCGCGGCGGACGGCGGCAGCTTCACCTTCCCCGGCAACTGGGCGCTGGCCTGGGTCAACCAGGAGACGCCGGCGCTGGACGTGGCGGCGATCGAGTATGTTATCGACGGCGACCGTGAGTTTCGCCAGCTCGAAGCCGAATTGCAGGTGGCCAACGACCGCAACGACGGCCACGCCATCGCCACCCTGCACGGCAAACTGGACGCCATCGACGCCTGGACTATCCGCTCCCGCGCCGCCAGCCTGCTGCACGGCCTCGGCTTCTCCAACGAACAGCTGCAAAGCCCGGTGCGCGATTTTTCCGGCGGCTGGCGCATGCGCCTCAACCTGGCTCAGGCGCTGGTGTGCCGTTCCGACCTGCTGCTGCTCGACGAACCGACCAACCACCTGGATCTCGACGCGGTGATCTGGCTGGAACGCTGGCTGAAAAGCTATCCCGGCACGCTGGTGCTAATCTCGCACGACCGCGATTTCCTCGATCCGATCGTCGACAAGATCCTGCATATCGAACAACAGACGATGAACGAGTACACCGGCAACTATTCGTCGTTCGAACGCCAGCGCGCCACCAAACTGGCACAGCAGCAGTCGCTGTATCAGCATCAGCAAGAGAAAGTGGCGCATCTGCAAAGCTATATCGACCGTTTCCGCGCGCAGGCGACCAAGGCCAAACAGGCGCAGAGCCGCATCAAGATGCTGGAGCGCATGGAGCTGATCGCCCCGGCGCACGTGGACAACCCGTTCACCTTCAGCTTCCGTCCGCCGGAAAGCCTGCCGAACCCGTTGCTGCGCATGGACAAAGTCAGCGCCGGCTATGGCGACAAGGTGATCCTGAAGTCAATCAAGCTGAACCTGGTGCCCGGCTCGCGCATTGGCCTGCTCGGCCGCAACGGCGCCGGTAAATCGACGCTGATCAAACTGCTGGCCGGCACCCTGGAACCGCTGAGCGGCGAGATCGGCCTGGCGAAAGGCATCAAGCTGGGTTACTTCGCCCAGCACCAGCTGGAGTTCCTGCGCGCCGACGAATCGCCGCTGCAACACCTGAGCCGCATCGCCCCACGGGTACTGGAGCAGCAGCTGCGCGACTATCTGGGCGGTTTCGGCTTCCAGGGCGATAAAGTCAGCGAAGTGACCGAACGCTTCTCCGGCGGCGAGAAGGCGCGGCTGGTGCTGGCGCTGATCGTCTGGCAGCGCCCGAACCTGCTGCTGCTCGATGAACCGACCAACCACCTGGATCTCGACATGCGTCAGGCGTTGACCGAGGCGCTGATCGATTTCGAAGGCGCGTTGGTGGTGGTCTCGCACGACCGTCACTTGCTGCGCTCCACCACCGACGATCTGTACCTGGTGCACGACGGCCAGGTCGAACCTTTCGAGGGCGATCTCGACGACTACCAGCAGTGGCTGATCGATCTGCAGCGCCAGGAAAGCCAGCAGGACGCGCCGGAAAAAGAGAGCGGCGGCAACAGCGCGCAGGCGCGCAAGGATCAAAAACGCCGCGAGGCGGAGTTCCGCACGCAGACCCAACCGCTGCGCAAGCAGATCGCCAAGCTGGAACAGCAGATGGAAAAACTGGGCGCCGAATTGGCGGCGGTGGAAGAGCAGTTGGCGGATTCCGCGCTGTACGACATCAGCCGCAAGGCCGAGTTGACCGATTGCCTGCAAAAGCAAAGCCAGGCCAAATCCGCGCTGGAAGAGACGGAAATGACCTGGCTGGATGCGCAGGAACAGCTGGAGCAGTTAACGCAGGCGTTCGAAGCCTAAGCCTCAGGCCTTGTAAAAAGGCCTATCCCCCAGAATGGTCGCGCGGTGCATGATGCGCCGCTGCGGCAGATAATCCGCGTTGGCGTAATGCTGCGTCACGCGGTTATCCCAGATCGCCACATCATTTTCCTGCCAGCGCCATCGCACCTGAAACTCCGGTTTGGTGATGTGAGCAAATAGGAAGTTCAGCAAAGCGTCGCTCTCTTTCGGCGCCAGATCGACGATCCGCGTAGTGAACCCTTCATTGACGAACAGCGCCTGCCGGCCGCTGACCGGGTGGGTGCGCACCACCGGATGCAGCAGCGGCGGGTTTTTCTGCACCGCCAGTTGCCAGCGCTGATGCTCCTCTTCACTGCCGCGATGTTTGTGTTCCGGGAATGACTTGGTGAAGTCATGCTCCGCACGCAGCCCCGCTAACAGCGTTCTGAACGGCGCCGACAGCGCCTCATAGGCGGCAATGCCGCTGGCCCACAGCGTGTCGCCGCCGGTAGCAGGCAGCGTCTTGGCCGCCAGGATCGCCCCCAGTGGCGGGTTCTCGATAAAGGTCACGTCGGTGTGCCAGTTATCGTTGTCCGGCGGGTTGTCGTCGTGGGTATCGAGCACGATGATCTCTTCCACGTCGGTGGCGTGCGGATAGACCGGATGGATATGCAGATCGCCGAAGCGGCCGGCCAGATCGCGCTGCTGCAGCGGCGTGATCGGCTGATTGCGGAAGAACAGCACCTGATGCTTCAGCAAGGCATGATAAAGCTGTTCAAACTGGCCGTCGCCCAGCGGCCGGGCCAACTCGACGTTTTCCACCAGCGCCCCGATGTAAGGCCCCAGCGGGGTGATATTCAGACGTTCGTTCATTGCTGTACTCCATGCCACGGGGTCAATCGGCGCTGCAGGGCACGCAACCCCAGCTCCAGCCCAAATGCAATCACCGCAATCACGCCGATGCCGGCCAACACCACGTCGGTCGCCAGAAACTCACCGGCGGATTGCACCATAAATCCCAGGCCGCGCGTGGCGGCGATCAGTTCGGCGGCCACCAGCGTCGACCAGCCGACGCCCAGCCCGATGCGAATGCCGGTCAGGATCTCCGGCAGCGCGCTCGGCAGCACCACGAAACGCAGCACCTGCCAGCGCGTGGCGCCCAACGTGCGGGCGGCACGCACCCTCACCTGAGCCACGCTGCGTACGCCGGCCACGGCAGAGAGCGTCACCGGCGCAAAGATCGCCAGATAAATCAGCAAGATCTTCGAGGTTTCGCCGATGCCGAACCAAATCACCATCAGCGGGAGATAGGCCAGTGGCGGCACCGGGCGATAGATCTCAATCAGCGGATCGAGGATGCCGCGCACCGTGTCGTTCAGCCCCATGGCGATGCCCACCGGAATGCCAACGATCACCGCCGCCAGCAGCGCCACCAGAATACGCCCCAGGCTGGCCGCCAGATGCTGCCACAGCGTGGCGTCCATAAAGCCTTGCGGGCTGGCGATGGTGATCAGCTGGTGCAGCACCTGCTGCGGCGCTGGCAAAAACAGCGGGCTGATCAGCTGCAACGCCGTCACGCCCCACCAGACGATCAACACCGTCAACAGTGTGGCGCCGCTCAGCCAAACGTTGCGCGGCACGCTGAAACGGCGCATCGCTTTGCCCTGCGGCTGCGCCGCGGCCTTCAGAGTGGAATGCAGGCTCATAGCAAGGCCTCGCGCTGTTGGAAAACTTTGCCCAACACGTATTCGCGCTGCGCGATAAATTCAGGATCGGACTTGATGGTGCGGCAGTCTTCACCAGCGGCATAGCGTTGGCCGAAGTTCAGCGACAGCCGCTCCACCACCTGCCCCGGCCCCGGCGACAGCAGCAGCAGCTCGCTGGCGAGGAACACCGCCTCTTCGATATCGTGGGTGATCAGCAGCACCTGCTTGCCGGTATCGCGCCAAATGGTCAGCAACAGCTCCTGCATCTGCTCGCGGGTGAACGCGTCCAGCGCGCCGAACGGCTCGTCCAGCAACAGCAGACGCGGATCGGCGGCCAGAGCGCGGGCGATGCCGACGCGTTGGCGCATGCCGCCGGACAGCTGCCAGATAAAGTGCTGTTCATAGCCCGCCAGCCCCACGCGCTGCAGCATCTGCTCCGCCACCTGGCGGCGCTGCGCCTTGCCGACGCCGGCCAGCTGCAGGCCGAACTCGACGTTGTCCACCACGTTGCGCCACGGCAGTAAGCCCTCATGCTGGAACACCACGCCCCGTTCGGCGCTCGGGCCATGAACGGGCGCTCCATCCAGCGTGATGCTGCCAGCTGAAGGCTCGATAAACCCGGCGATCAAATTCAGCAGCGTGGTCTTGCCGCAGCCCGACGGGCCGAGCACCACCACCAGTTGCCCGGCGGCGATCTGGAACGATACGTCACGCAGCGCGGGCCGCCCCTGATACTCTGCTGAAAGATGATTGACGTTTAGCATCCTGCTTCCTTACGACTGCGGCGCAGCCTGCACCTGTTTCACAAAACGGTCGGTCACGTAGGCGCTGTAGTCGCTGTCGACCTGCGGGATCTTGCCCTGCTGCTTGAGGAATTCGGCGGTATCGCGGATCGCCTTGTCCACCGGCTGGCCGAGCTGGGCAACCTGATCCGCCACCGGCAGATAACGGTTCCCCTTCACCAGCTCCGGCACCTGCGCTTCCGGCACGCCGCTCAAGCGCGCCAGCGTGCTGAGATGACTCGGCTCTTTCAGCCACTGTTCCGGCGCCGCCAGGTAGGCCTTTTGCGCCTGCAGGGCGCTGGCGGCAAAGGCGGTCACCACGTCGGGATGTTTCTCGGCAAAGTCTTTGCGCACCACCCACACGTCCAGCGTCGGCGAACCCCATTCGCCCACCTGCGCGGAGTCGGTCAACACCTTGCCCTGTTTGGCCAGTTCATTGACCACCGGCGCCCAGACGTAAGCGCCGTCGATATCACCGCGCTGCCAGGCGGCGGCGATGGCCGGCGGCTGCAGATTGAGGATCTTCACCTGTTCAGGCTTGATGCCCCAATGCTTGAGCGAGGCCAGCAGGCTGTAATGGGTGGTGGAGATAAACGGCACCGCGATGCGCTTGCCGATCAGATCCTGCGGGCTTTTGATGTCGTTCTTCACCACCAGCGCTTCGGAGCTGCCGAGCTGCGAGGCGATGAGGAACACTTCGATGGGGAGTTTTTGGCTGGCAGCCACCGCCAGCGGGCTGGAGCCGATATTGCCGATCTGCACGTCGCCGGAGGCCAGCGCGCGCAACACGCTGGAGCCGCTGTCGAACTTACGCCAGTCGACGGTCGCGCCGGATCGTTTGGCGAAGCTGTTTTCCGCCTGCGCCACCTTGGCCGGCTCCGCCGAGGTCTGGTACGCCACGGTCACGTCCACCGCGTAGGCGCTGGCCGCGCTGAACGACAGCGCCAACAGCGCCGCGTTGCGTAAGGAAAAGAATTTGCCCGCCATGTTCCGCTCCATTGATAAAAATCTGTTCAGTTACTGACAGTTTTATCTGAGCGATGACGAGCGATAAAAGAATAAAAAAGTCTTTTTTATTACCCAATGTAATATTAGAGGAGGTTACAGCGCGATCGTCCCGCGCAGGAACACGTGAGCATAGCCGCCGAGCAGCGTGCGGTCCCCTTGCAGTTCGCAGAACAGCTCGCCGCCGCGCGCCGAGATCTGCCGCGCATGCAGCCGATGGCGGCCGAGGCGCGCCGTCCAGTAAGGCATCAGCGTGCAGTGCGCGGAGCCGGTGACCGGATCTTCACCGCCGTCGAGCGTGAAATAGCGCGAAACGAAGTCCACACGGTTACCCCGCGCGGTAACGATCACCGCACGCCCGGCCAACGCGATCAGCGCCGGAATGTCCGGCCGCAGCGCGCGCACCTGCGCCTCGCTTTCCAGCACCACCAGCAGCGCTTTCGCCTGCCACACTTCCTGCGGCTGCACGCCCAGCAGCGCCGCCAGGTCCGCCGGTTCAGCCACTTTCTGCGGCGGCCGGGCGGGGAAGTCGAGCACCAGCCGTTCCCCGTCCTGCGCATCGCGCTTGACGAACAGCTCGCCGCCGGCCGAACGGAAGCGGATATCCTGCAGCGCCGGATTGACCGCGCTGAACATCACATGCGCCGCCGCCAGGGTACCGTGGCCGCAAAGATCGACCTCGCGTTCCGGGGTAAACCAGCGGATAGCGGTCATGTCGCCGTCATCCCAGACAAAGCTGGTTTCCGGCAGGCCGATCTCGTTGGCGATCGCCTGCAGCCGCGCCGTCGGCAGCGGCTGCGTCAGCAGGCAAACCCCGGCCGGGTTGCCGCGCAGCCCTTCGCCGGTAAAGGCAACCACGTGATAATAGTTTTCCGCCATCGTTCGCTCCTTAATGCCAGATCAGTAACACACAGGCTGCGGTCAACAACCCCATGGAAACGTTGAAGATAACCCAGGCCTTTTTGCTGCGTAGCAGGCGGCCGATCACGGTGCCGAACGCCAGCCAGATAATGCCGGCGACGATGTTTACCACCAAAATGCCCAGCGCGATCGCCGCAATGGAGCCGTTGTACTTATCGCCCGCCAGGCTGAAGCTGGCCACCGCCCCCAGCGCCATCAGCCAGGCTTTCGGGTTGAGGAACTGCAGCAGCCAGCCCTGATACAGCCGCACCGGTTGCGGCGGCGCCACGTCGGTTTCCAGTTTTTCATAGGCGGCGGTAGCGACTTTCCACGCCAGCCATAACAGGTACAAACTGCCGAGGATTTTCAGGATCAGGTGCAGCGACGGGTAGACCAGGATCAGGCTGCCGACACCGAAGGCCACCAGCAGCAAAATGCTCTGCATGCCGAGCATGATGCCGAGCATCAGCCACAGCGATCGCATAAAGCCGAAATTGGCACCGGAGGTGGTCAGCAGCAGGTTATTGGGGCCAGGCGTAATGGCGGCGACCCACAGGAAGCCCAACATCGAAAGGAATAAACTCGGTTCCATGGCACGGGTGCTCCTCACCCAAGGCGCTTTTTTGCAGTATCATTGTTAGTTATTGGTATTGAAGCTAACAGTGCGCCAGGGATCTCACAATAGCCACCCACAACATTTTTACTCAGCCTATGCCTAACACCTTTCGCCCTCTGACCGGGGCCAGTAACCCGCATCTGCAAACTCTGTTGCCGCGGCTGGTGCGCCGCCGCGTGTTATTGAAACCGCATTGGCAACGGCTGGAATTGCCCGATGGTGATTTCGTCGATCTCGCCTGGAGTGAGGATCCGGCGCAGGCGCGCGACAAACCGCGCGCGGTGCTGTTCCACGGCCTGGAAGGCAGCTTCTACAGCCCCTACGCGCACGGCCTGCTCAACGCCTGGCGTGAGCGCGGCTGGCTCGGCGTGGTGATGCACTTTCGCGGTTGCAGCGGCGTGCCCAACCGCAAGCAGCGCATCTACCACTCCGGTGAAACCGAAGATGCACGCTTCTTCCTGCACTGGCTGCGCGACAGCTACGGCGAGGTGCCGACCGCCGCGGTGGGCGTTTCGCTCGGCGGCAACATGCTGGCCTGCTATCTGGCTCAGCAAGGCGCCGACAGCCTGTTGCAGGCGGCGGTAGTGGTCTCGGCACCGCTGATGCTGGAGCCCTGCGCCTTCCGCATGGAGAAAGGCTTCTCCCGCGTTTATCAGCATTACCTGCTGGGGCAGCTGAAACAAAACGCCACCCGCAAACTGCTGCATTACCCGGACACCCTGCCGCTCAAGCTGTCGCAGCTCAACGCTCTGCGGCGCATCCGCGAATTCGACGACGCCATCACCTCGCGCATTCACGGCTTCAGCGATGCCACCGACTATTATCGCCGCTGCAGCGCCTTGCCGCTGTTGCCGGCGATCCAGACGCCATTGCTGATCATCCATGCGAAGGACGACCCCTTCATGACCCATGAGGTGATCCCCGACATCGCCGGCCTGCCGCGCAATATCGAATATCAGCTGACCGAGTTCGGCGGCCACGTCGGCTTCGTCGGCGGCACGCTGAAAAAACCGCATATGTGGCTGGAGCACCGCATTCCAGCCTGGCTTTCCCCTTATCTGGACATCCCGACGTGATCATTCCCTGGCAAGAACTGGCAACCGACACCCTGAACAGCCTGATCGAATCCTTTGTACTGCGCGAAGGCACCGATTACGGCGAACACGAACGTTCGCTGGAACAGAAGGTGGAGGACGTGCGCCGCCAGCTGAAAAACGGCGAAGTGGTGCTGGTGTGGTCGGAACTGCACGAGAGCGTCAACATCATGCCGCGCGGCCAGTTCCGCGCCGGGCAGGAGGAAATTTAGTGGCGCTCGGTTCTATGACTGACGGAAAAAATCAGGTAACAATGGGGCATTGCAAACCAGCGCGCACCATTTTTGCCCTGAAATAGAGAGCGTCAACCAGACCCACAATACCCCCCTGACGCCGGCGCATTCAACACGGAGTGACAACCATCATGTCTGCCAAACATCCCGTTATCGCGGTGACCGGTTCCAGCGGTGCCGGCACCACCACCACCAGCGTGGCGTTCCGCAAGATCTTCCAGCAGCTCAACATCCGCGCCGCCGAACTGGAGGGCGACAGCTTCCACCGCTACACCCGGCCGGAAATGGACGCGGCGATCCGCAAGGCGCGCGATCTGGGCAGACACATCAGCTATTTCGGCCCCGAGGCCAACGACTTCGGCCTGCTGCAGCAGAGCTTTATCGACTACGGCAAAAACGGCACCGGCCGCTCGCGCAAGTATCTGCACACCTACGACGAAGCGGTGCCCTACAATCAGGTGCCGGGTACCTTCACCCCGTGGGAGCCGCTGCCGGCGCCGACCGACGTGCTGTTCTACGAGGGGTTGCACGGCGGCGTGGTCACCGAGCACCATGACGTGGCCAAACACGTCGATCTGCTGGTCGGCGTGGTGCCGATCGTCAACCTGGAGTGGATCCAGAAACTGATCCGCGATACCGGCGAGCGCGGCCACTCCCGCGAAGCGGTGATGGACTCGGTGGTGCGTTCGATGGAAGACTACATCAGCTACATCACGCCGCAGTTCTCGCGCACCCACATCAACTTCCAGCGCGTGCCGACGGTGGACACCTCCAACCCGTTCGCCGCCAAGGCGATTCCCTCACTGGACGAAAGCTTCGTGGTGATCCACTTCCGCGGGCTGGATCAGATAGACTTCCCCTATCTGCTGGCGATGCTGCAGGGCTCGTTTATCTCGCACATCAATACGTTAGTGGTACCGGGCGGCAAGATGGGGCTGGCGATGGAGTTGATCATGGCGCCGCTGGTACAGCGGCTGCTGGAAGGCAAGAAGATCGAATAAATGCGTTGAGCGCGGCGCCGGGCCGCGCTCCGTCTCGATTACGCCGGCTGGTGGATCTCGAAGCTGTGGGTCACCGTCGCGGCTTTGTTGAGCATCAGGGCCACCGAGCAGTATTTCTCCGCCGACAGGTTCACCGCACGCTCGACGATCTTGTCGGTCAGGTCCTGGCCGGTGACGATGAAGTGCAGGTTGATATGGGTAAACAGCCGCGGGGCTTCTTCACGGCGCTCGGAGGTCAACTTCACCTCGCAATCGCGTACGTCGTTGCGCCCTTTTTGCAGGATGGACACCACGTCGATCGCGCTGCAGCCGCCCACCGACATCAGCACCATCTCCATCGGGCTGGGCGCTTTATCACCGGCGTTGCCGTCCATCAGTACCTGATGGCCGGAGGCCGATTCGCCCAAAAACGTTAATCCTTCCACCCATTTAACTCTTGCCTGCATTCTGGTCACTCCGGTTGATTTCTTAAAATCAGAGTACGCTTTCGCATAGAAACAGGCAACGTAACCTGATGCTAATCATGCTGAAGCGAGACAACACGAGACACCCGCCTTACTCTGTGCTACAAACAGAGCCGCAATAAATCTTTCCGGGACACTGAATATCAGGGAAAAGCCCAGAGAAAGGCTCCTTTACCGGTATGTTAACAGAATGTAGCTTGCAGCGCTTACGGCAAGTTAATATGCTAGAGCGACAGCGTATTTTTATGACACGCCTCAAAACTTTCCGGTAGCCCTCGCTCATGACTGCGGCTACAGGCGGGTTTTACAGGGAACTCTGACCCCTGTGACACAAGGCAGCGATAACAACAGAGGATAACAGCGAATGGTTCTCGGCAAACCGCAAACAGACCCTACTCTCGAATGGTTCCTGTCTCATTGCCATATCCACAAATATCCATCGAAGAGTACGCTGATTCACCAAGGTGAAAAGGCCGAAACGCTTTACTACATCGTGAAAGGCTCCGTCGCGGTGCTGATCAAGGATGAAGAAGGTAAAGAGATGATCCTGTCCTACCTCAACCAGGGGGATTTCATCGGCGAGCTTGGATTGTTCGAAGAAGGCCAGGAGCGCAGCGCCTGGGTTCGCGCGAAAACCGCCTGTGAAGTGGCCGAGATTTCCTACAAGAAATTCCGCCAGCTGATCCAGGTGAACCCGGACATCCTGATGCGTCTGTCCGCCCAAATGGCGAGCCGCCTGCAGGTCACCTCCGAAAAGGTGGGCAACCTCGCCTTCCTGGACGTTACCGGCCGCATCGCGCAAACCCTGCTGAATCTGGCGAAGCAACCCGACGCCATGACTCACCCGGACGGCATGCAGATCAAGATCACCCGCCAGGAGATTGGCCAGATCGTCGGCTGCTCGCGTGAAACCGTTGGCCGTATTCTGAAAATGCTGGAAGACCAAAACCTGATTTCCGCCCACGGCAAGACCATTGTCGTCTACGGCACCCGTTAATCCCTGAATAAACGGCGCAACCTGCGCCGTTTTTTGTCTGCTCCCTGCCATGTGGCGCCGCCTGATCTACCACCCGGAAGTCAACTACGCACTGCGACAAACGCTGGTGTTATGCCTGCCGGTGCTGTTCGGTCTGCTGATCGGCCAGCTGCAGCTTGGCCTGATGTTCTCTCTGGTGCCTGCCTGCTGCAATATCGCGGGTCTGGACACACCGCATAAGCGCTTCTTTAAACGTCTGATCGTCGGCGGTTCGCTGTTCGCCCTCAGCAGCCTGCTGCTGCAACAGGCCTTGCTGTGGCACGTGCCGCTGCCGGCGCTGATGCTGGGCCTGGCGCTGCTGCTCGGCGTCACCGGCGAAATCAGCCCGCTGCACGCCCGGCTGTTGCCGGCGGCGCTGGTAGCCGCCATCTTCGCCCTCAGCATGGCCGGCACGGTGCCGATCTGGCAGGCGCCGCTGCTGTACGTGATCGGCACCGCCTGGTACGGCTTATTCACCTGGTTCTGGTTCAAACTGTGGAAAGAGCAGCCGATGCGCGAAACGCTGAGCCAGCTTTACCTGGAACTGGCGGACTACTTCGAAGCCAAATACTCGCTGCTGACCCAGCACACCGATCCGCAAACCGCGCTGCCGCCGCTGCTGGTACGCCAGCAAAAGGTGATGGATCTGATCAGCCTGCTGTACCAGCAGCTTAATTTCCTGCCGCACGCCGACAATCTCGAACAAAAGCGCCTGCAGCGCGCCTTTCAGGTGGCGATGGACTTGCAAGAGCACATCACTGTCAGCCTGCATCTGCCGGAAGAGGTACAAAAACTGGTGGAGCAAAGCCAGGCCGAAGCGATCATTCGCCGCAATGCTCAGGTGATCGCCGGCAGGCTGCGCGTGGTGGCGCACGATATTCTCTACCATCAACATTCGAAGCGCTTCTCCATGACGCACGAGCTGGCGGCGCTGGAAAAAATGGCGGCGCAGCATCCCGACAATCCGGTCGGCCAGTTTTGTTATTACCACTTCAGCCGCATCGCCCGCCTGCTGCGCACCCAGCATCCGCTGTACCGCCGCGATCTGATGCCCGGCCAGCACCGCCTGCCGTTTTGGCCGGCGTTGGCCAGCTATCTGTCGTTTAAATCCACCGCCCTGCGCAACGCCGCGCGGCTGGGGGTGACGCTGGCAGTCGGCAGTAGCCTGGGCGCGGTGCTCAACCTGCCGAAACCTTACTGGATCCTGCTCACCATCATGCTGGTGAGCCAAAACGGGTATAACGCCACGCGGGTGCGTATTCAGCACCGTGCGCTCGGCACAATCGCCGGGTTATTGCTGGCGGCCGGGTTGCTGCAGCTGCAGCTGCCGGAGGGGGAAACCCTGAGCATCATGCTGGTGATCACGCTGCTGGCCTATCTGGTTTCACGTAAGAACTACGGGCTGTCGGTGATTGGCTTTACGGTCACCGCGGTTTACACCCTGCAGCTACTGGCGCTGAACGGCTCACATTTTCTGGTGCCGCGCCTGATCGATACACTGATCGGCTGCGTGCTGGCGTTCGGCGGCACCATTTGGCTGTGGCCACAGTGGCAAAGCGGGCTGCTGCGCAAGAATGCCCATCAGGCGCTGGAGAACGACCAAACCGCGCTGCGGCTGATGCTGGAGCAACCGGAGCCGGACGCCACCGCATTGGCCTACGCCCGCATGCAGGTCAACCAGGTGCACAACGCACTGTTCACTTCGCTTAATCAGGCGATGCAGGAACCGGGATTCGCTTCGAACTATCTGGCGGACATGCGGCTGTGGGTAACCCACAGCCAGTTCATCGTCGAACACCTGAACGCCATGACCATTCTGGCGCGCGAGCATTACATGCTGACGCCGAAACTGGCGGAAGCGTATCTGCAAACCTGCGAAATCGCGCTGCAAAGCTGCCAGCAGCGGTTGGAATACGACGGCCCGAGCAGCGGCAACAGCGGCATCATGCAGCCGCCGGATCTGCATCCGGACATGCCTGTCACCGAGATGGAGCGCCATCTGCGGCGCATTCTGTCGCACCTGAACGTGATGCACACCATTTCGTCGCTGGCCTGGCGCCAACGCCCGCACCACGGCATCTGGCTGAAGCGCAAACTGCGCGATCAATAAGGGCGCGGCATGCCGCGCCCCGTCATATGCCGCACGGGCTTCAGGCGTTGATCACATCCTGCACCGCCAGCTCGAACAGCGCCATACCGGCCTCGATATCCTGCAGTTCCACCACCAACGACGGCGCGAAACGGATAACGTTCGGCCCGGCGTTAAGGATCATCAGCCCGCGTGCGGCGGCGGCGGTGAGGAAGTCGCGCGCTCTGCCGTGATAGTGCGGCGTCAGCTCGGCGCCGATCAGCAACCCCATGCCGCGAATGGCGGTAAAAATACCGTATTTATCGCCGATGCTCTGCAAAGCCTGCACATACAGCGCGTGGCGCTGTTCGATGCCGCTCAGCACCTCCGGCGTATTGATCACGTCCAGCGCCGCTTCCGCCACTGCGCAGGCCAGCGGGTTGCCACCGTAGGTGGTGCCGTGGGTGCCCACCTGCATCACCGAGGCAATCTCTTCGGTGGTCAGCATGGCGCTGACCGGGAAACCGCCGCCCAACGCCTTGGCGGTGGTGAGAATGTCCGGCGTCACGCCATAATGCATATAGGCAAACAGCTTGCCGCTGCGCCCCATGCCACTCTGCACTTCGTCGAACACCAGCAGCGCCTGATGTTGGTCGCACAGCTCGCGTACGCCTTTGAGGAAGCCGGCGTCGACCGGTGTAATCCCCCCCTCGCCCTGAATCGGCTCCATCACCACCGCGCAGGTGTGGTCGTCCATCACCGCCTTCACCGCCGCCAAATCGTTGAACGGCACGTGCACGATGTCGGCCGGCTTCGGCCCGAACCCGTCGGAGTATTTGGCCTGCCCACCCACCGACACGGTGAACAGCGTGCGGCCGTGGAACGCGTTATAGAAGGCGATGATTTTGGTTTTGTATGGGCTGTGGCGGGTGATGGCGTAATGACGCGCCAGTTTGAATGCCGCCTCGTTGGCCTCCGCGCCGGAGTTGGCGAAGAACACCCGGTCGGCGAAGGTGGCGTCGATCAATTTGCCGGCCAAACGCAGTGCCGGTTCATTGGTGAAGACGTTGCTGGTATGCCACAGGGTTTCGCCCTGACGCTTGAGCGCATCGACCAGCGCCGGGTGGCAGTGCCCCAGCGCCGTCACCGCGATGCCGCCGGAAAAATCGATGTACTCTTTTCCTTGCTGATCCCAGACCAGGCTGCCTTTGCCACGCACCGGCACAAACTGAGCGGGTGCATAAACAGGCAGGATCACCTGGTCGAAGGTGCTGCGGCTCACTGCGGATTTGTCAGTCATTTTCGGCTCCACCCTGAAGGTTTTTTAGCGCTATCGTAATATCAGATTGAAAATATAATCACGAAATATGCATAAAAAACCAATCAAGCGCAAATGTAAAACGCCTGACGGATGAAAAAAATGCACCGGGATTAACGCTTGAGGAAATTATCCAGCAGCTGGTGGCCCTGCTCGCTGAGCACGCTTTCCGGATGGAACTGTACGCCCTCCAGCGCCAGCGTGCGGTGGCGGATGCCCATGATCTCGTCACGCACCCCGTCGCGTTCACTCCAGGCGGTTACTTCAAAACAGTCCGGCAGCGTATCGGCTTTCAATACCAGCGAGTGGTAGCGGGTCACGATCAGCGGATCGTTGAGGCCGCGAAACACCCCGACGCCCAGATGGCGAATCGCCGAGGTTTTGCCGTGCATCACCGCGCGGGCGCGCACCACATCGGCGCCGAACGCCTGCCCCAGGGCCTGGTGCCCCAAACACACGCCGAGGATCGGCAGCTTGCCGGCGAAATGGCGAATGGCGGCCAGCGAAATGCCCGCTTCGTTCGGGGTACAGGGGCCGGGAGAAATCACCAGATGCTGCGGCGCCAACCGCTCGATATCGGCCAGCTGCAGCTCATCGTTGCGCTTCACCAGCACCTCGGCGCCCAATTCGCAGAAGTACTGGTAAAGGTTATAGGTAAAGGAGTCGTAGTTATCGATCAGCAGCAGCATGTTAGGTCCGGCAGAGAAAAATGCCGCCATAGTGTACTGATTTAACCCGCCGCTGCCGACGATAATTTCCGCTTACTTTTTACGACCGCCGGTGATCGAACCCAACACGCCGCGCAGGATCTGGCGCCCGAGATCGCGCGCCATGCTCTTGGCGGCAGTCTGGACGATGCCGTCGCGCTTACCGCCGCGCGGGCCAGTGGAACCGAACAGCAGCTCGTTCAAGCTGCCCATCAGGCCGCCGCCCGCCTGCTGTTGCGCCTGCGGCGGCTGGGCCTGCTGGCCGGACTGCTGCCCACCGACGGTGGCGAAACCACCCGCAGACAGGATTTCGTAGGCTGACTCGCGATCGACCATATCCTCATAGCGGCCATACAGCGGCGATTTGTTGATCGCGCTGTTCAGCCCTTCCGCGCCGAGCATGCCCATTTTGGATTCCGGCGCGATCACCATCGCTCGCTCCACCACGTTCGGGCGCCCTTTTTCGTCAAGGAACGATACCAGCGCTTCGCCCACGCCCAGCTCGGTGATCGCCGTTTCGGCATCGAAGGCCGGATTGGCGCGCAGGGTTTGCGCCGCCGTCTTCACCGCTTTCTGATCGCGCGGGGTAAAGGCGCGCAGCGCATGCTGTACGCGGTTGCCCAGCTGGCCCAGCACGCTGTCCGGAATGTCCAGCGGGTTCTGGGTGACAAAGTAAATGCCGACGCCTTTGGAGCGGATCAGGCGCACCACCTGCTCGATCTTGGTCAGCAGCGCCGCCGGCGCGTCGTTGAACAGCAGGTGCGCTTCATCAAAGAAGAACACCAGCTTCGGCTGTTCAGGGTCGCCCACTTCCGGCAGGTGCTCAAACAGCTCGGCCAGCAGCCACAGCAGGAACACCGAATACAGCTTCGGTTGATTGATCAGTTTGTCCGCCGCCAGCAGGTTGATCACGCCGTGGCCGTTGGCATCGGTTTTCATCAGATCGTTGATGTCCAACATCGGCTCGCCAAAGAACAGGTTGGCACCCTGTTCTTCCAGCGTCAGCAGCCCGCGCTGGA
Source organism: Serratia marcescens (assembly GCF_001902635.1). Classification (GTDB taxonomy): domain Bacteria; phylum Pseudomonadota; class Gammaproteobacteria; order Enterobacterales; family Enterobacteriaceae; genus Serratia; species Serratia marcescens_F. The sequence continues at coordinate 160,076 of NZ_MJAO01000011.1, read as the reverse complement.
TCGCACCGATCGATGCGGTGGAGATGTTGCCGTACTGGGTCTGGAATTGTTTGGCGTTATCGCCGACAAACTGCACCATGGCGCGCAGATCTTTCATGTCCAGCAACAGCAGCGCATTGTCATCGGCGATTTTAAACACCAGCTGCAGCACGCCGCTTTGCACCTCGTTCAGATCCAACAGGCGCCCCAACAGCAGCGGCCCGAGATCGGAAACCGTGGCGCGGATCGGATGGCCCTTTTCACCGTAAATATCCCACGGGATAATGGTGCAGGCCTGCGGCTGCCAGTCGGTGACGCCGATCGCCGCCAAGCGTGCCTGCAGTTTCTCGGAAGGCACGCCCTCGGCGCCGATGCCGGACAGATCGCCCTTCACATCCGACAGAAACACCGGCACGCCGATACGCGAGAACTGTTCGGCCATTTTCTGCAGCGTCACCGTTTTGCCGGTGCCGGTCGCCCCGGTGATCAGCCCGTGGCGGTTGGCCAACGCCGGCAAAATCACCAGATCCTGTTCCGGTTTTCCGTCTTTCATCGCTTTGGCGATAATCCGTGGTTCACTCATTTTCTGTTCCTTTGACGCTGACGCGGCGCGAAACACGCCTGTTGATGCAATAAAGCTATAAGCGCCACGTAACCCCGTCAAGGACAAACAAAATGGGCGCCGTCGGGACGCCCATGATGCCTGTCTTTTCAGAATCCCCCTAAGACCTGCGTCACCCCCGCAGCCCCAGTTGCTCCTTCAGTGCCTTCAGATAGCGCCGGCTGACCGGCACCGGATCGCCGGCCGACATGATCATTTCCGCCGCGCCGCCCTCTTCAAAGCGGATCTCGCGCACCTGCTCCAGGTTGACCAAATACTGCCGATGGCAGCGCACCAGCGGCGTGCGGCTTTCCAGCGTGCGCAGCGTCAGTTCGGTGAAACACTCCATGCCGTCGCTGCGCACCACGAAGACCCCGCTCAGCTTGGAACGGATCGCCAGCACTTCATCGAACCGCAGCAGATAGATGCGGCTGTGGCCGGTACAGGGAATATATTTCAGGTAACCGGCGCTCTCGTCCAGCGCCGCCACGTCCTGCGGCGCACTGCGCTGCCGCAGGCGTTGCAGCGTCTTGCTCAGCCGCTTCGGCTCCGCCGGCTTCAGCAGATAGTCGAAGGCGTGCTCCTCGAACGCCTGCACCGCGTATTCGTCGTAAGCGGTCAGAAACACGATGTGCGGCATGCGGTTGGGATCCAGCATGCCGACCATTTCCAGCCCGCTGATGCGCGGCATTTGAATATCGAGAAACACCACGTCCGGCTGCAGCCGGTGGATCTGACTGATGGCCTCGATGGCGTTGGCGCATTCGCCGATGATCGCGATCTCCGCTTCGGCCTCCAGCAGATGGCGCAGGTTGTCGCGGGCGGAAGGTTCATCGTCAACAATCAGTGCGTTTAACATCAGGCGGCCCTCTCCATGGGAACATTGAGCGTAATGCGGGTGTAGGCGTCCGGCCGGCAATCCACCTGCACGCCGTAGCCTTCGCCGTAGCGCACGCGAATGCGCTTATCCACCAGGTTCATGCCCAGCCCGCTGCAGTTCGGTTTCGGCTGGAACAGCCCGGCGTTGTCCGTCACCTGCAGCAGCAGATGCTCGCCTTCGCAGCAGGCGCCAATCTCGATGCGGCCCACGCCAAGCAGATGCGAGGTACCATGCTTGATGGCGTTTTCGACGATCGGCTGCAGCGAGAACGCCGGCAACCGCACCGCCAACAGCGCCTCCGGCAGCGACACCGCGATCTCCAGCCGATCGGCGAAGCGCGCTTTCTCGATCTGCAGGTAGGCGTTCACGTGTTCAATCTCGTCCGCCAGGCTGACTTCGTCATCCGAGCGTTTGAGGTTCTTGCGAAAGAAGGTCGAGAGAGACTGCACCAGCTCGCAGGCGCGCTCGCCGTCGCGGCGGATCACCGCCAGCAGGGTGTTCAAGGCATTAAACAGGAAATGCGGGTTGACCTGCGCATGCAGCAACTTGATCTCCGACTGCGCCAGCAGCTGCTTGTGGCGCTCGTATTGTCCGGCCATGATCTGCGCCGACAGCAGGCTGGCGATGCCTTCGCCCAACGTACGGTTGATGGTGCTGAACAGCTGGCTTTTCGGTTCGTACAGCTTGATGGTGCCGATCACCCGCTGGTTTTCACCGCGCAGCGGGATCACCAGCGTCGATCCCAGCTTGCAGGCCGGATTGATCGAGCAGCAGTAAGAGAGCTGATTGCCGTCGGCGTACACCACCTCGTTATTGTCGATGGCGCGATGCGAATGCACCGAGGCGATCGGCGTGCCCGGCAGGTGGTGATCGTCGCCGATGCCGATAAACGCCAGCAGCTTGTCGCGATCGGTGATCGCCACCGCGCCGATGCCCAGCTCCTGATAAATCACCCGGGCGACTTTCATGCTGTTTTCCTGATCGAAGCCCTGCCGCAGGATGCCCTCGGTGCGCTCGGCAATCTTCAGCGCCTTGGAAGAAAAGGCGCTGGTGTACTTCTCGAACATCGCGCGCCGATCCAGCAGGATTTGCATGAACATCGCCGCGCCGACGGTATTGGCGATCATCATCGGCAGCGCGATGTGCTCCACCAGCTGCAGCGCCTCGTCGTAAGGGCGCGCCACCGCCAGGATGATCGCCATCTGCAACACTTCCGCCACCAGCGCCACGCCGCCGACAAACAGCGGATTGAACAGCAGTTCGATGCGCCCGCGGCGCATGGCGATGCTGTGCACGATGCCGCCGACCAGGCCTTCCGACACCGTGGAGATGGCACAGGCCACGTCGGTCATGCCACCGAGCGTATACCGGTGCAAACCACCGGTCAGCCCGACCAGAAAGCCTACCGACGGCCCGCCCAGCAGGCCGCCCAAGACGGCGCCTATCGCGCGGGTGTTGGCGATCGAATCCTGAATATGCAGACCGAAGTAGGTGCCCATGATGCAGAACACCGAGAAGATCACGTAGCACAGCAACTTGTGCGGCAGGCGGATGGTCACCTGCATCAGCGGGATGAACAGCGGGGTTTTACTCAACAGATAGGCGATAACGAGATAGACGCACATCTGCTGCAACAGCAACAGCACCTGGTTAAATTCATACATGGCAGCAACTCATCCAGAGACAACAAAGGGCTAACGCCGGATTTCCGGTCTGATTATTGTCTGCTGATTAGAGCATGAGGCGCGGGAGAAAACAGTGATGAAGGCAAGGCTTCGGGAGGAAGGAACGGCCGACCCCCGCGGGATCGGCCAAAAAACTTACGGCAGTACCTTGGCCGACAGAATCACCACCGGTTTGGTCGGCACATTCTGGTAAGGGCCGACGTTGCCGGTTGGTACCTGAGCAATCTTGTCCACCACGTCCATGCCTTTCACCACTTTGCCGAATACCGCGTAGCCGAAGTCGCGCTGGCCGTGATCCAGGAAGGCGTTATCCGCCACGTTCAGGAAGAACTGACTGGTGGCGCTGTCTTTGTCGGCAGTGCGCGCCATCGAGATGGTGCCGCGCAGGTTGCGCAAACCGTTGTCGGCTTCGTTTTTGATCGGCGCCTTGGTGGATTTTTGCTGCATGTCAGCGGTGAAACCGCCGCCCTGGATCATAAAGCCCGGGATCACGCGGTGGAAAATGGTGTTGTTGTAGTACCCGTTGTTCACGTAATCGACGAAGTTCTGGGTGGAAACCGGTGCCTTCTTGCTGTCGAGCGCCAATTCGATATTCCCCGCCGAGGTGGTCAGCATGACGTGGGTCTCACCGGCGGCGAGTGCGGCAGGCGCCACTGCGGTCAGGGAACACAGCGCGACGAAGGTCACTAAAGTACGTTTGAACATTAACGGGTCCTTTCTCTGAGAGACAAACAACGGAAAAGCGCTTTGATTCTAAAGAGCTGTATCGGCAAGTGCCAGCCATTTACCTATATTTACCCAATTACGGGACATATCCTAGGTAGCCCTGAATTTTGTTGCGGAAAGTATGGGCGCAGAAGGCTTTTTTGCCAACCGCATCACGCATTTTTTGCCCGCTGTCACCCTTGGTTAGTTTTTGCGACCTGCCTCCCAGTTTGCACACGCATTGTCGTTACTCTATATAAATGAGAGCGCTCTCATTTTAAAAATAACGGATACTGAGACATTCCACGGCGGCGTCGCCGCGCAACCCCTGGAGAAATGACGTGAGTGAATTGATGACTGAAGTCAGCCCCGAGTTTGAAAGCACCATCATGGAACTGCTGGTGTTCTCCGGCAGCGCGCGCAGCAATGCGCTGATGGCGCTGCGGCAAGCGCGTGCCGGCGACTTCGCCGCCGCGGCCAAACACATGGCCGAATCCAAAGAATGGGTGAAGAAGGCGCACCTGATCCAGACCGAACTGATCGGCCTGGACGAGGGCTGCGGCAAGCTGGCGATCAACCTGATCACCGTGCATGCGCAGGATCATCTGATGAACGCCATGGTGATCCAGGATCTGGCCGACGACATGATCGAACTCTATCGCCGTCAGTCGCAGACGGAGGGCCGCCCATGAACGCACTCAAAATCGCCGTGATCGGCGGCGGCAGCAGCTACACCCCGGAACTGGTCGATGGGCTGATCCAGCGTATCGAGGAGCTGCCGGTCACCGAACTGGCGCTGGTGGACGTCGAACCGGGCCGGCAAAAAGTGGAGATCATCGCCGCCCTGACGCGCCGCATGCTGGCGCGTCACGGGTTGGAGCAGGTTAAGGTCAGCGTGCACTTCGCGCTGGACGACGCGATTCGCGGCGCCGCTTTCGTGCTGACCCAATTCCGCGTCGGGCAACTGCCGGCGCGCGCCGCCGACGAACGGCTGGGCCTGAAATACCAGCTGCTCGGCCAGGAGACCACCGGCGTCGGCGGCTTCGCCAAGGCGCTACGCACCATTCCGGTGATGCTGGATATCGCCCGGCGGGTGGAAAAACTGGCACCGGACGCCTGGATCATCAACTTCACCAACCCGGCCGGCATCGTCACCGAAGCGGTATCCCGCTTTACCAAAGCGAAGATCATCGGCCTGTGCAACGTGCCGATCAGCATGCATCACATGATCGCCAACATGCTGCAGGCGCCTTACGCCGACGTGCAGCTGCGGTTCGCCGGCCTGAACCACATGGTCTGGGTACATCAGGTCACGCACCTGGGGCGCGACGTCACCGCCAAGGTGATCGACATGCTGTGCGACGGCGCGGCGCTGACCATGAACAACATCAAGGAAGAGCCCTGGCAGCCGGACTTCCTGCGCGCGCTCGGTGCCATCCCCTGCCCGTACCACCGCTATTTCTACCAGACCCGCGAGATGCTGGCGGAAGAGATGGCCGCCGCCGGCGAACGCGGCACCCGCGCCGAGCAGGTGATGCAGGTGGAGAAAGAGCTGTTCGAACTGTATGCCGATCCGCAGCTGGCCAGTAAACCGGAGCAACTCAGCTTCCGCGGCGGTTCTTACTATTCCGAAGTTGCGCTGGAGCTGATTCGTGCTATCCATAATAATCTCGGCACGCAATTAGTGGTCAATACCGCAAACCGCGGCGCAATCCGTGGCCTGCCGGATGATGCTGTGATAGAAATCAACTGTATCGTCGATGCCCAAGGCGCGCATCCGCTGACCTTCGGCCCGCTGCCGGAGGCGATGAATGCCTTGACGCAACAGGTGAAGGCCTACGAGCGTCTGACCATCGAAGCCGCGGTGCACGGCGATCGCCGCAGCGGTTTGCTGGCGCTGATCGCCAACCCGTTGGTGGGCAACGCCAATCTGGCGCAGCCGCTGCTGGACGAGGTGTTGGCGATAAACGCGCCGTATTTGCCGCAGTTCAGGTAAACACCTGCGCGCAGCCAGACAGGGGTTCGGCGCGCCGAACCCATTTTTTTAGCCGTAATCAGGAGTTGGACGATGGTGACACTGGAAGATGTCGCGGCGCTGGCGGGCGTATCGCGCGCCACCGTATCGCGCGTGGTAAACGGCGACAACAACGTTAAGGCACCGACCCGCGAGAAAGTCGAACGCGCCGTCGCCCAGCTCGGTTATACCCCCAACCCCGCAGCGCGCGCGCTCGCCTCCAGCCACAGCAACACCCTGGGGCTGGTCACCACGTCATATCGCGGCGGTTTCTTCGGTGCGCTGATGGACTTCGTGCAAACCGAGGCCGAATCCCACGGCAAGCAGCTGCTGGTGACCCAGGGCCGCAACAGCGCCGAAAACGAATGGCAGGCGGTGCAGCGGCTGTTCAGCCTGCGTTGCGACGGCGTGATCCTGCACGTGCGTTTTCTCAGCGATGTTCAACTGCGCCAGCTGGCGGCGGAGCAGCGTCATTTCGTGTTGCTCGATCGTCTGGTGCCAGGGCTGGAAGCGCGCTGCGTCATCTTCGATCACCCACTTGCCAGCCGCATGGCGACGCAGCGGCTGCTCGATGCCGGGCATCGGCGCATCGCCTGCATCAGCGGCCCACGCGAGCGCCCGTCAAGCCGGCTGCGGCTACAGGGGTTTGAAGAGGCGATGCAGGCGGCGAACCTCGAGCCGGTGGGCTGTCTGGAGGGCGTCTACGATCTGGAAAGCGGTTACCGCTGCGCCGATCAACTGCTGCGGCAAGCCGCACCGCCCAGCGCCATCTACTGCTGCAATGAAGAGATGGCGATCGGCGCCCTGCTGGCGATCAACGAGCACCGTCTGCGGGTGCCGCAGGATATCTCATTGATTTGTTACGACAGCGGCGAACGCGCGCCATTCGTGCGCCCGGCGCTGACCAGCGTGCATTTTCCCATCAGCGAGATGGCGCAATATGCGGCGCGCCTTCTGATCGATCCCACCACCCCGGCGCACCGGTTTGAGCCGACGATCGTCAACCGTGATTCCATTGTGACGGTACGCAAATAGATCACAATAATGCGCATCTCCCCTTCATGGGTTGCATCAAAAAATCGACAGCCATCACAAAAAATCCCGTTGTCTGTGCTAGGATCCGCCCCCTGGTGGCCTGATCGGGACTTTTTTCTGCGTTTGCCAGGAAAAGCCAGCGGCCTTATGCCAGTTTTAAAACTTCTAACAGACATATTCAGGCCTATACAATGAATGACAGTAACCGCATACGGCTTACCTGGATCAGCTTCTTTTCGTACGCGCTGACCGGTGCTTTAGTGATCGTCACAGGGATGGTGATGGGAAACATTGCAGAGTACTTTAATCTGCCGGTTTCCAGCATGAGTAACACCTTTACTTTCCTCAACGCCGGTATTTTGATTTCGATCTTCCTCAATGCCTGGCTGATGGAAATCATCCCGCTGAAGCGTCAGCTGATCTTCGGCTTTGTGCTGATGGTGCTGGCGGTTGCAGGGCTGATGCTCGGCAAGAGCCTGACCATGTTCTCGCTGTGCATGTTTATCCTCGGTGTGGTTAGCGGCATCACCATGTCGATCGGCACCTTCCTGATCACCCACATGTATGCCGGCCGCCAGCGCGGTTCGCGCCTGTTGTTCACCGACTCCTTCTTCAGCATGGCCGGGATGATCTTCCCGATCGTCGCCGCGATGCTGCTGGCTCGCCATATTGGCTGGTACTGGGTTTACGCCTGCATCGGCTTGCTGTACGTGGCGATCTTCGTGCTGACCCTGTGCTCCGAATTCCCGGTGCTGGGCAAGAAAGGCGCCGACGCCGGTCAGCCGGTCGCAAAAGAAAAATGGGGCATCGGCGTGCTGTTCCTGTCGATCGCCGCACTGTGCTACATCCTCGGCCAGTTGGGCTTCATTCAGTGGGTGCCTGAGTACGCCACCAAGTCGTTCAACATGGACATCGGCCAGGCCGGTAAGCTGGTGAGCGACTTCTGGACCTCTTACATGGTCGGGATGTGGGTGTTCAGCTTCATCCTGCGCTTCTTCGATCTGCAGCGCATCGTTACCGTGTTGGCCGCGTTGGCCACCGGCGCGATGTACCTGTTCGTCAGCACCGACAATCCGGAGCACCTGGGCTACTACATCATGGCTCTGGGCTTCGTTTCCAGCGCCATCTACACCACGCTGATCACCCTCGGCTCGCTGCAGACCAAGGTCTCCTCGCCGAAGCTGGTCAACTTTATCCTGACCTGCGGCACCATCGGCACCATGCTGACCTTCGTGGTCACCGGCCCGATCGTGGCAAAAGGCGGCGCGCACGCGGCGCTGACCACCGCCAACGGCCTGTACCTGGCGGTGTTCGTGATGTGTCTGCTGCTGGGCTTCGTGACCAAGCACCGCAGCCACGGCCACGTCACGCACTGATCCCATCGCATCAGATGCACCCAGGGCGCCCGCAAGGCGCCCTTTTTTTTACTGTACATTTTTTGCACTGAGTTATACATTGTTTATACATGAACAATGGAGAGGGATTGCTCATGAAAGTTTCTATCAAAAAATGGGGCAACAGCGCGGGAATGCTGGTGCCCTCAGCGCTAATGAACGAGCTGGAACTCCAGGTAGGTCAGGAAATGGACATGCAGGTCATCGATGGAGCGTTGGTCATTAAACCGGTTAAGAGACGCTATTCACTGCAGCAGTTGCTCGATGGTTGCGACAGTGAAGCGCCGGCCGCCGCAGACGGCAACTGGGAAAACATGCCGCCGGCGGGGAAAGAAGTATGGTGAAACGCCCCGTTTTTCAGCGCGGAGATCTTATCCGGGTCAGCCTGAATCCCGTGGTTGGCCGTGAGCAACAGGGCGACTTCCGCCCGGCGCTGGTGCTCTCTCCCCGCGAGTTCAATGCGCTGGGCATGGTGCTGGTCGCCCCTATTTCGCAAGGGGCGAATTTTGCCCGTACCGCGGGTTTCACCGTCAGCCTGAGCGGGAGTGGCACGACAACCCAAGGCGTCGTCTTGATCAACCAGGTTCGCATGATGGATCTGGCCGGGCGCAGCGCGCAATTCGTTGAACATGCTCCCGGCGAAGTCATCGCCGACGCGCTGGCGCGGCTTCAGGCAATCATCGACTAACGCCGAAAATCCACCGTCTCATCCTGCTGCAAATGCAGCGTGGTTTCCGCCGGCCGCGTTTCGGCGATCACTGCCCCCTGGCGAATCGAATAGCGCACCGGCGTCTGGCGGCGCACCGCGTCGAAGCCGCTTTCCGCCGGCAAAATCACCAGATTGGCGCTGTTGCCGGCCGCCAAGCCGTAGTCGCTCAGGTTAAGGGTGCGTGCACTGTGGCTGGTGATCAGCTTCAGCCCGTCATCGATCTGACCATACCCCATCAGTTGGCACACGTGCAGCCCCATATGCAGCACCTGCAGCATGTTGGCGGTGCCGAGCGGATACCAGGGATCGAACACGTCGTCATGGCCGAAGCAGACGTTGATCCCCGCCTCCAGCATCTCCTTCACCCGCGTCACGCCGCGCCGTTTCGGGTAGCTGTCGAAACGCCCCTGCAGATGAATATTCACCAGCGGATTGGCGACGAAGTTGATGCCGGACATTTTCAGCAGGCGGAACAGCCGCGAGGCGTAAGCGCCGTTGTAAGAATGCATCGCCGTGGTGTGGCTGGCGGTGACTTTCGCCCCCATATTCAACTTCAGCGCCAGCGCCGCCACGGTCTCGACGAAGCGCGATTGCTCGTCGTCGATCTCATCGCAGTGCACGTCCACCAGCCGATCGTATTTTTGCGCCAGCGCGAACGCCTTGTGCAACGACTCCACGCCGTACTCGCGGGTGAATTCGAAGTGCGGGATGGCGCCCACCACGTCGGCCCCCAGCCGCAGCGCTTCTTCAAGCAGCGCTTCACCGTTGGGATAGGAGAGGATGCCCTCCTGCGGGAAGGCGACGATCTGCAGCGTCACCCAGGGCGCCACCTCCCGCTTCACCTCGAGCATGGCGCGCAGCGCGGTCAGCGAGGGATCGGAAACGTCGACGTGGGTACGCACATACTGTACGCCGTTGGCGATCTGCCACTTGAGCGTTTGCCAGGCACGCTGCTTAACGTCTTCATGAGTCAACAGCGCCTTGCGTTCGGCCCAGCGCTCGATGCCTTCGAACAGCGTGCCGGATTGGTTCCAGGCCGGCTGACCGGCGGTTTGCGTGGTATCCAGGTGGATATGCGGTTCGACGAACGCCGGCAACGCCAGCCCGCCCTGTGCATCCAGCACATCGCTGCGCCACTCCTGCCCTTCCGGCTGCGGCACCAGATGCGCGATGCGCCCCTGCTCGATCGCCAGTTGCCACAATCCTTCATGCCCGCTTAAACGCAGGTTGTCGATAAACTTCAATGGACGTTTCGCCACCCTTCACCTCTGCCGTTGCGCTGGTTTTCTTCATCATACTGGCAGCGGATCGCGCTGACAAAGTCACCGTTTCGAGCCTACCCCCTGCGTTTACTCCCTGCGGGGTAGTTTGCATGAAAACTGACTCGCTTCAGCTAAAGGTGAATAAAATCCGCAACTTATCAAAAAACGTGGAAAATCATCCATATACCACATTAGAGGTATATAAGGGCGCGATTGATTTGCATCAATAAATTGCCCATCGGGAGAGATAAGGTAAGCCTAGGAAACCAGAATTTTGAGGCAATAATGAGCAGAGTCAAACTTGCCGTCGTCGGCAATGGCATGGTCGGCCACCGGTTCATCGAAGATCTGTTGGATAAAGCAGACAAAGACCAGTTCGAAATCACCGTATTTTGCGAAGAGCCGCGCATCGCTTACGATCGCGTGCACCTCTCTTCCTATTTTTCTCACCATACCGCCGAAGAGCTGTCGCTGGTGCGCGAAGGCTTTTACGAAAAACACGGCGTCAAAGTGCTGGTCGGCGAACGCGCCATCACCATCAATCGCGACGAGAAGGTCATCCACTCCAACACCGGCCGCACCGTCTATTACGACAAGCTGATCATGGCCACCGGCTCCTACCCGTGGATCCCGCCGATTAAAGGCTCGGATAGCCAGGACTGCTTCGTTTACCGCACCATCGAAGACCTGAACGCCATCGAAGCCTGCGCGCGCCGCAGCAAACGCGGGGCGGTGGTCGGCGGCGGGCTGTTGGGGCTGGAAGCTGCCGGCGCGCTGAAAAGCCTGGGGGTGGAAACGCACGTGATCGAGTTCGCTCCGGTGCTGATGGCCGAACAGCTCGACCCGATGGGCGGCGACCAGTTGCGCCGCAAGATCGAACGCATGGGCGTCAAGGTACACACCGGGAAAAACACCCAGGAGATCGTCAACGGCGGTGGCACGGCGCGCAAAACCATGCATTTCGCCGACGGCAGCCTGCTGGAAGTGGATTTCATCGTGTTCTCCACCGGCATCCGCGCCCAGGACAAGCTGGCGCGTCAGTGCGGGCTGGAGATCGGCTGCCGCGGCGGTATCGCCATCAACGACAGCTGCCAGACGTCGGATCCGGACGTGTATGCCATCGGTGAGTGCGCCGCCTGGCGCGATCGCACCTTCGGCCTGGTGGCGCCGGGTTACAAAATGGCGCAGGTGGCCGTCGATCACCTGCTGGGCCGCGAAAACGGCTTCCAGGGCGCCGACATGAGTGCCAAGCTGAAGCTGCTGGGCGTGGACGTCGGCGGCATCGGCGATGCCCACGGCCGCATCGAGGGCGCCCGCAGCTACGTCTATCTGGATGAAAGCAAAGAAGTCTACAAACGCATCGTGGTCAGCGCCGACAACAAAACCCTGCTCGGCGCGGTGCTGGTGGGTGACACCAGCGATTACGGCAACCTGCTGCAGCTGGCGCTGAACGGCATCGAGTTGCCGGAGAATCCGGACGGCCTGATCCTGCCGGCTCATGCGGGCAGCAAGCCGGCCATCGGCGTGGATTCACTGCCGGAAAGCGCGCAGATCTGCTCCTGCTTCGACGTCAGCAAAGGCGACATCATTCAGGCGGTCAACAAAGGCTGCCACACCGTGGCGGCGCTGAAGGCCGAAACCAAGGCCGGCACCGGCTGCGGCGGCTGCATCCCGCTGCTCACCCAGGTGCTGAACGCCGAGCTAAGCAAGCAAGGCATCGAGGTCAACCATCACCTGTGCGAACACTTCGCCTACTCGCGCCAGGAGCTGCTCCATCTGATCCGCGTCGAAGGCATCAAGTCTTTCGAGGCGTTGCTGGCCAAATACGGTAAAGGCTACGGCTGCGAAGTCTGTAAACCGACCGTCGGCTCGCTGCTGGCCTCGTGCTGGAACGAGTACATTCTCAAGCCGCAACATACGCCGCTGCAGGATACCAACGACAACTTCCTCGGCAATATCCAGAAAGACGGCACCTACTCGGTGATCCCGCGCTCCGCCGGCGGCGAAATCACCCCGGACGGCCTGCTGGCCATCGGCCAGATCGCCAAGGAATACAACCTCTACACCAAAATGACCGGCTCGCAGCGCATCGGCATGTTCGGCGCGCAAAAAGACGACCTGCCAGCCATCTGGCGCAAGCTGCTCGCCGCCGGCTTTGAAACCGGCCACGCTTACGCCAAGGCACTGCGCATGGCGAAAACCTGCGTCGGCAGCACCTGGTGCCGCTACGGCGTCGGCGACAGCGTCGGCTTCGGCGTCAAGCTGGAACACCGCTACAAAGGCATCCGCACCCCGCACAAAATGAAGTTCGGCGTCTCGGGCTGTACCCGTGAATGCGCCGAAGCGCAGGGCAAAGACGTCGGCATCATCGCCACCGAAAACGGCTGGAACCTGTATGTCTGCGGCAACGGCGGTATGAAGCCGCGCCACGCCGACCTGCTGGCCGCCGATCTCGACAGCGATACCCTGATGCGCTACCTCGACCGTTTCATGATGTTCTATATCCGCACCGCCGATAAGCTGCAACGCACCTCGGTATGGCTGGAGAGCCTGGAAGGCGGTATCGATTACCTGCGCAAGGTGATCATCGACGACAAGCTCGGCATCAATGACCAGTTGGAAGCGGAGATTGCCCGCCTGCGCGACGCGGTGATCTGCGAGTGGAAAGAGACCGTCGAGCATCCGGAAACGCAGCTGCGCTTCGCCCACTTCATCAACAGCCCGCTGCGCGATCCGAACGTGCAGGTGGTGGCCGAACGCGACCAGCACCGCCCGGCGCGCCCTGACGAGCGCATTCCCGTTACCCTGATCGATACCGAGGAGAGCCACGCATGAGCCAGTGGATTACCGTTTGTCCCGTCGCCGACATCCTGCCCGGCACCGGCGTGTGCGCCCTGATCGGCGAGCGGCAGGTGGCGGTGTTCCGCCCCTATGCCGACGAGCAGGTGTTCGCCATCAGCAATATCGACCCGTTCGCCCAGGCCAGCGTGCTCTCACGCGGGCTGATCGCCGAACATCAGGGCGAGCTGTGGGTCGCCAGCCCGCTGAAGAAGCAGCATTTCCGCCTGTACGACGGCCACTGTCTGGAAGACGACAGCCGTTCCGTCGCCAGTTTCACCAGCCGGGTGGTCGACGGCCTCGTGCAAGTCGCGGCATAACCTTTCGGGAGGCAACATGTTTACCGACACTATCAACAAATGCGCCGCCAACGCGGCGCGCATCGTCCGCCTGGCGAAGGAGAGCCCGCTCGGTTTCTGGATCAGCTCGGCGATGGCCGGCGCCTACGTCGGCCTCGGCATCATCCTGATCTTCACCCTCGGCAACCTGGTCGATCCAAGCGTGAGGCCGCTGGTGATGGGCGCGACCTTCGGCATCGCGCTGACGCTGGTGATCATCGCCGGTTCCGAGCTGTTCACCGGCCATACGATGTTCCTGACGCTCGGCGTCAAGGCCGGCACCATCCGCCAGAGCCAGATGTGGGCGGTGCTGCCGCAAACCTGGCTCGGCAATCTGCTCGGCTCGGTGCTGGTGGCGCTGATGTATTACTACGGCGGCGGTAGCCTGCTGCCGGTGGATACCAGCCTGGTGCACAGCGCCGCGCTGGCGAAAACCACCGCGCCGGCCGAGGTGCTGTTCTTCAAGGGCGTGCTGTGCAACTGGCTGGTCTGCCTGGCGATTTGGATGGCGATCCGCGTCGAAGGCGCCGCCAAGTTCATCGCCATCTGGTGGTGTCTGCTGGCCTTTATTGCCTCGGGCTACGAGCACTCCGTCGCCAACATGACGCTGTTCGCCCTCTCCTGGTTCGGCAACCACAGCGAGGCTTACACCCTCGCCGGCATCGGCCACAACCTGTTGTGGGTGACGCTGGGCAATATCCTGTCCGGCTCGGTGTTGATGGGCCTGGGTTATTGGTACGCCACACCGCGCGCCGAACGCCCGCAGGCGGCCAAAGCCGCCGCACGTCAGGCCGCCTGAGTTTCCGGGGGCGCATCCCGCCCCCATACTGATTATCCCGAGGAGTGCCGATGGACTACCTGCCGATTTTCTGCCAACTGCAACACAAAGCCTGTCTGCTGGTCGGCGGCGGCGAGATCGCCGAACGCAAGGCCCGCCTGCTGCTGGATGCCGGTGCGGCGTTGACCGTCAACGCCCTGGTGTTCAACCCGCAGTTCCGTCAGTGGGCGGAAGAAGGCCTGCTGACGCTGGCCGAAGGCGAATTCAGCCCGGCCCTGCTGGCGGAAAAATGGCTGGTGATCGCCGCCACCGACCGGCTGGAAGTCAACGCGCTGGTGTACCAGTGCGCCAACCAACAACGGGTATTCTGCAACGTGGTCGATGACCCGAAACGCGCCAGCTTTATCATGCCGTCGATCATCGATCGCTCGCCGATCATGGTGGCGGTGTCCTCCGGCGGCAAAGCGCCGGTGCTGGCGCGGCTGCTGCGCGAGAAGCTGGAAGCGATGCTACCGCAGCACCTTGGCAAGCTGGCGCAGCTGGGCGGTTCGCTGCGGCAGCGGGTAAAACAACGCTTTAGCAGCCTCGGCGCGCGCCGCCGCTTTTGGGAACGGCTGTTCGCCCACGACCGGCTGGCGCAGTCGCTGGCCAACAACGACGCGGCCCTGGCCGAACGTCAGCTCGATCAGCTGTTCAGCGAACAGCCGGAAGATCGCGGTGAAGTGGTGCTGGTGGGCGCCGGGCCGGGCGATGCCGGCCTGCTGACGCTGAAAGGGCTGCAGCAGATCCAGCAGGCCGATGTAGTGGTTTACGACCGGCTGGTCTCCGAAGAGATCATGACGCTGGTACGCCGCGACGCCGAGCGCATCTTCGTCGGCAAACGCGCCGGCCACCACTGCGTGCCACAGGAACAGATCAACCAAATCCTGCTGCAACAGGCACAGCAAGGCAAACGCGTGGTGCGGCTGAAAGGCGGCGATCCCTTTATCTTCGGCCGCGGCGGCGAAGAGCTGGAGACGCTGGCGGACGCCAACGTGCCGTTCTCGGTGGTGCCGGGCATCACCGCCGCCTCCGGTTGCTCCGCCTACAGCGGCATCCCGCTCACCCATCGCGACCACGCGCAGAGCGTGCGCCTGGTGACCGGCCACGCCAAGGCCGACGGCGGTTTGGACTGGGCGACATTGGCCGCCGGGCAACAGACGCTGGTGTTCTATATGGGGCTGTCGCAGGCGGCGGAGATCCAGCGCCAGCTGATTGCACACGGCTTGCCGGCCGCCACGCCGGTGGCGCTGGTGGAAAACGGCACCTCCAGCCGCCAGCGGGTGATTGAAGGCGAGCTCGGCCAACTGGGCGCCCTGTCCTTGCAGGCCGCCAGCCCCAGCCTGATCATCGTCGGCAGCGTGGTCAGCCTGCGCAGCAAGCTCAACTGGTTCGCCAGCGAGACACCGCCCGCCAGCCTGGCGCAAATGGCATGATACCGACGTAAAAAAAGCGGCCAAAGGCCGCTTTTTTTATTTGCGCCGGCGTTACGCCTGCGGCGGTACGAAACCGACGGCCTGATAGACCTTCGCCAGGGTTTCCTGCGCGCGTGCCCGGGCCTTGGCGGCACCGTCGCGCATCACCTGCTGCAGGTAGGCTTCGTCGTTGCGGAAGCGGTGGTAGCGCTCCTGCAGCTCACCCAACATGCCGGAAACGGCTTCCGCCACCGCGCCTTTCAGGTGGCCGTACATCTGGCCTTCGAACTCGGCTTCCAGCTGCGCGATACTCTTGCCGGTCACGCCGACGAGGATATCCAGCAGGTTGGAAACGCCCGCCTTATTGACCACGTCGTAGCGCACGACAGGCGGCTCTTCCGAATCGGTCATCGCGCGTTTGATCTTCTTGGTCACCGCTTTCGGATCTTCCAACAGACCGATCACGTTGTTGCGGTTGTCGTCCGACTTGGACATCTTTTTGGTCGGCTCCTGCAGCGACATCACGCGCGCGCCGGATTTAGGAATGAACGGCTCCGGCACTTTGAACACCTCGCCGTACAGCGCGTTGAAACGCTGGCCCACGTCGCGGCTCAGTTCCAGGTGCTGTTTCTGATCTTCACCCACCGGCACCTGGTTGGTTTGATACAGCAGAATATCCGCCGCCATCAGCACCGGATAGCTGAACAGCCCGGCGTTGATGTTCTCCGCGTAGCGCGCGGATTTGTCCTTGAACTGCGTCATGCGGCTCAGTTCGCCGAAATAGGTGTAGCAGTTCAGCACCCAGCTCAGCTGCGTGTGCTCCGGCACGTGCGACTGCACGAAGATGGTGCTTTTTTCCGGATCGATGCCGCAGGCCAGGTACAGCGCCAGCGTATCCAGCGTGGCCTTACGCAGCTTCTCGGCGTCCTGACGCACGGTGATGGCATGCAGATCGACGATGCAGTAGATGCAGTCGTAGTCGTCCTGCATCTGCACCCACTGACGCAGCGCACCCATGTAGTTGCCGATGGTCAGTTCGCCGGACGGCTGCGCGCCGCTAAATACGATGGGCTTACTCATGTTTAAATTTCCTGATTCTCTAAAGATGACAGCCCAAGAGCGGGCAACAAATCGGCGAAGCGCTCCAACACCCGATCGGGGTGGCTCAGGGCGATCGACTCGCCGTAGTTATAACCGTAGGTAAAGCCGACGTTCGGGCAACCGGCGCCCTGTGCGGCTTGAATATCGTTGCGTGAGTCGCCGACGAACAGCAGTTCATGCGCGCGCAGCCCAAGCTTGCCAAGCACCAGGTACAACGGCGCCGGGTGCGGTTTCTTTTCTGTCACGTCGTCGCCGCCGATCACCAGCGAGAAAGAGCCGCCAATGCCCAGCGACGCCAGCAGCGGCGCCACGAACGGCGTCGGCTTGTTGGTCACCAGTGCCATCGGGTAGCCGTGCGCGGCCAGTCGGGCCAGCGTCTCTTGCACCTGCGGGAACAGGCGGCTGCCGCTGTCGACGGTCTGCGCGTAGAAATGGTCGAAGCGTTCACGCAGCCGGCTGCACTGATCCGGCGCACCTTCCGCCTCCGCCCAGCGCAGCGCGCGCTGCACCAGCACGTCGGCGCCGTTACCGATCCAGGTACCGACCCGCTCCTCACCCGCTTGCGGCAGGCCCATCTCTTCCAGCGCCATATCGATGGCGGCCGCCAGGCCCGGTGCGCTGTCAACCAGCGTGCCGTCCAGATCGAAGGCCAGCGCGCGGATCGCGCCGAAATCAGCCATGGGAAACCTTCGCCAGTTCGCTGCGCATCTCGTCGATCACCTTGCGGTAGTCCGGCTGACCAAAGATGGCAGAACCGGCGACAAACATATCGGCGCCCGCGGCGGCGATTTCGGCGATGTTATCCACCTTCACCCCACCGTCGACCTCCAGGCGGATATCACGGCCGCTGTCGTCGATCAGCTTGCGCACCTGGCGCAGCTTGTCCAGGGTGCCGTGGATGAACGACTGGCCGCCGAAGCCCGGGTTGACCGACATCAGCAGGATCACGTCGATTTTATCCATCACGTAATCGAGATAGCTCAGCGGCGTGGCCGGGTTGAACACCAGGCCGGCCTTGCAGCCGTGTTCTTTGATCAGCTGAATGGTGCGATCGACATGTTCGGAAGCTTCAGGATGGAAAGAGATATAAGACGCGCCGGCCTTGGCAAAGTCAGGCACGATGCGGTCCACCGGCTTGACCATCAGGTGCACGTCGATCGGCGCGGTAATGCCGTAGTTGCGCAGCGCTTCGCACACCATCGGGCCGATGGTCAGGTTGGGTACATAGTGGTTGTCCATCACATCGAAGTGCACCACGTCGCCGCCTGCGGCCAGCACGTTGGCGGTATCTTCACCTAACCGGGCAAAATCTGCCGACAGAATGGACGGGGCAATCAAAAACTTTTTCATCCGCTTCTCCAAACGTAGGGTCGAGTTGTTATGCGCCGGGGTGCCCCCGGCTTAGCGATACAGCGCCAAAAGCTCGTTCACTTTACTGCGGCCGAGAATGTTGCGGCTGATCGTGCGGCGCGCTTTCACCACATACAGCGAAGCATGCTGGTACCAGTCACGCGTCAGTTCGGTATCGTGATTGGAGATCAATACCGGTACCTGACTCTCTACCGAGAGCTGGTGCGCCAGATGTGCCAGGCTCTGCTGATCGGCGATGCTGAAACTGTTGGTGTGGTAAGCGGTGAAATTCGCCGTCGCCGACAGCGGCGCGTAAGGCGGATCGCAATACACCACGGCGCCGGCCACGGCCTTCGCCATGGTATCGCGGTAATGCTCGCAGACAAAAGTGGCATTGCGCGATTTTTCAGCAAACCAGTAGAGCTCTTCTTCCGGGAAGTAGGGTTTCTTGTAGCGGCCAAACGGCACATTGAACTCGCCGCGCAGGTTATAGCGGCACAGGCCGTTATAGCAGTGGCGGTTCAGGTACAGGAACAGCAACGCCCGGCGGTAGGGCTCGCTGCTAGTATTGAACTCTTCTCGCAGCAGGTAAAACTGATCCGAGTTATTGAATTCATCGGCGAAAAGAATGCGGGCATCGCGCACGAAGTCATCCGTGCGCAGCTTAACGATGTTATACAGGTTGATAAGATCGCTATTGATGTCGGCGAGAATGTAGGCGTCGTAATCCGTATTCAGAAAGACGGATCCCGCACCCACGAAGGGCTCGATTAAGCAGTCTCCCGCTGGCAGATGGCGACGAATCTCGTCCACCAGCGGGTATTTTCCACCAGCCCATTTTAAAAAAGCGCGGTTCTTCTTCATGCCGTCAATTAGCTACTTATACAATTCAGAGCGGCGGATTGTACTCTGTTTCAGACAGCACATCAGCGCACAAATTTAAATGATTTATTTTTTAAGATCTTGCTGTACCTGATGTACAGGTCGGACCCATGGTTTTTTCGCCTGCACATCCGCCGGCAGCGTGGCGATGGCGCGCTTCGCTTCCGCAGAGGACGCGTAGTTGCCACTCACCAGCACATACCACGGCTTGCCGTCGCGTTTGGTGGTGTACACCAGATAATTCTGCAACTTCTGCTGTTTGGCGTAGGCGTTCAACGTATCGGAACGCGAAGCGCTGCTCAGCTGCAAAGTATAGTGACTGCCCGGTGCAGATTGCAGCGAACTACCGCTGCTGCTGACCGCGCCCGCTTTCACGGTGGAAGACGGCTTGGCCGGCGGCGTATACACCGTCGTCGGTGATTTATGCTGCGTTGCGGTCGGTTTCGCGGCGGCGGTTTTCGCCGGCGTCTTATGCGGCTGTTGAGCAGCCCCCGGTGCGGGACGCGTCGCTTCACGCGCCGCTGCGCCGCTCATCACCGTCGCAGGTGCGGTCGGCAAGGTCGACGCTGCGCCGGTCATACCCTGGCTTACTGCATCAACCTGCCCCTGCTGCTGCGACAGCGCATCCGCCATGTTGCCCGGCAGATCGACACGCTGCTGCGCACCGCCCTGCTGAGGCTGAGTCTGCGCTTCGGTCGGCGTGCCGGAGATCGGCGGAACGCTGACGTTTTGCGGTTGCTGCGGCTGAGTCGCGCTCACGCCGTTGTTGTCATGGGTATCCGTCGTGCCGCCCGGCACGCCGTTGTTGGCGGTGGTCAGCGACGAAGAGCCGGACAGATTGATATCGCGGGCCGCGCCGTTTTGCGCGCCGCTATCCTGAGCCGCTTCATGTTTGGTCGGCGCCTTCAAGGCGGAACCGATGCCGACAATCAGCAGCAACAACACCAAAATGCCGATGCCAATCATCAAATGCTGACGCGACACGGCGAAGCGCGGCGCAGAAGCCGGCTTGCGCGAACGCGTAGGACGACGATCGCTGCTATCAGGTCTGAGATCGTCTTCCGGTTTAAACTCGTCCATCTGAAACCCTCCAACTAGAGGCAAAAGCCCACCACCGTAGACCTACCGTGGCACGGGCAGATTAACCCGATGATGGCAAAGCGACACCCGTCGTGCTCTGCTCACTGTATTAATATAGATGCAAATGGCAGCTAAGCCACTGTTACTTCATCCGATTTAATTACGTTTGTGCTCAGGCAGGCAGGCAGTGATCGACGCCAGCACCAATTCATGCCCTACGCCGCCACGCACTTCCGCCGCACCGATCGCGGTCGGCAGCACCAGACGCAGTTCACCCGCCAGCACTTTCTTATCGCGCAGCATGTGCGGCAGATAGGATCCCGGCGTCATTTCCTGCGGCCCGCAAACCGGCAAACCGGCGCGCAGCAACAGCGCTTTGATGCGTTCGATGTCTTCAGCGGAGAACTGACCAAGACGGCGTGCGGTTTCCGCCGCCATCACCATGCCCGCCGCCACCGCTTCGCCGTGCAGCCACACACCGTAGCCCATCTCGGCCTCGATGGCATGGCCGTAAGTATGGCCCAAATTCAGCAACGCGCGCAGACCGCTCTCGCGTTCGTCGGCAGCCACCACTTCGGCCTTCAGCTCGCAGCAACGGCGAATACAGTAGGCCAATGCCTGCATATCCAGCGCCATCAACGCATCAATGTTGTTTTCCAGCCAAACGAAGAACTCGCGATCGAGAATAATCCCGTATTTGATGACTTCAGCCAGGCCGGAAGAGAGTTCACGCGGCGGCAACGTTTTCAGGCAATCCAGATCAACCACCACCGAAGCGGGTTGATAGAAAGCGCCGATCATGTTTTTGCCGAGCGGGTGGTTGACAGCGGTCTTGCCGCCGACGGAAGAGTCCACCTGCGACAACAGCGTGGTGGGAACCTGAATGAAGCGCACGCCACGTTGGTAACACGCGGCGGCAAAGCCGGTCAAGTCACCGACGACGCCGCCGCCAAGGGCGATCAGCGTGGTATCGCGCCCGTGCGGTTTTTCCAGCAGTGCCGAAAACACCTGCTCCAACACCGCCAGAGATTTGTACTGTTCACCATCGGGAAGAATGACCTGATCCACCACGACGCCGCCCTGTTCCAACACTTGCCGTACACGATCCAGATAGAGTGGCGCCAGGGTTTGGTTGGTGACCAACATCGCTTGTTCACCCGCCTTCAACGGCATAAAAGAAGCCGGATCGTTAAACAATCCGGCGGCGATGGTAATCGGGTAGCTGCGCTCCCCAAGCGTTACAGTAATTCTCTCCATGTCGCGCTCAGTTCTCTGTATGGTGCGGCGGTGGTTGCTCCCCGCTGCGGCGGGGAACACAAATCAGTCTTCCGCATTGGCCGACGGCGAACGCGAAAATCGACAATCAGTTGCTTTCCAGCATATTGATGATCTGGTTGGCAACCACTTTAGCGCTCTGATCGTCGGTGCGGATGGTGACGTCGGCAATCTCTTCGTACAACGGATTGCGTTCTTTCGCCAGGGCTTCCAGCACCTCACGCGGCGGAGAATCAACCTGCAGCAGCGGGCGTTTTTTATCACGCTGGGTGCGAGCCAGCTGCTTCTCGATCGTGGTTTCCAGATAGACCACCACGCCGCGCGCGGACAGACGGTTGCGCGTTTCGCGCGACTTCACCGAACCGCCGCCGGTCGCCAACACAATCCCTTGTTTTTCCGTCAGTTCATTAATGACTTTTTCTTCACGATCGCGGAAACCTTCTTCCCCTTCCACGTCGAATACCCAGCCCACGTCAGCTCCGGTACGTCGCTCAATTTCTTGATCGGAGTCGAAGAACTCCATATTGAGTTGCTGAGCTAACTGACGGCCAATAGTGCTTTTGCCGGCACCCATAGGCCCAACCAGAAAGATATTGCGTTTCTCTGCCATGTTTTTCGGTATTACTAAGACAATTCGTTAATGTTAACCCGCCCCGCCAATCAAATCAGCGGCGGGACCTAAACTGAAACCTCATGAGCTATAGTGCGAGATCAGACGAAAAATTATCTCAACACTCTTGGTAGTTTGGCAACCGAATAAATCGCAATCCACGCCGCAGGAGGGAAACCATATGTTTTTAACGGCGTCTTGGCGCTAACAAAAAACCTCGGTGCTCAATTCGGTAACCCTTGTAAGCTAAATCGGCCGCAGCGTCAAACGCAGATACCCCCAAGGAGACAAAAAAGTGTATCTGCTCATCAACTTTAAGAGATTTGCCGCCTGGACGACGAGCCGCCGCTTATCCCTTAATCAGGGTCGGCGTAATGAAAATCACCAACTCGCGCTTTTTCTGTTGCGCACCGCTCTGCCTGAACAGAGAACCCAGCAACGGCGCGTCCCCCAATCCCGGCACCTTGTCCGCCGTCTTGCCGCGATGCCGTTGAAAAATGCCACCGAGCACCAGGGTTTCACCATTTTTCACCGTGATCTGCGTTTTTATCTCCTGCTTGTCGATAGTCAACGCCTCCCCGGCTCCCCGACCGATGGCGCGCCCCGGCATATTTTGGCTGATGTGCAGCGTCAGCGTGATGCGTCCGTCCGGCAGCACCCTCGGCGTCACCTCCATGCCCAGCACCGCCTCTTTGAATTCGATCGCGGTCGCACCGCTGGCGCCGCTGGATACTTCATAGGGGATCTCCGTCCCCTGCTTGATGCTGGCAGTTTGCAGATGTGCCGTCAGCAAACGCGGGCTGGCGATGATCTCCACCTGATTTTCCTGTTCCAGCGCCGTCAACTCCAGGCTCAGCAGACGCCCGCTGATACGCGCCAGATGGAAGCCGGCGTTCACCGCACTGCGCTCCAGCGGCAGGTTGACGCCGATATTGCCCGGCCGCAGCGGCTGCGCCGGCCGGGCATCGGGCGCCAATCCCCAACGCACGCCGAGCTCACGCAGGCTTTCGCTGTTGATGGTCACGATATGTGCCGCCAACTGCACCTGCGCCAGGGGAGCGTCCATGTCCGTCACCCGCTTTTTCAACTGCGCCAGGATCGGCGCGGTGTCACGGAGCAGCAGCATATTGGTGCGCTTATCCGCCATCACGCTGCCACGCTCGCTGAGCAAGGTGTCGCGTTGGGCATTGAGGCTTTCGGCAATCTCTGCCGCATCGCCGTTCTGTAACGTCAGGGTCAGGCTGTGTAGCGCTTGCCGTTGCGCCTGCGCCTCTCGCTGCCGCCGTTTCTCCTGCGCGTCCGGCTCAGGCGAGATCAGCATGACGTTGCCCTCTCGCGTCATCGCCAGCTTGCCCATGCGCAGGGTCAGCGCCAGCGCCTGCGACCAAGGCACATCCTCCAGCCGCAGCGTCAGGTTGCCGCTCACGCCGGGTGCGGCGATCAGGTTCAATTGCCGATAATCCGCCAACGCCTGCAAGATAACCGCGACCGGCGCGTCCTGAAACTCCAGTGAAACAACCTGTTTATCCTGTGCCTGTGCAGCGCCGAACGCCAGGCACCACAGCGCCACGCCCATTCCATCGCGTCCTTTCACGGTTTACCGTCCTTGTTATCCATCATCAGCGATACGCCGTCGCGGTTCGCCGGACAATCCGGCTCGGCCGCCAGCGCCATTAACGTCAGGCTGCGAACCTGCACTTGCGTTACCTGCCAACGCTCGGCAAGCACCCGCTGCTGCGGCCGCAGACGCAACCATTGCCCCGTTGGCGTCACCACCCAGCCATAACGCAGCGTCGGTTGCCCGATGACGCCCCTCAGTTGCCAGCCTGCCGGCGACGCCTCCGCCAGAGAACAGGCTGGCGGCGAAGGCGGCGCAAACGGGTCGCGCGGTTCGGCGCACAGTGCCCACGGCCATAGCAGCCACCACCAACGGCCGGGTCTTTTACTCATCGGTCTGCTCCGCTGTGGCATCCTGCAAAACCAGCCGCGCCATCATGCCCTGAGTCTGCGTCTCTACGCTCAGTTGCTCAAGGCGCAGGCCGGCGGGCAACGCCTCGAGCAACGCCAGCAAGCCCATATAATCAATGCGTAAGCTCAACGTTTGACGCGGCGGTTTTTCCTGCCGTTGCCAACGCAATAAGGCGCCCCCCGCCCGTTGCAGCACGCTGGCCAGATCGCCTGGCTCAACCGGAGCAACCGGAGCAACCGCCGGCGGAATCTGCATTTCCGGTGTCTCGTCCAGTTGACGCTGCACCAGAGCGATCTGTTGTAGAAGACGCTGCTCCCGCTCTCCCGCCCTTGCCCGCTGGCGCCATTCGTCCTGCAATGCCCAACCACCGACCAACAACATCAGCGTGCCGAGGCCCAGCCATTGCGCGGCCAACAATCGCCAGCCCGGCAAACTCAGCCAGAAACGCAGCCCAGGCGGTAAACGGCTATCCATCTCGCCCCCATTGCGCCACCCAATGAAAGGAGAACAGGCCGTCGTCGCGTTGCGTCACCTCCGCCAAACGCTGCTGTTGCAACATGGGCATCCCCGCCAGCCGCCGTTCGAACTGCGTGATGGCCGCAGGAGAGCGGCTCAGCCCACGCAGCCGCAGCCCGTTCTCCGGATCGCTTTCCAATGCCGTTAGCCACAGCGGTGCTGGAACGGCGGTGGACAACTGTTGCAGCAGCCGCAAATAACGCCGGTTGTGTTGGGCGTTGCGCGCCTGCCGTTGTTCGAGGGCGCTGCGCTGCACGCGCTGCGCCCGGTCTTGCTGCTGCTGACGGACGCGCAGTGTCAATACCGCCAGTTCTTCACCCAACGCCGCCAGCCGTTCATGCCGCTGCCCCTGCTGGTGACGCAGTTGACCGGCGGCGAGATACAGCGCCAACAACAGTACCGCTAACTGCAACAGCAGCATGCCCAGCCAGAAATAGCCGCGCCGCCGACTGCGACGTTGCCGCCAAGGCAGAAAGTTAACCTGATACATCAGCGGTCCTCCTCGCGTAGCGCCAGACCGCCGGCCAACGCGAACGCCGACGGCTGCACAGGCAGCGGCGGACGCAGCTGCGTAAAGGCGCTGAGCGGTGACCAGGAAAGGCAGCCGGCGGGCAAGGCTTCCGCCAGCACGCTGCCGGCATAGACAGGCATGTCGCCGCCCGCCTGAGTCTGTGTCCGCAGAGCCTGCAGCGCTTGCGCGCCATCGTCGCCCGGCGTCAGGCCAAAGGCGAACGCGCCGTCAGCCGGCGCCACCCAGAGCCACTCCCGTTCGAGGCGATGCAGCAACCCCGCACCGACCGGCACGCCCGCCGCAGTCGCCATTACCCGTAGCGCGCAGGGCGTAATATCGACCGCCTGCGGATACAGGTTCGCCTGACGCAGGCAATGTAGCCACTGTTGCAGCTCCTGCCGCCGCGCGGCGGTCAATAACAGCGCCGCCTCATCCGCCGGCGCGGTACGATAGTCGAGCGCCAGCGTCTGGCCGTCGAGCGGGAACTGCTTCAAGCCGTGGCCGTCGATATAGTCGCTGCGTTCCGGCTCTCTCAACCGCGCGTCCGGCCGCGCCATGCGCTGCTGCAGCACGCGCTGCGCCGGCAGGGCAATGCGTAAGGAAATATGTCGCGGCAGCTGTACGCGCCACTGTCGCAGCGCCCGAATCAGGGCCTCAGAGGGTTCCAGGCAGCCATCGCGCAAGACCGCTTGCGGCAGCGCCTGCTGCCACCAGTGGCGCAACTGCCATCCGTTGCGGCGGCGTTGCACCGCCACCGCCCGCACGCAGTCGATTTGTATATCCAGCCCCACCTGCCATGCTTGAGGGAACATGTTTCGCAAGCCTCCATAACATCAGATGATAAAAGAACATATCCATGTCGCAGGCTTGCCTTTATACTACCGCGCGGTTGTTTATAAACTGCCCAAATGACTTAGAAATGGGAAATCTCAGGTGAAGTTCGTAAAGTATTTACTAATCCTTGCAGTATGTTGCATCGTGCTGGGAGCAGCCTCGATTTTCGGCTTGTACAAATATGTCGAGCCGCAGCTGCCCGACGTTGCAACGCTGAAAGACGTGCGGCTGCAGATACCGATGCAGGTTTACAGCGCCGATGGCGAACTGATCGCCCAATACGGCGAGAAGCGCCGCATTCCACTGAAGCTGGATCAAATTCCGCCGGTAATGGTGCACGCATTTATCGCCACCGAAGACAGCCGCTTCTATGATCACCACGGCGTCGATCCGGTCGGCATCTTCCGCGCCGCCTCCATCGCGTTGGTCTCCGGCCACGCTTCGCAGGGGGCTAGTACCATTACCCAACAGCTGGCGCGCAACTTCTTCTTAAGCCCGGAACGCACTCTGATGCGTAAAATCAAGGAAGCCTTCCTGGCGGTGCGCATCGAGCAGATGCTCACCAAGGATGAAATCCTTGAGCTGTATCTGAACAAGATCTATCTGGGTTACCGCGCCTACGGTGTGGGTGCCGCCGCGCAGGTCTATTTCGGTAAAGACGTCAGCCAGCTCACCCTGAGCGAAATGGCGACCATCGCCGGCTTGCCGAAAGCGCCGTCCACCTTCAACCCGCTTTATTCCCACGATCGCGCCGTCGCCCGCCGCAACGTGGTGCTGTCGCGCATGCTGGACGAGCACTACATCACTCAGGCGCAGTACGATCAGGCGCGTTCCGAAGATCTGGTGGCCAACTACCACGCGCCGGAAATCAGCTTCTCCGCCCCGTATCTCTCCGAGATGGTGCGTCAGGAAATGATCAAGCGCTACGGTGAAAACGCCTATACCGACGGTTACAAGGTTTACACCACCGTCACCAAACGGCTGCAGCTGGCAGCGCAGGAGTCGGTGCGCAACAACGTGCTGGCCTATGACATGCGCCACGGCTATCGCGGCCCGTCCAACGTGCTGTGGAAAGTCGGCGAAGCGGCCTGGGATCGCAAACAGATAGTCGATTCGTTGAAAAACCTGCCGAGCTACGGCCCGCTGGCACCGGCGGTGATCACCGCCGCCAACCCGCAGGAAGCGACGGCGATGCTGGCCGACGGCAGCAGCATTGCCCTGCCGATGGCGACCGTGCGCTGGGCGCGCCCATACCGTTCAGACACGCAGCAAGGCCCGACGCCGAAACGCGTCACCGACGTGGTGCAGGCCGGCCAGCAGGTGTGGGTGCGTAAAGTGAACGAGGCCTGGTGGCTGTCGCAGGTGCCGGACGTCAACTCGGCGCTGGTGTCGATCAACCCGAACGACGGCGCGGTCAAAGCGCTGGTCGGCGGCTTCGACTTCAACCAGAGCAAGTTCAACCGCGTCACGCAGGCCCTGCGTCAGGTGGGTTCGAACATCAAACCGTTCCTGTACACCGCCGCGATGGATAAAGGCCTGACGCTGGCCACCATCCTGAACGACTTGCCGATCACCCGTTGGGATGCCGGCGCCGGCACCGACTGGCGGCCGAAGAACTCGCCGCCGACCTACGACGGCCCGATTCGCCTGCGTCAGGGGCTGGGGCAATCGAAGAACGTGGTGATGGTGCGCGCGATGCGCGCGATGGGCGTCGACTACGCGGCGGAATACCTGCAGCGCTTCGGCTTCCCGGCGCAGAACATCGTGCATACCGAATCGCTGGCGCTGGGATCCGCTTCCTTTACCCCGATGCAGCTGGTGCGTGGCTACGCGGTGCTGGCGAACGGCGGTTACCTGGTCGACCCGTACTTCATCACCAAGATTGAAGACGATAACGGCAATACGGTGTTCGAAACCAAACCGAAAGTGGTATGCAGCAGCTGCAACCTGCCGGTGATCTACGGCGACACTCACCGCTCGGCGGTGCTGTCCGACGATAACATCGAAAACGTCGCCACTTCGCAGGAAGGCAATAACAGCACGGTGCCGATGCCGCAGCTGGAGCAGGTGACCCCGGCTCAGGTGCAACAGGACGGCGACCAACAGTATGCGCCGCACGTGATCAGCACGCCGCTGGCCTTCCTGATCCACGACGCGCTGAACAGCAATATCTTCGGCGAACCGGGTTGGATGGGCACCGCCTGGCGCGCCGGCCGCGATCTGAAACGCCACGATATCGGCGGCAAAACCGGCACCACCAACAGCTCCAAAGACGCGTGGTTCTCCGGTTATGGCCCGGATACCGTGACGTCAGTGTGGATCGGCTTCGACGATCATCGCCGCGATCTGGGCCGTTCGACGGTGTCCGGCGCCATCCCGGATCAGATTTCCGGCGGTGAAGGCGGTGCCAAGAGCGCCCAGCCGGCGTGGGACGACTTCATGAAGACCGCGCTGGAAGGCATCCCGGAGCAAAAAGTCACGCCGCCGCCGGGCATCATCAGCGTCACTATCGACAAGAGCAGCGGCAAGCTCTCTGGCGGTGGCGGCGGCAGCCGTTCCGAGTACTTTATCGAAGGAACGCAACCGACGGACTACCCATCGCGCGATACCGGCACCACGTTGACGGATCCGGGCGGTGAAAGCCACGAGCTGTTCTGATCGAAAAGGGCCAGAGAAATCTGGCCCTTTCTTTATTCAGCATTCAGCGCGGGGAGTATCAGCGTGAAGCGCGCAAAAACGCCTCGGAAAGGAACAGCGCGCTGACGTTGCGTGCCTCACGGAAATCCGGTTCCGCCAGCAGCGCCATCATATCGGCGATCGGCCAGCGCACCTGCGGCAGCGGCTCCGGCTCGTCCCCTTCCAGGCTCTGCGGATAGAGATCGTGCGCCAGCACAATGTTCATTTTGCTGGAAAAGTAAGACGGCGCCATCGTCAGCTTGCTGAGGAAATCAAAGCGCTTCGCGCCGTATCCCACCTCTTCCATCAGCTCGCGGTTGGCCGCCTCCAACACCCCTTCACCGGGATCGATCAGCCCTTTCGGGAAACCCAGCTCATAAGATTCGGTGCCCACCGCATATTCGCGGATCAGCAACAGGTCATCGCCGATCACCGGCACGATCATCACCGCTTCGCGATCCGTAGGCCGCATGCGCTCATACACCCGCCGAACACCGTTGCTGAATTCCAAATCGACCGACTCGACGTTGAACAAACGCGAACGTGCGACCGTTTCCACTTTCAGAATTTTAGGTTTTTGCAGGTGTTTATCCATGATTGCCTCAAATAGGTTACCCAGGCGCGGGCGGGCAACCGAAATAATAACTGGCGTAACGCACGGCTCGTTGGCGCTCAAACGCTGACCAAATTCGATTTGGATCACATTGTGCGTTAAGGGTAAGCTCCGCCGCAACGAGCATGAACAGTAATTTACTTTCTTTTAACAAGCGTAGCCAGCGGCGGGCGATTTTCCGTACTGATTCAGCAAACAGCGCGCATGAAAATAGGATAATACCGATATCGACGGTGGGCACCGGTTGCTAGTATCACGCAGGCAAGAATCAGTGATAAAATGGCCTTGCGTCATGAAGGAATGAGATCCAGAGCGAAAATCTGTTTGTTCCCTCATTAGTTCTGGGTGCCTCCTGGCGGTTTACTCCGTATAATATTCAGCTTTTCATCAGGTTGGCGAAGTTCACGGGTGTGAGATGGGGATTGCATGAGCACAATAGTGTTGATATTGGCCTTAGTGCTTGTCTGCCTGATTGCCGCCGGCCTGTACCTGTGGTTCAAGGGGCGCAGCCAGCCGACGCTGGCGCGTTCGCTGCCGTTTATCAAACCCGCCCACCGCAAGCTGACCGGCGAAGAACGCGCCGCGGTCGAGTACTACCTCAATCAGCAAAACAAGTTGAGCAACAAGCTGTTGCCCGGCGGCAGTTCTACGCTGCCTGCGGCCAAACTGGCGCTCACTCCGCAAAGCGATAACGTTTATCCCGTGACCCACGCCATCACCCGCTACGGGTTGGCCAGCGACGATCCCAACAAATGGCGTTATTACCTCGACGCCGAAGAAGTGCACCTGCCGCCGTTTTGGGAACCGTACATCACCGCCGACAACCATGTGGAGGTGATCCGAACCCAGACACTGCCGCTGGTGATCTCGCTCAACGGGCACTCGCTGAAAGATCATATTCACGACCGGCCACAGCCGCCGGTGGTGACCGCCGCACCGACCCAAAACGCTTCCATTCGCAAGGAAGAGAGCGAACACGTCGAGCTGGTGAATATTCGCAAAGAAACGCCGGAAGAGCATGCGTTGAACCGGCCGAACGGCATCCGTGAAGCCGTCATCATCTCCGCCGCGCTGCTGCTGCTGTTCTTCAGCCTGATCAGCCCGGTGCTGGTGATCCCCTGGATGATTTTCGTCGCGGTGCTGATGGTCGCCTGGGGATGCTGGAACCTGTTCCGCCGCCCGGCGACCCGCGAGCTGAAAGAGATCCACTGCCTGCGCGGCACGCCAAAACGCTGGGGCCTGTTCGGCGAATCCGACCAGGGGCAGATCAGCAACATCTCGCTCGGCATCATCGATCTGATCTACCCGCCGCATTGGCAGCCTTACCTGACTCAGGATCTGGGCAAAACCACCGATGTGGACGTCTACCTCAATCGTCAGGTGGTGCGCCAGGGACGTTTCCTCTCGCTGCATGACGAAGTGAAGAATTTCCCGCTGCAGCAGTGGGGGCGCAATGCGGTGCTGGTCGCCAGCTCGGCGCTGGTGCTGTTGCTGCTGCTGATCTATATCCCGCTCAACCTGCCGTTGACCCTCAGCATGGCCTGGCTGCAAGGCGCACAAAAAGTGGAAGTGACCAGCGTGCAGGCGCTGGAAGCCACGCCGTTGCGCATCGGCGATACGCTGAAGGTGCGCGGCAGCGGCATGTGCTACGTGCCGCCGCCGGCCAACGGCGGCGCCGCCGCCAACTTTGCGCCGTTCGACTGCTCCGGCATCTACTGGAACAACGCCGCTCCGCTGCCGCAACCGGAGTCGGAAGTGATCGATAAAGCGACGGCCCTGCTGGCGACGGTCAACGGCCAACTCCACCCGAGCGGCACCGATCAGAAGGTCAACCCGCAGCTGGCCAGCGCCATCGAGAAATCCGGCATGATCCTGTTGGACGACTTCTCCGATATCGTGCTGAAAACGCAGGATCTGTGCCAGACGGAAAACGACTGCGTGCGACTGAAAAACGCGCTGGTCAACCTGGGCAACGCCAAAAACTGGGGCAGCCTGGTGAAACGCGCCAAGTCCGGCACGCTGCAAGGCGTCAACGTTCTGCTGCGCCCGGTAAGCGCCGAATCGCTGGAAAGCCTGACCAAAGTCGCCACCTCGTCGTTCATCTACAATGAAACGCGGTTGGCCGCCGCGGCGCTCAACAGCCCACCGCCGGGCGGTTTCCTGATCAGCAGCGACGAAGGCCGTCAGTTGGTCAGCCATCCGCAACCGCAGGTGCCGCAAAGCGAGTACAACGCGCTCGACCAGTGGAATGAACTGCAGCGTCTTTCCAATCTGCTGCTGCATACCCCGTTCCAGGCGCAGGGCGTAATCACCAGCCTCAGCGTCGACGCTAACGGCACCCGCCATGTGGCGCTGCACAGCGAACCGGACATGATTACCCTGTGGCGCTACCTCGGCACCAGCCTGCTGTTGCTGGCGGTGGTCGTCAGCCTGGGTTATAACGCCTGGCGGCTGGTGCAGCGCCGGCGCATCAATCAGCACCGCGTCGCCGATATCCAGCGTTACTACGACAGTTGCTTCAACCCGCAGCTCAATCCGATGTCGATACGGCCGATGGCCTGAACCTGACGCCGGGGCCTCTGCCCTGTCATCTGCTTATGCTACGCTAACGCTATTATTCTCATCTGCGGACCGCCCGACGGTCCGCCCGTGGAGTTTTTATGGTTCCCGAGTTTGACTGGCCGCAGATCGATACTGTGCTGCTGGATATGGACGGCACCTTGCTGGACCTGGAGTTCGACAGCCACTTTTGGCTCAGCCTGGTGCCGCAGGCACTGAGCGAAAGGCGCACCATTCCGCTCGACGAAGCCCGTGATATCATTCAGCGGGAATATCAGGCGGTGCAGCACACCATGAACTGGTACTGCTTCGACTACTGGTGCGAGCGGCTGGATCTGGATATTTACCGCATGACCAGCGAAGTGGGCAGCCGCGCCCGGCTACGTGAAGACACCGAGCCGTTTTTACGGGCGCTGCGCGACGCCGGCCTGCAAACCATTTTGCTGACCAACGCCCATCCGCACAGCCTGGCGGTGAAAATCGCGCATACCGGTCTGGATCGGCACCTTGATTTATTGTTTTCCACCCACACATTTGGTTATCCGAAAGAAGATCAGCGTTTGTGGCAGGCGGTACAGCAGCACACCGGATTCAATCCGCAGCGCACGCTGTTTGTCGACGATGGCGAGCCGATCCTCGACGCGGCGCGCACTTTCGGCATTCGTTACTGCCTGGGCGTGCAAAACCCGGACTCCAGCACGACGGAGAAAAGCTTCCAGCGCCATCCGTCGATGCGCGACTATCGCCTGTTGATTCCGGCGCTGGCCAAGGGGGAAGCATGAAGGAAAAAGCGACGCGCGACGACGCAGTCCGATTGGATAAGTGGCTATGGGCCGCGCGCTTCTATAAAACCCGCGCGCTGGCGCGCGAAATGATCGACGGCGGCAAGGTGCATTACAACGGCCAGCGCGGCAAGCCGAGCAAGATTGTCGAACTCAACGCCGAGCTCAAGCTGCGGCAGGGCAACGAAGAACGCACGGTGATCGTGCTGGCGCTGACCAGCCAACGCCGCGGCGCCGGCGAGGCGCAGCAAATGTATCAGGAAACCGAAGCCAGCATCGCCAACCGCGAAAAAATGGCGCTGGCGCGCAAGATGAACGCGTTGACCATGCCGCATCCGGACCGCCGTCCGGACAAAAAGGAGCGGCGCGACCTGATGAAATTTAAATTTGGTGAGCCGGAATAACCCCCTCACCGCAATGAGAGAAGATTATGTCCAACCATGACCAATTGCACCGTTACCTGTTTGAAAACTACGCGGTGCGCGGCGAGCTGGTTACCGTCAGCGAAACCTATCAGCAGATCCTGAACAACCACGACTACCCGGCGCCGGTGCAAAAGCTGCTGGGCGAGCTGCTGGTCGCCACCAGTCTGTTGACCGCGACCCTGAAGTTCGACGGCGACATCACCGTGCAGCTGCAAGGCGACGGCCCGCTGAAACTGGCGGTGATCAACGGCAACAACCGTCAGGAAATGCGCGGCGTTGCCCGCACCCAGGCGCCAATCGCCGACGACAGCACCCTGCATCAGATGATCGGCAACGGCGTCATGGTCATCACCATTTCCCCGACGGAAGGTGAGCGCTATCAGGGCGTGGTTGGTCTGGAAGGTGAAACCCTGGCCGAATGCCTGGAAGCCTACTTCCGCCAGTCCGAGCAATTGCCGACCCGCCTGTTCATCCGCACCGGCGAAGCGGAAGGCAAAGCCGCAGCGGCCGGTATGCTGCTGCAGGTGCTGCCGGCGCAGGACGGCAACCTCGACGATTTCGATCACCTGGTGCAACTGACCAACACGGTGAAAAGCGAAGAATTGTTCGGCCTGCCGGCCAACGAGGTGCTGTACCGCCTGTACCACCAGGAAGAAGTCACCCTGTACGAACCGCAGGACGTGCAGTTCCGTTGCACCTGTTCACGCCAGCGTTGCGCCGACGCGCTGCTGACCCTGCCGACCGACGAAGTGGCCGACATGCTGGAACAGGACGGCAATATCGACATGCACTGCGACTACTGTGGCAGCCACTATGTCTTTGACCCGGTTGATGTTGCCGCTTTGTATGCAGGTAACACCAGCGAAAGCGACAAGTTGCACTAAGTTATACCCTCTCGGCGGGCGCCCCCAGCGCCCGCCAATGCCCGCCGTTTGCACGTTTGCTTTTTTCCGTGTGCTATCTCTCAGATCGTAACGAAATACCGCCTAAAACGTTAAATATTTGATACCCATCGCGGTTACGCACCGCTAGATCCCTACAATTGCCGCCAGAAATTCTGTGACCAAGGAGTAGTAACATGCGCGTTAAAGGTATAACCCCTCAGGATCTGGCCGCTTACGGCATTCACGACGTTAGCGAAATCGTTCACAACCCGAGCTATGAACTGCTGTTTAAGGAAGAAACAGACCCATCTCTGGAAGGTTTTGAGCGTGGGGTAGTCACCAAGCTGGGTGCCGTCTCCGTCGATACCGGCATCTTCACCGGCCGTTCGCCGAAAGACAAATACATCGTCCGCGACGACATCACCCGCGATACCGTGTGGTGGGCCGATCAGGGCAAAGGCAAAAACGACAACAAACCTCTCAGCCCGGAAGTGTGGGCCGATCTGAAACACCTGGTCACCGAGCAACTGTCCGGCAAACGCCTGTTCGTGGTGGATACCTTCTGCGGCGCCAACGCCGACTCGCGCCTGAAAGTGCGCTTCATCACCGAAGTGGCCTGGCAGGCGCACTTCGTGAAAAACATGTTCATCCGCCCAAGCGACGAAGAGCTGGCTGACTTCGAGCCAGACTTCGTGGTGATGAACGGCGCCAAATGCACCAACCCGAACTGGCAGCAACAAGGCCTGAATTCGGAGAACTTCGTCGCCTTCAACCTGACCGAGCGCATGCAGCTGATCGGCGGCACCTGGTACGGCGGCGAAATGAAGAAAGGCATGTTCTCGATGATGAACTACCTGCTGCCGCTGAAAGGCATCGCCTCGATGCACTGCTCAGCCAACGTGGGCGAGAAAGGCGACGTGGCGGTGTTCTTCGGCCTGTCCGGCACCGGTAAGACCACCCTCTCCACCGATCCGAAACGTCAGCTGATCGGCGATGACGAGCACGGTTGGGACGACGACGGCGTATTCAACTTCGAAGGCGGCTGCTACGCCAAGACCATCAAGCTGTCGGAAGAGGCCGAGCCGGACATCTACCACGCCATCAAACGCGATGCGCTGCTGGAGAACGTCACCGTACTGGCCGACGGCACCATCGACTTCAACGACGGTTCGAAAACCGAGAACACCCGCGTTTCTTACCCGATCTACCATATCCAGAACATCGTCAAACCGGTGTCCAAAGCGGGTCACGCCACCAAGGTGATCTTCCTGACCGCCGACGCTTTCGGCGTGCTGCCGCCGGTATCGCGTCTGACCGCCAACCAGACTCAGTACCACTTCCTGTCCGGCTTCACCGCCAAGCTGGCCGGCACCGAGCGCGGCGTGACCGAACCGACGCCAACCTTCTCCGCCTGCTTCGGCGCCGCGTTCTTGTCGCTGCACCCGACGCAGTACGCCGAAGTGCTGGTGAAACGCATGCAGGCCGCCGGCGCCCAGGCTTACCTGGTCAACACCGGCTGGAACGGCACCGGCAAACGCATCTCGATCAAAGATACGCGCGGCATCATCGACGCCATCCTGAGCGGTGAAATCGACAAGGCGGAAACCGTTACCCTG
Source organism: Serratia marcescens (assembly GCF_001902635.1). Taxonomy (GTDB): domain Bacteria; phylum Pseudomonadota; class Gammaproteobacteria; order Enterobacterales; family Enterobacteriaceae; genus Serratia; species Serratia marcescens_F. Next base: position 124,721 of record NZ_MJAO01000011.1, on the reverse strand, counting down.
CCAATCTTCGATCTGGCGATGCCAACCGCGCTGCCGGGCGTGAACCCGGAGATCCTCGATCCGCGCAACACCTACGCCAGCCTCGAGCAGTGGCAGGAAAAAGCGCAGGATCTGGCCGAACGCTTCATCACCAACTTCGACAAATACACCGACACGCCTGCGGGCGCCGCGCTGGTCAGCGCCGGCCCTAAGCTGTAATTCGGTAGCATTACCTCTTCAGCTAAGGCGCGGATTCCGCGCCTTTTTTTATTTTTGATGATTGCTTTCTGACCAGCGAGGCGAGAAAATAATTCAATGCAATCATTGATAGCAAAGGAGGTTTCAATGGCTACTATCACCGTCAGAAATCTGGACGACGAAATCAAAGAGCTGCTGCGTATTTCAGCGGCGAAAAACGGTCATTCCATGGAAGAGGAAGCGCGCATGATCCTGAAACAGGCGCTGGTGAAAAAACCGCCGCGCTATGGGTTAGGAACACGCATGCATCAGTACTTCGCTGAGTTCGGCGGCGTTGAGTTGGAAATCCCCCCACGTGATGAAGCCCCGCATCGTATCGTCAACTTTGATGAAGATGATGAAAAATGATTGTGCTGGATACCAACGTCGTTTCGGAATTGCTGCGGCCGGCGCCTCACTACAATGTATTGCGCTGGTTAGATGAGCAGGATACGTATCGGTTCTATTTGAGCGCCATCGTGGTTGCGGAGTTGTATACGGGCATCGCCTGCATACCTCACGGTAAGAAACAGCTCGAACTGCAAACTCACCTCGGCGACATGCTGCAGGAAGAGTTTTCAGACAGAATCTTACCCTTTGACGTCGGCTGTGCGATGCAGCATGCGGAATTAATCAGCGCTAATCGCCGCCGAGGCATTGGCGTCAGCATGCCGGATACCCAGATCGCCGCCACCTGCCTGCATTACGGCGCCGCCCTGGCCACCCGCAATACCAAAGATTTCCTCCACTACGGCATCGAGTTAATCGACCCGTGGCAGGCGCCGACCGGCCGTCGGTTGCATGAGGATGCGGCGGAATACTACGTGATGAGCAGGAAGTCCTGACGGGGCCGCAGCGGCGCGGCCCGCGCCAAGAGCGTCAGGCGTTTTCCCTGGCCGTTTGATGACCGTTGGCCGACTCTTTTTTCTCCATCGGCAGCGGAATATAAGCGCGGATCAATAGCCCGCCGCGCTCGCTGGTGCCGATATCCAACGCACCGTCATGGGCGTCGATAATGCGCTGCACGATCGCCAATCCCAAACCGGTGCCGCTGGTGCTGCGCGCGCTGTCACCGCGCACGAAGGGCTGCAACAGGTGCTTCAGCTCTTCCGGTTTGATGCCCGGGCCGTCGTCTTCCACCTGGAACCAGCCACGCTGCAGCTCGCGGCCGCTGCTGACTTTGATCCAGCCGTTGCCGTAACGCGCCGCGTTCACCACCATGTTCACCGCCGCCCGCTTAATCGACAGCGGGTGCACGTTCATCATCAGCTCACCCGGCGACAGCGCGGTTTCAATCACCCGCTCATAGCCGCTTTCCGCCGCGACCACCTCGCCCAAAATGGCGTTCAGATCGCTGCTTTCGGTCGGCATCTCCTGCCCGGTGCGCAGATAATCGATGAACTGCTCGATGATGGCATTGCACTCTTCGATGTCTTTATTGATCGACTCGGCCAGATAGCCGTCTTCGGCGCTCATCATCTCCGTCGCCAGGCGGATGCGCGTCAATGGCGTGCGCAGGTCATGGCTGACCCCGGCCATCAGCAAGGTGCGGTCGTCCGCCAGCTGCTTGACGCCCGACGCCATCTGATTGAATGCGCGAGTCACCGACCGCACTTCGGAAGCGCCATACTCGCGCAGCGGCGGCGGAATGATGCCCTTGCCCACCTGCAGCGCCGCATGTTCCAGCTCCACCAGCGGGCGGTTTTGAATGCGGATAAACAGCCAGGCGCCGCCGATCGCCAGCAACATGATCGCCAGCGTATAGCGGAACAGCGGAGAGAAGTCACCCTGGTGGATTTCCGTCAGCGGCACGCGCACCCAGATGTCGGGCTGCAGCCAGGTTTTCAGCCACACTACCGGGGAGTTCTTGTTCACCTCCACCCGTACATCGGTCGGCCCGCCGAGCTGTTGCGCCATCTGCTGGCTGAGGAATTGGTAGTGCTGCGCCCAGCGCAGGCCGCTCTCCTCCGCCGCCGAGTTGGTGTAGAGAGAGATGCCCAGCTCGCGGTAGATCTCACGGCGGAACGCCGGCGGCACTTCCAGCAGCGTGCCGTCCTCCAGCTGCAGCCGATCGGTCATCAGCATACGCACTTCGTAAGCCAATACCTTGTTGAACTGCTGCAGGCTGGGCAGGATGGCGAAGTTCAGCACCACCAGATAGGTCGTCACCAAGCTGACGAACAGCAAGGTGACGATCAACAACAGGGTTCGGGCAAACGAGCTACGCGGTGAAAAGCGCAATCGCCTCATGCCTTGCTGCCGTCCGGGACGAACACGTAGCCGAGACCCCAAACGGTCTGGATATAACGCGGATGCGCCGGATCTTCTTCAACCATGCGGCGCAGGCGAGAGATCTGCACGTCGATGGAGCGCTCCATGGCGCTGTATTCGCGGCCACGCGCCAGGTTCATCAGCTTATCGCGCGACAGCGGTTCACGCGGGTGGCTGACCAACGCCTTCAGTACCGCGAACTCGCCACTGGTCAACGGCATCGGTTCGTCTTCGCGGAACATCTCGCGGGTGCCGAGGTTCAGCTTGAATTTGCCGAAAGCGATCACCGCCTCTTCCTGCGAAGGCGCGCCCGGCAGTTCGTTCGCCTGGCGGCGCAGCACCGCGCGGATGCGAGCCAACAGCTCACGCGGGTTGAAAGGCTTAGGAATGTAGTCGTCGGCGCCGATTTCCAGCCCCACGATGCGATCGACCTCTTCGCCTTTAGCGGTGACCATAATGATCGGCATCGGGTTGCTCTGGCTGCGCAGGCGGCGGCAGATGGACAGGCCGTCTTCGCCCGGCAACATCAGATCGAGCACCATCAGATGGAAGGATTCACGGGTCAGCAAGCGATCCATTTGCTCAGCGTTGGCGACGCTGCGAACCTGGAAGCCCTGCTCGGTTAAATAACGTTCTAAAAGCGCGCGCAGGCGCATGTCATCATCGACAACCAGGATCTTATGATTCTCTTGCATGGTATTACTCCCAAAGGCTTTATTGCCTGACTCGAATATTGTTAAAAAACCTTGCCATTTGAGACAGCGTTTAATGGTATGTATTCTAGACGAAATTGTTACAAAGCTTATTCTTTTCCCCATTTATCAACAATTTTCATCAAATGTCGACGGGGGTTCGTCAAAATTTTGCCCTTTATCGGCGCAATGTGGGGCGGCCGCCCAATTTTAGGCAATTTCGCCACCGGCGGACCGCACGGTGGCATTTTGGCATCGGATCAGGACGTCTGCAGGAAACGCGCCAACTGCCGGCGCAATTGCCGGTTCTCTTGCTGCAGCGCATCGACCCGATCGAGCAGCGTCAGCGCCATGGCAATCCCCGGCCAATCCAGATCCAGCTCGGTCCGCAGCCTGCGCGCGCGCTGCAGATGGCTCAGCGCCGGGTAATCGAACTCCCAGCGTGGCTGCGCCGGCTCCAGCGGCACGATCACGCCCAAACCGACGATCTCGACCAGCTCATCTTCTGAAATTTCCACCCTCTGACACAGTTCCACCACGGTGAACGTGATCTCTTTCTTCATCATGTGCTTTACTCCCATTCCGCGCGCGGGTTGAACGCCGCCTGCGCAGCCAGTTCTCGCCACAGGGCACTGGCCTGCTCGTTCGGCTTCGGCGGCATCACCACCTTGAGAATGACGTACAGATCGCCGGGCTCTTTCTTGCCCGCCAGCCCTTTGCCTTTGACCCGCAGCCGTTTGCCGCTCTGGCTGCCGGCCGGCACGGTCAGCGCGATTTTGCCGGTCAGCGTCGGCACCTCGATGCTGGCGCCCAGCGCCGCTTCCCACGGGGCGAGCGGCGCCACGATACTCAGGTTGTGGCCGTCAATTTCAAACAGCGGGTGCGGTGCGAGGCGGATGACCAGATACAGGTCGCCGTTCTGGCCGCCGCCCACGCCGGCAACGCCCTGCCCCTTGAGGCGAATGCGCTCGCCGTCGCCCACGCCCGCCGGAATTTTCACGTTCAGCGTTTTGCTGGCTTCGCTCACCTGCCGCCCCAGCTCGTCGTACACCGGCAGCGTGTAGGAAATCTCGCGGCTTTGGCCATGCAGCGTTTCCTCGAGGAACAGCGGCACCTCCATTTCGAGATCCTGGCCACGGAAGCCATGCCCACCGTGCGAGTGCGAAGCGGAACGGTGCCCACCCGCCGCACGGCCGCCGAACATGCTCTCGAAAAAGTCGGAGAAGTCTTGCGCGTCGGCGCCGCCGCCGTGCCATGAAGCGCTCTGCTGATAGCCGCCGTGATCGCCGCGCGCCTGGCGGCCAAAGTTCGGATCGTTGCGGTGCAGCCGGATCTGATCGTACTCGGCGCGGCGCTCTTCGTCCTTCAGCACCTCATAGGCTTCGGCCAGCGCCTTGAATTTACTCTCGGCGTCTTCTTCGGTGCTCACGTCAGGGTGATATTTACGCGCCAGCCGGCGGTAGGCCGTTTTGATGGTTTTCAGATCGGCGGTGGGCTCGACGCCCATCGTTGCGTAGTAATCTTTAAATTCCATGCGGTAATACCTTCAATGTGTTGGGTTGTGCGCCAAAAATCCTTGTCTCTCTCGCCAGATATCCTCCTTTTGTCACATTCCTTTTCCGCTATCGCTAAGCATACTCCCGATTGTTAAAAGCTGCGCAAACTGAATAAAAACCGTGCGACAAGGCGCAGGCCCGCACGCCATTTCTAAACCCCCCCGCATTCACGTACACTGTGGCGGTGGCCCCATAAAGATAAATGACGATGAGAACTCAACTGATAACCCGTGAAGGGTATGACAAGCTCAAACAAGAGCTGGATTACCTCTGGCGCGAAGAACGCCCCGAGGTGACCAAGAAAGTGACCTGGGCCGCCAGCCTGGGCGACAGAAGCGAAAACGCCGACTACCAATACAACAAAAAGCGGTTGCGCGAGATCGACCGCCGCGTCCGCTATCTGACCAAGTGCCTGGAGCAGTTGAAGATCGTCGATTACTCCCCGCAGCAGGAAGGCAAGGTGTTCTTCGGTGCCTGGGTGGAAGTGGAGAACGAAGACGGCGAGATCAAACGCTTTCGTATCGTCGGCTACGACGAAATCTTCGGCCGCAAGGATTACATCTCTATCGACGCGCCGATGGCGCGCGCCCTGCTGAAAAAAGAGGTCGGGGACGTCGCCACCGTCAATACCCCGCTGGGCGAGGCGCAGTGGTACGTTAACCAGATAGATTACCCGAAGTAAGCTTTCAGCTTTTTCCGAACCGCCGCCAGCGCCGCCGCCTGCGCAGTTCTCCACGCCGCGGCCGCGCGGCGGCGGCCCGCTCCACTGGCATTTTCCCCGATCAATCCGTATAACTGTCCCCCTGTTTATTCACCGTTCTCAATACAGATACCAGACCTATGAATGACCCACTGAGCCGCATTATTGCAACAGAACTGCAGGCCCGGCCGGAGCAAGTCGACTCCGCCATCCGTCTGCTGGATGAAGGTAATACCGTGCCCTTTATTGCACGCTATCGTAAGGAAGTCACCGGGGGCCTGGACGACACCCAACTGCGCCAGCTGGAAACCCGCCTGGGTTATCTGCGTGAACTGGAAGATCGTCGCCAGACTATCCTGAAGTCGATCGATGAACAGGGCAAACTGACCGAACAACTGGCGGGGGCGATCAACACCACGCTGAGCAAGACCGAACTCGAAGACCTCTACCTGCCGTACAAACCGAAGCGCCGCACCCGCGGCCAGATCGCCATCGAGGCCGGTCTGGAACCGCTGGCGGACACGCTGTGGCAGGATCCGCAACAACAGCCGGAACAGTTGGCCGAAGGCTACGTCGACGCCGACAAGGGCGTGGCGGACGTCAAAGCCGCCCTCGACGGCGCGCGCTATATCCTGATGGAGCGCTTCGCCGAAGATGCCTCTCTGCTGGCCAAGGTGCGGGACTACCTGTGGAAAAACGCCCACCTGGTGGCCAAAGTGGTCGAGGGCAAGGAAGAAGAAGGCGCCAAGTTCCGCGACTATTTCGATCACCACGAACCGATTTCTCAAGTGCCTTCGCACCGCGCGCTGGCGATGTTCCGCGGCCGCAACGAAGGCGTGCTGCAGCTGGCGCTGAACGCCGATCCGCAGTTTGAGGAAACGCCGCGCGAAAGCCAGGCGGAACTGATCATCATCAATCACCTCAATCTGCGCCTGAACAACGCCCCGGCCGACGCCTGGCGCAAAGCGGTGGTCAACTGGACCTGGCGCATCAAGGTGCTGCTGCACCTGGAAACCGAGCTGATGGGCACGGTGCGCGAACGCGCGGAAGACGAAGCGATCAACGTGTTCGCCCGCAACATGCACGATCTGCTGATGGCCGCGCCGGCCGGCATGCGCGCCACCATGGGCCTCGATCCGGGCCTGCGCACCGGGGTGAAAGTCGCCGTGGTCGACGCCACCGGCAAGCTGGTCGCCACCGACACCGTCTACCCGCACACCGGGCAAGCGGCGAAGGCCGCTGCCATCGTCGCGGCGCTGTGCATCAAACACCACGTGGAGCTGGTGGCCATCGGCAACGGCACCGCTTCGCGTGAAACCGAGCGCTTCTATCTCGACCTGCAAAAGCAGTTCGGCGACGTCCGGGCGCAGAAAGTGATCGTCAGCGAAGCAGGCGCGTCGGTGTACTCCGCGTCCGAACTGGCGGCGCTTGAGTTCCCGGATCTCGACGTGTCGCTGCGCGGCGCGGTGTCCATCGCCCGCCGTCTGCAGGATCCGCTGGCGGAGCTGGTGAAGATCGACCCGAAATCCATCGGCGTCGGCCAATATCAGCACGACGTCAGCCAAAGCCAGCTGGCGAAGAAACTGGACTCGGTGGTGGAAGACTGCGTGAACGCCGTCGGCGTCGACCTGAACACCGCGTCGGTACCGTTGCTGACCCGCGTGGCCGGCCTGACGCGCATGATGGCGCAAAATATCGTCAACTGGCGCGACGAGAACGGCCGCTTCAGCAACCGTGAACAGCTGCTGAAGGTCAGCCGCCTGGGGCCGAAAGCCTTTGAACAGTGTGCCGGCTTCCTACGCATCAACCACGGTGACAACCCGCTGGACGCCTCCACCGTTCACCCGGAAGCCTACCCGGTGGTGCAGCGCATTCTGGCTGCCACCGAGCAGGCGCTGCAGGATCTGATGGGCAACGCTTCGGCGGTGCGCAGCCTGAAAGCGGTCGATTTCACCGACGACAAGTTCGGCGTGCCGACGGTCACCGACATCCTGAAAGAGCTGGAGAAGCCGGGCCGTGACCCGCGGCCGGAATTCAAAACCGCCACCTTCGCCGAAGGGGTGGAAACCCTCAACGATCTGCAGGTGGGCATGATCCTGGAAGGGTCGGTGACCAACGTCACCAACTTCGGTGCCTTCGTGGATATCGGCGTGCATCAGGACGGCCTGGTACACATCTCCTCGCTGGCGGACAAGTTCGTTGAAGATCCGCACACCGTGGTGAAGGCCGGCGACATCGTCAAAGTGAAGGTGATGGAAGTCGATCTGCAGCGTAAACGCATCGCGCTGAGCATGCGCCTGGATGAGCAGCCGGGCGAAGGTTCACCGCGCCGCGGCGGCAACGCGCCAGCACAGGCACGCGACAACGCCAACCGTTCGGCAGGCGCCAACAAAGCCAAACCGCGCAACGCGGCACCGGCCGGCAACAGCGCCATGGGCGATGCGCTGGCGGCGGCGTTCGGTAAAAAACGCTAAGTCAGAACCAGCAAGGGCGGAGCCTGCTCCGCCCTTGCTGATGAAAAAAACTGGCGGCGTTTTTTGACCCGTCTCAATAAACCGCCATCTTTTTATTTTCGCGCCGCCTGTGACCCGGTTCTCAAAAAACTCACTATCAACGCCGGATTATTAACACGGCGATTAACAATGCGTTTTCATTTCACACATTGTGGGCGAAACACAAATAGTTACCGCTCGCATTACGCGCCAGGAATGTTATTAATATTTTCCGCCTCGCTAACCAAAACGAAAGAATAAGCCGCCGCGTTTGCAATCAGGAAAAATTAACCGTAATTATGCAACCGATTTAACCCGCCATTCGCATTTGCCGCGCGCCCGCGCCGGTGGTAAAACAACGGCAAGGTGATAATAATTGGTTACCAATACCCCTACTTTTTTTATTGAATGTGATAATGGTTCTCACTATTATTGCGTTCCGTATTATTGCATGACCTTATGGATGAATAACGCCGACGGTGTGAAGCTTTCGCCGGCCACGTCCAAGAATCATCAGCCCGAACACCATCGGCTCCCGGAAGGTTTAATACATGCATCTTCAACCGAAACACACGTATAAGATCGCCGGCTTTTCCAGCGAGATTGCGCCGGCCTACCGCCAGAAACTGTTATCGCTCGGCATGCTGCCCGGCTCTTCGTTTGAAGTGGTGCGCGTCGCGCCGCTGGGCGATCCGATAGAAATTAAAACTCGCCGCGTCAGCCTGGTGCTGCGCAGGAAGGATCTGGCGCTGCTGCAGCTCGACGGCCAGTCCTGAGCCGGTGCGCCCTCCGTTTGCCGACGCGCCCTTGCGCCGGCGCTGTTCTCCTTGAAGACGACACGCTGAACTATGAAAAAACTCACCATCGGCTTAATCGGCAACCCGAACTCCGGCAAGACCACGCTGTTCAACCAGCTGACCGGCGCGCGCCAGCGGGTCGGCAACTGGGCGGGTGTGACGGTTGAACGCAAAGAAGGCCATTTCACCACCCCGCAGTCTGACGTGCGGCTGGTCGATCTGCCCGGCACCTACTCCCTGACCACCATCTCGGAACAAACCTCGCTCGATGAGCAGATCGCCTGCCACTACATTTTGAGCGGCGACGCCGATCTGCTGATCAACGTGGTCGACGCCTCCAACCTGGAGCGTAACCTCTACCTGACGCTGCAGCTGCTGGAGCTGGGCATTCCCTGCATCGTGGCGTTGAACATGCTCGACATCGCCAAAAGTCAGCATATCGAAATCGACGTCGCCGCGCTGTCGGCGCGCCTCGGCTGCCCGGTGGTGCCGATGGTCTCCACCCGCGCCGACGGCATTGGCGTGCTGAAACAGATGCTCGACAATCATCGGCTTAATGAGCAACAGGCGCTGGTGAACTACCCGCCGCTGTTGCTCAAAGAGGTCGCCACGCTGAGCGACGCCATGCCGCAAACGCTGCCGGCGGCGCAGCGCCGCTGGCTGGCGCTGCAGATGCTGGAAGGCGACATCTACAGCCACCGTCTGGCCGGCCCTGCTGTCGCACTGCTGCCTGCAGCCACCCAGGCGTTGCACCAACAGCAGCAAGAAGACCCGGCGCTGGTGATCGCCGACGCGCGCTACCAGTCCATCGCCGCCCTGTGCGACGCGGTCAGCAACTCGCAGCAGGCGATGCCCAACCGCCTGACCGAAATGCTGGATAAAGTGATCCTCAACCGCTGGCTGGGCGTGCCGATCTTCCTGCTGGTGATGTACCTGATGTTCCTGCTGGCGATCAACATCGGTGGCGCGCTGCAGCCGATCTTCGATATCGGCTCGGCGGCGATCTTCATTCAGGGCATTCAGTGGCTCGGCTATACCCTGCACTTCCCCGACTGGCTGACCGTCTTCCTGGCGCAGGGCGTCGGCGGCGGCATCAACACCGTGCTGCCGCTGGTGCCGCAGATCGGCATGATGTATCTGTTCCTGTCGTTCCTGGAAGACTCCGGCTACATGGCGCGCGCGGCGTTCGTGATGGACCGCCTGATGCAGGCGCTTGGGCTGCCGGGCAAGTCCTTCGTGCCGCTGATTGTCGGCTTCGGCTGCAACGTACCGTCAATCATGGGTGCCCGGACGCTGGACGCCCAGCGCGAGCGCCTGATCACCATCATGATGGCGCCGTTCATGTCCTGCGGCGCCCGTCTGGCGATCTTCGCAGTGTTCGCCGCCGCCTTCTTCGGCCAGGACGGCGCCGGGGTGGTGTTCTCGCTGTACATGCTCGGCATTGCGGTGGCGATCCTCACCGGCCTGGTGCTGAAATACACCATCATGCGCGGTGAGGCCTCGCCGTTCGTGATGGAACTGCCGGTCTACCACGTGCCGCACCTGAAAAGCCTGCTGCTGCAAACCTGGCAGCGGCTGAAAGGCTTCGTGCTGCGCGCCGGTAAGGTGATCGTGGTAGCCAGCATGTTCATCGGCGGCCTGAACAGCTTCTCGTTCAGCGGCAAGCCGGTCGATAACATCAACGACTCCGCGCTGGCCTCGGTGTCCAAAGTGCTGACGCCGCTGCTGCAGCCGATGGGCGTCCACAGCGATAACTGGCAGGCCACCGTCGGCCTGGTGACCGGCGCGATGGCGAAAGAAGTGGTGGTTGGCACGCTGAATACGCTGTACACCGCCGAGCACATCAACAAAGAGGCGTTCGACGCCGCCAACTTCAACCTGCTCGATGAGCTGGGCGGCGCGCTGAAAGAAACCTGGGATGGCCTGAAAAATACCTTCAGCCTGAGCGTGCTCTCCAACCCAATCGAAGCCAGCAAGGGCGACGGCGAGATGGGCGTCGGCTCGATGGGCGTGATGAGCAGCAAATTCGGCTCCGGCATCTCCGCCTACAGCTATCTGATTTTCGTGCTGCTTTACGTGCCTTGCGTCTCGGTGATGGGCGCCATCGCCCGCGAGTCGAGCCGCGGCTGGATGACCTTCTCTATCCTGTGGGGGCTGAACGTGGCCTACTCGCTGGCGACGCTGTTCTATCAGGTGGCCACCTTCAACCAACACCCGCAGTACAGCCTGACGGCGATCCTGGTGGTGGTGCTGGTGAACCTGCTGGTGCTGTTCGGCCTACGCCGGGCGCGCAGCCGCGTCACGGTGCGCCTGGGCAACGCCACGCCGGCGTCTTGTTGCCAGAGCGCCAAAGGGAGCTGTCACTGATGGCCGGGCTGCTGCAGGTGCGCGATGCGCTGGCGCTGCTCGGCAGCGCCCAGGCACAGCAGCTCAGCCAATCGCTGGCGACGCCGCTGCCGCTGGTGCAGGCGATGCTGGAACGTTTAATGGCGATGGGGAAAGTGGAACGTATCGAGCAGGATGACAGTGCCTGCCTGAGCGGCAGTTGCAAAAGCTGCCCGCAGGGCCAAGGATGCAGCACGGTGACCTATCGGCTGAAAGCCTGAAAGCCAGGGGCGCCGCTGACAGGCGCCCCTTTGCCGTTCAAGACTTATTTTTTGTCTTTGTAGACTTCGGCGATGGCACTGAATTTACCGTGCTCGCGGCCCGCCAGGATCACGTAGTATTGCCCGCCCTTTTCGTCCGCCAGTTTGGACAGCTCTTCCTTGGCATCCATCGGCGACGTGGTCTGCGCCGTGGTGGTGACGGTGCCTAACTTCTCGTATTTACCCGGATTCTTATCCAGATCTTCCTTGGTCAGCAGGGTTGCCGCCATGGAGCCGAAAGACACCGAACCCAGCACTGCCGCTGCAATAATCATCTTCAATGATTTCATGACACTAACCTCTCAATGGATAATTTATCTGTTATGAAAGCCGTCAAGAATCCATGCGCAGTACCGCAGGCTGCCGCGACATCCTCAGGCCTCGTTGCTTTCCCTGACGGGGCCTGTTGCCCAGAGACGAAACGCCAAAATGAAAAACGCCGCTCGCGTTTTTTTCATTTTTCAGCCAACGCATTGACTCACTAAGTATCGAACAGCTTTGTCTTTTATCCACCCGGCGGCGTTTTTTTTAGCGCTCTATCGTGCGTTTTCCCGCCGTATTCAATGTGCTGCAATAAACGCTTCGATCATCGTCACAAATTCATCAGGGTGAGAGATAAACGGCGCATGGGCGGCCTTGGCCACGATCTGCGACCTGGAGTGCGGCCAAGCGGCGTCGAGCAGCTCGGCGACCTTGCGCGGCACCAGCCCATCCAGATAGCCGTAGATCCGCAGCAGCGGCAACGTCAGTACCGCCAGAGGCACGCGCAGATCGGCAGTGCGCAGGATCTCCAGCCCGCCGTTCAACACCTCGACGCTCGGCGTCGGTTGATTGAGCACCACCGCTTTCAGCTGGCGTGCATCCTGACGCGCGCTCTCGGTGCCCAGCGTCTGCAACGCCAGAAAGCGCTCGACGGTACGCTGAAAATCCAGGCTCAGCTGGTGCTGGAAGCCGCTCAACACGTCCGGGCGGATCCCCGGCCACTCATCGCGTGCGGCGAAGCACGGCGAGGAGGCCACGGTGATCAGCCCCTTGACCCGCTCAGGCTGCATCAACGCCGCCTGGCTGGCCACCAGCCCGCCGAGCGACCAGCCGAGCCACCAGGCCTGCGGCGGCGCGGCCGCCAGCACGATCTCCGTCATCTGCTCCAGCGACAGGGCGCCGAACCCCTGGCTGCGGCCATACCCCGGCAGATCGACCAGGTGCAGGCGAAAATGCGGCGTCAGTCGCGCCTGAATGCAACTCCACACTTCGGCGTTCAATCCCCAGCCGTGCAGCAGCACAAGATCGCGTTCGCCTTCACCTATTGTTTGCCAGTACAGCGCTGTCATTGGTTATTGTCCTTTCATGCTTATCCGTCACGGAGCCTCTATGCTATCAATCCGCAGCCGCTGTTGGCTATGCCGGCAGCCGTTGAGCCTGATGCGTCATGGTATCTGCAGCTGTTGCCTGCGCCATCTGCCGGCCAAACCCCCTTGTTGTCCGCGCTGCGGGCTGCCCGCCGGGAATACACAAACGCCCTGCGGCCGCTGCCTGCAACGGCCACCGCCCTGGCTGCGGTTGGTGTTCGTCGGCGACTACGTTGCGCCCCTCAGCCAGCTGGTGAAAAGGTTCAAGTTCCAGCACGCGCCCGAACTGGCACCGACGCTGGCGCGCCTGATGCTGTTGCAGTGGCGGCACGCATGCACAGAGCAGTATCTGAACAGACCCGATATGATTTTAGCGGTACCCTTGCATGCAACGCGCTGTTGGCGCCGCGGCTATAACCAAAGCGAGCTGCTGGCCCGGCCGCTGGCGCACTGGCTGGGCTGCGCCTTTCAGCCCGCCACCTTGCGCCGGGTGCGCAAGACCGCCCTGCAACAACGGCTGAACGCCGGGGCGCGCCGGCGCAATCTACAGCGCGCTTTCGTCTGCGCGGCATCGGTTGCCGGCCGGCATATCGCTCTGGTGGATGACGTGGTGACCACCGGCAGCACCGTCTCGGAGATCGCGGCGCTGCTGCAGCGGCAAGGCGCCGCCTCGGTGCAGGTCTGGTGCGTTTGCCGCACGTTGTAGTGCCACGGCAATGGGCGTATTATAACCGACTATAGAAGTCAACTATTGAGCTAATGCTATGATCCGTATAACAGATGCTGCACAGGAACACTTTGCCAAACTGTTGGCAAATCAAGAAGAAGGCACCCAAATCCGCGTATTCGTGATCAACCCGGGCACGCCGACGGCCGAATGCGGTGTCTCTTATTGCCCGCCGGACGCGGTAGAAGCGACGGATACCGAACTGAAGTTCGACAAGCTGTCCGCCTATGTCGATGAGCTGAGCGCGCCGTATCTGGAAGACGCCGAAATCGACTTCGTGACCGACCAGCTGGGTTCCCAGCTGACGCTGAAGGCGCCGAACGCCAAGATGCGCAAGGTCGATGACGATGCACCGCTGATGGAACGCGTTGAATACGTGCTGCAATCGCAGATCAACCCACAGCTGGCGGGCCACGGCGGCCGCGTGACGTTGATGGAGATCACCGACGACAACATGGCGATCCTGCAGTTCGGTGGCGGTTGCAACGGCTGTTCGATGGTGGATGTCACGCTGAAAGAAGGCATCGAGAAAGAGCTGCTGCAGAAGTTCCCGGAACTGAAGGGCGTGCGTGACTTGACCGAGCACCAGCGCGGCGAACACTCTTACTACTGATCCCCCTTCTTACTTGAAGTTGCAGCGTTGTTGGCTGCGTGCGCGCACCCCAGTCACTTACTTAAGTAAGCTCCTGGGGATTTACGCACTTGCCGCCTAGCTGCAACTCCAATTAATTCGGGTATCCATCATTTGGATAGGGCTACGGTCCTCATCCTTTGTCTTAATACAACGGCACTCGATCGTCACCCCACCGACACTTTGCGACGCCGCTTATCCAAGTCCTTCAACAACCGGTTTATCCGCGGATCGGCGAACATCTCCTCCAGCGTTTGGGTCAGCTTGCGCCGCCAGTTAGGGTATTGATCGCTGGTGCCGGGAATGTTGACCGGATCGGCCATATCCAGCCAGTCTTCCGGCTGCAGGCCGAGCAAGGCGCTGGCGCTGTCGGCGACATAGCGCTGCAGGCCGCGATTGAGCTGCGGGCTCATGCCGAGCAGCGCCGCCTTCTTGCCCACCTTCTGCGGCACGCAGCCGTAGCGGTGCAGCCCATCCAGCAGCCCCTGCTTGGCGCGTTCCCGATCGGCGAACAGCGCCTGCAGGAGTTCCGCGTCCGGGTAAAGCCCCAGCGTCTTGCCGAGCGTCAGATCGTCGCTCTGCCAATAGCCGCGCAGCGTCGGTAGATCGTGAGTGGTAATGGTCGCCATCGCCTGCACCGGATAAGCCTGCGGCGCACGGAAATGGTGCTCGCCGTCGCGTTCGAAATAGAGCACTTTGTAGGAGTAGACGCCGCTGTCCCGCAGCTTGCCGATGATCTCCACCGGCACAGTGCCGAGATCCTCGCCGATCACCATACAGCGGTGACGCTGGCTTTCCAGCGCCAGCACCGCCAGCAGATCGTCTACCGGATATTTGACGTAGGCGCCACGATCGGCGGTTTCGCCATAGGGGATCCACCACAGCCGCAGCAGCGCCATCACGTGATCGATGCGCAGCGCGCCGCAGCTGGTCATGTTGGCGCGCAGCAGATCGATAAACGGCTGATAACCACGCGCCGTCATCACGTGCGGATCCATCGGCGGCAGGCCCCAGTTTTGCCCCAGCGGCCCCAGGATATCCGGCGGTGCGCCGACCGACGCTTTCAGGCAGTACAGCTCGCGGTCGCACCAGGTTTCCGCACCGCCCTCCGCCACTCCAACCGCCAGATCGCGATACAGGCCGATCGGCATCTGCTGCCGTTGGCTCTGCACGAAACACTCAGCGAACTGAGCGGCTGCCAGCCACTGCAACCACAGGTAAAAACGAACCGCATCCTGATGTTCTTCGCAGAACTGCCGCACCGCTTTGCCATTGCCCTGCCGATAACGCTCAGGCCAAGCCGGCCAGCCCCATTGGCTGACGTCTTTCGCCGCCAAATGCGCATGCAGCGCGTCGAAAGACGCCTGCTGATACAGGCTGTCACCACCGTCCGCCACGAATTGCTCAAACGCCTGGCGCTGCGCATCGCCCGGTTTGCGCGCCTGAAATACCGGGAACGCCAGCTTCAGCGCCGCCAGCTTCAATGGCATCACGGCGGCGTAATCCACCCACTCCGCGGCGCGCGCCTTGGCCAACTGTTTCTGCGTCGCCGGCTTCAGCCACCAGCGCTGCGCCGCTTCGCTGCGCTGGAAATCCTCCACCGCGTTGACGTCGATATACGCCAGATTCAGCCAGCGGCGCGACGAGGGGCTGTACGGGCTGACGCTGTCCGGGTTGGCCGGATACAGCGCATGGATCGGATTAAGGCCGACGAAAGCGCCGCCGCGTTCACCCACCTGCTCCACCATCAGGCGCAGATCGCCGAAGTCGCCGATGCCCCAGTTGCGATCGGAACGCAGCGTATACAGCTGCACGCAGGCACCCCACAGCTTCTTGCCAGTCAGCAAGGCGTCCGGCTCGAAGCAACGCCTCGGCGCGACGATCAGCCGACATGGCCACTGCTGCGCGCCCTGGCTCAGCGTCAGCTGGTGGTAGCCGGTCGGCAGATCGCCGGGCAGCGTCAGGGTCTTGCGCGCGCCGACGCGCCCTTGCAAGCATTCGCCGTCTTCACGCTGCAGCGCCCACAGGTATTCGCCTTCGCCCGCCGGCGTCAGCGCCAGCGGCGCACCCTGATAGAACACCTTGACCGCCGGTAACGGCGACGGCGCGCTTTCCTGCACGGCGCCGGTGCGGTTCATGGCCGCCAGCAGCTTGCGTTTGGTCTCCGGCTCAATCGCCTGCCGCTTGCCGTGGGCATTGATGAAATCGGCAGCGATCCCCGCCTGCGCTGCCACCTGATCGATACGCTTGCGATCCATTCGCTCTCCTTAACGTTTGGCTTGCCAGATGCGCTGCTGGTAATCGCGAATCGAGCGATCCGAGCTGAACATGCCGACGCGTGCGGTGTTAAGGATAGTCCGCCGCGTCCATTCGTCCCGATCGCGGTACAGTTCATCGACCCGGAGCTGCGCCTGGCAGTACGAAGCGAAGTCCGCCAGCACCAAATAGGGGTCGCCGCCTTTCAACAGGCTATGCAGCATCATGTCGAACGCGTGCTTGTCGCCGTGGCTGAACGCGCCGCTCGCCAGCTCGTCCAAAATCGCCTTCAGGTGCTTGTCTTTCTTGCGGTAGCTGAGCGGGTCGTAGCCCTTCGCCAACAGCGCCTTCACCTGCTCCACGGTGTTGCCGAAGATAAAGATATTGTCTTCGCCCACCTGCTCGGCAATTTCGACGTTGGCGCCGTCCAGCGTGCCGACCGTCAGCGCGCCGTTCAGCGCCAACTTCATGTTGCCGGTACCGGAGGCCTCTTTACCGGCGGTGGAGATCTGCTCGGAGATATCCGCCGCCGGGATCATCAGCTCAGCCACCGACACGCGGTAGTCGGGGATAAACGCCACTTTCAGACGATCTTTCACCAGCGGATCGTTGTTGATCTTCTCGGCCGCCTGGTTGATGGCGTAGATGATGTTTTTCGCCAGGTAGTAACCCGGTGCCGCCTTGGCACCGAACAGGAAAACGCGCGGCACGATGTCCAGATTCGGGTTGTCGCGCAGCTGACGATACAGCGACAGAATGTGCAACAGGTTCAAGTGCTGGCGCTTGTACTCGTGCAGGCGTTTAATCTGCACGTCGAAGATCGCGTCCGGGTTGAGCGTCAGTCCCATCACGCCGTGCACATAGTTGGCCAGCGCCACCTTGTTGTCGCGTTTGATCTGCTGATATCGCTGGCGGAACGCCGCGTCGTCGGCGAATTTCTCCAGCCCACGCAGCGCGTCGAGATCGTTGGCCCACTCCACCTTCAGCGTCTCGTCGATCAAACCCGACAGCGCAGGGTTACACTGTTTCAACCAGCGGCGCGGCGTGATGCCGTTGGTGACGTTATGGAATTTGTTCGGCCACAGCTGGTGATATTCCGGGAACAGATCTTTCACCACCAGATCCGAATGCAGCTGCGCCACGCCGTTGACCGCAAAGCCGCTGACCACGCACAGGTTGGCCATGCGCACCTGCTTGTTATGGTGTACCGCCAGCTTGGCCCACACCGCCTCGTCGCCCGGCCAATGCTTATCCACCAATTTTTTGAACCTGGCGTTGATCTGTTTGATGATGGAGAAGTGACGCGGCAGCAGGCTGCGCACCAGTTTTTCATCCCAGCACTCCAGCGCTTCCGGCATCAGGGTGTGGTTGGTATAGGCAAAGGTGTTGCTGGTGATCGCCCAGGCCGCATCCCACTCCAGCTGGTGCTCATCCAGCAGAATGCGCAGCATTTCCGGAATGGCGATGGTCGGGTGAGTGTCGTTCAGCTGGATCACTTCGTACTTCGGCAACTCTTCAATCTTGCGGCCGGCCTGATGGTGCTTGCGCAAAATGTCCGCCACCGAGCAGGCACACTGGAAATACTGCTGCATCAGGCGCAGGCGTTTGCCGGCCTGGTGGTTGTCGTTCGGGTAGAGCACCTTGGTCAGCTTGTCGGCTTCTACGCCCTGCTTCTCCGCCTGCAGGAATTTGCCGTCGTTGAAATCGCTCAGGTTGAACGGGTGCTGATGGGTCGCCTGCCACAGGCGTAGCGGCTGCGCCACGCCGTTGCGGTACCCCAGCACCGGCAGATCCCAGGCTTCACCGCGCAGGGTGAAGGCCGGGCGCCACAGCTCGCGGCCGTCGGCCTGTTTCTCCAGCTTGCCGCCGATGCCCACGTCCACCGCCAGCGCGGCGTTGTGGCGGAACCACGGGTAGCTCTCGCGCTGCCAGTTATCCGGCGCCTCTTGCTGTTGCCCGCCCAGGAACGATTGGCGGAACAGCCCATATTGGTAGTTCAGCCCATAGCCGGTGGCCGGTTGCTCCACCGTCGCCATCGAGTCGAGGAAACAGGCCGCCAAACGCCCCAACCCGCCGTTGCCCAGCGCCGGATCGGTTTCCTGCTCCAGCAGATCCGCCAGCTTGACGTTCTGCTCCGCCAGCGCCTGCTCGACGGTGTCGTACCAGCCCAGGTTGATCAGGTTATTCGCCGTCAACCGGCCGATCAGAAACTCCATCGAAATGTAGTTCACGTGGCGCAGCGGTTTGGCGCTTTTACGCGGTGCCGGTTGCGCGGCCAGCTGTTCGGCCAGCGCCGCGCTGACGGCTTCCCACCATTGATGTTGCGTCATCTGCTGTGCGGAACTGAGGCCGAACCGTTGCCACTGACGGGTAAGCGCCGCCAGAAAAGCATCCTTCTTGAGCGTAGGCTGTGACATAAGGAAAACTCTCTATCCAGTAAGTGGGTCAAATTGCCGCTATCGTGCCGGTGAGAACGCCTGACGGCATCATCCCGCCTGGGGATTAGCTGGGGAGGAGGATTGGGGCGTAGCTGGAATTGTGATCTCAGGCACTTTTTGACTCCCTTGCAACGATGCAAAAAAGCCCGCCAACGCGTGCGGCGAGCACTGAGAACGTTAACCATGACGTTAGCACAAGTATTCGCACTGCTGAAGTTTTGTCCAGGGCCGGAAATGCGATCCGTAACGGCATCGCCGCGCGCCGGCGCCAAACGTAAAAAAGTGTGATCGATAGCAACTTAACTCCAAGCCAATGCGGAAGCTTGTTGCAATACGTTTAGGGTTGGCAGAAGTTAGGAGGAGCTATTAATTACGAACCATAAAATAATTAGCGCCACTCCAATCCCGGCGGGAACCGCGATTTATACCCTGGAATACTATGCTGATCCCATCAAAACTGAGCCGCCCGGTACGGCTGCAAAATACCGTGATCCGCGATCGCCTGCTGGCCAAACTGGCCAGCGCGGGCAACTATCGCCTGACACTGGTCAATTGCCCGGCGGGATACGGGAAAACCACGTTGGTCGCCCAATGGGCGGCCGGCAAGGCCGATCTGGGCTGGTATTCGCTGGACGAGAGCGACAACCAACCGGAGCGCTTTGCCAGCTACCTGATCGCCGCCCTGCAGCAGGCCAGCGGCGGCCGCTGCGTCAAAAGCGAGGCGCTGAGCCAAAAGCACCAATACGCCAGCCTGTCGGCGCTGTTCGCCCAGCTGTTTATCGAGCTGGCCGACTGGCACCAGCCGCTGTACCTGGTGATCGACGACTACCACCTGATCACCAACGACGCTATCCACGAAGCCATGCGCTTTTTCCTGCGCCACCAGCCGGAAAACCTGACGCTGCTCCTGCTCTCGCGCACCCTGCCGCCGCTCGGCATCGCCAATCTGCGGGTACGCGATCAGCTGCTGGAAATGGGCACGCAACAGCTGGCATTCACCCATCAGGAAGCCAAACAGTTCTTCGATTGCCGCCTGGCGGCACCGATGGAACAGCAAGACAGCAGCCGCCTGTGCGACGAGGTGGAAGGCTGGGCCACCGCGCTGCAGCTGATCGCGCTGTCGGCCCGCCAGTCCGCCTCTTCGGCCCAGCTGTCGGCCAAACGGCTGGCGGGCTTGAACGCCAGTCACCTGTCCGACTACCTGGTGGACGAAGTGCTGGATCACGTCGATAGCGATGCGCGCGCCTTCCTGCTGCGCTGTTCGGTGCTGCGTTCGATGAACGACGCGCTGATCGTGCGCCTGACCGGCGAAGAAAACGGCCAGCAGCGGCTGGAAGAACTGGAGCGCCAGGGGCTGTTCATCCACCGCATGGACGATACCGGCGAATGGTTCAACTTCCACCCGCTGTTCGCCTCTTTCCTTCGCCAGCGCTGTCAGTGGGAGCTGGCGCTGGAGCTACCGGGGCTGCACCGCGCCGCCGCCGAGGGCTGGCTGGCGCTGGGTTACCCGGCGGAGGCCATTCACCATGCGCTGGCGGCCAGCGACGTCAGCATGCTGCGCGATATCCTGCTGCAACACGCCTGGTCGCTGTTCCACCACAGCGAGCTGGCCTTGCTGGAAGAATGCCTCAACGCGCTGCCGTATGAGCGCCTGATCCAAAACCCCAAGCTGGCGCTGTTGCAGGCCTGGCTGGCGCAGAGCCAGCACCGCTACAGCGAGGTCAATACCCTGCTGGAGCGCGCCGAGCGCACCATGCACGAACAGAAAATCGAAATAGACCAGACGCTGCACGCCGAGTTCAACGCCTTGCGCGCCCAGGTGGCGATCAACGCCGGCAAACCGGAAGAGGCCGAGCGGCTGGCGACCGAAGCGTTGAAATTCCTGCCGCTGTCCAGCTACTACAGCCGCATCGTCGCCACATCGGTGACCGGCGAAGTGCACCACTGCAAGGGTGAACTGGCGCGCGCGCTGCCGATGATGCAGCAAACCGAGCAGATGGCGCGCCGCCATCAGGCCAACCATTACGCGCTCTGGGCGCTGCTGCAGCAGAGCGAGATCCTCATCGCCCAAGGCTTCCTGCAGGCCGCTTACGAAACCCAGGACAAGGCATTTGAGCTGATCCGCGAGCAGCATCTGGAACAGCTGCCGATGCACGAATTTCTGCTGCGCATTCGCGCGCAGATCCTGTGGTCGTGGTCGCGGCTGGACGAAGCGGAAGACGCGGCGCGCACCGGGCTGAAGATCCTGGCGAACTACCAACCGCAGCAGCAGCTGCAGTGCATCGCCATGCTGGCCAAATGCTCGCTGGCGCGCGGCGATCTGGATAATGCCAATTCCCACCTGCAGCGCTGCGAAACCCTGCTGCACGGCGCCCACTACCACCGCGACTGGCTGACCAACACCGACAAGTCGCGGGTGATTCACTGGCAGATGACCGGCGACGCCGCCGCCGCCGCCCAGTGGCTGCGCCATACCGAAAAGCCCGGCATGGCGGACAACCACTTCACTCAGGGCCAATGGCGCAACATCGCGCGGGTGCAGATCCTGCTCGGCCAGTATGAAGAAGCCGGCGTGGTGCTGGATGAACTGAACGAAAACGCCCGCCGCCTGCGTTTGGTGAGCGATCTCAACCGCAACCTGCTGCTCAGCAACCAGCTTTACTGGCTGCAAGAGCGCAAGGGCGAAGCACAGCAGGCGCTGATCGAAGCGCTGTCGCTGGCCAACCGCACCGGCTTTATCAGCCACTTCGTCATCGAGGGCGAAGTGATGGCGCAGCAGCTGCGCCAGCTGATCCAGCTCAACACGCTGCCGGAGCTGGAACAGCATCGCGCCCAGCGCATTCTGCGCGACATCAACCAGCATCATCGGCATAAGTTCGCGCATTTTGACGAGAACTTCGTCGATAAACTGCTGACTCACCCGCAGGTGCCGGAGCTGATCCGTACCAGCCCGCTCACCCAGCGCGAATGGCAGGTGCTGGGGCTGATCTATTCCGGCTACAGCAACGATCAGATCGCCGGCGAGCTGGACGTAGCGGCCACCACCATCAAGACCCACATCCGCAACCTGTACCAGAAACTGGGCGTCGCCCATCGCCAGGAAGCGGTGCAGCAGGCGCAGCAGCTGTTGAAGATGATGGGCTACGGCGCCTGAGAGTCAGCGCTGGCCGTAATAGGCACCGGCGCCATGTTTGCGGCTGAAATGCTTTTCCAGCAGATAGTCATCTATCCGCCTTAGGCCGGGGTTAATATCCCGGCTGATCCACGCCATTTTCGCCACCGCCTCCAACACCACGGCGTTATGCACCGCCTCATCCGGCGTCCTTCCCCAACTGAACGGGCCATGCTGATACGCCAGGATACCGGGAATGTGCAACGGTTCACGCCCTTTCAGGGTTTCGATAATCACCCGACCGGTGTTCAGCTCATATTCCCGCGCCACCTCTTCTGCCGTCAGCCCGCGGGTACAAGGAATATCGCCGGAAAAATAGTCGGCGTGGGTGGTGCCGAGCACCGGTATCGCTTCCCCCGCCTGCGCCCAGGCGGTGGCATGGGTGGAGTGTGTATGCACCACACCGCCGAGTTGAGGGAACGCCCGGTACAGCGCCAAATGCGTCGGCGTATCGGACGAAGGTCGCAGTTGCCCCTCAACAACCTCACCTCGCGCATTCACCACCACCATATCCTCAGCCCGCATCGTTTCATAAGGTACGCCGCTGGGTTTGATCACCACCAGCCCACTGGCCCGATCGATGCCGCTGACATTGCCCCAGGTATAGGTCACCAGCCCGTGCTCAGGCAACGCCATATTGGCTCGGTACACCTGACTTTTCAGTTGTTCCAGCATGCTACCTCCTTATTTCCAACCCGGCCTCGGCCATGCGTTCAACCACCCAGGCACGCGCCTCCCGCACCGCCCGCAGCGGATCGTTCGCTTTCTCGCTCCACATCTCGAGCAGATAGGGGCCACGATAGCCGCTCTGCAACAGCGTTTCGAAACAGCGTACGAAATCCACCACGCCTTCGCCGAACGGCACATTCTTAAACTCCCCCGGCCGCGTATCCTTAACGTGTACCGCCACGATATGTCCGCGTCCGGCCATGAGCTCCATCGGCACATCGTTGTCCCAGGCAGACAAGTTACCGATATCCGGGTACAGCTGAAACCACGGGTTATTCAGGTAGTGGGCGTAGCCCAGCGCCTTGCTGATCGAGTTCATCAGTGGATAGTCCATGATTTCCATCGCCAGCATGACCTGCGCACGGCTGGCCATCTCTACCGCCTGCATCAATCCGGCGCGGAACCGGGCGCGGGTCTGCGCAGTCGACTGCTGGTAATAAACGTCATACCCGGCCAGTTGGATCACCCGGATGCCGGTATCCTGCGCCAGCCGAATAGCTTTTCGCACGATCTCCAGTCCCCGGTCGCGCGTCGTGTCGTCTTCACTGCCCAACGGAAAACGCCGGTGGGCGCTAAGGCATAAAGAAGGGACGCGCACACCGCTCGCCGCAACGGCGCTAACCAACGCAAGCCGCTGTTCAGTGTTCCAGTCCAGCCGCGCCAGGCGGCCGTCGCTTTCATCGATCGACATTTCAACGAAATCGAATCCCAACTCACCCGCCAGTTGCAGGCGCGTCAGCCAGTCCTCGCCCGGCGGCAACGCTTTCTCATAGATGCCCAACGGCACGGATTTGTGCAACATAACCGCTCCTCAGCCCCACAGCTGGGCGATAACACGTTTAAATTCCCGTGCCGCCGCGACCGGGTCGGCGGCATCGCGAATGCTGCGCCCGGCGATAAAGACATGGATGGGAATACCTTGGAACAGAGGCAAATCCTCCAGCGCCAGTCCGCCGGTGACCGTCACCTTAAAACCCATCTCGCTCAGGCGACGAACCGCGCGGATATCGTCATCGCTCCAGGATACCCCCGCCGCCTGCGCGTCACGGCTGCGGTGATACACCACCTGACCAATTCCCGCTTCACGCCACGCCTGCGCCTGTTCCCAGGTCCAGAACCCCGTCAGTTCTATCTGCACGTCACCACCGAACTCATGCGCCACCTGCAGGGCTCCCTTGGCCGTATTGATATCGGCACAGCAGATCACCGTGATCCAATCGGCATGCGCCTCGAAGCACATTCGCGCCAAAATCTGACCCGCATCTGCGATTTTTGCGTCCGCCAACACAATGCGATCCGGATACAGCGCTTTCAGATCGCGCACGGCTCGCACACCTTCCGCCACGCACAAAATAGTGCCGACTTCGATGATGTCGACTTCGGCCGCGATCAGGCGAGTCGTGTCGTAAGCCGCAGCCATGGACAGGTTATCCAGTGCCACCTGCAACATCGGTAAATGCGTGTTCATTGTTTGTCTCCTTCAATTCGCCGCCGCCGTAGACGTTTTGTCGATCAACGCCAATACCTCGCTCGCGTGACGACAGGCCCGCAAGCGATCGAAGTTCGCCTCATCTTCAAACAGGTTCACCACTTGCATGATCCCCACCTCCTGATGCGTTTTGGCGTCCACCGCCGCCATGGTGATCAAGATGTCTATCGGATCGTTGTCCTCATCACCGAAACACACTGGCGTCTTCAGGGTGACTAAGGCGAAGCCGGTTTTCAGCACCCCTTCTTCCGGCCGGCCGTGTGGCATCGCCAAGCCCGGCGCCAGCACGAAGTAAGGACCGTGCCGTTCGACGCCGGCCAAAATGGCGTCGAAATAGCGTAGTTCCACCACGCCGGCGGCCACCAGCAGATCGACCCCCAACCGCACCGCCTGGCGCCAGTCGGCAGCCTCTGCCTGCAGTTGGATAGCGTTATTCTGCGCCAACGAATCGCTCAGCTTCATTACTCGCTCCTCACTGCTTCAAATCTTGCGGAAAATGCGCGCCGATGACGTCCATCAGCTTCGGGCCGAAGTCCGCCGCCGAGAGCATATTGCGTACCCCGACCACATATTTGTTGCCGCTGACGACGATTTCATCCGCGACATGGGTGGAAGCAATGATGATGTCAGCCCCATTCAACTCGGATTTGTATTCCCCCACCGCACAGCTGTTGACCGAATGATCCACGCCTTGCTGCGTTAAAAATTGGTCGACTTTCATTTTCATGATCATGGAACTGCCTTGTCCGCAACCGCATACCGCCAGGATTCGTACCGTCATAATCTGCACTCCTATTAACGTGACGCCGATTCAACCGATTGTTTTTCAGCATCTTCTTCCGCACGCAGGGTGCGTCCGGCGAAGAACATGTACAGCAGGGCGATAACGATCACCACGCCCATAAACCACAGGCCCAGACTCAGCCCCTGCATCAGCGGCGGCGCCAGAATCGACCAGTCCGCCATGCCCATCCAGGCGCTTAGCCCGGTCAGTTTGATGGCCCACACGCAGCCGAAGATCTCTATCATTCCCATCACCAGACAGATCTTCATCGCCGCGCGCCAGCCACCAAAGTGGTTAGCGAATACGCCGATGGTGGCGTTAGAAAAGAACATGGGAATGAAACCGGGAATAATCATGATGGAAGAGCCGAGCGCTAACAGTATGCCGACGGCGATCAGTTGGCCGATGGTGCCCCACATAAAACCCCACACCACGGCGTTGGGCGCGAAGCTATAAATGGCGGCACAGTCGATGGCCAGTACTGCACCAGGGATCAGACGTTGGGAAATGCCGTTAAAGGCCTCGGTTAATTCGGCGACGAACATGCGCACGCCCTGCACGATGATGAAAATCGCCACCGCGAACATCAGCCCGGTTTGCAGGATATAGATGCTCCAGTGAATTTTACCGGCCATCGCCTGCAGAGTATCCAAGCCGAACGAGCACAGAATGATGCCGAAAAACAGCGTCATCACGATGGCGGTGGACACGATGTTGTCATGGAAAATGTTCAGCCACCCGGGCAGCTTCAGATCTTCCACGCTGTCCTCTTTTTTACCGAGATACGGTGCGGCCTTGTATGCCAGCCACGAAGCGAACTGCTGTTGGTGCCCGATCGAGAATCCGCTGTTTTCCGTTACCGCCTGCGTCGGTTTGAGCATCATGTTGGAGGTGATGCCCCAGTACAGTGAAGCCAAGAGCGCGCTGCACAATACCGTCGTCCACATGCCGTAACCCAGAATGTAGAAAAATACTGCGATCAGCCCAACCTGCTGAAACATGATGTGGCCGGTGAGCATAATGGTACGAATACCGGTAATACGCCGCAGCAGTACGTAGAGAATGTTCAGCGCCAATGCCAGCAATACCGCGTAGCCGACCCAGCTGTAGGCGTCCCCCATACGTTCGATGGTGGCCATCATCGAAGCATAGGTGTCCGAAATCGCCCCGTTGATGCCGTATACCTCAGACAACTTCGCCACAACGGGTTTGAACGTGCCGGTCAGGATGCCGGAGCCAGCCTGCAATAACATGAAACCGATAATGGTCTTGATAGTGCCTTTGATGATGACCGCCGCGCTTTTGCGTAGCAACGTGTAACCCAGAAGTGTAACCAGCCCCAGCAGCAGCGGCGCATTGGTCATCACCTGGTTAAAAAAGACGGTGAAGATGGTGTAAAGGGTTTCCATACGGCTCTCCCGGAAAGGTTGGCGTGCAGGTAACGCCCTCACCATATCAATCACCAACAATCACAAAAAGATCATAAATGATTATTTGTGAACAACCTCGCAAGATAAAAATCAATTCCACTAACATTCAATGGATTAGGCAACGCATATTTTATTACCCATTGAATTTAATAGCAGTAATCAGGAGAAACATAAGGGCCAAGGGCAGTGCCATGCGCGAATAATGCGGCGTTGACGTGAATTAAGATCGTTGTCAGTTGAAAAAAACGATGCTAGATTCAATCAAAACAAATCACATAAAACCTTATTATGATCACTTGTGATTTTATCATCACCGCCAATGAGGAAAGACCCATGAGTAAAGTCAACGACATCACCCGCGAGTCCTGGATATTGAACACCTTTCCCGAATGGGGCACTTGGCTGAACGAAGAGATAGAGCAGGAGGAAGTCGCACCCGGCACCTTCGCCATGTGGTGGCTGGGATGCACCGGCATCTGGCTCAAGTCTGAAGAAGGCGCCAACCTGTGCGTCGATTTCTGGTGCGGCACTGGCAAGCAGAGCCACGGCAATCCTCTGATGAAAACCGGCCATCAAATGCAGCGCATGGCCGGGGTGCGGAAGCTGCAGCCGAACCTGCGCACCACCCCATTCGTACTCGACCCGTTCGCCATCACCCAGCTCGACGCCGTGTTGGCCACGCACGATCACAACGATCATATCGATGTGAACGTCGCGGCGGCAGTGTTGCAGAACTGTCCAGACACCGTCCCGTTTATCGGGCCGAAAAGCTGCGTGGATATCTGGATCGGCTGGGGCGTTCCGCCGGCGCGCTGCATCACCGTCAAACCTGGCGACGTGATAAAAATCAAAGACGTCGAAATTCATGCGCTGGATGCTTTCGATCGCACGGCGCTGATCACATTACCGGTGGAACAAAAAGCGGCAGGCGTTCTGCCGGACGGCATGGACCTGCGTGCGGTCAATTACCTGTTCAAAACGCCGGGCGGCAACCTTTATCACAGCGGCGATTCTCACTATTCCAACTATTACGCCAAGCACGGCAACGATCACCACATTGATGTCGCCCTCGGCTCCTACGGCGAGAACCCGCGCGGCATTACCGACAAGATGACCAGCGCCGACATCTTGCGTATGGCGGAGTCGTTGAATGCCCAGGTCGTGATCCCCTTCCACCACGATATTTGGTCGAATTTCCAGGCAGATCCGCAGGAGATCCGCGTGTTGTGGGATATGAAAAAGGACCGGCTCAAGTACGGTTTCAAACCGTTTATCTGGCAGGTTGGCGGCAAGTTCATCTGGCCGCAGGACAAAGACAATCTGGAATATCACTATCCGCGCGGGTTCGATGATTGTTTCACCCAGGAACCCGACCTGCCCTTCAAGTCTTTCTTGTAATCAACCGGTGTTGCATACTGATGCGCGCTTTTGAACGGCAATGATTCAAATCGTCAAACGGCGCGCATATAATCGAAGGCAACGACGTTCTTCTCACCCTGATGGAGCCCGCATGACAGAGTCCCAACGCCACAATGCCATTCTCGATCTCTTGCATCGCAAGGGGCAAATCTCCGTGGCGGACGTGATCGCGGCGTTTGACATCTCTCCGGCCACCGCGCGCCGGGACATCAACAAACTGAATGAAATTGGCAAATTGCGCAAAGTGCGCAACGGCGCCGAAGCCACGCAAACCCCGCGCCCGGCCTGGACGCCGCTCAACATCCACCAAACCCAGCATCTCGACGAAAAAATGCGCATCGCGGCAGCGGCGGCGCAACTCTGTCAGCCGGGCGAAAGCGTGGTGATCAACTGCGGTTCCACTGCATTTCTGCTGGGGCGTGAAATTTGCGGCAAGCCGGTTCAGGTGATCACCAACTACCTGCCGCTGGCCAACTATCTGATCGAACAGGACCATGACAGCGTGGTGATCATGGGTGGCCAGTACAACAAAACTCAGTCGATTACCCTGGCACCTCAGGACGGCGACGCGACTCTGTACGCCGGGCACTGGATGTTCACCAGCGGTATCGGCCTTACCGCCGAGGGTTTGTATAAAACGGATATGCTGACCGCCATGGCGGAGCAAAAGATGCTCAACTACGTCGGTAAACTGGTGGTGCTGGTTGACAGCAGTAAAGTCGGCCAACGCGCCGGCATGCTGTTTAGCCGCACCGAGCAAATCGCCATGGTGATCACTGGCCGGGCCGCCGATCCGGCGATCGTTGAACAACTGCGTCAACAAGGTGTTGAAGTGCTGCTGGTGTGACAAAACCACACCCTTGCTCTGGTCTTAAACGCCGCAGAGTTGGTTACAATAGCGGCGTCCCCCAATCACGAGGCAGTCAGCAGTATGGAACAGTTCGAAGCGATCAACGTGGAGCAGGCACACGCCCGCTGGAAAGAGGGCAGCGCCGCCCTGGTCGACATCCGCGATCCGCAAAGTTTTGAAGCCGGGCATACGCCGGGCGCCTTTCACCTCACCAACACCACCTTGTCTGCTTTCATGCAGCAAAACGACTTCGAGCGGCCGGTGATGGTGATGTGCTACCACGGCAACAGCAGCCGCAGCGCGGCGCAGTACCTGCTGCACCAGGGGTTCGATGCGGTCTACAGCATCGATGGCGGCTTCGAAGCCTGGGCGCGCCAATACCCACAAGATGTGGAAACCTCAGCCTGATCCCCCCGCCCGCCGCATCGGCGGGCGTCTCCTTTCGTCATTTGTGCGCGTTTTCGCGGGTTTTTCGCAGATCCGTTTGCCAGCGCTCAGGATTTCGACGTTATAATCGGCCGTCAGGGTCGCCGGCGCGCAAGCCGCGACCAAAATCATTCACTTACGACGGAAGAGCAATGGTTAGAGTAATCGCCATATCCAACCCGCGCCTGGCGCTGGCCTTTGTCGACTATATGGCGACCCAGGGCATCCGGCTTGAGCTGCGCAACAGCGGCGAGGCGGCGGAAATCTGGCTGGCCGACGACGGCCACCTCGAACAGGTGCAACACGAGCTGCAGCAGTTTCTGGTCGATCCGCTCAACCGCCGTTATCAGGCCGCCAGCTGGCAGACTGGCCATACCGACGCCGGCCTGCACTATCAGAGCGAATCCTACCTGCACACCCTGCGCAGCAAGGCCGGGCCGCTAACGCTCGGCGTGATGGTGCTGTGCATCGCGGTCTATATCCTGATGCAGGTGCTGGGCGACGATACCGTGATGCACTGGCTCTCCTGGCCGCAAAACAGCGACCAGTATTTACAGCTGTGGCGCTGGGTCAGCCATGCGTTCCTGCATTTCTCCCTGCTGCATATCCTGTTTAACCTGATGTGGTGGTGGTATCTCGGCGGCCAGATGGAAAAACGCCTCGGCACCGGCAAGCTGTTCGTGCTGGCGGTGGTGTCGGCCTTCTTCAGCGGCTGGGCGCAATCGCTGTTCAGCGGCGCACTGTTCGGCGGGCTGTCCGGCGTGGTCTATGCGCTGATGGGCTATGTGTGGCTCTCGGGCGAACGGGCGCCGGAGCGCGGCCTGATGCTGCCGCGCGGCCTGATGGTGTTTTCGGTATTGTGGCTGGTAGCCGGATATTTCGATATTTTAGGAATGTCGATCGCCAATGCGGCACACGTAGCCGGTTTAGTGTTAGGGTTATTGATGGCATTTTGGGATACGCGTCATCGCGCACACAACGAACAATAACAGCCGGGAGCTATGCCCCAACGGGCATAGCGGGCGTTTTAGGGGATTATCGTGAAGCAAACACAGCGTCATGACGCAATTATCGAGCTGGTGCGCCTGCAGGGTTACGTCAGCACGGAAGAGCTGGTCGAACATTTTGACGTCAGCCCGCAAACGATTCGCCGTGATTTGAATGACCTCGCCGACCAGAACAAAATCCAGCGCCACCACGGTGGTGCGGCGCTGCCCTCCAGCTCGGTCAACGCTGCCTATAACGATCGCAAGGTGATGTGGTCGGAAGAGAAAGCCCGCATCGCGCAGCGCGTCGCCAGCCAGATCCCGGACGGCGCCACGCTGTTCATCGATATCGGCACCACGCCGGAAGCGGTGGCCCATGCGCTGATGAACCACAAGAACCTGCGCGTGGTTACCAACAACCTGAACGTCGCCACCCTGCTGACCGCCAAAGAAGACTTCCGCCTGATCCTGGCCGGCGGCGAAGTGCGTACTCGCGACGGCGGCATCATGGGTGAAGCCACCCTGGACTTCATCTCCCAATTCCGCCTCGATTACGGCATTCTCGGCATCAGCGGTATCGATATGGACGGTTCGCTGCTCGAATTCGACTATCATGAAGTGCGCACCAAACGCGCGATTATCGAAAATTCCCGCTGCGTGATGCTGGTGACCGACCACTCCAAATTCGGCCGCAACGCCATGGTCAACCTGGGCAACATGAACCTGATCGACTACCTGTTTACCGACCAGTTGCCACCGCCAAGCGTGATGAAAATCATTGAACAGTACGACGTACAGCTGGAGCTGTGCTGACCTTGGCCTAACCTGCGGGGCGCGCCGCCGCCCCGTTTCGCTCCCAAAACTCCCCTCACCGACCGCCGTTTGCGCGCGCGCACCATATCCATATCATTTGTGTGACTATCATCACCAAACTGTTAGCTCTATCACGCCTAAATGTTTTTGTTTGGTTAAGTCTTGGCTTGCTTGTTGGTTTTTGATTACAATCATGAGCGAAAACGAACATGAAAGAGCTATTTCGAACATCTGGAGGAAGATGACGTGGAAACCAAAGACTTGATCGTTATCGGTGGCGGCATCAACGGTGCCGGCATCGCGGCGGATGCTGCCGGGCGCGGGCTGTCGGTACTGCTACTGGAAGCGCAAGACTTGGCCTGTGCTACGTCTTCCGCCAGTTCCAAACTGATCCACGGTGGCCTGCGCTACCTGGAACACTACGAATTCCGTCTGGTGAGCGAAGCGCTGGCCGAGCGTGAAGTGCTGCTGAAGCTGGCGCCGCACATCGCTTTCCCGATGCGTTTCCGCCTGCCGCACCAGCCACACCTGCGTCCGGCCTGGATGATCCGCATCGGCCTGTTCCTGTACGATCACCTGGGCAAACGCACCAGCCTGCCGGGCAGCAAGGGCTTGCGCTTTGGACCAGAATCGGTCCTGAAGCCTGAGCTGAAGCGCGGTTTCGAATATTCCGACTGCTGGGTCGATGATGCTCGCCTGGTGGTACTGAACGCGCAGGAAGTGGAAAAACGCGGCGGCGAAGTGCGTACCCGCACCAAAGTGACCCGCGCCTGGCGTGAAAACGGCCTGTGGATGGTGGAAGCGGTCGATATCGACAGCGGCAAAACCTTCACCTGGCGCGCCAAAGGCCTGGTTAACGCCACCGGCCCGTGGGTGAAAAACTTCTTCGACGACGGCCTGAAACTGAAATCACCTTACGGCATCCGTCTGATCAAGGGCAGCCACATCGTGGTGCCGCGCGTGCACGATCAGCCGCAGTCTTACATTCTGCAAAACGAAGACCACCGCATCGTGTTCGTGATCCCGTGGAATGACGAGTTCTCCATCATCGGCACCACCGACGTGGAGTACAAAGGCGATCCGAAGGATGTGAAGATCGACGAGAACGAAATCGCTTATCTGCTGAAAGTGTACAACGACCACTTCAAGAAGCAGCTGGGCCGTGACGACATCGTCTGGACTTACTCCGGCGTGCGTCCGCTGTGCGACGACGAGTCCGATTCACCGCAGGCAATCACCCGCGATTACACGCTGGACGTGCACGACGAGCAGGGCAAGGCGCCGCTGCTGTCGGTATTCGGCGGCAAGCTGACCACCTACCGCAAGCTGGCCGAGCACGCGATGGAAAAACTGGCGAACTACTACCCTGGCTGCGGCCCGGCGTGGACCAAAAACGCCACGCTGCCGGGCGGTGACATCGACGGCGACCGCGACAGCTATGCGGCCAAACTGCGCCACGCGCACGGCTGGCTGCCGGAAGCGCTGGCGCGCCGCTATGCCCGCACCTACGGCAGCCAGAGTGAGCTGATCCTGGCCGGCGCCAACGGCCTCGGCGATCTGGGCGAAGACTTCGGCCACGGTCTGTATGAAGCCGAACTGCGCTACCTGACCGAGAAAGAGTGGGTGGTGGAGCTGGATGACGCCATCTGGCGCCGCACCAAGCTGGGCATGTGGCTGGACGACGCGCAGCAGGCGCGAGTGCAAGCCTGGCTGGCGGAACACGCGAAAACGAAAGCGCTGTCTCTGGCTTCCTGAGCCGCAGCGTAACGAAAGGGCCGGTTATCCGGCCCTTTTCTTTTTTCACCTTCCCACGTTTTACAGCTTCACCGGCTGGATGTGCCAGATCTCATCCGCATACTCCTGGATGGTGCGGTCGGACGAGAAGTAGCCCATATTGGCGATATTCAGCACCGCGCGCCGCGTCCATTCGTCCCGATTGAGATACACCTCGTCCACTTTGTCCTGCGTGTCCACATAGCTACGGTAGTCCGCCAGCAGCTGGTAATGGTCACCCAGGTTCACCAGCGAGTCGAACAGATTGCTGTAACGCTTCGGTTCACCCGGGCTGAAGACGCCGGTCGCGATCTGCGTCAGCGCCTGATGCAGTTCAGGATCCTGCTCGTAATACTGGTGCGGGTTGTAGCCGTTGCGGCGCAGTTCTTCCACCTGTTCGGCGGTATTGCCGAAGATAAAGATGTTCTCCTCCCCCACGTGTTCGCGCATCTCGACGTTGGCGCCGTCCAGGGTGCCGATGGTCAGCGCGCCGTTCAGCGCGAACTTCATGTTGCTGGTACCCGAAGCTTCGGTGCCCGCCAGCGAAATCTGTTCGGAAAGATCCGCCGCCGGAATAATGATCTGCGCCAGGCTGACGCCGTAGTTCGGAATAAACACCACCTTCAGCTGGGTATGTACACGCGGATCGTTGTTGATCACCGTCGCCACGTCGTTGATCAAACGGATGATCTGTTTGGCGGCATAGTAGGCCGACGCCGCCTTGCCGGCAAAAATCACCACCCGCGGCACGCGCTCGGTTTCCGGATCATCCAGCAAACGGTTATACAGCGTGATGACATGCAACACATTGAGCAACTGCCGTTTGTACTCGTGGATGCGCTTGATCTGCACGTCGAACAGCGCATCCGGGTTGACCACCACGTTGAGCTTCTTGGCGATATACAGCGCCAGCCGCTCCTTGTTTTGCCGTTTGGCACGCTGCACCGCCTGCAGGAAGCTCGGGTAGTCGACGTTGGCTTTGAGCTCGCTCAGCTGGCTGAGATCGGTACGCCAGGTATGGCCGATGCAGTCGTCCAGCACCGCCGCCAGCGGCGGGTTGGCCAGCGCCAACCAGCGGCGCGGCGTCACCCCGTTGGTTTTGTTGCAGAAACGGTTAGGGAACAGCTGAGCGAAGTCGGCGAACAGCGATTGCACCATCAGCTCGGAATGCAAGGCAGAAACGCCGTTGACCTTGTGGCTGGCCACGACCGCCAGCCACGCCATGCGCACCCGGCGGCCGTTGGTTTCGTCGATGATCGAGACCCGCGCCGGCAGATCGTTGTCGCCCGGCGCCACCTCCTGCACCATCTTGAGGAAGTGATCGTTGATTTCGAAAATCAGCTGCAGATGGCGCGGCAAGATGCGGCCGATCATGTCCACCGGCCAGGTTTCCAGCGCCTCGCTCATCAGCGTGTGGTTGGTGTAGGAGAACACCTGCTCCACCACTTCCCAGGCGTCGAGCCACTTGAACTTGTGTTCGTCAATCAGCCGATGCATCAATTCCGGAATAGACAGCACCGGATGGGTGTCGTTAAGGTGAATGGCGATCTTGTCCGCCAGGTTGTCGAAGGTTTTGTGCATCAGCCAATGGCGGTTGAGGATATCCTGCACCGTGGCCGACACCAGGAAATACTCCTGCCGCAGCCGCAGCTCGCGCCCGGATGAGGTCGAGTCGTCCGGATAGAGCACGCGAGACACGTTCTCCGAATGGTTTTTATCTTCCACCGCCGCGAAGTAATCGCCCTGATTGAACTTGCCGAGGTTGATCTCGTTACTGGCCTGCGCGCCCCATAGCCGCAGGGTGGTGGTGGCGTCGGTGTCGAAACCGGGGATCACCTGATCGTAGGCGGTGGCCACGATCTCTTCGGTCTCCAGCCAGCGCGCCTTGGCGCCTTCCTGTTGCACCCGGCCGCCAAAGCGCACTTTGTAGCGGGTGTTGTGGCGCGGAAACTCCCACGGATTGCCGTACTCCAGCCAGTAGTCCGGCGACTCCATCTGTTGGCCGTTGACGATGTTCTGCTTGAACATGCCGTACTCATAGCGAATGCCGTAGCCGCGTCCCGGCAGCGCCAGCGTTGCCAACGAATCGAGGAAACAGGCCGCCAAGCGCCCCAGCCCGCCGTTGCCGAGCCCGGGGTCGTTCTCTTCTTCCAGCAGTTCCGCCAGGCTAAGCCCCATCTCGTTCAGCGCGTTGTCGATATCCTGATAGATGCCCATCGACAGCAGCGCGTTCGACAGGGTGCGGCCGATCAGGAACTCCATCGACAGGTAATACACCTGCCGCACATCCTGCGACAGCTGGGCGCGGTTGGAGCGCAGCCAGCGCTCCACCATGCGATCGCGCACCGCAAACAGCACGGCGTTCAGCCAGTCGTGCCGATTGGCGATGGCCGGATCCTTGCCGACGATAAACATCAGTTTATAGGCGATGGAGTGTTTCAGCGCTTCCACACTGACCGTGGGTGAGGTGTAACTAAACGGTGAAGTCATGGCTTTTGATCCCTTGTAGGGAGCCCAGCCATTCGCCGTGGAATAGCTGGCCCCGCTGAACATGGACGCGTCACGCCGCGCCCTGACAATCTACCCATACGGCTGTCCGCCGCGCGCCAACCCGAAGCGCGAAATGCGAACTACAAACGTTGATAAAGCGATAAATACTCTTTCGCCGCCACCGGCCAACCGAAGTCCACGCTCATGGCGTGGCGCTGAACGTGGCGCCAGTGTTTCTGCCGGCTCCACAGCACCATCGCGCGGCGAATGGCATTGCCCAGCGCAACGGCGTCGCAATCATCGAACACGAAGCCGCTGGCGGTGCCGTCGGCCAGATTCTCCAGCGCGCAGTCCACCACCGTGTCAGCCAGCCCGCCGGTGCGCCGCACCAGCGGCAGCGTGCCGTACTTCAGGCCGTAGAGCTGCGTCAGGCCGCAGGGTTCGAAGCGGCTCGGCACCAGGATCACGTCGGCGCCGCCGATGATGCGGTGGGAGAAGGATTCGTGATAGCCGATCTGCACGCCAACCTGCTCGGGGTAGTCGGCGGCGGCGGCCAGAAACGCCTGCTGCAACACCGCGTCGCCGGCGCCCAACAGCGCCAGTTGCCCGCCCTGCGCCAGCAGATCAGGCAACGCCTGCAGCACCAGATCCAGGCCTTTTTGGTTGGTCAGCCGGCTCACCACCGCAAACACCGGCAGTGATTCGTCCACCTTCAGCCCCATGGTCTTTTGCAGATGCAGCTTGTTTTTGACCTTGCTTTTCAGATCGTCGGCGTCATAACGGGCGGTCAGCCGCGGGTCGTGGGCCGGATCCCAAATCTTGTCGTCCACCCCATTGAGAATGCCGCTCAGCCGCCCCTGCCGCTGCCGCTCCTGCAGCAGCCCTTCCATGCCGTAACCGAACTCCGGCCGGGTGATCTCGCGCGCGTAGGTCGGACTGACGGCGGTCACGTGGTCGGCATAAAACAGCCCGGCCTTGAGGAATGACATCTGACCGTAGAACTCCAGGCCGTAGAGATCGTAGAACGACGCCGGCAGCCACAGTTCAGTCACGTGGTGAGCGGAGAACAGCCCCTGATAGGCCAGGTTGTGCACGGTGAACACCGAGCGCGCCGGGTGGCCATTAGCCGCCAGATAGGCACAGGTCAGGCCGGCGTGCCAATCGTGGGCGTGCACCAAGTGCGGCCGCCAGTAGCGATCCAGCCCCTTGGCCAGCTCGCAGGCCATCCAGCCCAGCAGCGCAAAGCGGCGGTGGTTGTCGGGGTACGCGTACATGGATTGATCGTGGTACGGGCTGCCCGGCCGGTCATACAGCCAGGGGGCATCAACCAGGTAAATGCCTACGCCGTGATAGTTGCCATAACGCAGGGCCACCCGGCCGGCAAACGAATCGATCTCCGCCACCAGCACGGTGTCCGGTATGCCATTACGTACGTCAGGGAAAGCGGGCAATAACACCCGAACATCGGCGCCTTCGGCGATTTGCGCCGCCGGCAGCGCACCTACCACGTCTGCGAGTCCGCCCGTCTTCAGCAGGGGGAACATTTCAGAACATACGTGTAAGACCTGCATTATCACTCCTGAAAGTCGGCCAACGGCCTCTGGATAAGAAATAAAGCAGGCTTGCCGCTGTTATGCGTACCGCGTTGCGCAAGCCATCGAACCGTTCATCGGGCGGCAGGCTATCGTTCCGCCGCCCACGTTAACTCACAATTTTGACAACATTTCGCGCGTCACCAGCACGATGCCGCCTTCCGAGCGATAAAAACGCTTGCTGTCTTCATCGGCGTTTTCCCCGATCACCATGCCTTCAGGAATATGGCAGGCGCGGTCGATAATGCAGCGCCGCAGGCGGCAGGAACGGCCGACGTTCACGTCCGGCAACAGTACGGTAGAGTCGATGGTGCAGAACGAGTTCACTCGCACGCGCGGGAACAGCACCGAATGCACCACCACCGA
Organism: Serratia marcescens; assembly: GCF_001902635.1. GTDB lineage: Bacteria > Pseudomonadota > Gammaproteobacteria > Enterobacterales > Enterobacteriaceae > Serratia > Serratia marcescens_F. The sequence goes on along the minus strand of NZ_MJAO01000011.1, from coordinate 87,632 downwards.
ACCGGACACGATGCAGCCGCCGGAGACCAGCGAGTTCATGGTCATGCCGTGGCTGCCGGAGCGATCCTGCACGAACTTGGCCGGCGGCAGCGGTTCCATGTGGGTACGGATCGGCCAGGCGCGGTCGTACATATCCAACTCCGGCGTCACCGATGCCAGATCGAGGTTGGCGCGCCAGTAAGCGTCCAGCGTGCCCACGTCGCGCCAGTAAGGCGGCAGATCGGGGTTGGAGGTCACGCAAGACAAGGTAAACGGATGCGCCCACGCCGCCTGCTGCGCGGTGATTTTCGGGATCAGATCCTTGCCGAAGTCGTGGCTGGAGCCGGGGGTCGACATATCTTCTTCCAGCAGTTGGAACAGGTAGGCGGCATTGAAGATATAGATGCCCATGCTGGCCAACGACATATCCGGGTTGCCCGGCATCGCCGGCGGATTGGCGGGTTTTTCCAGAAACTCGATGATGCGGTCGCTCTCATCCACCTTCATTACGCCGAACTCGCTGGCCTCGCTGCGCGGCACCGGCAGACAGGCCACGGTGCACTGTGCGCCCTTCTCGACGTGGTCGATCAGCATGCGCGAGTAATCCATCTTGTAGATGTGATCGCCCGCCAGGATCACCACGTATTCGGCCTCGTAGCGGCGGATGATATCCAGATTCTGGTACACCGCGTCGGCGGTGCCCTTGTACCAATGTTCAGTGCTGAGGCGCTGTTGGGCCGGCAGCAGGTCGACGAATTCGTTCATCTCTTCGTTGAGGAACGACCAGCCGCGCTGAATGTGCTGCACCAGCGTGTGCGACTGGTACTGGGTGATCACACCGATACGACGGATGCCGGAGTTCAGGCAGTTCGACAGGGCGAAATCGATGATGCGGAACTTGCCGCCAAAGTGGACGGCGGGCTTGGCGCGGGTGGAGGTCAAATCTTTCAGGCGTGAGCCGCGGCCGCCGGCCAGGATCAGCGCTACGGATTTAATCGGCAGCTGGCGCGCCAACATCAGGGGGTCTTTATTTTCAAACCTAACCATAGCTGACTCCTTTTATTATTTCCGTACCAGTACGCAAAGCGAGCGCGCGGCCTGGTGCCAGGCGGGCAGTACCGCCCGTGAGTCTTCCTGAATGAAGGGGGCGACAACGTGCCAATCGCCTGCCGGCAACTTCATTTCCACCGTTTGCGACGTGGCGTTGACCAGCAGCAGCCAGCGCTGCGACAACAGGATCTGCATGTACAGCTCTCCCTGCTCCCACTGCTGCGCGTCGAGCGGTTGCCCTTGCGCGTTCAGCCACTGCACGCTGCCGTCGTCCTGCTGCCACCAGCTGTCCTGCAGCAAAGCGGGGATCTGTCGCCGCAGCGCGATCAGCGCCGCGACGTAATCGGTCAGCGCGTCATCCGCCGTGGACCAGTCGAGCCAAGTGGTGGCGTTGTCCTGACAATAGGCGTTGTTGTTCCCCTGCTGGCTGTGTCCCTGCTCATCGCCGGCCAGCAGCATCGGCGTTCCCTGGGACAGCAGCAGCGTGGCGAGCATCGCCCGCTGGCTGGCCCTGCGGCGTTGCACAATGGCGTCGTCGGCGACCAGGCCTTCAACGCCGTGGTTGTTGCTGAAATTGCGATCGCTGCCGTCACGGTTGCCTTCGCCGTTCAACTGGTTGTGTTTCTCGTTGAAGCTGACCACGTCTTGCAGGGTAAAGCCGTCATGGGCGGTCAGCATGTTGACGGTGGCGTAGGGCGCCCGCCCGTGCTGGTTATACAGATCGCTGGAGGCGGCGAAGCGCCGGGCGAACTGGCCGAGCGACACGCCGCTCTGCAGCCAGAAACGGCGCATGTCGTCGCGGTAATGGTCGTTCCATTCGGCGAAGCGCCCGGGAAACGCCCCCACCTGATAGCCACCGGGGCCGATGTCCCAGGGCTCGGCGATCAGCTTGCAGCGCGACAGCAGATCGTCCGCCAGCATCGCCTGAAACAGCGGCGCATCGCGATCGAAGCCCGGCGTGCGGCCGAGCACGCTGCCCAGATCGAAGCGAAACCCGTCGACATGGCACTCCCGTACCCAAAAATGCAGGCAGTCCATCACCCAGGCCACGCCCTGCGGCTGATCCAACCGCAGGGTGTTGCCGCAGCCGGTGTCGTTGACGTAATCCCCTTCCGGCGTCAGCCAGTAGTAGCTCGGGTTATCAATGCCGCTCAGCGACAGCATCGGCCCGTCCATATCCAGCTCGGCACTGTGGTTGAACACCACGTCGATGATCACCTCGATGCCGGCTTTGTGCAGCGCCTTGACCGCGTCGCGGAATTCGTTCAGCGGCGTGCCCTCGGTGCGCAGACTGGCGTAGCGGTTGTCCGGCGCATAGGGCGCCAGCACGTTATAGCCCCAGTAGTTGATCAGCCCCAGCCGCTGCAGACGCGGTTCTGAGGTATGTTGCTGCACGGGCAGCAGTTCCAGCGCGGTGATGCCAAGGCGTTTGAAGTAGGCGATCATCACCGGGTGCCCCAGCGCGGCGAAGCTGCCGCGCAGCGCCGGCGGGATCGCCGGGTGCAGCAGCGTCAGGCCGCGCACGTGCGCTTCGTAGATGACCGTTTGTCCCCAAGGCGTGTCAGGCGGGCAATCGTCCTGCCAGTCGTAATGTTCGTCCACCACCACGCATTTCGGCATCAGTTCCGCACTGTCGTGCGGATCCGGCTGATCGTAACCGCCGTGCAGGTGCGGGTGATCCGCCACTGGCCCATCCACCGCGCGGGCGGCGGGATCGAGCGACAGCTTGTTGGGGTTGAAACGCAGCCCGCTCGCCGGTTCGAACGGGCCGTAGACCCGGTAGCCGTAACGCTGCCCCGGCTTGCCACCCGGCAGATAGCCGTGCCAAACGTCGCCGCTGCGCGCCGGCAGCGGCAAACGCACTTCGCGCTGCTGGCCGTCGAACAGGCACAACTCCACCCGCTCGGCGTGCGCCGAATACAGGGTGAAGTTGATACCTTCGCCGTCATAATGCGCGCCCAGCGGCGCGGCAAGGCCGGTTGTCAGCTCCGTCATGACGCCTCCCGCAGCAGGTAGAGGGTCGCCAGCGGCGGCAACGTCACACAGATGGAAAAGTCGCGGCCGTGGCTGCCGACCGCTTCAGAACAAACCCGCCCCTGATTGCCGGCGTTGCTGCCGTGATAGTGATGCGAATCGGTATTGAGGATCTCGCGATAGTCGCCGGCGCGCGAGATACCGATGCGGTAGCGGTAACGCGGCACCGGGGTAAAGTTGCTGATGGCGATCAGCTCATTGCCCTTTGAATCGTAGCGTGCGAAGGCGAACACCGAGTTCTCGTGATCGTCGACCACCAGCCATTCGAAGCCGTCCGGGCGGTAGTCGCGCTCGTACAGCGGCGCCTGCTGCCGGTAGCAATGGTTCAGATCGCGTACCAAGCGCTGTACGCCGTTATGCCAGTTATCCAACCCTTCCAGCAAATGCCAGTCGAGGCTGCTATCGAAATTCCACTCATGCCCCTGCGCAAACTCGCATCCCATGAACAGCAGCTTTTTGCCCGGATGCGCCCACATAAAACCGTAATAGGCACGCAGGTTGGCGAACTTCTGCCAGGCATCGCCCGGCATGCGATCGAGAATCGACTTTTTGCCGTGCACCACTTCATCGTGCGAGATCGGCAGCACGAAGTTCTCGGTATAGGCATACAGCATGCCGAAGGTCATTTGATTGTGGTGATACTTGCGGTGTACCGGATCGCACTTCATGTAATTAAGCGTGTCGTGCATCCAGCCGAGATTCCATTTGTAGTGGAACCCCAGGCCGTTAGCGTCCGGCGGCAGGGTGACGCCGGGATAATCGGTGGACTCCTCCGCCAGCGTCACCGCGCCCGGCTGCGCCTTGCCGACGGTTTGGTTGGTGTAACGCAGGAAGGAGATCGCCTCCAGGTTTTCGTTGCCGCCATAGTAGTTCGGCACCCACTCGCCATCGGCGCGGCTGTAATCGCGGTAAATCATCGACGCCACCGCATCGACCCGTAACGCGTCGATGCCGAAGCGTTCCAGCCAATACAGCGCGTTGCCCGCCAGGTAGTTGCGCACCTCGTGGCGGCCGTAGTTGTAGATCAGCGTATTCCAGTCCTGATGGAAGCCCTCGCGCGGATCGGCGTATTCGTACAGTGCGGTGCCGTCGAAGTTCGCCAGACCGTAGGCATCGCTGGGGAAATGCCCCGGCACCCAATCGAGGATCACATTGATGCCCGCCTGATGCGCCGCCGCCACGAACGCCCTGAAGTCGGCCGGCGTACCGAAGCGCCGGGTCGGCGCATACAGCCCCAGCGGCTGATAGCCCCAGCTACCGTCGAACGGGTGCTCGTTGACCGGCAGCAGCTCGATATGGGTGAATCCCATGTCCTTCACATAGTCGATAAGCTGCACCGCCAGTTCGCCGTAGCTGAGCCAAAAGTGATTGTCGGTGTGGCGGCGCCACGATCCGAGATGCACCTCATAGATGGCGATCGGCTGGTCAAAGTCGTTGGCGCGACGGCGCGCCTCCGTCGTCGGCACCACCTCCGGCAGCGGTGCCACCAGCGAGGCGGTGTCCGGGCGCATCTGCGCCTCGAAAGCGTAAGGGTCGGCTTTCAGCTGGGTATTGCCATAGCAATCGACGATTTCATATTTGTACAGCTGGCCGGCCCGCACGCCGGGCAGGAACAGTTCCCAGATGCCGTTTTCACGCCGCAGACGCATCGGATGGCGGCGGCCGTCCCAGAAGTTGAATTCCCCTACCACCGAGACGCGCTGGGCGTTGGGCGCCCACACCGCAAAACTGACGCCGTCGACGCCATCCAACGTGGCGAGATGAGCGCCCAGCCGTTCATAGGGACGCAGGTGCGTGCCTTCGGCCAGCAGCCAGCTGTCGATATCCTGCAGCAGCGGGCCGAACCGGTAGGGATCGTCGACGGTCTGTTGATGATCGCGCCAGTTGACCTGCAGCTGATAGCGGAATGGATTTTTGCGCCGCGGCACCACGGCGCTGAAGAAACCGCGCGGATCGTCGCAGCTCAGTTGCGCCAGCCGCCGGCCGGTCTGCTGCTCCACCAGCCAGACTTCAGTGGCGTCCGGCAGCAGAGCGCGCACCTGCAGACCGTTATCGGTCGCATGCATGCCAAGCAGAGCAAAGGGATCGGCGTAATGGCCGGAGATGATCTGATCAATCACGTCACGATCGAGAAGTACAGGCATAGTCTTCTTCCTTAGATTAACAGCATGATCTAAGCGACGGCGTGTTGGTTAATCCTTGGCCGTTTTGATCATCATGCAATGCGTTCGGACTCTAAAGCGTGATTGCGGTCGGTTATTGACCAATCTTTACTCTGCCGACCTGAATTTCGCTCTTTATGCTTATTTTTTGAAATATTTCAGTCATGGTGAAAAATTGTTCGCCATTGCGTTAAGCATAGCCAATGTCTGTTAAAAACTGCTCAGCATTGCTCAGGAAAATTCTTCATTAAGAAAACTGCCAGCCCGACGGCGTCTGCCTGCGGCGGCCGACGAGGGAATATGCGGGATACAGCCCATTGAAGCGGGGCTTGCGGTGACGTTGCCCGGCGCAGAGCGCGGCGAACAAAAAAGCGGAAAATGAGGCGTTAGGGGGCTGAAAACAGCCAGCCCCCGGGAAGTACAGGTTACAGCAGGATGCGCAGCATGCGGCGCAGCGGTTCGGCCGCGCCCCACAGCAGCTGGTCACCCACGGTGAACGCCGACAGGTACTCCGGCCCCATATTCAGCTTGCGCAGACGGCCAACCGGCGTATTCAGCGTGCCGGTGACCGCAGCAGGCGTCAGTTCGCGCATGGTCAGCTCGCGATCGTTCGGGATCACGCGCACCCAGTCGTTGTGCGTCGCCAGTATCTGCTCGATTTCCGGCAGCGACACGTCTTTTTTCAGTTTCAGGGTGAACGCCTGGCTGTGGCAGCGCAGCGCGCCGACGCGCACGCACAGGCCATCGACCGGGATCACGCTGCCGGTGTTCAGAATCTTGTTGGTTTCCGCCTGGCCCTTCCACTCTTCGCGGCTTTGGCCGTTGTCGAGCTGCTTGTCGATCCACGGGATCAGGCTGCCGGCCAGCGGCACGCCGAAGTTGTCGGTCGGCAGTTTGCCGCTGCGGGTGGCCTCGGTCACCTTGCGTTCGATATCCAGAATGGCGGAAGCCGGGTCCTGCAGCTCTTTCGCCACGTCGGCGTGCAGCATGCCCATTTGGGTCAGCAGTTCGCGCATGTGGCGCGCGCCGCCGCCGGAGGCCGCCTGGTAGGTGGCGACCGACGCCCACTCAACCAGATCGTTGGCGAATAGGCCGCCGAGCGACATCAACATCAGGCTGACGGTGCAGTTGCCGCCGACGAAGGTTTTGATGCCTTTGTCCAGGCCTTGCTGAATCACCGCGTGGTTGACCGGATCCAGGATAATGATGGCGTCGTCCTGCATGCGCAGCGAAGAGGCCGCGTCAATCCAGTAGCCCTGCCAACCGCTGGCGCGCAGCTTAGGATAAACTTCGTTGGTATAATCGCCGCCCTGACAGGTAATAATGATATCGAGCGCGCTCAATGCGTCGACGTCATATGCATCCTGCAGCGTGCCCTGCTGGCCGCCGAAGGCCGGCGCGGCGGAACCGTGCTGCGAGGTGGAGAAAAAGACCGGGCGAATGGCGTCGAAATCGCGCTCTTCCGTCATGCGTTGCATGAGAACCGAGCCGACCATTCCGCGCCAACCGATGAAACCAACGTTTTTCATAATATCTGTGTCCCGCCCGGATAAGGGCTATGTAGGTGATAACGAGTTGTGTGCAATATCTCCTCACCTTACAAAATGTCGGCGCGGGCGCAAAGTGAATTTATTCGATGGCTGAGGATTTCTCAGCAATCCTTCTTATATACCCGTCGTCTTTCAAACTGCAGCGTTGTTACCTGCACGTAGTTACGTGGCCCATCCGTGGGCCACGCCCCAAGGGGCCGCTGCGAGCAGCGTTCAAATCTGCTCCCGGCAGATTTGTCATACCCCAGTCACTTACTTGAGTAAGCTCCTGGGGATGCGATCGCTGGGCGCCTAGCTGCAATTTGAAATCCATAGGGTATAGGCAAGGACGCGGCCGGAAAGGCCGAGGCGTTTTCCCGATCACGAGGTCACCATGACAGAGATGATTTCCGCTACGGTATTGCTGTTTTTAATTATGGATCCGCTGGGCAACCTGCCGATTTTCATGTCGGTGCTCAAACACCTGGAACCGCGCCGCCGCCGGGTGGTGCTGATCCGCGAGCTGCTGATCGCCCTGCTGCTGATGCTGATCTTCCTGTTCGCCGGCGAGAAAATTCTGGCGTTCCTCAACCTGCGCACCGAAACCGTCTCCATTTCCGGCGGCATCATCCTGTTTCTTATTGCCATCAAGATGATTTTCCCGTCTCAGGAGGGGAACAGCTCGGGGCTGTCCGCCGGCGAGGAGCCGTTCCTGGTACCGCTGGCGATCCCGCTGGTGGCCGGGCCGTCGATTCTGGCGGCGCTGATGCTGCTGTCGCACCAGTATCCGCGCCAGCTGCCCCACCTGGTGGCGGCGCTGTTGATCGCCTGGGGCCTCTCCGCGGCCATTTTGCTGATGTCGAACCTGTTCCTGCGCCTGCTGGGCAACAAAGGCGTCAGCGCGCTGGAGCGGTTGATGGGGTTGATTCTGGTGATGCTGTCGACCCAGATGTTCCTGGACGGCGTGCGGGCTTACATGAAGCTGTAGGCGCCTGACGGCGCCGACGACGGCCCGCGCTTAGCGGGCGGTGATGCGGTTGATGCAGGCGAGCGTATCGGCGACCACGCCGTCCAGCGGCTGATTGATGTCGATCGCTTGCACATCAGGCTCCTGCTCACCCGGCTCTTCCAGCGTGGCGAACTGTGAAACCAGCATCTGCGGTTTGAAGAAGTGGCCCTTGCGCTGCTTCAGCCGTTCCTCAATCACCGCCTTATCCCCTTTCAGGTAGAGGAAATGCAGGTTGCGATTGCCTTCGCGCAGGCGATCGCGATAGCTTTTTTTCAGCGCCGAGCACACCAGCAGCGACACGGCGTTGGTGCGCTGCATGGCGAAGATGGCGTCATTGAGCGCGGCCAGCCACGGCGCGCGATCGTTATCGTCCAACGCGTGCCCGGCGGCCATCTTGTTGATGTTGGCGCGCGGATGCAGGTAATCGCCGTCCAGCATGGCGGCGTCGGCTTCACGGGCGACGGCGCTGGCCACGGCGGATTTACCGCTGCCGGACACCCCCATCAGGATAAATACGTGATTCTGCGGATTGCTCATTGTGTCATGCCCTTATGGGAACTGGCGCGAACGCGCCAAATACGTCCCAACTGATAAAGATATTCTGGAACGCCGACGCCCCGCAGGGCGTCGGATAAAGATTATACGACCGTCGCCAGCAGCAGACAGCCCACCAGGCCGCACACCGAGATGATGGTTTCCAGCACCGACCAGGATTTGATGGTTTCCATGATGCTCAGGTTGAAGTACTCCTTGAACAACCAGAAGCCCGGATCGTTAACGTGCGAGAAGATAACGCTGCCGGAACCGACCGCGATCACCATCAACTCGGGGCTGACGCCGGTGGTGGCGATCAGCGGCGCCACGATGCCGCCGGCGGTGATTGCCGCCACGGTGGCGGAACCCAGCGCCAGACGCAGCGCGGCGGCGATCGACCAGGCCATCAGAATCGGCGAAACGTTGCTGCCTTCCATCAGGCCGGCGATGTACTGCTCGACGCCGCTGTCCACCAGCACCTGTTTGAAGGCGCCGCCGCCGCCGATGATCAACAGCATCATGGCGATGATTTTAATCGAGTCGGTGATGGTGCCCATCACTTCATCCATGGTGCGGCCGCGGTTCAGGCCGAAGGTGAAGATGGCGATCAGCACGGCGATCAGGGTCGCCATGACCGGGTCGCCGAAGAACTCGGCGAAGCGCAGCAGGCTGTGGCCCTTCGGCAGCACCATTTCAGCGACCGCACGCAGTGCCATCAGGATCACCGGCACCAGCGACGTGGCGACGCTGACGCCAAAGCTCGGCATCTCCGCTTCGGTAAAGGTTTTCGGGTTGTACAGGCCTTCCGGCACCGGCTTGTCGATGCCTTTCAGGAAACGGGCGTAGACCGGGCCGGCCAGGATCACCGTCGGGATCGCCAGCAGCGTGCCGTACAGCAGGGTTTTACCCATGTCGGCGTGGAAGATGGTGGCGATGGCCGTCGGGCCCGGGTGCGGCGGCAGGAAGCCGTGAGTCACCGACAGCGCGGCGGCCATCGGCACGCCGACGTACAGCAGCGGAATGCGTGCGGAGGCGGCGATGGTGAACACCAGCGGCAGCAGCAGCACAAAACCGACTTCATAGAACAGCGCGAAGCCGACGGTGAAACCGGTCAGCACCACCGCCCACTGAATGTGTTTTCTGCCGAATTTATCGATCAGCGTGGTGGCGATGCGCTGCGCGCCGCCGCAGTCCGCCAGCAGCTTGCCGAGCATGGCGCCGAAGCCCATGATCAGCGCCAGGCTGCCCAGCGTACCGCCCACACCGGCCTTGATGGAACCGATGACCTTATCGACCGGCATACCCTGCGCGATCCCGACCGCCAGAGCAACCAGAACCAGAGAGATAAAGCCGTTCAGCTTGAAGCGGATCATCAGCAGCAGCAGCAGCGCTACGCCGCCTGCAACAATCACTAATGGCATAATTTTTCTCCAACCTTTTATCGCGACTCTCTTTACAATAGGCGTAAAGCGTGCGGTTGTTTTATTTTTAGGCTCTTTCCCGGTGTCGATCAGAAGAGCTGTAGGTGTTGTTGAGTCAGAGGTTCAGTCTTGCAGCAAGATGACCGCACACTCGTTGTTACCGGTATCATGATACCGGTAACAGAATAAGCACCGGAACCGGGTAAGCGGCCAAAATTCGCGTTCTGGGACAGAGATCAAACTTATGCCGGCAACGAGTGGCGGGCTTACAGACGGGATAAAAAGCGCGCTCGACGGCGCGCTTCAAAAAGAAAGAGTGTTAAAACATAACGTTAAAATGGCTCAGATGCTGCCGCCGGGGATCACGGTGAAACCGACGTCCACCATGCGCGGGCAAACCGTTTCGCCGCGCAGCCGGGCCAGTAGACGCTCGGCGCCGATCTGCCCCATGCGTTCGCGCGGCGTCAACACGCTGGCCAGCTTCGGCACCATCACCTGGCCAATGTCATGGCCGTGGAAACCGGCGATCGCCATCTCCTGCGGGATCGACAACCCCTGCCGCTGGCACTCGAAGGCCGCGCCGATCGCCAGGTCATCGTTGGTGCAGAAGATACTGTCGATCTGCGGGTAGTCGCGCTGCGCCTGGCGCAGCAGCTCGCCGCCGGCGGAATAGGAGGAGGAGCGCGCGGTCATGATGCTGTACGGCTCCAGGCCGGATTCGCGCATCGCCTGCTCATACCCCTGCTGCTTGATGAGGGTACGCTCATCCTGACGGGCGCCGAAATAGACCACGTGACGGTGGCCGTGCGCGATGATCTGCTGGGTCATCTGGCGCGCCGCCTCGAAGTTGTTGAAGCCCACCGCCAGATCGATGCACGGCGAGACGCAGTCCATCAGCTCCACCACCGGAATGCCCGCCACCTCGATCATTTTCAGGGTGCGCGGCGTGTGGTGGCGTTCGGACAGGATCAGCCCGTCGATATTGTAAGAAAGCAGTGAGGTCAAGCGCTCTTCTTCACGCTCCGGCAGGTAACCGTAGTGCGCCAGCATGGTCTGGTAGTTGTGCGCGTCGGTCACGCTTTCGATGCCGCGCAGCACTTCGGCGAACACCTGGTTGGTCAGCGACGGCAACAGCACGCCAATCGCCCGGCTGGTGGCGTTGGAGAGAATGTCCGGCGCGCGGTTGGGAATGTAACCCAGCTCATCCAGCGCGACGGCGATTTTTTGCTGCAGGGCGGCGGAAACCTGGTCGGGATTGCGCAGATAACGGCTCACCGTCATCTTGGTCACGCCCACCTTGTCCGCCACATCCTGGAGTACCGGCCGTTTTTTCTTCATTATCAATGAACTGACTAACCGTGAATGGGCAGTCATTTTAGCAAAAAAAACGGCGGGCCGATATTGTCGGTTATGCGATGGCCAACGCAAAAAAGGCTCACACCGTGAGCCTTTGATATTTACCGCTTAATCACACCGGCGGCAGATCGAACAGCAGGATTTCGCTCTCTTCGTCGGCCTGAATCGTCAGCGCCGATTCATCCCATACAGCGAACGCGTCGCTGATGCCGGCGGCCTGGCCGTTGACCGATACCTTGCCGCGCACCACCTGGATCCAAATGCGACGGCCGGCGGCGATCGGGTATTCTCCCTGCTCACCTTTATTCAGCGCCCAGCGCGACAGCGTCATGTCCTGGAACACCTTCAGCGATCCGTCACGCGCATCCGGCGACAGCACCAGCTGGCGGCCCTGCGGCGCGTCAAACATACGCTGTTCATAGCGCGGTTCCAGCCCGACCTGATCCGGAATGATCCAAATCTGGTACAGGTGCAACGGACGATCCTGATTGGCGTTGTACTCGGAGTGACGTACCCCGGTGCCCGCACTCATGATCTGGAATTCGCCGGCCTGGATCTGCTCCTTGTTGCCCATGCTGTCCTGGTGTTCCACCGTGCCGCTCAGCACGTAGGTCAGAATTTCCATGTCTTTATGCGGGTGAGTGCCAAAACCCTGCCCTGCGTCGATCACGTCTTCGTTGATCACCCGCAGCGCCGAGAACCCCATAAAGTTCGGATCGTAGTAGTCGGCAAATGAGAAGGTGTGCCAGCTATCCAGCCAGCCATGATTGGCGTGGCCGCGGTCTTCCGCTTTACGTACATAAATCATATTCAACTCTCCTCAATGTTTTTTAACAGTCTAGTCCTGCCGGCAGAATAAGAAAGCGTAAAAAACTCATGCCTCTGTTCAAAAATTTCGATGAAATGAAACGGCGGATGGGCAACGGATTTGTTGAAGGCGGAAGCGGCTGAAAAAAGGCAAAAAAAAGCCAGCACCCGAGCTGGCTAAGTAAACACTGGAAGCAATGTGAGCAATGTCGTGCCTTCGCAGCGAGAGTATCAAGGGTTGATACCCTCCCCGGAACGCATCGCAATAATAATCATTATCATTCGCGTCTGTAAAGCGTTTTTTTTGACCCGTTGAAATAATATTGACTCGATACAGTAAACGGATAAATTCAGAGGTTATTCAACCGGTAAGCAACAGGAGCAGCAATATGAGCGAGATTGTGATACGCCACGTGGAAACAACGGATGCGCAGGCCCTGCATCATCTTTATTCTCAGGCGCCCGTCTACCGCGACACGTTGCAGCTCCCGCTACCGTCCGTCGAGTTCTGGCAGAAACGCCTCGCCAATCCTGAACCGGGCACGCACAACCTGGCGGCCATCATCGACGGGCAGCTTGCCGGCCAGTTGGTCGTGATGCTGAATCAGCGCGTACGCCGCCGCCACGTGGCCACCTTCGGCATCGGCGTCGATCCGCGCTACCACGGCAAAGGCGTCGGCAGCCGCCTGATGCAGGCGATGATCGACCTGTGCGACAACTGGGCAGCCATTGAGCGCATCGAACTGACGGTGTTCACCGACAACCCGGCGGCCATCGCGCTATACCGCAAATTCGGTTTCGAGATAGAAGGTACCAGCCGCGCCTACGCCATGCGCGATGGCGTGCTGGTCGACGCCTACCATATGGCGCGTTTGCGCTCCGGGCAGCCGCACGGCGATGCGTGATAGTACCCACCCACAGGGGCCGCTGCGCCGGCCCCTGTGCATCAACCGCCGAACCTTTTTACAAGCGCTGGCCGGCCTGACCGCCGCCGTCGGCATATTCTCTCCACTCACCCCATTAGGTGCCACTATGCCAACTTCCGCCGCCGGGCGCCCAGGCGCCCGCAACCTGATTACCGACGTACCGGGCCTGAAGGTCGGCGTGGCGCAGGACAGCCGGGTGCGCACCGGCGCAACGGTGATCCTGCCGGACAACCCGGCGATCGCCGCCGTAGACGCGCGCGGCGGTGGCCCCGCCACCCGGGAAACCGATGCGCTGGGTGAAGACAATTTGGTACAGACCGTCGATGCACTGACGTTCAGCGGCGGTTCGGTTTACGGCCTGGCGGCGGCGGATGGTGTCGCAGCCTGGCTGGGACAACAGGGCAGAGGCTACGCGCTGCGCCCGGCGCCCGGCGTACCGGTCTCTCCTATCGTGCCCACCGCCTGCCTGTACGATCTGGCCAACGGCGGCGACAAAAACTGGCAACTCACGCCGCCGTATCGCCAGCTGGGCATCGACGCAGTCGGCAACGCCGGATTGGACTTCCCGCTGGGCACCGTCGGCGCCGGCTACGGCGCCATGACCGGCATGGGCAAGCTGAAAGGCGGCCTCGGCTCGGCGTCGATCGTCGCCGCCAATGGCGCTACCGTCGGTGCGCTGGTAGCGGTCAACAGTCTGGGCTCGGTGGTGGCACCCGGCACCCGCGCCTTCTGGGCGACGCCCTATGAAATTGACGGTGAATTCGGCAACGGCGGCGCGGCAGCGCTAGCGCAACTGCGCGCCCAGGGCGAAGACTGGATGGAACAAGAGCCGCAGGGCGGCAGAAAGAACACCACCCTGGCCTGCATCGCCACCGATCTGGCGCTGACGCGGGTGGAGTTGAAACGGGTGGCCATCATGGTGCAAGACGGCATGGCGCGCGCTATTCGCCCACTGCACAGCCCGTTTGACGGCGACGTGGTATTCGCCCTGTCCACCGGGCAGCGCGAGGTGCAGGGCAGCCGCGAACTGGCGGTGCTGCAAATCGGCGCGCTGGCGGCGGACACCCTGGCCAGGGCGATCGCCCGCGGCGTGCATGCCGCCACGCCGTGGCCCGGCAGCCAAGTCGTAACCTGGCAAACGCTCGGCGGCTAAAGCGCCGCCATCAAAAAAGGGGCGCTAGCGCCCCTTAATCTTTATTAACCCCTATCGCTTAAATGCCGGCGGTTTCCCGAATATAACGGCGCGCTTTCACCGCATACTCGAACGGGTTGGCCAGCGCCGGATCCTGCTCGGCCTCCACCACCATCCATCCTTTGTAACCGCGCTCGTCCAACAGCTTGAATACCGGTTTGAAGTCGATCACGCCATCACCCGGCACGGTGAAGGTGCCCTTCTTCACGCCGTCGAGGAAGCTCAGCTTATTGGCCTTCACTTCCGCCACCACCTCATCGCGCACATCCTTCAGGTGGACGTGGTTGATGCGCGGCAGATACTTCTCCAGGATCGCCATCATTGCCTGCTGGCTGCCTTCCGAATAGTAGGCGTGGCCGGTATCGAACAGCAGATAGACGTCGTCGTTGACCATGCTCATGTAGCGATCGATTTCGGCCGTGGTCTGAATACCGGTGCCCATGTGGTGGTGCAGACACACCTGCATGCCCTTGCCGGCGGCAATCTTCGCCAACGCGTTGTAACCGTCGGCCACTCGCTGCCACTCTTCATCGCTGAAGTACGGCTTCTCTTCGAACACCCCTTTCGTGGTGCCTTGAATGCTCTTGCTCTGTTCGGAGCAGCCGATCACCCTGGCGCCCATGGCATGCAGGAAATTCATGTGGTTGATAAATTCATCGATGGTTTTGTCTTTCTGACCGTCGGCGAAAAAGGTGCTGAACCAGGCGTTGCAGATCTGGATGCCGCGAATATCCAGCATCGGTTTCAGCACCGCCGGATCGCGCGGGTATTTGCTACCCACTTCGCTGCCGGTGAAGCCGGCCAGCGCCATTTCGCTGACGCACTGCTGGAAGGTGTTTTCCTTGCCCAGCTCGGGCATGTCGTCGTTGGTCCAGCCGATCGGCGCGATGGCCAATTTCACGTTGTCTTTATTCATGGTTTGCCTCGGTCCTTGGAGGGCCGCCGGTGCAAACGCCGCCGGCGAGCCGAATAAGATTATTTGCCCAACAGCTCTCTCTCGATGCGTTCTCTGGTCGCCACCGCCTGGCTCGGCATCTTTTCCGGGTAGCCGAACAGCGAGGTGCAGATGATCGATTCGCCGCCGATCTTGAAGCTGCGGTTGGCGAACGCCATGTCGCGCAGCGTCTGGAACAGGGCGTCGAAATTCACCTCGCCTTCGCCGATGCCGACGTGCTGGTGCACCGCCGCGTCAACGCCCGGCGGGTTGACGATATAGCGGCAATGCTTGGTGTGATTCATGGTGTCGGCGACCAGCACGTGGGAAAGATCGTCCCCGGCGTACTGCAGCATGCCGGCCACATCGCCCTGCCCCTTGTCGTAGTAGAAGGTGTGCGGCACGCTGTAGAGGTATTTGACGTGGTCGCTGCGCAGCGATTTCACCAGATCGGCGGTTTCGTTGCTCAGCTCGCAGAAATCCCACGGATGCGACTGGATTTCCAGACGGATGCCTTCGCGTTCGACGATCGGCAGCAGCTCCTCCATCGAGCGATACCACAGCTCCTCGCAGATCTCCGGTTCGTTAGGGTTGCCCGCCAGTTCGGTGTTGATCACCTGCACGCCCATCTCCACCGCGATTTCGATCATCCGCCGCCAGTTTTTGACCGCCGCCTGGCGGCGATCTTCCCCCGGCCCGGACCAGCGATACACCACGATGAACGAGGAGATCTCCACGCCGGTCGCTTTCAG
Organism: Serratia marcescens; assembly: GCF_001902635.1. Lineage (GTDB taxonomy): Bacteria > Pseudomonadota > Gammaproteobacteria > Enterobacterales > Enterobacteriaceae > Serratia > Serratia marcescens_F. Next base: position 71,947 of record NZ_MJAO01000011.1, on the reverse strand, counting down.
GGCGTTTTTATACTCCGCCATGATTTCGCGGCTGGCCTTCGGATGCTTGTAAAACGGGTTGATCTGCGGGTGCGGCGACTGCTCGATGTATTTGTAGCCCCAGTCCGCCACCTGCTGCACCATTTTGGTGACGCCCAAATCCCGTATAACGTCGACATCAAAAGCGATCTTCATGGTCACTCCTCTGCAATCGTGGTTACGTGCTGCGAGCGGTTATTTGCCGTAAAACGCCGGGCGCGCCGGTAGGGTCACCGGCACGATTTCGCCGCTGAGCTGGGCCGCCACGCAGGCGTCGGCGGTCACCGCAGCGGCGTAGCCGTCCCAGGCGGAAGGCCCGGTCAGCTTGCCTGCCGCCACGTCGTTGATGAAGCCCTGCAGCTCGACGTCATAGGCGTCGATAAAGCGATCCTTCCAGTCGGTCAGGATTTCGGTCGACAGGCGGGCGCCGCTGCGCATCTGCACCGAGGACGGCTCCGGCAGTTTGGCGATGCCGGTTTCCCCCACCACTTCACACTGAATGTCGTAGCCGTACTGGCAGTTGACGAAAATTTCGACGTCGATGCGCGTGCCTTTGGCGGTTTCAAACAGCACAATCTGCGGATCTTTCAGGTGTGGGAACGCCTTCGGACTCTTACGCGGGAACACCACCTGCACCGACACATAGTCATCGTCGAGCAACCAGCGCAGCACGTCGATTTCGTGGATCAGGGTGTCGGTGATCGCCATATCGGTGGTGTAGGCCTCGCCGACCGTCGGGTTGCGGTGTGCGCAATGCAGCATCAGCGGTTCACCGATCTGGCCGCTGGTCAGCACCTGTTTCAGCGCGCGATAGCCCTGGTCGTAGGGGCGCATAAAGCCGACCTGCACCAGCCGCTTGCCGTGCTTCGCTTCGGCGTCAACGATGTTTTTGCAGCCCTGTGCAGTCACCGCCAGCGGTTTCTCGCAGAACACCGGTTTGCCGGCGGCGATGGCCGCCAACACGAACTCTTCGTGGCTCGGCCCCCAGGAGGTGACCAGCACCGCCTGCACGTCGGCGGCCTTGATCAGATCGTGGCCGCTGTCATACACCCGCGCATCCAGCTGCAGATCGCTCACCACCTTGGCGGCGCTGTCGCGGTTGATGTCGTTCACCGCCACCACGCGGGCGCCCTGCAACACCTTGCTGCAGCGACGGATATGATCGCGGCCGATGGCGCCGGTACCGATAACCCCAATGTTCAATGTCATTTTCGCTACCCTCTGGAAAGTGTGTCTGTGTTCGAAAACGAATCAGTAATCGCGCGCTTTATCGATGTTTTCCTGCAGCTTGCGCGCCACTGCGACGATTTTCTCGCTGTCGGCCACCTGAGCGCCGCCCACGCGCCACCAGCTGAGATATTTGTGCACCATGGTCTTCGGCAGCACCTTGATGTCCAGCAGCGTGGACACGGTTTGCCTGCGGGCGTCGGCCAGCGCGTCGAGCAGCTGCTGCTCGGTAGTAACACGATAGGTTTTACAGCCGTAAGCCGCCGCCAGCATGGCGAAATCGACCGGTACCAGCTTGCCGTCGAGCTTGCCACCCTGTGGATTGCGGAAGCGGAATTCGGTGGTGTAGCTGTCCATGCCGTGTTCCATCTGCAGGTTGTTGATGCAACCGTTGGTCATGTTGTCGAACAGCACCACGTTGATCTTGCAGCCTTCCTGGATCGAGGTGACCAGTTCGGAATGCAGCATCATGAAGGCGCCGTCGCCCACCATCGCGTACACCTCGCGCTGCGGCTCGGCCAGCTTGACCCCCAGCGCGGCGTTGACCTCGTACCCCATGCAGGAGTAGCCGTACTCCACGTGGTAACCGTGCTCACCGTGGTTGTGCCACACCCGCTGCAAGTCACCCGGCAGGCTGCCGGCGGCAGCGACGATCACGCTGTCCGGCGGCAGCTCGCGGTTCAGCACCCCCAGCACCCGGCTCTGGGTCATCGCGGAATCGGTCTGGGCGATAAATTCGGCGAACACCCGCTCGCGGTCGAGGTGATCGTCTATCTCCGGCACAAAGCCTTCGCCGCCGTATTCCACCGCGTAAACCCGCGCGGTCTCGTCACGCTGCGCGCTGCGCGCCGCGGCGATGGCGTCGCCCCAGCCGGCGCGGTAATCGGCCTGCGCCAGCCCTGCGCCCAGTTCGCTCAGGGCTTCGCGGGCGTCCGCCAGCACCTGCACGCCGTCGAGCTTGCCGGCGTCAAAGGCGCTGACATTGATATTGAGGAAGCTGACGTCCGGGTGTTGGAACAGCCATTTGGATGAGGTGGTGAAATCGGTGTAACGGGTGCCGACGCCGATCACCAGATCGGCCTGCCGGGCCAACGTGTTGGCCGCCAGGCAGCCGGTTTCGCCGATACCACCGAGGTTAAATTCATGGTCGCTCGGCACCGTGCCTTTGCCGGCCTGGGTTTCGGCAAACGGAATGCCGAAGCGCTCGGCGAATTCGCGCAGCGCCCGCCCAGCCTGCGAGTACTTCACGCCGCCGCCGCACACCAGCAGCGGTTTGCGCTTGGCGGTCAGCAGCGCCAGCGCGTCCGCCAACATGCCGTCGGTCGCCGGGCGGCGATCGAGCCGGTGCACGCGTTTTTGGAAGAAGTAGTCGGGATAGTCGTAGGCTTCACCCTGCACGTCCTGCGGCAGGCACAGCGTCACCGCGCCGGTTTCCGCCGGATCGGTCAGCACGCGCATCGCATTGACGCAGGCGCTCATCAACTGTTCCGGCCGCACGATGCGGTCCCAGTATTTGCTCACCGCGCGGAACGCATCGTTGGTGCTGATGCTGAGATCGTAAGACTGCTCGATTTGCTGCAGCACCGGATCCGGCTGGCGGGAGGCGTAAACGTCGCCCGGCAGCAGCAATAAAGGGATGCGGTTGGCGGTGGCGGTGGCCGCGGCGGTGATCATATTGGCGGCGCCGGGGCCGACCGATGAGGTGCAGGCGTAGATCTGCCGGCGCAGCTTCTGTTTGGCGAAGCCGATCGCCGCGTGGGCCATCCCCTGCTCGTTGCGGCCCTGATGCACCCGCAGCTCGCCGCTATCCTGTTCCAGCGCTTGCCCCAGCCCCAGCACGTTGCCGTGGCCGAAAATCGCGAAAATGCCCGCGACGAATTTGGTTTCCACCCCGTCGGCCAGCAGATACTGGTTATCGAGAAATCTGACGAGCGCCTGCGCCATGGTTAGCCTGATCTTGCCCATTTACTCACCCTTTAGATTGAGGGCCGCCCCGGAAAGGTCGCGCCGAGCCGACAATCCCGTGTTTGTGTTACGCGGCGGCAGCTATTATCTTGAGCAGGCGATGCCCGCTGCTCACGAAGTCGACAACCTGAAACGTGAAGCGATTATAAACAAATATATTTTTCATAAAATCACATTACAGAAGAAACATTTCATTTTGCGATAAAGATCGCATATTACATGAAAAGCCCGTTTCATCTCGTGGATTAGCCTTCACTGACTCAGCGCCACGCACCCGCCGGTGAACGCCTCCGACACGCGGGGCGACCGCTCTTTCTCCTGCCCAACGCCCCTTTTCTGCACGCGCCTGGCCGCCCTTCCGTGGCCAATTCACTGACTTTTCCCTCTCCTTTGCTGATGTTTTAAACGCATCACATTTTTGGGGTGTAAATTTCATTCCATATTGAAATTGAAATTTTCATTCCCCATACTGTCCACATGCATCCTGCAGGGCGCCACGCTCGGGCCGCCGCCGGAGTTTTGCTTAACAGAAGGAAACGGGTATGGCTACACAAGAAAAACAGCTTGATGTCATTTGTCTCGGGCGCATTGCCGTCGATTTCTATGCTCAGCAGATCGGCGCGCGTCTGGAAGACGCCGGCACATTCGCCAAATACCTCGGCGGCTCCTCCGGCAACGTGGCCTACGGCACCGCCATTCAGGGGTTAAAATCCGGCATGCTGGCACGCGTCGGCGACGAACACATGGGCCGCTTTCTGCGTGAAGAGCTGCAGCGCGTCGGGGCCGATACCCGCTGTCTTATCACCGACAAGCAACGCTTAACCGGCCTGGTGATCCTCGGCATCAAGGATCAGGAAACCTTCCCGCTGATCTTCTATCGCGAAAACTGTGCGGACATGGCGCTGACGCCGGACGACATAGACGAGGCCTACATCGCCTCCTCGCGCGCACTGGCCATCACCGGCACGCACCTGTCGCACCCGAACACCCGCGCCGCCGTGCTCAAGGCGTTGGAATACGCGCGCCGCCACGGCCTGCGCACCGCGTTGGACATCGATTACCGCCCGGTGCTGTGGGGGCTGACGTCGCTGGGCGACGGCGAAACCCGCTTTGTGGAATCCGAGCAGGTGACTCGCAAGCTGCAGGAAGTGCTGCATCATTTCGATCTGATCGTCGGCACCGAAGAGGAGTTTCATATCGCCGGCGGCAGCACCGACACGCTGACGGCGCTGAAAAACGTACGCCGGGCCACGGCGGCCACGCTGGTGTGCAAGCGCGGCGCGCAGGGGTGCTCGGTGTTCGAAGGCGAGATCGCCGACGACTGGGCGCAGGTGAAGCTGCACGCCGGCGTGCGAGTCGAGGTGCTGAACGTGCTGGGGGCCGGCGACGCCTTTATGTCCGGTCTGCTGCGCGGCTACCTGAACGATGAGGGCTGGGATCAAGCCTGCCGCTACGCCAACGCCTGCGGCGCGTTGGTGGTCTCGCGCCACGGCTGCGCGCCGGCGATGCCGACCAAACGGGAGCTGGACGACTATCTGCAACGTGAACAACAGGTCACGCGCCCGGATCGCGACGCACGCCTGAACCACCTGCACCGGGTGACCACCCGCAAGCAACAGTGGCCGGAACTGTGCGTGTTCGCCTTCGATCATCGTAAGCAGCTGGCGGATATGGCACGCGAAGCCGGCGTCGGCGAGGAACGCATCCCGCGCCTGAAAACCCTGCTGCTGACCGCGGCGCAACAGGCCGCCGTGCAGGCCGGCCTCAACGGCAACAGCGGCATTCTGGCCGACACCACCTACGGGCAAGCGGCGCTGAACGAAATCACCGGCCAGGGATGGTGGATCGGCCGGCCGGTGGAGCTGCCCAGCTCGCGCCCGCTGCGGCTGGAGCACGGCAATATCGGTTCGCAATTGATCGACTGGCCGCAAGAGCACGTGGTGAAGTGCCTGGTGTTTTATCACCCGCACGACGCGGCGGAACTGCGCCGCGAGCAGGATGAGCTGATCGCCGACGTCTACCGCGGCTGCTGCAAATCCGGCCACGAGCTGTTGCTGGAGGTGATCCTGCCGGACAGCAACCCCGACAAGGACGAACGCTATTACCTGGAGATGATTGAACACTTCTACCAATTGGGCATTCAGCCGGACTGGTGGAAACTGCCGCCGTTGAGCGCGGAAAACTGGCAGCGAGTCGGCGCGTTGATCGACACCCACGATCCCTTCTGCCGCGGCGTGCTGATCCTGGGGTTGGATTCCCCGGAGGCGGTGCTGCAGGCTGGCTTTGCCGCCGCCGCGGATGCGCGCTGGGTGAAAGGCTTCGCCGTCGGCCGCACCATCTTCGGCCAACCTTCGCGCCGCTGGCTGCAAGGGGAGCTGGACGACGCGGCCCTGATCGAGCAGGTGAAACAAAAATACCTGACGCTGATCGGTTTCTGGCGCCAACACCGCCCGCAGGCTAACGGCGCTCACTGACGACGACTGCGAGTTCACGTCCCCTTAAGGCCATTTCGCCGCTTTAAGGGGATTTTTTTGCCCACTTTCTGTGAAGTCGCGCAACGTGCGATCGAATAAATCGCTTTTTGAGGAAATGAAATTTCCGCTCCGTCTGTTAAAATACCTTGTCAATATTTCAGGCATCAGGCCAATGCGCCTTCACCCCACTGCGAGCCGAATGGATGAACAACCCAACTCAACTTTCGCTGTTACAGGACGAGATTCGCCACCGTTATGAAACGCTGAGCAAGCGTTTGAAGCAGGTGGCGCGCTATATTTTGGATAACAGTAACAGCATCGCTTTCGATACCGTTGCCTCCATCGCCGCACAGGCCAGCGTGCCGCCCTCCACCCTGATCCGTTTCGCCAACGCCTTCGGCTTTAGCGGCTTCAACGAAATGAAGCAGGTGTTCCGTCAGCATCTGATGGAAGAAACGGTGAACTATACCGAGCGCGCGCGCCTGTTCCGCCAAACCTCCACCGACGACAACGTCGCGCCGGAGAAGCCGGCGGAGATTCTCAACGTATTTACCATGGTCAACGCGCAGGCACTGCAGCAGCTGGCGATGCAGATCTCTCCCGAGCAGCTGGATCGCGCCGTCGATCTGCTCAACAACGCCGAAAACATCTACGTGATCGGCCTGCGCCGTTCGTTCAGCGTCGCCTCCTACCTTACCTATGCGCTGCGTCATCTGGAGCGCCGCGCGTTTCTGATCGACGGGCTGGGCGGCATGTTCACCGAACAACTGAGCATGGTGAAACCGAAGGACGTGGTGATCGCCATCAGCTATTCGCCGTACGCCCGCGAGGCGGTGGAACTGGTGGAACTGGGCGCCAAGCGCGGTGCGCAGCAGATCGCCATCACCGACAGCCAGGTCAGCCCGCTGGCCGCCTTCAGCGACGTCTGTTTCGTGGTGCGCGAAGCGCAGGTGGACGGCTTCCGTTCGCAGGTGGCCTCGATGTGCCTGGCGCAGACGCTGGCGGTCTCGCTGGCGCTGAATAACGCCCGGGACGAGTAAGGCTGACAAAAAAGCCCGGCAAGCCGGGCCTCAAGCGCTTATTGCGCGGCGGGATAGCCGTCGCCGTTAATCCAGGCGTGGTCTTTTTCCCAGGTGAATTTCCACTGCCGCACCGGCCCGGCCATCACGTTGAGATAATAGTTATCGTAGCCTGCCAGGGTCGCCACCGGGTGGTAACCGCACGGCACTTTCACCACGTCGCGATTGTAGACCGGCATGCACTCGTCGAGCGTGCGATCGTCGGTATAGACACGCTGCATGCAGAACCCCTGCTCCGGCTGAATGCGGTGATAGTAGGTTTCTTCCAGATAGGTTTCGTCCGGCGAGTCTTCCCGATCGTGCTTGTGGCTCGGGTAGGAACTGGTGTTGCCCTCGTCGGTGTAAACCTCCACCACCAGCAGGCTGTCGGCCGGCTCGCTGTCCGGCAGAATGTTGTGCACCAACCGCTGGTTGCGCCCCTTGCCGCGCCGCTCCACGCCGATATCCGCCGGCGTAATCAGCCGTGAGGGCAGGTGGCCGCTGCCGGGCGCGCTGCACACCGCCAGTTCCAGATCGGTTTCTGCCCGCACGTCGATGCGATCGTGATGCGGCACATACACCGCGTAAGGCGGCGTGCGCTCGAACGGGCTCATGCGTTTGCCGATATGCGGGTACTCGGCACGCCGCGTGGCGACGGAGGCGATACCGGCCACCAGCACCAGGCACAGCTCCTTGTCGCCGCACTCAAGCTGCAGCGACTGCCCGGCGGCCAGGCGGTAAACGTCAAAGCCGACATAGCGCCAACCGGCATTTTCCGGCGTCACGTGCTGGATACGCCCTTCGGCGTTCGGCGTCTGACATTTGGCAAGCAGTGAAGACATCTCGATTCTCCTGTTAATGACCCGTGCAAAGGCCGCTGCCCCGAAGGAGCAACGGCCTGGCCTGAATATGACAGCACTTAACCTAGCGTCGGCATGCTGAATTCGGACACCGTCTGCTGCCCGGCCGGCCAGCGCGCGGTGGCGGTCTTCATACGCGTGTAGAAGCGCACGCCGTCGGTACCGTGCACGTTCAGCGCGCCGAACACCGAACGCTTCCAGCCGCCGAAACTGTGGAACGCCATCGGTACCGGCACCGGCACGTTGACGCCGACCATCCCGGCCTGCACTTCTTGCACGAACTGGCGCGCATAGTGGCCGCTGCCGGTAAAGATGGCGCTGCCGTTGCCGAACTCGTGGCCGTTCACCGTGTCGATGGCGGTGCGATAGTCCGGCACCCGCACGATGCCCAGTACCGGCCCGAAGATCTCTTCGCGGTAGATGCGCATACTCGGTTTCACATGGTCGAACAGCGTGCCGCCGACGTAGTAGCCTTCAGGATAGCCCGACACCTGATAATTGCGGCCGTCGGCCACCAGGGTCGCGCCTTCTTCTACGCCCAGATCGATATAGCCCAGCACCTTCTTCTGGTGGGCGGACGACACCAGCGGCCCCATTTCATTCTCTTCGCCGCCCTGCTGCAAGCCCGGCCCGACGCGCAGCTGCGCGATCAGCGGCTTCAATTTGGCGATCAGTTTGTCGGCGGTGTCGTCACCGACCACCACGGCGATCGGCAACGCCATGCAGCGCTCACCGGCGGAGCCGAACGCGCCGCCCATCAATGCGTTGACGGTGGCGTCGAGATCGGCGTCCGGCATGACGATCGCCTGATTCTTCGCCGCGCCGAAGGCCTGCACCCGCTTGCCGTGCGCACTGGCGGTGGTATAGATGTGTTCCGCCACGGTAGAGGAGCCGACGAAGCTCACCGCCTGAATGCGTGGATCGGTACACAGCTGTGCCGCGTCTTCATTGGCGCAGTGCACCACGTTGAACACGCCGTCCGGCAGACCGGCTTCTTTCAGCAGTTCCGCCAGGCGCACCGAGGCGGAAGGCACCAGCGCCGGCGGCTTGAGGATAAAGGTGTTGCCGCAGGCCAGCGCGATAGGGAACATCCACATCGGCACCATCGCCGGGAAGTTGAACGGGGTAATGCCCGCCACCACGCCCAGCGGCTGCATCAGCGAGAAGCTGTCGACGCCGCTGCCGACGTCCGGCGAATACTCGCCCTTGATCAGATGCGGGATGCCGCAGGCGAACTCGACCACTTCCATGCCGCGCGTCAGTTCGCCCAGCGCGTCCGAATACACTTTGCCGTGCTCGCTGACGATAAGTTCCGCCAGCTCGTCGCGGTGCTGTTCCAGCAGCGCCTTGAAATTGAACATGATGCGCGCACGGCGCAGCGGCGTGGTGCGCGACCAATCGGCAAACGCCCGATGCGCCACGTCGATGGCCTGTTTGACTTCGGCGGCGGTGCTCTGCGTGACGCGCCGCTCAACCTGCCCGCAGGCCGGGTTATACACGTCGACGGTTTGATTGCTGCTGCTCAGGCACACCTGCCCGTCAATAAAGTTACCCACGGTTTTCATGTCACGCCCTCTTTTCAAGTCCGCTGTCGCCTGGCCACACGCAGGCGGCGCGGCGTTAATCGTCCCGCTCGCCAAACCCCGTCGGCAAGCCGGCTAAATCCTGACCGGATACGGCAAACTCTATTTCATTGAAAAAAAAGTTTCAAATAAATTGTTTTGGAAAATTTGTTTTTAGTGCGTGAGGTCGCAGTTTTGTGGTGTCGATCGGGTTGTCGCTTTCATTACCGTGCCAGGAAAAACGCAGCGGCAGGAGAGAAATTGTGGGCAATGCACGCTGACTTTGCTACAGAAAATCCGCGCAGCGCCTGCCCTGTCGCCGTTATCGCACACCCCCGAACGCCCAAGGTATCCGGATCAGACACAACGGTTTTTTTTGAACTGGATCTAAAAATCAATATTCCATTATTCACTAATTATGAAATAAATGTTCTTGTTTGTTCCAGCATTTATCGACGACATCGCCTTGATGACAGGCACGGTTCACACCCTTCCGCTCGCCCTCTTCCCGACAACCCAACCGTGCGGACGGAAGCCAGGATAAAAATCGGAGCAACACATGTCATATCAGCGTAAGCACAATACCGGCTACATATTGCGAATTTGCGGCATCGCCGCCCTGGGCGGCATTCTGTTCGGCTACGACACCGCCGTGATCTCCGGCGCGATCGAAGCGTTGAAAACCTATTTCGATCTCAGCCCGGCCGAAACCGGCTGGGCGGTCTCCAACGTGGTGATCGGTTGCGTGGTCGGCGCCTTCGCCGCCGGGCCGCTGGCGGCGCGTTGGGGCCGTAAAAAGGCGCTGATGCTGGCGGCGCTGCTGTTCACCGTATCCGCCGTCGGTGCGGCATTGGTATCGACCTTCACCTGGTTCGTCATCTATCGCATCATCGGCGGGCTGGCGGTCGGCATAGCCGCCACCGTGTCGCCGATGTACATGTCGGAAGTCTCGCCGAAAGACATGCGTGGGCGGGCGCTCAGTATGCAGCAGTTCGCCATCGTGTTCGGCCAGATCGTGATTTTCTACGTCAACTTCAAAATCGCCAGCTACGCCAGCGAAGCCTGGCTGGTGGAGATGGGCTGGCGCTGGATGATCGGCTCGGAAGTCATTCCCTGCATCCTGTTCCTGATCCTGGTGCTGATTATCCCGGAATCCCCACGCTGGAACGTCATGGTTGGCCGCGACGATCAGGCGCTGGCGATGTTGACCAAGGTTTCCAACGCCGCCCACGCGCAGAATTTGCTGAAGGAAATCAAAGAGTCGTTGCGGCAGGATCAACAGCAGCAGCACCGGAAGCTGAACTACGGCGATGTGCGGGTGCGCTTCATCCTGTTCGTCGGCTGCATGATCGCCATGCTGCAGCAGGTGACCGGCGTCAACGTGATGATGTACTACGCGCCGGTGGTGCTGAAAACCGTCACCGAAAACGCGCAGGAAGCGCTGTTCCAGACCATCTGGATCGGCGTGCTGCAACTGGTCGGCTCGGTGATCGGCGCCATGCTGATGGATCGCATGGGCCGCATTCCGCTGATGCGCTACGGCACGCTGGGTGCCATCGCCGGCCTGCTGCTCACCTCGTACGCGCTCTACACGCAGGCCACCGGCTATTTCGCGCTGTTCGGCATGTTGTTCTTCATGGTGTTTTATGCGCTGTCCTGGGGCGTCGGCGCCTGGGTGCTGGTGTCGGAGATCTTCCCGAACCGCATGCGCGCGCAGGGGATGAGCATTGCCGTCGGCTGCATGTGGGTGGCCAACTTCGCGGTGTCGCAGTCGTTCCCGATGATCAACGAGCACCCTTATCTGTTCTCGCATTTCCACGGCGCCTTCCCGATGTGGATCTTCGCCGCCTGCTGCCTGTTCAGCTATTGGTTTATCGGCCGCTATATCCCGGAAACCAAAGGTGTCTCACTGGAAAAAATGGAACAAGTGGTGCTGGCCAAACGCCACCGCCACCCCCTGCCCGACGGTGAGCCGCTGCCGCTGGAAAACGGTAAATCCTGATCTCTCAACCCTGACCGCTGGAGTAATGCCTCATGACCATTGCGCTGGACCGCTTCTGCATTAACCGCAAGATCGCGCCGAATCTCGATCTGGACAGTTTTTTCCGCCTGGTGAAACGCTGCGGGCTCAGCAAAGTTGAGCTGCGCAACGACATGCCCAGCGGCAAGGTGGCCGACGATCTGAGCGACGCGCAGCTCAACGCGCTCGCCGCGCAATACGGCATCGAGATCATCACGATCAACGCCCTCGGCATGTTCAATCTGGTGGACGACCCGGCGGCGCTGCTGCAGCGTGCCGAAGCGTTGCTGGTGCAGGCTCAGGCCATCCACAGCCGGGCACTGGTGCTGTGCCCGCACTGCAGCGCCGGCGACAAGCGCAACGAGCAGCAAAAGCGGGACGACACCCTCGCCGCGTTGCGGCTGCTGGCGCCGCTGTTTGCACGCTATGGTGTGCAGGGGTACGTCGAGCCGCTGGGTTTCGGCATCAGTTCGCTGCGATCGTCGCTGCTGGCCCAGGCGATCATCCGCGATTCGGGTGCGCCGTACCGCATCGTGCTCGATACCTTCCACCACTACCTGAGCGGCGTGGTGCAGGCCGAATTCGACGCGCAGATCCAGGTGGCGCAGATCGGACTGGTGCATCTGTCCGGCGTGGAAGACGGGCGGGAGAAAAGCGCGCTGAGCGACGAAGAGCGCATCATGCTGAGCGAGGGCGATCGGCTGGAGAGCCGTCGCCAGGTGCAGAATCTGGAGCGCCTGGGCTATACCGGCGTCTATGCCTTCGAGCCGTTCTCTTCGCAGCTGGGTAGCTGGAGCGAGGCGGATATCGAACGGGAAATCCGCCAGAGCATCGCCCTGCTGCAAGGGTAAAAAAAACGGCCTCCGCGGAGGCCGTTTTTCATGGCGTTACTTCAGGTTGCCGACCACCAGCTGGTGGCGCTCGTTGTAAAACTTACGGTAGGCCAGATAGCCGGCGATGATGGTCGACAGACTGGCAGTGGAAAGCAGCATGAAGGTCACCATAATCTGGTATTTGATCGCTTTCACCGGGTCGATGCCGGCAAAGATCAGCCCGGACATCATGCCCGGCAGGCTGACCAGCCCGACGGTTTTCGCCGAGTCCACGGTCGGGATCAGCGAAGCGCGGATACTGTCGCGGATCAGCGCCGCCGAAGCGAACTTGGGCGTCGCCCCCAGGCTGAGCATCTCCTGGATCTTCTGCTGCTCGCTTTTAAAACGCTGGCCGAGGTTGGTGTAGCACAATCCCACCGCCACCATGGCGTTGCCGGCGATCATCCCGGAGATGGGGATCACCTGCATCGGCGTAAATTCGATAGATCCGGTTAATACCAGCACCGCCAACGTCAGCACCGCACCGGTGGTGATAGCGATAAACGACGTCACGAACGCGTGCTCGACGTACTTGCTGCGTTTCTTGGCGTTGTAGGCCGCATTAAAGCAGATGAACAACACCATCAACACGGTGAGAACGGCGTTATCCAAATCGAAAATATACTTCAGCACATAGCCGACGATGATCAGCTGCACCACCGCGCGGCAGATGCTCCAGATAATGTCCTTTTCCAGCGCCAGCTTTTCCCGGTGGCTGATCAGAATGGCGACCACCACCAGGACCATCGACAACCCTAAGGATTCATTGGTGATGTTATGCTGATTCATGATGTTGCTCCTGTTGCTCGGCGCGATGCGCGCGCAGGGTGATCACCTCGTCCGCATGCGCTATCTCTTCGGTATCGTGCGTCACCCACAGCACCGCCAGCCGATGCTCCGCCACCAGTTGATGAACGATGTCGTTGACGTTGCGCTTATTCTCCTCGTCCAGCGCGCTGGTGATCTCATCGAGCAACAGCACCCGAGGCATAAACTGCAGATTGCGGATCAGGGACACGCGCTGCTTCTCACCGCCGGACAGTTCATTGATGCTTTTGGTCAGCATCGCTTCCGGCAACCCGAAACGCGCCAGGTCGGCCTTCATTTTTCGCTCGGCCGGCGGCTGTTGGCGGATCTGGTAGGGCAGCGCCAGATTATCGTAAACCGTATTGCCGAACAGCGCCGGCGTCTGGAAGCAGTAAGAAACCTGCTTGCGGTACTCTTCCGGTGGCATTTCGGCCATCGCCCGGCCGTCGAAAAAGATATTCCCGCTCGTCGGATCCATTAATGAAGAGATGATTTTCAACAGGGTGCTCTTTCCGCAGCCGGAAGGGCCGGTGATCAATTTGAACTCCCCTTCGCCCAACCTGAAAGAAACGGAATCCAGGATCACCTGGCGGTCTATTTGATAATGAATATCATCCAATCTCAGTATGTCTTTCTTTTCCTTCATTACGATGCCGGCTCCCTACACCTGTTCCCATCTGAGCGATAAGTATATGGCTGCAAAAAACATCTTAGCAATGCCTGTGCAGTGTAGGTGGGGGGTTGCGGCGGATTGGCGGAGCGAGACGCCCCGCCAAATGATAAATAAAATTAATGATTGGCTGTGGGAATAGTCAAAAGCGACCGCAACGGTCGAATCACTCTTTTTTTATCGCCGCCTGTTCGTCGCAGCTGTACCAACGTAGAGAATTATTGATGCTGCGATGGGTGCAGCGAACCTTGCCCTCCTTTTCCAGCGCCAGCAGCAGGGTGCGGGTGGTATAAATGTTTTCACCGCATTTATCCGCCAGCTCGCGCGTCTTCGGCCACTGCTCCGGCGGGGGATGATGCCCGCCGGAACCTTCCACACGATCCCTGCACAATCCTTGCAACACATTCAGCATCAGCGATTTTCTGCTTTCAAACGTTGTCGGCGCCTTGGCCATAGCATTCCTCCTGAGTGGTTACTGCTGAGCACCCCGCTCACGGCTGCACGTCAGCGATGCGCAGGGTGTAAATCATGGTGGCGTCCGGGGGGATCGCCGGCGGGCTGCCCCGCTTGCCGTAGGCCAATGCCGACGGCACCGCCAGCGTGATCGAACCGTGGCGTTGCAGCTTCGCGATGGCGGCGCGAAACAGCGGCGGATAGCGCGTCAACGGCTGCGAGATCACCGTCCCCGCCAGCTCCATGTCTTTGACCACCCGGCCGTCGGTCAGGCTTTCGCGCACCACGATATCCACCCGATCGTCGGCGCCGATCGCGCCGCTGCCGGCATAGTCCACCCGGTAGTAGAAACCGAGCGCATCTTTCTTGACCCCTTCCTGACGAGCGAAATCGGCCAGATAGGCTTTTCCGTCCAAAACGGGGGCCTGCACCGGCTGCAAACGCTGCTGCGCCGTGCGCAGCGCGCTGTCGATGGTGGCCTCATCCAGCCGCGACCGCCCGGCCAGGGTATCGGCGATGCCCGCCAGCAACAGCTGACTGTCCGCCTCCAGCCCCGCGCGCCGGTTCTCCTGCTGCAGATGCAAAATGTCGCGCCCCAGCGATACGCCGGCGGCATACGCCTGTTTGTCCACATCGCTGGTCAACAAGGGCATCTCGGTCGCCTGTTGCCGTTCGGCCAATAAGGTGTCTACCCGCTGCTGCTGCTGCGCCAATTGCGCCGTCAAACTTGTACTGCGCCGTTCGGCTCGCGTCAGCGCAGCGGCCAGTACGCCCACCTCAGGTACCGGCGCAACGGCGTGCCTCAATCCCTTCAGGGCATCGACCAGCGGCCGAATATCGACGGCGGCCCGCTCCCGTTTCGGGGCCGCAGCGGCTTGAGCCGCCGCCAACTGCCGTTCCAACTGGCGGATTTTCTCCGCCTGTTGTTGCAAAGACGGCTTCAGTGACGTTAAACACGCGCCGTCTGCACCCACGATGGCGGCCGGTGTGGGCGCCGGTTTACGCGCGGTTTCCTCCCTGGGCGCGGCCTGTGGCACCTGCCGCTGCTCGGCAAATTTCAACAGCGCGGGAATGCCGTCGTCCGCGGCGCAAACGGCCCCGCTTGCCGTCAGCAGCAACAGCCCCATCGCCCATCCTTGCGCGCATCGTTTCATGGCTACAGGTTCTCGACCCGGCTGGACAGATCGGACATCAGCTCATGTTCAACGTCGGCGCAGAATTTCTCGGTTTTATATTGATACAGGGCATCAATCGCTTTGCGGGTGCTCGCATCCACATTAGCGCGCACGCCGGCATATCCGGAAGCGTTGGCAAGCAGGCCGTTAAAATAGGCAATGCGCTTTTGGTAACTTTGCGGATTAATATTCTTTAACGAATTAACCCGTTGCTGACAAAGCGCGATGCGTTGCTCATCGGATTTATCACTAGGACTATTCTGTGAAAGATTTTTCACAGAATTCACGTTTGACTTGCCGCCACCCACACAGCCTGACAGCGCCATAAAAGGCAGTAAGAATATTGCCAAAACTACCGTGCGGCGTCCGCCACAAGCATTAATCATTGTTATCATTCCGTTTATAATCCTTTAATTGTCACTTAGGTCATCATTATGTGGCGAACGGCATCAGCACATGCCTTAATTTGATTAATCAAAAGGGGTTAGACAGCGAAAAATCCCTTCAACGCTGTACGAGAGGATAATTCACTACCGGTTAAATTGTTATTTAATTGTTAATAGATCAGACCTAAACGCCTGATAAACACGAATGAAAAACTAAACTATTCACGAAGAGGAAATCATGAAATAACAATAAAAACAACGAATTATGTTTTATATTTTGTTTCTAAGTGGAAATTCATCATCTGCTGTCCAAGGGCGATATTAGCAAAACAATATTGTGAATTGTAGGTGCCCCCCTATTTCCCCCGATCTAATATCTCGCATATCGTTATTTATATAGTGATTTATACTGGATAATATTTGTATACGATCTATTGATTTTAAAGAAAATATATTTCTTTTTCCTTTTGGTTTTATATTCTGAATTTGACTTAATTTAATAAAATCTATTTCCAAGCAATACTATTATTTGCAAGAATATTCCCAGCAACACGCCACACATAAAACTCGTATTTTATTTACCAGAAAATCCATTGTCGATTTTCCAAATCTCGTTATTTCTCATAAATAACGGATGTTGGCGTATTGCCCAGAGCAAAAGGATCTGGCTCCAACCGCACGGCCGGCGACATGGCGTTGCCACCGCCGCGGGGGATTTAGATGTGCTGTTCTTTTTATTTAAAAACTCTCTACAGGAACCTGAGAAATGAAACTGAATAAATTAATGCTGGCAACCGTGATTGCTTTCGCTTCCGCATCTGTTGCTCATGCCGCATCTAATCAGGGCAGCGGTAAAGTCACCTTTACCGGCGAAATTATCGATGCGCCATGCAGCGTCGCGCCGGAATCCGTTGATCAGACCGTGCCGATGGGCCAGATCAGCAGCCGCATCCTGGCCAAGCAGGGTAAATCCAGCATGCAGCCTTTCAACATCGAACTGAAAGATTGCTCCATCTCCACCATGAAAAACGTCAAAGTGACCTTTACCGGCACGCCTGATCCGATCAACAGCAAACTGCTGGCTCTGAGCGGCACTGCAACCGGCGCCGGCATCGTGATCTACGACAACCTGCACTCCAAAGAAGTGGAACTGGGCACGGCGACCGACGGCCAGGGCCTGAACGACGGCGACAACTCGCTGAAATTCGCCGCTTACCTGCAGGGCAGCAGCGCCTCAAGCGCCGTGGTACCGGGCGACTTCACCAGCGTGGCGAACTTCACCCTGGCTTACCTGTAATACCCCACAGGGGATGTCTCAGGACATCCCCCGCTTTATTGCATGCCGACGATACCGGCAAGGGAACAGGGAAAGACAGGGAGACGCCAGTATGACTATCCGCCTTTGCGGCCTGCTGCTCATCGCGCTCAGCGTTGGCAACGCGGCGGCGGCAGCGAAAAATCAGGGCCACGGCAAAGTCAGCCTGGGCGGCACCATCGTCGAAACGCCGTGCGGCATCGCCAGCGACAGCCTGGATCAAACCGTCGATTTCGGGCTGATCTCCATGAGCGACGCCTCGCAGGACGGGCAGTCGGTGCTGATCGGCAGCCGCCGCCATTTCACGATCAAACTGGTGAACTGCGAGCTGGCCAGCCAGGTGAAGCCTGACTTCATCTATCGCGCGGCCAACGTCACGTTCGACGGCACCGCCGACAGCCGGGATCCTTCTCTGCTGGGCGTTTACGGCGAGGCGAAGGGGGTGGCTATCGAGCTGTTGACCGATGCCGGTACCCCGATCCCGCTCGGCAGCACGACGGCGGATTACCAGATTGTCGCCGGCGACAACACGCTGCGCTTCGGCGCGCAGTTGCGCCTGCATCCCGACAAGGCGCGGGCGGGCGGCTTCAGCTCTCTGGCCAAATTCACCCTGTCTTATCTCTAGCGCCGGCGGGCGCTGCACAGCATTACGTATTCAGGTCGTACGGATGACCTGCTATTGGGCGCGGACTTGCCATGAGTGATTATGCTATGACGTCATTACTGACACGGAAACACCTACCTCTCCTCGTCATTCTATCTTTCCTCTGGGTGCGTCCGGCATTTTCCGCCACGGAGTTCAATACCGACGTTCTGGACATCGGCGAGCGCAGCAAAGTGGATCTTTCACGTTTCTCCGACGCCGACTACGTCATGCCCGGCGCTTATTTGCTGGACATCAAGATCAACCAGAAAACGCTGCCCCAGCGCAGCATTCAGTATTTCCCGTCGCCGGATAACAAAAGCGGCAGCCAGGTGTGCCTGCCGCCTGACCTGGTGGAAAAAATGGCGCTGAAAGAAGAAGCGGCCAAAAAGGTCACCCTGTGGCACGACAACCAGTGCGCTGACATTCGCGGCATCAAAGGCGCGACCGTCTCCGATCGCATCGGCGGCGGCGTGCTGGCGATCACCATCCCGCAGGCATGGATGAAATACTCCGATCCCGACTGGACGCCGCCCGAGCAGTGGGATGACGGCATCCCCGGCCTGCTGCTGGACTACAACCTGAGCGGCCAGTTAGGCAAGCAGAACCACAACAACAACACCGCCCAGAACCTGAGCAGCTACGGCACGCTGGGCGCCAATATGGGCGCCTGGCGCCTGCGCGCGGACTACCAGGCCAATTACAATCAGCAGGCCGGCGATCGCAGCACCGGTTTCGACTGGAACCAGATCTACGCCTATCGCGCGCTGCCGATGCAGGCCGCCAAGCTGACGCTGGGCGAGATCTACCTCGACTCCGGGGTGTTCGACGCCTATCGCTTCACCGGCCTCAACCTAGCCAGCGACGAGCGCATGCTGCCGCCCAACCTGCAGGGCTACGCGCCGGAAGTGCGCGGCATCGCCAAGAGCAACGCCAAGATCACCGTCTCGCAGGAAGGCCGCACGCTGTACGAAACCACCGTGCCCGCCGGGCCGTTCGCCATTCAGGATCTCAACCGCTCGGTGCGCGGCAAGCTGGACGTCAAGGTGGAAGAGCAAGACGGCACCGTCTCGACCTTCCAGGTGGATACCGCCACCATTCCGTACCTGACCCGGCCGGGCTACGTGCGCTACAACGTGGCGCTGGGCAAAACCTCGGCCTACGACCACCGCACCCAGGGGCCGCTGTTTTCCGCCAGCGACTTCTCCTGGGGGCTGAACAACGCCTGGTCGCTGTATGGCGGGGCGCTGCTCGGCGGCGACTATAACGCCTGGGCGCTCGGCCTCGGCCGCGATCTGAACGTGTTCGGCGCCATGTCGCTGGACGTCACCCAGTCGATCGCCCGCCTGCCCGGCGAACCGACCGCCAGCGGCATGTCGTTCAAGCTCAACTACGCCAAACGCTTCGACAAGCTGAACAGCCAGATCAACTTCGCCGGCTACCGCTTCTCGCAGCGCAAGTTCATGAACATGTCGCAGTATCTGCAGGAGCGTTACGGCGATTACGACAAGAATTACAACGGCCGCCAGAAAGAGCTGTACACCATCACCGCCAGCAAAACCTTTATGGCGGAAGACAGCGCCAAGGCGATCACCGCCTATCTGACCTACTCGCACCAGACCTATTGGGACGCCAGAACTCAGGATCGATATGGGCTGTCGACCAGCAAGCTGTTCAGCGTTGGCGATATCAGCAACATCACCGCCTCGCTGTCGGCTTACCGCACCTATTACCAGGGCCGCACCGACGACAGCATCATGCTCAACTTCACCGTGCCGATCGGCGATCGCCGGCGCGTCGGCTTCGCGCTGCAAACCAGTAACGGCGACGTCACGCAGACCGCGTCGTACAACGACTACAGCGATCCGGACAATACCTGGCAGGTCAGCGGCGGCGTCAATCAGTCCGGCAAATCGCTGGCGCGCGGGTACTACACCCATAACGCTTCGTTTGGCTCGCTGAACGCCAGCGCCTCTTACCAGCAGGACAGCTACTCGTCGATCGGCGGCTCGTTCCGCGGCGGCCTCACCGCCACCCGGCACGGTATCGCGGCGCACCAGAACTCGAGCAACGGCGGCAGCCGCATGATGCTCGACACCGACGGCATCGCCGGCGTGCCGATCAACAACGGCCGCGCCTACAGCAACCGTTTCGGGCTGGCGGTGATTTCCGACATTACCAGCTACTACAACACCGACACCCGCATCGACGTCAACAAGCTGGCAGACGACGTCGAGGCCACTCGCGCCGTGGTGCAAGGCACGCTGACCGAAGGCGCCATCGGCTACCGCCACTTCGAGGTGGTGAAAGGCAGCAAGCTGCTGGCCACCATTCGCCTGGCGGACGGCAGCGAGCCGCCGTTCGGCGCCGCGGTGCTGAGCGAGAAAGGCCGCGAGGTCGCGGTGGTCAACGACGGCGGCTCGGTCTACCTGACCGGCGTGCAGCCGGAGGAAAAGCTGGACGTCGCCTGGGAAGGCCAACGCCGCTGCCGCATCGTGATCCCAGGCGCCGCCAAGCCGCTGGACCAGCTGCTGCTGCCGTGCGCCACCCTGTAATCCGTAACGCTGAGAAATAATGACATGAACAAACACCCGATAACGCTACTGACCGCCGCCGGCCTGGCCCTGAGCGCCGTACTGCCCACCGCCGACGCGGCGATATCGCTGGATCGCACGCGCGCCGTCTATGTGAGCGACGCCAAATCGATCAGCCTGAATATCGTCAACGAAAACAAAGAGCTGCCTTTCCTGGCGCAGTCCTGGCTGGAGAACGAGCAGCACCAGAAAATCACTTCGCCGCTGGTGGTGCTGCCGCCGTTGCAGCGCGTGGAGCCGAGCGAACGCAGCGTAGTGCGCATCACCAAGACGCCGGAGACGGATCGCCTGCCGCAGGATCGCGAGTCGGTGTTCTACTTCAACCTGCGCGAAATTCCGCCGAAAAGCACCAAAACCAACGTGATGCAGCTGGCGCTGCAAACCCAGATCAAGCTGTTCTACCGGCCGAAGGCCATCGTCGCGCCCAAGGGCCAGGTGTGGCAGGAAAAGCTGGTGTTCCGTAAAAGCGGCGGCGCCGTCACCGTCGACAACCCGACGCCGTTTTACATCACCCTGACCGGCATGACGCGGCAGACGCAAAAACAGGGAGGCGGCGCGATCGGCGGTTTTCAGCCGCTGATGCTGAAGCCGAAATCCAGCGAAAACCTCAAGCTGCACGACACCGGCATGAACAGCTTCGTCATCACCTACATCAACGACTACGGCGGCCACCCCGAACTGCGCTTCGCCTGCAACGGCAACGTTTGCACCGCCGTGCCCGAGAAAAAATAAGGAGGTCCAGCATGGCTGAATTCACCGATCGACTGCGCCCGCTGCTGCTCGGCGCACTGCTGTGCGGCGGCAGCGCGCTGGCGGCAACGCCGCTGGGCGTGATCGAAGGCACCACCGGCACCGTCAGCTTTCACGGCGGCCTGCTCAGCTCCCCCTGCAGCCTGACGCCGGACAGCCGGGATCAGTCCGTCGATCTGGGCGACGTCAGCGCACGCGACTTCCGCAACGCCGGCGATCGCAGCGCGCCGGTGCGTTTTCGCCTCTCGTTCCGCAACTGCCTGCTGGGCGCGCGCGCGTTGGCAGATAACCCGGCCGGCCCGCGCAACGGCGACGCCAGCCGCTTCTATCTGCAGGGAGAGCAGGCCGCGACGCTGGTGTTTCTCGGCGAAAGCGACGTCGACAACCCGTCGCTGCTGAAGCTGAACGGCGGCGTGCAGGGCATCGGCCTGCGGCTGCAAGACCAGCAGGGCCAGGCGCTGGAGCTGAATCAGCGCAGCCGCCCCTACATTCTGCAACCCGGCAGCAACACCCTGTGGTTCAGCGCCAGCGTGGAATCCACCCAACGGGCGGTGATGGCCGCCGGGTTCGCCGCCGTGGCGCACATTCAGGTGATTTACCTGTGAGGCTCGAGAACGCGATGAAAACGCAACTGACCAAACTTTGCTTGCCGCTGGCGATCGCGCTGGCGGCTCCCGCCGCCTGGGCCAACGGCTACGTCACGCCGGACGGCGGGGCAAAACCGTTCTATATCGATCTGAATCAAAGCAACATCACTAACCAAGTGGGATTCACCAAAGTGTTTCCCTATTCATTAGGCGGTACCTATACCGGCAAGGCTTACTGCGATACGCCGATCCCCAGAAGCCCGCACTTTTACAAATCGGACTCGGCGCTCCCCCCGTCCAGTTATGGCAACGGCTTCTTGCAGTTGAACGACTTCCTGGATTTAAAGGCCGAGGTGTGGATTGCAGGCAATAAGAAGGCCTATGTCACCGTGCCTTTTTACAACGAATCCAACGACTATCCCAATCACAGCTGTACGCCGCCCTATGTGCAGGTCAACAACTATGAAAGCGGCTCCAAAGGCAAGATCACCTTCCGGGTGCGTAAAAAGATCATTAACGGCGTCGAGATTAACGATCGGCAGATCATCGAGATGTTCGGCCGCCTCGGCTCGACCGACGGTGGCTTCGGCCCCAACCCGATGGCGCAGGTGTTCATCCAGTCCGCGATCCTCTACGTGCCGGATAAATGCGTGGTGAACGAAGGCCAGTTGATCAACGTGGAGTTCGGCGAGATCGGCGGCAGCGATCTCAACGGCTCGAACTACCCGCAAAGCATTCCGGTGCGCTTCCAGTGCGAGGGCGGCAGCTTCGAGGACGGTACGCTGAACATCAAGCTGGCGGTGTCGGGCACGGCGGCCGCCTTCAGCAACGAGGTGTTCAAAACCGACAAGAACGATCTCGGCATCCGGCTGACGCACAACGGCCAGCTGGTTATCCCGAATGAGTTTTA
Organism: Serratia marcescens; assembly: GCF_001902635.1. Classification (GTDB taxonomy): domain Bacteria; phylum Pseudomonadota; class Gammaproteobacteria; order Enterobacterales; family Enterobacteriaceae; genus Serratia; species Serratia marcescens_F. The sequence goes on along the minus strand of NZ_MJAO01000011.1, from coordinate 49,601 downwards.
CCCGGTGCCGAATATCGGCAACGGCGGCTCCTGGAACCTGGTGGCGGCACCGTTCGCCAACGGCGGCGCAGAGATCGGCGAAGGGGAATTCAACGCATCGGCCACCATCGTGGCGGCATTCCAGTAACCGAGGGAGGAACGAAAATGCGTCTACGCGCTTTAGCGCTGCTGAGCTGCGTGCCCTGGTGGTTTACCGCCATACCGGCGACGGCGAACACCGAGCTTATCGGCGCGCCGGTACAGTTCCACGGCACGGTGGTGAGTCGCCCGTGCAATATCGAACCGCAGTCCGCCGATCAGCTGGTGGAGATGGGCACGGTGATCGTCAAAACCCTGTACCGCTACGGCCACACCACGCCGGTGCCGTTCAGCATCAAGCTGACCGACTGCAAGACTACGGTGTTCAAATCCGTCAGCGTGACCTTCAGTGGCACCGAGGACGGAGAACTGCCGGGCAAGCTGGCGATCAACAACGGCGCGAACGGTGCCGCCATCGCCCTGTTCGATCATCAGGGAGCGGACATCGATCTGAATAAGGCCACCAGCGCCGTGGCGTTGCAGAACGGCCCCAACAGCCTGAACTTCACCGCCTACGTGCAGGGGCGGCCGAGCGCGATTCAAAACCAAAGCATTACCGAAGGCGAATTCACGTCCGTCGCCAATTTTGTGCTGGCGTACCAATAAGCCCCGCACCGTCCCAGGGAAATCAGGAAAACGACCGGCGCGCGATCGCCGGCAATGGGCCGTCACCGTTCGCTCCGGCGCGGTGCAGCGGCCTTTTAAGGAGTCACCCATGCCAGATATTCGCTTCACGCTGTTCGACAGCGATAACTTCTACCAGCAGGGGCTGCGTCTGCTGCTGCAGGATTATCTGCACTCCCTGAACGAATGCCAGCGCCTGTACCCGCAGTTCGCGCCGTTGGCGCTACAGGCGCTGGATAACATCGAAATCGTGTTCCGCACGCCGGAAGAGCGCTGGGGCTGCGCCTGTTGCTACCAGAGCCCCTACGGCACCCCGCGCCAGCGGCAGCTGACCCTGCTGATCCTCGACGACACGACCCGGCAACAGGAGAAAAATCTGCCGCCGCTGTTCAGCATCCATCGGCGCGACTCGGCCTACGCCATCCGCCTCAAGCTGCAAATGGCGTTGGAGAAATTCACCCAGCATCCGTGGATGGCGCTGCACGCCGCCGGCATGTGGAAATGCCAGGCTTGCCGCATCGCCGCGCTCAGCACCTGCGAAAAAAAGGTGCTGGGATTGATGAGCAGCGGCATGTCCGCCTGCAGCATCGCCGGCCTGCTGCAGCGCAGCCAGAAAACCATCAGCGCCCATAAGCGTTCGGCGATGCGCAAGCTCAACGTGCGCAAAAACAGCGAGCTGAATAAGGTGCTGCTGAATCAGCGTGGGCTAAGCTGACCGACAACGGACTCGCGAGCGCTGCAAGAGTGGTTTACTCTGAATGCTCATTTTCGCACTGTAAAGCGAGCCGGAATCCACATGCCCAGAACAGCCAAAGTCGTTGACGTCCCCGCCATCGGCGAGCTTGACCGCCAGGCGGGGCAGCTTAGCCACCAGCTGGCGCAGGCCCTGCGCCAGGCCATCCACCGGGGCGATCTGAAAGCGGGCGATCTGCTGCCCTCGACGCGTCGGCTGTCGACGGCGCTGAATCTGGCGCGCGGCACGGTATTGGAGGCGTTTGCCCAGTTGACGGCGGAAGGCTTCCTCGAACCCCAGCCCGGCTCCGGCACCCGGGTCGCCCACTATCAGGCGCCGCGCCGCACCCCGCGCGCCGCCGTGCAGGCTGACCCGCCGAAGGCGATTCCGCTTTCATCGCAGGCGCAGCATTTGGCGCGTTTTGCCGCCCAGGCGCGGGCATTGCCGCCGGTGCCGTTCACCGTATCGGTGCCGATCGGCGATACCGCGCCCGACGATGTCTGGCGGCGGCTCGGCAACCGCATCCGGGCGCGCGGCCCCGGCGCCCCTTCGGGCTATGGCGATCCGTTGGGGGCACTGCCGCTGCGCGAAGCCATCTGCGACTATGTGCGCCGCTCCCGCTCCGTGAACTGCACGCCGCAGCAAATCCTCATCACCTCCGGCACGCAACAGGGGCTCTATTTGGCCGCGCAGATCCTGTTGGACGCCGGCGACAGCGCCTGGGTGGAAGACCCCGCCTACGCCGGCATTACCGCCATTTTCGACAGCCTGTTCCGCGATCGGCACATGGTCAGAGTGCCCGTCGCCGACGACGGCATCGACGTCGCCGCCGGCGTGCGCCTGGCCGCCGACGCCCGCGCCGCCTTTGTCACGCCATCGCACCAATACCCGCTGGGCATGCCGATGAGCATGGCGAAAAGAAGCGCCCTGCTGGCCTGGGCCAGAGAGCGGCAGGCCTGGATCGTGGAAGACGATTACGACAGCGAGATGCGCTACGCCGGCCACCCGTTCCCTTCGCTGCAGGGGTTGGCGCCCGACCGGACGCTCTACCTCGGCACCTTCAGCAAGGTGCTGTTCCCTTCGCTGCGGCTGGGTTACGCCATCGTGCCACCGCCGTTGGTCGACGCTTTCTGCGGTGCCAGGATCCTGATGGATCGCCATCCGCCCAGCGCGGATCAACACGTGCTGGCCGCCTTTATCGCCGAAGGGTATCTCGACCGGCATATTCGCAAAATGCGCGGCGTTTACGCGGAGAAGCGTCGGGTACTGCTCGAGGCGATCAGCGCGCATATCCCCGCTGAGCTGGCGGTGGTGCAGCCCTGCGATCAGGGCATGCACATGGTGCTGTGGTTGAGGAAAGATCTCGACGACGTGCGGGTCGCCCAGTGCGCCAACGAAGCCGGATTGGCGCTGCGGGCGGTGTCGCCGATGTATGCGCCCGGCCACGGTGAGCCAGGCCTGGTGCTGGGGTTGGGCGGTTACGCCGACCGCCAGGTGCAGCAGGCGGTGGAACGGCTCGGCGAAGTGATCCGAGCCTGCGCCCTCAACGGTGTCTAGCGGGAAAAGCGTTTGGCGCCGAATACGCAAACCACCACGCCGGCCATCACGGCGATCATCATCGGCTGGACGGTCTCCTGCAGCAGCCAGCCCGCCAACGCCAGGCCGAAGAACGGCTGCAGCAGCTGCAGCTGCCCGACGGCGGCGATGCCGCCCTGTGCCAGGCCGCGATACCAGAAGATAAACCCGATCCACATGCTGAACACCGAGACGTAGACCAGCGACAGCCAGGCGGCACCGCTGACGACGGGCCAACCGGCCGGCGCCGCCAGCCACGCGGCCGCCAGCGTCAGCGGCAACGCCACCACCAACGCCCAGGAGATCACCTGCCAGCCGCCGAGCCGGCGTGACAGCACCGCCCCTTCGGCATACCCCAGGCCGCACAGCAACACCGCCCCGACCATCAGCGCATCCCCTTGCCAGGCACCGCCGCTCCCCTGGCTCAGCGCGAACGCGCCCACCAGCGCGGCACCGACGCCCGAAAAGGCCCAAAAGGCGGGCTTGGGCCGTTCCCCGCCACGCAATACGCCGAAACCGGCGGTCGCCAGCGGCAGCAGACCGATATACACCAGCGAATGTGCCGACGTGGTGTGCTGCAACGCCAGCGCCGTCAGCAGCGGAAAACCGATGACCACACCAAGCGCCACAAACAGCAACGGCAGCCAATCGGCCCGCGTTGGCCGCGCCTGGCGGGTGACCAACAGCGCGCACAGCGCCAGCAAGGCGGCGATCGCCGCCCTGATCGCCGTCAGAAACAACGGATCAAGTTCCAGCACCGCCACCCGGGTGGCGGGCAGCGAGCCGCTGAAGATAATCATGCCGAGGAAGCCGTTCATCCAGCCCTGAGCCGAATGCCCGGCGGCGGGATGTGCAGGGGTAACAACGAGAGTTTTTTCAGACTGACTGTCCATAATGCGAACGCTCCGCACGCCTGAGGCATACCGAAGTCGGCAACCCGCGAGGCGATGTCATAGTGAAAGAGAACATCATTCCCCGGCGTCACTCGCCGGGGCCGCGTCCTATTTTTCAGAGAAAGCGGTTCAGAGACAGGTCCAGATAGCGAGATTTTCACTGTGCCGGTTAGAAAAGCACGCCACTAACGCCAAAGAAGGGCGTTTTTCGGGCTGTCCTTGGCCGTTTGGCGCCTCCTTCTGCGGGTTATCATGGACTTTTATGCGTTTTTGCAGAACAGGACAAGGTGCCGTGGTGAAACCCTTCTTACGCAGTGGCAGTTTGGATGATGTGCTGGCTTTAGGTGAAAACGGGCAACCGGTCTACGCCTGTGCACAGCAACTGCGGGAAACCCTGCGTCTTCGCCGGCAGCAGCAGGCCGCCGACTGTCTGGCGATCCCTCAGCCGAACGAAAGCGGCACCCGCATCGACTGGTACGCGCCCTTCCCCGGCAAGGTCGTCTCCTGGCTGGCGGCGAGCGACGCCCAGCGCACACAGGCGGTACGCCATTTAGAGCACTGCCTGACGACCTTCCGCAGCCTGACAGAACAAGCCCAGGCGGCCGAGCACCCCAGCCACCGCCTGTTCGGCGCGCTGCTGGCCAAAGCGATGCACATGCCCGATCCCAACCACGTCTACCTGGTGGACGACCGGCCGGTACTGACCTTTTGGGGCTTTATCAAGCCGCAGGCGCAAACCCCGGACGATCCTTTGGCCTGTCTGCGCCCGGCAGAATCGGCGGCGGAAGTGGAAAAACCGACGCCGATCGCCGCCGCCCCGCGCAAGCCACCGGTCGCCGAGCCGGAAAAAACCGCCCCGGTAGCGGAGCCTGAACCGGTTCCCACCCCCGCCGCGACCATCGAGTCCCCTGGCGACGCACGCCCTGATCGGCGCCACGTTATCGGGATCTGGCTGCTGCCCACACTGCTGCTGGGCGGCGCTCTGGCCGTTTGGTTGAACCGTTCGTCGGCTCCGCCAGCACCAGAACCGCCACCGGCGGTCGTAAAAACGCCACCTGCGCCGCCGGAAAAAACCGCTGCGCCGTTGCCAACGCTGCGCTTGCCGCTGGCGCACGCGACGCTGATGCCGCCACCACCGGTGCCGGTCATCCCGCAGCCGATGGACAAAAATGCGCTGGTGCTGCCGCCCGAAGCGGTGAAGGCCGGTTCCACCCGTTTCCTTAACGGCAAATGGCGCGCCACGGTGGCGCTGAAAGATCCGATCACCGGCAAGCGCCCCAGCCTGCAATATCGTCTGAACGACGGCAAAGGCAGCGCCGTCATCGCCTACGGCGACGGCGTCAGTTGCCGGGTGGCGGTCGAAGCCGGGCTGATGCAATCCGGCAATCTGGTGATCAACAGTCGTACCAAAGCGCGCTGCAGCGACGGTAGCCGCTACCAGATCCCGGAAATCGTCTGCCGCCAGGGCGAAACCGGCGCGGCGGAGTGCACCGGCCGCTACGATGCGGACACCACCTATCCCATGACGTTCAAGCGCGAGAGTAAATGATGCTGGCACCCCTTACGGACTACAAACACGGCATTACGCTGATTCAGGACAGCGGCATTCAGTTTCTGGACTTTGCCCTGGCGCCGCAGCTGGACGCCGAGTTTCCCGGCAAATTCGTGCGCAAGACCGCCAGTGGCCCGTTGCTGCGTCTGCAATGGGAGGCCGAGAGCGGCAAATATCAGCTGCCGGCCGAAGGCGGACAAACCGCCGAAGTGGTGCGGCCGGAGTTCAGCTATCCGCTGCAACAGTCGCTGCGCCTGCTGGATAAACTCTGGCTGCCGTTGCCCTTCTTGCGCCACACCCCGGCGGGCCTGTTTTTGTCGGGCCCGGACAACTGGGCACGCCTGCAGGTGGTGCAGTTGGATGAACCGGATCAGGATGGCAACCTGCTGCGCGTGGTGCTGGCCTTCGACACCCGCGGCGCGGCGCCCGGCCAAGAAGCACTGGCGCCGGGCGAAAGCGATCTCGGTACCGATCTCCGCTTCGCGCTGGCTCACCGCAACCACGAACTGGGCGAGTTTCTCGATCTGACCTGGGTGGACGGCTGGCTGCGCGAGGCTTTCAGCCGGCGCGCCGCCGAGCGGGAGCTGCGCGCCGAGGCGGAGATCAACGCCGGGCTGAAAACCTTCGAGTATCAGGCGCACTACCTCAATCTGCTGCACATGCTCGGCCACCAGCTGGCGGTGCCGCAGATAAAAATGGTGGCGGCAACGCTGCAGCAACCGGCGATCGACGTCGATCTGGTGCTGGACGTCGGCAACTCGCACACCTGCGGTGTGCTGGTCGAAGATCATCCGGAGGAGAGCAACGGCCTGAAGCAAACCTACGAGCTGCAGTTGCGCTCGCTGTCCGAACCGCACCGCGTCTACAACGAACTGTTCGAAAGCCGGGTGGAGTTTTCTCAGGCCGTCTTCGGCAAGCCGCATTTGTCGTTCCAGAGCGGGCGCGACGACGCTTTCCAGTGGCCGTCCATCACCCGCGTCGGTCGCGAAGCCGCACAGTTGGCGCAGCGGCGGGCGGGCCATGAAGGCACCACCGGCATTTCCAGCCCGCGCCGCTATCTGTGGGACGAGGAGCGCTACGCCCCCGGCTGGCGCTTCAATGAACGGCAGGAGCCGATGGCCGCCGCCGCGCCGTTGACCACGCTGATCAACGATGAAGGCGTGCCGCTGTCCGCCCTGCCGACGTCGCAACGGCTGCCGGTGTTCGCCGCCCATTACAGCCGCAGCGCGGTGATGACCCTGATGCTGACCGAGCTGCTGGCGCAGGCGCTGATGCAGATCAACAGCATCGCCCAACGCAGCCGCATGCCGAACGCCGCCGCGCCGCGCCGTCTACGCGCCATCATCCTGACGCTGCCTTCGGCGATGCCGAAGCCGGAGCGCGAGATCTTCCGCCGCCGCATGCAGGAGGCGATCGGGCTGGTGTGGAAAGCCCTCGGCTGGCACCCGCAGGATGCGCCGTTCGACGGCGCGCGCACCCGCTTCCCGGTGCCGCAGGTGCAAATGGAGTGGGACGAGGCCACCTGTGGCCAGATGGTTTATCTGTACAATGAAACCCAGGTGAACTTCGCCGGCCGCACCGACGCCTTTTTCGCCGCCATGGCCCGACCGGATCGGCCGCTGGCGCCGGACGAGCAGCCGGGTAAAACGCTGCGCATCGCCTCCATCGACATCGGCGGCGGCACCACGGACCTGGCGATCACCCACTATTCGCTCGACGACGGCGTGGGCAACAACATCAAAATCAATCCGCGCCTGCTGTTCCGCGAGGGCTTTAAAGTCGCCGGTGACGATATCCTGCTGGACGCCATCCAGCAGTTTATCCTGCCCGCCGTGCAACAGGCGTTCGAAACCGCCGGCGTGAACGCCGCCGCGGCGCTGATGGACAAACTGTTCGGCAACGAAGGGCGCATGGACGGGCTTTCCACCCTGCGTCAGCAGGCCGCATTGCAGATTTTCATGCCCGCCGGGCGCGCGCTGCTCAGCGCCTATGAAGAATACGATCCACTGGACAGCCGGGCGGAAATCGCCGCCAGCCTGGGCGATCTGCTGCCGCAACCGCCAACGCCGCAGGTGCTGGCGTTTATCAACGGCGAGGTGCAGCGCGAAGCCGACAGCGACGCCTTCGATATTCTGCACACCCCGCTGGTGATCCGCCTGGCCGACCTGCACGCCGCCTTCTTGTCCGATCGCATCGGCATCGGCCGTTGCCTGCGCCTGCTGGCTGAAGTGGTGGCGCTGTACGCCTGCGACGTGCTGCTGCTGACCGGCCGCCCGGCACGCTTCCCCGGCGTGCAGGCGCTGTTGCGCCATCTGCAACCGCTGCCCGCCAGCCGCATTCTGCCGCTCGAGGGCTACCACACCCGCAGCTGGTACCCGTTCAACAAACGCGGCCGTATCGACAACCCCAAATCCACCGCGGCGGTGGGCGCCATGCTGTGCCTGCTGGCGATCGACCTGCGGCTGGAGAGTTTTTACTTCAACGTCGGGGATTTCCAACCTTATTCCACCATTCGCCACCTGGGCATGTTGGACGGCAACAACATGCTGGCGGACGATAACGTCTATTACCGCGACATCGATCTGGATCGCGCCGACTTTACGCTCGATCCCGCCGGCAGCTTCCAGCTGCGCGGCCCGCTGCGCCTGGGCTTCCGCCAGCTGGACAACGAACGCTGGCCGGCCTCGCCGCTCTATACGCTGACCATCAATGACGCCCAGCTGGCACGCAAGCTGGCCGGCGACGCGGTGATCAGCCTGCGGCTGGCCATCACCGCCAGCGCCGAACAGGGCGCCGAAAGCGTCGAGATCGCGCAGGCGTTACTGGCCGACGGCAGCCCCGTCCCGGCGCATCACCTGCAACTGAAACTCAATACCCTGGCTGCCAGCGCCTCTGGCGCGACCCACTACTGGATAGACAGCGGGAGCATTTACCCACGATGAAACCCACCACCACCGGCCAATCGGCCTCGAACCACGCGCTCAGCGCCGGCATTTTGCAGGCGATCGACTGGGTGTCCGCCGCACGCCGCCAATCCGTTCGCCTGGAGCAAGAAGCGGATCGCCTGACGCTGCGCCTGCGCCGTTGCCATAACCGCGCCCTGCAATTGGCCGGCGCGCAACCTGACCAGGTCGCGATCGGCCTGTACGGCCACAACGCCGCCGCCAAGGCCCACCTGCTGGCGGCGCTGGCCCCCGGCGCAGAGCGGTTGCACGCGGACGCCGCGCTGGCGGTGCGTTACTGTGCCACGGCGCCGTCGCCGTGTGCCGAGTATCCCCTCACTCTCGCCCTGCTCGATGAAACGCAGTGGCTGGCCATCACGATGGATGCCGCCGCGATGGGCGGCTTCCGCCTGGACTGGGACGCCCGCGCAATCGCCGGCCACCTGCACGCGCTGACGCGCCACCGCCAGACGATCGCCATCGACGGCCTCAGCGACAACGACGTGCTGGCGCTGTGGGACAGCCGGCGCCGCCACGGCGGCAAAGAGCAACAGACGCTGGACAGGCACTTCTGGCCGCAGGCCGTGGCGCTGGCACCGCAGCTGAGCATCGACGATCGCGCGCGCCTGTTTGCGCCGCTGTGGGGAGAGGAGGCGACGTTGACCGCGCGCTATCGCCAGTTGGCGCACGCGAGGCATACCCTCGGCGATAGCCGACAGGTTCATGCCCCGCGCCGTGCGTTGACGCTGCTGACCGCGAGCGCCGCGCCGGAAAACGCCACAATCGTCGTGATGACCGAACGAGGCGACGAACGGGAGATCGCGCTGAGCGACCTGGCTTGGCTGACCGCCGAAGTGACCACCCCCCTGCCGCAGACGACGCCAACGGGCCTGCCCGCCGACGTGGCGCTGATCGATCTGCCCGGCAGCCGTATCTGCCCGCAGGCGGAGCCGACACAGCGTCTGCAACAGGCGAAACGCGCCCATTTGCTGACCCGCTGCGCGGACGGCCTGCACGCCAACCTGCTGTTGGTGGCCGATGCGGCCGCAACGCCGCAGGACGCCGCCCGCGTTGGCCGGGCGCTCACCGACTGGGTCAACCAAACCCAGGGAGAAACCCCGGCGCTGCGCCAGCGCCGCAAACCCGGCCTGATCTGGGCGATCACACCGTTCGACCAACGCCGGGAAGGCAAAGCACGCCCCGACGACGCCGTACAGCGTCAGGTCGGCGAACCCGGCGACAGCTGGGCCACGCTGCTGGCACTGGATGAACAGGACTGTCGGCGCATGGTGAGCTACCTGACCGCGCAGGCGCGCCCGGCCCAGAAGCAAGCGCGCCTGCGCGAACAGCGCGAAGAATTGCAGCGCGAGCTGACGGAAAGCCTGCTCGGCAACTGGCTTACCGCCACCGATCCACACGCGACGCAGCAACGCGGCCAACAGCTGCTGCGTGCGCTACAGATGCAAGCCGGCAGCCACGGCGAACTGCTGGAGCGGCTGCTGCCCCAACGCGATACGCTGCGCCAGCTTTATCAGCAACAGCAACACGCCACGCCGGCACCGGCGGCAACGCCTGCGCCGTTCGGGCTCGACATCGATCTGTTCGGCGCGCCGGAGGCCCCGGCGCCCGGCGAGCCCCCCGCGTCGCCCTTTGCCGCGCGGGTATTCGCGGATTGGATCAACCATCTGCGCAGCCTGCCGGACAGCCGCCAACTGCTGGACCTGCTCGGCGTCGAGAAGCCGCACCTCGAACTGCTGGTCGATGCGCTGATTGGCGCCGCTTGCCGCCTGCCGCTCGGCGATGAACTGGCGCGCGCGCTGTGTGCCGGGGGCTTGCCGGAGCAGGGGGAGGATCGGCAAATCAGCCAGGCGCTGGCGATACTGGGCGACTTCGTCGCCTGGCTCGGCTTCCAGCGGCGCGACGCAGCAACGCGCCCCGAAAGCCGTGTCAATCCCGGCCAGCCGATCTTTACCCCGCCGCCACAGCCGGCGGTGGACTGGAGCAGCCAACAGCGGCTGACCCGGCTGGCGCCGACGCCGACCAAAAATACCGCGTTTTATATCTATGACTGGCTGATCGGCCTGCAAGCCCTGCTGGCGGAGAATGCGGCGACGGAAAGCGCGCTCGGCGAGGCGCAACGGGCGGCGCTGGAGGAGATCGTGGCGACTCTGCGATAAACGGCGGCTCTGGCGGCAATAGGGGGCGGAAACAGGATAAATCGGGCGTTGCCGGTTATGCTAAGAGTAACGCACCGATCCAGGGAGAGAGTCATGCCCCCTTTCAGCCTGAAGAATATCGATCATGTGGTTTTGCGCGTCTGCGATCCGGCAAAAAGCCTGCTGTTTTATACCCGCACGCTGGGTTGTGAAATCGCCAGGCAGCGGCCCGACCTGGGACTGGTGCATCTGCGCGCCGGTTCGGCCATGATTGACCTGGTTGACGTCAACGGCACGCTGGGGAAACAGGGCGGCGAGCCTCCCGATCCCCGCAGGCAAAATGTCGATCACGTCTGTCTGCGCATCGATCCGTTCAACGAGGAGGATCTGTTAGCGTATCTGCGATCGCAGGGGATCGACGCCGCCCGCGCCGAAACCCGCTACGGCGCGGAAGGTGAAGGGCCGTCCATTTACCTCAGCGATCCGGACGGCAACCGCGTGGAACTTAAAGGGCCGGCGCAGTGAACGTGATTCCGCCGGCCTGTGCCCCCTGGCTCCACCTAGCGAAAATGCCGGCGCACGATGCTCACGCTCCGCCGATCCTCAGGCATCTCGCCACCGGGGCCGCCTGGGCCGCTTCCCCTTTCCTCAACGTCGCGTTCACCGGCTAACAACGCCAATCGCTCGTACAGATCCAGAAGCCAACGGCGATTGGCTTCATCTTCTTGCATACTGTTCCATTGCAGATACGTCGAGACAAAAAATAGCCCTTGCGCCTGACAAGAGACGTCGGGGAAACTCTGTTTGCCTCGCCAAACCAGCAAGGTCATCCCTTCTTTGGCCGGTTGCGCCGGCAAGCAAGCATCCAGAATCGCCGCAACCTGTCGAATGCGATGAGTGATGATGCCATCGCCACCCACACGCTGGCCCGACCGTATCCTGACGTAGCGCTGATAGAGTTCATCGGCATTGCCGTGGCCGGCCTTGGCCAACACGGTGAGCAAATTGTCGGGAATATTTCGGATCAGCGCCATCTGCAGAGCGGCGCCTTCCTCTTCGCTCTGCGCGAATGCGATCGTGTTCAGCGTAAGCGTCCGCGGGCTATTTTCTTCCTGACGCGAAATCGCGATCATAATTTGCAAACGCGTATCCCAATTATCCCCCTCGATAATCTCCAACAACAGTTCCAGCGCGTGATAGGGCAGCTGATAAGCCTGGTTGACGACCGTCAAGGACAGCGGGCAGCACTTGAGGTAGAACCGCACCACCACACAGAAGGCATTAGCTCCCATCCCCTGCGCGGCCCAAAACAGCGGGGAATTTTCACTTTCACTGGCGTGGTGCAACTGGCCGTCGGCCGTGACCAGATCTACCGCAACAATATTTAACACGCCCATTCGCCCCCTGGAGGGTAAATGGCTCCCCATCCCCCCGGCGAGCAAAAATCCGCCGATCGCGGCATGTTCCTCATCACCGATAGGAAAAGTCAGCCCCTGTTTTTCCAGGCGGTGATTTAATTCCCGGCAGGAGAGGCCCGGCCCCACCATCGCCAGCGCGTTATCGACATCAAGAACACAGTCGCGCAAAGCGGAAATATCCAAAAAGATACCGTTGCCGCGCACAACATCGTGGCCGTAGCTGTATTCACCCATCTTGATGCTCAAAGGATGGCGGTATTGCGCGGCAAAACGCACGGTTGCCATGACATCCTCCACCGTTTCGGCGCGGACGATCATTTCCGGCAACCGCTGCACCACCGGCTGGCTGCCCGCGGACTGGCGCAACCATCCGGCATATTCCGGGTGATAACGCGATCGCACACGCCCGGACAATTGGTGGACAAAACGGCGATAATCATCGGCACAGCAGGCATTATCTTGCATAGATCGCTCCATTACGGGATTAGGCCGTTTCATTACTGTACGGTCGCGGGATTAAGCCGATCGCTGGTGATGGCGTACAAAGGTTCGGGCCGGAAACCCAGGCGGGTTTTGATTTTCTCATTCAGCCGCCCCCCTTCAACGCGAGTGAAACCGTTTTCAAACGCATAGCGATAAGCCTGAGCAAAGGCAAGCGTGTAGGGGCTGAACTCCACCAGATCGTAACGCATGCCGGCGGACCAGATATGCAACGTCTCTTCCTGTTCGAAACAGATGACCCCGCCGACCAATTGTCCCTGCTGCTCAACCAGAGAAAGCCGGATAAGATCGCCGCATAAACGACTGAAACGGGATAACGGTTCCGCCGGAAAATACTGGGGGGTGCCGAGGCGAGCGGTCGTTTGATGGCACAGGTCGGTCAGTTGCTCCAGACGCCGATCAAAAGGCGGCGCAAGCATCGACAAGGTGCAACGATTGGGGTCGAATTTGCGCAATTGTCGCCGCATTTCACGCCGCCCATCGGCGGGCAGCTTTTCGACAAAATGATCAAAATCATCGAACTCCGTCAAATCGATATACCAGCGATCCAGCATGAAATTGACGTTCAGCCCCAACGCATCGGCATGTTGCCGCAGGTCGGGATCGCGCACGTTCAGCAGGCCAAAATAACGCGCGCCTTCTTCCTCGGCCAGTTCACGCAGCCGGTTAAACAAAGCCGCATGCAATTCAATCGAGGCCTGTCGGCTGGGTATCATGCTGTCATAGCAATGCATGATATGGCTGAATAATCCGGTATCGTTGCCCTGATCATAAATATCCGCATGCTCGGCCAAGCGTTTGAAAGGGTCGACTACCGCCAAATCCTGCAAATAAACAGGAAGTAACGCCAATAATCGCCCATGAGAATACGCCGCCAGATAATAGGTTTTCTTTACCGCCAATAACGGGGATTGCTCCGCCGCCAACAAAAAACGCCAGTCATAAAATACCGTACCTTTTCTATGCGAATGCAGCCGATGATATTCCTCCTGCGGCACCTGGTAAATTGACGAGTAAATATTTATCGTGATATCCATCTACGCCCCCAGTATTTAACGTAACCTTTGACCATGCTTATAAAAAACAGACTCAGACCAACAAGAAAAATAATCAACTGCGCGAGATCGTCACTGAACCCGAAGGTATCCCCGCCCCATCCATATAGCAGGGCTAACACACATTTTTATCATGGGTATATCATGTATAGATAGAATACGACAAAAGCACAAATCAATATCAATAAATATCGTTAACTCAATACAGAGAAATAATAATTAACGGAATTAATAACACTGATATTCATTAGCCATAAAAAAAGCCTACTAACGCTTGCCAGCGTTCAATAGGGTGACCTCATTTTGCATTCGGACAGCCGTTGGTTATCCATCACCTGCAGCGATTTGTTTTTAAATTGAATAATGCCGTCCACCTCAAGCTGCGCCAACGCGCGGCTCAGCTGCCTGACTGAGATCCCTAATCTGCCCGCCAACAGTTCTCTGTTTTCGAGCCGAATCAGCGCCCCTTCATTTTTCATTTTAAATAACAAAAGCTTTCGCAACTTATATTCCGCCGTTAAACCGCCGTGCGCATGCAGCAACGAGGCGTTAAGCAGTTTGTTGCTCAGCTGCCGGCACATGAAGGAGAGGAAAACGGGATCGTGCATGGCCTGGGTTTTGACTACGTCGGCCGGCAGCGTGAAGAGCAGCGCGTCCGTCAATGCCTGAACGGTGCTGAACATCACCCGCTGCGTCTGGCAGAACAGCTCCAAATCGCCTATCACGGAAAAGTCCGTTTCGAAAGAAAAGACGATGTGCCTGCCGTTCACATCATAGTTCTCAACCTGCAATTTTCCCTGCACGAGAAAAAACAGATGGGTAAAACCATCGCTTTGCGTCACCAGGCATTCGCCGGCCTCGATCCTGCCCAGACGCAATGCGGCCACCAGCGCCGGTGACAGCACCGTTTGCAGGTTATGCGCCGCGATAAGCGCTTCTTTTATCTTGCTGTCACCGACCGTTATCATGCCTATTCGCCCCGTGAAGTTAATCCTACTGCCGCCGCCCGCGCTTTTCTTCAATCACACACAAGATAGCCAATGCGCTTTGCAATGAAAAAGGACATCTGGCCTTTTTCACCCTGAGCCGTGTGGGTATGTTCTCCAGAAAACCAATCAGGAGAGAGTGCTATGCGACATATTTTGATAGACACCGATACCGCTTCCGACGATGCCGTCGCGCTGCTGATGGCGTTGCGCGAGCCTGGCGTAAACGTGGAAGCAATCACCACGGTCGCAGGAAACTGCCCGCTTGAACAATGCGTCAAAAACGCGCTTATCTGCGTCGAAAAAGCGGGAACCTATGCGCCCCCGGTTTATGCCGGCATGGCGAAGCCGCTCTTCCGAACGCGTTATCACTCGCACCATATACACGGTGAAGACGGCATGGGCGATATGGCCTTGGCCGATCCGCGCCTGACCGCAGAGCCCACCCATGCCGTGGACGCCATCATAGACTGCGCCGCCCGGTTTAATGGCGAGCTGGAAATCGTTACCCTCGGGCCGCTGACCAATCTCGCGATGGCGGTGCTGAAAGCGCCCGCGCTGTCAGAGCAGGTAAAGAGCGTCTATGTCATGGGCGGTTCCGGGCTGACGCCGGGCAATATCACCCCACTGGCCGAATTTAATTTCTACGCCGACGCCGAGGCCGCACATCTGGTCCTGAATGCCGGGCTGCCGTTAACCCTCGTCGGCTGGGAAATCGGCATGGGAGAGGCGTTTATTGGCGAGCAAGATATTGAACAATTGAACCACCTCGGCGAGCTGGGGCGGTTTACCGTGCGCTGCAATCGTGCGCTGATGACATTCAACGCCGGGCGCACCGAGCGCAAAGGGTTTGACTTGCCCGATCCGACCACCATGGCGGTGGCACTTTACCCGGACATCGTCGAGACCAGTCTGGAGGCTTATTCATGGGTAGAATATAAAAGTGAAAGTTCTTACGGCCATTACGTCATCGATTCTACTCACCTTACCGGCAAACCGGCCAATGCGCAGATCGTCACCCGCATTAAAACCGGCGTGTTTAAAGAAAAACTGTTCTCGCTGTTATCTCACCGCGAATTAAATAAGTGGCCATCATGACTTTCGATCCGAGAGAATTAAACAAGGTGGAATTACACGTCCATTTAGATACGTGTTTAAGCTACCACTATTTAAAAAAGATCGACCCGCAAATAACAAGAACGGCATTTAATCGGCAATTTGTCGCGCCGAAGACATGCGCCGATCTGGGGGATTTTTTAAGCAAAATAGCGCCGCAGATCGCGCTTCTGCAAACGCAGCAGGCGATTGCGTTAGCCGTCGATGATCTCTTCGCGCAGCTGGCGGCGGATAACGTCATCTATGCAGAATTGCGCTTTGCGCCGCTGCTGCATACCCGGATGGGATTAACCGGCGAGGCGGTGGTCGAAACGGTGATCGCCGCCATGCATGACGCCTCGCGAACTTACGGCATCGGCGCCGGGCTGATCCTGTGCACGCTGCGGCATTTCGACGCGGCCGCCAGCCTGCAAACGGCCGGGTTGGTGGTTAACTTTCTGGGCCGCGGGGTGGTCGCGCTGGATTTGGCCGCCGACGAGGCGCGTTACCCGCTGACCAACCATGTGGCGGCCTTTCGCGCGGTGCGCGAAGCCGGCGGGAATGTCATCGCCCACGCCGGCGAGGCGAAAGGCGCCGACAGCGTGCGGGAGACGCTGGATCAACTGCGGGTGTCGCGCATCGGCCACGGCGTCAGAAGCATCGAGGATGCTGCGCTCGTCGAGCGCCTGATAGCCACCGGCGTCCTGCTCGAGATCTGCCCCAGCTGCAATCTCACCTGCAATCTGTTCGACAGCATCGACGATCACCCGATAGACCGGCTGAAAAAGTTAGGGGTCCGGCTGAACGTGAATACCGATGCGCGCACCGTCGCCGATACCACGCTGAACAAAGAGTATTGGCTGTTGCATGACGCCTTCGGTTGGAACGATGAGGATTTTAACCGCTGCAACCGACAGGCGCTGGAAGCGAGTTTTCTCGACGGCGATACTAAAATAAAATTAATGAATAAGCTCAATGCCGGGCCAAGGCGACCCGGCACGTTTCAAGACTGAGCGACCTTTTAACGCCCCTGCGCCGCCAACGCCTGGGCACAGGCCCAGGCCGAGCTCCACGCCCACTGGAAGTTGTAGCCGCCCAACCACCCGGTCACGTCCACCACTTCGCCGATAAAGTAGAGCCCCGGCGCCTTGTGGGCTTCCATTGTCTTGGAGGAAAGCTCATGGGTGTCGACGCCGCCAAGCGTCACTTCTGCCGTGCGGTAACCTTCGGTGCCGTTCGGCTGCACGCGCCAGTTCTGCAACAGATCCACCAGCGCCGCCTGCTGCGGCGCATTTAGCTGCTTCAGCGTCGCCTCCGGCAGTTGTCCCAACGTTTGCAGGCATTCCACCAACCGCTTCGGCAATTGCAACGCCAGGGTGTTTTTCAGGCTTTGGTTCGGGTGCTGGCGCCGTTGGTCATCCAGGAAGGCCGCCAAATCTAGCTCAGGAAGTAAGTTAACGCTCACATACTCACCCGGCTGCCAGTAGCTGGACAGCTGCAGCACCGCCGGGCCGGACAGGCCGCGATGGGTAAACAGGATGCTTTCGCGGAAGCTGACACCGTTCTCGGCGGTGATCACCGCCGGCACCGAGACGCCGGACAGCGTCTGTAAATGTTCCAACAACGGCTTATGCAGGGTAAAAGGCACCAGCCCGGCACGCGTCGGCAGCACCTTGAGGCCGAACTGCTCCGCCAGCTTGTAGCCGAACGGCGACGCCCCCAGCCCCGGCATGGACAATCCGCCGCTGGCCACCACAAGTGAGCGAGCACTCACTTTTTCGCCATTCAGCGTCAGCTCGTAGCCATGTTCGCTTTTCTCCACGCCCAGTACTTCGCTGCGCAGACGCATCGTCACCTGGCCCAGCTCGCACTCTTTGACCAGCAGATCCACCACCTGTTGCGCCGAGTCGTCGCAGAACAGCTGCCCCAGCGTTTTTTCATGGTAGGCGATGCCGTAGCGGTTGATCAGATCGATGAAGTCCCACTGGGTGTAGCGCGCCAGCGCCGATTTGCAAAAATGCGGGTTGTTTGACAGGTAGGCCGCCGGTTCGGCGTACAGGTTGGTAAAGTTGCAACGCCCGCCGCCGGACATCAGGATCTTGCGGCCCGGTTTTTTGCCGTTGTCGAGCAGCAACACGCGGCAACCGAGTTGCCCCGCCTGCGCGGCGCAAAACATGCCGGCGGCGCCCGCCCCAATCACTACGACATCAAACTGTTCCACCTGAGCCTCTCTTATCAAAACCACAATCGCGACAAAAGAGCGCCATATTACGCCGTTTCGCCGCCGGTCACCGCTAAATTCACGGCGGCAGATTGTAAAGCCCCCGCGCCGCCAACGCCATAGTAAGAAAATATTACAGAGGTCAGAGGAGAATAACGCGTTGATATTTCATCTTTTTGTGATAGACACGCCATCATTTCGTCATGTCTAAATCAAAAAAACGTCATATTTTCCTTTTCCCCGGCACCGGTTGTCACTGATAATGCGCGGCGTTCATGTCCACAAACTGGCGTAACGCTTATGCTGCATTTGTTCGCTGGCCTGGATTTCCATACCGGCCTGATGTTAATTCTCGCATTGTTGTTCGTGTTGTTTTATGAAGCCATCAACGGTTTTCATGATACGGCCAATGCGGTTGCTACAGTAATTTATACCCGCGCCATGCGCTCGCAACTTGCGGTCGTGATGGCAGGCTTGTTCAACTTTCTTGGCGTAATGCTCGGCGGTTTGAGTGTTGCTTACGCCATCGTCCACTTGCTGCCTACCGATCTGTTGTTGAACGTCAGTTCAGCACACGGATTAGCCATGGTCTTCTCCATGCTGTTGGCGGCAATCATCTGGAACCTCGGCACCTGGTATTTCGGTCTGCCGGCCTCCAGTTCCCATACGCTGATAGGCGCAATCATCGGTGTCGGTTTAACCAACGCCCTGATGACCCACACTTCGGTGGTGGATGCGCTTAACGTCCCGAAAATGATTGGAATTTTCCTTTCTCTGCTGTTCTCGCCGCTGGTCGGCATGATGGTGGCGGGAGTGATGGTGTTCGCCTTGCGCCGCTATTGGAGTGGCACCAAGAAACGCCAGCGTATCCACATGACCCCTGCGGAACGTGAAAAGGTCGACGGCAAACGCAAGCCGCCGTTCTGGACCCGTATCGCACTGATCCTGTCGGCGATTGGCGTTAGCTTCTCGCACGGTGCCAACGACGGCCAGAAAGGTATCGGCCTTATCATGCTGGTGCTGATCGGCGTTGCGCCGGCCGGCTTCGTGGTCAATATGAATGCAACCGGTTATGACATCACCCGTACGCGTGATGCCGTGACCCACCTGCAGCAATATTACCAGCAGCACGGTGACGCGCTGTCGCATGCGGTGTCGCTGACGCCGCTGGTGCCAAGCCCGGATGACGAAGTTGTGCCTAACAAGCCGGCCGAGTTCCACTGCGACAGTTCGCGCGCCATGCCGGCGATCGAGCTGGCTCAGGGCATGCTGACCAACCTGCAAAGCTACGATCAGCTGACGGTTGACCAGCGCAGCCACCTGCGCCGCCTGCTGATGTGCGTGACCGACACGGCGGATAAAGTCGCCAAGCTGCCGGAAACCTCGTCCGCCGACCAGCGCTTCCTGAAGAACCTGCGTCAGGATCTGCTGCAAACCGTCGAGTACGCGCCGATGTGGATCATCGTCGCCGTCGCGCTGGCACTGTCGCTCGGCACCATGGTGGGCTGGAAACGCGTGGCCACCACCATCGGCGAGAAGATCGGTAAGAAAGGCATGACCTACGCCCAGGGCGTGTCGGCCCAGATGACCGCAGCGCTGTCGATCGGCGTGGCGAGCTATACCGGCATGCCGGTCTCCACCACCCACGTCCTCTCTTCGGCGGTTGCCGGGACGATGATCGTGGACGGCGGCGGCGTGCAGAGCAAAACCGTGAAGAACATCCTGTTGGCCTGGGTACTGACCCTGCCAATCTCGATTCTGCTTTCCGGTGCGCTGTATTGGGTTGCGCTGAAGCTGATCTAAGCGATAAGCATCACGAGAAAGGCGGCCGCATGGCCGCCTTTTTTATGCCTGCATCAAGGGAAACAGGAAGGAATTAATACCAGATCATCAGCGCTATCAGGCTGATGACCACCAGGCCGCACAGCGCCGAGGTCAGCATGAACTGCCCGCGCACTCGCTCGCAGCGGCGAATAAACTCCGGATCGTGGTGCTCGACATAGCGCTGCGCGAAGATATAGCGCACCAGTCTCAGCTGCTTGCTCGGTTGACCGTGGGCGGTAAAGAAACCGCCGCCGTCGACGTATTGGTACAGCAGCGGGTCGCAGCCGCGCAATACCACCAGCAGCGCGCGCAGAGAAGAGTAATACCGCACCATGTTTACCACACACACCACACATAAAGCCCAAAACAGCGCGACGGTACTGATCATGATTGCCCCCTCAAGGCGTTGTTATCCGCGGCCATCCGCCGGGTCCAACCGCCCTACCTCATTACCCGATACTCTGCTGGAGCTTACCGCTCTCATCCCCTTTTTTGCCTGCACGGGCCACGCCCATAACCCACCGCCTCCGGAGACGTTACCGCACCGCACAGAGAGATTTGCACAGCGTGGTTCCACTCAGAGGGGAAATGATGAGGCCCATATCCATCATTGTAGGTTAATGAAACGCAAGCTGGCCCGATCGGTGGATAAAATTTACCGCCACGCGCCGGGAAGTCACCCGCCGGCGCGTTCTATTAGTCGGTTTTTCTGGATAGTCTATCCCGCCCCACGCCGCTGATCTTTCATCCTACGCTGGCTAGACTCAGGTTTCCGTTACGTTCATCCAAGGAAACTGTTATGGCAAACCATTCAATCAAGGGAAAAACCGTACTGATCGCCGGCGGCGCCAAGAACCTCGGCGGGCTGATCGCTCGCGATTTAGCTGAACAAGGCGCCAGGGCGGTGGTGATCCATTACAACAGCGCCGCGTCTCAAGCCGAGGCGGAGAAAACCGTCGCCGCCATCCAGGCCGCCGGGGCGCAAGGCGTCGCGCTGCAGGCCGATTTGACCACCGCGGGCGCGGTCGAGAAGCTGTTCGCCGATGCGATCGCCGCCGTCGGCAAGCCGGACATCGCCATCAATACCGTCGGCAAAGTGCTGAAAAAACCGATGGCCGACATCAGCGAAGCCGAGTACGACGAGATGACGGCGGTCAACGCCAAAACCGCGTTCTTCTTCCTGAAAGAAGCGGGCAAGCACCTCAACGACAACGGCAAGATCTGCACATTGGTCACCTCATTGCTCGGCGCCTTCACGCCGTTCTACGCCGCTTACGCCGGCACCAAGGCGCCGGTGGAGCACTTCACCCGCGCCGCCGCCAAGGAGTTCGGCGAACGCGGCATTTCCGTGACCGCGGTCGGCCCCGGCCCGATGGACACCCCGTTCTTCTACCCGGCGGAAGGCGCGGACGCCGTGGCCTACCACAAAACGGCGGCGGCGCTGTCGCCGTTCAGCCAAACCGGCCTGACCGATATCGAAGACGTGGTGCCGTTCATCCGCCATCTGGTCAGCGACGGCTGGTGGATCACCGGCCAAACCATCCTGATCAACGGCGGCTACACCACCAAATAAGCCCAACGGGGGTGGAAATGCCCCCGCACCAGCTCGCACGTAACCGCGCCATGCGGCTACACTCTCTGTCGGGAACGGCGCCAAGGAGCAGCAGGCCAACGAGATGGACAGATTCAATCAGTACCGCGTATTCGTGCAGGTGGCAGAGATGGGCAGCTTTATCCGGGCGGCCCATGCGCTGGAGGTGCCGCGCGCCTCGGTGTCCGCCGCCGTACAGCAACTGGAAACGCAGCTGGGCGTGCGCCTGCTGCACCGCACCACGCGGCAGGTGCGGCTGACGGCCGATGGCGAACAGCTGCTCGAGCGGCTGCGCCCGCTGCTGGCCGAGGTGGAAGACATCGATCAGTCGTTTCAGGCCAGCCAGCGCCAGGCCTCCGGCCGGCTCAGCGTCGACGTACCGAGCCGCATCGCCCGCCGGCTGATCGCGCCGGCGCTGCCCGGCCTGCTGCGGCGCCACCCTCACCTGCAGCTGGTGCTCGGCTCCGCCGATCGCGCCATCGATCTGGTGCAGGAAGGGGTCGACTGCGCGGTGCGCGTCGGCGATCTGCACGACAGCAGCCTGGTGATGCGCCCACTCGGCCATCTCGCATTGATCAACTGCGCCAGCCCCGCCTATCTGAACGAATTCGGCCATCCGCTCCAGCCCGGCGATCTCACCGCAGGGCATTGGAGCATCGGCTACGCCTCGCCCAAAACCGGCCGGGAATCCCCCTGGGAATACCTGACCGGCGACGGCCACACCCAGCGGCTCGAACTGCCCAGCCGGGTGGTGGTCAACAACGCCGAAAGCTATATCGCCTGCTGCCGCGCCGGGCTGGGGCTGATGCAAATCCCGCGCTACGACGTGCAGCACCTGATCGACGCCGGTGAACTGGTGGAGGTGATGCCCGGCTACCGTGCCGCCTCCATGCCGATCGCCCTGATCTATCCCCATCGCCGCCAGCGTTCACGCCGCCTGGCGGTGTTTCATGAGTGGTTTGAGAGCCTGATGCAGCCGCATCTGGAACGCTGAACGTGCATTTAGGGCTATACTTTGTTTAATAACGCTTATAATTCAAGCGGTCAGACCGTTGAAATCCGTATAATAAGTGGGCTTTTGCGCCGCGCGGGTGTACAACGAAAGGCGTCGGGCGGAGAGATTTTCGATACGGCGCAGTGTGATCGCCCCAACATATCATTGTGTTACCCGAATGATACTATGAAACCAAAAGCGCCAGGCTGGACCACGGAGCGCCTGCCAACCCTTTAATCGACATGTTTATGGAAGGAGTTTTCTTATGGCTTACAAACACATACTGATCGCGGTAGACCTATCCCCGGAAAGCAAGATCCTGGTAGAGAAAGCCGTCTCTATGGCGCGGCCGTACAACGCCAAAGTTTCTCTGATCCACGTCGATGTCAACTATTCCGATCTCTATACCGGCCTGATCGACGTCAACCTCGGCGACATGCAAAAACGCATCTCCGAGGAAACCCATCAGGCGCTGACCGAGCTGTCGCAGAACGCCGGCTACCCGATTACCGAGACCCTGAGCGGCAGCGGCGATCTGGCGCAGGTGTTGGTGGACGCCATCAAGAAATATGACATGGACCTGGTGCTGTGCGGCCACCACCAGGACTTCTGGAGCAAGCTGATGTCTTCCGCCCGCCAGCTGATCAATACCGTGCACATCGATATGCTGATCGTGCCGCTGCGCGATGAAGAAGATGCATAAAAAGTAAGTACTCGCTAACTTAACAACGCCCGCACCCTGCGGGCGTTTTTCACGCCCCGCGCCGATTAATCGCTTGATAATCAACCGCCCTCCGATGATATAGTCGCTAAAGACACAACATCCTCCCCCGAGCATCGCCTATACCCATATCTATAAAAAATAGCGGGGGAACATTTAATGCTAGAAGGAGTTATCCATGGAATATGCCGTATCGGTAGAGTCTTTCCTGTCCTCGTTACAACGCCATAATCCCCACCAGCCGGAATATCTGCAGGCGGTGCGCGAAGTATTCACCTCGCTGTGGCCATTTATCGAACGCAACCCGCGCTATCGCGAACAGGCACTGCTGGAGCGCCTGGTGGAGCCCGAGCGCGTCATTCAGTTCCGCGTCAGCTGGGTGGACGATCGCGGCCAGGTGCAGGTCAACCGCGCCTTCCGCGTGCAGTTCAACTCGGCCATCGGCCCCTACAAGGGCGGCATGCGCTTCCACCCGTCGGTAAACCTGTCGATCCTGAAGTTCCTCGGTTTTGAGCAGACCTTCAAGAACGCGCTGACCACCCTGCCGATGGGCGGCGGCAAAGGCGGCTCCGATTTCGATCCGAAGGGCAAAAGCCAGGGCGAGATCATGCGCTTCTGCCAGGCGCTGATGACCGAGCTGTATCGCCATCTGGGCCCGGACACCGACGTGCCGGCCGGGGATATCGGCGTCGGCGGCCGTGAAGTCGGCTTTATGGCCGGCATGATGAAAAAGCTCTCCAACAACACCGCCTGCGTATTTACCGGCAAAGGCCTTTCCTTCGGCGGCAGCCTGATCCGCCCCGAGGCGACCGGCTATGGCCTGGTGTACTTTACCGACGCCATGCTGCAGCGCCACGGTCTGGGCTTTGAGGGTATGCGGGTGGCGGTCTCCGGCTCCGGCAACGTGGCGCAGTACACCATCGAGAAAGCGCTGGAGCTGGACGCGCGCGTGATCACCGTGTCGGATTCCGGCGGCACCCTGGTGGACGAAGATGGCTTCACCACCGAGAAGCTGGCGCACCTGGCGGAGATCAAAAACCAACGTTACGGCCGAGTGGCGGACTACGCCCGCGAACGCGGCCTGACGTATCTGGCGGGCCAGCAACCGTGGAACGTGCCGGTGGACATCGCTCTGCCGTGCGCCACCCAGAACGAACTGGATCTCGACGCGGCGCAGACGCTGATCCGCAACGGGGTGAAGGCGGTAGCGGAAGGCGCCAACATGCCGACCACCATCCAGGCCACCGACGCCTTCCTCGACGCCGGGGTGCTGTTCGCGCCGGGCAAGGCGGCCAATGCCGGCGGCGTGGCCACCTCGGGGCTGGAGATGGCGCAGAACGCCGCGCGCATCGGCTGGCGGGCGGAGAAAGTGGATGTACGTTTACAACATATCATGGCGGATATTCACCACGCCTGCGTGGAATACGGCGGCGAAGGCAAGCAAACCCACTACGTACACGGCGCGAATATCGCCGGTTTCGTCAAGGTCGCCGACGCCATGCTGGCGCAGGGCGTGCTGTAATCCGCCGTAAAGGTGATCTTGTTCACACATCGATTAAATGCTTCAATGCCGGCCTCTGCGCCGGCATTTTTTTATGCTTTCACGCCATCTAAATGCTGCAACATCGTTAATAATATGTTAAATATTAGTTATTAAATAAAAGACAATCCGTAGTAAATTTACCACCACAAAATAATTAAACATTTATTTAACACCAATAGCGCCAATATTTTACTTAAATGTGCGTGGATCACATTTCGTTAACTTCAGCTACGCCCCCTCTTCCATTCCTTTGTAATCTGCAGCGGTGGAAAAACCGCCACCCCCTACAAGATAAAAAAGGTACAGCTAATGAAATTTAACCTCGCATTATTAAATGCATGTGTGGTTTCTGCGTGCATGTTATCGACAACACCTGTGTTCGCCGCTGATAAATATGAGATTGCCGTGGTCGCCAAAGTGACCGGCATTCCGTGGTTCAACCGCATGGAAGTGGGCGTCAACGAAGCGGCGAAAAAACTCGACGTCAACGCCTACCAGACCGGCCCTTCTACGCCGGATCCGGCCGCGCAGGTCAAGGTGATTGAGGATCTGATCGCCAAGAACGTCAACGCCATCATCGTGGTGCCGAACGACGCCAAGGTGCTGGAACCGGTGCTGAAAAAGGCGCGCGACAAAGGCATCGTGGTGCTGACCCATGAATCCCCGGACCAGCAGATCGGCCAGTGGGACATCGAGACCATCGACAGCGAGAAATACGCGCAGGCCAACGTCGATGAGCTGGCGAAAGACATGGGCGGCAAAGGCGGCTACGCGATCTACGTCGGCTCGCTGACCGTGCCGCTGCACAACGCCTGGGCCGATTCCGCCATCAAATACCAGAAAGAAAAATACCCGGACATGTTTGAAGTCACCTCGCGCTTGCCGGTGGCGGAAAGCATCGACAAATCCTACGCCACCACGCTGGATCTGATGAAAACCTACCCGCAGATGAAAGGCATCATCGGTTTCGGTTCGCTCGGCCCGATCGGCGCCGGCCAGGCGGTGGCCAAGAAACGCGCCAAAGACAAGATCGCGGTGGTGGGCATCGCCATGCCGGCACAGGCCGCACCTTATCTGATGCGCGGCGACATCAAGAAAGCGCTGCTGTGGGATCCGAAAGACGCCGGCTATGCGCTGGTGACGGTGGCCGACCAGCTGCTGCAAGGCAAAGAAGTGAACAAAGACCTGTCGATCGAGGGCCTTGGCAAGGCCGACGTCGACATGGAACACAAAGTGATTCGGTTTAATAAGATTTTGGCAGTGACCAAAGACAACGCCCAATCGCTTGGATTCTGATTTTTCGCGTAATTTCGCCACACCGGGAAAGTAGTTAAACCCTCGTAGGGGCGCAGCATTGCTGCGCCCAGGGCTTCGGCCGCTACGCAAGCACAGGTTAACGTTATGACAGCCTCCCCCGCATTTATCACCCTGGAGAATATCAGCAAGCGATTCCCAGGCGTGCTGGCATTAGACCAGATCAACCTGACGCTGAATAAAGGCGAAGTGCACTGCCTGGCCGGGCAAAACGGCTGCGGCAAAAGCACCATTATTAAAATCATCTCCGGCGTCTATCAGCCGGAAAAAGGCGCCAATATTTCGCTGGAAGGCAAACTCTTCCACGCCCTGACGCCGCAGCTGTCCGGTTATTACGGCATACAGGTGATCTACCAAGACCTGTCGCTGTTCCCCAACCTGACAGTAGCGGAGAACATCGCCATCCACCGTTATCTGCCCGGCGGCCGCTTCTGGGTGCACAAGCGATTGATGCGCCAGACGGCGCTCGACGCCATGGCGCGGGTCGGCGTGCACATCGATCCCGATAAAAAGGTGGAGAAACTGTCGATCGCCGATCGGCAGCTGGTGGCGATCTGCCGCGCCATCGCCGCCGAGGCGCGGCTGGTGATCATGGACGAACCGACCGCCTCGCTGACCCGCCAAGAGGTCGACGGCCTGCTGCGGGTGGTCAACGAGCTGAAGGCGGCCGGCATCTGCGTGGTGTTCGTCAGCCACCGGCTGGATGAAGTGATGGAAGTCGCCGATCGCATCAGCGTGATGCGCGACGGCAAGCTGGTGGGCACCTGGCCGGCCAGCGAACTGGACAGCCATGAACTGGCGTTCCTGATGACCGGCCAACGCTTCCACTACAGCCCGCTGCCGCCGCTGCCACCGGCCGAACAGGCGCCGCTGCTCGAGGTGTGCAACCTCAGCCGCGGCGAGAAATACCGCAACGTCAATCTGGCACTGCGCGGCGGCGAGATCGTTTCGATCGTCGGCCTGCTCGGCGCCGGCCGCACCGAACTGTGCCTCAGCCTGTTCGGCATGACGCGGCCGGACAGCGGCGAGATCCGCATCGAGGGCCGGGCGGTGCAGCTGCACAACAACCGCGAAGCGGTGCGCCACGGCATCGGCTATGTGTCGGAGGATCGTCTGACGCAAGGGTTGATCATGGAGCAATCGATCTACGACAACACCATCGTCACCGTCTTCGATCGGCTGCATACCTCGCTCGGGCTGTTGGATCACGCCAAGGCAACCGAGCTGGTCAACCGGCTGATCCGCGATCTGAACATCAAGGTATCCGACAGCGCATTGCCGGTGAAAACCCTGTCCGGCGGCAACGCCCAGCGCATCGCCATCGCCAAGTGGGTGGCGACCCAGCCGAAGATCCTGATCCTCGACTCGCCCACCGTCGGCGTAGACATCGCCAACAAAGAGGGGATCTACCAGATCGCCCGCGATCTGGCGCAGCTGGGCATGGCGGTGCTGATGATCTGCGACGAGATCCCGGAAGCCTATTACAACAGCCATCGGGTGATGGTGATGCGCAAGGGCGAACTGATCGCCGAGTTTGCGCCGCACCAGAGTACCGAACAACAGATCGCCGAGGTGGTGAATGGATAAGTCATTATTGGCCCGCCTGGCCGGGCGGCACGAGTTTTATCTCGGCCTGCTGGTGCTGCTGCTGGCGATCGGCCTGAGCGCCGGCACCGACGAGTTTCTGACGCTCGGCAACCTGACCGACGTCGCCACCAGCTACGCCATTCTCGGCATCCTGGCCTGTGGGCTGTTCGTGGTGCTGATCGCCGGCGGTATCGACATTTCGTTCCCGGCGGTCACCGCCATCGCCCAATATGTGATGGCCAGCTGGGTGATCCAGCACGGCGGCAGCTTCCCGCTGGCGTTCGCCCTGGCGATTGGCGTTGGCCTGCTGCTCGGGCTGGTGAACGGTTTCCTGGTGTACTGGCTGAAGGTGCCGGCGATCATCATCACCATCGCCACCCTCAACCTGTTCTACGGCCTGCTGGTGTACGCCACCAACGGCACCTGGCTGTACGGCTTCCCGGACTGGTTCATGAACGGCATCAACTGGTTCTCGTTCCAGGGCGCCGACGGCTACGACTACGGCCTGACGCTGCCGCTGCTGTGTCTGCTGGCGACCATCGTCATCACCGGCGTGCTGATGAACCGCACCCGGCTGGGGCGCCAGATCTACGCCATGGGCGGCAACCGCGACGCGGCGTCGCGCCTGGGGTTGAACCTACTGCGGCTGCACTTCTGCGTCTACGGCTACATGGGTATTCTGGCCGGCGTCGCGGCGGTGGTGCAGGCGCAGATCACCCAGTCGGTGGCGCCCAACTCACTGCTCGGCTTCGAGCTGACGGTATTGGCGGCGGTGGTGCTGGGCGGCACCAGCATGAGCGGCGGCCGCGGCTCGCTGAGCGGCACCCTGCTCGGCGTGGTGCTGCTGGCCTTCCTGCAAAACGGGCTGACGCTGCTCAGCGTCTCGGCCTATTGGCACCAGGTATTCAGCGGCGCGATCATTTTGATCAGCATCAGCACCACCGCCTGGAACGAAAAACGCAAACTGCTCAAGGAGATCTGACATGACGCAGTTAATTCGGTTGATCCCAAGCGATCGGATCATTCGCCTGCAGGGCGCGATCATCATCGCGGTGGCGCTGCTGTTCGCCGGGCTGCTCGGATCGCGCTTCTTCAGCCTCGGCAACTTCCAGTCGATCGCCTCACAGCTGCCGATCCTCGGCCTGCTGGCGCTCGGCATGGGCATCACCATGCTGACCGGCGGCATCAACCTGTCGATCATCACCGGTGCCAACGCCTGTTCGCTGGTGATGGCGGCAATCATCGTCAGCCATCCCGACCAGCCGCTGTTCCTGGCGCTGGCGCTGTTGGCCGGCCTGCTGGTGGCGGTGGCGATCGGCGCGCTCAACGGCGTGCTGGTAGCCTGGATCGGCGTTTCGCCCATCCTCGCCTCGCTCGGCACTATGACGTTGATCACCGGCCTGAACATCCTGCTGTCCAACGGCGCGGTGATCTCCGGCTTCCCGGCGGCGATTCAATTTCTCGGCAACGGCGCCGTGCTCGGCGTGCCGGTGGCGCTGATCCTGTTCCTGCTGGTGGCGGTCGGTCTGTGGCTGCTGCTGGAGCACACCACGCTGGGCCGCAGCCTGTACCTGATCGGCTCCAACGAGCAGGCCACCCGCTTCAGCGGCGTGAACACCGCGCGGGTGCAGATCGCGGTGTATATCCTGTCGGCGCTGCTCGGCTGGGGCGCCGCGCTGCTGATGATGGCCAAGTTCAACTCGGCCAAGGCCGGCTACGGCGAATCGTATCTGCTGGTGACCATTCTGGCCTCGGTGCTGGGCGGCATTAACCCGGACGGCGGCTTCGGCCGTATTCTGGGGCTGGTGCTGGCGCTGATCGTGCTGCAAATGTTGGAAAGCGGCCTCAATTTGCTGGGGGTCAGCAGCTACCTGACCATGGCCCTGTGGGGCGGCGTGCTGATCCTGTTTATCGCGTTACAGAATCGAAAAGCTTAGGAGAAAATAATGGCGAGCTATTTTATTGGCGTAGATGTGGGCACCGGAAGCGCACGCGCGGGCGTATTCGATCTCAACGGCCGCATGGTCGGCCAGGCCAGCCGAGCCATCGATCTGTACCGGCCGAAGGCGGATTTCGTCGAGCAGTCGTCGGATAACATCTGGCAGGCGGTGTGCAATGCGGTGCGCGACGCGGTCAACCAAGCCGACATCAACCCGATCCAGGTTAAAGGGCTGGGCTTTGACGCCACCTGTTCGCTGGTGGTGCTGGATAAAGAGGGCAAGCCGCTGACCGTCAGCCCCTCCGGCCGCACCGAACAGAACATCATCGTGTGGATGGATCACCGGGCGATCGCCCAGGCCGAACGCATCAACGCCACCAAACATCGGGTGCTGGACTTCGTCGGCGGCATCATTTCGCCGGAGATGCAGACACCGAAACTGCTGTGGCTGAAGCAGCACATGCCCACCACCTGGGCCAACGCCGGTTACCTGTTCGATCTGCCGGACTTCCTCACCTGGCGCGCCACCCAGGACGCCACCCGCTCGCTGTGTTCGACGGTGTGCAAATGGACCTATCTCGGCCACGAACAGCGCTGGGACAAGAGCTACTTCCGGCAGATCGGGCTGGAAGACCTGCTGGAACACGACGCGGCCAAGATCGGCAGCGACGTCAAAATGATGGGCGAGCCGCTGGGCCACGGCCTGACCCAGCGCGCCGCCAGTGAGATGGGGCTGATCGCCGGCACGGCGGTGAGCGTGTCGATCATCGACGCCCACGCCGGCACCCTCGGCACGCTGGGCGCCACCGGCGTCTCCGGCGAGGTGGCCGACTTCAACCGCCGCGTCGCGCTGATCGGCGGCACCTCCACCGGTCATATGGCGATGTCGCGTACCGCCCGCTTTATCGGCGGCGTCTGGGGGCCTTATTACTCGGCGATCCTGCCGGAATACTGGCTGAACGAGGGCGGCCAGTCCGCCACCGGCGCGCTGATCGACCACGTCATCCAGTCGCACCCGTGCTACCCGGAGCTGCTGGCGCAGGCGAAAACTCAGGGCCAGACCATTTATGAGGTGCTGAACGCCATTCTGCGCCGCATGGCCGGCGAGCCGGAGAACATCGCCTTCCTGACGCAGGACATTCATATGCTGCCGTACTTCCACGGCAACCGCTCGCCGCGCGCCAACCCGACGCTGACCGGCATTCTGACCGGGCTGAAACTGTCGCGCACGCCGGAGGACATGGCGCTGCACTACCTGGCCACCATTCAAGCCATCGCGCTCGGCACCCGCCATATCATCGAAACCATGAACCACAGCGGCTACAGCATCGACACCATCATGGCCAGCGGCGGCGGCACCAAGAACCCGATCTTCGTACAGGAGCATGCCAACGCCACCGGCTGCGCCATGCTGCTGCCGGAGGAGAGCGAAGCGATGCTGCTGGGCGGCGCGATGATGGGCACCGTGGCAGCGGGCGTGTTCGACACCCTGCCGGAGGCGATGAGCGCCATGAGCCGCATCGGCAAGACGGTCACGCCGCAGACCAACCAGATAAAAAGCTACTACGACCGCAAATACCGGGTGTTCCACGAGCTGTACAACGACCACATGAAATACCGCCGGTTGATGCAAGAGGAGGCGTGATGCAGCAGGAATGGCGGCAGGCCGTGCAGGGCTGGCAAACCTACAGCCAAGAGCTGGCGCAGCTGGGCGAACGCCTCGACGCGCGCACCTGGCAGCGGCTGCTGGCGCTGCTGGCCGACTGCCGCGGTAAAATCGCCGTCACCGGCGTCGGCACCTCGGGGATTGCGGCGCGCAAGATAGCCCATATGCTGGCCTGCGTGGAACGGCCGGCGGTCTACCTCGACGCCACCGGCGCGGCGCACGGCGATCTGGGCTTTCTGCGCGCGGACGATCTGCTGATCCTGATCTCGCGCGGCGGCAATTCCGACGAGCTGACCCGCCTGCTGCCGACGCTGCAGGCCAAAGGGGTAACGCTGATCGCGGTGACGGAAAATCCGCATTCCGCCATCGCGCAGGCGGCGCAGCTGACGATCGCCACCGGGGTGCAAAAGGAAATAGATCCGCTGAACATGCTGGCCACCACCTCGATCGTGCTGGTGTTGGCGATCTTCGACGCCGCCTGCGCCTGCCTGATGGCGCGCAGCGGTTACGACAAGGACGCCTTGCTGGCGGTGCATCCGGGCGGCGGCGTGGGGAAAAGCTTGCGGGAGGAAAACTGAGGGCCCGACACGGCGGGCCCGGCAGACATTACAGCGGCATGTAGATATCGAAACGGTGGCTTTTGGTCAGCGTGGCGGCGTGCGCCGGCACGTCGGCCAGCGGCGGCGCGTAGTCCGGGCGTTTCACCACCACGCGCTTGGTCGCCAGGCGGCGCGCCGGTTCCAGCAGGCCGTCGGCGTCATCGTCGCTGCCCACCAGCGATTGAAACACCCGCATCTCTTTCTTCACCAGCGCACTTTTTTGCTTGTGCGGGAACATCGGATCGAGATACACCACCTCGGGGCGCGGGCTGAGATCGGCCAGCGCCGTCAGGCTGGAAGCGTGCAGCAGCGTCAGGCGTTCGCGCAGCCACGGGCCGATTTCTGCATCCTGATAACCGCGCTGCAGGCCGTCGTCCAGCAACGCCGCTACCACCGGATTGCGCTCCAGCATCCGCACCCGGCAACCCAGCGCCGCCAATACGAAGGCGTCGCGCCCCAGCCCGGCGGTGGCGTCCACCACATCCGGCAGGTAGCTGCCCTTGATGCCGACCGCTTTGGCCACCGCCTCGCCGCGGCCGCCGCCGAAGCGGCGCCGGTGCGCCATGGCGCCGGAGACGAAATCGACGTAGATCCCGCCCAGCTTCGGCTCGTCGCGCTTGCGCAGCTCCAGCCGCTCCGGGGTCAGTACCAGCGCCATCGGCGCGTCGTCGTCGGACGTCAGCTGCCAGCGCTGCGCCAAAATAGACAAGGCGCCGGGATCGGCGCCTGCTTCACACAATAAACACACGCTCACGTGTCGGGTTATCCTTTAATGCCGTAATGGCGCAGCATAGCATCCAGCTGCGGCTCGCGGCCACGGAAGCGTTTGAACAGCGCCATCGGCTCTTCCGAACCGCCGCGCGACAGGATGTTGTCGAGGAAGGATTTGCCGGTCTCGGCGTTGAAGATCCCCTCTTCTTCGAAGCGCGAGTAGGCGTCGGCCGACAGCACTTCCGCCCACAGGTAGCTGTAATAACCCGCCGCGTAACCGCCGGCGAAGATGTGGCTGAAGGCGTGCGGGAAGCGGCCCCAGCTCGGCGAAGGTACCACCGCCACCATTTTCTTCACTTCTGCCAGCGTCGGCAGGATCTGCGCGCCGCTTGCAGGGCTGTATTCGAAGTGCATGCGGAAATCGAACAGGCCAAACTCCAGCTGGCGCAGGATGAACAGCGCCGCCTGGTAGTTCTTGGCTTCCAGCAGCTTGCCGAGCATTTCCTTCGGCAGCGGCTCGCCGCTCTGGTAGTGGCCGGAGATAAACGCCAGCGCTTCCGGCTCCCAGCACCAGTTTTCCATAAACTGGCTCGGCAGCTCGACCGCATCCCACGGCACCCCGTTGATGCCGGAGACGCCGGCGGTATCGATCTGCGTCAGCATGTGGTGCAGACCGTGGCCGAACTCGTGGAACAGCGTGGTCACTTCGTTATGGGTGAACAGCGCCGGCTGGTCGCCCAACGGGCGGTTGAAGTTGCAGGTCAGGTAAGCGACCGGTTTTTGCAGCGTACCGTCGGCCTTGCGCAGGCTGCCGACGCAGTCGTCCATCCAGGCGCCGCCGCGTTTGTTTTCACGGGCATACAGATCGAGGTAGAAGCTGCCGCGCAGCTCGCCGTCGGCGTCGAACAGATCGAAGAAGCGCACGTCCGGATGCCAGGTCTCCACGTCTTTACGCTCTTCGGCGGTGATGCCGTAGATGCGTTTCACCACCTCGAACAGCCCTTCCACCACCCGCTGTTCCGGGAAGTACGGGCGCAGCTGCTCGTCGCTGATGGAGAACAGATGCTGCTTCTGTTTTTCGCCGTAATAGGTGATGTCCCAGGCTTCCAGCTCGTCCACGCCATAATGCTGTTTGGCGAAGGCGCGCAGCTGCGCCAGCTCCTGCTCGGCCTGCGGGCGGGCACGCTTGGCCAGATCGCTCAGGAAGCCGATCACCTGCTCCGGGCTTTCCGCCATCTTGGTCGCCAGCGACTTGTCGGCGTAGGTGTCGAAGCCCAGCAGCTGAGCCAACTCATGGCGCAGCGCCAGCGTTTCCGCCATCACTTCGCTATTGTCCCATTTGCCGGCGTTCGGCCCCTGATCGGAGGCGCGGGTGGCGAAGGCGCGGTACATCTCTTCGCGCAGCGCACGGTTGTCGGCGTAGGTCAGCACCGGCAGGTAGCTCGGCATGTCCAGCGTCAGCAGCCAGCCATCCTGCTCTTTGGCCTGCGCCATCGCCTGCGCCTGCGCCAGAGCGCTCTCCGGCAGGCCACTCAGCTCGGCCTCGTCGGTAATCAGTTTGCTCCAGCCCATGGTGGCGTCGAGCACGTTGTTGCTGTAGGTGGAACCCAGTTCGGACAGGCGCGCGACGATCTCGCCGTAGCGTTGCTGTTTGTCCGCCGACAGGCCGATGCCCGACAGTTCGAAGTCGCGCAGCGCGTTGTCCACCGCCTTGCGCTGCGACACGCTCAGTGTTTCGAACGCCGCGCCCTCTTTCAGGCTGCGGTAAGCCTGGTACAGCCCTTCGTGCTGGCCAACCCAGGTGCCGTACTCGGACAGCAGCGGCAGCGCCTGCTCATAGGCGGCGCGCAGCTCCGGGCTGTTTTTCACTGAGTTCAGGTGCCCGATCGGCGACCAAATGCGCGACAGGCGATCGTCCGACTCCGCCAGCGGCTGACACAGGTTGTCCCAGGTAAACGGCCCCGGCTGCGCGACCACGCGCTCTACCGCGGCGCGGCAGTCCGCCAGCGCGGATTGCACCGCAGGCACGATATCTTCAGGGCGAATCGCCGAGAACGGCGGCAGGGAAAACGGAGTCAGCAACGGATTTGTCATAGGGCAGTCCTGATTAGCGTTGGGCCCGCCGCAGGGGCGAGCCTTAAAATGCGTATGAATCTCTAACATGGAGCCAGGCAGCGGGAAAATCAATGCCCGGCGTTGATCGTTCGTGCCTTAAACGGCGCTTTGGCGGATATGGGCGGCCAGCGCCGCCAGCTGCTCGTCGTCGGCGCGCGCGGCGTCGTGGGAGGAGATGTAGCCCTCGTAACGCGCGAAAAACTTCGGCGAGGCCGATTCGATCGGCCGCCACTGCGCCAGCGACGCGGTGCCGTGCAGCGGGATCAGCTTGGCGTGTACATGGTCGACGCCGTAGCCCTCAAACACCATGCCGCAGCGGCCGACGTCGTCGAACGCGCGATCCAGCCGCTGCGCCACCGTTTTGGTCGCCAGTATCAAGGCGCTCAACGCCTCGTCCGGCAGTTCGAAAGCGTAGCTCGGGTGGTGCGCTTTGGGGATCACCACGCTGAAGCCGTCAGTGTTGGGGAAGATGGACAGGAACGCCAGATGATCGTCATCTTCCCAGATTTTATGGCACGGCGCCTTGCCCGCCACGATGTCGCAAAAAATGCAGCTCATATCGCCTCCAGGGTGCAGCGGCGAGCCGACGGCCCGCCATCAAACACCTCTCGGCAACATAGCGGATATTTTGCTTTTTTACCGCTATTAAACGGCATTCCCCGCCCAAATCGCCGGGCGCCGCCCATGCCAGGGCGCGGCGCGTTCCAGCTGTCCGGCCAGCTGCAACAACCGATCCTCACGGCCAAAACCGGCGACAAACTGCATGCCTATCGGCAGGTTGTACTGCGCATCCTGGGCCAGCGGCACCGACATCGCCGGTACGCCGGCGACGTTAAATACCGGGGTGAACGGTGAGTGATCGAACAAATGCGCCGTCCATTCCAGCCCGTCCATATTCGCCGCATTCGCGCCATAACGGCCAAGCCGCCAGGGCAGGTCGGGCAGCGTCGGCGTCAACAGCAGGTCGTATTGCTGGAAATAGGCGCCGACTGCGCGAGTCACCCGGTTGCGTACCTCGAGCGCACGCACCATATCCACCGCCCTGGCCGCTTGGCCGTAGCGATAGCAGGCCAGCGTTTCCGGCTCCAGCGTTTCGCTTGAAATGGCCCGTCCGCTCGCTTGGCTCAGGCCATCGACCCAGCCGACCAGGTTGGCGCACCAGATTTGCGCATTGGCGAACACCAACTCTTGCCAACTGACGCCGATCGCCATTTCCGTTTCGCTGACCTGATGCCCCAACGCCGCCAATAACACCGCCGTTTCCGCCGTGGCGCGGGCGATGTTCGACTCGGTTTTTCCGCCGTTCCACGCCTCGGTCATCATGCCGATGCGCAGCCTGCCCGGTTGCCGCGTCACCTGCGATAACCAGCTGTGCGCCGGCGGCGCCGTGTAATACGGCTCGCCAACGTGAGGACGCTGCATCGCATCCAGCAACGCGGCGCTGTCACGCACCGTGCGGCTGAGCCCCAGCTGGACGCCAAAGCCGTTGAAGACCTCATCCATCATCGGGCCATGCGGCACCCGACCGCGCGTAGGCTTGAGACCAAATACCCCGTTTGACGAAGCCGGTACGCGGATCGAGCCGGCGGCGTCGGTGGCGTGAGCGATGGGCACCATACCGGCGGCAACCGCCGCACCGGCGCCACCGCTGGATCCGCCGGCGCTGAAATCCAGGTTCCAGGGGTTGCGCGTGGCGCCGTAAAGCACGGCCTCGGTGGTGGTACTGAACGCCATTTCCGGCGTGCTGGTGCGGCCAAAGGTCACCAGCCCGGCCCGGCGGATATTGCTCATCAGATGGCTGTCGGCGGCGGCGACGCTGCCCTGCGCCAACCGGCTGCCCAGCTCAACGCGCTTGCCCGCCATGCTGATGGCGATGTCCTTGATCAGGAAAGGCACGCCCGACAAAGGCCCGTCGTCTTGTTCCGGCGGCTGCTCCCAGTGTTCCACCACCGCGTTAATCGCCGGGTTCACCGCCTCGACGGCGGCCCGCGCCGCCTGTTGCAGCGCCGCTGCACTGACCTCGCCACGCCGCACCAATTCGGCCAACCCCAGCGCATCGTAGCTCACGTATTCGCTCAATTTCATCATCGCCCCCCTCTCCGTTGCGGTTTCGCCGGTCTGTTCCAGCGTCCGTTCCACGGTAGGGAGATCGGCGCTATAGTTGAAATTGATAGATTTAATTCGGGGAATAGTTATCAACAATTTAAAGCGGCTCGATCTCAATCTTTTGGTCACATTGGAAGCGTTGCTCAGCGAGCGCAGCGTGACGCGGGCGGCGGCGCGCCTCAATCTCAGCCAGCCTTCAGTCAGCATTCAGCTTGCCAAGCTGCGTGAGATCTACCGTGACCCGCTGCTGCTGCCGAACCCGCGCGGCATGCTGCCAACGGCGCGCGCGCTCGGCCTGTTGGCGCCGCTGCGCCAAACGCTGGCCGATGTGGGCCGCCTGGTCGCGCCGGAGCAGCCGTTTGATCCGCGGCAGGCGGAAGTCACCTGGCAGCTGGCCGCCGCCGATGCCGCTGAATACGCCATTTTGCTGCCGATGCTGCCCCGTCTGCGGCTGGCGGCGCCGAAATCCCGTCTGGCGATCCGCGAAGCGGCGCCCAAACGCATGAGCCGCGATTTGGCGGACGGGGTGATCGATCTCGGTTTTCTGAGCCGGGAAGAAGCGCCGGCGGAGCTGCGCCATCGGCCGCTGTTTCACGAGAACTACCTGCTGGTCGGCCGCCGGGATCACCCGCTGTTGCAACGGCCGCCCTCACTCGAACAGTTCTGCCGGCTTGAGTTTGTGATGGTTTCGCAAGACGGCGGCGGTTTTCGTACCCAGATCGATACGCTGCTGGCCGCACAGGGGTTAACCCGACGGGTCGTGATGTCGGTGCCGCACTTCCTGTTTATTCCCGCGTTGCTGGCGAAGTCCGATATGGTCGCCATGCTGCCTTCACGCATGCTGGGGGAACTGTTGGGGGAATTGCGCACCTGCGCGGCGCCGCTGGAGATGCCGGGTTACGACATGGTGATGGTATGGCATGAACGCTCCCATCTCGACCCGGCCCACAGCTGGCTGCGCGAGCAGGTGGTGGCCGCGCTGGGGCCGCTATAAAATCTCCACCAGCGCAAACTCTTCGAACACCAGCCACATATCCGCCGCAAAGGTGCCTTCGCGGGTGAAAAATTCCCGATGCCCCCGCCGCCAAAACGCCAGGCTTTTGTCGCCTTCCCCCTCTTTGGCCGCCATTTTGGCGGTGACCTGGTCATAGCGAATCAGGCGAAGCGTCAGGGTTCTGATCACGCAGGCCGGCTCGCCGCGGCCATCGAGAATGATGCTGTAATCGCCGAGCGCCGGCGTTTGATCCTGTTGATAGCTTGCATAAGAACAGCAGGTGGCGGTTTTATCCCCACTCAACACCAGCTGCAGCAATTCGTCAGCCAACTCGGGGCCGTCGCCGAACGCCCAGCGCGCCGCGTCGGAGTAATTCGCCAAAATAGCCAGTTTGCTCATCGTCATGCCCTTTCCTGTAAACGTCTGTGGCAACGGAGTTCAGTTTTTCCCAGCCAGACAGTTTATACTGTGCAGATTATAAGCCTTATTGAATCGAATGCTTCGCCTGCGGAGCACAAGGGATCGCCACCAGTCATGTTAAGTTATCGCCACAGTTTCCACGCCGGCAACCACGCCGACGTGCTCAAGCACACCGTTCAGAGCCTGATCATCGAGTCGCTGAAGGAAAAAGAGAAACCGTTCCTGTACCTGGATACCCACTCGGGTGCGGGCCGTTACCAGCTCAGCGGTGAACACGCCGAGCGCACCGGCGAATACCTGGAAGGCATCGGCTTGCTGTGGCAACGCGACGATCTGCCGGAAGAGCTGGCGGCCTACATGAGCGTAGTGCACAACTTCAATCGTTCCGGCACGCTGCGCTATTACCCCGGCTCGCCGCTGATCGCCCGCCAGCTGCTGCGCCCGCAGGACAAAATCCACCTGACCGAGCTGCATCCAAGCGACTACCCGCTGCTGCGCAGCGAGTTCCAGAAAGACGAGCGCGCCAAAGTGCAGCGCGCCGACGGCTACCAACAGCTGAAATCGCAGCTGCCGCCACTGTCGCGTCGCGGCCTGATCCTGATGGACCCGCCGTATGAAATGAAGACCGATTACCAGGACGTGGTCAAAGGCATTCAGGAAGGCTATAAACGCTTCGCCACCGGCACCTACGCGCTGTGGTACCCGGTGGTGATGCGCCAGCAGATCAAACGCATGTTGCGCGATCTGGAAGCCACCGGCATTCGCCGCATCCTGCAGATCGAACTGGCGGTGAAACCCGACAGCGATCAGCGCGGCATGACCGCCTCCGGCATGATCGTCATCAACCCGCCGTGGAAGCTGGAGCAGCAGATGAAAAACGTGCTGCCGTGGCTGCACAAGGTGCTGGTGCCGTCGGGCATCGGCCATCACCTGGTCAACTGGGTGGTGCCGGAATAATCCCACCGGGGCGCGGTTCGCCGCGCCCTGCGTCCGCCTATCGCAGCCATCGACGCAATCTTTGCGACAAACCCCGGTCAGGCGTTAAACTCTTACCCTCTTCAAATTCACAACTCATGGAAATCCCAGATGACGAAACATTACGATTATCTAGCAATTGGCGGCGGCAGCGGCGGTATCGCATCGATCAACCGGGCAGCCATGTACGGCCAAAAGTGTGCGCTGATTGAAGCCAAAGAGCTGGGCGGCACCTGTGTAAACGTGGGTTGTGTACCGAAAAAAGTCATGTGGCACGCGGCGCAGATCGCCGAGGCTATCCATCAGTACGGCCCTGACTACGGCTTCGACACTACCGTCAACGCCTTCGACTGGAAGAAGCTGGTTGCCAACCGCACCGCCTATATCGATCGCATCCACACTTCCTACGACAACGTGCTGGGCAAGAACAAGGTCGACGTGATCAAAGGCTTCGCGCGCTTCGTGGATGCGCACACGGTGGAAGTGAACGGCGAAACGATCACCGCCGACCACATCCTGATCGCCACCGGCGGCCGCCCGAGCCACCCGGCTATCCCGGGCGCGGAATACGGCATCGACTCCGACGGCTTCTTTGAGCTGGACGCTATGCCGAAGCGCATCGCCGTGGTGGGCGCCGGCTATATCGCCGTGGAGATCGCCGGGGTGCTGAACGCGCTGGGCGCAGAAACGCACCTGTTCGTGCGCAAGCACGCGCCGCTGCGCACCTTCGATCCGATGATCGTCGAAACCCTGGTGGAAGTGATGAACACCGAAGGACCGAGCCTGCACACCGAATCGGTGCCGAAAGCGATCGTCAAGAACGCCGACGGCAGCCTGACGCTGCAGTTGGAAAACGGTAAGGCATTCACCGTCGACTGCCTGATTTGGGCCATCGGCCGCGAACCGGCGACCGACAACCTGAACCTCGGCGTCACCGGCGTGAAAACCAACGAACATGGCTACATCGACGTCGATAAGTTCCAGAACACCAACGTCAAAGGCATCTACGCCGTGGGCGACAACACCGGCGCGGTAGAACTGACCCCGGTCGCCGTGGCCGCCGGCCGCCGCCTGTCCGAGCGCCTGTTCAACAACAAGCCGGACGAGCACCTGGACTACAGCAACATCGCCACCGTGGTGTTCAGCCACCCGCCGATCGGCACCGTCGGCCTGACCGAGCCGGAAGCCATCGAGAAGTTCGGCGCGGACAACGTGAAGGTGTACAAGTCGTCCTTCACCGCCATGTACAGCGCCGTGACGCAGCACCGCCAGCCGTGCCGCATGAAGCTGGTGTGCGTGGGTAAAGAAGAGAAGATCGTCGGCCTGCACGGCATCGGCTTCGGCATGGATGAAATCCTGCAGGGCTTCGCCGTGGCAGTGAAGATGGGCGCGACCAAGAAGGACTTCGACAACACCGTGGCGATCCACCCGACCGCGGCAGAAGAGTTCGTCACCATGCGCTGATATCTCCAGGCAGGTTGCCGTGATCACATTTCACGGCCCTAATCGGCGATCAACGGCCTGAGATATCAGGCCGTTATTCCTTCAGTGAAGAGGACTTCGTTTTCCGCCAGTTGAAATACTTCCGCAACCTCTCTTTTTAAGATCTGGGACATTTCTCCACAGCAGGGCCTCTTATTTTTTCGTTCTTACCGGGGATGATTTACTCATCTATACATATGGTGCCTGCTCGAGCGATTATTTATGCGCTCCTCGTAGAGGCATCCAGAGAAAACCCTACGTGTCTGTAGACGAATATTTTATCTTTAAATCACCTACTCTCCGGTCGTAAACTAAATACATGCCCCTCATTTTGAAATAAATTTAAACCCTTGACACGAGGTAATTGCATTGATGCCGCCGACTTTACTTAAACGCTCCTCTGCAATTTTTTCTATAGTCAGATTACTCACCGGCCATAGAGGTGTCATTCCGGTCTTGGGAAAAATCACAAAATAATAGTCACCATCAATATCTCCACCTCTAATCGGGTCCGGATTTTTTGCCCCTAAGTTTCGCGCAAGCTGCAAAGAGACCTCACCAAATGCTGTGGCACTCCCACCTACATCAGCAATGATAAATGCAGATGATTTTCCTGTTTTTTTATTAATGACATAACCGATATCCCCTACTCTCCCTGTCCCTTCTTTCAGGGAGAAACTGGTTTGACCCGGGAAGGTCCAGTATGGAACAACGTCTGAATTAACCCACTTGTTTTTATCGGTTTCATCAACAATTTTTGGGTCTTGCAACCTCGTTTTCGCTACAAGAAATCCTTTATACTCTCCAGACTGACGAACAAAGGCATCACCAGTAGACTTATCAACGACCAACACATTTTGCCACTTCATCCCTTTTATTTTGTATCCGGCGTTCGCCGGGCAGTCCAACCCTCTGTAATGATATTTTTCTTTAGATGGACATTTACCCTGTAATGCCTGGTGATCTTCATAACTGTATGCATTGGGTGCGCCATCAGCATTGATACCTAATGTATTCACTCTAAAAACATACGCCAACCCTGGTATCTCGTGTTTTTTTATCCCGTATACTTTACTATGCGCAACCTTGTTTTCTTTATAGTTTTGCTCATACTCAAACCAGTCAGCAAACTTGCATTCGGCAAAAGAATAATGAGTAAGAAAAATATATGAAAGCAAAAAACAGATACATTTCTTCATATGTCCCCCAGATTAGTTTTCAATCTAATAACAAGAAACCTATCAAATTAATTAAATCAGAATAACAAATTTCACGTTCTTTATGACTCAGCGACATATTTCAAGACACAAGAGAAAAAGGCTTCCCTTGGCTGTTTAATTTTACCGTACAGTATTGTTTTAAGCCAGCCTACAATGAGAATAAAAATCAGTCATACCACAAGAAATCAATAGCAATGTTAATATAACAATGAAATAAAATAACCACATCAGTGCATTATTTGAATGCCTCCATCCATACTCAGTAATTCTTTTATTTTTAATATGATAGTTATAAAAACGAGAGAGGCCTCCTCTCACGCGACCTCTGATCCAAGAAGGCTCTTCTACCTCAGCGTTAAGTTAAATAGTGGGAGCGATTTAACGCGGCCAAAAGTGCTGGCTATCATTTAACGCGCCTTGCGATAGTGATCGCGAAGAAATACCGGCAGATCGTTTGCCGGTGAGGGAAAGGGCACCTGATACAGCATATCGCCGACAAACCCTCGGTGATAGGTAGCATGGTTAACGACATGCAACACGATTTCCTGCCGCGTCATTCTGCCTTCGCCACCGTCGACAAACGCGAAATGCACCACCTGTGCCAGATCCCCAGGCAACCAGCTATCGACCAGTTCGATATACCAGCGATCCATTGCCTCCACCGCACACCGCAGAGAGTCAAGCGCAGGCGTTTGCTCGGTATTGCGCGCCAGGTAACCATGTTTTCGGCCTTGCAGATGGTGCCTGAAGATGTCGTCCACCACATACACATGATTCAAGGTATGCACCATATTGCCAAAGCGGGTCGGCCGCTGCCGTAATGCTTCACCGGGCGGCAAGGACATCACGGTGTCGAAGGTCAGCGCATTCGCCCACGCTTTGTAACGCACCAGCATTTTCAACGTATCGATGGCCGCCGTCGGCTGCGTAATATCAGCGTCGACGAGGTTATCGTTTTGTGGCACCACAGACATATTGTTCACTCCTTATCATCGGATGGAAATCGACATTCGGTTCAGCCGCACGCGATACGGCAGCGCGTTTTACGCCGTGCCAATCCCTTGCAGCCGCCCTTCTACCTGAGTGCGCGTGTCGCCGCCCACCCAAACCCGCCCGCTGCCGTCGCGGGTGACATACACGCGCCCGTTGCGCCCACGGCACCGGCCCTGAGCGGCGATATATCCACCGCCGACCACGCCGCAAGCGAACAACCACTGTGCCAATGAGGCATTGAGGCTGCCGGTGACCGGATCTTCAACGATAGCGCCAAGATGATCGCTCAAAAAAGCGCGAACCTCGAAGGCTGCGTCACCATCGGCATGTGGGCCGACGACGCCGATATCGACTCTGCGCGGCCAGCTTCTCGCCGGCGTCAGGGAAAGCACCCGTTCGGCGCTGGCCAGCCGGATCCCCAGCCACCCTGGGCCGTTATCGATCCAGGCGGCATCGAGCACCTCATCAGGCGTGATCCCCAAAAACCGCAGCGCGTCGGCCAACGCCTCTTCTGACGGCGCCCCGGAGCGAATCAACGGCGGCGCGGCAAAACACAGCCGTCCGGCCTCGCGACGAATGCTCACCAATCCTGCGCCGCACTCCTGGATGATCTCCACCTCGTTACGTGGCGCGCCGCCCACCGTGAGCCAGGCATGGCAG
Organism: Serratia marcescens; assembly: GCF_001902635.1. Taxonomy (GTDB): domain Bacteria; phylum Pseudomonadota; class Gammaproteobacteria; order Enterobacterales; family Enterobacteriaceae; genus Serratia; species Serratia marcescens_F. The sequence continues at coordinate 6,318 of NZ_MJAO01000011.1, read as the reverse complement.
CTGCCCAGCGTCGGGTGCCCGGCAAACGGCATTTCACGATCCAACGTGAATATCCGTACCCGGTAATCTGCCTGGGGATGCGTCGGCGGCAGCAAAAAGGCCGTCTCCGACAGATTGAACCAACGCGTCAAACGCTGCATGTCTTCCGTCGACAACGCCCCAGCCCCCGTGATCACCGCCAACGGATTGCCGGTGAGTGGCTCGGCGCCAAAGACATCCACCATCTGCATGCCAAAAACCATCGCTTCTCTCCTCAGATTAACGCCGGACGTGCGTGGTCACCCCCGAGATATCAACAACTCCAGGCCCACACCAGCGAACAACAGCGCAAGCACTCCTTCAATCCAGCGCCTCACCCGGGTGTAAAACGCGATCATTGGTGCCGTTGAGAACAGCAGGGCATACCCCCCGAAAATCGTCACGCCTAGCAGCGCACAACCGCCGATCATCGCCGGTAAAATGCCTTCAGGCGCGCCTTGTCGCAAACCCAGCGACATGATCGCCATCCAAGACATGATGGCCTTGGGATTACCGAGATGCATCAGCACGCCCTGCCGGTACAACCTCCGATAAGATCGCGCACCATACCCTGCCGCTATGCCTGTCGATACGGGAAACGCCCGTAATGCGGATCGGCCGGCGCGCAGTGCCAGATACAGCATATACACACCGCCGATTATTTTGATGACCCATAGCGCTTGCGCATAAGTGGACAACACGGCAGCGAGACCGGTCGCCGTCAACAACGCCCAGCACAGCGATCCCGTCACCACCCCGGCGGCCAGCGCCAATGCGGGTGAGCGGCCGTCACGCATCGCAACGCCCATGATCGCCATGTTGCTGGGGCCCGGACTGGCGGTTGCGAGAAGGTACGCGCCATACACCAACGCAAGCTGACTGACATTCATGGAAAAACTCCGCTGCCCCACCTTATGGCCGAGCCGCTGTTGAAAACGCAGGAACCTCTCACCAACATAGTATGTGTTACACTTTTCACCTATTTAAATAGTGTCACGTGACACTATTCGTTTTTCGGAGCATCACTATGCGGCTTCAATCGCCCTGGCAACCTCGCCTGGCCAATGCAGAAATCACCACCGTCGAGCGGTTGGTGCTGGCGTTAAGCGAGGACATTATCGAGGGTAAACTGCAGGGCGGCGATCGTCTGCCGGCTCACCGTACGCTCGCCTGGCAATTGGAGATCGGTCTGGGAACGGTGACCAAAGCCTACGCTATCTTGGAAAGACGCGGGCTGGTACGCAGCGTGAAAGGCCGCGGGATGTTCGTGGCGATTCGCCACGCCCATGAAAAGCGTGAAATCGATCTTTCGTCCAATGCACCGCCGGCGATGCTGACCGACCGTTTTCTGGCACGCACACTGGCCTGCATTGCGCGGAAAATGGATGCGGATCATCTGAACCTCTATCCCCCGCCGACCGGGCATCTGGAACACCGGCGTTTGTTGGCCCGCTGGCTCGAAAACGCCGGCGTCACGATCGAACCGTCGCATCTGGCGCTGACCAGCAATGCCCGTCAGGCGATTTCACTGGCTTTTGACCTGGCCTGCGGGCCGCGCGGGACGATACTGACGGAGAGACTCACCTACCCCGGCGCGATCGCGCTGGCCCGGCGTAAAGGCTATCGCTTGCTCGGTGTCGACATCGATGCGGAAGGCATGGTGCCGCAAGCGCTGTCTAACACGCTCGAGCGTGCCGCCGCCGCCGGCCATACCGCAGTCTATCTGACTCCAACGCTGCATAACCCGACCACGGCCACCATGAGCACCGAACGCAGGCAGGCTATCGTCGAGATATGTCGACAGGCGGATGTCTGGATCATCGAAGATGGCGTGTACGCGCTGGGGCATTCAGCAGCGCCTGCGCTCGCGACGTTGGCACCCGAGCGGGTATTCCATGTCAATAGCCTGTCGAAAACGCTCGGCCCGGGGTTACGGATCGGTATGCTGACTCTGCCGCCCGGCATGCGAACATCGGCGGAAGAAGCCTTGCAAGATATACCTTTCGCGCCCTCGCCACTGTCTTGCGCGGTGGTGGAGGAGTGGCTGTCCAGCGGCGCGATCGAGGCGATACCGCAAGCGTTGCGCCATGAGGCTCAGCGAAGGGTGCATCTGGCTACATCGATATTCGATGCCGGCCAATGTGTATCGCATCCCGACGCTTATCATGTCTGGCTGCCGATGCCGCGCGAAACCGCCGAGCATGTGGCCGCCGCCGCCGCATTAGGCAACGTCAAAGTGACGCCGCCGGGCGCCGTGATGGTGGAGCGCAACGAACGTGCGACGGGCATTCGCCTGTGCCTGGGTTCACCCTCGCTGGACGCGCTAACGGCAGGCCTGACGCAGCTGGCACAGCTGTTGAAAGAACATCGGCGCGGCTGACAAATCGAAGGGAAAGGTTACGCGCACGGGCCGACGGGCTCCGGCCTGTTCTTTTTGTGCGGTTTACTATTCTCTTCGCACCCGCCTGCTTTTTCTGCCATTATTCTGCCTGATAAATTAGCGGGACTGATACAACCTCCCCGCGCCTCTGGAGAACACCGATGCTGTTCAAACTATGCAAAACCCTCGCGATGGCCTGCGTGGCCCTGATTATCGCCCAGAACAGCGCACTCAGCTTTACCCTGGAAGTGGCGGGCAAGATCGACAACGTGACCGATCCGGCCCATAAAAGCTATCTGTTCACCGATAAGCAACTGTTGGCGATGCCGGTGCACAGCATCACCACCTCTACCTCCTGGACGCCGCAAAGGAAGTTTGAAGGGATTTCGGTGGCGGACATTCTGGAGCGCGTCGGCGCCAAGGGCGAGACGCTGACGTTTTACGCGCTGAACGATTATTACATCGATGTCCCCCTGTCCGACGTCAAGAAGTACAACATGATCCTGGCCTACAAAATGGACGGGGAGATGCTGAAGCTCAGAAACTTCGGCCCGCTGTTCCTGGTTTATCCGCGCGACGCCGCCGGGCCTGAGCTGAATTCGCCGTTGTACAACTCGCGCTTTATCTGGCAAGTCGACAGGATCGTGATCAAATGAAGCTGACGACCTTTAAGAACGGCAGCAGGCTGGCGATCCCGGCCATCTTCGCCGCGCTGTTTTTGGTGGCTTCGACCATCACGCTCTATTACTACAGCGCTACCCTGTCGAAGAAAGGGTTGTATGCCATCGCCGGTACGCAGGAGAACTACTCCTGGTCGATCGCCAAGTTCTCCATCAAGCTGGCGGAGTTCGACACGCTGGTCGAGCAGCAAAGCCACGCCGCGCAGGTGGACAGCGACAACCTGCGCCTGCGGTTCGAAATCCTCTATTCGCGCTTTTACGTGCTGGAAACCGTCTCCGAATCCACCCAGCCGCTGTACGCCGAGCCGGATTATCCCGAAGTGGTCAAACAGATGCGGGTGCAGATGGATCGCATCGATAAGCTGCTGGACAGCCCGAACATCGACTTCAGCCAGGTTTCCGCGGCCATGAAGGCCATCAAGCCTTACGCCATAGAAATGGCCAACCTGACCGACCACGCCGAGGTGAAGCAGCGCACCGCCGCCTATGAGGACTACATCGAGAAACGGCACATCATTTTCTATGGGCTGGTGATCGTCATGTTCTCGGTGATCGCGCTGATCGCCATTACCCTGATCGTGTTCCGTCAGCAGCGGTTGACCATTCGCCAGCAGGCCAAAGCGATCGAGGCGGAGAAAGCGACCCGCACCAAGAACGCCTTCCTCGGCGCCATCGGCCATGAGCTGCGCACCTCATTGCAGAGCGTGATGTCGGCCATCGATGTGCTGGTGAACACCCGGGTGTCGGCAGAACATGCGGACACCTTCCAGCGGCTGGAGACCGCCGCGCAGCAAATCGAAAGCCAGATGAAGGATCTGACCGACTACGCGCACCTCGACAGCGGCATGATGGAACTGCGCATCGTGCCGTTCGACGCGCAAAAGCTGATCGCGGAAACCGCCAACGAGATCGCCACCCTGACCCGCAAAGAGCAGGTCAAGCTGAGCTGCGAAGTGGAATGCAGCCACCTGCTGGTGCACTCCGATCCGCTGCGCATCCGGCAGATTATCGTCAACCTGCTGACCAACGCCTACAAATACACCGAAAGCGGCAGCATTACGCTGCACAGCTGCCTGCGCCGGCAACCCGGCGGCAGTTCGTTGATTATCGAAGTGACCGATACCGGCATCGGCATCGAAAAAGACCAGCTCGATCAGATATTCAAACCCTTTACCCAGTTGGATCAGTCGCATACCAAGCAGTATGCCGGCGTGGGGATGGGGTTGGCGATCGTGCACGGCCTGGTGACGCTGCTCGACGGCACCATCACCGTATACAGCGAAATCAAGAAGGGCAGCACCTTTATCGTCAGCATTCCGGTGCAGATCAGTGAAGAAGAACGTGCCGACGAGCCCGCCGCCACCCATGCCCCGCTGCAGCAGAAGCCGCAGCAGGTTCTGGTGGTGGATGACAACAGGTCGGTGGGTGACGCCTTTGCGGCACTGCTGGACAAGCTGGGTTACCGGCACGAGCTGTGTGACTCGCCGGAACGCGCGTTGCAGAAGCTGCTCAGGCGCCCTTACGACGCGCTGTTGCTGGATCTGCAGATGCCGGGCATCGACGGCGCCGCCCTGGCCAAGCAGCTGCGCAACCGCCGCGGCCCCAACCGCCATGTGCCGATCATCGGCATCAGCGCCTACACGCCGGAGCAACTGACGGCGGATCAGCGCGCGCTGTTCGACAACTACCTGATGAAACCGGTCCGGCTGGATGCGCTGTCGAACGCGCTGGCCGAAGTGTTCCCCGCTAAAGATTAAAACAGCGTTGCAGTGCGGCTTCGATCACATGGAGCCGCACCGGTTTTTCATACGGGCCGAGCACGTCGTACTCGCGCATCGCCTGCGCGATCTCCGACTCGCGTCGGTCGGTGCCCAGTTCGCCGGTCAGCACCAGTACCGGCGCATCCGGGTTATCGGAGGCACGGATGGTGGCGATACAGCGATCCGCCGTTTCCTCACCGATCAGCCAGTCCACCACGTAACCGTCGAACAGGCTTTGCTGCAACGCCTGGCAGAAACTGTCGACGTCGTAAAACGCCACCGCGTTGAAACCGCAGCTGCCGAGATACTTGGCCAGTTCATCGGCCGCCTGATGCGAATCGTCCAATACCGCGATGCTTAGCCGTTCGTCGTCGCCGCAGCCGGGCCGGATTTCGATCAGATCGACGCCATAGCGCTGGCCTACCGGCGCCTCATCGGCGCGATAGATATGCCATTGCCCCTCCACGCGCAGCGCCGCAAATTCCGCCGGACGCCCGGCGGGCAGTTCGTCGCCAATGTGCCCGACGCAAGGCATCGCCACCCCTGCCACGAAAAAGATGGCATCGCGCGCCATGTTTGGTTCGGAAACCTCGTGTTCTGCACTTAAATCGGCGATCGCCGCCGGCGTTTCTCCCAAGGCGGCCGCGACGCTGTTGATCTGCTCCAGCGTCCAGGGGCTTTGTCCTTTCAGTTTGCGGTGCGCATGTGAAAAACTCAGATCCAAGATGCGGCTGAGTTCTCGGGCATGCTGACGTTTTCCAATACCGTAATGTAAAAACAGCTCCCTGACCCGATTGGCAATCGACTGTGAATCGAATTTTTGGTGATTGTTATTCATTTGTTCCTTCGATTTTTTTTACTGATTTATCAGTCGTTTTGATTATTTCTGATGAAAAAGCCACATCTAAAACTAGCATCTCATGCAATTATGCGTTAAAAACGTTGCTTGACATACCATGTTGCATCGTCAAACATGGTATCAAAAGAGACATACAGCAATACACTATAAAAAATAACACCAGCACGTTTTTTGATAATAACCATAATGACACCAGGGAAAATTTGTTCCGTTGCCGCTGCCGAGACGATGTCCACATCGCTCGGACTGCACAAGCAATACGGGGCTTGAGCCTTTAGCGCTAATCTGTTTTACCCACTTTCAAGCCGGGATCCGCAAGGGTCCCGGTTTTTTATTGCCCTGGTGCCGCGCCATGATACGTTTTCACCCCGCCGCCGTCACCGCCGCAAATAAAAACGGAGCCGGCATGCCGGCTCCGTTATCCTTGTGAAAACCGCTGAGCGTCAGAAGCGCCAGGTGAAACCGGCGTTGACGCTGTTGTCCTGATGGTGCTGCGACAGCAGCCCACCGTACCCCAGCGACAGCGTGGCGTTCTCGTTCACCGCCACTTCCGCCCCCGCCTTCAGCACCATGCCGTCGCGCGAGACCGGCACGCTGCTTACCACGAACGGCGCGTTGCCG